>CALUUZ010000005.1 GCA_944324075.1 Candidatus Mailhella excrementigallinarum
AATCTCCCCATCCGCATCGCGCGGCGCCCCGTGGGCATATATCATGAGCCGGCTCACGGGGCGCGGAGGGAAGGATGCATCCCCGTCACTTCAGAGCAGCGGAAAGGGACAGCATGATGTATCAATCCACAGACACCGGCCGACTCCGCAGCACGACGGACAGATGCAACGCGGATGGCCTCCCCTCAAGGGAGGGCTTGCAAGAAGGACTTCATCGGCCTCACCGTGTTGTCAGAAGCTCTTTTCCCCTGAAGGGGGAAGTTTCAAGCCATAGAGGAACTTTTAATGAAGGACGAAATTCTGGTGGACGGCAGCATGGGAGAGGGTGGAGGCCAAATTCTGCGCGCTGCGCTGGCGCTGTCCATGAGTCTGGGCCGTCCCTTCCGCATGAAGAATATCCGGGCGGGCCGCCCATCGCCGGGGCTGAAGCGTCAGCACCTGGCCTGCGTCAGAGCGGCGGGTGAATTGTGCGGGGCGGAAGTCGCAGGAGACGAAATGGCCTCCCGTGAACTGCGTTTCGCGCCCGGCCCGCTCCGCGCCGGGGAATACCATTTTGCCGTAGGCGGAGGCGGCAGTGCCACCCTGCTGCTTCAGGCCGTTCTGCCGCCGCTTCTGACGGCAGACACCCCCTCACGCATCACGGTGACAGGGGGAACCCATGTGCCCTGCGCTCCGCCGTTTGAATTCATGGCCGGGACACTTCTGCCCTGGCTGGAACGCATGGGACCGCGCCTCGCCGCAACCATGTCCCGTCCCGGCTACATGCAGATCGGGGGCGGCAGCGTCACGGTAAGCGTGACTCCCGCGAAAGCGCTCGTGTTCGGAACTGACTTTGCGGAAGCCGCGAAAAATGAACCGGGTCCGACACTGGAAACGGAAGCGCTTGTTTATGCCCATCACCTGCCGGACGAGATTGCAAAAAGGGAATGCGCCGCGCTTCTCTCTCCCGAATTCGCCGCGCTCGGTCTTTCCGATTCTTCCATATGCGTGATAAACGGCAGGAACGGAGGTCCCCGGCCGGAAGGCGCGGGCAATGCCGTACTGGTTAAACTGCGGCACAGGCATGGCATCACGGTATTCGGAGAAACAGGCCTGCGCGGACGTTCCGCTGAAACGGTCGCAGGCCATGCGGCCTGCCGCGCTCTCAGGTTCCGGAACAGCAACGCCCCGGTGGAAAAACATCTTGCTGATCAGCTCGTTGTGCCTCTGGCGCTTGCCGGGGGCGGGAGCTTTGTCACGGAAACCCTGACACCGCACTGCCGCGCCTGTCTGGATGTCGCCTCGCTGTTCACGAGCCTCAAACCGGAACTCCATCCAGTGAATGGCCGGAAAACACTTGTCACGCTGCGCTGATTTTGTCCGATACCCGCTGAAATTCCTGATACATCAGCATCCCGCAGGAAGGAATGAAACATATGATTTCTGCAAAAGAACTGAACAGGCTGGGCCTGCCCGACGATCCCAGGCTGATGCCCCTGGCCCTGAAGCTTGCAAACACCTTTCAGGCATGCGGCGCGGACGGCGGCAGAAGCGATGAAACTGCGCATGAAAACATATGCGACGCGATCCGCACACTGGCCTCCGCTCCGGAAACCATGCTCAACCATGAGCATCTCGGCTCTCTGGCCGGCCTGTTCATGGAACTTTTTCCCGACGGTTCGGACTTTACTCCCCGCGAAACGCCCGCGCCGTGGCGACAGTGGGGAAACAAGGATGTAGAGGAAGAGGCTGTCCGCCAGATGGAAAACGCCTGCCGTATTCCGGCGGCGGCGCGCGGCGCGCTCATGCCCGACGCGCACACCGGCTACGGCCTGCCCATCGGCGGAGTGCTGGCGGTAAGAAATGCGGTCATTCCCTATGCCGTGGGAGTGGACATCGCCTGCCGCATGCGCCTCACCGTGCTGGACATGCCGCTGTCCCGACTGTTTGAACACCGGGACGCATTCATCATGGCCATTGAACGGGAAACACGTTTCGGCATGGGAGCGGGTTTTGAAAAAAATGCCCGGCGGCTCCATCCTGTCATGGATGAAGACTGGAACGTCAGTCCGATCACCCGCATCAACAGGGACAAGGCATGGAAACAGCTCGGCAGCAGCGGCGGCGGAAACCACTTTGTGGAATTCGGGGAATTAAAGGTGGAGTTTCCCGCCCGCATCGGTGATGTGCAGCTCACGCCCGGCTCATACCTCGCGCTCCTCAGTCATTCCGGCAGCAGAGGCACGGGTGAACGCGTGGCTCTGCATTACAGCGAAAGAGCCATGTCTCTGTGCCCCCGTCTGCCGGACAGCCTGCGGCGTCTGGCCTGGCTTGATCTGGACGGCGAGGCGGGGCAGGAATACTGGGCGGCCATGCAGCTCATGGGCCGCTATGCCTCTGCCAACCATGAGCTGATCCATGCCCATGTGCTGAAAACGCTTGGCGCACGAGAGCTGACTCATGTGGAAAACCACCACAATTTCGCATGGAAGGAAGAGCATGACGGTGAAAGCGTCATCGTCCACCGCAAGGGAGCGACACCCGCGGATGCAGGCAGACTCGGCATCGTGCCCGGCTCCATGTGTTCCCCGGCATTCATCGTGCGCGGCAAGGGCTGTGAGGAAGCTCTCTGTTCCTGTTCTCACGGGGCGGGGCGGATCATGAGCCGCGCTGCGGCCTTCCGGCAGCTCAAACGCGCCGACATGGACGCTCTGCTGAAGGAAAACGGCGTGGAACTCCTCTCCGCCGGACTGGATGAAGCCCCCATGGTTTACAAGGATATTCATGCGGTTATGGCCGCTCAGCGCGATCTGGTGGATATTCTTGCCACCTTCCGGCCCAGGCTGGTCAAAATGTCTCCGGACGAACCGCGCCGCAAGCGGCGCTGATTCCCGGAAGAACAGGGCCGCGCCTCCGGCGCCGTGTCTCTTCCGCACAGGAGAGCTTCCTCCAAATAGCCTTTGCCTGCGGGAACTTACATGGACATTGCTTGCTCCTCTGCCTCGTCCCGGATATAGTGGCGTTCAGACCGATCCGCTGCGCTGCGCAGGAAGCGGATCCGGCACAGCCTCATTTCCCCGCGCCGGACTATCCCGAACCAGCGGTCCGGCCCCCCTCTCACCCCGGCCTCGCGCCAGGCTTTCAGGAGCTTGCCACATGCCGCAGCTTGTCTACGGAGTATGGGACGGCATCGTCTACGACAACAGGGGCGCCGGTGTCCCCGCCAGCCCGCAGGGGCTTGATCTGGCTCTTTTCGATCAGTTCAATGAAGGCAACCCCGCCCGGATTTTCCTCAGCGAGCGGGGCTTTCTCGTGTTTTCTCCCGACGCGCCGCTGCTGTGGGCGCTCTGGAAGCATTTCGACAAGGTTGCCTCGGAATCCTGCGGCAAGTGTTCTCCCTGCCGTGCGGGCGCGCCGCTGCTGCGCGACGCTCTGGCCCACGCCTGCCGCGACGGTCATGTAAACTGGGTGGAAATGCGCGACATTGCCGAACAGATGGCCCACACCTCGCTGTGCGGAGTGGGCAAAACCGGCCCCCGCCCCCTGATCGAGGCTCTGCGCCATTTCCCCTATGATCTGCGCGCCCACGGCGGCGGAACGGACATCAACGGTCCGCACGGTTTCTACAGCGCCATCACCAGCCCCTGCATCGAGGCATGTCCGGGCATTGTGAACATTCCCCGCTATATCGACTATATCAAGGACGGCCACAATGACCTGGCCGCCAACACGGTGCTGCGCCACTATCCCCTGGTGGGCAGTTGCGGACGCGTCTGTGTGCGCAGCTGCGAAAGCGCATGCCGCAGGGCCAGAGTGGACGAGCCTGTCTCCATCCGCAATCTCAAGCGGTTCGCCGCCGACAGGGCTCTCGCCTCCGGCATGCTCAGGCCGCAGAACAGCGCGCCCACCAAAGAAGCCCGGGTGGCCGTGGTGGGAGCCGGTCCCGTGGGCATCTCCTGCGCCTACCATCTGCTGGAGCGTGGTTACGGAGTGGATCTCTATGAAGCCAAACCGCGCGCGGGCGGAATGATCCGCTACGGCATTCCGATCTACCGCCTTCCCAAATATACGCTTCAGGAAGAAACGGATATCGTGGCGGCCATGGGCGGCAATTTCATCTTCAATCAGAAGCTCGGCCGGGATTTCAGGGTGGATGACCTCTTCGCCAGAGGATACGGAGCAGTGTTCATCAGCGGCGGCTGTCCGCTCGGCTCCTATCTCGGCATGGAAGGGGAAGACACCTCTCTGCCGGATTATGAAAACGGCATCGAATTTCTGGATCGCGTCTATGAAGGCGTGGAAGCCGGTGTTCCTCCCGCGCTTGAAGGCGATGTTGTTGTCGTGGGCGGCGGCAACGTGGCCATGGACTGCTGCCGGGCCGCAGCGCGCATCGCAAACGGCAAGGTACATCTGATCTACCGCCGCACCGAGGCGGACGCTCCCGCCGATCACGAGGAGATAGAGGAAGCCAGGCGTGAAGGCGTGGAATTCCACTTCCTTTGCGGACAGGATGCCCTGATAACGGAAAACGGAAAAATCACCGGTCTGCGCGTGGTCGACATGGAGCGCACCGAGCCGGATGCCAGCGGACGGCGCGGAGTCCGGCCCATTGAAGGCTCCGCGCGCGTGCTGCCCTGTTCCCACGTCATCGCGGCCATCGGCCAGATGACCGACCCGACCATGCTGTCCGACGACGAAGGCATCGCCCGCGACCGCAAGAACTGCATCATCATCAACTCCGCTCAGGAAACCAGCCGCGAAGGCGTCTTCGCCGGCGGAGACTGCACTTCCGGCCCCCGCGCAAAAGGCCCCACCACCATGATCATGGGCATGGGACAGGCCTATTTTGCGGCGCGTTCCATTGACAGATACCTTGCCACGGGCAAAGTGCCCTTTGATTCCCGCTGGCGTCTGACCGAGTGGATCGCGCAGGGCAGACTGCTGGAAGACGGCATGCCCGTACCCGGCAGGGAGAAGCAGCCCCGCGTGAAGCTGCGGGAACTGACCCCGGCCGAACGTGAACGCAATTTCAGGGAAGTGGAACAGACCATGACACAGGAAGAAGCCTGGGCCGAAGCCTCGCGCTGCATGCGCTGCTACCGCGTGCTTTCCGTACTCACCGAATCCCCCATTCCCGGCGGCGAAGCATGATTGCCGATGACGGACGAACGTGCCGGCCATATCAATCACAGACGTCACTCCAGCTCATAACAAAGGAATTTCGATGAAAGCATTCATCAATGGTCAGGAATATACCTTCGAGGCGGGTGAAACCATTCTGCACGTCGCCCGCCGCAACGGCATCTTCATCCCCTCCCTGTGCCGCTTCGAGCCGCTCAGACACAAGCCCGCCACCTGCAGGGTATGCCTTGCGGAAGTAACCGACGCCCGGGGCACGCGCATTGTCACCACCTGCGACACGCCCATGGAAGAAGGCATGAAGGTGGATACCTTCTCCAAACATGTGCGCGACATGCAGCGCATGCAGGTGGAAATGATCTTTGCCGATCATGATCAGGAATGCGTGTCCTGCGCCCGCCACGGCAACTGCGAGCTTCAGGATCTGGGCGAAGCCGTGGGGCTGACCCGAAACCGTTTCACACACCGCCTTCATCCCTCGGCGGCTGAGCGCCCTGTGGATGACAGCGCGTCGGGCATGACCCGCGACATGACCAAGTGCATCCGCTGCCTGCGCTGCGTGGAAGTCTGCCGTCAAGTTCAGGGCGTGGCCGCGCTGACGGTGGACGGCAAGGGCCTTGACGCCTGCATCGGCGTGGGCATGGCTCCCAATCACAGGGCCTCGGCCTGCATCCAGTGCGGGCAGTGTACGCTGGTCTGTCCCACGGGCGCACTTGCCGAACGTGATCAGAATGACGAGGTGCTGGACTATCTGGCATCCCCCAATATCACGACGGTATTCGGCTTCGCGCCGTCCGTGCGCGTGGTGCTGGGCGAGGAATTCGGTCTCGCTCCCGGCGTGAATGTGGAAGGAAAAATCGTGGCCGCCCTGCGCCGCATCGGTGCTGATGTGGTGCTTGATACCGACTTTGCCGCCGACGTCGTCATCATGGAGGAAGGCACGGAGCTGCTGGATCGGATCAGAAACGGCGGCGCGCTGCCCATGTTCACTTCCTGTTGTCCGGGCTGGATCAACTATGCGGAAAAGCATTGCCCGGATATCCTGCCCCGCCTCTCCTCCACCCGTTCGCCTCAGGCCGTGTTCGGAGCGCTGGCAAAGACCTATCTTCCGGAAAAAATGGGCATGGCACCTCAACGTATCCGCGTCATTTCCATCATGCCCTGCATTGCCAAGAAGGACGAGGCCGCACGCGCCGAACTTGCGTCCGGAGGCATCCCGGATGTGGATGTGGTGATAACGGTACGCGAGTTCGCCCGCCTGCTGCGCCGCATGGGTGTGGATCTCGCCTCCATTGAACCGGAACCTTTCGACAATCCCTTCATGAGCGCCTCCACCGGCGCGGCCGTCATTTTCGGGTCCACCGGCGGAGTCATGGAAGCCGCCGTGCGCACCGTGTACGCCGTGCTCAACGGCAAGGAAATGGAGAGCATCGAATCCGCCCCCCTGCGCGGCATGGACGGCGTGCGTGAAGCGGATATCGATCTCGGGCCGGGCAACGGTTCCATCAGGGTGGCTATCTGCCACGGTCTGCGCAATGCCCGCAGACTGGCGGAAGAAGCTCTGGCGGGAACATCGCCCTACACCTTCATTGAAGTCATGGCCTGCCCCGGAGGCTGTGTGGACGGCGGAGGAACCTCCCGCGTCAAGGGTGACTACCATCCCTGCGCCGTCAAGCGCCAGCAGGGCCTTTACGCCATTGACCGGGCCATGCCGCGCCGCCAGTCGCACAATAATCCGCAGGTCAAAAAGCTGTATGAGGACTTTCTTGGCGCGCCCAACTCCCACAAGGCGCACGAACTGCTGCATACCGGCTATGCCGATCGCCGCAGGGAACCGTCGGAAAGCATTCTCGCCAACAAGGAACGCCTGACGCTGACGGATTAGTCCGCCTGCATGCCCGGCGCGCCAAAAGCGCGGCCCGCCTGAAACGCGGGCCGCGCTTCCTTTTCCGCAGCATCATGGAATATGCTGCGGCTGCACAAGGGCAACGGCGTCACGCCTTGTTTCCGGCAAACTCGGCGATGGCCCGGGAATTCCTGGCCGGATCTCCCATCGTTCCGGCGCCCCCCACACAGCCGCCCTCACAGGTCATGACTTCTACAAGGTTCCCCGGACACCCTCCCGATGCATAACTCTTGAGCTTGCGCAGTCCGGGCAGCGAAAGCCCGTCCACAAACACGGGCTTCACTTCCGCACGCTCTCCCACGGCTTTCCGTACGGCCGCGGCCACTCCGCCGGAAATCGCATATCCCCGCCCCTCGCCGGAGGGAATTCTTTCCAGAGATGCTTCCGCGCAATCGGCCACAGAGATTCCCGCGGCGTCGAAAACGGCGTTCAGCTCCTCAAAGGTCAGCACATAACTGACGTATTCATCTTCCAGCGCCTCAAAACGCTTGGCCACACAGGGGCCGATGAATACGGTCATGGTATCGGGGGTGGACTCTCTGGCCAGCCGCGCCGCATAGTGCATGGGCGTGCCCGTGCTGGAGACGAAAGGCAGAACTTCCGGCATATGGCGTCTGACTGCCGTCACAAAGGCGGGGCAGCAGGATGTGGTCATGAACTTTTCCCCCTTTTCCATGCGCTCCACAAATTCGTCTGCCTCATTGCGCGAAGTGATGTCCGCCCCGCTCGCCACTTCCAGCACGGAGGAAAAGCCCAGTCTGCGCAGACCTTCAATCACCTTGCCCAGCTCCGCAGGAAACTGTCCCACAATGGCGGGCGCGACCAGCGCAGTCATATGCCTGCCGCTTTTCAGCGCAGCCAGCACGTCGATGATCTCGCTGCGTTCGATAACCGTGCCGAAGGGACAGGCCCGCATGCAGCGCCCGCAACTGGTACACTTGTCCGGATCAATAGAGGCGTGCCCGTTTTCCCCTTTCCGGATGGCCCGCACGGGACACGCTTCCTCGCAGGGGACCTTGAGACGGACAATGGCCTGATACGGGCAGGCATCATGACATTTTCCGCAGTTGCGGCATTTTTCCGGATCGATATAGGACTTGCCGCGCACCCTGGTTATTGCGCCAAAGCGGCAGGCGCTCTCGCAGGGCCGGGCAACGCAGCCCTGACACACGTCCGTCACAAAAAAGCGCGCGGGCACACATCCCTGGCAGGCTATGTCACAGACGGTGAGAATGGGAGCGGAAGGCCCGGTGCGCTGCAGCGCCTTTTGCGCATATTCCGCCAGAGGAATGGAGTCGTCCTCCTCATCCTCAATGCGGAAACCAAGCGCGGCCACGCAGCGAAAGCGAATGATGGCGCGGTCCTTGTAAAGACAGCAGCGATTGTACTGTGAGCCCTTGGGACGCATGAGAAAGGGAATTTTGTCGAGTTCCGGCCCGAAATCAGAGCCTTTTTCCAGAAAGGCGCGGGCCACATGTTCAAGGATGTCGTGACGAATGACGCTGATTCGATTGGCTTCTGTTGTCATGGCTGTTCCAACATGTCGGGGGTGGGCTTCAGGAATACGACGCGCATACATCCCGGGAGAGCAGAGACGAGTCCCGTTCCGCTCAACACCCGGAACTTCTCCGGAAGCGTTTTCAAGGCGGGAATACTCTGAAAAAAGTAGAGATGACGCGGAGCCCTGTCAATCAGCAGGAGAAGCATCAATGCGGGAAAATCCGGAGCGGAGGCACCGTGGAGGACCATTGACAAAAATTCCGTCACGGGCAAATTTTTCAGGAATGGCTTCACATAAGCGGGTTTCCTCAAGGAACCGCTGATTTATTCTGTGAATAAGTCAGTCCATGTCCAGAGAGGCTTTTGCCTCTTTGGGAAAGGCACGCCGACTCGCTCATTTAACGGGAAAAATAAATTTTCCCTCTTCACGACTTGCGGGCGGTCTTGCTCCGCAAGACCGCAGGAAACGCTGATTAAAGCGTTTCCTTAACCTGCTCAACCGCATCTCTTCCCGCCGGAAACGGCACGAGGTTGCCCATGCCAGCTTCACTTCAGGAACTGTTCAGCCAGTATCTCCGGGAAAACACCGACAGCGCGCGCCTGGCGGCCTATCGCGCGGTCTGTTCCCATATTGAGGATATCCGGAACGGCCGCCAGCAACTGACCCCGGAGTTTGTGAAACTGGCATGGACCGCCAAGGATTTCGGGCCGTCGAATGTCAACAACGGCGTCCTCGGCGATGCCGAATTTGAACGCTGCCGGGAGGAGCTGACCGGACTGACGGAAAAGATCATCGCCGATCCGTCGCCTGCCATGCTGGATCGCGCACTGACCAGGTTCAGCGCACTTAAAGAACATGGCCTCATCCAATGGCGGCCCGTCACCATCACCAACCGCCTGCTGGCCGCCTGCGCGCCTTCCGTTTACACCTGTGCGGTGTACAGCGATTTCTACATTGCG
This sequence comes from Candidatus Mailhella excrementigallinarum, assembly GCA_944324075.1. GTDB lineage: Bacteria > Desulfobacterota > Desulfovibrionia > Desulfovibrionales > Desulfovibrionaceae > Mailhella > Mailhella excrementigallinarum. Next base: position 9,485 of record CALUUZ010000005.1, read on the forward strand.
CTCTACCGTCTGCTGCGTTCGGCATACAATGTCGCCATCAAGCCAGGCAACTGGGCGGTCATGGACAGTTCCATGCGTTCAGTTCTTGTTGCCCGGCACGGCCTGAACGCTGCAGATCCGTATCAGCTGAACGTCTTTCTCGGAACACTCGCCAAACAAACCTGCATGGAAAGAAAAGGCAGACAGGGCAAAACTCCGCGAACGGAACAGGACACGGAGGATGAAGAAAGACCGGAAGACCGCTCTCCGGCAGGCACGCCGCTTTCCGTCCCCTTTCCTCCAGCTCTGAACACCATATTCTATGGCCCTCCGGGTACGGGCAAGACAAGGGAAGTGCTGCATATTCTCAGGGAGCATTTCACCGATCATCAGGAAAGGGAAACCGAGGCGCAGCGCCTTGAACGTCTGGTTCACCCCGTCGTCTGGCGGGATGTCATCTGTGCCGCATTGCATGAACTGGGCGATTCCGCCACGGTTCCCCGCCTGCGCGGTCACCCGCTGGTGGACGCGAAATACCGCTGCACGGACGGCAATCTGACCCATGCGCGCCTGTGGAGCAATCTCCAGACTCATTCGCCAACGGATTCCAGAACAGTTCATCTTGATCTTGCGCGCAAGCGTCCGCCCGTGCTGTTTGACAAGCTGAATGACGGCGCATCCACCTGGACGCTGCTGCCGGGCTGGGAAGATGAAGCTCCCGGCGCGCTGGAACTGATCGACAGGTTCAGGCAGGAACCTCCCGCCTCCGGGCATGAAGAAAAGCGCTACGCCTGCGTCACCTTCCACCAGAGCTACAGTTATGAGGAATTCGTGGAAGGCATCCGCCCCGTTTTCGCGGACGAAGATGCCGAGGAAGATGCGGAATACGCCCTGCGGGACGGCCTGTTCAAACGCATGTGCGCACAGGCGCGTGAACACCCGGACAGAACATACGCGCTGCTGATCGATGAAATCAACCGGGGCAACATCTCGAAAATCTTCGGCGAACTCATCAGCCTTGTCGAAGACAGCAAACGGGAAGGGGCGCCGGACGCCATGACCGTGCGCCTGCCCTGTTCCGGCGAGGATTTCAGCGTGCCCGGCAATCTCTATCTCCTGGGCACGATGAACACCGCCGACCGTTCCCTTGCTCTTATGGATACCGCGCTGCGCCGCCGTTTTTCTTTTGAGCGGGTGGACCCTGATCCCTCGGTGCTGGAAGGAATGTTCATCGAGGGCATCAGCCTGGAACGCCTGCTGAGAGTTCTGAACGAGCGCATCGAAGTGCTGTACGACAAGGAACACGCCATAGGACACGCCTATTTCCTGGGGCTGCGGGGACTGGGCGATCTGGCAGAAGTTTTCTCAAAGAAAATCATCCCCCTGCTGGAAGAATACTTCTTCGATGACTGGGAAAAAATCCGTCTTGTGCTGGGAGACAACCAGAAGACGCAGGGCATGGATGAACTCTGCCTTCTGGTGGAGGAGGACTGCGGCGTCCGGCTGTTCGGCGAGGAAGCGGGCGGGACCCTGCCGCCCCGCAGAAGCCTCAACAGGGATGCGCTGCTGAACGCCAGGGCCTACATCGCCATCTATGACCCGGCTGAAGCCGGGCAGTGATTTCCGCCATGGGGCCTCTGTTCGTCAGAGAATACGGGTATGTCACCCCCGCGCGGCATCTTCCCGCCCAGAGACGGGACGGCGCCACGGTGACATGCGGAGATTTCGCCGCACTGAAGCGGCTGACGCTTTCCCGCGAGTCCATGCCGTCCGGAGCGGCCCCTTTCCGGCTGTGCGCCCGTGACGGGGGAGAAGCGCTGCAGGCACTGGATCATGCGGGCGTTATCCTGCTGCCGTCCGGTCGGAATCTTGAAATTCTGCCCAAGCTCTTTCCTGTTGATGATCCGCCCTCACGCGAGCGAAGCCGGGCCGTCCTGCTCAACATGCTGCGCGCTCTTCCCGATTTTCCCTTCCGCTCCCTGCCGGACACATCACTGGCCCACGCCGATCTGCCTCTGCTGGAAATTTTCATTTCCCGCTTTCTGGGGGAAACGGGCGCGCTGATCCGCAAGGGTATCTGTTCCGATTATCTTGCGACGGAAGGTGAGGAGCCGTTTCTGCGCGGCAGGCTGCTTTTGCGTGAACATCTTCGCCTGCGCGCGATGCGCCGGGATCATTTCTTTGTCCGACATGACGAGTTTCTGCCGGACAGACCGGAAAACAGGCTTGTCAAACGCGCTCTGCTTCTTGCGCTGCGATTAAGCGAATCCGCACCGAACCTGCGCACCGCACGCACTCTTCTGAACGCTTTTCACGCCGTCCCCCCATCCCGGCAGCCCCGCGAGGACTTCCTCTCCTGCCGCAAGGACAGAAACCTCGCACACTACGCCCCGGCTCTCGCCTGGTGCCGCCTGCTCCTGAACGGCCTCACGCCTTCCCCTCAAAGCGGGGATACGCGCTGCGCTTCCCTGCTGTTCTCCCTGCCGTACCTCTTTGAACGCCACGTGGCGCAGCGGCTGGCCAAGGAAGCCGCACGACGCGGCTGGCGCATGAAAGCGCAGGCTTCCGGGCGTTTTCTGGTGGAAGAATGCATGGGCGCGCCCGCCGTCCATCTCAGACCGGACATGCTGTTCTCCCATGCGGGAAACGTCTGCCTTGCCGACACGAAATGGAAAGTTGCGGAGAAAAACGGGGATATCTCGCAGGCCGACATATACCAGATGTTCGCCTATACGGAAACGTGGCTGAGGGAGCAGAGCGTCAAGCATTCCTTTCTCATCTATCCTTCCGTGAAGGCGCAGGAGTTTCCCGCGCTCCACTTCCGCCGCGACAGCTCCGTGCTTCACGTTCTCACCTATGATCTGGAACATGACGAGTGCGGTCTGACGGAATGGCTCGCACGGATAGACAGCGTCCCGACTGCCGGCAAACACGAAAATGCCGTCCTCCTCCCTGTCGGGACATGACGCATGGTATCCGCAGGCCGGGCACCTTTCCTCCGGACACGCCCGAATTCACCCATGTCACAGTTCATATGCCGTCTCCAGAGCACTGCGCAGTGCCATCCTCACATTTGCCACTTTCAGACAGTCACCGATCCGGTGTACGGGGATACTCATATCCGCAAGCTCCGCATACAAATCCGTATCGGGGCGATAGCCAAACGCAGCCACCAGCGTGTCATACCCCGAAAGCATGCGCTCTCTGCCGAACGGATCGACAATACTAATCTTCCCCTCCCCGTCAATGTTTCTCACTCTGGTATTCAACAGCATTTTCACACCGTGACGGTGCAGTCGTTCGACAAGCATATGACGGCTGCGTATTTCCATATCCGCGGCAAGAGTGTCACGCAATTCAAGAATAGTAACCCGCAACTTCCGTTCCGCCAGAACTTCCGCCGTCTCACAGCCCACAAGCCCCCCGCCGAGGACAAGAATATTCTGTCCGACAGCCGCGCCCTTCAGCACCTCCTCCGCGCAGACAAGCGGCGCTCCGCATGCACAGGTCGGCAGAAAAGGCACGCTGCCGGTCGCCACGAGGACAACATCGGGGGCGTATATTTCCACATTTTTCCGGCAGGCAGTCCTGTAAAGCTCCATCTGTACGCCCTGTTCACTCAACCGCTTTTCCATGCAGCGCACGAAATCCCCGTATCGCCCCTTGTATGGCGGCAGCTTGGCAATATTGAGCAAGCCCCCCGGTGTCTCTTCCCTTTCCCACAGAGAGACATCATGCCCTCTCAGCGCGGCGACATACGCCGCATACATGCCTGCCGGCCCCGCTCCAACGACCAGCACTCTTTTCGTCCGCGCCGCACGGATCATGGGGTAACGGGCCTCATAGCCCGCCTGGGGATTCAAAGCGCAGGAAGCAGGCTCAAGGCGCGCCATTGCTCCCACACAGCCTTCATTACAGGCCACGCAGACAAGTATGGAGTCCGCCCTGCCGGAACGGAGCTTCGCGGGAAAATATGGATCGGCAATAAGCTCCCTGCCCATGCCGACAATATCCGCCCTGCCTGAGCGAAGCACTCCTTCCGCAACGGCAGGCGTACAGATGCGTCCCGCCACGATAACCGGAACGCTGTGCCCAACAGCCTCACGGATATATCCGGCCCGTTCCGCATTGAAGGCTTCGGGCAGACATGCCGGAGGAATGATGTAACGATTGGTTTCCGTAGTGCCAACGCTCACGCTCAGGGCATCCGCCCCATGTCTGACAAAGCTGCGGGCAATCTCCGCGGCGTCCTCCAGCGTCTGCCCGTTCTCCACGAATTCTTCCACGCTCAGACGGACAATAACGGGATAATCCGGCCCCACAGCCTCCCGTACCGCATTCATGACTTCCATGGGGGCACGCATACGGCGCTTCAAATCGCCCCCATAGGCATCCGTGCGCTGATTGGTAAACGGCGAAAGGAACTGGCACAAGAGATATCCATGCGCGGCATGGACCTCCACTGCGTCGAACCCCGCCGTTTTTGCGCGCAGCGCGGCCATGCGATAGGCTTCCACCACATGATGGATATCCTCTTCCGCCATTTCACGGCTTTCTTCCACCGGCGTCCTGCCGGGAATGGCCGAAACAAGCAGAACAGGCAGCCCTGTGGAAAGAGAACGCGCCGTCCGCCCCCCATGCTGAAGCTGCACGCCTATCCTTCCGCCCCGGGCATGTACGGCGTCGACAAGACGCTTCAGCCCCGGGACATGAAAATCGTCGGAGATCCCCACTCCACGAAAGTAGCTGTTGCCTTCCGGCGAAACATAGGTGGCTTCCAGCATATTCATGGCACAGCCGCCCTTGGCGCGTTCTTCATGATAACAAATAAGCTCGTCGGTGACCTCACCATTACGCGCTGCGTAATTGGTGACCATCGAAGTCATGATGATACGGTTTTTCAGCGTCATGCCGTTGATTGCGATTTCGGAAAAAAGCATGTTCGGCTCCTTGCCTTTCGCGGAGGATTGAGGCCGGCAACATAGAGTGCCGGCCGGTTCATGGCATCAGAGCCCCAGAAGACGCTTGGCGTTCCAGTAATACTGACGTTCCAGCGCATCGGCATCCAATCCCTTGTCAGCCCAGGAGTCCACGCTTTGTTTCAGGCCGCGCACGGGGTAACTGCTGTTGAACAGCATGCGGTGCCGCATGAAACCGTTGCCTGCACGTACCAACTGATCAGCAAAGGGCATGTTATCCACATAAAAATAACAGTCAGGGGCAATATAGATATTCATGCAGGTCAGGCATACGCCGAGCAGTCTGTTCACATCGGGCCAGGCCGCGTGGGTGACCACAATGTTCATCCCGGGATATTTCTGCGCCACATGCTGGATATGCACAGGGTCGCAATAGCTTATATCCGGCCCGACAAAGGCACTGACGGTAAGATTCAGCACCATGCCAAGGGAGTGACACCGCTCATACACAGGGTCGAGACGCGGATCATCGGCATACATGTTCGGGGTAAGCCAGGCGGGTTCCACGCTTACCCCTTTGAATCCCCATTCACGGCAGCGTTCAATATCCTCCAGCGCGCCTTCCTCTGTGGGATCGATACCCGCAAAACCTATAAAACGGCCGGGGTATCTGTCCATGAGTTCCTTGATTTCGCAGTTGTCCACCGCTCCGCTGCCAAGCGCGGCGTCGCCGGTGCGGCGGCCCATGATGACGGATTCAACTATGCCTGCCTCGTCCATTTCCTTGACGAACATATCCATGGAACCCTCCCGGACGGAGGGAATGGGATTGCGGCCCATCTGAATGGCCGTCATGGTTTCAGGACTCTGAAAATCCCAGCACCTGAAAATGCCGCTGCCAAGAAAACTCTTGTATGGAGGACGGACACGGAAGTCGATTATGTAACTCATGATATCCTCTGCTTGCGATTAAACATGCTGGCTGAAGACGCCCTTTCTGTCCGAAACGAATCCGACTCAGCGTTAAAACCAGTCTTTCAAACGGACAACGCCGCGTCATAGGCTTCATGTATGGCGGCCAGTGCATTGCCAGGGCGCGAACAGTCTCCGATCCGCACAACCTGTATTCCCCTGGCCTCCAGCTCATCAGCCAGTGAGGCGACAGGGCGCTGTCCCATGGCGACCACCACGGTATCGGCGCGGACAAGTTCCACGCTTCCGCCCCCGAACAGCGGACGATCATCCACTTCCACCCCTTCCGAAGTAATTTCCTTCACCCTTCTGTCAGGCATGAATGTAACCCCGGCTTCCTCCAAGAGATGAAGCAGTTTTTCACGCACTCCCACATGGGAAACAATATCGCGTCCAAACTCCTGCCGCATGTCCACCACAGTGACGGAATGCCCTCTCTCGACAAGCAGATGAGCGGTTTCAAGGCCGGTGGCGCCCCCACCGAGCACGGCCACCGCCCCCCTGGGCTCAGCCTTGCCGTTGAGCACATCCACGGCGAAGCAGACGCCGGACATATCCATACCGGGAATGGGCGGCAGCGCGGGGACGGAACCTGTGGCCACGACTGCCACATCAGCGTGCATGGCCTGCACGGTTTCGGCGGAAGCCTCCGTATTCAGGCGGATATCAACTCCCTCACGGGGCAGGACAAGCTCAAAGTACCTGCTGAGAGCAAGAAAATCCTCCTTGCCCGGAGGCACGGCAGCCGTGCGGAACTGTCCGCCGAGACGGGACTCCTTTTCCAGCAGCGTGACATGATGCTTTCTCTGCGCCGCCCGGTAGGCGAATTCACATCCGGCGGGCCCCCCGCCGATCACCACAATGTTCTTCCGCTCTTCCGCAGGAGCGGGTCTTTCCTGGTTCAGACGCCCCATCTGCGGATTGGCAAGGCAGAGAATATGCGGCAGGCCGGCGTCGCGAAGGCCTCCCATGCAACCCTGATTGCAGCGTATGCAGGGGCGTATTTCTTCCATGCGGCCCTCGGCCATTTTATGCGGCCAGTCCGGATCGGCCAACAGAGGTCGGCCCAGCGCCACAATATCGGCATCCCCCCCGGCAACCGCGTCATGAGCCATCCGCGGCGTGAGGGCATTGGCCACGATGACAGGTATGCCGCAGTGTTCCCTGACGGCGCGGCTCGCGGGCAGAAGCATGCCGCGCTTTTCATAGGAAGAGGAAATGGCAAGATGATCGATATGCCCTATCCCTCCGGAGAGGGAAACGGCATTGAGGCCCCGCTCCTCGGCCGCTCTGGCAAAGGCCGCGGCGTCATCAATCGTACTTCCCTCGGGATGAAATTCCGAACCGCAAATCCGGAAAATGACAGGAAAATCTTCCCCCACGGCCTTGCGCGTCTTTTCCAGAAGCTCCAGAGGAAAACGCATGCGCTTTTCCCGGCTGCCGCCGTACGCGTCCTTACGCCTGTTCCAGTACGGCGAAAGGAACTCTTCCACAATACTGCCGTGCATGCCGTGCAGTTCCACCGCATCGTAACCGGCCTTTCTGGCGCGCAGACAGGCTGCGGCGATGATATCGCCAAGACGGGAGAGGTCTCCTGCGGAAAGCTCCTGCGCATTGGGCAGAACCTCCGGACTTTCAAGAGAAGACGTATACTGGCGCAGTCCTGCCTGTGCAGGGCGGAAGAAAACGCCGATCTGAATGGAGGCACGGGAACCGTTCTCGTGAATGGCGTCGGTAAGACGCCGCATTTCAGGAATCGCGCTGTCATGATGCAGCCAGAGCGTCTGGCGCAGATGGGGCATAAGCGGATGCACATCGGCCAGCTCCACGGTAATGAGGGAGGCTCCGCCCCGGGCCCGGCGGGAATAATGTTCCAGCACCTTTTCCGTCATGCCCCCGCCGGTTTTGGGAAAGCGGGTGGACATGGCGGACATGATGATACGGTTGGGCAGTTTGAGCGAACCTATGGAAATCGGCTGGAAAAGAGCGTCAAAAGCCATGGAAAACCTCGCTTTCGGGCAGAAAAAGGTAAGAAAAAAGGCGAGGCTTCAATAAAAAACGAAGCCTCGCCGCCACAAGGCGTCAATTCATTCCGCCGAATTCCCTGTAGAATTTTTCAGCTCCGGGGTGCAAAGGCAGGCCGGTATTCTTCCAGGCGTTCTCTCTGGTAAAGCTCTTCCATGCGGGATAGGCAAGAACTACATTGTCCCAGTTGTCAAAGCAGGCCTTGAGTATGTCATACACATCCTGATCGGGCATATCAGCCCGGACGATGAATTCGGAAGTATCGCCCACCGTGGGAACGTCCTTTCCCTCACTCAGCTTGCCGTCATACAGAGCGCCGGGGTGAACTGCGGCGCTGAGTCCGTATTTCTTCCCCATTTCCTCAGCCTTGTCCGCGGGAATGGGAATCAGGCGCAGCTTCACGCCAAGCGATGCGTCACGAATCCAGCCCGCTTCACCGGGGCCGACATAGAAAAACATGTCGATCTGGCCATCCTTCACCATATTGCACACGTCATCATAGTTGTTGGTGAACAGACGTCCTCCCCAGCTTTTGATATCGTCAAAGGAAATACCATACGCTTCAAGCGCCCATTTGCCGAAAGACTGGCTGGTTGTGCCGTTGGGTCCCGTGGACAGGCGTACAGCCAGCTTCTTTTGGGCAAGCTCGTCAAGCGTCCGGATGGGGAAATCATCACGCACGACAATATACAGGGGCGTACTGTCGCCGATGACCCCGAGCGAACGAACTTTCTCCAGCTTTTTCTTGTAGGGATCGGAAGGAAGCTGACAGGCTATGGCGTTGGTTTTCTGGGTAAGGGAAATATCTCCGTCACCGCCGTTAATGCGGATGGGATTGCCCACAGAACCGCCCGCGACCAGATTGTATTCCAGCCCGGGAAAGGCTCTGGTCAGTTCCTTGCCCATGGCGCTCTGCCCTACATACCACACGCCGCCCACAGTGCCGCTGACGGCTCTGAGTTTCCGGGGAGCGGCTTCGGCAAAGGAAGAGGCGAGAAGTCCCGCGCACAGTATGGACAGCGCCGCGGCTTTCATTGTTTTGTTCATGAAATGCTCCTTGTGTGAAGGTTTCCGGAGACAGAAGAACGGAGGCGGAGGCACGGCTCTTCCGCCATGCCGCGTTCAGCAGTCGATATTCAGCAGAGCGGCTGCATTCCTGTAGAGAAGCTTGGGCAGAACTTCGGGTTTGAAAGGCAGCTTCATGAAATGTTCCACACACCCCTTGAGCGGCAGGAAGGGATAGGCTGTTCCGAAAAGGAAGCGATCCTGCAAAAAGAAGTTACAGGCGGTCACATAATCCTGCCAGCCGGGCATATTGAACAGGTACATGTCGGGCGAGATATAGATATTCGGGCGGCGGAAGGCCACATGCAGCACTTCCTGCACCCAGGGCCAGCCTCCGTGGGAAATGATGAAGCGCGCGGAAGGAAAGTCCGCCGCCACATGATCGATCTGCACAGGATTGGTGTAGCTCACATCCGGCCCGGCATTGCCGCCCAGCATCATCATAACCGGGATATCCCTGGCCGCGCAGTATTCGATAACGGGGTACAGGATGCGGTCATCGCCGTACAGCGGCTCAGGAAGCGCTCCGGGTTCAAGGCATACGGCCTTGAGGATGCCGTTGACCACAAACTGTTCAATACGGGAAAACGCCTCGTCAGGTTTGGTGGGGTCCACTCCGGCTATGCCCACAAACCTGCCGGGATGGGACTGAACAATGGAAGTCACTTCCTCGCAGGTGGCGTCTCCCATGCCGGGATTGCTCTCCCGACCGGGTACCACACCGATGCTCACGCCAGCTTCATCCATTTCATCCAGCAGCATGTCCATGGAATAGTTCAGAACCGAGGGCGACTGATACATGCCCATGGATTCGCTGAGACGCTTGTTGCGCTCCAGATTATACATCCTGCCGGACAGATAGGGTTTGACCGGAGGGCGGAGACGGAAATCAATGATCATGGCAAACTCCTTTTATGGTTCCGCAGCCGGAAGCTTGTTATACGGTTGCGGTATGGGCAAATTTTCTGCGGGCAAGCTGAAGAGCCAGCACGCCGATCAGACAGCCCAGGCCGACAAGGTCGGTCAGGGTTCCCGGATAGAGCATGGTCAGGCCGCCTGTCAGCAGGGCCGCACGCTCGATGATGTTGGCCGTGATCAGCAGATAGCCCTGCATGGCTCCGGCCAGAGCGTACATGGCGATGATGGAGGTCACGATGGCCTGGGTCACGTCCATGGCCGAACCCTGCATAAGCAGCGAGGGCTGAAGCACGAAGAAGAACGGAACAATGAAGGCCACAACGGCAAGTTTCATGGAAATGAAGCCTGTGCGCATGGCGTCGGCTTCGGCAATCGCCGCACCGGAAAATGCCGCCAGACAGACCGGAGGCGTGACTACGGAAAGAATGGCGTAATAGAACACGAACATATGAGCCGCGATGACGGGCACGCCCATCTTGATGAGTACGGGAGCGCCCAGCGTGGCCACAATGATATAGGCCGGCGTGGTGGGAACTCCCATGCCCAGCACAATGCAGGTAAGCATCAGCACAATCATCATGAGGACAAGGTTGTTGTCCGCAAGGGACGTAATGATGTTGATGAACTTGAAGCCTATGCCCGTGGCGGTGATGCACCCCACCACAATGCCCGCGCATGCGCAGCAGGTGGAAACCATGAGAGCGTTGCGCGCCGTCACTTTCAGAGCCAGCAGAAACCGCGCGGGAGTAAAGCGGGTAGCGGCTGCACACATGCCCAGGAACACAATGAACAGTGTGGTGCCGAAGGCCGCAAAGTTCACGGAACGCCCGGAAAGCAGCAACAAAATGAGAAGACCGATGGGCAGCAGGTAATACAGGCGGCGGATAACGCTCTTTTTATCCGGAACATCTTCCGGCGGAATGGTACCGAGATTGTACTTGCATGCTTCAAAATGGATCATGATCCACAGCGCCAGATAGTAAAGAACGGCGGGAAGAAGGGCCGCTTTAATAACCGCCAGATAGCCCAGACCGGTAAGATCGGCCATGATGAAGGCGGCCGCGCCCATGACGGGCGGCATAATCTGGCCGCCGGTAGAGGCCACGGCCTCTACCGCCCCGGCAAAAGCGGGACGATAGCCCACACGCTTCATGAGAGGAATGGTGAACACGCCGGTGGCATACACGTTGGCCGGCGCGGAACCGGAAATGGAACCGAAAAGGGCCGAAGCGAATATGGCTACCTTGGCCGGGCCTCCTCTGGACTTTCTGGTGAGCAGACAGGACAGATCCATGAATACGCTGTTCATGGTGGAAACTTCCAGAAAAGCTCCGAACATGCAGAACGCGAAAATCATGGTGCAGGCGGTGGAAAGCGAGATGCCGTAAATGCCGTCCGTCAGCAGAAACATGGTTTCAATAAAGCGATCATAGGTGATTGGGTCATGCCGCATGCTGACGGGCATATATTCGCCGAACATGGCGTAGGCAATGAACGCCGCTGCAACAATAACCAGCGGCCAGCCGGAAAGCCTGCGCGTGGCTTCAAGCACCAGAAGCATGCACAGCGTCCCGAACGCCATTGCCGCGGGGGTGATTTCATCCACGTAGCGCATATGATTGAGTATGCCCTCGAGATCATAAAGAATATACCCCAGCACCGCCATGGAGGCGAGCGCCAGCATGATGTCCAGGGCCACCACCCAGACGGGATCCCGCGACTTCATGGGGGGAATCCAGAAAAATGCAAGGAACAGAATCATGCTCAGATGTCCAGCTCTGAGTACGGGAGCTTCCAGCACGCCGATGCCGCCGGTGGCATATATCTGGAAGGCGCAAAGAATAACGGCCATTACGGTGGCGACGGGAGCCAGCGTCTTTCTCGTAAGTGTCATGGCGTCTCCTGTGATATTCTGGGCTGACGTTGCAGCAGCTTCGGATATCCCGTATGGATATCTATGAATGTACAGCAGGACATCCAAGTCCTGCGGCTGTACGGGAAAGAGCAACGCAACGGTTGCAGGAAAGACAGTTCGAAGGGATGCGTTCCCCGGCACGCCATCTGCGGGCCAGAGAAGGATCGCGGATGAGCGGGCGGCACATGCTCACAATATCCGCCTCCTCACGGTCAAGGATTTCCTCCGCGGTTTCCATGACGCGTATACCCCCCACCATGATGACGGGAATATTGAGCTCGGCATGAAAACGGCGGGTGACGTTTCGAAAGTAGCAGCCTCCTTCCGGAGTATTGCGATAAACCGGTTTCATGGGCGTATCCACGGCTTTTTTCCGAAAACAGAAGCCGCCGCTTACCTCAAGGGCGGCAAGACCGGCCGTTTCCAGCATCCGGGCGGAGACAAGCGCCAGTTCCGGCGTAAGACCGTTTTCTATTCCGTCTTCCGCGTTTATTTTGGCAATGACGGGGTAGTCTTCACCGCAGACGGCATGTATGGCCTGTATCACTTCCACGGCAAGGCGCGTTCTGTTCTCCTGTGAACCTCCATAGGCATCCTCCCGATGATTGAAGCAGGGAGAAAGAAACTCGCTGAGCAGAAAGCCATGCCCCATATGCAGTTGCACGCCGTCAAAACCCGCCTCCCGGGCACGGCCGGCGGCTGCGGCAAACAGTCCGGACATGCGTTTTACCTCATCCGGTCTCATGGCCCGTCCGGCATATTCCGGCGCATGCCCGGCATCGCTGGGCCCAATGGGAACAAGCCCCGTCAGCGCCTCCTCGCAGCACAGGCCGCCGTGACTCAGCTGCAGGAAAACACGGCTGCCGTCCCGTCCGGCTGCGGCGGCAACCCGACGCAGACCGGGAATATCCGTGTCGCTGGCGGCGGATGTCTGTGATTCGCGGCGGCGTCCTTCGGGACTGACAAATGCATGTCCCGTAATGATCAGACCAAGCGCGCCGTCTTTCCCCAGCTCACGATAGTATTCCTCCATCCGGGGCGTGACATGAAAGTTCTCGTCGCACATGCCCTCGCCCGCAGCGCTGCGGGCAAGACGGCCGGGAAGTGAAAGCCTGCCCAGTTTCGTTGTCTTCCATAATAGACTCATATGCACCTCACCCAGGATGAGATTACAAAATTCATGCCAGAGCGGTTTAATGAAAAAAGGCGCAATACATTTTTAATATGGTGTAATTCTTATATTTTTTTGCAGCAAATTGCTTATTTTTTCATAAAACGGCCGTTTTCTGCCCTGATTTTAACAAAACTGAAAAAACTTGTTTCGTTCATGAAACAGAAATAGTATATAAAAACAATATATTATCAATTATTTACTCATTTTTGCAACAAACTTTCGTGAATTTTGGGTTTTGTGTACTGGCAATTTTCCCATCCATAAGGTATCATATCGGAAAAGCCGGAGGGATAATCATCCCATATCTGTTTTCGTTTCCCCCATAATCGCCCGATGATGCCATGGATCCTGCCGCTCTGCACAACGTACTTGATCATTCAGCGGACGGTATTTTTATCTGGGATAAAAATACCGTGCTTGTCTACGCCAACAAGGCGGCTCTCGGACAAAACATGGCTGAGAGAGAACAACTCATAGGCCATACATGGGAGGAACTGAAAGACAGAAACCTTATTTTCGGCTCCTGTACGCTTCTCGCCTTTATTGAAAAACGCGTGGTGAGCGGAAAAACCATCGGGCCCTCAGGAAAGGAAAAATATATTACCAGTTCACCTGTTATTGATAATAATGGTAATGTTGAATATGTTATTTCCAATGTGCGTGAACTTAGCAGTCTTATTTCAGATATTCATAAATTGAATATTCCCATAGGAATTTTGGATGAACCAAAAAAGGAAATGCTTGATGATCAGAGTCTTTGCATGCCAAGTGGTGTTCACCACAAGAGAATTATAAATTTTATCAACAGGATGGCATCAACAAAAGCCACTGTTCTCATTCTTGGAGAATCAGGAACAGGAAAAAGTGAAATAGCAAAACTTATTCACAAGTATAGTAACAGAGAAAAAGAGCCTTTTGTTGTTGTAAATTGTGGAGCCATACCGGAAAGCCTGCTGGAAGCCTCGTTTTTCGGCTATGAAAAAGGGGCATTTACCGGCGCCACAAGCACAAAGATGGGGTACTTTGAAGCAGCCGACAAGGGCACGCTTTTCCTGGATGAGATTGGAGAACTTTCCCTGCCCATGCAGGTAAAACTGCTGCGTGTTCTTCAGGAAAAGAAGTTTCACCGTGTAGGAGGAAACAGGGATATTTCCACAGATGTCCGCATATTGGCTGCGACAAATAAAAATCTTGGCGACATGGTCGCTGCGGGGGATTTCAGAAGTGACTTGTATTACCGTCTGAATGTTCTTCAGCTTATGATTCCTCCCTTGCGCGAGCGCAAGGAAGATCTGCCCGATCTCATTTCCTACTTTCTGCAACATTATAATCAGATGTATTCCTTTTCCAAAAGCTTGTCCGACGAGGTGATGAAAAAGCTGCAAGACATGCCATGGCCCGGAAATATACGTGAACTGGATAATATGATAGAAAGGCTGGTACTTCTCTGTCCCACTCCTGTCATCACGGAAAAATACCTTATTGAACAGGACGATACCATATATAAACGGAAAAACGATCTGACAAGCTTAAAAAAGGCTGTTGAAGACACTGAAAAACGCATACTTCAAGAGGCATATATCCTACATAAAGACTGTAGAAGTATTGCCAAGGCATTAGATGTAAGCTACGTTACAGTTTCAAGAAAACTGAAACAGTATGGTATAAAATAGATATCCGGTAATATATAAATATTACAGACTCTATTTAAGCGTGGAGGTTGAGACCAACCTTGACCGCCGGAGGCGCGAACGTTAGCGAGCTATGGAGCGACGCCGCATGGTAATGCAGCATGAAGGGGGGCGAGGAGCGGAGCCTTTGGAAGGCGAAGGCGCAAGCGAGCCGACCGTGGATACATGCTGCCTTTGCCCGTGTGGAACACGGGTTGCTTTTGCGGCAACACATGTTGCCGCTCTGTCCGCGCAGACAGTATGTCTCTTGAGCGGAGTGTCAACCAAGGGTTTTAATAGAGCGATATTTAAAGAGCGTTGTTGCCACATTGCTTCAAAGAGCGGCTCCGCAATGAGGCCGCCCCATTCTCCCTGAACAGGCATGGCTGGCATGGATTTTGCTATCGACTCCATGATTGAAATACCCTCGTATTTCACTCTTCATGACGTGTTAACCTGAAAAATCAATCCGCCTCATAACCCAACCCAGGGAGACTGAATCATGATCATAGATCTGCGCCTTCGCCCCATTACAGAGTCTTTTCTCAAATCCACCACGGATATCTTTCCCGCTTACGGGCGCATGTTCGGTTATGAACTGCCGGAATCAGTGACAAAACGTTCCATGAAACTTTGCTGTGAGGAAATGGACGAGGCAGGCATCAATCTGGGAGTGGCGGAAGCCCGTTGGAGCTTTGAGCCCCAGAGCGAGCCCATTGTTCCCGCGGAAGATGTCGTGGACATCATCACCCGTTACCCCGATCGTCTGCTGGGAGCGATTGCCATTAACGGCAGCCATGTGCAGCGCGCAATCGCAGATGCCGAAACATATGTGGTGAACGGGCCGGCCACAGGTCTCTCGCTGGAACTACCTTTCGGTTTCAGCCAGGAGCCGGAACTGCCCATCGACGATGCTTCCCTTCATCCGCTGTTCGACTACATGCAGGCGCAGGACATTCCGCTTTTCCTTACCGGCGGGTGCATTTACGGCGCTCAGCCCGTGTGCCGTATCGACGCCATGCTGAAGAAGTTCCCCCGGCTCAGGGTATTCGACCTGCATGGCCATGTCCCCTATGTGAATGAAATCATTCATGTGGCGCTTACCCACCCGAATCTGTATCTCTGCCCGGACATGTACGCCATCAATACCCACTACACCCGCCCCTATATGGACGCGGCAAACGGCTTTCTGCAGGATCAGATCGTCTTCGGCTCCGCGTATCCCTTCATTCCCATGAAGCCCGCCGTTGATGCCTATGAATCCTGCTTCAAAACCAGCGAAATCCGCGACAAGATCATGTACAAAAACGCCCTGCGAGGTCTTAAGCTGCGTGAAGAGGACTTGCGCAAGATTTAAACTACCTCCCCTTCCCGGCTTCCCAGTATGCCATGACCCGCCGCACAAACTCCCGCGTTTCCGGAAAGGGAGGAACGCCCCCGTATTTCTCCACACTGGCCGGGCCGGCGTTATACGCGGCCAGAGCCAGCTCAACGGAACCGAAACGCCGTATCAGTTCCATCAGGTACTGCGAACCGGCATAGATATTGGCGCGGGGGTCAAAAGGATCGATAAGGCCCAGCTCCACCTGAGTGCCGGGCATGACCTGCATCGCGCCCTGCGCTCCCGCCGGAGACTCCGCAGCATGATTGAAGGCTGATTCCGCGCGAATGACGGCCAGCACCAGCGCGGCGTCCAGGCCGAAGATTTCCCCGGCCTCACGGGCGAGCTTCGCCCATTCGGCGGGAGCGGGCCGGACGGCGGCACGCTCCTTTCCCGCATGCTCTCCGGAACGCCGGGAAGAAAACATCCGCGGGCTCTCCGGCCGGGCCAGCAGACGCGCATAGGGAGAAAGCGCGTACACGTCCGCCGCGCCGTTCAGGCCGGAAAGCGCCGTCTCATGTGTCGAAGGCGCTGACGGGCGCGGGATGACAGGCATGCGGATGACTCGGGGCGCACCGCCCTTTTCCGTCACAAGCGGAGAAGACGCCACGCGCGCTGCTCTGGGAAGTATCTCCCGCTCCTCGTGCTCATGGGACAGCACGCCGGTACCGGGAATGACCCGCGCCGGAGGAGCCTGCACTGCCGGGAGCGCAGACGAAACGCGGGATACGGCTCCGGGGGGGGGCGGAGTTCCGGGAGCAGGAACGGAAGAAGGGACGGAACGGGGAACACAGCCGGCCGCGGCAAGAACCCCCGTGAGCAGTAGAACGCAGGCCGGCTTCGCCCGCCGTGAACCCGGCAGGTGAGCCGTCATGCCTCGCCGGACGGCATCTTGAAATAAAGCTCGATGGTATTTTCGCCGTCCTCTCCGCTGTAACAGTGATGGGCGGAGACATTCTTGACCAGATGCACGCCCAGCCCGCCCACCGGACGCTCCTCGGCATCCAGGGAGGTGTCCGGTACGGGGGCTTCAAGGAAGGGATCAAAAGGTGCGCCCCAGTCGCGGATCCATACGCAGAGATACGGCACATCATCCATGCTGACCTGGCGGAATCCCAGTTCAAGCATGCCCCATTTGCCGGAGGATGCTCCGGCCGTTCCGGAAGCGCCCTCTCCGGCATAGGCGTAATTGACCACATTGACCAGCAGTTCTTCCACAGCCAGTTCCACGAAGCCGAGCATGTCCTCATGCCCGTCCGCAAGGTTTTCACGCAGAAAATCCATGGCCGGAGCGCAGCTCTCAAGATTGGCAGGGAGAAGAATCCGGGGCAAGAGACACCTCCTTGGACGGAATGCGGACGCCGTCAGCTCCGCAACGCGCGGAGAGCTTCCTCGCGGGAACCGCACACGGTGAGCATGGCGTTGAAGCCGGAAATGCGGAACACCTCGGCGGCCATGGGTTGCAGGGAACAGAAGGCCAGTCTGCCGGATGCGGCCTTGATCGACTTGACAAGGCCGAGTATGCCGCGCAGGCCGGCGGAACTGATATATTCCAGATCCGCCATATCAACGATGACCCGATTCTTTCCCTGTGCCAGCAATGCCCGCGCCGCGCTTTCAAATTCCGGCGTGGTGGTGGCGTCCATCCGGCCGGCAAGCGCCAGAATATCAATGCCGTCCTGTTCCGTCGCCCTGATTTCCATAAAACCTCCGACCCGGCGCTACTGATAGCTGAGCAGCAGCCCCTGGCTGATTTTCAACCAGCCGTCCAGCGTGACAAAAAGCAGCAGCTTGAACGGCAGAGAGATGGTCATGGGAGACACCATCATCATGCCCATGGCCAGCAGAATATTGGAAATGATAAGGTCTATGGCCACGAAAGGCAAATAGAGCAGGAAGCCGATCTGAAAGGCCCGGGTGAGCTCGGTGATGGTGAACGCGGGCACCAGAATGAGCATGTTGTCTCTGGCAATGGTCTGCCGGCGGCTGGCGGGCCAGATGCGCTGCGCCGTGCCCATGAACGCCTTGAGTACCGCCGGATCGGTATTTTTTTCCAGGAAATGCCGGAGCGGGGGCGAAATTTCCCTTGCCACGCCCAGCAGTTCCTGCGGCGTGGGGCTGGGGCTCAGCCGCTGTCGTTCCAGCAGTTCCATCGTCTCCATGGCCACGGGAGCCATGATGAACACCGTAAGGATAATGGCCAGGCCGTTCATGACCATGGCGGGCGGCACCTGCTGCACGCCGAGGGCATTGCGCACCAGACTGGTGACCACCACGATCTTCACATAGGACGTGACCAGCATGAGCAGAAAGGGCGCCAGCCCCAGCAGCGCAAGCCCCAGAATGAGATACAGCGGGTTGATCCCGGCGATGCCCATCGTCAGTTTCCTTCCGCCCGGCTTTCGGGATTTGCGGATTCCTCCGCGCTCCCGCCCGCGGCATCCGCCATGCCGGTGATCTGCACGCCGGGCATGCCGCCCACGTCCACCAGACGTCCTCTGGCCGCGATACGGCCGCCAATCCGCAGAAGGACAGGCACGGAGGATGCGTCACCGTTCAGGGCGAAGGTATAGCCGGGCGCAAGCGCCGCAATTTCCTCCACGCGCAGACTGAGACGGGCAAGTTCGAAGGTGACGGGCAGTTCCAGCGCGGCGACGGCCTCCCTGTCCAGGAGGGGAGTTCCCCCGGCGGCATGTTCGGAAACAGACTCGGTCATGGTTACCTCGCTTGAATCGGGATATCCCCCGCACGGGGGCGGCAGCGTCGCGTCCGGCCCCAGAACGGAGAGGACGCCGTTTTCCAGACGGCAGGCCAGCGCCGTACCGCCGGGCAGAAGCAGACGCGGGGCTTCGGGCGTCCAGCGTTCGGGCAGAAGAATGTCTCCGGGCGCAAGGGAGGCGGCCTCCCCGGGGGACAGGCTCATTCCGCCGACTTCGAGGGGACAAAGCAGAACCGCGCCCGGCAATGCTCCCGCCGCATCCGGAACCGCACGGAGGGGCAGCGTCTCCAGCCGTTCCAGCACAAAGCGAGCCGCCTGTTCATTATTCCAGAACAGCCTCAGATACACGCGCTCCCCGTCCGGCAGCGCGAGCGTCAGCGGCAAGGGGCCGCCCCATGCGGTTTCCGGCACGGGAGCGGAACAGAATCTCGTCTCGCAGCCCAGCCAGCGGGCCAGACTGTCCAGCGCGGGAGCAAACAGACGTTCCAGCACGGCAAGGCTCAACGGCGCGGGCAGTGCGGAAAAGTCGTTTCCACTGGGAAGCCCGCCTGCCTCCCCCGCAGCGCCCGCGCGCCATGCCGCGAGTTCCGGACGCAATGACAGCGCCTCAAGGGAAGACAGTTCCACCTTCCACACGGAATCTCCGGTCAGGAGGAACAGCTCCGCTCCGGACGCGAAGGGAGCCCCCCCTTCCGCCGACGCGGCTCCGCCGTTCACGTCCAGACGGCAGACGGCGGGAGGCGTCGTTCCCGCATCAGCCGCGAAGTCCAGCGGCAGAGCGCGGGAAACCAGGGCGTTGAGCAGCCGCGCCCGCAGGGGCGGCAGAGAAGGAAGAGCAGGAGAAAAATATGCTGCGGACATCGGCATCTCTTTTTACATGTTTCCCCGAAAAAACTTTTCGCTCTACTTAAACCTTCGGTTGACGTTCTACCTTCCACTCAGGAGACATGCTGCGCGGACAGAGCGACAACATGTATCCACGGCCGGCTCGCTTTCGCCTTCGTGCGGCTTCGCCGCCTGAAGGCTCCGCTCCGCGTGACATGGCTTCCGCTCCTCGCGCCTCCGGCGGTCAGAATATCACCACCTTCCCGCGCGCCGCAAGTTTCGCACGGAGGAAACGGCGCGCCTCCGGCTGCCGAAGGCTACCCGTTTTCCCCCCAGCCCTCATAGGTGGCGGAACGACGACGCGTGTCGCCTTCATTGCCGCCTTCCGCTCCGCCCTGAGCCACTTCCACCCGCACGTTTCCTTCCCCGCGTTCAAGAGCGGCCCGCAGAGCGTCCTGCGCTCCCACGGCGGTCTGAAACGAGGCGGCGTCCGCGCAGGACAGGCGGACGAAGAGCTGACCGTCCGCCGCGCGGGAAAGGCTGAGTTCGGCCCCGGACAGCACGCCTTCTCCCAGGGATATCCGCACCTCGGGGCTGCCCCTGCCGGGATCGGATACCAGAATGCGTTCCACCAGCCTGTCCACCAGTTCGCCCATGTCGCCGGAGGCTACGGCCGCGGAGGACGCGGACTGCGCCTGCCCGGACGTCATGCCGCCCATGCGTCCCCCGAACAGGCTTTCCATGAGCGAGGAAGGCGACGGCGCGGATGACTCGCCCCTTGCGCCCCTTTCGGAATCACGCTCCATGGCCTTTTCAAATTTTTCTTTCGAGGCAGAATCCGGCTCGCGCGGCGTTCCGCCTTTTTCCGCCTGCATGCGGGAATCGGCCTGCTGCAGACGCTGCGAACTGATTTCCATACCCATATGTCACCTCTTTTGCTCTGACGCCAACATGATTGGCTTGCGGCCCCGCCCGCGCTTTTCCGTGCAAGGTTCGTGCCGTCAGCTTTCGTCGCTCTGCCCTGCGGGGGCTTTTAATTTCCTCCGCATCAGCCCTTCCCGACGCCGGCGTCCTTTTGTCAGCTCTCATCGCTCTGCCCGGCGGGGGTTTTAAATTCCTCCAGCTCCAGATCCTCCTGACGTTCGGCTTCCCTTTTCGCCTCGGCCAGCCAGATATCCCGGTGCGCCTCAATCTTTGCCGCCTCCCTGCGCGCCTCGGCCACAGCCTCCCGCGCGGCGGCCACTTCCCGCTCTTTCTGCCCGACGGCCTTTTCCGCCTCGGTCACGGCCAGAATGCGTTCCTGTTCACCTTCGGCCAGCGCTCCGAGCGAGGCCCGGAATCCGGCAACCTCCTCAAGACTCATGGTTTCACCCATGATCGCGTCATAGCGGCGGTTTTCCTCTTCCGGCCTCCAGATGCGGTAACGCTCCAGCTCCTCTTCCTTCTTCCGCACTTCCTCCCGCGCCTCCGCAAGACGGCGCTCCGCCGCGCGGACCTCGTTCTTCGCCCCCTCCTCGCGGAAGTGCCGCACCGTGAGGAGCGATTGCAGAGGATAGGAAGGCATCGCCATGAATATATCCTTTTTCCGGCCCGCAGATATTTTCGAGAGCAAAACGCTCTACTGGACAACCTTCTTCAGAGCCGCAAGGGTTTCCTCGAAGCTGCTTTTTTCATCAAGCCCCTGTCTGAGAAAGGCGTTGACCGCCTGAATATGGGCAAGGGCAAAATCCGCCTCGGCGTCCGCGCCCTTCTTGTATTCGCCGATCTGCACCAGCAGTTCCACCTCCGCGTATTTTGCCAGAATCTTGCGCAGGGCCTGCGCCGCCTTCTTGTGCTCCTTGTCCACAATGGCGTTCATCACGCGGCTGACGCTGGCCTGCACGTCAATGGCCGGATAATGGTTGGCGGCGGCCAGCTTGCGTGAAAGCACAATATGCCCGTCAAGGATGGAACGGGTTTCATCCGCGATGGGTTCGGTCATGTCGTCGCCTTCCACCAGCACGGTATACAGGGCGGTGATGGAACCCTTGTCGGAGTTGCCCGCGCGCTCCATGAGCTTGGGCAGTTCGGAAAACACCGAAGGCGGAAATCCCCGCCGGGTGGGCGGCTCACCCGCCGCCAGACCGATTTCACGCTGGGCTCGGCCGAAACGGGTGACCGAGTCCATCATCAGCAGCACGCTCTTGCCCTGATCGCGGAAATATTCGGAAATGGCCGTGGCCGTATAGGCCGCCTTGAGCCGCTCCATGGACGAACGGTCGGAGGTGGACACCACCAGCACGGCCTTCTTGCGGCCTTCCGGGCCGATATCATGCTCGATGAATTCCCGCACTTCGCGCCCGCGTTCGCCAATCAGGGCCAGCACGCAGACATCCGCCGTACAGCCCTTGAGGATGCTGGAAAGCAGGGTGGACTTGCCGCCCCCCGCCGCCGCGAAAATGCCCATGCGCTGCCCTTCACCGCAGGTGAGCACGCCGTCGATGACGCGCAGCCCCAGGGAAATGGGGTGATCGATGATTTTGCGGGTCATGGGGTTGGGAGCTTCGGCAAAAATGGGATAATGCGTTCTGGTCCTGATCGCCGGGCCGCCGTCCATGGCCTGCCCCAGGCCGTCCACCACCCGGCCGAGCAGTTCGTTCCCCACGGGAATGGACAGTATCTCCCCGGTGGGAATGACCTCCGTGGCCGGGGATATGCCCTGCATGGAACCGAGAGGGGAAAGCAGGGCCACATTCCTGACGAAGCCGACCACTTCCGCCTTGAGCGACCATTCCTCCCACGGATTGCGCAGGATGCACAGCTCCCCCACCTTCACGCCGGGCACCACGGCCCGGATGATGGTTCCGACCACCTGCTCCACGCGGCCCCGCGTTTCAACGGGGTTGACATCGCGCACGGCCTCTTCGAGCAGTTCGCCTATATACTCGAAGGCCATGCGTCAGCTCTCCTTGATCTTGCCTGCCAGCGCGTTTTCCAGGGCCCTGAGCTGCGTTTCCAGACCGGCATCCACGACGCCCAGCTCGCTTTCCAGGATGCAGTCCCCCGGCTTCATGCGCGGATCGGCGGAAACATCAAGAAAGCTCACCCCGCCGGGAGCGGATGCGATCATGGCGGCAAGAGCCTCGCGCACGGCGGGTTCGTCGGCGGGGCAGACGCGGATCAGCACCTTCTGCTGACTGCGTACGGAAACCAGCGCGGTGCGCACCACGCGCACGATGCGTTCCCGTTCATCCAGCTCTCCGATAATCTTGCGCACGGCTGAAGTTACCACCTTAACCAGGGTCTCTTCGATATTTTCAATATATTCCACAGCCTGCATGGCTGTTTCCATCATTTTTTCCGCCTGCTCCATGCGGCCTTCCATAACGCCGTCTTCGTACCCTTCGCGTCTGCGCGTCTCATAGGCTTCCTCGGCTTCCGCGCGGATGGCGTCCGCGCGCCCGCGCGCGGCGGCCAGCAGCTCTCCCGCCTCAAGCAGGCGGGAGTATTCCTCCGCGCGGATCAGGCGCGTGCCCGGAGCGGGAGCGACGATGCCGCCCGTCATTTGAAACATGGTGCCCATGACGGCGCAACCTCCTTGAGCAGCAGTTTTTTCAGCGCATTCCAGATTTCCCTGATTTCCCCCTCGCTGAAAGAGGGAAGCTCTCCGCCCGGCAGCGGCGGCAGGGAAGGAAGAAAACGTTCCGCAAGCTCTTCGGGCCAGAGCGCGGCCACAAGGCGCGGGGCCATGCTTCCGTGCAGCGCGCAGCGCTCCGCAAGGGGAAGGGAGGGATGCAGCCCCGCGAACAGCCGCCGCACGCTGCCGAGCTGATACCGGCCGCGGCACAGGGCGTAGCGGTACATATCCTCCCCGATGCCGGAACGCAGCGTCAGCACGTCCTCACGACGCAGCGCGCACGCGATCTCCGGCGCATGCAGGGCCACGCCCGCGACAAGGCAGAGCGCGGCCAGCGTTTCCCTGTCCAGCAGGGCAAGACGGCGGGATTCCTCCGCATAGTCCCAGAACGCGGCGTGCTGGCCCCTCTGTTCACGCCGGGCGGCATCCGGCCGCCCGGCCAGCCAGGAAAGAAGCGAGGCCGCGGCCTCGCCGGGCAGTGCGGAGGCGTCCGGAAAGCCCTCCGAAGCGGACGCCGGACGCGAATTGGCGCGGAGCATGGCCTCCCACAGCAGCGGACGGGATGCCAGCACATCCGTGAAAAAGCCCTTGTTCATCAGACCTCACCATCCTCGCCGCCCGCGCCGCCGCCCTTGCGCTTTGCAGCGGCGCGGCGGATCAGCAGCCATACGCCGCCGCCCGCGCCCGCCAGGATGAGAGCCAGGGCCAATACCTGAAGCACGAGCGCGGGAGTGAGCGCGCCCGGAGCGAACAGCGAGGACGGAGCGGGACGTTTTTCCGGCACGGTGACGCTTTCGCGCACAGGAACCAGCATCACGCTGACATTGTCATATTTGAGCGAAGCCACGGAGGACGCGGTCAGCTCCCGGATTTCCGGCACGAGATTGACGACCGGGGAATCGGGCGTATGCCGCAGGAACACGGCGGCGGACGGCTCGATCCTGATATTGTTGACCGGATCGTTGACCCCCAGCACCACATGCACGCGGGCCGTAAGCACCCCGTCGATGCGCGAGAAGGTGTCGGCCAGCTCCTGCGAAAGCGCATAGGACATGCGCGCCTGCTCCTCGGACGAGGAGGAGATCATGCCGTCGCCGCTGAAAACCTCCCCCAGATTCTTGAAGGATTCGCGCGGAAGGCTGTTTTCCTTGAGCACCTGAAGCGCCAGCACAAGCTGATCATCTTCCACCGAAAGGGTATAGCCGTTCTTGCCCGCGGAAATCTTCTCCGCGGCGATGCCCCGCCGCAGCAGGGTGGAAAGCATCTGGTTGGCCTGCTCCTCGGACAGCCCCGTGTACATCTCTACCTTGCAGCCGGCAAGGAGCGCGGCAAGCGACAGAAGCAGCAAAAAACGGACGGCGAAGGAACGCAGCATGGTTACCTCTGTAAAAACTGATGGCTCTGTTACAACACTATGTTGATGCCGCTGTGCGTGACGTATGGCTTTGCTCCGGCCGGCGCGGCAACGTTCGTTGCCGCAAGGGCAGCCCGTGTTCCGCACGGGCCAAAGGCGACATGTATCCACGGCCGGCTCCGCTCCGCGAAACCTTTCTTCCGCTCCCCGCCCCTCCATGCCGCATGACCATGCGGCGGGGCATCGTCGCTCCAGGCTCGCTCACGCTCACGCCTCCGGCGGTCAAGGTTACTTATCAGCGCCATGCCATAATAGAGCAACACTGATGGACCGAATCCGAGAAAACACTACCCCTGCTGACGGAGCACGCTTTCCATACCCTGTGACGCGCTCTGGGACGTTTTCAGGCCGGTCTGGGCCTGCACCCTGAGCATACCTGCAAGATACTGCGCCCGGAACAGCGCATCCGGCCCGATATTCGCGCCGGGGCGGGAAAATTCATCCAGCAGGCGGCCCAGTTCCCGCACGGGGTTTTCCTCTGCGGAAGACTCCGCGCGAACGGCCTGGACATCCGAAGCATGCGGCATATCCGCCTGCCCGCCCGGCCCTGCCTCCTCCGGGGGCTGCACAGCCCCGGGCCGCCGATCCGGGCCGGAATCCACAGCCTCCGCTCCGGCGGGGGAAGACACGCTCCCGTTCATCTCCGACGCGGGAAGACCCGCTTCGGAAACCCGGATGTCCCCTTCAAGCGGGGGAACGGATTCCGCCGGACCGGGAGCGTACGGAGCATCCGCCATGCCCGCGGCATCAGGCGGAACAGAGGCGTTCCCCGCGTCTACCATTTCTGCCGCTTCTGCTTCCGCGCCTTCGGACGGCCCGGCCAGGGCTTCCTCAAAGGCGCGCACCACATCTTCGGACGGCGGGCCGGAGGGGCCGTTGCCGCCCGGGCCGCTCCCCGCCCATTCCGCCAGTTTTTCCAGCGCCTCCAGAAGTCGTGCGGAGCCCTGCGCCGCTTCGGGAATCACAGCGCCGCTCCCCATGCGGCCGGAACCGCCTTGCCGCGTTCAGCGCGCACGGTTCAGGCCACTTCCATGATCGCGCGGGCCATGTCGGCCGCGGCGCTGTCCTGCGGAATGCGGGCAAAAGCCTGTTCCGCCTCGCCCCTGCGTCCGGCAAGCATGTGCGAAAGCCCCAGCATGGCCAGCGCGTCGCTGTCCTCCGGGTTCGCGGCAAGCACCTTGTCCAGAATGGCCTGCGCGCCGTCAAAATCGTCCACCACCACGCGGGTGAACGCCAGCCCGACCAGCGCGGGCGGGAAGCCCGGCCTGAGCGCGAGAACGCCCTCTATGATGGTTCTGGCCTCTTTCACCATGCCCTTCTGGCAGGCCAGATTGCCGAGATCCAGCAGACGGGCGATTTGTCGTTCGGAAAACATGGAGTCTCCTTTTATGCGGAGTTGTTGAATATCCTTGACCGCCGGAGGCGCGAGCGTAGCGAGCATGGAGCGACGACCCCCCGCCGCATGGTCATGCGGCATGGAGGGGGGCGAGGAGCGGAAGCAAGGTCTCGCGGAGCGGAGCCTTCGGGCGGCGAAGCCGCACGAAGGCGCAGACGAGCCGGCCGTGGATACTTGTTGCCTTTGGCCCGTGTGGAACACGGGCTGCCCTTGCGGCAACGAAAGTTGCCGCCTCGCTTGTCCCGCACCCGCAGGGAGGGGGAAAACTAGCCTGTTCTCTGGGCCAGAGACTTCAGCATGTCCTGAATGCTTTTTGTCATTGAGGAAATGGCCTCCAGCTTGGCGTTGTACTGCCCCATGGCAAACTGCATTTCCAGAAGCTGCCCCTGATCAATCGTGCCGCTGGAACTGATTTCCTCCATCTTCGCCTGAAGCGCCGCACCGTCCGCGGCGATGCCGTCCGTAGCTCCCTTGAAGAACTGGCCTACGTCAATGCCGCCTGTACTGCCTACGTTCATGTCAAAACTCCTGCCTGCTGTCCGGGAAGACCTCCAGTGACGCTTCCCGGGGGTTGCCTTAGAGCGTTTTGCTGTTGAACATATCCGCTCAACGTCCGGAACATTCCGGGGGGAGCATTTTCAAATCGAAAATGCTCTAACGGTTCAGCGAATCATGCACCCGCCCGGCCACCTCGTCGGCGCATTCCACCGCCTCAAGGGCCTGCCTGGCCGTCGCCATTTCCTCAGCCGTCATGCCGGCGTCCATGGCGCGCTTCACCGCCGCCTTCATTTCAAAAAGTTCTTCACGAATCTCTTTCAGCCGGTGGCCGGAGGGATCTTCCGCCAGCGCGTCAAAGGCCGATTCCATTTCGATCATTGGGAACCTCGCAGTCTGTAGGTGAATATCCTGTCGCCGCGCCGCAGCATGAGCACTTTCGTGCTTATGCTTTCCAGGGTGCAGCCGCCGGGGAGCACAGCGCCCTCGAACAGACGTCTGCCGTCCGCCGTGGTGACGAAACGCATCGGCGACATGGTGACTCCGGTCACGCGCAGACCGCCCAGCGGGTCCCCGTCCTCCGCCGCCGATCCGGCTTTCGCCGCCGCAAGCAGCGGCCCGGAGGAAGCGGAGTCCGCGGGGAGGGCATCTTTCACGGCCGAAGCGTCCGCCTCCCCGTTCCGAACGGCGGCCAGAGCCGGGGAACCCGCCGCGGCGGAACCGTGCAGCGTCACCCCGAAATGCCTGCCCGCCTCCTGCCGGACGGCGAGCAGCGCGGGCGCGTCCTCCGGCCGGAATTCCCCCGCGAAATCCACCCGCCCGGGCAGGTATATCACGCGGACGGAAGCCAGTCCGGCCTTTTTCAGCGCCTCTTCCAGCACGGGAGCGAGTTCCTTCTCGTGCACGATGCGCCGTTCCTCCGGCGGCAGCCCCCTCACCTCGCTTTTCAGCGCGGAAAAGGCCGCCTCTTCCAGCATGGCGTCCTTCATGTACGCGGCCACGATCAGACGCGGTGAAACGCCGTCCTCCACGATGGTCACTTCAGGATGGAATCCCCGTATGCCCAGCGAACTGCGCACGGCGCGCAGGATATCCTCCCGGACGCCGACCTCGAGATATACAGGAAAATGCAAAGTCCGTGCCATATCCCGCAGACGGATCATGGCGGCGTCATTCTCCACGGAACCGCGCACCTCCACGCCCGGAGCGCGGGCTGTTACCGTCAGGCCGGAAATTCCGGCATCCGCCAGGTATCTTTCAACCAGTTGCGGATAGTCACGGGGTTCCGGCGCGGAAGGCGTCAGCGCGGCGGACATGGCGCCGAGGATGACGGCCAGCAGCGCCAGCAGGACAACACGCCCGCGAAGCCCGCCCTTTCCCTTCACGGCGGCGGGCGTCGCCATCTCCACCGGAGCGGGGGAAAGCTCCGCGCTTAATATGTTGTCACTTTCAGAAGGAACGACAGGCTCCGGCACGGCAACTTCGTTGCCGGAGGGCGAAACGTCCCGCATCCCGCCTTCCGGATCGGCGGGAACGCTCCGCGCCTCCGTTTCCGGCTCGATGGCCGTCTGTTCCGCATCCGGCAGATTCCAGGCAAAGCAGGTTCTTCCCAGATACCAGCCGCCGCCCGCCGCGGGCGCAAGGCGCGATGCCTGTTCGCCCGGCTCGGGCGGGAATATCTCCTTTCCTCCCTGCGGGCGCACGCTTCCGTCAAGCGGAGAAAGTGAAACCGTCATCCCGCTCTCCCCCGCGGCCGCCTCAAGAAGCGCATGGCGGGGAGCCAGCCCGCTCAGGATGATATCGCAGGAATCATCCGATCCCAGCACCCAGCTCCCTTCCGCCAGTTCCAGGCGCGCGCCGAGGTGAGGGCCGGAAAAGACATACAGCGCCACGGCGGGCGCGCTGTTTCCGCCTGACGGACTCACTGTCCACCTCCGGCGGCGGGCATGGGCGACAGCACCGGCCCGGCGGGCAGCGGCGCGGAAACGGGCGTCACGGACACGGAAGGAGGAAGGGAAGGCTCCGGCGCTGCGGGCGCAAGCTCGGCACGACGCGCGCAGCCGCCCACCGGGCGGGCCAGCGGAGCGCGCTCCTCGTAATCCGCCTGGGTCGGCGTACGGCTGAAACGCGGATCATCCACGCGGGCAGGCACGTCCGGCGCCTGATCCATGCGCACGATGCGCGGAGTGATCAGGATAAGACGCTCCATGCGCTGGTGCTTCTTGCCCGTGGAGCTGAACAATCCGCCGAGAAGGGGAATGTTTTTCAGCCCGGGCACGCCGCTCTCGCTGTCGCTCTGCGTTTCATAGTAATAGCCGCCGATGAGCAGACTCTGCCCCTCCGCCACGATGGCCTGGGTATTGATCTTGGTCTGCTTGATGGGCGACAGTCCCTTGCTGCTGTCCACGGAGAAGGAGTTGGAACCGTCGTCCCGGTCGTCCTGCACGCTGACCATGAGCTTGATGCCGTCCGGTCCGCCGTTTTCGGAAGGAATGATGTGCGGCGTCACCTTGAGCACGGTGCCGGAATCGATCTTGAACAGATCGGAAGACTCGTAGCCCTGCACGGGAATATAATAGGTGCTGGTATTTTCCAGCGTGGCCTGCACATTGTCCATTGTCAGCACGGAGGGCTTGCCCAGCACGCGGGCCTGTCCGTCCTCTTCCAGCGCATTGACCCGCGCCAGAAAATAATCCGTGCCGTGGGAATACAGCGTGGAGAAGGAGAGGCCGCCGTCAGACGCGGCTCCGGCCGAGGGAAAGACGCCTTCGCCCATGCTTCCGCCGCCGCTTCCTCCTCCGCTGGTGTTCCCTCCGAAGCTCCCCGCCCCGGACCAGTTCACGCCCAGCTCGCGGGAAAAGTCACTGTCGATATCCACAATGGCGGCGTGGATTTCCACCAGCTCCACCGGCTTGTCCAGATCAGCGATGACCTTGGCATAATAGCTCATGCGGTATTCGGCGTCCGTCACCAGCACGGAGTTGACGCGCGGATCCGCGATGATGCTCGGCCCGGAGGAGCCTTCCTGCCCGCCTCCGCCCTGTGCGGCGGGCGGAAGCGGCGCGGGGGAGCCCGCGTCCGCGGCGCCGCCCACGGCGGCCATGCCCTGCCCGCGCAGACTCTCCTGCGCCGAAGGCAGTACAGAAACACCCGATCCGGTCAGAGGAGTTCCCGAAACCATGGCCCGCAGAATGCTGGCCACGCCGGGTATGGTGATCACCGCGTCCATGCTGTTGACGCTCATGTCCTCCGCCCAGGCGTACCGGAGCGGAAAGACGCGCATCACCGTGCGCCCGCCCTGGGCCGCCTCGAATGCGGCCATGGCCTCGCGCAGCTGCTCCACATACAGGGGCGGCCCGCTGACGGAAAGAAGGTTCTGCTCGCTCAGCGTTTCCACCGGAAGCTGGGGGGAAATCATGCCCGCCGCGCGCAGCATGTCGCGCAGGGCGGACGCGGAAACCGTGGATGGCGCGAGAAAGGCGCGGGTGTTCTCCCCTTCGTGCCAGAAGGTCACGGTATGCCCCTGCGTGAACCAGCGCACACCGAAGGCCGAACGCATGCCCGCGAGAAACTCGCCCGGCGGCACCTGCTCGAAGCGGCCGCTCATCTCCCCGGTCAGCGCCGGACTGCATACCGATCCGTACCCTTCGGCGCGGGCGAAATCCGCCAGAACGGAACAGATGCCCTCATTTTCCGCATAATGGGAAAAGGGCTGCCGGAACGGAATGGAGGACGCGCAAAGGCCTTCCGCCGCGAAGACCCGGCAGAAGGCAAAAAGAAAAACACAGAAGAGAAAAGGACGCTTCTTCAATAGATGCCCCCAAACATGCCCGGCATGCCGAAAAGCGGCCGCGCCGCATTCTGTCCGTCCCCTCCGGAAGCGGCCTTCCACCAGGCAAGATCGTTGAGAAAATCCCTCACGGCGGCGTCAAACGCCTCCTGCCCGGCGGCAAGTTCCGCCATGCGGTACAGGACAAGCCTGTCGCCGGAACCGGAGGCGGACTTCAGCAGACTCTGCCCCGGCCTTTCCAGAGCCGCGACAGAGGCGCGGATACGGCAGACTCCGGCCTGCCGCCCTGCCGCGGCGCGCAGCATCTCTTCCCGATCCGGGCCGGAGGCGGGCACGTCCGCAAATTCCGCGCGCAGAACGGCCGCACGGCCATCCGGAGAAAAGACGGCGAAATCCAGACCGTTTTCCAGCCGGAAACGGTACGCGCCGTCCTCATCCTGACGGGGCCGTTTCCATCCGGCGCGGGAAGCCAGCGCGTCAACGAGATTGTTCAGAAGAGCCATATCCGCTCCTGTCGATACAGCATAGGCTATGCAAGATGGGGGGGAAAATCAACACGCCCGGGCGCGGCGGGAATCCGGCCGGACTTCCCGCGCATGTCCGCGGCTCAACCGGCCCGCGGAGCCGGCATGTTCCGAACCGCCCTACCCCAGAATCTTGGTTCTGGTCTGGTTCATGTTCTGCTGCATGGCGTTGGCGAACTCCTGCGCCTTTGCCACCAGATCCCGCAGCGCCTCGTTGGTCTGCTTGGTCTGCTCCATCATGGTCCGGATCTGCTCCTGCTCCGCTTCCAGCCGCTTGCCCTCGGCGGAACGAAGGCCCTGGGCGTAATCGCCGCCGGAGGAAATCATCGTTCCCACAGAAGAAATCAGCGTGCTGATGGACTGGGAAACAGACGCCGTAAGCTGTGAATCGGCCGCGCTTCCGGCCCTGAAGTCCAGTTTTCCGCTATCGGTACGGCCCACGCCGGCGGCGGCGATTCCCAGACTGGCGGCCCCGGCGGCCATGTTCACCACGGCTCCGGCCACGGCGCAGGCGAATTTCTGCATCGCGCCCTTTTCAATCTTGTCCGCCTGCTGTTCCATGAGATCGACGATCTGCGAACCCTGGGCCTGGATGATGCTGCGGTTGGTACGCCGCTGCTCCGCCGCGTCCTGCACGATAAGCCCCGCGAACAGGGCGCCGGGGCTGGGCAGTCCGACCCAGTCACTGGACGCGGGCATGCGCGTTGTCGTGGGGGCGGACAGTTCCGGCAACTGCGCGGCCACATGCACAACAGCGGAAGTGAAATCCTTTCCCGCTTCAATGGCGGAAAGCAGGGCCTCGTCCACTCTGGCGGAGGTCACGCCGCGCGCTTCGGCCTGCTCCACCAGCGCGTTGTACTGAACCGCATTGAAACCTGTGACATCCTGTATATTCATCAAAAATTCCTTTGTGGTTTGAGACCTCCCCCTTCTAGGGAGGGGGCAATCCGCACGCCTCCTGTCCGTCCACTGTCCCGTCGGTCGCGGAGTCAGTCGGCGGATGGGACGACTGAGGATTGAAACATGGCACTATTCCTTGATCAGGCCATGGCGGGGTTGCCCGCGAGAACGGCGGTGTTGGTCTGGGCGCATTCCTGCACGATATCGGAAACCGTCTGGAGCGTCTGTTCGGAACGCTGCATCATCTGCTTGATGTGCTCGATATCCAGCTCGTTGGCCATGGCGATTTTTTCAAGAATGGCCTCAAGCCGCTTCTGCTGGGCCTGCAGAAAGCTTATGTCCTTTTCATTGACCGCGGAAGCTATGCTTGTGGCGCTCTGAGCGATGGTGTTCGCGCCGCCAAGCCCGGTAGACACCCGCGCGACAATGGACGCGACATGCTTGAGTTTGTCCGCGGCCTGGGCAGCCTTGGCCGCAGCATCCGCCGTCGTGGAAGCGGTTTTCGCCGCTGTGGACGCCGCATCCGCCCCGGCCTTGGCCGCGGAACCGCCGATCTTCCCGGCGGCGGCAAGCCCGCCTCCCACGGCCAGAGCGATGGAAGTGGCGATATCCACGGCGAACTTGGTCCACATGATGGCCGTTTCACTCGCTCCGGCGGCCTCCATGATCTTGCCGGTGATAAAGGCCGGGCTGAAGCCGACCTTGCCGCCCGTGGCCTCCTCCGTAATGCTGCTTGCCAGAAGCACCATGGAAATTACGCCCACGGCTATGGCCGCCCCTCCCCCGGTCGCCATCAGGGCAACCGCGCCTATGGCCGCAAGCGCCATGCCGATATACTTGAACGCCTTGAGCAGACCGTCGAGAAAACCGCGGGATTTGGACTTTTCCAACTGCTCCTGAACATTCTTGAGTTTTTCCGCGTTGGCTTCGGCCCGCTCCTGCGCGTGCGCCTTGAGCGAAGCCGTGCCAGCCTTGGTTTCGGCGCGGCGCTGTTCAAAACCCACGGCGTCCAGCAGGGTCTCCAGAGAAAGCCCGGCCATGCTCAGCCCTCCTCCGGCGGAAAGGCTTGCGGACGGGGCGGGCAGTTCCGGCAGCAGAGAATCCAGCCCCAGTCTGGAAAAAAGTTCCCTGACGCTCTCGCCCGTACCGGGGACGGCCGTCCCCCCTTCCGCCCTCACCTTTTCCGCGAGCTGGCGGATCTCCGGACTGGATTCCAGCGTCATGCCCAGCGTGGACAGGGCATTCTGCATGTCCTGAAGCGTGACGCTCATGCCTTCTTCTCCCTGGTCTGGGCCAGCGTCTCCAGCAGGGCGCGGATACGCTCATGGCACTGTCTGTGGGCGGGATTGGCGTCGTCGCCGTAGGTCAACGCGGCCTGAAACGCCACGGCGGCATTCTCTCCGTCGCCCAGTTTCAGATAGCACAGCCCGCCGTAATAAAAGGGCGCCGGATCCTTGAGCCCTCCCGCCAGGCCGGCCATGCCGTAGGTATCCACGGCAAGCTGATATTCCTCGCGCGCCTGAAGGCATCCGGCCAGCCCCATCCAGAAGCGGGGGTCATTGCCGTCATACATGCACAGCCCGCGGAACATGTTTTCCGCGTCCTTGTAGTTCCCCGCCTTGTACAGATTGTAGGCGTAGGCATAGCCGGACTCCATCGCCTCCCTGCTGATGCCGAAAACGTCCGCCAGCGTCGCGCCCTGTTCCAGGGCGGCGCGCATATCGTCAAATTCCTGTTCCGAAAGTCCCGCGGCTTTCGCCATGTCCAGCATGGCGGCGCGGATTTCCTGTTCCTGTTCTACGGTCTGGGGCATGATGCATCCTTGGTGTTGCGTGTTCGGCGTACTCCCGGCGCAGGGGCTACTGTCCGCGCGCCAGGCTGGTCAGAGTCTGGTTGGAGTTGGATATCTGCGTGTTCGCGCCCTGCAGGTAGGAGTTGTACTGCCCCATGTAGTCCTGAATATAGACCATTTCCTGCTGCGTATTCGTGCCCAGCTCCTCGAGACGGCCTTCCAGCGCGGTAATGGCGACATCCCACTCTTCCTCGGTATGCATATGGTCATCCCCTGTCTTGTCATAGGCAAGACCGTGCTCGTCCATATACTTCACCATCTCGTTGCTCATGGGATTGTAATCCTTCCCCTTGGGCGCGGTTTCCGTATAGGACCCGGTGACCTTGCCATCCTTGTCATAGGTATAATAGGTGGTGGTGATGTCCGAACTGTTTCCGTTCTTGGCATCGGCCTTGGCCTGCCGCGCTTCGTTCAGAAGTTTGGAAACAAGCTTCTGCTCGTCCTGCGCCTTGGAGATGGCGTCCATCTTGTCCATGGCCTGACTCTTGGCCGTTTCCGCCAGCTCAAGCTGGAGCTTGGCAAACATGAGCTGAAGACTTGTGGTCGGACCGAGTTCGCCGAAGGTGACGGAACTGGTACTCGTATTATCAACCTGCATGCTCATCTGTGATTCCTTTCTTTTGTTTTTCACCTGAAAACAAAGAGGACTACTGCCCCTTCGCCAGACTGGTCAGAGTCTGGTTGGAGTTGGATATCTGCGTGTTCGCTCCTTGCAGATAGGAATTGTACTGCCCCATGTAGTCCTGAATATAGACCATTTCCTGCTGCGTATTCGTGCCCAGCTCTTCGAGACGGGACTCAAGGGCGGTGATGGCTACATCCCACTCTTCCGAATTATTCGCCAAGTCGTTTCCTGTCTTGTCATAAGCCAGGCCATTTGCATCCATGTAGTCCTTCATTTCCTGCGGCATCATGGACGCCTTTTCATCCCACGGACAGTCTCCGCATCCTCCATTGGCATCAGCCTTAAGCTGTCTGGCTTGATTAAGCAAACCAGAAACCTTTTTCTGTTCATCCTGCGCCTTGGAAATAGCGTCCATTTTGTCCATGGCCTGACTCTTGGCTGTTTCCGAAAGTTCAAGCTGGAGCTTGGCAAACATGAGCTGAAGGCTTGAAGTGGGGCCGAGTTCACCGAGCGTGACGGCCTTGCCGCTGTCGAGCGTTACCTGCGTCATCTTTCCTTACCTTTGTATTTTGTGTTCAGCCCAAGTCAGAGAACTTACTGCCCCTTCGCCAGACTGGTCAGAGTCTGGTTGGAGTTGGATATCTGCGTGTTCGCTCCCTGCAGGTAGGAGTTGTACTGCCCCATGTAGTCCTGAATATAGACCATTTCCTGCTGCGTATTCGTGCCCAGCTCTTCGAGACGGGACTCAAGGGAGGTGATAAGCACGTCCCACTGTTCTTCCCGCTGCAGATGATCATTCAGCGTATTATCCATGGCCAGATCATGTTCATCCACATAATCCACCATTTCCTGCGACATGGCGGACCATTTCTTTCCCTTTTCAATGGTTTCCGTCCTGTCTTCACGGATGATTTCTCCGTTCCCGTCACGCATGATCTTGCCGTTCTCGTCACGTTTGGCGACATTTTTATATGTTACCGTTGACGATTCCGCGGCTTCGGTCGTGTTGGCCTTCTTGTCCCGCGCTTCGTTCAGAAGTCTGGAAACCAGCTTCTGCTCGTCCTGCGCCTCGGCAATGGCGTCCATCTTGCCCATGGCCTGACTCTTGGCCGTTTCCGCCAGCTCAAGCTGGAGCTTGGCGAACATGAGCTGGAGGCTTGAAGTGGGGCCGAGCTGGCCGAAGCTGACGGAACTGGTACTCGTATTATCAACCTGCATACTCATCAAAAATTCCCGTGTGTTTTGAGACCTCCCCTTCAGGGGGAAAAGAGGAGCTGACAAGAGGGAGGGGCAATCCGCACGCCCCCTCTCCGTCGGCTGCTTCAGTCAGTCGGCGGATGGGGCGACTGTGGATTGAAACATTTGCGGGCCTTCAATATGCTGTAAAGGTTACAGCCGCACCACGCCCCGGCGGCCCGCGCCGGGCAGGGGGCCGGAAGCGGTTCTGGCCGGACGGCTCTGGGCGGCACGGGCTTCCCCGGCGCGTCCGGCTTCCGCCATGGCTTCCTCAACATGCCTGCGCTCTTCTGGGGAAAGTTTGGACATATCCATCTTTTCCCCGCCCTCCTCGGGCAGACCCGCCTGCCTGCGCAGCGCCTTTTCCTGGGCTTCCAGACGGGAGAACTCATCCCTGAGCGCCGCGAACTGTTCCATCTGCTTCTGCATATCCTGTTCGGTGTAAGCCATATCCAAAACTCCTTTGCTGATGGCGGCATGCTCTTTCCGAACATGCTGCCGATGTGACAAGCACAAATCGTGCCAAATCTGAAATACCTTGAAAAACAAAGGAAGAAAAGATACTGCGGATTTTTATTGCCAAAAAAGTTGGCAACACAAAAAATTCTCCTCCACTTTGGCATTACCTTATAAAAACAGCCCGATACCCACAAGCAAAAAGGATAATACACCTGAAAAATCCTCATGAAAGCCTCGCTGCATTCGATATTCGATGATTCGACAGGGAGCCTTGCCGTCCCGAACAGCCCATGATAATTTTGAAAAACGAGTTTTCGTCAGTTCGGCACGATTCTGGCATAGCTTCCTGAAGCGGGAGTTATCCGCCAACCTTTTTGGGAATCCGGAGCCATCAACATGTCCATTGATTTTTCCATCCGGCAGCAGGGCGTGAGCCCGATGCAGAACACGGGTTTTTCCTCCCCTTCCGCCGCTGTGGGTTCGCTGTTCGGCAATGCGGCGGCGGTGGTGGAGTCGCCCATGTCGCTTCTGGCCGACGCCGCCGAGGAACTGACCTTTGCCGCCGACACCACGGACGATTTCGAGCTGGACGAACGCAGGGAACGCGATGAAATCGACGAGGCCATGGAGGAACGGGTCAGGAAGTACCAGGAGCTGATGCACGAAAAGGGCGAAGCCGAGCAGATTGATCAGCTCAAGGACGCCATCCGCGCCCGCGAAGGCAGGGAACATGCCCTGCGCCAGGCGCGGCAGCGCTTCCCCGATCCTTCCGACGCATGGGCCGCGCTGAAGGAAATCCGCGACGAGCTTGCGGGCGACGCCGCGACATCCTCCGAAACGCTGCGCGGCGTGGACGAAGCCCTTGCGGAACTGGAAGCGGCGGAAGGCCCGGCCATCCGT
This sequence comes from Candidatus Mailhella excrementigallinarum, assembly GCA_944324075.1. Classification (GTDB taxonomy): domain Bacteria; phylum Desulfobacterota; class Desulfovibrionia; order Desulfovibrionales; family Desulfovibrionaceae; genus Mailhella; species Mailhella excrementigallinarum. The sequence continues at coordinate 46,254 of CALUUZ010000005.1, forward strand.
TCCGGCATCTGCGGGGCGCTGAACGCAAGGGGCTTCGGCTCTCTGGGCTCGCCTTCCGAACTCGGCGCGCTGTACCGGGGCGCGGTATGCGACTTTGCCGACGTCAACGAGCTGTACGCCCATATTCAGGAAGCATACGGCAATGACTTCGACGCCGCGCTGGACTTTCTCTACAAGGCTCTGGCCAGCGACATGGCCGCCGACGTGCCCAGCATGGAAAAGACCCATCTTGAGCATGTCAACGCCGGCTTCGGGGAGCTTCGCTCCCTCCAGAGCGCGCGCAGCCTGTGCGCGAAGCTGCTGGATCGCTGGGCATCCGTGCACGGCGTGAAGAACTGCCCGCTGGACGACATGGCTCTGCTCGGAAAGGTTGTGGGGCTGCGCAGGGAACACTTCATCAGCGGCTCGCAGATCGCCCGTTTCGCGGATGAGGCGAAAGCGCCGGACATCGAGCGCAAGGTGCTGTTTCTCCAGGAACTGCTCAACACCACGCGCTCCTTCGCGCCCTCGCTCTTTGACGGAAACGAGGGCCGCATGAAGGTGCTCGACGCCGTGCAGGACGCCGTGGACGCCGCCATTGCCGAGGAGGATGCCTGGCTGGCAAGCCAGGAATAGCGAGAAAGAATGTATCGGGGCTCCGCCCCGCGCCCCGTCGGGGGGATAATCCCCCCGATCCCCTTATCAGGGCGGGCACAGTGTTTACGCGCGATGCGCGTAAACACTGTGCCCGCCTGACGAGGGTGCAGGGGCATCATGCCCCTGCCGGAGGGGTACGGGGAGGCAGCGCCTCCCCGAAGGAGAATACCTCAATGCTGGAACAGGAACTGAACGAATTCGGCAGACGCATGGGCCTGCCCGGCCTGTCCTTCAGCCCGGACGGGCTGGCGGCGCTGGACGTGGAGCGCATGGGCCGTCTGCATCTGGAAAAAGGCGGAAAGCCGGGCGCGGAAGAGCTTCTGGTGTATCTGGCCCGGCCCTGTCCGGCCCATGATCGGGAAGCGCCGGAACGCGCTCTGGAGCTGTGCCATTACCGGCATCCCCGGCCCTTCCCCCTGAGCGCGGGAGTGCATGGGGATCAGCTCATCATGCTCACCCGCCTGCCGGAGCGGGAAGCCACGGCGGCCGGCATGGAAAAAGCCGTGCTCATGCTTGCCGACGTCATGAACAAGGCCGTGCAGGGGGTCTGACCATGCCTTCCGTGTCACTCAATCTGCTGGACCCGAATCTGGGCATCCAGAACGTCATGGACTCCGGAAGCGGAGCCCGCATGCCGGACGCCCGGCCTCTGGCCTCCACCGTACTGCGCGAGGCCGGGCTGGACGAACTCTATCAGCAGGGAGCGGCGGAAAAGCAGCTCGACGCGGCGCTCTGCCCTCCGGTGGGAGACGGCTCCATCCTCCAGCCGGAAATCTTTCAGGCCGAACTCCGGGGCGGCCTGGAGGCGCTGAAGGACAGCCGAGACCCGGCGGTGCGGGCCTTTGTGCGGGATGAACTCGCCCCGCTGCTGGAAAACACGGAACTTCTCAAGGCCTACACGGGCCTGATGGTGGGAGGCTAGGCATGGCCGGAGGCGAGAGTTCTCCGTTGAGCGGGGAACAGCGGCGCGCGCTGCTGGTGCTGGGCTATCTGTTTCTGCGCATGGGGCAGTTTGCGCGGGCGAAGAAACTGTTCGCCGCCCTGCTCGCGCTGGAACCCGCCGACGGGCAGGCGCGCCGCTGCATGGCCGCCGCCCTGCTCGCGCTGGGGGACGGCGGCGGGGCGCTGGAACATATTGACAGGATCGTGGGCGCGGCTCCGCTGCCCTCGCGCGATGCAGCGCTCCATCTGCTCAAGGCGCGCGCTCTGTGGCTGACAGGACGCGCCGACGAGGCGAAAAACGCGGTGAACGCATGGATCGTCGCGGGGGGAGGGCGCCAGTGAGCCTGTTTTCCGACGCGCGCGGCATCGTATCCGCCACCACCCGGCACAGCGATCTCGCGCTGGTGGGCCTGCTGGTGGCGGTTATCGCCCTGATGATCATGCCCCTGCCCACGGCGCTGGTGGACACGCTCATCGGGGCGAATCTGGCGCTTTCCTTCGCCATCATGATGATGACGATGTACGTCAGGACGCCGCTGGAGTTTTCCTCCTTTCCCACCATGCTGCTGTTCACCACGCTGTTCCGCGTGGGTCTGAACATCACCACCACCCGCCTGATCCTGCTCAACGCGGATGCCGGGGAGATCATCCAGACCTTCGGGGAATTCGCCCTGGGCGGCAACTTCGTGGTGGGCGCGGTGGTCTTTCTGATCCTCACCATCGTGCAGTTTCTGGTCATTTCCAAGGGCGCGGAGCGTGTGGCCGAAGTGGGCGCGCGCTTCACCCTGGACGCCATGCCCGGCAAGCAGATGTCCATCGACGCGGACATGCGGGCCGGGGTCATCGACATGGAGGAAGCCCAGAAACGGCGCGACGCCATCAGCCAAGAAAGCAAGATGTTCGGGGCCATGGACGGGGCCATGAAGTTCGTCAAGGGCGACAGCATCGCCGGGATGATCGTGGCGGTCGTCAACATTGTGGGCGGCACGATCATCGGCATCACCCAGCACGGCATCTCCGCCGGGGAAGCCCTGCAGATTTACGGCATCCTGACCATCGGGGACGGCCTCGTCTCCCAGATTCCCTCGCTGATCATCGCCATTTCGGCGGGTATTCTCATCACCCGCTCCGGCGATACGGATGTGGACGTGGGAGCGCAGATCGGCGGGCAGTTCTTCGCCCAGCCCAAGGCCCTGCAAATGGCCGGCGGGCTGATTTTCCTCTTCGCGCTCATTCCGGGCTTTCCCAAGCCGCAGCTCTTTACCCTGGCTTTCGCCGTGGGCGGGCTGGGCTATGTGCTGGACAAAATCAGGGCCGCGCCCGAAGAGCGGGATTCCAGAAAGGAACTGGCGCAGTCGCTCAAGCCCACGGTCAAAAGCCGGAGCAAGGCCGGAAAGGCCGGGCCGCAGGACGAATTCGCTCCCACCGTGCCCATTATCCTCGACATTTCCGAAGGGCTGGCGACCTCGCTGGACTATGACACCCTGAACGACGAGCTGGCCGCGCTGCGCCGCGCCCTGTACTTTGATCTCGGGGTGCCCTTCCCCGGCATCAACCTGCGCGTTTCCCCCGCCCTGCCGGGGCTTTCCTATGTGCTTCAGGTCAACGAGATTCCCATGTCGCGCGGACAGCTTGAAGCGGGCATGGTTCTCGCGCGGGAAAGCGAGGACACCCTGCGCATGCTCGGCGTGGAGGTGAAGAAGGGCGAAGCCTTCCTGCCCGATGTGGAAAGCCTGTGGATTCCGCAGGAGAAACAGGCGGTGCTGGAACAGGCCGGGCTTTCCTGCATGAGCCATTCCCGCATTCTGGCCTATCATCTTTCCCTGATGCTGGCCCGTCACGCCTCCGGCTTCATCGGCATGCAGGAAACAAAGTACCTGCTGGACAGGATGGAGGAACGCGCTCCGGATCTGGTGCGCGAGGCCACGCGCCTGCTGCCCGTGCAGCGCATCGCGGAAATCTTCCAGCGCCTTGCGCAGGAGCAGGTTTCCATCCGCGACCTGCGCAGCATTCTGGAGGCCGTCATCGAATGGAGCCCCAAGGAGAAAGATACCGTCATGCTCACCGAATACGTGCGCGGCGCGCTGAAACGCCAGATCAGCTACATGTATTCGCGCGGGCAGAACATGCTGCCGGCCATTCTCATGGACCCCTCGGTGGAGGAGACCATCCGCAAATCCATACGGCAGACTTCGGCCGGAGCCTTTCTGGCGCTCGACCCGGATACCACGCGCCGCTTCGTCGAAGCCGTGACGGCGGCCGCGGGCGACTACCGCAAACATCCGCAGATGCCCGTACTGCTGGCCAGCATGGATATCCGGCGCTATGTGCGGCGGCTCATCGAGGGCGAGCATTACAGGCTGCCCGTGGTGTCATATCAGGAGATCACGCCGGAAATCAGCGTCCAGCCTGTAAACAGGATACGCCTGTGATATCCGGGCGGGAGGACTTTCATGGAACTTGCCGTCGACTACGCCGTGAAGGCGCTGTATCTGGTCATGATGCTCTCCCTGCCGCCCATCGTGGTGGCCTCGGCCGTGGGCATCGTGCTCAGTCTCATTCAGGCCATCACCCAACTGCAGGAACAAACCCTGACCTTCGGCGTAAAGCTGCTGGCCGTGGGCCTGACGCTCTTCCTGATGGGCGGCTGGCTGGGCGGGGAAATCCTGCGTTACGGCGGGGACATCTTCAACCGTTTCTATCTGATATGAAAAGGGCCTCGTCTGGCACGCCTTTTGCTTTTTCTCTGAAATATCGTCCCTGAAAGGGATTTCATGCAAACTTTATTGATACCAACACAAGGAGACCCCATGCGCAAAGCACTGCATGAACTGGCGACAGGCTACGCCGCGGCGACCGGCTGCGCCTGCGAAGCCGAGGAAGGAAGCTGTCAGGCCGTTCTCTCCGTGGAGGGACTGGGCATACACATCGGGCTGGCGGAAAGTTCCGGCATGATCGTGTTCCAGACCGGCGCGGCCCTGCTGCCGCCCGCGAGCGGCGGAAGAGAGGAGTTCTGCATGAAGCTCCTTGCCGCCAACAATCTTTTCACGGACCCCCAGGGCTTTACCCTCGGCGTGGACGAGAGTCAGGAGCTGGTCACCATCCAGCTTGCCTGGGATCTTTCCCGCCTGGATGCGGAGGGTTTCGCCCGCATCGTGAACAATCTGCTTGCCGTGGCGGCGGACTGGATGATCCGGCTGGACGAATGGCGGCCTTCCGCTCCCGGCGGAGAAAACGCTGCGCCCGCGGACATCTCCGGCGAAGTGCCTTTCATGAATTTCCTGAAAGTTTAATCCGGCGGGGGAAAGCATCATGCGTATCGAATCCGGCCAGCAGATGTTCCAGCATATTGAGAACGGCGGGAATCTCAAACTGAACAGCGAAGGGCAACTTGAAACCCAGAGCGCCGCCGGGCGCTTTTTCCAGAAAATCGGTGACGCGTTCCGCTCCCTCAGCGCCTCGGGCCGCGCCGCCATAGAAACACGCAATACAAGGCTGCACGAGGCCATGGCCGACATGGTGCGGCGGGATGCGCTGGTCAACCCGGCCCAGGCGGAAATCCAGCGGCCCCCGATCACGCAGATCGAGCGAAACCGCATGTGCGCGAGCCTTGCCATGGCGGGGGAACTGGCGAAGCTCCCGCCCGAATCCAGAGCGGCGGCACGCGCACTGGTTCTGCACCAGCTCAGGGAACACGGCGTGTTGAACCACAACGCGGCAACCGTGCGCGCCAACATTCAGCAGTTCATGCAGAGGATTAACAGCGATCCCGTTTTATCCAATGGCCTGAAATGTGCCTTCTCCCTTTCCAGTGCCCGGCTTCAGCCCATGATGAATGAAGTGGCCGAAGACACCAGAGCGGAATTTCGGAAGCCGACACAACAGGCCCACATCGAAAACGGCATACACGCTTCCTACCCCAAGGACGCACAGCGGGATTCAGTCCGCAGCATCAACGGACAGCCCGTGAACAAGGATGATTTGGCAGGGCAGCTCAAGGCTCTCGTTCCCGATGAAAAAATGAGTTCCTTCATCAGCTTTGCGGCTTCCCAGGCAGGTATTGAAGGGTCGCTTTACAAACACCTTGCCATGCCCGGCGGCACCAAGCCCAATCCGGACAGTCCCAATCTTGCCGAAATTCAGGCAAAGGGGCTGCACCTGGGCACGCCCTACCACAAGTATGAACTCAATATCCAGAACGGCAAGGCCACCATCCGCCTGGATATGGATGTCGCCCTTCAGCCGCTGGGAACCCCAAATGACGGGCACGGCGTCGGAGGGAGCAGATATGCCGTAACCATGGAAATTGACCTTAATCAGGACATGACCGGCAAGGACATGCCGGACTTCACACTCAGCGGCGAGTGTACCGCCTTCGGGCCGGACAACTGACACCGAACCCGGACGAGCATGGACATCACCGGACTGTTTCAGGCGCTGGATCTCTACCGTCATCTGACGGCGATCCTTCTCGGCATGCCGAGGCTCTTCATGCTCGTCCTTGTCGCGCCCTTTTTCGGCGCGTCGGTGGTGACGGGGCAGATCCGTCTGATTCTTGTTCTGGCGCTGTATCTGCCCCTGCATCCCGTGGTGGCGGAAGGCATCGCGCCGGAGGCAGGCCTTTCCGCCGCAATGACCCTGGAAGCGGGCGGCAGGCTGGCCCTTCTGCTGTGCAAGGAAACACTGCTCGGGCTGATGCTCGGCTTTCTCGCAGGGATCGCCTTCTGGGCGGTGCAGAGCGCGGGCTTTTTCATCGACAACCAGCGCGGCGCCAGCATGGCGGAAGGCGCGGACATTCTTTCCGGCGACCAGAGCAGCCCCATGGGCCAGTTGCTGTTCCAGAGCATGACCTACCTGTTCTACGCTTCCGGAGCCTTTCTGGCCTTTGTCGGGGTCATTTATGCCAGTTACGAACTCTGGCCCGCGGCCCGCCCCCTTCCCGCGGAATTCAGCATGGCCCTGCCCCTGTACTTCGCGGGCAAGGTCGGCTGGCTCATGGGGCACATGCTGCTGCTCGCCGGGCCGATTTCCGTGGCCTGCCTGCTCACGGACATCTCGCTCGGGCTGGTCAACCGCTTCGCTTCACAGCTCAACGTCTATGTGCTGGCCATGCCCATCAAGAGCGGACTGGCCGCCTTTCTGCTGTGCTTCTATTTCGGTCTGCTGCTCTCCCGCGCGCCGGAGCTGTTCGACTTCATCCGCGAGTCCATCCTCACCCTGCCCAATGTGCTGGAACCGTAGAAAACAATTAACCGCCGGAGGCGCGAGCGTTAGCGAGCCATGGAGCGACGCCCCCCCGCCGCATGGCCATGCGGCATGGAGGGGGGGCCGACCGAACGGCGGCCCCGCAGGGGCCGTGCCCGTTGCCGAGCAGAGCGAGGCGTACGGGCATCGAGAGCAGAGATGAGGAGCGGAAGCAATGTCACGCGGAGCGGAGCCTTCGTGCGGCGAAGCCGCACGAAGGCTCAAGCGAGCCGGCCGTGGACACATGTTGCCGCCGGCCCGCTGAGTACCGTCAGACTCCTGATCGACCGTAACTGTGGATAAAACCGGAGAATATCCCATCCCATGAGCGACGAAAAGACAGAACAACCCACACCGAAACGGCTGCGGGACGCCCGCGAGAAAGGACAGGTGGCCAAAAGCCAGGATGTCCCCTCCGCGCTTACGGTCATGGCGGTGGCGGTGTATCTTCTCGCCATGGCTCCGGACATGCTCGAAACCATGATGAGCATGGGCGAAATTCCCATGCTGATCATGAATCGTCCTTTTCCCGAAGCGCTGGGCATTGCGGTTTCCTCCACGCTTTCCTGCGCACTGCGTGTGGCCGGCCCGCTGATCGGCATGGTCATGGGCGTGGCGCTGTGCGCCAATCTGGCCCAGGTGGGCGTGATGTTCTCCATCCAGTCCGCCCTGCCCAAGCTGGACAACATCAGCCCGGGCAAATGGTTCAAAAAGGTCTTTTCCATCAAAAACGCTGTTGAATTCCTTAAAAATATTATTAAAGTAACGGTACTCGGCGTCACGGTGTATGTCATCTTCACCGACTATCTGCCGCGCCTGTTCCGCATTCCCCAGGGTGACGCGGGCGACATGTGGAGCATACTGGGAGCCGCCGCCGGAGATCTGGTGCTGACGGCGGCGGGCGTGTTCTGCGTCATTGCGGCCGCGGACTGGTTCTTCCAGAAATGGCAGTTCAACAAGCAGAACATGATGAGCAAGGATGAAGTCAAGCGGGAATACAAGGAAAGCGAGGGCGACCCGCTGATCAAGAGCAAGCGCAAGCAGCTGCATCAGGAAATGATCGCCCAGAATCAGGTAGCCAATACCAGAAAAGCGAAGGTGCTTGTGACCAATCCCACCCATTTCGCCGTGGCCCTTGACTACGAAAAGGAAAGAACCCCCCTGCCCGTCATTCTGGCCAGGGGGCAGGGCGCGCTGGCGCAGCGCATGATCCGCGCGGCGGAAGAGGAAGGCATTCCCATCATGCGCAATGTGCCGCTGGCGCGCGGCCTGTACGAGCAGGGCACGGAAAATTCCTATATCCCCCAGGATCTCATCGGCCCCGTGGCGGAAGTGCTGCGCTGGGTGCAGAGTCTTCAGCGCTGAATGCGCGAATATCATTCATGACAAGGTCACTTCCATGAGCGCTGAAAAGAACGACTCCGCAAAGGTGCTGGAAAGGCTGATCCGGTTGTGCGACGATCTCGCCTGGGGCCGCCCCGCCGATGAAAACGCCCTGTTCGAACTGACGAAAACCGGCGCGTCCACGCCGGAGCTGGAGCGCCTGGCCGAAGCCTTCGGCATGATGACGGTCAAGGTGGAGGCGCGGGAGTTCCAGCGCGCCGGGCTGATCGAGGAACTGGAACAGCGCAACCGCGAACTGGAGGAGGCCCGCGCCCGCCTGCAGGAGCGCAACGTGCATCTGGTGGAGACGCTGCGGCGCGAATACAACGTGCGCCGCGTCATCGGCCATTGCGAAGCGATGAAGCGCGTGGTGAGTCAGGCTCTCGCCATTGCCCGCCGCCCCATCAATACGCTGATTCTCGGCCCCACCGGAACGGGCAAGGAAGTCATCGCCAAGACCATCCACTACCACTCCCCCCGGCGCGAGGCTCCCTTTGTGGCGGTGAACTGCACGGCCATTCCCGATTCGCTGTTCGAAAGCGAAATGTTCGGCATTGAAAAGGGCGTGGCCACCGGGGTCAGCGCCCGGCGCGGCCTGGTGGAGGAAGCCTCGGGCGGCACGCTTTTTCTCGACGAACTGGCGGACATGTCTCTCGCCAATCAGGCCAAGCTGCTGCGCGTGCTGGAAGAGCGGGAGGTTCTGCGCGTGGGCAGCGCCAGACCCGTGCCCGTGGATATCAAGGTCATTGCCGCCACCAATGTGAATCTGGAAAAGGCGGTGAAGGAAGGACGCTTCCGCGAAGATCTCTATTACCGCATCAATGTGGCCGAACTGCGCCTGCCTCCGCTGCGCGAGAGAGGGGACGACATTCTGCTGCTGGCCCGGCATCTGCTGGAACAGCACGCCCGGAGCATGGGCAGGGCCCGCCTCAGTCTGGCCCCGGCCACGCGTCAGTGCCTGCTGGCCTACGACTGGCCGGGAAATGTGCGCGAACTCAACAATGAAATGGAACGCGCCGCCGCGCTGGCCCTGGAAGACGTGATACGGCCATCGGATCTCTCGGCCCGTGTGCTGGCGGCGCTGGCCGGCAGCGGAGGCATCGGCGTGCCCGAGGATATCCGCCTGACCTCCGATCCGGAGGCATATCTGCCCGAAAAGACGCTCAACCTGGACGAGGCGGAACGCCTGCTGGTGCGGCGCGCCCTTGAGGCCAGCGGCGGCAACAAGAGCCGCGCCGCCGAAATGCTCGGCATCACCCGCGAAGGACTGCGCAAGAAACTGATACGGTTCGGCATCCGGCCCGATATGGAAAAGGACGGGGAGCCGGGAGGTGAGGCATGAACATGACGCTCCGGACGCGGCTGGCACTGCTGGTCGCGGTTTCGGTCGCCCTTTCCGTTGGGCTGGTGCTGTATCTGACGTGGAAAATGGTCGGAGAAACCATGCTCCGCATGGAAGAAAAAAGTTTTGCCTCGCTGATGCTGGTGGAGGAGGAAAGCCTGAACGCCGCGTTCATGAATCAGCTCGCGAGCAAGGTCCGCGCCGTGCGGGAGCGCAAGAACCAGCTGGAGGAAACGGCGGCGCGGGTACTCGGCGCTCTTTCCGCCCTGAACGGAAAGCTCCCGGAAGGCGCGGAGCGGGAGCGGCTGACAAGGGACGTGCTGTCCGGCCTGGATTCCGGCGGCATACGGGTGGAACTCCTGCGTCCGGCGGATCTGTTCGCGGGAGGCGTCAGCCGCCTTGGCCTGAAGCCGGATGCGCGCGACGCGAAGCAGCGCGCCCTGGGCGACATTCTGGAACATCTGCCGCGCAGCGGCGATTTCGCCGTCATGGAACTGCCGCGCAGTCTGACCGTGGCTGGCAGCGCCTTCGCCCTGACCTCGGAACTGGAGCGGCCGGCGCTGGCCTTCTTTCTGCCGCTGTATTCCGGAGAACATCAGTCCCTGCCGGGAAGAGTCCTGGTCACGCTGACCTCGCTGGAAGATCTGGAGATCCAGGCCGCCGCCTCGGAAGCCGCGCTGCTGGAAGCCACACGGGAAAAATTCGGCGGCATGAGCCTGTACCGGCGCGGCCTTGTGGCCCTGCTGAACAGGGACGGAGAGATTCTGGCCTCGGGCGGGGACGGACAACTCCCCCGCGAGAGCCTTGCCCCGGCTCTGGAAGAAGCCCGGCGCACGGGACGCGCCCAGGTCACTCTGCCCTCGGCATACGGTGATCTGCTCTGTCTGGTGAGCTACAGCCGCGCGTTCGACTGGTACACGGCCATGGCCGCGCCGCTGTCCGAAATCCGCGCTCCGTCCGACGCGCTGCTTTCCCGCCTGTGCATGATCAGTCTGGCAATCATGCTCCTGACCTCTCTGCTCGCGCTGTTCATGCTCATGCGCTCGCTCCGGCCGCTGGGCCTGCTGACGCGCAAAACGGAAGAGCTGGCGCGGGTGGACTTTTCCGCGCCGGACGCGCTGGAAAAACTGGAACCGCTGATGGCGCGGGGGCTTCCCCTTGAACGCCGGGACGAACCGGGACAACTGGCCCGGGCCTTCGCCCGCATGGGCGCGGCTCTGGCCGAAAACATCAGGGATCTCATGGCCGCCACGGCCAGCAAGGAACGCATGGAAGGCGAACTGTCCGCCGCGCGGGACATCCAGATGGGCATTCTGCCCCCGCCGGACGGCGCTCCGGAAATCTGCGGCTTTTCCGCCTCCGCCTTTCTTGACCCCGCCAAGGAAGTGGGCGGCGACCTGTACGACTTTTTCACCACGCGGGACGGCAGACGCGCCCTGGTGCTCGGCGATGTTTCCGGCAAGGGCGTGCCCGCCGCGCTGTTCATGTCCATGACCGTGACCCTTGTGCGCTACGCCCTGGACTCCGGGCTTGACCCGGCGGCGGCCATGACCAGAGTCAACGCCATGCTGGAGGAACACAACCCCGGCAACATGTTCGTCACCCTCTTTCTCGCGCTGTACGATCCCCGGAGCGGGGAGCTTGCCTATGCCAACGGCGGGCACTGCCCGCCCTGTATCGTGGATGCCCGCTCCGACCGCCCTCCGCGCCTGCTGGAACACCTGAGCGGGCCGCTGGTGGGCGTCATGCCCGGCCTGGAATACGAACTGTTCCTTGACCGGCTGAACGACGGGGAAACCTGCCTGCTCTTCACCGACGGCGTAACCGAGGCCATGAACGAAAACAAGGAACTCTACGGCGAGGAACGCCTCATGGAGCTCATGGCGCGGCATCGGAACGCAAGGCCGAAGGAACTGCTTTCCCTCATCTTTCAGGAGCTTCTGCGCTACCGGGGCGAAGAGCCGCAATCCGACGACATTACCATGCTTGCCTTCTGCCGCCCCGATCCGGAGCCGGAAACGACGACGCTCTCCGTCGAAGCCCATGCCGCCCGGCCCGGCCGCCCCACGAACCCGAACCAGACAGGTGATACCGGACAATGACGACTCAGGAAACGGATTCCGGCCACTCGGGCCGCAGACGCGTGAACCGCGCGGCTCTGGCCGGGTGGCTCGCCGTGCTTGTATGCAGCCTGCTCGTGTATGACGCGCTGCTGTTTTCCTCCCTGAACAGGGAGATATGGAACGATGTGCAGGCCTCCGCCCGCGTGGCGGCGGACAATCTGCGCCTGAACGTCGCCACGGGCGTCCGCTTCGGAAAGAAGCTGGAAAGCTACAGGGGCCTGGACACCCTGCTGGCCCACGCGGGAGACGCGGCCGGAATGCCTCTGGCCGCTCTGGATGCCCGGGGAAACGTCATTCTTTCACACGGAGAATTTCCTTCTTCCGCCTTTCGTGCGGGCAGAACACTGGAGGAAGGGGACGGCTTCACCCTGCGCGAGGATGAAGGCGGGCGCACGCTCATCGTGTCCGTAAACGGCCGTGACGGAAAGAACGCCGGATATATCGGCGTCCGCATCGACCGCGCGCCGCTGAATGCCGACCTGTACGCCATGTTCAGGGCGCAGCTTGCCGCTCAGGGAGCCATCGCCCTGGGCGGGGCGCTGCTTCTCGCCTGCCTGCTTGCCGCGGCGGGGCGCGGAACAGGGGGAAGCGGCGCACGGGCACGGCTTGCCCGCTCCGCGCGACTGTCCGGCATCGCCGTCTTTCTTCTGGTCATGCTTGCCAACGGGGCTCTCGCCCTGCATGCCGTCAGTTCCCGCTATACGGAAAGCCTTGAACATGACGCGGAGCGCACCGGCGCCCTGCTGACGGAATCTCTCAACCGGCTTCTGCTGGTCGGCGTTTCCTTCGAGCGCATGGACAGCGTCGACGCCTACCTCTCCGGCATCGCCGCCGCCCATGACGGAACCATCGCTCTGGAAATCCTGAATCCGCGGGGAGTCCGCGTCGCGGGCAGCGCGCCGGAGGGAACCGCGCTGCTGCCGGAAGCACGGAATTTCCCGCTGCTGAACGGAGGGGGAGGGCGTTCCCTGCACAGGCCGGAAGAAGATGCTTCAGGGTGGAGCCTGCGCGTTTCGATTGTCCGCGCGCCCTGGCTGGACCGCCTGCGCGCCACGGCGCTGGACATGCTGACCATGGTGGCGGTTTCGCTCATTTTCATGGTGGAGCTGTTTCTCCTGCTCACACGCGGGATGGAGCTGCTCCATGCGGAAAGGACAGCATCCCCGTCCCCCGGCCGGAGCGCGCTGCTGCGCCCGCTGGCCTTTTTCATGCTTTTCGCCATGGACATGTCCATCTCGTTCATTCCCCTGCGCATGGCGGAACTTGTCCCGGCCGGAAGCCTTTCCCGCGACATGCTGCTGGGGCTGCCCATTTCCGCGGAAATGGGCATGACGGGGCTGAGCGTGCTGCTGGCCGGAGCATGGATAAAGCGGTCGGGGGCGCGGCCTCCGCTCATGACGGGGCTGGCTCTGGTGGGGGCGGGGTATCTCGGTTCCATGCTGGCCGCATCTCCCTGGCATTTCGTGGCGGCGCGCGCCGTGGTGGGAACAGGCTATGGTCTGGCCCTGCTTACCGCGCAGGCCTGTACCGTCAAGGACGGCATGCTGGCCGACATGTTCGCCGGGGTGTACGCCGGTTCCCTGTGCGGCAGCGCGATGGGCGCCATGCTTGCGGAACGCTTCGGCTACGCGCCGGTCTTCCTGCTTTCCGCCGTCATCCTGATCTGCCTTGTGCCCCTGCCGCGTCTGCTCCTGCGGGGAGGAACGGAAGGTGGGGAGGAACAGTCCGCCGCGAAGGTAACATTCGGGCAGATGCGCCGTCTGCTCGGCGACAGGCGTTTTCTGGCCTTCGTGCTGCTCAGCCTTGTGCCCTCGGCCATGCTGTGCGTGGGCTTCCTCAACTATTTTCTGCCCGTGTATCTGAAAAGCGCGGGCACTGCGCAGTCCGATATCGGCCGCATCTACATGCTCAACTGCCTGCTTGTCATCTACAGCGGGCCTCCGCTCAGCCGTCTGGTGATGAAAACCCGTTCCAAGGCGGGCATGGTCTGCGCGGCGGGCATCATTTCCGCCCTTTCCCTGCTTGTGCTGGCAGTACTCCCTCCCCTGCCGGCCACCCTGCTCGGCGCGGTGCTGGTGGGACTGGCCACGGGGCTGAATATCCCCGCGCAGAGCGAATACCTGCTGCGGCTTGACATCGCCCGCGCCATCGGCGTGGATCAGAGCATGAGCCTGCTGGATGCGCTTCAGCGCGTGGGGCAGGTGCTCGGCCCCCTGTGCGCGGGCGCCGCCCTGCTTGCCATGGGCGTGGATGAGGCGGCCCGGCTCATCGGCGCGGGATTCATCCTCATTTCGCTTGCCTTTCTGGTTCTGGCCCGGCCGGGACGCGCGGCCCATACGGAGGACGCATGAGCGCAGGCATCAGGGAACGCACCCGGGAACGCTGTCTGAACCAGCTCCGCGACGCCATTCCCGAAGCCATGGCGCTCATGGAAGGCCCCGCGGGGGAACTTTCCCTTGCGGAGTACGCCCGCGCCATGCCCGGAGGAGGCGCCGCGCTTCAGGACGGTGAAGATATGATCGCCCTGGCAGAACGGGAAGCCGCCCGGCTCTTTTCTCCCGCAGCGGGGGCGGCCCTGCGCAGGGAGCTGGAAAACCGCTTTCTTGTCCTGACGGCCAATCACCACGGAGTGGACTTTCACCCGGAGTTCCTACAGGGCGATCTCGTCTTCGCGCTGGGCTGCCGGGATGCCGTGCCGCTGTTCGCGTGCGGGGGGGTGCCGTGCAATAACCTGGCCTATCCGCGCGGGCTGCTGCTTCCACCCCGCCGTCAGGATACGACAAAGCCCGGCCGCTTTCCGGCTCTGGCCGTGGGCGACCGTCACGCCTTTGTCAGCGCCCAGCTTCCCTTTCAGGCATCCCATGTCCGCTCCGCGCTCGATTCCCTGCCGAACGCGGAACGCTCCGCGCAGCTCTCTCCGGACGAACGGGAATTCGCGGCCGAGATGCTGACGGCCATCTATCTGCATCCCTCGGTTCTGCGGCGGGAAACATTCCGGGATCAGATGTCTGCGGCAAATGCCCTGCTCTGGACACGGCTCACGAGCCGCGATCTGCGCCTGCCGCCTCTCGCCAGTCTGGAATTCCAGCACCTCTGCGGAATCCTTGTCGCCGGGGATATCCAGCGGCCCGGCACGCTTGTGCATGATCTGCTGCTGGAGCCGGAACTGACAAAAGCGATCTTTCATACCCTCAATGGAGCGCGCGCATGCTGGAGCATGGGCGGGGATATTCCGCCGCGCGGCAGTTTCCTTTTCTGGGGGCTGGACGAAAAGGGACGCGGCATCGCGCTGTACCCCGACCCCGAATGCCGGACGCTTTTCGCTCCGCGCCGCCCGGACATGCGCCTTGAGCTGGAAAGCCGCAGTCTGAAGAACGCCCTTCTCTCCCGACGGCTTCTGCCCACGCTGTATCTGAGCTTTGCCGCAGCCGCGCTGGCCAGGGGGCTTTCCTGCGCGGGCGGGGTCTTTCAGTATGCCTATCTGCCCCGCATGGCGGAAGGCACGGCGGAGGCCCTGCGCCGCTGCGGGGATGACGCGCGGGCAGACAGGATTTCAGCCCGCTGTCCGCTGGGAGCCGGTTTTCACGCCCTCCGCGCCGCGGACTCCGAAAATGCGGCCATGGATCACGCCGCCGGGCCGGCGGATATCCTCAGGCACGGCGGAATTTCCGTACAGGACTGGGAACGCTTCGGCAATATCAGGACGCGGGACGCCTTTTCCTGTTCGCTCGCGTTCCAGTATGAAGACATCATTCCCGAAAAAGAACGGCTGCCCGGCTGGCTTGAAGCCCTGCGCCATTCCTCTTCCCTCATGCTTTCGCATCAGCCATGACCTGGAGCATTTTCAAAATGAAAATGCTCCAGGAACCGAACGGAGCGAGACTCCGCCGCGACGCCCCCCTTTTCCGGTGTCGCCGCAATTCACCTGCGGCGTATATCTCCGGCTTCAGGCGTGAAACCTGCGGGCCGGAACACAGGGGCTTGACCGGCAGATATTTTCAACAGCAATATATTCTATTCCAAGGACATTGCCATGCCATCCCTGACATTAAACATGAATGCCCTTCGCTGGAACCTGAGCCAGATGCCGCGTCTGGAACAGTCCTGGAACTTCAGTTTCATGCCGGTTCTGAAAATGGTGGCCTGTCACCCCGCGGTTGTGGATGCCGTGAAACAGGCCGGATACCGCCATTACGGCGCGGCTGAAGTGGACGAGCCGCTGTTCTGGAAAAATGAATCCACGCCCGATACATCTGCGCCGGACGACAGGCCCGTCCTGATCAGCCTGCCGCCGCTGCACCGCGCCGACGAAGTGGTACGGCTGTTCAGCCGCAGCCCGGCGGACTCGGTGGAAGCGCTGGATGCGCTGGATGCGGCCGCCGAACGCCGGGGAAGCGACGTTCCGCCGCACGACTGCATCGTCATGCTCGACCTGGGCGATATGCGCGAAGGCATCCCCATAGAGCATTCCGACGAATTTTTCCATTCCGTCGCCAACAGATTCAAGCGCCTGAACCTGACGGGAATAGGGGTCACCATGGGCTGCCTGCACGGCGCCTGTCCGGACGCCATTGCCATGAACGAACTCGCGCGCGCCGCGGCACGCGCGCAGGCCATTCTCGGCCGGACGCTCAGCCTTGTCAGCCTCGGGGGGTCCATCTTCTGGGACTGGTGGGCGGAACACCACGGAGAATTTGCCTGTCCGCCCGGCTGCCGTGTGGAACTGCGCATTGCGGACCCCATCCTGCTCGGGTACGACAGCTATCACGAAAAGGCGTCCGCAGGGGGGACATTCCGGCGCGACCTGTTCAAACTGGATGCCACGGTGCTTGAAGTTACGGAAAGAAATCTGCGCCCGCCACGGGTTCTCGCCCTGAACGGCCAGGGGGAAATCGCCCGCCTGACCCGCACCGGCCTCCGCAGGAGGGCGCTGCTGGACTGCGGCATACTGCATACCGACGTGCGCCAGTTGAAACTGGATGTTCCGGGCGCGGAAATCGTGGATTTCAGCGGGAATTACACGATTCTTGACGTGACGGACTGCGCCGAGGACTTCCGGCCGGGGAAAACCGTGTCCTTTGTTCCCGGCTACTGGGCCGTCGCCCAGAGCTTCCGCAACCCCATGGTTCCCAAATACTGCGTTTCCTGCGCCTGAGTTCCGGCACAGAAAGGAGATATCATGCCTTCAGCTTCCCTGCTTCTTCGAGCCGTCCGCCGCATTCTTCCCCTGCTTCCGCTTGTCTGCTGGTGCATCATCCACGGGGATGCCGCGCGGGCATATTCCGCGGAAACCGCCCCGCCGAAGGTCTGGCGCATCGCCTATGTCGAGGGCGGCCCCTTTGTCGACTATCAGAAAATCCTGCGCGGGGTAGCCGCAGGCTTGCAGCGCATGGGACTCATCGAGAACGGATCGGTTCCCCTGCCGGAGAAGTCCGAAGATGTTTCCGCCATGTGGGAATGGCTCGCGCGCAATGCCGGAGGAACTGCCGTGCGCTTTCTGCCGGACGGCTTCTATTCCGCCGACTGGGACACCGGAACCAGAGAGACAAACCGCACGGCGCTGCTGGAACGCATCAGGGAGAGAAAGGATGTGGACATGCTGCTGGCGTTCGGCACATGGGGAGGGCAGGACTTCGCCGACGCGGATATCGACATCCCCGTCATCGTGGCTTCCGTCACCAATGCCGTGGAGGCCGGAATCATTCCCTCGGTGGAGGACTCCGGCCGGGACAACCTCACAGCCCCCATTGAGCCGGATCGCTTCAAGCATCAGGTCATGCTGTTCCATGACATCTTCAGGTTCAAAAAACTCGGCATCGCCTATGAGGATACCCCGTCCGGCAGAGGGAGCATCGCCCTGAACGAAATTGAAAGCGCGGCCCGGGAACTGAATGTGGAGCTTCTGCGCTGCAATGACACGTTTGACGTGGATGATCCCGCCCTGGCCGCAACGCGGCTGAAAGCCTGCCATGCCCGGCTGGCGGAACAGGGCGCCGACGCGGTGTATCTTACCTATAATCGCGGCATGCAGCCGGATACCATCGCCGATGTGCTGACTCCTCTGGCCGAGGCGCATATTCCCACGTTTTCCCAGACAGGGGAATCCGACGTGGAGCATGGGGCGCTGCTCAGCATTTCGCAGACCAACACGGAGGAAGAGGGCGTCTTCAATGCGGAACTCATGGCCGCCATCATCAGGGGGGCAAAACCGCGCGATCTCTCGCAGATATTTGAAAGCTCCGTCAGTCTGGCCATGAATCTGCGCATGGCCACGCTCATCGGCTGGAACCCGCCGCTGGAAATCCTCGCCGCCGTGGACGAGTTCTATCAGGAAATGAGATAGCCCATCGGGATGTTTTTCAGGAACACATTGTCTGCACAGACGGAGCATTTTCAAAAGGCTCCATTCAAGCGTGGAGCTGAGATCAACCTTGACCGCCGGAGGCGCGAGCGTTAGCGAACTTTGAGCGGCGCCTCCCTCCATGCCGCATGGTCATGCGGCATGGAGGGAGGCGAGGAGTGCGAGTGCAGTGTTTTCCGCGCAAAACACAGGCGGGAGCGCGTATCGGCAAAGCCGATTGAGCGTCATCAGGAGGTCGCGGAAGCAATGTTTCGCGGAGCGGAGCTCCGCGCGGCTCCGCCGCCCGAAGGCGCAGGCGAGCCGGCCGTGGATACATGCTGCCTTTCGGCGGCCGCTCTGTCTGTGCAGATCGTGTGCCTCCTGAGTGGCTCGTCAACCTGGAGCATTTCGCGCATGAAATGCTCCACTTCAGTCGAGCAGGGCGAGACTCCGCCGCGACGCCCCCCTGCTCCGGTGTCGCCCGCAATTCACCTGCGGCGTACAGCTCCGGTGGAGGCGTGAAACCTGCGGGCCGGAAACAGGACTGGCCGGCAGATACTTTCAAACGCAAAACGCTCTGAATGGAACAAAAAAGGAACGCTCCAGCATGCTGACATCTCTCATTCTCTACTGTGTTCTTGGCGCTCTTGCCGGCATTCTGGCCGGCCTCCTGGGGATCGGCGGCGGGGCGGTGGTCGTGCCCATGCTTGTTTTCACTTTCAAGTGGCAGAACATCTCCCCCGATATCGGCATTCATCTGGCGATCGGAACCTCGCTGGCGAGCATCATGTTCACCGCCGTTTCCAGCGCGTGGGCTCATCACAGGCGCGGCGGCGTGAACTGGCAGGTCTTCAGGTATATCGCTCCGGGCATCCTGATGGGCACCTATTGCGGCTCCTTTGTCGCCGCCCGTATTCCCGCCCGCTATCTGCAGATCTTTTTTGTCGCCTTCCTGCTTTATGTGGCCACAAACATGCTTCTCAACAAAAAACCGAACGCAAGCAGGCAGTTGCCGGGCTTCGCCGGAATGACCGGGGCCGGGCTGTTCATCGGCGCGATTTCCAGCCTTGTGGGCATCGGGGGCGGCACGCTTTCCGTTCCCTTCCTTGTATGGCACAACGTGGATATGCGCCGCGCCGTGGGCACCTCCGCCGCCATCGGCTTCCCCATCGCCCTTGCCGGCACTCTCGGCTTCATCACCAACGGCTGGAATGCGCCCGGCCTGCCCGAATACGCTCTGGGCTTCGTCTACCTGCCCGCCCTGGTCGGCATCGTGGCCGTAAGCATGTTCACCGCGCCCATCGGCGCGGGGATAGCGCACAAGCTGCCCGTTCCCAGGCTGAAAAAATTCTTTGCCTGCTTCCTGTATGTTGTCGCCGCAAAAATGCTGATGGATGTTCTGTAAAACGCTCTATCCGGCAGCGGGTTAGAGAATATCAATCCAGCCCGTATTTCTTGAGCTTGCTGTGCAGGGTGGCGCGGGTGATGCCCAGCCTCCGGGCGGCCTCGCTCTTGTTGTCCTCGGTTTCGCGCAGCGTGGCCTCAATGGCCTTGCGTTCCACGTCTTCCAGCGACATGGACCCAAGCGCCAGCTCCTCGCCGTCGGCATCCGGAACGGGCGCGTTCTGTACGGCCAGCGGCAGGGCGCGTTCCGCGACATATTCCCCGCCGGACAGGATCACCGCGCGCTCCACGGCGTTTTCCAGCTCGCGCACATTGCCCGGCCAGCCATAGCGCAGCATGGCATCCATGGCCTGCGGCGTAAATCCCTTGATGGTCTTGCGGTTGGCGGCAGCATGGCGTTCCAGGAACGTCGAGGCCAGCAGGGGGATATCCTCACGCCGGGCACGCAGGGGCGGCACTTCCAGCCCGATGACGTTGAGCCGGTAGAACAGATCCTCTCGAAAGCGTCCCGCCGCCACCTCGTCCGCCAGCACACGGTTCGTCGCCGCGATGACGCGCACATCCACCTTGATGGTTTCATCACAGCCCACGCGCTGCACCTCTCCCTGCTGAAGCACACGCAGCAGCTTGGCCTGAAGCGACAGGGGCATCTCCCCGATCTCGTCCAGAAACAGCGTGCCTCCGTGCGCCTGCACAAAGCGCCCTTCCCGCCGTCTGTCCGCACCGGTGAACGCCCCCTTCTCGTGTCCGAACAACTCGGATTCCAGCAGATTTTCCGCCAGCGCCGCGCAGTTGATGGTCACAAAGGGCTTGTCACGGCGGGTACTCGCGGCCTGAATGGCGCGCGCCACAAGCTCCTTGCCCGTGCCGGACTCCCCGGAAACAAGCACGGTGGCCTCGGTGGGCGCGACGGTTTCCACCATTTCCACCAGTTCGCGCATGGCTTCGCTCCTGCCCAGCAGGAGGGAGGACGCCTCGCTTTGCGCGCGGCCAGGTTCCTGGCTTTCCCGGGCCAGACGGGTATGATCCAGAGCGCGCTCGAGCGCCAGCTTAAGCTCGTCCAGCTCCAGCGGCTTGGTAAGGTAATCGTAGGCTCCCAGACGCAGCGCGTCCACCGCATTCTGCACGGAAGACCATGCAGTCATGATCAGAACCGGGATCGAGGGATTCCATTCCCGGATTTCCCTGAGCGCCGCAATACCGTCCAGACGGGCCATGCGCACGTCGGTGAGCACGGCGTCAAAGGCTCTGGCCTTGACCTGTTCCACTGCGGCGGCACCGTCTTCCGCCTCTTCCACGGCATAGCCCCAACCGCGCAGCACGGTACGCAGCATGGAACGGTGAGGGGAGTCGTCATCGACGATCAGAATCAACGGCTGCGGCATGACTGCACCTTATTCCTCCGGGCTGTTTGACTCGTCCGCCGACGCCGGAACCGCGCCGGAGACGGAGGAAGACGAGGAGTCCTTTTCCCTCCGGGCAAGTTCTTCAACCGCCTCGGGCGTGGCGGGAAGAAGGAAACGCACGGTGGTGCCCCGTTCCGGTCCTTCCGTTTCGGACGTGATGCGCACGCTGCCCCCGTGCGCTTCCGTAACCTTGAGCACCATGGCGAGGCCCAGCCCCGTGCCCTGGCTCTTGGTGGTAAAATAGGGATCAAAAATACGATTCAGGATATCCTGCGGGATACCCGGCCCGTTGTCACGCACATCCAGATACACGAGATTCCCCTGCGTTCTGAAACTGAGACGCAGTTTTCCCCCGTCCTTCATGGCCTCCACGGCGTTGAGGCAGACATTGAGCAGCGCCTGCCGGAAGCGATCCGGATCCAGCCATGCCTCGGCCTCTCCTTCGCGCACCAGGGTCACGCCGCGCTGCGCCGCGTCCTGCGCCAGCAGACGCAGGGTGTTGTCCGCCAGTCCGGCCATATCCACCTTGCGGGGATGGATATCCGTGGGGCGGGATACGCCGATGAGATCGGAAATGACCCGGTTGAGCCGATCCACTTCCTGCACCATGACGCGCGCAGCCTCACGATCTTCGCTGCCCTCGGGAAAACGCCCTCCAAGATAGGAAGCATATCCCTTGATGGAACTCAGGGGGTTGCGCAGCTCATGCGCCACTCCGGCCGCAAGATCGCCCACGGCGGCCAGCTTTTCCCGCCGCCGCACCTCGGCCTCAAGCCGCCGGTTCTTTTCCAGCATCTGGCGGGCCATGCTTTCGGCGGCCTTCATGCGCCTGCGGTTCTCCGCACTGTATTCGAAATACTGGATAGCCAGAATGGCCGCGACGGAAGCCACTATGGCAAGCAGGGCATTGAACAGCGCGGAACGCGCGTTCTGCCGCTGCATGTCCTGCAACGGTCTGGGGTCCTGGCCTATGAACACGAGCAGCGGAGGGGAGGCGACCACCACGCTTACGCCGCCGCTCACGTCATTGGTGCGGGGATTCATCAGCTTCAGGCTGCGCTTCTGGAAAAGCGCCAGAGAACGCTGCACCACAAAGGCGCGGCGGCCCTCCATATCCATGATGCGCCAGTTGCGGCTTGGTTCCAGCATGTCATAATCTTCGGGATCCCCGTACGACTCGTCGCCGGAAATATCTGAAGCGGCGTCCGCGGCGATATCCGCAGGATGGGTCAGGCGCTTCATTTCCTCCGGTGTGGCGGGTCTGCCGTCCACCCGGAGCATCTGTCCCACGCGGCTGCCGTCGCTGTGCGCGATGATGCGTCCATCCTCCAGAGTCAGGGCAACGAACAGGAGATCCTCGCGGGAGGCAAGCTCCTCCAGCAGCGCCTGAAGCTGCACGCCCGCCTGTGTGCGCATGTCGCTGCGCAGGCTGCTTTCAAACAGGCTGATGATCACGTTGCCCCGCTCTTCAAGCATGCGGGCCATGGCGTTTTCCGTCTGGCGCAGACTGCGCCCGGTGAACACTCCCACAACCACAACCACGATGAGCAGAATCCCGACAAGATGCAGGGAAGAAAGCGGCATACGCCGAAAAAGGGAAAGACGTTTTTTGCTCACGGAAAACTTTGCGCTCGGGGTGAGGGGCACGCCGGACAACCGGAAAAAAGAAATGCCTGCCGCTGTCTCTGGAAAATAAGTCTTCATGAGGCGGCGGGCAAGCGTTTTTGAATACGCCTTCATCAAAAGTTTCGGTTCCGCTCCGGCAACGAGGCGGCAACCTTCTTCCGTAAAGGCAACCCGTGTGGAACACGGGCAAAGGCAACATGTATCCACGGCCGGATCGCTTGCGCTTCTGTGCGGTTTCGCCGCCCGAAGACTCCGCTCCGCGAACCATTTCTTGCGCGACTTCTCAATGACGCTCGATCGGCTCTGCCGATACCCGTTCTCGCTTGCATTTTACACTCAAAATGCTGTACTCGCACTTCCGGTGATCAACGAAATTTCTTTATGGCTTGAAACCTCACCCTTCAGGGAGAGACACTGTGCTTGCCCCCTCTTCATCGGCTGCGGAGCCAGCCGACGGAGTGGGACGACTGTGGATTGGAGCCTGGACGATATTGAATTTCTTCATTTTCAGGTAAAGTGTACTGCGGGCTACTCCCAGTACGGCCGCAGTACGGCGGATATTCCACCGGTTTTCTTCCAGTGTGCTATAAATGGTTTCCCTTTCCCTGTCCTGCAGCTTGCCGCGCGTCTGGGATCTGGCCTGAGAAAGCGATGAAATACTGGCAGGAATATCCGACATAGTGATGTGACTTCCTTCCGCCATGGCCACCGCCCGCTCAATGCAGTTCTCCAGCTCGCGTACATTGCCCGGCCATCTGTACAGTTTCAGTACGGAGATGACCTCATTATCGAACCCTGTCAGATTCTTGCCGAGTTCCGCCGAAAACTTGCTCAGAAAGGCATCAGCCAGAAGGCATACATCGTCCTCCCGCTCCGCAAGGGCGGGAATATGCAGGACAAAGGCATTGAGCCTGTAATAGAGATCCTTTCTGAAGACACTCTGCGCCACTGCTTCCTGAAGATTCCGGTTGGTTGCCGCTATGACGCGGACATTCACATAGGTGGACTTTTTGCCCCCCACACGTGTCACTTCTCCATTCTGGAGAAGACGAAGCAGGCTGACCTGCGCTTCAAGGGGCATCTCTCCTATTTCATCCAGAAATATGGTGCCACCGTCCGCAAGTTCAAACTTTCCCGGTTTTCCCTGACGCGTCGCGCCAGTGAAGGCTCCTTCATTATAGCCGAAAAGTTCCGCCTGGACGAGATTGCGGGGAATTGCCCCGCAGTTGACCACCACAAACGGTCCCTGTCTTCTTGAACTTGCATTGTGTATGGACTGGGCGAAAAGCTCCTTACCTGTGCCGGAATCCCCCAGAATCAGTGTGGTGATATCGCTGCGCGCCGCGTTTTTTCCCATATGAACGGCATGCTGTATGGCTTTGGAATCGCCAAGGATGCGATCAAAGGTATATATCGCCTTGGCTCCTATGGCCCGGGATGCGAGTTCCCTGATCCGACTGTGTTCCTGCAGCGTGAGCACGCTTCCTCTGTTAGGGATGGGAGAGAAGGACAGCAGGCACGGTATGCTCCGGATTCCATTGAAAAACGTGACCTCTCTGTGATGGAAAGAGGTATTCTGGCTGAATTCCGCAAAGATATTGTCATGGGTATGAATGACCCTGCGAAAATTCTGTCCTTCCGGGGGACTGGTCAGCTTGAGTATGGCGCAGGCTTTTTTGTTGATGGATTTTATCACTCCGTCCGCATTCAGCACGACCACGCCTTCATCCAGCAGATCCATGATGGCCATCTGTTCGCTGAGGAGAGTACTCAGGAATATCTGTTCCGTAATGGCATGAGCAACGGCTTCAACCAGCCCGCCTGTCTGATAGTAGCGGCTGCTCTCGAAGGGGATGGAGATATTGAATACGCCGATGACATTGGCCCTGTTGTCGTACACGGGAGCTGCCGAGCAGTGCCATGCGTGTTCTTCAAGACTGTAATGCTCGGCGCCCGCCAGCTCCACGGAAGAGCCTTCGGCAAGGCAGGTTCCGATGCCGTTGGTTCCGCAGACCCGCTCCGAAAGGATGTCCCCCACCACATGGGAAGGCGTGATGTTGTGCCGCTCCTGATGGCAGGAGTAAAGGACAACTCCGTTTTTATCGGCCAGCGTAATGGTTCCGTTCAGCATGTCGATGGACTTGAACAGCTTGCTCATGATGGAGGAGGCGCTGTTTATGAAATCCCGGTTGCTTTCCAGTATCGCCTGCAGTTCCTGCGGCGGGACAAATTCCCGCTTTTTGCGATAAGGGTCGACCTGATAGTGGCGGGACCGAACCCAGGAAGCATACAATCCCCTGCTGATAACGGAAAAATCGACTTCTCTGCCCTGCTGAAAGAGTTCCCACTGTTTTTTTATGGCATTTCTATCAGCAGATGCGGATGAAAAACTGTTGTCCACTGTCTTCTCCCCGGAATCCTGCGGTAAAGCAGGCTGAAATGTCATGAGCGTTTTAAACGCGGTGCCAGTGCCAGAATAAGATGCAAAATGTATGATATCAATACATATGGCGCGGCTTTTTATGCAAAACGACTGAAAACCGGACAGAAAGCAACATGCCACCCCCACCGGGTATATGACATCTTTTTCCTAAATATATCACAGTAATATGAATAAACTACAAAAAACAGACAGACATCCTTTCTGCCACAACAATGACAAAACGAGATCTCAATATGCCTGAAAATAAAACATGTCGTATCAAGCATGTCTGATTATCAGGCGCACCCTGCCTGGCAGGACAGAAAAAAACAACTATACCACACTGAAATATCATACATTTTCAAACAAAACATTAGAAAAAACATCTTGGCATGATTCTTGTAAAGAATATGTCAACTTGTTTTCCTTTCAAACAAAGAATCCCGCCAGCAGGCAATGCCTTGCTTGTGTTGTTTGCAACCTGTTCTGACAGCAGGGCAAGCGAAACCTTCCATCCGTTATTGCAATATTCAGTCCATACGAGGGAAGCATGATTTCACGAGCGACATTGAAACCCGCAGCCACAGTTCTGGCTATAGGACTGGCCCTTTTTCAGATTTATTTTACCGCCGGTTTTGGCGTCATGGATTCTCAGATGCTCCGTGTCATCCATCTCGGCACGGTTCTTACTCTGGTATTTATTTATCTGCCTCCCCGGAAAATGAAAGAGGGACAGACAGAGAATCCCCTGTGGCTACTTCTGGATCTTGTGCTGATATGCGGAGCTTTCTGGTCGGCCTGGTTTCTGGTGTCCGATATCGATTACTACCTGGAACGCATCAGATATATCGACCCTGTAAGCGACAAGGAAGTCTTGGCTTCCACCGTGGCGGTACTTCTGGTTCTGGAGGCGACGCGGCGTGTGGCCGGTCTGCCTCTGGTCATGGTTTCCGGCTGCTTTCTGGCCTACGGCATGCTGGGCCAGCATCTGCCCGGCATACTGAGACATGAAGGCGTGTCCTACAAGATGCTCTGCGAACAGCTTTATCTGGTGACGGAAGGCCTGTACGGCATCCCGCTTGCGGTGTCGTCGACCATGATATTCGCCTTTGTCATGTTCGGCTGCTTTCTCCAGAATGCCGGGCTCGGTCAGGTTTTTCTCGATCTGGCATGTGTAGCCACACGCCGTTCCAAGGGCGGCCCCGCCAAGGTTTCCATTTTCGCTTCCGCGCTGTTCGGATCCATTTCCGGCTCTGCCGTCGCCAACGTATACAGTACGGGAACCTTCACCATTCCTCTCATGAAACGCGTAGGCTATTCTCCCTCCTTTGCGGGCGCGGTTGAGGCGGTCTCCTCCACGGGAGGGCAGCTCATGCCGCCGGTGATGGGAGCAACGGCTTTCGTCATGGCCGATGTGACTGGGGCGGGTTACATGGCTGTAGCCACGGCGGCGCTTCTGCCTTCCATCCTGTACTACTTCTCACTGCTACTGATGATACATTTCGAGGCCGTCAAAAAAGATATCGGCGTCATGCCCGCGGATCAGATTCCTGACGCGCGCAGCGTATACCGCCGCCTGTATCACGTTCTGCCCATCCTCATTCTCATCTGGTTTCTGGTTTCCGGGCGCAGCGTCATTTCTTCCGCCTATCTGGGCACGCTCTCGGTACTCATCGTTTCCAGCTTCAGCAAATCCACCCGGTTCGACTGGCGCAAGCTCCTGAAGACGCTGGAGGGCTCATCGCGCAATGCCCTGATGATCTCCACATGCAGTGCCTGCGCGGGCATCATCGTCGCCATGGTTTCCATCACCGGCATAGGATACAAGTTCATCAGCCTTATCACCGATCTGGGCAGCTTCAACATTCTGCTTCTGCTTGTTCTGCTGATGTTCACCTGTTTCGTACTCGGCATGGGCGTACCCGCAACTCCGGCATACATCATCGTGGCCACACTGGGCGCGCCGGCGCTCATGAAGCTCGGCATCCCCACCCTGGCCGCGCATCTCTTCGTTCTCTATTATGCCATCCTTTCGGAGATCACGCCGCCTGTATGCCTGTCGGCCTATGCGGGAGCTTCCATCGCCAAGGCCAGCGCCATGGTTACCGGAATGACGGCGTTCCGGCTCGGCATCGTGGCCTATATTATCCCCTTCATGTTCGTTTTCCAGCCCTCGCTGCTTCTGATGGGCGATACGCTGACGGTATTGCAGTCCGTTATCACGGCTGTCATCGGCATTGTCGCTCTGGCAGGCGGCATGCAGGGGTATTTCGTCACGGCCTGCCGCCCGGCGGAACGCATGCTGCTGCTACTGGCCGGGCTTACCCTTCTCTACCCGGGCCTTTACACCGATCTTTTCGGGCTGGGGCTCATCGCCGCAGTCGCAATGTTCGAGCTTCCCCGCCGCAAATCCTTCCGTTTCCAGACGAAGGGAGAAACCTCTAGCCCAGGAGAGCAGTTATGAATTCCATCTTGAAAAAAGCCCTGGTTGCCGCCGCGCTGGCGGCGTCGACGACGCTGTCCGCTCACGCGGCGGAATCCCTGCGCATCGTTTCCGCCGCCAATCCCAGCGGAACCTGGTACATCGGCATGGGAGCCATCGGCAAGGTGTACACAACCATGACGCCGGGTACGGACGTCACGATGCTGCCCGGCGGAGGCGCGACCAATCCCCCACGCGTGGCTTCCCGCGCCGCGGAACTGGGAGTTGCGGAAAACAGCATTCTGACGGCGTTCAAGAACGGGATGGAGCCTTACAAGGCTCCCACAACCAGCGGAATCGCGTCCATCATCAACCTTCAGGATCGCATCAACTACCAGATCGTGTCACCCGAATCGTCGCCGGTCAAAAGCCTGCGGGACCTCAAGACCATGAAAAACGTGAACGTGGGCGTTGGTTCCACAGGCGGCTCCACGGAAAAAATTTTCCGCAATCTGCTGAAGGAGTATGGCATCACCTACGACGACATCCGGGCCAACGGCGGCAAGATAGTGACCAACGGCTTCGACGATATTGCCAATATGGTCAAGGATGGACAGATCGACGTGTTCGTCTGGCTCGGCCCCGGCGAAGCCTGGTTCATCGTGGATGTCTCCGGGAGTGTTCCGCTGAAGTTCCTGTCCATAGAGCCTGAAATAGCCGAAAGGGCGGCCGCCAAAATGGGCATCAATACAGGCACGCTTCCCGCCGAATATTACAAGGGCAAGGTAGGCCCTGACGTGACCACGTTCTGGGATACCAACGCCATATTCGTACGGGACGACCTGAGCGAAGAAACCGCCTACAATCTGACCAGAGCCATCATTGAAGGCAGGGACGATATCGCCAGAGCCAACCCTTCGTGGGCATCCATCGATCCTGCCGTCGGCTGTCAGAACAACGTGTTCCCCCTGCACCCGGGCGCGGAGAAATACTACCGTGAAAAAGGATTCCTGAAGTAAGGCGCGGCGCATTCCGGCGATTCCTTTCAGGGGGCCGAAGCCCCCTGAGGCTGCCGACAACGTCAGCAGCCCCGAAAAGAGCGAGCAGGTCGCGGCTTTGCCGCGCCGTAAAGCGAGCGATTTTCGTGCCTTTCCGTCAAGCCGCTTTGGCGGACTGGACGGCGCAAAGTCCGCAAAGCGGGGTTTGTCATCAGTCCGGAGGGGCTTCGGCCCCCCTTACCCACACCCTGTCGACATGTTGAGGTGTTACAGATGAATGTCTCGCCGTTGTTTCAGCCCCTCGAGATAGGAAGGCTTACCCTGAAAAACCGTTTCGTCATGGCCCCCATGTCTGTTCACATGACGGAAGACGGCAGTGTGACGGACAAGGAGATCGCCTTTATCGAGCGGCGTGCGGCCGGAGGGGCGGCGATGCTCATCATAGGCTCCATCTGCGTGCGCCCTGACGGCAATTTCGGAGGTCAGCTTTTCATTGAAGACGACGGAAGAATAGAGGGACTGCGCCGTCTGACCGATGCGATACATCGGCATGACTGCCTTGCCGCGGCCCAGATACATCACGCCGGACGTGAAACCAGCATGCGGACTTCCGGCTACCGGCCTGTCGCCCCTTCTCCCTTTCCTCCGGAGACGGTTGCCGGTCTTCAGGCGGAATACGATCCCCCCCATGCCATGAGCACGGAGGAAGTGCGCGACATGGTGGAATGTTACGCCCAGGGGGTGCGGCGAGCCAGAGACGCGGGTTTCGACATGTGCGAACTGCATTGTGCGCATGGCTATCTGATCAGCGAGTTCATGTCGCCTCTGACCAACAGACGGACGGACGAGTATGGCGGCTCCTTCCTCGGCAGGATGCGTTTCGTGACGGAGATTATCCGGCGTATCCGGGAACTCGTGGGAGAAGAGTATCCTCTTGCCTGCCGCATCGTGGGGGATGAGCTGCGTGAGGGCGGCATCGACATGGCGCTTGCCGTGGAAATCGCCCGTTATCTTGAAAAGCTGGGCATCGCGGCACTCAGCGTGTCCGCCGGCATGTTCCCCTTCGTGCGCACGGTGTCCAACATGTACCACCGTCATGGCGTCAACCTGTACCTTGCGGAGAATATACGCGATGCGGTTCATGTGCCCGTATTCGCCGCAGGGCAGCTCGACAGACCGGATATCCAGCTTGCAGCACTGGAAAAGGGCAAGGCTGACGCGCTGTGCGTGGGGCGCACCCTTATCGCCGATCCCGATTATCCCCGCAAGCTGAGAGAGGGCCGAATCGACGATATCATCTGGTGCATCGCCTGCAACAAGGGCTGTCACGATCGTTCCGCCGGAGACCGCAGCGTGAAGTGCGCTCTCAATGTCATGAGCGGACGGGAAAGCGAGCGCGGCTTCACCCTGGAACCCGTACGCAGATCGGAACGGGTCATGGTCATCGGCGGTGGTCCCGCCGGAATGCAGGCGGCGGCCGATGCCGCGCGCCGGGGCCATATGGTCTCGCTCTGGGATGAACGCCGCGAGCTTGGAGGCAGACTCCGACTGGCGGCCGTGCCCCCGCACAAGGAACGTTATGCGGAAGCCTGTGACTACCTCGCCCGCGAAGTGGGTAAACTGCCCATCGACGTACATCTTTCCCATAAGGTAACGCTGAAGGAGGTAAAGGAGCAGAACCCTGACGCCGTCATACTTGCTACGGGAAGCATTCCCTTCATCCTTCCTGTGGAAGGCGCGGAACAGGATTTTGTGATTCCCGCGGATGACGTGCTTGCCGGAACCGCACAGGCCGGCCGCAGAGTGGTCGTCATCGGCGGGGGCGCTGTAGGAGCGGAAACGGCTCATCTTCTTCTGGAGCAGGAGCAACGCGAGATCTATATTCTGGAGATGCGCGACGGCATAGGCATTGACCTGCCGCAGGATTCGCGCATCTGCCTGCTGCGGATCTTCGGGAATTCTCCGGATATGCACTGCCTGACGAACAGCAGGGTAACATCCGTGGGAGATCATTCCGTAACGCTGATGCGGAACGGACAAGAGGAATGTCTCGAACGGATCGATACCGTGGTCATGGCGGCAGGGGCGCGCCCTGATCTGCGCCTGAAGGCAGGAATCGAAAGCCTCGGGCTGAAACTGCTTGTCGCCGGAGACGCCGACGCTCCCCGCGACTATGTGAAAGCCATACGCCAAGGAGCCGAAGCCGGGCGTGCCGTCTGAAGCCACGCCTCAGGCAAAACTCCGGTCTTTGCGGCAACCTTCGTTGCCGCAAAGACCGCCCATGTTCCACATGGGCAAAAGGCAACATGTAGTCACGGCCGGCTCGCTTGCGCCGAGTGAAGCCGTGCTTCACTCGGCTCCGCTCCGCGAGACATTGCTTCCGTTCCTCGCCTCCCATGCCGTATTACCATGCGGCGGGGGATCGTCGCTCCATACGCGCTAACGCGCGTGCCCCCGGCGGTCAAGGTTATTCTCAACACTACGCTCCAGCAACCAACAGCTCAAACCATAAAGGAATTCTGATGAAGATCATTGATGCCCGCCTTCGTCCCCCTCTGAAAGATTACCTCCATTGCAACCTCTACCGGGATCCGAAAAAAACGCAAGCCTGGAGCGACAACTTTCTGATGAAGCTTTCTCCGGCGGCGGAACAGCGCGATGCGGAACTGCTTTACCGGGAGATGGATGAGGCCGGAGTGACGCTGGGCGTCATGACAGGCCGCCAGAGCCCTGACATGGGGCACGTTTCCAATGATGATCTCATGGAAATCGTCAGAGAACAGCCCGGCCGCTTTGCAGGTGTGGCAGGCGTTGACGGCAGCGATCCTTCCGCCGCCATAGCGGAAATCGAACGCACCGTCGTCCGCGGCAGCCTCCTTGCCGCCGGGATGGAACCGGGATGCGGCGAGATCCCCATGTATGTGGATGACGCCCGCCTTTATCCCGTGTACCGCTATTGCATGGAACGCGGCATTCCCGTGTTTCTCATGGGCGGAGGCGGCAACGGGCCTGATCTCTCTTTCAGCAATCCCGAACATATCGACCGGGTCTGCCGCGACTTCCCGCATCTGACAGTCGTCAACATGCACGGCTCCTATCCGTGGGTTCCCCAGGTGCTGTTCAGTTGCATGTGCCGCCCCAACATGTATCTCGCTCCGGACATGTACATGTACAATATGCCGGCCGTTCAGGACTATGTTACCGCCGCCAACGGCTTTCTGAAAGACAGATTCCTTTTCGGCAGCGGCTATCCCTATATTCCCCTGAAACAGGCCGTGGAGCTTTTTCTTGAAATGCCGTTCCGGCGGGAAGCGCTCCCGAACATCCTGTACGGGAACATGGCCAGGGTTCTCGGGCTCAGGCTGGACTGATCACGCGTTAACCGGCCGGAATTCATCGTTCCGGCCGCACCGTTCACGCCGCCGGAAGCGGGCGTCATGTCACCATCGCAATCTGTCCGAGAGGTATCCATGCTGTTTTCACCTGTCACGATCAACAAGACCGAATTCAGAAACCGCATCATCTTTCCCTCCATGCTGACGCGTTTTGCCGCCAGCGGGGGAGAGATGAGCGATCAGCTCATGTACTATCATGCGGCCCGCGCCGCAGGAGGAGCCGGGCTGAACATGCTTGAGGCGACGTGCGTGCACCCGTCGGGGATATGCTTTGAATCCGGGCTCAGCATCTATGACGACCGGCATATCCGGGGGCTTTCCCGCTTTACCGCGGCCATCCATGCGGCGGGGGGCAAGGCGGGTGTGCAGCTCAACCACGGGGGGCTTCATTCCCTGCCCTCCGTGTCCGGCCGCCCTGTGCCGCTGGTTTCCTTTGTTCCCGGCATGACGCCGGGATCAGATTCCAGAGTCCTTGAAGAGGACGAAATACAGGAACTTGTCGCGGCATGGGGGCAGGCCGCGCGCAGAGCCGTGGAGGCAGGTTTTGACATTGTGGAGATACATGGCGCGCACGGCTATCTCGTGGGCCAGTTTCTGTCGCCCCTGACCAACACGAGAGATGACGCCTACGGCGGGGATTTTGAACGCCGCATGAAATTCCCCAGAGAGGTCATCCGCTCCGTGCGCGACGCCGTGGGGCCGGATTTTCCCGTATCGTTCCGGTGCAGCGTGGAAGAATTCCTCCCCGGCGGCGTGACGCCGGATCTCGGCCTGCGCATAGCCGAAGCCGTCTGTTCCGCCGGAGTCGATCTGTTCAACGTCAGCAGCGGAACCTGCACCAATACCTGGTATATTGAAGCCCCGGCCGCGCTTCCCGCCGTGTTCAACGGCGGGCGGGCCAGGGCCGTGCGCGGCGTCGTAGGGTCCGACACGCGGCTTGCCGTGGCCGCCCGCATCGGCACAAGAGAGGCGGCGGAAAGCATTCTCGGCCCGGACGGCGCGGACATGGTGTGCATGGGGCGCGCGCTCATCGCCGATCCCGAACTCCCCGCAAAGCTGATGGCCGGAAAGGATGAAACCGTCCGCCCCTGCCTCTACTGCTGTGAAGGCTGTTGCGCGCAGCCCCTTATGAGCTGTGCGCTCAACCCCGAGGTGGGCAGGGAACGTTTCCCCGCGCCCGCCGAGGTGAAAGGGAAAAAGATTGCCGTGGTGGGAAGCGGACCTGCCGGGATGGAATTTGCCCGAACGGCGGCATCTATGGGACATCAGGTCACCATATATGAAGAAAACGTCCGCATGGGCGGAAAACTCGGCCCCGCGTCCGTCCCCCCCGGCAAGGCCCTGCTTGCGGCGGCGCAAACATGGTACGAACGGACCCTGAAAAACTGCGGCGTCTGTGTAAAGACGGGGGTTCACGCCACGGCGGAGATGCTGAGGGCGGAAGGCGCGGAACTTGTGTTCGTGGCGGCGGGAAGCCGTCCGATCTGCCCCGATATTCTGAAGGAAACGGCTTCACGCAAGGACAGCCGCATCAGGCATGCCGTTGACGTGCTCAACGGCGCGCCTGTCGGAAGGCGCGTGCTGATCCTCGGCGGAGGGCTTGTGGGATGTGAGTGCGCCGCGTTTCTGGCCAGCGGAAACCATGACGTGACCATTGTTGAACTGCGTGACGCGCTTGCGCCCGATATGGAAAAGCATGGCCGTTTTTTCCTGCTCGAAGAATTGAAGTCACAGCATGTAACGGTGATGACGGGGCATTCGCTCGCCGAACTGTCCGATGACGGCAGAGCCAGGGTAAAAGACGCTTATGGAAACCTGTTTGATCTGCCCGCTTTTGATACTGTGGTTCCAGCGGTCGGATACAGTCCGGATCAGGAGCTGTGCGCACAGCTCAGCCGGGCGGGGATACCCTTCACGGCGGCGGGGGACTGCACAAAGACCGGCAAGATTTTCGACGCCGTGCATGCGGCCCATGCGGCGGCGCTGAACATTTGAACATTCTACCAGAGCATTTTCGTCTTGAACATGCTCCCGGAGTCAAGCGAGGCGAGACTCCGCCGCGACGCCCCTATTCGATATCGCCGCAATTCACTTGCGGCGTATAGCTCCGGCGAAGGCGTGAAACCTGCGAGCCGGAACATGGGGTTCTGGCCGGCAGATACTTTCAACAGCAACATGCTCTAAGGCAAGGATCGCATATGGCTCTTATTTCCCAGGCCCATCGCATGGAAAACGCCCCCCTTTCCAGAATTCGTGAAATCATCGCGTACGCGGGCAGGCTTGAGCAGTCCGGCAAGCGCATCATCCATCTGGAGATCGGAGAACCGGATGCGGACACCCCCGCGCACATTGTGGAGTCCTGCAAAAAGGCCCTTGACGAGGGCAAGGTGCATTACGGGCCGGTCACGGGGATTCCTGAACTGCGGGCCGCCGTGGCCGACCGCTACAACAGGCTTTACGGGGCCGGGTACGACGCGGATGAGGTCATGATCACGGCAGGCGTGGAACAGGGCGTATTCCTGGCGATGAACGCCTACCTCAACCCCGGTGACGAGATCCTTGTACCCGATCCCGGTTATCTCTGCTATTTCACCCTTCCCAACATCACGGGAGCAACTCCGGTTTCCTACGCTCTGGAGGAACGCAGGGATTTTCAGATCGACGCGGAAAATCTGGAAAAACTGGTGACGCCGAAAACCAGGGCCATTCTGCTCAACTCCCCTTCCAATCCCTGCGGTTCCGTGCTGGACGGGCAGTCGCTCCGCATTGTGGCGGAAATGGCCCGCAGGCATAATCTGCTGGTGATTTCCGACGAAGTCTATGCCGATATGGTATACGGAGGCAAACAGTATTGCAGCGCCGCGTCACTGCCGGAGCTGAAGGAACGTCTTATCGTTCTGCACGGCTTTTCAAAATATTTTGCCATGACCGGGTGGCGGATAGGATACATGTTGTGCGAACGTTCCCTGCTGGACCCCATGATGAGGCTGAATTTCTATAACCTGTCCTGCCCGTGTACCTTTATCCAGTACGCCGCACTGACCGCTCTTGCGGAAGATGACGCCCCCTCCCGCGCCATGGTGAAGGAATACGAAAGACGCAGGGATTATATGACGCAAGCGATCAACAGTCTGCCGGGATGTTCCTGTCTGAGGCCGGACGGAGCGTTTTACATCTTCGTCAACATCTCGGAGACAGGCATGAGCGGTGACGAATTCTGCAAGATCATGATCGATGAAGCAGGAGTGTCCATGACTCCGGGCCATGTATTCGGTTCCATGGGCAATGACTTTGTGCGCGTATCATACGCCAATTCCATGGACAACCTGAAGCTTGCCGTGGAACTCATGCGCGGGGTTCTGAGCGCGAGGGTATCGGCATGAGCATGTTCGATCAGAAACTGGCGGCCGGGCAGGGCGTAACAGGCACATTCTGCCATATCGGGGGAGCGGTGGCGGCGGAATGTCTGAGTCTTTCCGGTCTGGATTACGTCATCATCGACATGGAACACGGCCCTTTTACCGAAGAGAGCGCGGGCGACATGATCCGCGCGATACAGCTGCACGGCGCGGAACCCTTTGTCCGCACCCGGGACAGCTCCAGAGCGGCGGTGCTCCATGCCCTGGATCTGGGGGCAAGGGGACTCATCATTCCTGACCTGCGCTCTGTGGAAGAAGCTCGCCATCTGGTGGAGTACGCCAAATACTTCCCGCTGGGAGCCAGGGGCTTCGCCTTTTCACGCAGCGCCCGGTACGGATTTTCGCCGGATCTGAAGGATCTGGAGGCGTATTTCGTCGAGGTGAACCGGCACACTCTTCTCATGCCGCAATGCGAAACGGTGGAAGCGCTTGAACATATCGAAGAGATAGCCGCGCTTGACGGCGTCGACGGCATATTTGTGGGGCCGTATGACCTTTCCGTTGCGCTGGGGGCTCCTGCCGCCTTTGCCACGGCTGAGTTCCGCCAGGCGCTTGATCGTGTCCTCCGGGCATGCCGTGCGCGCGGGAAACTGACCTTCATCTACGCCAACACCATGGTCGAGGCGCGCGACCGCTTCGTTCAGGGCTATCGGGGTGCCGCGGTAGGCACGGATACGGCATTCCTGGTAAAGGCCATACAGGGCATGCTTCAATCCTGACAGGGAATATTTTCGTTTTGAACATGTTCCCGGAGTCGAGCGGAACGAGCCCCGCCCCTGCTCTCCATATCCGCAACGAGCTTTACGCTGACGACCAAGAGCGGCACGGCGCCCCTCTCCAGTGTCGCCGCAACTGAGTTGCGGCGTATGGCTCCGGCTTCAGGCGTGAAACCTGCGGGCCGGAATACAGGACATGGCTGAAAGATACGTTCAACAGCAAAACGCTCTGGGGAGGAACGCCATGCCGGAAAGACATGGCTCCGGATTTCATGTCTGCCTTTGCCTTGCTCTGCTTTATCTTTCATGGGGCGGAAGTTTTCTGGGGGTCAAACTGATGCTGACGGGTTTTCCCCCCGTCTTTCAGAACGGGATACGCCTTTGCGGCGCAGGAACGCTCATGCTGGTGCTGCTTCCGTTCACCCGTCACGGCAGACCTTCCGGAATCATGGAGATCGTACACTACGCGGTACTGGCATTCCTCATCATGTTCATGAACAATGTGTGCCAGGCTGTAGGGCAGTTGAGCGTTCCGTCCGGAATAGCCGCCCTGCTGTACGGCACGGTTCCGGTATTCATGATGCTTGGGGACTGGCAGATCCTGGGCGGCCGGAGGCCGGCGCGTACGCAGTGGCTTGCCGTAGCCGGAGCGATGCTGGGCCTGGGAACGCTGCTCCCGACGAGCGAAGCGGAACTCCGATGCACGCTCCCGGGAGCATCCGTCATTCTTCTCGGCGTATTCTGCTTTGTGGCAGGCTCTCTCTATGCAAGGCGCTTTCTCCGTTCGGCCGGTCTTTCGCTCTACGGAGGGATGTCGCTGAGCATGCTGTTCGGCGGCATCATGTCCCTGCTCGCCAGTCTTGCCGCGGGAGAACGCATCGACCTTTCCGGACTCTCCCCGGGCTCTCTGGGCGCAATGGCCTTTCTTACGCTGTTCACCAGCGTACTCGGTTATTTCTGCTATTACTGGCTGCTGGCCCATACTCGCACTATCGTGGCCGTATCTTTCGCTTTCATCGATCCGGTCATTGCCGTGACGCTGGGCTGGCTGTTCGCGGATGAACCTGTGACGCCGAGGGCGCTGCTGGCCTGCGCCCTCATCGTCGGAGCCGTCATCTGCGCTCTTCGGCAGGAAGCCGCTCACCATGAGGCGGAAAACAGGAGCGGTGTCAGAAAGAGGTCTGGCTAACTCGAAAATTCCATTCCCCTGAGTTCCTCAAGCAGAACCTCAATACAGGCCGCGCTTTGCGGAGGCAGATGCTTGCGCCTGCGGGTGATCAGCGCGTATTCGCGCAGCGCGCTTGCTCCGGGAAGCGGATAAATATCCAGCACGTCCTGATAATTGCGTACGGTAAAATCCTCAAGAATGGTTACGCCCATGCCGGCCTGCACATAGGCAAGAATCACGGCGGAATTGTTGGCTGTGGCCGATATGGCGGGCGTCACGCCCCATCTTCGCAGTTCGTCATGCACCACCCGGCTCAGAACGCTGGCGGAGGAAAAGGCCACGAAGGATTCCCCGTCCAGCTCCCGCACATCGCGCAGAAACCCCTGTCCGTCGCGGCTGAAGCCTTTTTCCGGACGGCTGACCAGCACCAGGCGGGAAGAAAACAAAGGCTGCGCCTCAATGGTGGGCGGGTATTCGTCTCTTGCCGATATGCCGAAATCAATGGCGGAACTGTTGACCATATCCAGGGTGAGACTCGATTCCCCGCTTGAATTGAGAGTAAACCATGTGCGCGGGTACAGCCGGTGAAAACGGGCCAGAGATACGGCAAGAATATTGGCGGCAACGCTGTGCGTGGTGGAAAGGGAAATCTCGCCCTTGTATTCTTCGTGCCGCCCGCTCCCTACCTCGGAACGGATCTCCTTGACCAGCTCGAACATGGTGATGGCTTTCTCGTGCAACTGGCGCCCTTCCGCCGTCAGTTCCATGCTCTTGTTCCGGCGGTTGAAAAGCTGCACCCCCAGTTCCGCTTCCAGGCACTGCACCAGGTAACTTACGGCAGGCTGGCGCAAACCGAGACTTTCCGCCGCCTGGGACATGTTGCCGCATTCCGCCACAGCATAAAAGCCGCGCAGCCATTGCAGGAAGTCGCCGCTGAAACGTTCGATCATCAGAGCCTCCCGGCGGAAATATTTCGGGCACAGCCTGAAACAAAAAGTCCATGATGACGGATCATTGGGGATAATTATCGAAACTCCCTATACATCAATCAGTAAATTTTATCAATATTTGTTTTGACAAAAAAATTTTTTGCATGCTAATACGAAAACAACCCCTTGCGATCCGAGAACTTTTTCAATTTTCACGGTTCCGAAGAATCTTTTCAATAGTTCCTTTCAGCACAAAACATACCCTGTTATTTCGGATGCCCGTCATGCCCACCCTTCTTGCCTGTTCCCGCCTGTATAACGCTGCGCCTCGCCATGCGCAGGCATGGAATGAGCTGTTCCATGAAATCGGCAGACTGTCCGGGCTCTCCCTGCGTACGGTGGACTGGGCGGCACCCGCCCGTCTTGAAGAACTTTGGGCGCGCCCGGATCTGGGCATGGCCTTCCTGTGCGGACGCCCCTATCTGCAGGCCGGGGCCCGGCATCGGATCATTGCCGCTCCCCTCACCAGCGAGAGCGGGGAACAGCCAGTCTATCGCACGCTGCTTCTGGCCCGCGCATCCAGCGGCTGGAACCGCATTGAGGACAGTTTCGGAAGCAGGCTGGGCCGCATGCCCGCGCATTCCCAATCCGGCTACAACGCCCTGCGCTTCATGCTGGCCCCCTACGCCGGAGCAGATCTCCTGTATGCTGAGAGCGTCGAACTTGAAACTCCCGCCGACTGTGTGCGCGCTCTGCAGGAATCCCGTGTGGACGTCATCCCGCTGGACAGCTTTTTCCATCTCCTGCTTGCAGACGAATACCCGGAGCTGGGCAGAAGACTCGTCATTCTCGGGGCATCACCCTTCACCTCCATGCCCTTTCTGGCGGGTTCGCCGGAACTTGCTCCTCACGCGGTCCGAGCGCTGCGCGATGCGCTTGAGCTGTGGAGCCTTTCTCCCGCGTATGAAGACATACGCAAGGCGTTATGCCTGCGCGGCTTCGCCTTTCCCTCTCCCGCCGACTACGCCGCACTGGCGGTTCAGGAAGCCGAAGCACTGCGCCTCGGGTATCCCTGCCCCGCCTGAAATCTGCCTTTGTAACCGGAACATACGGAGTCCATCATGCAGGAAAGCTATCTCACCTATCTCAATGGCCCCGACATCGCCGGACTGAACATGAGCGATGCGGAAATCCTCGCCGCCGTGGAAGAGAGCCTGCGGGCGCAGGGCCTCGGCCAGACCCGCATCGAACCCCGCGTTCACCTGGTGCCCGAAGACTCCGCCAAGGGTCATTTCAACGTGCTGCGCGGCTATATCCAGCCCCTGCATGTGGCGGGCGTCAAGATTGTCGGCGACTATGTGGATAACTACAAGCACGGCCTGCCCTCGGAAATGGCGGTGATGAACCTGTTCGATCCGGAGACCGGGATGGTGAAGGCCATTCTCGACGCGACCGCCATCACCGACATGCGCACCGGCGCGGTCACGGCCCTGGGCGCGAAATACATGGCCCGCAGGAATTCCCGCATTCTCGGCCATGTGGGTTCGCGCGGCACCTCATACTGGAATGTGCGTCTGCTGGACTCTCTGTTCCACTTTGACGAAATCCGCGTGCATTCCCGCCGTCCGGAAAGCCGCGAAGCCTTCGGCAAACGTCTCTCCGAAGACCTGGGCAAGGCCGTGCGCGTGGTGGACAGTTGGGAAGAGTGCGTCTCAGGTGCCGATATCGTGGTGGAAGCCACCCGCCTGCCCGAACCCAAACCCATGCTCAAAACCGAATGGATCAGGAAAGGCGCATTTGTTGTTCCCTACGGCACCATGAGCGCGGTGGAACTTTCCCTCACCGACATCATGGACAAGATGGTTGTGGATGACTGGGGACAGTGCCGCAAGGGGCTGCCCTACGGGGCACTGCGCCCCCATGTGGAAGCGGACAAGCTTACCGAAGAAAACCTGCACGCCGAACTGGGCCAGATTGTGGCAGGTCTCAAGCCCGGCCGCGAGAACGATGAGGAAACCATACTCTTCTGGCATCGCGGCCTGAGCACCAACGACATCGCCCTCGGCCACGCCATGCTGGAAAAGGCGGCAAAACTCGGCATCGGGCAGAAACTGCGCTATCGTTAACCCCCTCCGCTCCAGCATCCGATACTCATACGGGGCGGCGTTTCCGCCCCGCCCTCTCCCTGGAGCTGTTTCAGCCTGGAATGCTCCCCCATGTGAAAAATCAATCAGCCTTGTCTTTCAAGAACTTCGAGAACCCGGAACATACCATGCGTACGCGTCCCTTATCTTACGCCTGTCTGCTGTTCGCCACCCTGTGCGGCGCGTATTTTCTCGTATTCTTCCAGCGCCTCAGCCTCGGCGTGATCATGCCGTCTCTGACGGAAGATCTGGGCCTGACGCCCTCCATGACCGGCTGGCTCGGTTCCGCCTTCCTGTACGCCTATGCGGCCACGCAAATTCCAGCCGGGCTGCTGGTAGACAACTGGGGGCCGCGCCGAACCATGCTTCTGCTCTTCGGTATGGGGGGAGTTGGAGGGCTTCTCTTCGCCTCGGCCGCCAGTCTCGGCACGGCGCTTGCCGGACGCGCCCTGGTCGGCGTCGGCATGGCGGTGGTGACCACGGCCTCCTTCAAAATCATGAGCAACTGGTTCCGCGCCGGAATATACGCCCGTCTGGTGTCCATCTTCATGGCAACAGGCGGTCTGGGCACCTTTTTTGCCGCCGCGCCCCTGGCCGCTCTGAACACTGCCTTCGGCTGGCGTCCGGTGTTCCGGGGCATTGCCGTATTCTCTCTTTTCTGGGGCGCGCTGCTCTGGCTTATGGTAAAGGACGCGCCATCTCGCGGACAGGAACGGACTCCGGCTCTCTCCTCCATGCAGCGCCCCGCCTGCATTCGATCCGGCTGCGCGCATCCCCCGGGCGTGTCAGCCGAAGACCGGCACAAGCGCGCCCCGGAATCCTCAACCTCACCGGCGGACATCCTGCGGACGTTCCGCATCCTGTTCTCTTCGCCACAATACCGTCTCATCGTTCTGTGGTATCTGACCGGAGCCTCTCTGTTCTTCTCCTTTGCCGGGTTATGGGCCGGAGATTACTACCGCAGGGTTCACGGGCTTTCCGCAGAATCGCTTGGGGCGCTGCTTTCTCTCGGATCGCTGAGTCTCATTCTCGGCACCCCCGCAGGGGCCTGGCTCTCGGATCGCCTGCATTCCCGCAGGGCTGTTCTGATCATCGGCTCCGTGTGCGCGCTCGGCAGTTCCCTCAGCCTCTGCTTTTCCTCCGCGCCGCTTCCGCTGTGGGCATTGTGGCTGCAGTTCGGCGGCATCTGCGTCGCGGGCAACGCCACAGCCTCCGCAGTCTTCGCTTCCGCGCGCGAAGTCCTGCCGCCTTCGGTGCTGGGTCTTTCCACGTCCATGCTCAGTCTTTCCATCTTCGGGTGCACCGCATGCCTGCAGGCGGTCATCGGGGGGCTGCTTGAAACATTCTCCGCCCTCGGTCCCGAACAAGCCTATGCCCATGCCTTTTCCGTCTATCTCGTCTTTGCATCAGTCAGTCTGGCAGCCGCGCTCATGTTCCGCCCGTCCGGGCATCAAGCATAAATCACGGCAGAAACGGCCTCCAGGCAGGCCGTCCCGATTCCATGCCACCTTAAATCCGGAGCTCCGCATCATGTCACAGGAAACCATCACGCTTTCAGGCAGGGAACTGACAACCGCCCAGGTCGCCCGAATCGCCCGGCAATACGCCCGGGTAGAGATTTCAGCCCAGGCCGAAGCCGATATCTCCGCGACCAGAAAGCTCATTCTGGAAATGGCGAAAGATCGTGAACTTCCCCGCATTTACGGCTTCAATACCGGGGTGGGCATGAACAAGGACTGGGACATCAGCGAGGAGGGGCTGGGCCGCTTCAATCGCATGCTGATCAATTCCCACAGCGCCGCAGTCGGCCCGGAGGCTTCCGAGGAGGAAGTCCGCGCGATGCTCGCCGTCCGCCTGAACTGCTTCCTGACAAATCACACGGGAGCATCCCCCGAACTCATTCACATGTACCGCGATTTTCTGAACCTTCGCCTTCATCCGGTCATGCCCACAAGGGGATCGATAGGCGAATCCGATCTGGTCGTCATGGCTCATATCGGCCTTGCCGTTCAGGGAGAAGGAGAGGTCTTCCTCCAGGGCGAGCGCATGAGCGCCGCGGAAGCCCTGGCCAAAGCGGGGCTCAAACCTGTCACGCTCGGCTGCAAGGACGGTCTGGCCATTGTCAACACCAGCGCGCTCTTTGCCGGGCTTGGCTCCCTGCTGGCGGAAGACGTCATGGAATTCATGGACATGTGCGATCTGCTCTACGCGCTGAGTCTGGAGGCCTTCGGCGGCAACACCTCCCCGCTTGACGAAGCCTGTCACCTCGCCCGCCCCGTGCGCGGCCCCATGGAAACCGCCGCGAGAGTGCGCAGATATCTGGAAGGCAGCTTTATCTGGCAGCCGGGCGTCACGGTCACCATGCAGGATCCGCTCTGCTATCGTTCCGCCTGCCACGTCAACGGCGCGGTACGCGACGCGCTGGACTACGTCATTCCGCATCTTGCCGGACACATCAACTCCAGCGACGACAACCCCTGCGTCGTCTCCGAACAGCGCAGAATACTCTCCTGCTCCAATTACGACGCCACCTCTCTGGCTCTCGGCTTCGAGATGCTGGGTCAGGCTCTCTGCCATGTTTCGCGGAACATCTGCTATCAGCTCATCAAGCTCGACACGCCCTATTTCAGCCGTCTGCCCCGCTTCCTCAGTCCGGACGGCACCAGCGTCATGGCCTACACCACCAACCAGAAGACCTACACCGCTCTTGACGCCGAAAACCGGCTTCTCTCCAACCCGGTCAATGTCGACTGGCTTTCTGTGTCCGGAGATGTGGAGGATCACGCTACAAATGCCCCGCTTATCGTCGCCAAGACATCTAAAATGCTGGATAATCTTCGATACATGCTGGGCATGCAGGCGTATCACGCGGCCCAGGCCATCGATCTCAGAAACATGGCCCCGCTGGGCAGGTACACATCCGAAGCCTACGCGGCTATTCGTGACGTCATTCCCTTTGTCGATCAGGATCGCGTGGTGAGCATTGATATCCGCAGGGCCTACGAGCTTGTCCGATCCGGCAGGCTTTGCGCCATAGCCCACCGCTGAGATCGGAACACCCTGCCGAAACAGCATGCGGCAGATATTTTCGCCTGAACTTCAACTCCGGGAGATTCATTATGCAGGATGTCGTCGTCAACTGGACCAATCTCGACTGGCTGGCCATCTTCATGTACCTGGGCGGCATGATCCTGGTGGGATGGTATGTTTCCCGCAAGGTCAGGAACTCGGAGGACTACCTCATGGCCGGTCGGGCGCTGTCCTACCCCATGGTGGTCGCCACCGTTGCGGCCACATGGTACGGCTCGGGCGCGGTGTTCGGCACGGCAGAACTGGCCTTCGGTTCGGGCATAGCCGCCTTTGTGGTATGGTGCGTGCCCGCCCACCTGGGACGTATTCCCCTGGCCCTGTGGGTGGCCCCGCGCGTGCGCGGCGTGAAGGAAAACACCATCCCCGCCCTGCTCGGCAGGCTGTACGCCCGCCCCGTGGC
The DNA here is from genome assembly GCA_944324075.1 of Candidatus Mailhella excrementigallinarum. Classification (GTDB taxonomy): domain Bacteria; phylum Desulfobacterota; class Desulfovibrionia; order Desulfovibrionales; family Desulfovibrionaceae; genus Mailhella; species Mailhella excrementigallinarum. Next base: position 89,803 of record CALUUZ010000005.1, read on the forward strand.
CATTCTGGGCGCAGTTCTCATTGTCTGCTACTCCAGCCGCCTGATGGACATCGTTTCCGTAGGCATCATGGGCAATACCGTGACCGGCCTGCCCAACTGGGTCATCGGCGCAGTCATCGTCGGCGTGGTAATCTGCTACTCCATGTTCGGCGGCCTGTGGTCGGTGGTCATGACCGACGTACTCCAGTTCTTTCTGATGACCAGCCTTACCCTGCTGCTTCTGCCAGGCGTGTGGACCGCCGTGGGCGGATTTGAAGGCCTGCGCACGGCCCTGCCCGCCGGGCATTTCTCTCCCGCCGGGGGCATGTCCGTCAGCCAGATCCTTGTCTTCTTTCTACTGGGCTTTCAGGTCTATGCCGACCCCGCGGCCTATCAGCGTTTCGGCGCGTCCAACAGCGCCAAGACGGCCAAGCGCGCCTATCTCACCTGCCTTCTGATCTGGATGGCCTTTGACGCCGTCATGACCATGCTGGGCCTCGGCGCCCGCGCCCTGTATCCCGAACTTCAGGGCAGCAAGGCATTCCTGACCATGGCCATCAACGCCATGCCGCCCTTCCTGACCGGACTGTGGATCTGCTCCATTCTCGCGGTGATCATGTCCACCATGAGTTCATTCTTCCTGGTGGGAGCGACCACTCTGACCTGCGATCTGATCAAGCCCATGTTCCGCCCCTGCATGACTGACCGCGAGCAAATCCGTCTGACCAGGATTTTCATGGTCTGCATCGGCCTTTCCGGCTGCCTGCTGGCCTTCCAGTTCTCCGCCGTGCTTGATGCGGTGGTCTTCCTCGGCGGACTTTATCTGGCCTCCGCCTTTGTGCCGGTACTCGGCGGCCTGTTCTGGAAATGGCGGCTCACTGTGGCGGGCGGTTTCCTCAGCATGCTGGGCGGCATGGGCGTGACCCTGCTCTGGCAGAGCCTGGGCAACCCCCTGGGCCTCAAGCCCATGCTGGTGGCCCTGCCCGCCTCCTTCCTTCTCTTTCTCATCGGGAACATGATCGGCAAGCCCATCGACCGCAATGCCGAATCCGTCAACGAATGCTAGGGAGTCCCGCATATGTCCCAGAACGCTCTTGATCTCATATTCGTAATCGCCATTGTTGTGGAAGCCGCCCTCATCCTGGGAGGACTTGTCAGCGGCGTCTCGGCGCTCGGCTACATTCTGCCCGTCATCGTGGCCTGCGTCTGCACCGCGCTGACCTGCCTCGCCATCCGCGACTTCTTCCGGCAGCACCGCTGATGCCTCTTATCGTCCGCTCTCCGGGCAGGCAGAACCCCCGGAGAGCGGACGGAAAAAGATTCCATCAGCTTCGTCGTCTTGTGAACTTCTCTTTCCCCCCTGAAGGGAGCGTTTCAAACCATAAAGGAATTTTTGATGAACATGATGGCGACGCCTCTTGCTCTGGACAGGGAAGATATTCTGCGTGCCGCAAGGGGCAAGGGCGGTCTTCTGGGCAGGCTCTTCGTGCGCGCTCCGCTGACCGAGATCCGGCTGGAATACGTCAGATTCCTTCTCGTGCTCCTGCCCTATACGGTCGAGGCGCGCAAGTTTCCCTTCCGCAGGCATGACGCCGCCGGCATCATGTCCGTAGCCGTCAACACGCTGTTCGGCACATGCGCCATGAAGGACGCCGAGCTGACCCTCGCCCCCGTGGACGGCGTTCATTTTCAGGGCGGAACCTTTGAAATGGATGAGACGGAAGCCGGAGAATGCGCAAAAAACTTCGCCCGGCGCGTCGTCATGCGGCTGTGCCGCAATCTGCCGCACTTCGGCGAAGTGCGGTGCGAAAGCTTTTTCCGCCCGTACTGGATAGCGTATTACGGCGATCCCCAGGGCACCCGGCCCCGCTACCTGCCGTTCGAGGCCGACGGGCTGACCTTCAAGCGCTGAAATCAAAAACCAACAGGCCATGGCATGGGCCAGAGCTGCTGACATTGTCGGCAGACTCAGGAAACGCTTTAATCAGCGTTTCCTTGACCAAGAGTCTTCAGCTTTCTCCACAGCGTGGATCTCGATATGCCGAGTTCTCTGGCTACAAGTGTACGGTTACCGTGAAACCTGGCGAAGAGTTCCATGATGTTCCGGTACTCCTGCTCCTTTTTCGAAGGAGCCGTTTCAAGAGGCTTTTCCCGAATATCCGGTCGGACGAAGATATCATCGAGGCTTATCGGCCTCGTCAGGTGCGGACGCAGAGCCGCATATCGACGCACGATGTTCTCAAGCTCGCGCATATTGCCGGGCCAGTCGTAGGTACCCAGTTTCTTCAGCAGACTGCGCAAATGCCTCCGGTCAGAAACATCCGATTCCGGAGCGAGTCTGAGAAGTATCCTTTCTGCCATGTCACCCGCACTGTCCGCATACTCTCTCAGAGGCAGCATGTGTATCTGGAGAATATTGAGCCTGTAATAGAGATCAACCCGGAACCGACGCCTGGCCACTTCCTTTTCAAGATTCCTGTTTGTCGCCGCAACGATGCGGACATCCACGGGAATCTCATGGGATGAGCCTATTCTTCGTACCTTTCGTTCCTGGAGCGCCCGCAGCAGCTTGGCCTGAAGCTCAAAAGGCATCTCGCCTATTTCATCAAGAAACAATGTCCCGCCATGCGCGGACTCGAACACCCCGGGAGCCCCTGCTTTCCTGCCGCCGGTGAAAGCTCCCGGCTCATAGCCGAACAGTTCACTTTCCATAAGCGTCGCGGGAATCGAAGCGCAGTTTATCGCGAGAAACGGCCCGGCCCGTCGTCTGCCGGCGTTATGAATGCTGCTTGCCATGACCTCCTTGCCTGTGCCGCTTTCCCCGGTGATAAGCACGGTTTCATCAGTGAGCGCGAAACACCTGGCCTTTTCCAGCAGCGCCCGGAAACGCGGGCTGTCTCCCAGAAAATCATCGAAGGAAAAGTGCGGCCTGGAACTTTTCGGCGCATAATACTTTCTGGCAAGTTCTTCCTTCTTCCGGATTTCCATCATGGTACTGAAGGTGCCTACAGCTCCGACGACGATTCCGTTATCAACGACAGGCCTGTAATCACCAATAATATCAATGTGATGTAACGAATGAAGGAAGTTTTCAACAGGTTCTCTGCTGGTCAGCACGTTTTCAAAGCAGTTGCCGGGAAGAACCAGCGCCGGACTCTTTCCAAGAGCGGCAGCACTGTCCATGCCGAAAATATTCTCGGCGCTTTTATTGAAAAAATTAATCCTGTTTTCATGATTGACTGTTATGACGGCTTCAGCCTGATATCTGAGAATGGTATCCATGCTGCGCCTGGAATAACGGTCGTATCTTCTGGTATCGGCAATGGAAAGAGCATTTTTTATGGTTTTCCTGAGTGTTGCCGGATTGACTTCCAGAGGGAAGACGGAAAAGCCGGCTTCCTGCGCCAGATTGCAGATGTAGCCGCCGCCGACAATGGCGCTGACGCCCTGTTCCCTGAATTTTTCGAGAATGTTTCTGTTGGTGTCGTCATCATCCCCGAAGAGAAAGTTCATGAACGGCCGGCCGGCCATTTCCCGTATGTCCCTGATGCGGGGATTCTCTTCCCGATAGTGTCCGAGAGCGACGCTTCCCGGACAGAAGGACAACGCCTCGCGAAGCGCCCTGATGATGTCGATATTGTTGTACTCAATGGGCAGAAGGGGAATTCTGTCCCGGAGGACGCCTTCCACGAGCACCGCCGGGCCGGGCATGGTCAGAAGAACTTCCACCGTCGCCGGAAGAGCTTCCGTCACAAAACGGAGCATCTCCTCTACCGTCTTGCAGAAAAAGATATCGATCCGGTCAAGACCCTCTTCCGCTATGATTTTTTCGGCTTTCTGCACAAGAGACGGATGTGTGGCGAGAATGAAAACGTCCTTCATCAACTATCCCGAATGAACTTGTATTTTTTATCTCATTTGTCACATAACTGTTTCAAACATGTGCAACATTTTGTTTTGCAACGCAACATCAAAAACACTCTGCGCCCATGGTTATTTAATTATTTTTTATTAAAATCAACATATTATGAATTTTGGCATGAATCTTGATACAAAATATGCAAAGATATTTTACCGCAAGGAGACACTATGATTCCCGCAACTGAACGCAAGAGTGCTGATGTTCTGGTTCTTGGCGGCGGCATGGCCGGCTGCATGGGGGCCGTTGCTGCGGCCATGGCCGGCCGCAGCGTCGTGCTTGCAGACAAGGCATGGGTCGGGGGCAGCGGTGAAAGCTGCTTTGCCGCCGGCGACATCCTGTATTTCGATCCCGAAGAAGACGATCTTCACGAGTGGCTGGAGCGCTGGAACAGAAACGGCAGCGGCATGTTCGATCCCGAGTGGATGGAATGGTATGCCGGAAGCTCCACGGAAATAGTCAACATGATGAACGAATGGGGCATGGATTTTGAAAAGGACGCCAACGGCAGGTTCAAGCGCAAGCCCGGCCGCGGCCATAACCATGCCGTGGTGTTCCCCGGTTTCAAGATGATGAGAAAGCTGCGCGCCAGGCTGGAAAAACTGGGGGTGACCATTGTCGACCGCGTGCAGGTCACTGATCTGCTCACAAATAACGGGCAGGTGGTCGGTGCTACCGGTTTTAATGTCCGTACGGGGCAGTTTCATATCTTCCATGCCAGAAACACCATTCTCTGTACCGGCAGTTGCAGCTTCAAGGGACAGTACCACGGCCAGGACATGGAGTCCGGCGAAGGCAACACCATGGCCCTCCAGGCCGGAGCCGAATTCACGAACATGGAGTTCTCCAACTGCTACAACTCCACGGCCAGGGATTTCGACATCTGCGGCATGAGCCGTTTTCAACGTCTTGGCGGCCGTTTCACCAACGCGCTGGGGGAACCGTTCATGGACAGGTACGACCCCATCAACAAGGACGGCGCTCTCCTGCATGTTCTCGTGCGCGCCATGACCACAGAAGTGCGCGAAGGCCGCGGCCCGATATACTTCAATCTCAAGAACATGAGCGAGGAAGACCGCGAACTCAGCTATCGCATTGTGCCCACGTTCTTCGCCGCCTGCAAGAGCTGCGGCATTGATCCGTTCAAGGATTCCGTGGAATGGATCCCCGGCTTTATGGGTTCCACCAGTTCCGGGAGCGGCCTTACGCTGAAGTCCTTTGCCTGCGATACCACCGTTCCCCGGCTCTTTGCCGCCGGCGATATGGCCAATCAGGGGCTTCTCATCGGCTCCATTGCCGGCGCGGGCGCGGTTCATCTCGGCTGGGCCACGATTTCCGGATTCCGCGCAGGAGAAGGCGCGGCCAGGGCCTGTGAAGGCGCCGAGCTTCTGCCCGTGGACGAAGCTCAGGTGGAATCCATCAGAGAGAAGACGTTCGCCAAGCTTGGTCATGAAGGCCATCTTTCGATTGCTGACGCCATCTACCGCATCCAGTCCTGCGTCATCCCGGCAAAATACAATATCATCCGCTGCGGGGAAGATCTCAGGGAAGCGCTGGCCGCGCTCGATCAAATCGAAAAGGATATCGAAAAAGAGATTATTGTCCGCGATACGCATGAACTTATGCTGTACCACGAGCTTCGCGGCATGCTGACCACGGCCCGGCTGACCTTCACCAGCGCGCTGGAAAGAAGGGAAAGCCGTGGTTCCCACTACCGCACGGACTACCCTGACATGGATAAGGAATGGAATGTGTGGCTCAAGTCAAGGCTGAAGGACGGCAAGATCGAGATTACCAGGGAGCCTGTTCCGGCAGAAAAATTCGAACGCTACGGCCTTCCTGTCTATCCGCTCTGAGCTGACTTGCCTCATACCTTACAGTACTAACGGAGTTTATCCATGCCCATTTTTGCCATAAATTCGGAAAAGTGCATTAACTGCGGAACCTGTGTGAAGATCTGCCCTCTTGATGTGTTCCGCGCCGGAGAAACCGTTCCGGAAATCCGTTATCGGGAAGACTGCCAGTCCTGCTTCCTTTGTCAGATTTACTGCCCGAAAGACGCCATCAGGGTCGATACCATCAGAAACAGGCCGACGCCTCTGCCGTATTAGAGCACTTCTTTATTGAAATGCTTCAGGCAGCGGCGCGCGCCTTACCGGTCTGCCATGAAGCGCCATAAGGTTCTTCATGCCGTCGGGAAGAGTCGTCATTTCCTGTGCGGCTCTTCCCTCATTCCGGGCCATCAACCACCATCGTGAGGACAACATGACCGCCTCGACAGCCGGAACCGGGCGTTCCGTTGATATCAAGCACTTTTTTCACATAGCTGTCTTTCTCGCCATAACATTTCTCTTCGGCAGGCTTGAACCCATCCCCCCCATAACGCCTTACGGCATGAATGTGCTCGGCGCGCTCATCGGCGTTGTGTACGCGTGGATTTTCATAGATGTCATCTGGCCCAGCATGATAGGCCTTCTTGCCATCGGTCTGCTGGACATCATGCCCATCAACACGCTCTTCAACAAGGGGTTCGGCGATCCGACGGTCGTGATGATGGTATTCATATTCGTGTTCAGCGCGGTGCTGGATGCCCATGGCGTGACACGATGGATTTCCATGTGGTTTGTCAGCCGCAAATGTGTGGAAGGAAGGCCATGGCTGCTGACCTTTGCCCTGCTGCTGGCCATAGCCGTTCTCGGCGGGCTGTCCAGCGCCACGCCGGCATGCGTCATCGGCTGGAGCCTGATGTACGGCATGTTCAAATTCTGCGGGTATGAAAGGCATGAAGGCTACCCGATGATGATGGTGATAGGCGCTGTTTTCGCCAGCCAGCTCGGCATGTCGCTGATACCGTTCAAGTCGCTGCCCCTGGTTGCCATCAGCGCATACGAGAGTCTTTCCGGCGCGACGGTCAATTATGCCATCTACATGTTTGCCTCCTTCCTGTCCTGCATTCTGTGTCTGCTGGTGTTCATCCTGGTGGGCAAGTTTCTGCTCCGCCCCGATCTGAGCAAGCTGGTCAAACTGGACATCAAAACGCTCATCAGGGAAGACGAGAGAAAACTTTCCGGCGTGCAGAAGCTTCTTTTCGCCTTTCTGGCTGCTCTTGTCGTGTTCATGATGCTTCCCGGCTTCCTGCCCAAGGATCTTGCCATAGCCGTCTTTTTCAAAAAAATAGGCAACACCGGCATATGCGTGCTGCTGGTGGCGCTGCTGACAGCCATCAGGGTGAACGGAAAGTCTCTCTGTCCATGGCGTACCATGGTCAATGAAGGCGTGGCCTGGCCCATCATCTTCATCCTGGCCTTTGTGCTGCCTCTTTCCGGCCCGATTGCCGATCCCAGGAGCGGCATCACGGCCTTCATGCTGGATATCCTGAACCCGCTGTTCGGCACGGGATCCAACATCACGTTTCTGGTCTGCATCGGCATTGTCGGCGTGATACTCACGCAGTTCATCAATAATACAGCCATTTCCGTTGCTCTCATGCCCGTTGTTTTCTCTTACTGCACCGCCAACGGCATGCTTGCCGAACAACCCGTCATTCTGGTGACGGTGGCATGCTGCCTGGCTTTTCTTACGCCTGCGGCCAGCTCCACCGCGGCCATGCTCCACGGCAACGAGTGGGTGACAACAAGGGCAATCTGGAAAACAGCGCCGCTTCTTGTTGTCTCGGCACTGTCCGTCGTGACGGCAGTCGTCATACTGACAGGAACCATATTCCTCTGACGCTTCTGAAAAGCCGGTGCAAGGCGGATTTTCCCCGAGGGGTGAACCACATGTGTCTCCATGCAGAACACAAGGCAGACCCGGCCTAGAATACGTCAACTGCAAAGGAAGCGGCGGCAAGAGGAACCAGACGAATGCCTCCGCAACTGTTCCTGAACACCAGCCCGACTTCCGCCTCCATTTCATAATGGCCCGGAACGGAAAAACGGATGTCCGTCACCGGCACGCCAGGCAGGACTTCCGGCGCGGAAGCCCCGTCAGGCAGTTTCCGCCATGTGACGCTGACGGAAGGAAATGCGCCCGAAATCTGACGCTCAAACGACAAGGCAACATTCAACGGCACGGTTTCCTCCACGGCGGCATGGCGCGGAAACCCGATATCTGCACGCACGGAACGGCCATCCACCTCTTTTTCCGCAGAAAAGACGAATGCCGCTTCGGAGGCGGGCGCGTCCTCCGGCATGACGCTGGAAAACGCCATACACAGGCAAAGAAGCAATGCCAGACGAAAAACGTGCTTCACTGGAAATTCCTCCGTGAATGGATTGACAAAACGGCAGTGCCGATGAAATCCTTTGGCTCTGTCATAGAATACAGTGTTGAACATATCCTTGACCACCGGAGGCGCGAGCGCAGCGAACTGCGGAGCGTCCCCCCGCCGCACGGTAATGCGGCATGGAGGGAGCGGGGAGTGGAATACGGGCTGCCTTGCGGCAATGAATATTGCCGCCTGTGCCGGAGTAAAACGATACGCCCCGCGCAACACTATCAACACGGTTCTATGACAGAGCCAATCCTTTTTGTATCCATTCCTTCACGATGTTCCGGAAAAGGCGGCGGTTCCGCCGGGTACCGAGGATATCATGCCGAAAGCAGTCCCGTCAGCTCCCGTTTCCCCGGCGTCCAGACAGATGTCCGGTCTTCCCTGTCTCAGAACGGCATCATGGCGCAGAGCAGCGCCTCTGTTCCGTGACATGGACAGCGTAATGGACGTTTTCCTGGAGCGATGGACGGTCTATATGCAGGCTGCTGGCTATCTGGTTTTCACCACCGCCCGGCGTGCCGACTGCATTGCCGCCTGTCACTCCCTTACAAACCATATCGTGCGCCACCTGGATGCGGGCTATCTGCCCACATTTGAACGTCTCGCAGGCAACAGCGACAACTGGGCGCAGGATCTGGTGGCTTCAGGGCTGCGCCATATGCGGAGGGGCATTACCGGAACCATGTACCTGGGATGCTTCAAGACCTTCATTCATGCCCTGGAAGACGCCGTGCACGCCCTTTCCCCAGGCAGGCGCGGCTCTCCGCAGCGTATTCTCGACGACGCGTGCGTTCTTCTGCGTCTGTACGGGGCCGCTTTTGAAGAAATATGGATGGAAGTCTGCCTGACTGTTCAGCGTGATGAGCATCATTCCGACATGGATGAGGTGCTGCGCCGCCTTACGCTGGAAAAGTGCCGCTTTGAAAACGTACTCAATACCACGTCCGACGGAGTGCTGGTCATGGATGCGCAGTGCCGCGTCACCACCGCAAACCGTTCTCTGCGGCAATATGCCGGAGAAAATCTCACAGGACGTACGGCCTGGGATATTCTGGGCCTGGAAAGCGATTCTCCCGAGGAATTTTTCCGCTACTATCCTGTCGGGCAGACCGTGGAAGTCACTCCTTTCGGCGGCGATCTGGTATTCCGCCTGTCCGTCTCCTCTCTGGGGGATATCAGTCTGGCCAGCAGCGGCGAGTATCTGGTGCTGCTGACCAACATCACTCCCCATGTGGCGCAGAGGGAAATCATGGAAGAAGTCATCCGCGCCAGAACCGCCGCGCTGGAAAAGGAAAAACGCCAGCTTGAAGAGATGAACATCACGCTGCGCACCGTACTGAATAACGCGGCGGCCGAGCGCGAACAGTCCAGGGCGGAACTTGCCGCTTCCCTGCAAGATTTTCTGGCTCCCGCTCTGGCCCGGCTGGTGAACACCCAGGATAAAGCCGCACGACGCAGTCATGCCGCGCTTATACAGGATCAGGTGCATCGGATGCTGGGCCGGACAGGGGGAAACTCTGATGCCGGAAACCGGCGACTGGCCAGACTGACCCTGGCGGAACTCAATGTCTGCCGTTTTATCCGGGCAGGGCACAGCACCAAGGAAATCGCGGCCGCGTTCGGGATTTCGCCGGAAACGGTACAGACGCACCGCAAAAATATCAGGCGCAAGCTGGGTGTGCGCGGACACGACGCCCAGCTTGCGGCTTTTCTTGCGGCTCATCCGTTCCATGGAGACGAAACGCCGTCTCGGGGCAACGGCGAGGGACACGAGATCGGGTAGGTTCCTCTCCCCGAAGTCTCCCCGATTATTCCCTCTGGCTTTCTTTTTCTCTGTCTGGCTATAGTTTCATCAGAAAACCCCTGATGGAGCTTCCATGACCCCGCCCCTCTCCCCGTTTTCCTCTGTCCCCCTGCCGGAAAGCGTTTCCGTCGCTTCCCCCGTCGCGCCGGAAAAGATGGCTCAGACCCTGCGAGATCTGTTCGCCGCCCGCAACAACGGAGCTATGTTTTCCGCGCTGGAGCGTCTGGCCGACTTCCGTGCGGCAGGAGAGCGCGCTCTTCCCGCAATGCCTCCGTATGAGGCAAGTGCCTTTCGTGAAGCCGAATATGCCTTCAACCGGATTTTTGTGGGGCCGGGCCATGTGCCCGCTCCGCCGTATGCTTCGGTGTATCTTGACGCCGAGCCGCTGCTCATGGGCCGGGCCGCAGTCTCCATGCGGGATCTGTTCAGGAGTATGGGGCTGGCCGTGCGGGAGGAAGACAATCTTCCTGAAGATCACCTTGCCTGCGAGCTGGAAGCGTGGCTTGTTCTCCGTTCGCTCGCCTCGGCGGATGACGGCGCGCTGCGCCGCAGCGCGGACGAGGCGCTTCTCTGGCTTCTTGACGGACACATGCAGATCTGGATTCCCGAATTTCTGAGCCGGGCAAGGGCGGAATCCATGCCGGAACCCCTGTCCGATGCGCTGGACTGCCTGGAGGCATGGCTGCTGTCGGCGCAAAATGCGCTGAACAGGGAATGAGTCAGCTCCCCTTCCCGGACGGGAACCACGCAGATGCGCTCCCCGGAGAGAGGGAAGAATGCAAACCACAAAGGAAATGCTGATGAACAAGAGCAAATTCAGGCGTCCCGATGCCATGGATCGGCGCGGCTTTCTCAAGGGGCTGCTGGCGGCGGGAGCGGCTGCCGCCCTGCCCGGCGGTCTGCTGACGGCCCGGAACGCGACGGCGGCGCCCTTTGATCCCGGTGCGTATCAGGTATTCCGCAACGCCTGCCCGCGAAACTGCTATGATACCTGCAGCATAAAAACCTATGTGCGGGACGGCATAGTGCAGTTTGTGGAAGGCGCGCCGGAGTCCACCTTTACCAAGGGCGCGTTGTGTGTGAAAGGCTATACCTATCCGCGGCGGCTCTACAGTCCGGATCGTATCAAGTATCCGATGATTCAGGATAAGCGGGGTTCCGGTAACTGGCGTCGCATTTCCTGGGATGAGGCCATGGATCGCATCGCAGACAAAATCCTTGAGATAAAAAAGCGCGACGGCAGTCTGCTGGGTCTGGGCCTGACCAAATATTCCGGCAACTTCGGGATCACCAATTATGGCGTAGAGGGGATGATGTCCTCTCTGGGCTATACCACCCGTTTTGTGGGGACGCCGTGCTGGCCTGCGGGGATCGACGCCCAGAATTACGACCTCGGCGACATGTGGTGCAACGATCCTGAAGATTTTGTCAAAGCAAAATATATCATCGTCTGGGGGGGCAATCCGGCCTGGTGCTCCATGCACAGTATGAAATACCTGTATCAAGCCAGAGAAAACGGCGCAAAAATTGTGGTCATCGATCCTGTTTTCACACAGACTGCGGCCAAAGCCGATATGTACTGGCGCGTGAAGCCCGGCACGGACGGCGCGCTGGCCCTGGGCATGGCCCGTCATCTGCTGGACAAAGGGCTGGTGAATCAGGACTTTGTGAACAACTATGCCGTCGGCTACGCGGAATTTGCCGACTATCTGCGGCAGAACGTGACTGTGGACTGGGCGTCGGAAATTTCCGGTATTCCGGCCGAGGATATCCGTTCCCTTGCCGAGGAGTTTGCCGCTGCAAAACCTGCCACGGTATGGATAGGCTACGGCATGCAGCGTCATACCAATGGCGGAGCCATGGTCAGGGCCATTGATGCCTTTGTGGCAATGACGGGCAATATCGGCGTGGAAGGCGGGGGCGCGCGTTACGGGCAGATGCGTACCTGGGGATTCAACTACCACGCCATGATCCGGAAGCAGCCGGAAGGTTCGATCGGCTTTGTCGGCGCCACCGGGCCGAAAGGGGAATTCGACTTTGCCGGAGAGAGCGGCACGGCCTACAGCGATCGCGCCCTGAACATCAACAAGACGGCTCAGGAAATTCTGGATGCAAAAGATCCCGAGCTGAAAATGCTGTGGGTATCGTGCAAGAATCCCTTTGCTCAGGACTTTGACCGGAACAAGCTGGAAAAGGCGTTCGCCAGGCTGGAAATGGTGGTCACGGTCGATCAGTTCTTCAACGAAACCGTGCAGCATTCCGACATCGTTCTGCCCGTAACCACCCTGTTCGAGGAGTGGACGGTCAACGTATCGTACTGGCATTACTGGCTGTCGCTGAACGAACAGGCCGTGAAGCCCATGCACGAGGCCCGCTCCAACATTGAGATCGCCGCAGCCCTGTCCCGGGCCATGAACAAGAAGGCTCCCGGGTCCTGTACCTTCCCGCAGGAAGTGGACGGCAGGGAATGGATGATCAAGGAGTTCAACAAGGGCGTGTATGACTATTTCGGCATTTCAAGCTGGGAAGAGCTGCGCAACGGCCCGGTCAAGGCAAAACTTTCCAGCTCTGCCGCCTGGAACGAACGTGTGTTCATGACGCCGTCGGGCAAGTATGAATTCCGCTCCGATCTGTGCGCGCAGAACGGCTTCAAGGCTCTGCCGGAATATGTGCCGGGGCGCGAAGCCACGGCTCCCTTCCGTCTGCTCACGCCGCATGTGCAGTTCGGCCTGCATTCGCAGTTCGTCAACCTGGACTGGATGGAAAACTTCTATCCCGAACCCTTTGTCTATATTCATCCCGACGCTGCCGAAGCCAAAGGCATCCGCGATATGGACAGCGTCCGGGTATTCAACTCCACAGGAGAAGTAAAGGTTCGGGCCAGACTGACTTCCAATGTGGCAAGAAACTGCGTGGTCATGTACGAGGCATGGTTCCGCAGGCTGGCCTTCAATGTTCAGAATGTGGTGGATGACTGCGCCGCGGACATGGGCGCCATGAAAACCGGTGCGCCCGGCGTGGCCATTCACGATCAGTTTGTGGATATCGCGCCCGCCGGGTAAGGCGCGAGCGCGATGCATCCGCGCGTCAAGTTCGGATCCGGGCGCGCATCAGGAACGGATTGCCTTCGGCTCATCTGTTCCCCTCCCCCGGATCATGCAAAAACGCACTTTTCCCGGCACGATGAATATCAGCCCGCGAAAAGGACGGGGGAAAGGATACCTGCATGAATAAACGCTATGCCTTTTTAATGAATGCCGACAAATGCATCGGCTGCCGGGGCTGCGCCATGGCCTGCAAGAATTTCAACCGGCTTGAGCCGAGCATGGTGTGGCGTCAGGTCTATCCCCTGGCCGAGTCCATCTATCCTCACCGGGAACGGGCCTTTTATTCCCTGGCCTGCAACCATTGCGACGACCCCGCCTGTCTGCGGGCCTGCCCTACCGGCTCGTATGAAAAGCGCGAGGACGGCATTGTCGTTCACCATCAGGAAACCTGCATAGGCTGTACCAACTGTGTGCGTTCCTGCCCCTACGGCGCACCCCGCTATAATGCGGAGGAGAAGCACGCCGAAAAATGCAGCATGTGCCGGGAACGCATTGACGCCGGCCTGCTGCCTGCCTGTGTGCAGGCCTGCCCTGTCGGGGCGCTGGAACTGGTGGATCTCAACACGCTGAACGAACCCAACGCTGTGCAGTTTCCGGCCGGGTATCCGTCCATGCCCCGGCTCAATCCCGCAACCCGCTTCATCCTGCCGCGGATGCCGCGTCAAATCAGGGGGCAGTCATGACCGCCGAATGGCCTCTCATCGCATTTACTGTACTCAGCCAACTGGCCGCAGGGCTGGCCGTCTTTCTGGCCCTGCCGGGCCGCCCCGCCTCACGGACGGGCTGGCTGTCGGTCTTCGTGGTCGGGGCGGCGGGGCTGCTTGCCTCGCTGTTCCATCTGGGTCAACCCTTGCGGGCGGCCTCCGCACTGAACGGACTGGGTACGTCCTGGCTCAGCGCGGAAGGGCTGCTTTTCGGCGTGTTTACTGCTCTGGCAGGCATCACGTGGCTGCGCGGCGGAACCGGCATCTCCGCCGTGGGGGCCGCGGTCGTCGGCATACTGGGCCTTGCGGCGCAAGGCATGACATACGCGCCCGAATCCATGCCCTTTGTTTCCGGCGGTCTGCCCCTGTTTATCTTCTTCCTCAGTGCTCTGACGCTGGGAGCCGTATTCCGCCCCCTGTCCGGCGCGGAAGGAGAAACGCGCAGCTTCGGGGGAATCCTGCCCATCTGCCTGTGGATGCTGCTGGCCGTGCTTGTCATCGCTCCGCTGACGGGACTGGCGGCGGGCACCGTCATGCGGGCCTCGGCCCTGGCCTGGCTGCATTCAGCCTGGTACTGGACAGGACTTCTGGCCATAGCGGCGACACTTGTTCTGGTTCAAGCCGACCGCATGCGTCCCGCGCAGAAAGCCCTTGCCCTTATCAGCGTGCTGTGCATACGCGTCGCGTTCTTCGCCGATACCGCACATACGGCCGTCTGGATAGGTTTTCCCTATTGAGGGATGCTGATTTGTTCTGTGAATACATCAGGTTAGACTGATGCAACCCTCGTCTTGCGGAGTTCAGCCGTCCAGACCGCAAAACGGTTTGAAGGAACACACGCAAACCGCTCGCCCTGCGGCGCGGCAACTCCGCGACCCGCTCGCAATTCTCGGGGCTGCCGACTTTTGCCGGCAGCCCCGACAGTTCGTTCATTTAACGGGAAAGTAGATTCCCCTCCTTAACCAAAGTGATCAAAGCCGGGAGCAGTCCACGGCGTGCCGTTGAGCGTCATCCCCCCGGCCCGGACTTCTCCCAGCCTCCGCGCTCCGAGAGTTTCGAGGGCATGCTCCAGTTCCGGCGGACACGTGCCGATCAGCGCGTAATCCTCCCCTCCCCGGAAGGCGAACCTTGCCGCGCTCTCGCCCTGTTCTCCGGCAAAGCGCAGCACTTCAGCGTGCAAAGCGGCATCCGGCAGTTCGATATCCGCGCCGAGACCCGTCCGGCGGCTGTCCAGCAGGCGGGGCAGATCCCGCGCCAGCCCGTCGGACAGATCCATCAGCCCCATGCGCACCGCCGCGCCGCTCCTTTCCGCCAGTTCCGCCAGGGCAAGGGCAAATTCCACACGGGGTTCCGGCGCGAGGTGCGCCGCGCAGGACGCAGGATACTCCCGTCGGACGCGGGCAACGTCTTCCGGCGTCCCGGCATTCTCCAGAGCCAGCAGCCCTGTGCGGGCCAGCCCGATTTCCCCGCATGCGAATATCACATCTCCGGCCCGGGCCCGGCTCCGCCTGAGATCAGCGCATTCCACACGACCCCATGCGGTGATGGAAAAATGCAGCACGCCTGCACGGGCCAGATCCCCCCCTGCCAGAGCCATATTCCAGCGACCGGCCAGATCAGCCATGCCGGAAAAACAGGCGTCAAGCCATTCTCCGCTTTCCCGACCCGTCAGTGTCAGTCCGAGGGCAAAGCCTTCCGGATCCGCACCGGCGGAAGCAAGATCGCTCACATTCACGGCCAGAGCCTTCCAGCCCAGTTCATACGGCGTGAAGTAGCGGGTGCGGAAGTGGGAATCCTCCACGAACACGTCGCAGGTCAACGCCCGCGGAAGCTCGGCAGGCGCAAGCAGCGCACAGTCGTCCCCGCGCCCCAGCAGCAGCCCCCTGCCGGAACGCGGGAAATGCGCGTCCAGCAGGGACAGAATATCATCCTCACTGCGCGGAATCATCTTGCGCTCTCCGGCGCTGACTGACATACGCTTCCCCCTGTCCGGTCCGGCCGTCCCGTACCAGGGACGGCCGGTGTTTTTCCTTCCCGGGCATCTGCAGAAAAGACCGCTTTTCCGGGCCGCTGACCCGTTTCCATACTACCGGAATCATCCCATACGGCATGAAAGCGTCTAACGCATATAGTTTTCATACAGGAGCGGGAACTGCTCCTTATGGGCGATCAGCACGCTTTCAAAGCGTTCCTCGAAATATCCCTCGCTGGGTATGGCGCCGTTGCGGGCCTTGAGCGCCTCTGTGGCGGCATCTCTGCGGGCCCGGAATGCTTCGGGACTTTCGTCGTCAAGAGGCATGACCTCCTCCGGAGGCGGCGAAGTCATCTGAATGAACCGGCTGACTTCCTCCAGCAGCTTCCGCAGCAGCGCGGGATCAGACGGCAGAGCCGCGTCACCCTTGACCGCCGTTTTCTGCATGAAGGAGAGAAACCTGGTATTGAACCCCTCCAGGCCGCGAACCCGGATGATATCCAGACTGTCGGCGGATTGCAGGATCATGCCCTCCACGGTCTGCTGTCCCGCCTGGCCATGTGTGATCAGCCCGGCCGCCGCATCCCGGTACGCATCGACCGCGCCTTCTCCGCGCAGGTAGGACCGCAGTTTTGCCGCGCTCTTGTCCTCGTCCATATCCGCGCCGTTGGAGCGCCTCCCCGAGTCATGGAAGGCGATGGCCCGGTACAGGGCATATTCGTCCACCTCGAAGCCCGCGCGCTTGTAGATTCCGGCCAGCGCCTTTCCGAAAATCAGCGCCCGGCAGACATGCTCGCGGCCGTGAATGCCCGTGGGATCGAAGTCCATTTCCTTGGCCCGGTACAGTTCCAGAATATCGGGCAGTTCTCCGGACTTGAATCTGTCGAAGGAAGGATCGACAGGAATACCGGGAGCGGGCATGGACTCAAGCCGGACGAGAATGGCGTCCTCATGCTGTTCCTGCCGGAAATCAAGGGCGTCAAGATACAGTCTGATCCCATGTTCCCGGCAGAATTCCCGCGCGCGGCTGATGACAGCCCTGTCAGCCATGTCCGCCATGATATGAATTTCGCTGACGTCGGTGCGCAAGTCCACTCCGCCGTGGATCTGCGCTTCCACATAATTGTTCACCCGGGCGTTTATGCGGGTGGGATCATCGGTGCGGGCGCGCACGCTGTCGATAACTTCACTGTCCACGCCTTCCAGCAACTGATGCATGCCCTCATAGGTGGCCACGGGATTGTCCGCCACAGCCCGGCTGGAAAAATGCTTGAGCAGCGCCACATCCAGCAGCGCGCTCAGACTGTCGAACTCCTGCCGGGTCAGAGGCCGCCCGTCGAGCAGAGCTTCTTCCGGCGCAAGATTGAGTACATTCTCAAAGCGCTCGCTGCTGCGCAGGCCGAAACTCCTCCCTTCCAGCTCGGTCAGCCGGGCCGCATAGCGTTCCAGCAGAGCGTCGGGCAGTTCCACCCGGTCATAAGGCTCGGGGAAGCCTCCCACGGCGTCGCGCAGGGCGTCGGACATGGACGCCACACGTTCGGGCGTCACTTCCTGGTGAAAGGCATGAAAGGAATCCTTGGGAGTAAATGTGGCGCGGGTCTGTTTGACCTCATCCTTCAGCACCACATAGCCCTGCACCGAATAGTTGCCCGCCGCGCCCAGTGTGTCGCGCCCGATGTTCAGAGCCGCGGAAATGGGATGATATTCCCCCCGGACGCCCTGCTGACGGTCAATATCCGCCACGCCGCGAAGCTGCTGCTGTTCCGTGAACAGACGACGATCCGCGTAATGAATGCCCTTGTCGATGCCAAGCTGGAAATAGTTTTTGACCTCGGGCGCGGAGGGCGCCGCGCCGAAAAAAATGTCCGGATCAATATTGATGGTCAGATCCGAACGCCGCAGGGTATCCACAAAAGTGTCCACATCGAGCGGAGCGGCTCCCGGCGCACGCAGCGCGGCGGCGGCGCCGGCGCTGATGTTCAGATGCGGCCCCTCGCCTGTCCGGAGATAATGATCGCTTTGAAGGTTCAGATCTTTCCAGGCGGCCATGCGATCCGCCTCGGCCAGAACATGGAGCGTTGCGGCGCTGATATCGCCGTCCGCCGCCCTACCCGAGGCGTCAGCCGTGACGCGATCCGCTATTTCCATATTGATCAGGCCTTCCATTTCATTCAGATCTCCGAGCGCGGAAGCCCCCCATGCAGCCGGGTCCTTGTCCGCCGCAATACGGGCATGGAGAACGCCGGTGGAGCTCAGCCCCCGGAAGGCGTCCAGCAACTGCCGGTTGCTCATGGCCGATACCTGCCGGGCAAGACTGTCATGGAACATATCCTCAAATTTCTGAAGCTCACGACCGCGCGGAGACGGCCCGAGACAGTCCGTACGCAGCCGGGTCAACGAGGCCATAAGCGCGTCCGCGTCTTCCGCCCCCCGGCATTCCGCAAGCCGGCCGAGTGCGGCGTCCATGCGGGCATCCACATGCGCCCGGGCCTCCTGACGGACACGTTCGGCCGTCACCTCCACGACAAACTCGTCCGGAGCGGGGATCACAGAGGATGAATACGGAGCCGTCACCTCCAGTCCCCTGTCCGCACACGCCTGGCGGGCAGCTTCATCCAGCGCATCGGCAACGGCCAGCGCCCCGGCGCAGTCGTTGACGGCCATAGTGCCGACAATATCCGGCCCAAAGGCCGTACTCCGCGTGAACAGGGCGACCAGTCCTTCTCTCATGCCGGTATTGGCCAGATTGGCCTGCAGACGCCGGAGCTGCCAGTCATCGAGGCCCTCCAGCAGCGCCCTCGCTCCGGCCCGGATATCCGCTTCATAATTCGTGCTGCCTGTCCCGCCGGGGCCTGCGGCCCTCTCTGCGGCGTGGAAGCGGCAGGCACGTCCGGCCAGAGCCAGATCCTGGATCAGTCCGCCGAAGTCGGGCGTATTTTCGCACAGCCGCGCACCCGCATTGCGGAAGCATTCGTCCACGGACACGGGGGAATCAACGCGCGGAGGCCTTGCTCCGGCCGCGATCTCGGCCAGATTGCCCACATGATCGTTCACCACGGCGGCAGTGATCCGCTCCATCACCTCGCGGGTCAGCGCAGCCGGACCTTCCTCACTGCCCGCGCCGTTAAAGACCAGATCGGCAATACGCGCCTTCATGGCTTCCCGATCCGCCCCGGTCAGCGCAATATCCGCCAGCCCCCACCGCGCGGCAAGCTCCCGCACCGCATCGGCCAGAATTCCGTCGAATGAGCCTGCCGCTCCGGCAGCCTGCGGATCAGGCGGCACCATGAGTTCATCCATGTCGAACATGACTTCGTTGCCGATGCGGGATTCAAGATGCGAAAGTTCGCTCAGAGCGCCAAGAGCCTCCCGTACGGGGCGGAACATTTCCGCCAGTTCGGAGCGGGCATGTCCGGCAGGGGGATTGCGCAGCGCTTCACGCATATTGGCCAGCATGACATGCACGCCGCCGCTCTTGGACAGAGGGTTTCCCCTCTTCAGCAGGGCAAGCAGCGCCTCATCGCCCTTCGCTCCTTCCTGCAGGGATTTCCAGGCGTGACCCAGCCTGTCGGGAATACGTTCCTTGCGACTGCCCGCCGCACTGCCCTTGCCTCTGGTCTGAATGAAACTCAGACCATGTCTGATGGCGCTGAACAGATCCGAGGCCCGCTTCGGACGATCCGGCACGTCATCACGCCCGGCTGCATGTTCTCTTCCTGAAAGGGTATTCATGCGGCAGCCGTGGGATTCGGCCTTGAGGAAAAGGCGGCGGGCAGGCACTCCACCCTCTCCGCCGGGAATAACCCCGAACAGTACCGTAGCGTGGCCGTGCGGAAGACCTTTCATGCCGCCAGGCATGTCAATGCCGCGGTGGGTATTGCGATGGCCGTCCACCTCTGCGCTCTGCGTGTCGTTCAGATGGCTTGAGCTGCGCTGGTATTTTTCCGGACAGCGGTTGAGAAACGCCGCCAGACGGCCGTCGGCATCCTCGATGCTGAACGCTCCCTCGGCGAACCCGTTGCCGGAGGCCTGCGCCCGCGCTTCCAGAAACAGCATGATATCCGCCACATCCTGCGCGTCCGGCGCAGGCAGTTCCCCCCCGCCTTGTACAGCCTCCAGCAGAGAGCGCCCATGTTCAAGACGTGCTTCCAGGGTCGCCGCGAGATTTTCCCGCGCGGCGGCGCGATCCAGACGGGGCAAAGACTTGATCATGCCCGCCAGACTCCTGCCGGAAAACGCCACCGCTCCCCCTCCCGGCATGTTGACGCTGACGGTTTCGGGCAGCCCGGCCCGCGGCCCCATGAAACCTTCACGAAACCAGCGCCCCACCCTGCTCCGGAAGCCTTCCCCGCCGGGATCGGCGGCCCCGGCCAGATGACGATCGGGAGGAGGCATGTCCCGAAGCGCCCGCTCTCCCGCTTCACGGGGAGCAGCCAGCGTCCCCGCGTCAACCGCAGCCGCGCGGGCGCGTTCAATTCCCGCCGCGCCGCGCCCTTCCCCAGCTCCATCGGGCGGCAGCAACGGCGCGTTCAGAGCCGTGCGCAATTCTATCTGCGACATGACACCCCCTCCTTCCGACAAACCGGAGGCCTGAATATCTCGTGAATTTCTGAGTGATATTGAACGGATCGCTTCGCTGAAGCCACGGTTTCGGCTTGCTCACGGCGGCTGCCCCACCGCTCCAGGCTTGTGCGCCTGACGGTCGGTACTCCGAAATATTTCATGCTGCGGAATATCAGACCCTCAGCATCCCGGCGCTTCCGGGCAATACCGCGCTTCCCGCTTCCGGCTCCAGCCTGCTCCGCCAGTAGCGCGCGGAACCAACCAAAGAGGAAAACAGATCAATAAAGTCAGCCGGAGACATGGGAAGTTCCATCATGCGATGGACGACCAGCAGGCCGCTTTCTCCGTCGATGGCCAGAGTCCCGTCGCCGGAAGCCGTCCACATGTAATTGGCGCACAGCAGGTCATGCAGCAGCTCCGCATCCGCAGGATCGGGCCGTCCGACGACGATACAGGCCACAATTGCGCTCAGGCCCGAATCACCATCCTCTTCCATGAAGAGCGCCGCGCCCATATCCTGATCCAGGCCAAACAGCACCCTGCCCTTTTCATCGGCTTCCAGAGGGCCGCACTCCAGCGCGGCGGAAAGGGCGGCCAGGATCTCCGCAACATTTGAAACCATTCCCATTATGCATCCTTTTTTCGCCAGAATTTCATTACCGCCCGCCCTTGTCAAACCATATGACCATATGGAACTCGCGCGGCGTGCCTCCGGCGCATTAAAAGCAAAATCCATGCCGGAGACGCGACGGGCGGAAGAAGGCGGCTTTCCTCCGCATGACTGCCTTCAACCGCACGCGCACGCATGTGACAGCCACCAAAGTGGGCATTCCGAACCCCAACGATGTTCACACCCCGCAAAAAAACAGGCGCGGCCGCGCAGCATGACAAACATCTCCAAGCCTGCCGCGCATGGCATGGCTTTTGCATATATATGGCCAGCCGCCTTGCATCCCCCGCAAGGCCATGCGATATTCATTTCAGAGTATTTCGCTCATGAAATGCTCTACTTCAGTCAAGCAGGGCGAGACTGGAGCCGCGACATCGAAGCAGCCGCAATTCACTTGCGGCGTAGAGCCCCGGTGGAGGCGTGAAACCTGCTGGCCGGAACACAGGGTCTGGCCGGCAGATATTTTCAATAACAAAACACTCTGGGGAAAATTTGCCTTTCCCGTCAGTGATTCCTTAAAAGTATGGAGAACAGCATGCCACAGCCCATTGCCCTTACATTCAACAATCTTGCCCGCCTTGCCCAGGCCGGGAACGGCAATATCATCGTCAGGGACGGCGGCCTGCAGACCACCGGAAAAGTCGGCGCGTTCTTCGCTGCCAAAGCCGCCCACCGTGCGGCGGGAGAGGCCCTGCTTCAGGGCGTGCGCCAGCGGTACGGCGATGCCGTGGCCGACGCTCTGGCTCCTGATCTGCGGACTGTGCGCGAACAGGGCAGGCCGCTCGGTGCGCGCACGGCGCGCGATGTGCTGGCAAAAGCCGCTGAAATGTCCGAAGGACTTGTCCGGATCAATACAGACATGGCCCGTCATTTCATCATGGCGAATGCCGGGCCGGGCGATACCCGCAACCTGGATGCCTCTTTCGGAGAATTCTGCGCTGCGCGCGGTCTTGATCCCGCCGTCCGGCAGGATCTGAAGGCCGCCTTCGGAGAGGCCGTCCTTGAGGCCGCCCGGAACAGCACAACGCTGCTCAGCTTTGCGGAAATGAGCAGGGCCGTGTCCACAGCATCCCTGCCAGGCATGAAAAAAGCCCTCAACATCGCCGCAGCGGAACAGTTCATGACCCGCGGCGCGGACGCCGCAATGGACGCCTTTGCCGAAAGGCTGAAGCTGAACGCCGCCCAGAGGGAAAACCTGCGTCCTCTGGTGGACATGGCCGTCCGCCGCGAGGCGGAAAACACCGAGGGAGAACTTACCGCGCAGGCGCTGTCCGAAGCCGTCTCAGCCGGCACCCTCCCCGGCATGGACAACTTCGCCTACGCCTGCGGCAAGGCCCGGCTTGACGACGCCGCCGCACGGGACACCATGGACTGGGCTGCCCCGGACACCATGGCGGACGCAGCCATGCTGACGGCTCAGCTTGCCAGGGGAGGAGGCATCGCGCTGAACGCCCTCGCCATGCAGTGCCTGCCCGTCATGCGGGAACTCCAGCCCGAAGGGCTGCTCACCCGCGAGACGCTGTGGCAGGGCTGCTTCCATGAACCCATGCCGGAAAACCTGAGAGACGCCGCCCCCCGTCAGTTCAACGGAGCCATGTTTGATCGGCTGGTCAGCCAGCTTCAAGAAGCCGCCCCGGGCGATCCCATGGCCGCGCCGAACGGCATGGCGACACTGTCCTCCGGAATCAGTCTGGACAAGACGCTGGAAAGCCTGCATGGTCCCGTAACGCTGACGCTCGCCGACTTTGCCAATCTCCCCACTCTCACGGCCCTGTCGCGGCTGGGAACGCTGGAAGAGGTGGAAGCCTCACTGGCAAAGGATCTCGGCCGCCGCGGCACGCATAACAGACTGCCGGACTATACTCCGACCATCAGCTTCGGCATTGCCGGAGGCGAGGCCGAAACCGTGCATATTCAGGACACTTCGGGCATGAACGAGAAAGACAGGGCCGCCTTTGCCGGAGGCGAACCTTCCTCCATGTCCCGTGACCTCGCCGCCCGCGCGCTGCGGCTCTGTGGAGGCAACGAGGCGCAGGCCCGGCAGGTGATCCAGAGCATGGGACAATCCGGGGCTTTTCTGGTACGCTCGAACAGTCCTGTTACCGGCATCTTTGAAAGCGAGCACTCTCCTCTGGACATCGACATCCGCAGGGAGGAAAACGGCAACATCACCATGCGTTTCTACAAGCCGGAACAGTCCCCTCTGGACATCGACTACACCTATACCATCACGCCGGACGGACAGGGCAGGCTGAAGGCATGCCGCATTCAGGCAAGGCAGCCCGCCGCTCCTCAATCCGCATAAAAGGAAATCTCCATGCATGAAAGCTTCGTTTCCCTCCTCTCCACCCTTGCTCCCGTACTGGGCCTGCCGGAAATCTCCGTTCGGGAGGATGATCCCTCCTGCCTGCTGACCATCGACGACTTTGAGATCAGTCTGCGCTATTTCCCCGTTTCCGATCTGGTCATGCTGTCCACCGTGGCGGCTCCGCTGCCCGCAAGAGGGCGGAAGGAACTCTTCGCCGCTCTGCTGGATGCCAATACCTTCTTCCACGGCACGCAGGGTTTCACTCTGGCCGCGCGGGAGGATACCGGCGTAACGCTTCAGGGCGTCATGCCGCTGCGGATGCTGGACGGCGCGAACATCACCGTCTGGGTGCAGAATTTCATCAATATGGCGGAACACTGGCAGGAAAAATGCCTGAAATACGACGCGGGAACAGAAACAGCCGAACCGGCTCCACTGCCGTTCCAGCAGGGCATGCTGCGGGTGTAGGAGTCCGCCGCAGGCGGTTCCTCCCCTTATTCCTCCATGGACAGGTAGGCCGCAAGGATGACCTTCAGTCCGAAACCGGGGAAGTTGACCCGGTATTTGTCCGGAGGCAGGGCTTCCACAATCTTGCCCCGGCCGAAGACCCGATGACGGCAGAATCCGAGTTTCTCCGCCGGCGCGGCGTCCCGCCCGCCCGCAGACTGCCCGCCGGAAGCAGGTCGGGAAACAGTTTCTTCCCTGTCCGGATGCGCGGTGATATCCGCCAGATACTCGTCATCGGGATCACGGGACGCTCTGGCCGCCGCGCGGGCGATCCGCGCCTCCCGCCGCGCCGCTCCGCGTTCTCCGGAAAAAGGCCGCGCGGAAAACCGCGGCGCACGGGGCAGAGGATTGCCGTCTTCATCAAACAGATCGTCCGCGCCTTCATCCCATATATCGTCCGGCTCCGTCCGGCGTACCGGCGGCAGAAAGCGGGAGGAGGGGGAGAACATCGATCCGGGCAGCACGGCGGAATCGCGCGGAGAAGCGTGCGCGGAACACGCGGGGCCGGATTCGCGGCCTTCCGCACGGCGCAGAGCCATGACGCCGCCGTAGGTTTCATAATACTCGTCAATGCCGTCCAGCGGAAGCTCGCGCACAAAGGGGCTGGGAACAGCCGGCTCCTGCCCGCCCGCGCTCCGGCTGTACAGGCTCATGGGCACAAAAAGATCGAGGCTGTCCCTGGCGCGGGTACAGGCCACATACATCAGGCGGCGCTCCTCCTCATAGTCGTCCGCGCGGGCCAGCGCGTGACGGGAAGGAAAACGGTCTTCCACCAGATCGAGTATCAGCACGGCGGCCCATTCCAGCCCCTTGGCCGAATGCACGGTGGACAGCACCACCCTGCGGCGCAGATCCGCATCCGCTTCGTCGTCTTCAGGGCTTTCCAGAGCCAGATCTCCGATGAACGTCCCCAGATCATCGTATCCCGCCGCAATGGTGGAAAGTTCCTCCAGTCCCTGCTGACGGCGCGGCCAGTCGTCGGGATAGACGATCTCCAGACGGGGACGGTAATGCTCCAGAATATCCGCAATGATTTTGACCGGACGCCCGGCAAAGGGGCGCAGTGAAGCCACCAGCTCAAGATCGGCCAGAAAATCGGGGTATCTGGCTCCGGCCTTGCGCAGAACGGCGGCATCCCCCGCGGCCGCCGCGTCGTACAGCTTGCGCGAAGTCCTGGGGCCTATCCCCTTGCTCAGGGCGGCAATACGCTCAAACGAGGGCAGATCCAGCGGATTCAGCACCAGACGGGCAAAGGCCAGCACATCCTTGACGTGCGAGGCCTCGGCATAGCGCAGTCCTCCATATTTGCGGAAGGGAATGCCCAGTTTGTTCAGTTCCACTTCCAGATGGTACGACTGGTAGCCTGCGCGGAACAGTACGGCGATTTCCTCCGGGCGCACGCTGTCCAGCAATTCGGCTATGCGCCGGGCCGCGATTCTGCCCTGCGTGAGATCGCTCAGAGGCCGGTACAGACGCACGGCGGGTTCGTCCGCACATTCACGGCGGGAGAAAAGCCGCTTGCGATATCCTTCGGGAGCGTTTTCCAGCAGGGCGTTGGCCACATCCAGCACGGGCTGGACAGAGCGGTAGTTCTCCTCCAGACGCACGATGCGTGTGCCGGGAAAAAGTTTGGGAAAGTCCAGGATATTATGCACGGTTGCGCCCCGGAAGGCATAAATGGACTGGGCGTCGTCGCCCACGGCCATGACCCCGGCCTTTTCCCCTTCTCCCGCCAGCAGGCGCACCAGACGAGCCTGCACCCTGTTGGTATCCTGGTACTCGTCCACCAGCACATGGCGGAAGCGCCGCCGCTGGGCGTCCAGCACATCGGGACGTTCCTTCAGCATGGCTTCCAGCTCGAAAAGCAGATCATCGTAATCCAGCAGGGCATGCTCCCTGCGATAGGCGGCATAGGCCTCACCCAGCCGGATGATATCGGAAGCGTGGGGCAGCAGATGCTGGGCCTCCCGCCGCAGCACGTCTTCCAGCTCCATTTCCTTGTTGCGGGCCTTGGACAGCAGGCTGATGACCGTCTGCGTCCTGGGGAAGGAACGATCCCCCTTGCCGATGTTCAGGGCCGCCTTGCAGTGCTGGATGGCGGAGGCGCTGTCCGCGCTGTCCATGACGCTCAGCCCCGCGCCGCGTTCGAGCAGCCATTCCGGCTGCCAGCGGCGCAGCACGGAAAAGGCGAAGGCATGGAACGTGCCGCCCTGAACGCCCATAAGCTGCTGCTCCAGCAGTATAGACGCTCGATCCAGCATTTCCTGCGCGGCCTTGCGGGTGAAGGTAAGCAAAAGCATGGAAGATGCATCGCAGCCCTGCTCCACCAGCCATGCCAGACGGTAGACAATGGTGCGCGTCTTGCCGCTGCCCGCTCCGGCGATGACCAGAAGAGGCCCTTCCCCGGCGGTGACCGCCTCGCGCTGGGCTTCGTTGAGCGTGGAAACATCAAGCATGGGGAACGTCCTCCGCCGCGTCTGCCTGCGGAACATCCCGCTCCGGCAAAGGTCCTTCCCCGGAGGACGGAGCGGAAGCGGCGCCTGCCGCTCCGCGCAGCATGTCCCACAGCTTCGTCATGCCCATCCCGCTTTTGGCGGATACGGGCAAGGGAGCCGCACCCCGCAAAAAGATTGCCCATTCCCTGCGCCGGGCCTCGCGTTCACGCTGACTGCACTTGTCGGCCTTGGTCAGTACGGCCAGCACGGGCAGATTGCGGGAAAGGGCAAAGCTCACCATATCCCTGTCCGCCTGCTGAGGGGGCAGACGACAGTCCAGCAGAACCACCACAGCCTTGAGCTGCGGTGTCCCGGTCAGATAATCCCCGATAAGCTCACCCCAGGCCCGGCGTTCCGCCTTGCCGCGCCGGGCGTAGCCGTACCCCGGCAGATCGGTGATGTAAAACCCTTCCGGCACGACCCGGAACAGATTGATTGAGCGCGTCTTGCCCGGAGTGGAACTGACCCTGGCCAGCTGCCTGCGCCGGGCCAGAGCGTTGAGCAGAGAAGACTTGCCCACATTGGAACGCCCGGCCAGAGCTATCTGCGGAGTTTCGCCCATGCCTGCAAGGGCTTCCCTCAACTGCTCGCGCGTGTACAGGGTTGCGGCCAGTTCCAGCGTGGATTCACGCTTCGCGGCGCGGGATTCTTCCGACTGCGCCGCTGTCGGCGCGGGACGGCTCTGAGACATGCTACCTCACCGGAAAAGCGCGGCGCACCCTCCCGCCGGAAGAACGAGCCGCGATGTTGACAAGACGGACGGTATCGACAAAACTGACTGCTTTACAAGGCGGCAATTCTAGCCTTGTCCGGCACAAAAGGCAACGCGGCGGCGTCCGGACCGGCCGAACCGGGCATGCCGGTCGCCTTCCGGAAGGACAGCATCCGATGAAAATTCTGATACTCAACGGTCCAAATCTCGGCGCGCTGGGCAGGCGTCAGCCGGAAATCTACGGCAATGACGGCATGGATGCCGCGTTCGCCATGATCCGCGACATGCTCGGCCCCCCGCGCCCGGGTGAGGAGCCTGTCGAACTGGACTACTTTCAGTCCAACCACGAGGGAGAACTCATCGACCGCCTGGAAAAGACGCGGCAGGACGGGCCCGGCCATGCGGACGGCGTGGCTTTCAACGCGGGCGCGTACACTCATACCAGCCTGGCGCTGGCCGACTGTCTGGCATGGATCGGCGTGCCCTGTGTGGAAGTGCATATCAGCAACGTGTTCGCCCGCACGGAAGACCCCATCCGCCGGCAGAGCCACATGGCGAAGAAATGCATCGGCGTCATTTCCGGTTTCGGCCTGATGTCCTACGCTCTGGCCGTACTGGCTCTTGTCCGCCATATCCGGGAACAGGGGCGGAACTCCCCCTCCGTGGAGATCTGAGAGCCCTTATCCATATCAATCAACGAAACCACTATCTGGAGACAGCATGTATTCCACCACCGACTTCCGCAGAGGCCTGAAAATCGAACTGGACGGCACACCCTACGAAATCGTCGAATTCCAGCACTTCAAACCGGGCAAGGGCGGGGCCATGGTCCGCACCAAGCTGCGCAACATCCTCACCGGCCGCCTCGTGGACAATACCTTCCGTTCCGGCGAAAAGGTCGGCCGTCCCGACATGGAACAGCGCGATATGCAGTTTCTCTATCATGACGGCGACGATCTCATCTTCATGGATCTCACCACCTATGAGCAGCTTCATCTCAAGGAAGAAGTGACCGACGGAAAATCCAGCTATCTCCTTGACGGCCAGCAGTGCCGCGTGCTGCTCTACAACGGCGAACCCATCGACATTGAAATCCCCCTCAGCCTTGTCCTCAAGGTGGTCAAGACCGAACCCGGCGCGAAGGGCGATACCGTTTCCAACGTGACCAAGCCCGCCACCCTGGAAACCGGCGTGGTGGTGCAGGTTCCGATCTTCATCAATGAAGGCGACATGATCAAGGTTGATACCCGCAGCGGCGATTATCTCGGCCGCGAATAGGCGGAAACGAGAAGTCCGGCATGCTTCCGGCGGAGGCAGGCCGGACGGCGCGTACAGCCGGCAAAAGGAATTCAGGTTTCAACCCTCAGCCGTCCCATCCGCCGATGCCGCAACCGACGGACAGAGCAGCTTCACTTTGAAACTGCTCTCGAAGTCAAGCGGATCGAGACTTCGCCGCGAAGCCGGAGCAGCCGCAATTTGCCTGCGGCCCGAACTCCGGCTTCAGGCATGAAACCCGCTGGTCGGAATACGGGGTCTGGCCGACAGGTATTTCCAATGACAAAACCCTCCTGGGGGCGTGCTGACTGTCCCTCCCTCTCTGTCAGATTCACCTGACCCCCCTGAAGCGGGAGGTAAAACCATAACGGAACTTTTTGATGAACGGGCAGAAACTCATCCGTGAGCTGACTGGGCTCTTCTTCGTCTTCTGCGGGCTGTTGATCCTTCTCAGCCTGTGGTCCTATGACGTGAAGGATCCCACGCTCAACCAGACGGTCAGCGGAGGCGCTGCCGTCAAGAACTCCGCCGGCCTTTTCGGCGCCTGCCTCGCGGGGCTTCTGACGGATATCTTCGGTTTTGCCTCGTATCTGTGGGCCCTGTTCTTTCTTGGCATGGGCGCGGGCCTCATGACCCGCTTTTTCATTCTGCCCTGGTACCGCTGGTTCGGCTATCTGCTGCTGGCGGCCTGTCTGCTCACCGCGGCCGAGGCATGGAATATCGGCATACGGGACGTGCGGGGCGGCGGCATTCTCGGGGCATGGCTCTATGCCAGAAGCGATCAGGTATTCAGCCCCGCCGGTTCGGCTCTGGTCTGGTTTTTCGCTCTGCTGGCGGCCATGGAGCTGTCGTTCCGCATTTCATGGCTGGCACTTACCAGCCGCGGCGTCAAAGCCACGGCGGAACAGATGAGAAAACTCCCCAAAGCCAAGCTGCCCTCCCTGTCCGGAAAGCGGCCCGGCGGGCTTTTTCCCGCATCGGAAAAGCCGCGGCCTTCCGGCGGCAAACCAGGACTGTTCAGCATCAGTTTCGGCCTGAAAAAAAACGACGGCGTCATTGACATCGAACCCGTGGCGAAAAACAGCGGCAAACCCGCTGCGCCTTCCGCCCCCTCTTCTCCGGACAATGCTCCGAAATCGTCTTCCTCTGCCTCTTCCGCTGCAGACGCGGAACAGGAAACCGTCCGGGAAACGGAAAGACCGCTTTCCGGAAAGACCGCCGGCAAACAGCCGGACGCCAGACCCGGCGCTGCGGAACCTTCCCGCAGGGGGGCGGAGAAAGCGCCTGCCGGAAAAGAAGGCAAGGGGCTGTTCGGTTTCCTGCATGGCGGGGGGAATGATGCCGCTTCCGAGTCCCCCTCCCGCCTTCCTCTGCCTTCTCTGGATTTGCTGGCCCAGTCCTCCAAAGAGGAAAGCGCCCGGAAGCCGGATCAGGCCCTGCTGGAAAGCAAGGGCGCGGCACTTATGGAGTGCCTGCAGAATTTCGGCGTCACGGCGGAGCTGGCCCGCATCAGCCCCGGCCCGGTCATCACCCTGTTTGCCCTGCGCCCCGCTCCGGGCGTCAAGGCCGGACGCTTCGCCCCTCTTTCACAGGATATTGCCATGAGCCTCAAGGCCGAGGCGGTGCGCGTGCAGGCCCCCATTCCCGGCACGGATACCGTGGGCGTTGAAGTGCCCAATGACAGGCGCGCGGTGGTGCGCTTCCGCGATATCGTGCAGAACGAAGCCTTCCGTTCGGCCCCTTCCCTGCTGACGCTGGCTCTGGGCAAGGATATCGCAGGCGCGCCGCGTACCGACGATCTGGCCAAGATGCCACATCTGCTGCTGGCCGGGGCCACGGGGGCAGGCAAAAGCGTATGCCTGAACGCCATTCTGCTCAGTCTGCTGTACAAGGCGCGGCCCGACGAGGTAAAGCTGCTGCTTATCGACCCAAAGGTTGTTGAGTTTCAGATATATGACGATCTCCCTCATCTTGTGCATCCGGTGGTTTCGGACATGGAGCTGGCCCGCAATGCGCTGATGTGGGCCGTGGACGAAATGGAACGGCGCTACGCCCTGCTTAATCTGCTCAGTGTGCGCAAGCTGGACGACTACAACCGCAAGGTCCGGGAAATGGACGATCCCCGTTCGCGCGAGGGCGAGGAACTTTCCCCCCTGCCGTATATCGTCATCGTGGTGGACGAGTTCGGCGATCTCATTCTGAACAAGGGCAAGGAAATCGAAAGTGCCATTGCCCGTCTGGGTCAGAAGGCCCGCGCGGCGGGCATCCACATCATCCTCGCCACCCAGAGCCCGCGCG
Source organism: Candidatus Mailhella excrementigallinarum (assembly GCA_944324075.1). Lineage (GTDB taxonomy): Bacteria > Desulfobacterota > Desulfovibrionia > Desulfovibrionales > Desulfovibrionaceae > Mailhella > Mailhella excrementigallinarum. Next base: position 120,389 of record CALUUZ010000005.1, read on the forward strand.
CCGACGTGGTGACAGGGCTGATCAAGGCAAATCTGCCCAGCCGCATCGCCTTCCGTACTTCCGGCCCCACGGAATCGCGCATCATTATTGATCAGGGCGGGGCCGAAGCCCTGCTCGGCAACGGCGACATGCTGCTCAAGGCCAGCAACGGCAAACTGCACCGCCTGCACGGAGCCTATGTAAGCGATGCAGAGGTCGAATCCGTGGTCGGACACTGGAAGTCACTCCAGACTCCCGACTACAAGCTGGATTTCCGCGAGTACGGCGAAAACCGCCCGGATGGAAGTTTCGGCGGCGAGAGCGGCGAAGGCGGGCCGGAAAAGGATGACGTGCTTGACGACCCCCTGTACGCGGAGGCAGTGCAGTTTGCGCGGGAAAAGGGCTTCGTCTCCATTTCCAAGCTCCAGCAGCGTTACCGTATCGGCTTCAACAAGGCGGCGCGCTTTGTGGATCAGATGGAACAGGACGGCCTCATCGGCCCGCCCGCGCCTGGAGGCAAGCCCCGCCAGGTAATAGGATGAATTTTTATGCCATGTGGCGTGGAAGGGGAACTTTCTCCAGAAAGTTCCCCTTCCACGCCCGCCCCCTTCCCTTCAAAGACTTTTATTTGCGGGAGAGGAGGGAAAACTGTCAACAAATGCCGGAGCCCTCATGCTGATACTGGACGGAAAGGCCACTGCCGCCGAAACCCGCGCATCTCTCAAGGAAGAAGTCGCATCCCTTCTGCCCCGCGCCGGACGCGCTCCCGGCCTTGCGGTGATCCTGGCCGGAGATGACCCGGCCTCGCAGGTCTATGTGCGCAACAAGGAAAAGGCGGCGCTGGAAGTGGGGATAAACGCCCGTACCCTGCGTCTGGCCGCCACGGTATCGCAAAAGGAACTGGAAGACGTTATTGCAGGACTCAACGCCGAAGACGAAGTGGACGGCATTCTGCTGCAACTGCCTTTGCCGCGCGGCCTGGACGCCGACAGCTGCATCGCGCGCATCAGCCCGGAAAAGGACGTGGACGGCCTCACCCCCCACAATCAGGGGTTATTGGCACTCGGACGGCCCGGCCTTCAGCCCTGCACGCCCGCCGGCGTCATGCGCCTGCTGGATCGCTACCATATCTCCACCAGCGGCAGAAAGGCCGTGGTCGTGGGCCGCAGCAGCCTGGTAGGCCGCCCGCTGGCTCTGCTGCTCGGAGCCAGGGGCCGCGACGCCACCGTGACCATGTGCCATTCCCGCACAACCGATCTCGCGGAAGAATGCCGCTCCGCCGACATTCTGTGCACAGCGCTGGGACGCCCCCGTTTCATCACCGCCGATATGCTCAAACCCGGCGCGGTCGTCATCGACGTGGGCATCAACCGCATTGAGGAAAACGGCAGGGCACGCCTGTGCGGTGATGTGGATTTCGCCGCCGCTGCCGAAAAGTGCGCGGCCATCACTCCCGTGCCCGGCGGTGTCGGCCCCATGACCATTGCCATGCTCCTGTCCAATACCGTTCAGGCATGGAAGATTCGCAGGGGAATGCAGAGCGTTTCGTTTTGAAAATGCTCTCTGGAAAACTTCCGAAGTTGAGCGGGACGAGACTCCGGCGTTGCGGCGAAGTCTTGCCCCGCTCTGCTCTGCGGGGCATTTCGCCATCGAAATGCTCTGAAACTGGACTTCCCGCGCAAAGATACCCCGCAGAAGCGGTTTTAAAAGAGCTGTTCCCCATACGGAAAGATGATCGTCGTCAGTATACAATGTCCTTTTGTCATGCAGGGCAGGACATTTCCCTTCAAAGCACAGATAGGGAACCGGATCGAGCAGATGAACCTGCGGGTACGCTGCCGCAATCCGCTCCAGCATGAGAACGCTGTTCCGGCCATATCGCAGGTTTGCCTCCAGAGTACTGAACAGGTAGTCTTCGGGATTCCTGCCCCGCTTGAATATGCCGATGGCCTTTGAAGCGGGATAATAGGCAGTCTGCGCGGGAACCGGCTTCAGTATGTAGATATTCCGGACGCCTTGCCGCAGCATGTACTCAATGGAAACAGTCAGTTTTTCCGAAAAATTGCGGATGTGTTCTCCAGTGTCCGAATGCTCATCATCAAACTGGGCAAGATCACACTGCTCCAGGTGGAAAGTCCAGCGGAAAGAAAGCAGGACAAATTTGAATGTGCCTTTTTCCATGATTTTTCTGCACGATTCATCATCCGAAGGCAGGGCAACAGGTATTTCGTTCCCCCCTCTCGCCAGGATAAGTCCGGACAAACCATGCTCTGAGGCTTCCTCGCTGACAGCATGGGCCAGCATCGCGGCGTGACTGTCTCCCAGCACAAGAAAGGAAAAAGGCCGCGATTCACTTCCAAGGCGGGCTACCGGAACACCGTCAAACAGAAAGGCATGCTCTTTTACAAAATCCCATTCCCTTTCTTCAAGCAGATATGTTTCCGCCCCGTCAGGCACATAAGGTGTGATGTATTTTCTTCCAAAATGTCCAAGCAGAAAAAAGGCGAGTACGCAGGCGAAAGCCGCCGTGAACAGGACTCTGCGCGTTCTGAGGACACGTTTTTTTCGTATGGGCTGTTCAACAAAAAAATAGGACAGGCAGGAGAGCGCGAAAACAGCGCCGAATACAGGAAGAAGTTCCCATGTGCCGGACACGGGTTCCAGACTTGTCTGCCGGAAGAAGACCAGAAACGGCCAGTGATACAGATACAACGAGTAGGAAATGAGGCCAATCCCCGCCATTACTCTGCCGGACAGGATCCTGCCCGCCCATGTCTCTTTCGCGGAAGTTCCGCCATATATGCAAAGAGCTGTGCCGATACAGGGCAAAAGCGCCCACAGGCCGGGGAAGGATTCCTTCGGCACCCGGCCAAACCCGAATATGCAGAAAAAAACAACAGCCAGCCCGAAAAGATAACACCATGGAGCAAAAAATCTTTTCCCGTCATGTTCGACAAAGGCCAAAGATGATCCAAGCAGCAGCTCAAAGGCCCGCGTCGGCAGCATGTAAAAATCGAATTTCGCATCAAATGTCACGACATATGCTGAAAGCGCCACCGAGCATACCGCGAGAAAAAGCACCGTCCATACGGTATAATACGCCTTGTTCCTGAAACGCCGTATACTCCACAGCAGAATGGGAAGAAAAACATAAAACTGCTCTTCGACACTTAAAGACCATGTATGCAGCAGAGGAAGCTCTTCTTCCGGGGCATCAAAGTAACCACCTGTATTTTTATACAAAAAGAAATTTGCTGCTCCAAACACCACCCTTTTCAGCATTCTGAATAACTGCTTCATCTGCTCGAGATCATAGCATATCCACGCCATTGCAAGGCAGATAACAAGCATGAAAAAAAGTGGTGGAAGAATTCTTCTGAATCTTCGCTCATAAAAATTTATAATAGACCATGTTTCATAATCAAGTTCATATCTGATGATACGCGTAATAATATATCCTGAAATGACAAAAAATATATCAACACCAATATATCCTCCACCAAAAAATGTCATGAATCCAGCATGGTAAAATATAACTGCCAGCACAGCGACAGCACGAAGGCCATCAATATCTTTCCTGTAATATGGTTTTTCCATGCCCATCATATATCTCCCAATCTTAATAAATATGTACACCGACATGGTTTATGAACGAAATTTATCTGAATATTATGGACAAAACTCATAAGCCAGCCCATATCAGCCCTGCCAAACGCAAAATGAGGGATTTAACACGAGAGTATATTTTTGTCTCAGTTGCAAACATAATTATATAAATATACGTCCACCTGATTTTACTGATCCCCCTTTCCCTTGCGCATATTCCCCCCTTGGCGTAAAAAAACGGCGTTCCGGCCTGTCCGGACGCCGTTTTCCGCACTTTTCTCCGCACTCCGCGCACCGACATATATCCGAAATCAACCAACAGGAGTCCGACATGCAGCGCACCGTGATCAGCGAGGTCCTTGCGGCCGATGCCCCCCGCACGGATATCAGGGTCTGCGGGTGGGTACGCACCCGCCGGGATTCAAAGAACTTCGTCTTTCTGGAGCTGAATGACGGCTCCTGCCTGGCCAACCTTCAGTGCATCATTGACGAGGGCACCCCGGCATGGGAAAAGCTGGAGGGAGTCAATACCGGAGCCTCGGTAAAAATTGAGGGCGAACTGGTGGAATCTCCGGGCAAAGGGCAGAAATGGGAGGTACGGGCGAAAGACATGGCCGTGTTCGGTCTGGCCGATCCGGAAAGCTTCCCCCTCCAGAAAAAACGCCACTCCGACGAATTTCTGCGTACCATCGCGCACTTGCGTCCGCGCACCAACAAATATGGCGCGGCCTTCCGCATCCGTTCCCACGCCGCGCTTGCGGTACACGACTATTTTCGCAATCTGGGCTTTTTCTATGTGCATACGCCCATTCTTACCGGATCGGACTGCGAAGGCGCGGGGGAAATGTTCCGCGTGACGACACTGCCCGTCGAATACCGGCCGAAGGAGGGGCAATCCTGGTTTGCCGACGATTTCTTCGGCAAACCCGCCAGCCTTACCGTCTCAGGGCAGCTTGAGGGCGAGGCCATGGCCACCGCGCTGGGCAGGATATATACCTTCGGTCCCACGTTCCGCGCCGAAAACTCCAACACTCCGCGTCATGCGGCCGAATTCTGGATGATTGAGCCGGAAGTCGCCTTCGCGGACATATGGGACAACATGGAGCTTGGCGAAGGCCTGATCCGCCATGCCGCGAAGCACACCCTGGAATATTGCGAAGCCGATCTCGCCCTGTTCGACAAGTTTGTGTCCCCCGGCCTGATCGACAGCATTCGCCAGCTCGCGGAGAGGGACTTTGTGCGCGTTTCCTATCGTGACGCCGTGGATATTCTGCAGAAGAGCGGGAAAAAATTTGAATACCCCGTATCGTTCGGTACGGATCTCCAGACCGAACACGAACGCTTCCTCACCGAGGAACACTTCAAGGCTCCGGTCACGGTGTATGACTACCCCAGGGGAATCAAGGCATTCTACATGCGTCTGAACGATGACGGCGAAACCGTGGCGGCCATGGATCTGCTGGTGCCGCGCATCGGTGAGCTGATTGGCGGAAGCCAGCGCGAGGAACGCCTGGACGTGCTGGAAGCCCGCATCCGCGAACTGGGCCAGAATATCGATGATTACTGGTGGTATCTTGATCTGCGCCGTTTCGGCTCCGTGCCGCACGCAGGATTCGGCATGGGTTTCGAGCGCCTGATCATGCTGCTTACCGGCATCGCCAATATCCGCGACGTTCTGCCCTTCCCGCGCACAAGCGGCTCACTGGAGTTCTAGCCATGCGCAGCATGACCGAACGCCGCCGCGCCAAGATTGAAAAAGTGCTCGGCCAGCGCCAGAAAGATCTGACGCTGGTGCTGGACAATATTCACGATCCGCACAATGTGTCGGCCATTTACCGCAGTTGCGACGCCTTTGGCGTGGCAGGCGTACATCTGTACTACACGCACGCCCCCTTCCCGTCCCTGAGCAGGAAAACCTCGGCCTCGGCCCGCAAATGGGTGGAAACCCTGCGCCACGACAGCAGGGAAGAACTCATGAAAGCCCTGCGCGCCGGAGGCTTTCAGGTGCTGGCCACCAGTTGCACGCCGGAAGCGAAACCCGTGGCGGAGTATGACTTCACCAGACCCACGGCCATCATCATGGGCAATGAACATGCGGGCGTTTCCGAAGAGCTGCTGCCTCTGGTGGACGGGGAAGCATATATTCCCATGTACGGCATGATCCAGAGCTTCAATGTCTCGGTCGCCGCCGCGCTCATGCTGGCGGAAGCCTCGCGCCAGCGCAAGCTGGCAGGCATGTACGAGCGCATGACCTGGACGCCGGAAGAATATGAGGCGCGTCTGGCCGACTGGCTTGAACGGTGAACGTCATGCATGTGCGTGAAAGGAGAGCGGCGCTCTCTGCCGCCGCAAAAGCAAACCGTGTCCCACATGGGTGAAAGGCTCCCCTGCTCACGGCCGGTGCCATTGCGTCTCGTGAAACTCCGTTTCCCTCGACTGCGCCCCGCGAGACATTGCTTCCGCTCCCCGTTCCTTTCATGCCCCATTGCCATGCGGCGGGGCATCATCGTTCCATGCCCGGCAACGCCCGCTGCTCTCGCAGTCGGCCGCCGCGAAGGTACAAGCGCAATTTGTTTGCGCTGTTACATGCCGAAGCGGGCGTGCCTTTCAGGTTTGACTTTGCAAAAAGTCAAAGCGCATCCGCTCTGGAGCATTTTCGTTTTGAAAATGCTCCCCCAAATGTTCCGGATGCCAAGCGAAGCGAGACTGAAGCCGCGGCGCCCCCTCCTTCTCCTCTCCGGTACCGCCGCAATTCACTTGCGGCATACAACTGCGGCGGAGGCAGGAAACCTGCAATCCTGAACACAGGGCCGGCAGATACTTTCAATGGCCAAATGCTCCAAAGGAGGCTCCATGCTCTCTTTTCATACTCCCCTTCATATCCTTTCCGCCGCACTCCTCGGCCTGAGCCTGATCTGCGGCAATCTCTCCGCACCTGTCCCGGCCGGAGCCGCCCCCACCTCCAGAGAACAGCGCGTGACCCCCACCGTCCGGGCCGTCAGCGCCGTGGCTCCCGCCGTGGTCAACATCACCACAACCCTGCATCAGCGCCGGGCGGCCACTCCGTTCGATTACTTCTTCGGCCTGCCCGAACGCGAATACCAGTCGGAAAGCATCGGCTCCGGCGTCATCATTGACGGAAAACAGGCGCTTGTGCTTACCAACGCCCATGTGGTCAACGGCGCGAGCGCCATCAGCGTGCGCCTGCTCGACGGCCGTTCCTTTGAAGCCGACGTGGTGGGCGCGGAACCGGATTTCGATCTTGCGGTACTGAGGCTCAAAAACGCCAGCAACGTGCCCTCCGTGCGTATGGGGGACTCTTCGGATCTCATGCCCGGAGAAAGCGTCATCGCCATCGGCAATCCCTTCGGATTCTCCCATACCGTGACCACAGGCGTCATCTCCGCGCTGGATCGCAGCATCGCGTCCGACGAAGGCATCATTACGGATCTGATCCAGACCGACGCGGCAATCAATCCCGGCAACAGCGGAGGCCCGCTGCTCAATATTCTCGGGGAACTCATCGGCATCAACACGGCCATCGACGCACGGGCGGAAGGCATCGGCTTCGCCATTCCGGTAAACAAGGCCCGGGCCGTGGTGGACGCCATTCTGGAACAGGGACACGTCACGCCTTCCTGGCTGGGAGTGCTCGGACAGGATGTGGACCCGCGCACTGCCCGCGCCCTTGGTCTGCCCCGGCCTGAAGGCCTGCTGGTGACGGAATGCCCGGTCAAGGGCGAAATGAAGCCCGGTGACGTGATTCTTGCCCTGAACGGACAGCCGGTTGCGGATCGGGCGGCCTATCTCTCCCTGCTGCGCAACCGCCAGCCCGGAGAACTCGTCCGGGCGGATATCGTCCGGCGGGGCAAAACCATCACTCTTTCCCTGAAAGCTCTTCCCTTCTCGGACAAGGAAGCGGACAGGCTGGCCGAACGGCGCTGGGGCGTCGTGCCCGGCAAGGCCGCAGGACTGCGGGGCATGGGAGGCCTGTACATTGCCTCGATCAGAGAATCCTCCCCGGCCCATCGGCTCGGTCTGCGACCCGGCGATATCCTCATCGCCCTGGGGGGGCAGCATATCAGGTCCGGGGACGATTACCGAGACGCGTTCCGGCGCAATTATCTGAGTCGTCGGATTCATGTCCAGATCGTGCGCGACCGGCGAGTGCTTCAGGCCCGCATGGTGCTGTAACCGCTTGCGGGCCGGAAAAAAGCCGGATATCATACCGCCTCCGATTACGCCGGAGACGCGAATCGGAAAACATCCAAGCAAGAGCGAGATTGACATGGAAAATAGGGGCGGAAGAGAAGGTTTTTCTGGAAACGGGCGGACCCCGCGCATGGGCGGACGTGACTTTCGGCGTGAAGATCGCGGTGAACGCGGAAACGGCCGGGACGGAAACCGCGACGAGCGGCGCAGTGACCGGCGGAGGGACAGGCCCGGCGACGGAAACGCGCGGAACGACTTTTACAGGGAACGCCGTTCCGAAGCACGCCCCGTCAGCCGGAACGAGGCTCGCGGAACCTTCGACCGCACGGCACGGCGCGACGACGCGCCCCGCCCCTTCCGCAGGGAAAACTCCGGCCCCCGCAATCGCGATCTTGAAGCCATCATGGAGCTGGATGAGGAACTGCTGCGCATGGTGATGCGGCGCGCGCGCATGCTTGCCAGACACCGCACGGCCGGCCGCCTGGACCCGGCGGTGGAAAAGGCCCTGCGCACCTCATGGGAAGAAAAGGCCGGCCGCATCGGGCGTGACAGCCGCCTTGCCCGCGATCTCTTTCAGCTTGTGCAGGCGGTGGAACCGCTTTCCCGTGCCGAGGAAGAGCAGGGATATTTCAATCTTGCGCCACAGCTCAAACCCGTGGGCATCAATCTGCCGGCCCCCGCCGACGGCATGACCGCCCGCATGGTGCTGGCCCTCGCCGCAGCCTCGGGCCGGACAACCGCCCTGCGCGGGCTGGCCCTCAGCGACGGACTCATCGACGGACTCAAGGCCCTGAACCAGGTTGGGGGCCAGTTGTGGTGGGAAGAGGACGGTTCTGTCCTCAGCCGGGGAGGCAAAGGGCTGATCCGCAATCTGGACAGGGTTGTTCACGTGGGCGACGACGCCTTCAACCTCTGGCTCGTCATCGCCTTCTGTCTGGGCATGCCTTCCCGGCTGAAGATTACCGGCGGCGAGGCTCTGCGCTTTATCGATCTTTCCGGCCTGCGCCGTTTCCTGCCTTCGCTGGGCGCGCGCATGACCAACGTCATTCCCGCCCAGGACGGCCTGCCCATCCGTCTGGAATGCTCCGGCATTCTGCCCTCGGAGATGACGCTGCCCTCCGGACTTTCCCCGCGCTTCGCCGCGGCCCTGACGCTTGCGCTGCCCTTCTGGGAAAGCCGGGTACGGCTCAGGCTGCCCGTCGCGCCGGATCATCGGCTTCCCGCCGCCGTGGAGCAGGCCATTGCCCTGCTGGAAAGCTGCGGCGGGCTGGTGCGCGTGGAACGCGAAGCCTCCGCAGTTGCCATCACTCCCGTCGAAGGAGCGGAAACGTGTCTGCCCGAGGAATACCCCCTTGCCGCGGACGCTCTCGCCTCAACGTATATTCTGGCCTTCCCGGCCTTTGCCGGAGGGGAATGCCGCCTTGCCGGGCGCTGGCCCGACTCCCCCTTTGCCGGGCAGGCTCTGGACATGCTGAAGGAATGCGGACTCACCGTCCGGTGCGGTGCTGACGGCATGTACAGCACAAGAGAAGGAGCCTGCGCGGCCCCCTCTCCGGCCACACTGCTTGCGGCGGCCAAACGTTTTCCCGATCTGCTGCCTCTCGGTATTGCGTTCGCGGCGCTGGCCGCGCGCGGCAGAGAAGTCCTGCTCCCCCTGGCCGAGCTTGAAACGCTGAACGCCGGCACGGAGTCCCTCTGTTCCGGTTTCCTCGCCCGCGCGGGCTTCACCACGGACAATGCAGAGGGTGAAACCCGCGTCATTCCATTGTCGGATGACACGGAAAACGATGCTCCGCGCGCAGCCTGGATCAGTCCCTCGGCTCCCTGGGCCATGGCGCTGTCGCTTGCCGCCTACCTGAAGCCGCATATCCGTCTGGCCAATCCCGGGGTTCTCACCGGGCTGCTGCCGACCTTCTGGAATTTCTACAACAGCCTGCCCACCCCCGACTTCAAGCGCAGAGCCGCGCAGGAGACCGTTGATGCCAAGCCCGCAAGAAGACGTATCATCGCTCAAGGCGTCTATGGAGAACTTCCTTCTGAAGCCTCTTCCGGAGACGATGACTGAACTGGAAACCGAGGTCACGCTCATTGAAGCGACGCAAAAGCGTTGTGACGACATGATCCGCGATCTCATGAGCAGAGAGGATGCGGCGCGGGAAATCTTCTTCCCTGCCGAAATTCACGAACTGCACCAGCAGAAAAACATGCTGGAAACACACAGGGAATTCCGCCGCGTGCGCATGCGCCGCCTGCGGCTGGAAGCCGATATGAGGTGACAATGGCCGATCTGGTAAACTCCCAAACTCATAAAAAGGCGGAATGCAGACGCTGCGGCACATGCTGCCGCAAGGGCGGCCCCGCCCTGCACGGCCCGGACGCCGAACTGCTGTCCGGGGGAATTCTGCGGGCACGGGATCTCTGCGCCTTCCGGGCCGGTGAACTGGTGCGGGACGAAACCCTGGAACGCATCGTGCCTCTGCCCGGCGAACTGGTCAAAATAGCCGCCCCCCATGGTTCCCGTCCGGACGACTGGACCTGCCGTTTCCTGACGGAAAAGAACCTCTGCTTCATCCACGGCACACAGCCCATCGAATGCCGCGCCTTCTACTGCGAAGCGCCGGAAGCGCTGCTGGCCCTGTCCGGCAAGGACAGCCTCGACCGCAAGGCTGTGCGCGCCCTGCTCAAGGCGCCGGAATGGTGGGATGAACTCATGGACGCCCACGCTGAACACTGCGCCTATGGCGCGCTGACCGAACTTGCTCCCCGCATCGCGGATGATGCCGAGGCCCGCCGGGCATTCCTGGAAATCGTGGAATACGACCGGGCATTCCGGGAACTGGCGGTTGAAAAAAAGGCCGCTCAGCCCGACGAGCTGGACTTTCTCCTGGGCCGCCCGCTGCTGCGCACCGTGATCATGTACGGGCTGGACGCCCGCCCCCAGCCGGACGGCGGCATCTCTCTCGTGCAGACCAGCCGCAATGTGCGCGAGGAAGTGAAGGAGTAGCGCAACGGCAGTTGCTCGCACTCTGTTCTGTAAAGAATACGTTGTTTTTTCGGGGGATCGCCCTGTATCCCCGTCGGGGGAAATTATCCTCCCCGTCCCATTAATATTCACACCCTGGGCAAGGAGCGTACATGTTCATCGTCACCGGCGGAGCCGGATTCATCGGCAGCGCGATTATCTGGGAACTGAACCGCCGCGGCGTGGACGACATCCTCGTGGTGGACAATCTCGCCAGCACGGAAAAATGGAAGAACCTCGTCCGTCTGAAGTACAGCGACTACATGCACCGCGACGCATTCATCGAACAGGTGCGGGGCGCGGGTCTGAAAGGGCTGGGAGTGGAAGGCGTCATCCATATGGGGGCCTGTTCCTCCACCACCGAAAAAGACGCCGACTTTCTGATGCGCAACAACTTCCACTTCACGCGCGACCTGTGCTGGGCCGCTCTGGATGCGGGAGCGCGCTTCATCACTGCCAGCAGCGCGGCCACCTACGGCGACGGCTCCCTGGGCTTTTCCGACAGTCTTGAGCTGATGCCGAAACTGCGCCCTCTGAACATGTACGGCTATTCAAAACAGCTCTTTGATCTGCTGGCCCTGCGCGGGGGCATTCTGGACAACATTGTCAGCCTGAAATTCTTCAATGTTTACGGCCCGAACGAATACCACAAGGGTTCCATGCGCAGTGTGGTATGCAAGGCCGTGCCCCAGATTCAGGAAACGGGCAGGCTGGGTCTGTTCAGGTCCGACCGGCCGGACTACGAAGACGGGGGCCAGAAGCGGGACTTCGTGTATGTCAAGGACTGCGCGGCTCTGGTGTGCTGGTTTCACGAACATGGCGGCGTCAACGGCGTGTTCAACGTGGGAACCGGACAGGCCCGGAGCTGGAATGATCTGGCCCGCGCCGTCTTCGCTTCCATGGATCGCCCGGCAAATATCGAATACATCGACATGCCCGACGCGCTGAAGGGCAAATACCAGTATTTCACCCAGGCCGACATGGGCTGGATGAAACGCGTGGGTTGCGATTTCGCTTTCCGTTCCCTGGAAGACGGCGTAGATGACTATGTGCGCAATTATCTGCTGAAAGACGAAGCCTGTCTGGAATCGTAACCGGCAGACTGCGCGCTGTTTTCTCTCTTGGCCGTACATACTGTGCGGTACCGCCCGGCGCTCCCTGCGCCGGGGGAACATGGAGGATCGCATGGCGGAACCCGTCATTGAAATAAAGGGGCTGGGCAAGTCGTTCAAAAGCAAGAACGGCCCCGTGGTCGCGCTCAGGGATATCAACCTGACAGTGGAAAAGGGCGATATCTTCGGCATCATCGGCATGAGCGGCGCGGGCAAAAGCACGCTGGTGCGCTGCATCAATCTGCTGGAGCGCCCCACGGAAGGAGCCGTCATTTTCGACGGGCAGGACATGTGCAGACTGTCCTCCGCCGAACTGAACCGGGCCCGCCGATCCATGGGCATGATCTTCCAGCAGTTCAATCTGCTCATGCAGCGCAGTGCCGAGGCAAATGTCCGTTTTCCCATGGAAATTTCCGGCGTTCCCCATGCGAAGGCGAAAAGGCGCGCGCGGGAGCTGCTGGAGCTTGTGGGCCTGGGCGAACGCGCTCACTATTACCCCTCGCAGCTTTCCGGCGGGCAGAAACAGCGCGTCGCCATCGCCCGCGCCCTGTCTACCGAGCCGAAGGTGCTGCTCTGCGACGAGGCGACCTCCGCTCTTGACCCCTCCACCACGGCATCCATTCTGAATCTGCTCCGGGACATCAACCGCCGCCTCGGAGTGACCGTGGTGATTATTACCCATGAAATGAGCGTGATAGAACAAATCTGCAACCGTGTGGCGATCATCAGCGAAAGCCGCATTGCAGAATGCGGCACGGTGGAGGAGGTATTCTCCAATCCGCGCACCGACGCCGCCCGGCGTCTGGTTCTGCCGGAAGGCCGCCGGGCAGGACACATCAAGGCGGATCGCCTGTACCGCATCGTGTTCAACGGCTCTTCCTCGCTCAACCCGGTCATTGCGGACATGATTCTGGAATGCAAGGCTCCGGTGAACATCATCCATGCCGACATGCGCGACATGGACGGCAAGGCCTTCGGCCAGATGGTGGTGCAACTGCCCGAAGACCAGGAAATCTGTGCCCGCATGCTGGGCTTCATGGAAGCGCGCGGTCTGGCCATGTGGGAAATACCGCCCGGAAGCTGCATCGACTGCGACCCGGAAGATTACGATTACGAACAGGAGAGGGGGCGCCATGCCTGATTTTCTCGCCGGACTCTGCGACCCGGATACCCTTCAGATGCTGGCCGAAGGGACGCTGGATACCCTGTACATGACTCTGGCCTCCACCTTTTTCGCCTATGTGTTCGGCATGATCATGGCCGTGGTGCTGGTGGTGTGCCGCGCTGACGGCATCCGCCCCTGCCCGGGGCTGTACAAGGTGCTGGATGTGGTGGTGAACCTCACCCGTTCCTTCCCCTTTCTGATCCTGATGATTGCGGTCATTCCCCTTACCCGTTTTCTGGTGGGCACGACCATCGGCAACAATGCCACCGTGGTTCCGCTGGTCATCGCGGCGGCGCCCTTTGTGGCCCGCCTCATCGAATCCTCGCTGCTGGAAGTGGATCACGGCATTGTGGAAGCGGCGCAGTCCATGGGAGCATCCACCTTCCAGATCATCTTCAGGGTTCTCATCCCCGAAGCATTGCCCTCCCTGATTAACGGCAGCGCCATAGCCAGCACCACCATACTCGGCTATTCCGCCATGTCCGGCGCGGTGGGCGGGGGCGGACTGGGCAAGCTGGCCATCATGTACGGCTATAACCGCTATCAGACGGACATCATGTTCGCCACCTGCGTGCTGCTTATTCTCATCGTGCAGATACTGCAGGAGATCGGCAACCGGCTTTCCCGCCGCTGCGACAAAAGGCTGGTGTAACGGGAACAAAGCCGGCGGATACCGCACAACCATCTTTTGCCGGAGCTTTTCCATGACTTTCATGGGTTTCCGCTCCCGGCGTACCTCAGCTTTCCGTATAATATACGGCATAATTCTCGCGGATGAGGGATACCGTCTTCCGTTCCGCCTCCGTCAGCGCCCCATCCTCCAGCCACAGCAGATAATGCGTTGAAGGAAGCAGACGCATGCCCTTGACGGATTTCAGGCAAATCAGCCCGTTCCGGATGTAGCTGTTGTTCTTTGACATCTTGCGCAGGAAAAGCCCGGCGCATCTGTTCTGCGCGATTTTCTGCATGACGCTTTCCCTGCTGTTCAGATATTCATACCGCTCTATTCCGAGCACCGGCCTGATATTGTTGAAAATGATGCCGCGTCTGTCATATTCCGCCGAATAGGTGGCAAAGGTCAGCTTTCCGCAATCCTCAACCGTCAGGCTTTCCTTTCCGGCAAACGGGCTTTCCGTACTGAGGAACACGGCAAACTCGTCATCCAGCAGGCTCTCGGCATTGAAATGAATACTTCTGTACATGGCGAGCATATGCTCCCTGTACTTGTCCACGATGAACGTCACGCAAATGCGCGCCCGACCGGCTTTCAGCAGATCATAGATGTCATCGTGAAACGCTTCGTGAAGAACAAAATCCGCATACGGCATCTTTCTCCTCAGAAGAGGAATCACCTCTTCCATCAGATAGCTGCAGGAAAAGGGAATGCCGAGCAGACTTACCACTTCCCGCTCGTGCCTGAAACCATGCGCAAATGACTTCCACACGGATATCTTCCGGTTCAGATCATCAATAATATCCTTGCAGTCCTCATAGATACGGCTTCCATATGCCGTGGGGGAAACGCCCCGCTTCGTGCGTACCAGCAGTCTGACGCCAAGTTCTTCTTCAAGCTGGTTCATGGAACTGGTAAGGGCCGGCTGCGTGACAAAAAGCTTTTGAGCCGCCTTGTTGAAAGAACGGTTCTCCACAATCTGGACAAAATACTGAAGCTGCTCCAGCCGCATGCAATCTTTCTCCCGGAATTCACATATCATCCGAACCAGACGGGCGTCCGCAAACCATATAATCCATGTCTTTGCTTTAAATTTCACTATTTTTCAAACAAAAAAGCGTCCGCTTCCGGTATCGTGTCATTCGTTATCATATAACTCATATTTTTTATTGATTTTAAATCATCACTCAGGTTTATCCTTTTTTCTCCGGTTATAAATAAATATATTACATTCATATAATTAATAATAATTTTACATAGATAATCAAAAATATCATTATTCACAATATCATCAGGGTATCCGGAACCCCGTCACTTCAACCAAAGAATGGAGAGACCATGAAATCGGAACCCGGCAGCAAATTCTGTCTTCATGTTGTCATCTTTCTGGCGCTTACGTTCTGCTTCGGCCTTCTTCCGCCCTGCGGCCTGACGGAAAAAGGCATGAAAATTCTGGGCGTATTTGTCGGCATGCTCTATGGCTGGACGTTCATCAGCTTTTCCTGGCCGAGCATGATCTGTCTGGTGGCGCTCGGCTTCACCGGATATGCCACGCCCACGGCCGTCATTGCCGAGGCGTTCAGCAACGCCGCCGTGCTGTTTACCATTTTCGTCCTGGTATTCACCGCATACTGCAATGAAAGCGGACTCAACGCCGTGCTGGCGAAATGGTTTCTCAGCAGAAGCGTATTCGCGGGACGCCCCTGGCTCTTTACCGCCAGCGTACTGTTCGGCTCTCTCGTCATCAGCTTTCTTATCGATCCCGTACCGGTGGTCTTCCTGCTTTCCGGCATTCTCTACACCATCTTTGACGATATCGGAATGGAGCGGGGAGAAAAATATCCCGCCTATCTGCTGGCGGGCGTCTGCATTATCGCGTGCATATCCTTTGTCTGCAAACCCTGGGCGGGACAGAACCTTCCCGGCATCATCGCCCTGGCAAAAATATCCGGAGGAACGGCAGTCATAGACAATGTGACGCTCATTCTCGTTGCCGCTCCCGCATGCGTCGCCAGTGTTCTGCTGTATGTACTTGCCATCCGTTTCATTTTCCGCCCCGATGTCGGCAAACTTGCCAATCTGTCTCCCGAATATCTGGCAAAACTGCGTTCCGGTCTGCGCCTGGGCCGGAAAGAAGGCATTGCCGCTCTGGCCCTGACCGTATTTCTGGCGCTGATGCTGCTGCCCAACCTGCTGCCCGCCGGTTCCGGAGCGGCTGAATTCCTCGGACAGTTCACCATGACCGTGGCGATTGTCCTCATACTCGGCCTGCTGTCCGTTGTACGGCTCGACGGCAGGCCTGTGTTCGACTACCAGGCGTGTGCCCACGGCATCAACTGGAACGTCGTATGGATGCTCGCCTGCTCCATGCCCGTTTCCTCCGCCATGAGCAGCCCCGACGCAGGGCTTGCTCCCCTGATCAACAACATGCTGGGCAGCCTCTTTTCCGGCGGCAACTTCATCCTGGTCATGATCTTTTTCCTGATCTGCGTAAATGTTGCCACTCAGTTCGCTCACAACGTCACCATCATCCTGGTGGCCGTGCCGATTATCTGGAACCTCTGCCAGAGTACGGGGCTTGACGCCGAAGCCTTCAGCCTCCTTGTCTTCCTCGCGGCAGGCGTATCCTTTGCCACTCCGGCAGCCTCCACCATCGGCGCCCTGTCGTTTGCCAACGGGGAATGGATCGGCATGCGACGCGCCTTCGAGGCGGGCATCGTCGGCAACATCATCGGCCTTTTCTGCATCATAGCCATCAGCCTTCCGCTCGTTCTCCTTGTCGTGGGCATCTGAGCAGACCGAAAAGGATTCTTCATGCGTACAGGACAGCTTGAACATAACTGCAGTCTGGACGACATACTCGCCCATCTTTCGGAAACATCCTTCAGCGCCATTCCGGATGACGCGGCGGAACGGACGGCGCTGATCACCGCGGATATCGCCGCCTGCATCGTCGGCGGCTGGAAGGATCGGGCGGCCGGAGAAACGGGAGACTTCGTTATCGAAAATGGAGGAAAGGAAGAAAGCACCCTGTGGGGACGCGGAAAAAAAGTCCCCGCAGCGCAGGCCGCCTTTGCGTGCGCGGTAAGCGCAAGGGCCTTCGAGTTCGGGGTGGTGGACTGCGACGCGCCGGGAGCGGAATTCAAGCCGCTGCACTCGGCCGAGACGCTGGTGCCCGTTGCTCTGGCCGTGGCGGAAAAAAGCGGCTCATCCGGCAGGGACGTTCTCGCAGCGCTTGCCCTTGGCGAGGATCTCGCAGCCAGACTGACAGCCGCTCTGGACTTTTCCCTCCCTCTGGACTGCCGGGGCACGGTCAATGCCGTCTGCTCTGCCGCCGTTGCGGGAAAACTGCTCAAGCTGGATGAAAAACGCCTGCGCTCAGCGTTCGGTCTGGTTCTGCATCAACTGAACGGCGTGCGCCAGGGTATCCATTACAGTCTGGGGCAGGGAATAGCGGCTCACGCCGGAACAAGCGCCGCTCTTCTGGCCTCCAGAGGGCTGCTCGGAGTCGAAAATATGGAAGACGAGCTGGCCGGCCTTGTACATGCGCTCGGAGCAGCGTTCGACCCGGCTCCCCTTTTCCGGGAACTCGGCAAAAGCTACTTCTCCTCCGTCACCTTCAAACCCTACCCCTGCTGCCGCGCAGCGCACGGAGCCGTAGAATGCGGTCTTGAACTGCTCCGGCAGGGACTCTCTCCGGAAAGCATCGAACATATCAGCCTGTTTGTATCTCCCTGGGCGGCAGGGCATATTGTCGCCCGGCCCTTCGCTCTCAGAACCGAACCTCACGCCGACGCAGCCTACTCTCTGCAGTATGCCCTGGCAGGAACACTTCTGCGCGGACGCTGCACACCGGACTGCTTCACGGACGAGGCCATTTCCGATCCTGCAGTCCGGGAGCTGAGCGGCCGCATCAGCCTGCATGCGGAGGAACGGCCCGACGGCATATTCCTGAGCACCCGCGCCGAAGCCCGAACAGGAGACGGCAACGAATACAGCGCCTTCGTTCGTATCCCCCGCGGCAACGAACATATGGGAGACGCGCTGACGCTTGAGGAAAAAAAACAAAAGTTCACTACCAATCTTTCCTTCGGCCTGTCACTGGACAGCCGCAAGGCCGAAAGAATCTGGGAAATGTTCCGCAAACTGAAGGAACTCGACAGCCTGACTCCCCTTGCGGAGGCCATGCGGCCGTAGCGAACCGGTTCCCCTTTCTTCCGCCCATTCAGCGCCTGCACAGACAACGGGAACGCCTTCGCCTTGAAAATACCCCCGGAGTTGAGCGGAGCGGGACTCCGACTGAGACGCTGAGCCTGCACGCCAGAACATCGGGTTCTGGATGACAGATATTTTCAATGGCAAAATATTAAAGGAGATTGCCATGAAACCTTTGTACAAGGAAAAATATCCCCATGTTTTTGAGCCGCTGACTGTGGGGCGCAGCAAAAAGCTCGAGCTCAAGCACCGTATTCTCATGGCTCCCATCGCTCCGCAGGGGCATCTGGTGGATCATGCCGGAGTTCTCAACGCGGACGGCATTGAGTTCTACACTACCTGGGCGCGGGGAGGAACCGCATCCGTGACCATTCCGGTGGAAGTGCCGCTGAACGGCGGACATCGCGGAGCCATGACGCTCAGCGAAGATGTCAACGGATTCGTCATCATGCACAATCTTCAGCGTGCGGTGCATACTTACGGGACAAAAACCTTCTGCGAAATCTACCATGCCGGCTGTTGCATGGTACCCCGCCCCAACTACACGCTCATGAGCGCAAGCGCCTTCACTTACAACGGGCATGAAGTGAAGGAAATGAACGAGGAAGACATGGAACACGTCACCCGGCTGTATGTGGACGCGGCACGGCTGGCCAGACGTTCGGGTTTTGACGGAATTCTTCTCCACTACGGGCACGGCTGGCTGATGAACAACTTCCTCTCTCCGATCAGCAACAGGCGCAAGGACAAATACGGCGGCTCCGTGGAAAACCGCTGCCGTTTTCCACGGCAGGTACTCGAACGCATCCGCGCCGCCATCGGGGATGATCTGATCATTTCCCTGCGCATGAACGGCTCAGACAAGATGGAGGGCGGCATAACCCCGGATGACTCCGCCCGGCAGGCCCTCATCTTTGAAGATCTCATCGATATGCTGCATATGTCCTGCGGCACGCGCCTCGACGCCACCTGCCGCCCCAAGATGCATCCTACCTGTTTCGTGCCTGATGCCCATAATGCGGAGTCAAGCCATGCGGCAAAAAAGGCGGGAGTCAAGGTTCCTGTGGGCGTAGTGGGCGCCATCAGCAGCGCCGCGCTTGCCGAAAGGCTGATAGCTGAAGGAAAGGCGGATTACGTGGTCATCGGCCGCCAGAATGTGGCAGACCCGGATTTTGTGCAGAAAACCCGTGAAGGACGTGAAGAGGACATACGCCCCTGTATCCGCTGCGACTACTGTCTGGACGGGGGACGTCGCGGCGCGCTGACCACGGAAGTCATGATCACCGACGACGCTACCTATGACAGCCATTGTTCCGTCAATCCCTTTTATCGCCAGGGCATCTGGAAGCAGAAAACCCTCCGGCCGACGAAGCCCCGCCGCGTGGCTGTGGTCGGAGGAGGAATAGCCGGTCTTCAGGCCGCTCTGACCGCCTCTGAAAGAGGACATGACGTCACGCTTTTTGAAAAGCGCGATCACCTGGGCGGGCAGCTTGATTTTTCCGATCACATCAGCTTCAAGCATCATATTCGTGAGCTGAGGGAATATTTCATCACCCAGCTCCGCAAGCGCGGCGTAACCATTCTGCTGAATACGAAAGCCTCTCCCCGGCTTGTTTCCGAGGCGGATTTCGATGCCGTTATCGTTGCGACGGGCGGCGTGCAGAATGTTCCTCCCATCCCCGGAGCAGACGGGGCAAATGTCACGCTTGCCTGGGATGTATTCGGCAGAGAGGATCGCCTCGGCAGAAAAATCGTCATCGTGGGAGGCGGTTCGGTAGGCTGCGAAACAGGCATTCATCTGTCCATGAAGGGACATGATGTGACCGTCATCGAAATGAGCGGCTGGCTGGCCTCCACCGCCCAGATCAGCGAGCGCATGAGCATTCTGGAAGAAATCGAAAAACGCGGCATCCACGCCTTGACGGAACGCACATGCACGGAAATCACGCCCAACGGCGTTAAAGTGCGGGACAAGGAAGGCCGTGAGAGTCTCATTGAGGCAGACAGCGTGATCATCTGCGCGGGCACGCGGCCCTCGTCCGACCGCGACAGCTTCCGCGATACCGCCTTCGACGTCATCAGAGTCGGAGACTGCGAAAGCGTGGGAACCATACGCACCGCCATAGAATCCGGCTGGGACGCCGCCGCGCGCCTGTAGCCGCCCAACGCAAGGGGGCGAAACATTATATTTCGCTCCCTTGCAGGAATACCGGAAACAGCGTCACGCGCCGGAAGGCGCCTGGCGGACAGATTGCTGTCCGCTGCTTACAGATCAGTACAGTCCGGGCATTTTCCTGCCCCAAAGGAGTAATGACATGCGTTTTTCCTTTATACTCCGTGCCGTCTTCTGTGCAGCTCTTGTTCTTGCCCTTTCCCTGCCCTCCGTTTCCTCCGCGAAAACCATCTTTCGTATCGGCCATACCGGCGCTCCCGCAGATGATTTCACCTACGGAATAGAACAGTTCGCCAAAGAACTCTCCATCCTGACCGGAGGGGAGGCAGAATGCAAGATACTGGGCAACAGCGTGCTTGGATCAGATCGCATCATGACCGAAATGGCCCAGCAGGGTTCGCTCGACATGTGCAACATAGGGCAGTCCCAAATCGGGCTGTTCATCCCGACGCTGATTGCCATGGATATTCCCTTCATCACGGATCACACCAAAAACAGACAGTTTCTGGAAGCCTTCAATCCCGGCGGTCCTCTCTATGAATATGTGGATGCCCAGGCTTCAAGAATCGGCCTCAAGCTGATCATGCTTCTTGATACTCCGTTCAGGGGATACGCCTTTGCTCCGCGCGTGAAGATCAGCGATCTCGAAAGCCTCAAGGGGATGAAGGTTCGCGTCACCATGTCCGCCGTGGAACAGGCCTTTGTCAACGCTCTCGGCATGAATCCCTGCCCCATGACGCAGGGAGAGGTATATACTGCGCTTCAACAGGGCACGGTGGACGGAGAAATCATCAATCTCGCCTCCTTCAATTCATGGAACCGCTTTGAGGTTGAAGACAAGGTATATATGACGCTCCACAATCAGGCGAAAATGTTCATTGTCATGAGCAAGCTTCGTTTTGACGCCCTCTCCCCGGAAATGCGGAAGAACATCATCGAAGCCGGACGCATTGCGCAGCAGAAGGAATGGGACAGAAGTGCCGAACTTGAGGCCGCTGCCGCGGAACAGTGCAGGGCCAGGGGAATTGCTCTGCTGCCTGTTTCCGAAACGGACAGAGCAAGGTTGCATGAACTGACGGCTCCTCTGTATGAGCGCTTCAGCGAGGAAATCGATCCAAACTTTGTGGAGCTTATCAGAAGCGTTCAAAAATAATGCCGTACTTTCCGGAAGCCGCCGGAGCATGCAGCTTCCGGAAAATTTCGCGGTTTGCCCGTCCTGCACCAAGGAGAATGTCATGCCTTCTTCCAGACCGTCCTTTCCGCGCTGCCTGCTCCGGCTTGATGAACATATCGAAAAACCGGTTATCCTGATATGCGTCGCCATGACGCTGATTCTGATTCCATATCAGGTTTTCTGCCGATATATTCTCGGCACATGGCTCAAACTCAATGTGGATACCGCCATAGCCGAGGAACTTTCCATCTTCGCCTTCATCTGGGCCACCTATTTTGCCGTTCCGCTGGTCATCCGTCGGAGGCAGTCCATACGCATGACTGTTTTTGTGGACATGCTGCCCGTCCGCTTTCACAACACCGTGCTCATGTTCAACAATCTCGCCTTCCTTGCCCTTTCCTGCCTGATCGTCTTTCTCTCCGTACGTCTTCTGAAACACCAGCTTCTTTTTCCCCAGCTCACAAGCGCCCTGCGCATTTCCTATTTTTTTCCCTATGCCATTCTATTTTTCGGCTTTCTTCTCATGAGCGTCCGCCTTGTTCAGGATACCTGCAGGCTGGCGAAAGAAGCGGGCGCGGTGCACCTGCTCGCAGCGGCGGCCGTCTGCGCGATCATGCTTTCTCCCGTATTTCTCATACCTTCTCCCAATACATCCCTGATACTCATCGGGACGCTGTTCGTCAGCATGATTCTTGGCGTTCCCATCGGCGTGGGACTGGGTCTGGCCGGAGCCCTCGCCATATACGGCACAGGATTCATGCCCCTTAACGTCGTAGGGCAGATGAGTTTCAACTCTCTGGACTCATTCCCCATGCTGGCGGTATTTTACTTTGTTCTGGCAGGCATCTTCATGGGACAGGGAGGACTTTCCTCCCAGCTTATAGGACTGGCTGACAAGCTTATCGGAGGAAAAACAGGTGGTCTTGCCATGACCACGGTGGTAGCCTGCATCTTTTTCGGAGCGATTTCAGGTTCCGGTATCGCCACTGTTGCCGCCATAGGCATGATCACCATACCCGCAATGGTGGAAAGAGGGTATTCCAGAACATTTTCAGCGGCCATCATCGCCTGTGCCGGAGCCATAGGCGTCATGATTCCTCCCAGCAATCCCTTTGTGCTGTACGGCGTCATCACCAATACCCCCATCGGCAAGCTGTTCATGGGGGGAATTGTCCCCGGCCTGATCACAGGCGGTCTGCTGATGGCAGTGGCATGGTGGATTTCAAGAAAAAACGGGTGGAAGGGACACGAGGAACACAACACATGGAGTGACATCGGCAAGGCCGTATGGGAAGCAAAGTGGGCGCTCATGGTCCCGGTCATCATCCTTGGAGGAATATACGGAGGCATCATGACGCCCACAGAAGCCGCGGCAGTGGCGGCCCTGTATGGGCTGCTGGTGGGAGCGTTCGTTCTCAAGGGGATCACGCCGGAAAACATCATGGAGGTGCTTGTCAACAGCGTTGTGACCTGCTCCACAGTGCTTTTTCTGGTGGCCATGGCCAGTATCTTCGGTTATGTCATGGCAATTGAACAGATTCCCGACAAAATTGCGGCATGGATGCTCGGCGTTACCTCCAGCAAGTACCTGATGCTTCTGGTGGTCAATGCTCTTCTGCTGGTGGCGGGTTCACTGATGGAGTCAGTTTCCGCCACCATCATCCTGGCCCCCATTCTCATGCCCGTCATGATCAGGGTAGGGGTGGATCCCGTTCACTTCGGCGTCATTATGGTCTGCAATCTGGCAGTGGGATTCGTTACTCCTCCCATCGGCCAGAATCTCTTTGTTGCGGCCGCCATTGCCGACGAGCGGCCGGAACGTATCGCCCTTTCCTCCGCTCCCTTCCTTGCCGCCATGCTGATCATGATTCTGCTCGTCACCTTCCTGCCAGAGCTCTCTCTTTTTCTGCCTGGACTCATGTGATCATATCGTGCGCCGGATTCTCCGGCGCACGGTTCGGTTTTCCGTCCTGCCCGGAATCCGGAAAACGCCGCTTTCCTTACTCAGCGTTTCCATAATGCTCCCGGATAAAGTCCGCCACCCGCCGTTCAGGTATGTTCAGGCCGTCTTCAAGGTACATCAGGTAATGCCGTGAAGGCAGCAGCCGAAGGCCGTGCACCGCTTTTGCGCAAATCAGACCGTTACGGACATACCAGTTGTTCCGGGTCATCCTGTGCAGAAAAAGTCCGGCGGCACGGTTCTGCGCAATGACCTGCATGATGCTCTCCCGGCTGTTCAGATAATGACATCCCGTCACCCGCATCTGCCGCGCGGCCGAACTGAATATGGAATCGGGCCTGTTGTACTGGTTGGAATAGGTAGCGAACTCCAGTCTGCCGCAGTCCTCCGAAGTCAGTTCGTCCTTGGCCGCAAGAGGATGTTCGGAACTGAGAAACACGCGGTATTCATCCTCAAGCAATGCGTCTCCAGCAAAGCCCATGCCTCTGTAGCGCGCCAGTTCCCTTTCCCGCTCCTCATCGATGAAGGCCGTCACTCCGACATGAGCGTGCCCGCCGCGCAGAAAATCATAAAACTCGTAGAATGTCGCTTCGTGCAGGACGATGTCGATATTCCTCATCTCTTCCCGGATACGGGGCAGCAGGCCTTCCACCAGATAATTGCAGGCCGAGGGAATGGCTACCAGCGGCACGGTTCCTCCTTCCTCCTTTTCCGTTCCGGAAGCCTTCCACGCCGCTATTTTCGCGTTCAGCTCCGTCAGCAGCTCGCGGCAGTCTTCATAAACCCGTACGCCCCGCGACGTAGGCACAACTCCCTGCTTGCCCCGGACAAGAAGCAGCACGCCCAGTTCCTCTTCCAGCGCCTTGACGGCATTGGTCAACGCAGGCTGCGTGATGTGAAGTTTTTGCGACGCCTTGTTGAAAGAGTGACACTCCACAATCTGCACGAAATACTGAAGCTGTTCCAGGCGCATCAGACTTCCTCCTGTCCGTTGTCAGCTCTTTAGTGGAATTTCCCTTGACCGCCGGAGGCGCGAGCGCAACGAGCCTTGGCGGAAGCAATGTCCCGCGAAGTGGAGCCTCCGGGCGGCAAAGCCGCACGAAGGCTCAAGCGAGCCGGTCGTGGATACATGCTGTCTTTGCGACAATGCCGCCCATGAAAAGCGTAAAAAGAAAGACGCCGGCGCTCAAGGAGCGTATGGGGACGCTCCCTGCTCCGGTTATAAAGAAAACTTGGAACAACGCTATAACAAAAGAGAATTATACAAAAAAAAATATCGTGATATTTTTCATTATATCATATGTCAAAGTCTCCCGCGCCTGAGAGACTGAACCATCTACCGGAGGCCGCCATGCAAAGCTCATTTTCAACGGTCAGGGCGTATCTTCACGTTATCGTCTTTTTCGCCCTGACCCTCGGCACAGGTTTTCTGCCGCCTCCGGGCATCACTGAAATGGGGATGAACATCCTCGGCGTCTTTCTCGGTTTGCTCTACGGCTGGTCGTTCATCGGCTTCGCCTGGCCCAGCATGATCTGCCTTGTGGCGCTTGGCTTCACCGGGTATGCCGAACCGGCGGCCATTATCGCCTCGGCCTTCAGCCATCCGGCGGTGCTGTTCACCATTTTTGTGCTGGCCTTCACCACCTACTGCGACAAGAGCGGCATCAACGCCGTCATGGCGAAATGGTTTCTGAGCCGGAATATTTTCGCCGGACATCCGTGGATTTTCACGGCCAGCGTGCTGGTAGGCACCCTGCTGATCAGCTTTCTGGTGGACGGCGTACCCACAGTCTTTCTGATCTCCGGCATTCTGTATTCCATCTTTGATGACATCGGACTGAAACGAGGCGATGCATACCCCGCCTGGCTGCTGGCGGGTGTGTGCATTGCGGGTGTACTCTCCTTTGCCTGCAAGCCGTGGGCAGGACAAAACCTCATGGGTATCGGCACACTGGCCGAAGTTTCCGGCGGCACCGCCGTTATCGAAAACATTACCGTCATCGCTGTTGCGCTGCCCGTCTGCATCGCCACCCTGATCGTCTATACCCTGATCGTGCGCTTCATCTTCCGTCCGGACGTCTCAACACTGGCCCATCTCACACGGGAATATCTCGCGGGCATCAGAAACGGCATTGAAATGGGCCGGGCTCAGCGCATCGCCGCAACAGCCCTTGCCGTCTTTCTCATTCTCATGTTCCTGCCGAACATCCTGCCCTCCGGGTCACCCGCTGCCGCGTTCTTCAGCAAGTTTTCCATGACTGTGGCCATCACACTCATTCTTGGCGTGCTTTCCTTCATCCGGGTAGACGGCAAGCCTGCCTTCGACTTCCATGCCTGTTCCAGCGGCATCAACTGGAACGTCATCTGGATGCTGGCCGCCTCCATTCCGGTTTCCGCCGCCATGAGCAGCGACGGCGCGGGACTGAGCAGGATGCTGACCGAACTGCTGCATTCTTTCGCCAGCGGAGGCAATATCATTCTGTTCCTCGCAGTGTTCATGATTTTCGTGAATGTCATGACACAGTTTACACACAACGTGACCATAGTCCTCATTGCCGTCCCCCTGATCTGGAATCTCAGCCAGAGCGCGGGCATCAACCCCGTGGGTTTCTCCATTCTGATGTTCCTTGCGGCGGGCGCGGCCTTCGCTACCCCGGCGGCATCCACCGTGGGCGCGCTTTCCTTTGCCAACGGCGAATGGATCGGCATGAAACGGGCCTTCCAGGCCGGCATTCTGGGCTGCATCGGCGGCATTGTCTGCATGCTGGTTCTCGGCCTGCCGCTGGTCATGGCCCTTGTGGGCATATGATTCACCTCCGGGAGCATTTTCAAACCGAAAATGCTCCCGGAATCGAGCGGAGCGAGACCCATCTCTGCTCTCCTTATCCGCAGGGGGCGGCGCAGCGCCCCTCCATCCGGTGTCGCCGCAATTCACTTGCGGCGTACATCTCCGGCTTCGGCGTGAAACCTGCGGACCGGCACACAGGGTCCTGGCCCGCAGATACTTTCAATGGCAGAATGTCTAATATCAGTTCCGGAGTTTTGTGATGATCATTGATTTCCGCGTCAGAGCGCCTTTTGCGGCGTATGCGTCCAGTCCTCTCTTTACCCGTGCGGACATGGTGGAACAGGATACCATGACCCGCACAGACACCCCCATGTCGCCCTCGGCAAAGCAGTTTTCTCTGGATCTGCTCATGCGGGAAGCCGAAGAGGCGGGCGTGGACAGGATGGTTGTCCCCCTGCGCAGGGCCGCCGGAGGACGCAATGAGGATCTTGCCGTCCTGCTTGCGGCCTATCCTGACAAGCTGATCGGACTGGCCGGAATCGACGTGACGAATATCCGCCGCGCCGTTGAGGAAACAGAAAAGTTTGTCGTGAACGGCCCCTGCCGGGGCATCGTCATGGAGCCCGGGCAGGATATGACGCCGTGGTTCGTCAACTCCGCCTGGGCCTTTCCCCTTTATGCCTATTGTCAGGAACACGGCGTGCCCATCGCCTTTACCTTCGGCGGCATCATGACCCGTTCCCTGCGCTATTACGCGCCCGAACTCATTGACGATGTGGCCGCAGCCTTTCCCGGCCTAAATATTGCCCTGGTACACGGCGGATGGCCCCATGTCACGCAGGTCTGCCAGATCGCCCTGAACCGCCGCAATGTCTATCTTGTACCGGATATCTACATGGTTCGTTCCCCCGGCATGGCGGATTACGTCATGGCCGCCAACTACCTGCTGCGCGAACGGGTGATTTTCGCCTCCGCCTACCCCATCCTGCCGCTCAGGGAGGCCAGGGACGCCTATATGGGATGTGGTCTGCGCGATGAGGTCAAGCCCCTGATCATGGGGGAAAATGCCGCGCGTTTTCTGAATCTTTAGAGTCTTTCGCTATCGAAATGCTCCACGAAATCGAGCAAGAAGGGGCTTATCTCCGCTCTCCTTATCCGTAAAGCGCTTCGCGCTGACGGCAACGGCCACCGCGATGCATCCTCTCCGGAGCGGCCGCAATCACTTGCGGCTACTCCGGGGGAAGCCTGAGAGCTGCAGCCAGAACACAGGGTCTGGTCTGCAGCTCTGTTCAGCAGAGACGGACCAGTATTTCCTGCGGCGCAAGCCCGGCCAGTCCGAGATTTTTCAGATTGCGTCCGGACTCCGCATAATCCGTGCCATTAAAAACCCCGGCCAGACACAGCAGTGAACGGGATACAGGAACATCCACGCCGCAGGCCTCCGCAAGCGACACCAGCAGAGACATGCCGCACATGGCGTCTTCTTCCACATAACGATGCCTGAGATTTCCTGGGCCGTCCAGCTCCACAAACGCCTCAAAGCCCGGCGGCGTTCCCTGCATGAGCTTCTCGCTCAAGGCAGTAACCTGCATATAACGAGCCAGTCCCAACCTTTCCAGCACCGCGTCGCGCTCGGCCTCCACCGCTGCCGAACACTTGATGACCGAGGCTGACAATCCGTCACGAAAAAAGGCGAACTTTCCCCCGCTCCTGTCAATTCCTGCCGCATTGGGCACACAGCCGGCCACATGCGTGACAACATTGGGCGAATTAAGCGCCGTTTCCAGCACATTGCCGCCGGCTGCCAGAGGCAGCATATCCTTGAACGCTTCCAGAACGCGCGGCGTATCCCCTGCGGGAAACGCCGCAATCCGCTTGTCCTTCATGGGAAGAGCCACCAGAACTTCCGCCGGGCCTGTAGTGCGGCAGGCCCACAGGTTATCGGACATTTCCGCAATGCAGGCCCTGTTTGCCGCACAGCTCTCATCTTCGGCAAACACGGAGCGAAACACCAGTGAACCCATGTTTCCGGGGACGACAAGCACGCAGTGTTCAGCCGTCAGGCAAGGACGGCAGAGACGGGCTATTTCCTCATGACGCAAAGCCGGTACACATACAAGCACACGGGAGGATGAGGCAAGGGCTTCCGCAAAATCCGCTGTCAGAAGAGCCGGCATGGCCCGTCCGGTAATCCCCGCGTTTCCGCGCAGCAGTATTCCGCCGCGGCCGCGCATGGTTTCCATCTGCGGAATGAAACGTTCCGCATCACACAGCGCAACACGTTTTCCCCGCAGGGAAAACCATGCCGCAGCCGCTTCTCCCGTACTTCCGCAGCCGATAATGACAATATCCGTTTTCATTTGTTTTCCTTTCCGACTCCGTCGGCGTTGTCGGAAATGAACATGCTACTGCATCTGCCGGGCAGCAAAGGTCATGAGAGGGAAGGGACGGCGCTTCTCAAAAAGCTGGCGGCTCAGACTGCGATCGCTGTCCACCATGGAGAACAGCGCCGTGTGTCCCAGCAGTTCTATGGACGCGTCCGCGTTTTCCGCCAGCACGCCCTGATTGTTGGCAATACGCACACCCCGGAGAGCCAGAGAGGAGGTTTCCAGGGCAATCCCCGTACCGGATGAAATGCGCAGGGCGCAGGCCAGCTTGGCTCCGTCGCACACCACGCCGAAAATGCTGGGAATGGTGTTCTGTATGGCGACTTCCACCTGTTCCTCCGTTCCGCCGTGCAGCAGCACATTGCCCGCCGCCACCCCAAGCGACGCGGCCACCTCGCAGGAGCACATGGAAGGACACTTGCCGATGCGCCGGATCACCGCAATGGCCACGAGATAGCTGAGTGCCAGAGCGCGCTGGAGGCATTCGTCCGAAAGCTGCATATCCCGCGCAAGGCTCACCAGGGGCATGGATGCCGCGATGCCCACATTGCCCTTGTTGGCGCAGCTCATGGCAGGATGCCGCACGCCGGACATGCGGGCCTCGCATCCGGCGGCGGCATAGGCTTTTGCCCTGATAAGCCCGCTCTCTCCGGCGTTGTCATGCAGGGTCGCGCCTATGCCCGCGCCCAATCGTCCGTCCAGGGCGGCTCGGGCAAGCCGGGTATTGTAATGCGCGGCATCCAGCAGAAAATCCAGTTTTTCGACGGGCGCTTCCGTGGCGAAGCGGTAAAAATCCCTGATCCTGTATTTCAGAATCGGATCGTTGCGGCTTTGCGCGGAAGGATCCGGATCATGCTGTTCCAGAACTTCTCCGTTGCGCATCTTCAGGGTCAGACCATCGCTGCGATGCTGAATTTCAGCCACGCCCACGCCGCGATCCGTTTCTATGGTGATTTTAACATACATGCCGAGATCCGCTCTGTCCCACTGGGGATGAAGCCGTACCAGCCCGGCGGCCTCACGGGCCTTCCTTTCCGCTTCTGGCGTGACGGCATGCAGCACTTCCAGTCCCGCGCCGGGGTCGCCGCCCAACGCGCCGAGAGCTATGGCCATTTCCACACCAAGCATTTCCGTGCCGGGAAACGCCACATCGTCGATCTTGCTGCACAGCCCCCAGTCAATTTCCGCGTCAATACACCGGATTTCTCCGCCAATGGCGTCATAGGCCTGCGCCGCACAGTAGCAGATGCCGATGGGGCCGGTACAGCCGAGCGCGGGCTTTATTTCCGAACGCAGAATATCGAATATTTCCTGATTCATCAAAATTCCTTTATGGCTTGAAACCTCCCCCTTCAGGGAGGGGTAATCCGCACGCCCCCTATCCGTCGGCTGCGGAGTCAGCCGGCGGATGGAACGACTGTGGACTGAAACATCAAAGATTGTCTCATGAGCCGCTCTTTCTCCGATCAGGAAGATCGCGGGAAGAAGCCCCTGTTCAGGGCAAAGGCCTCCAGACCCCGCAGAACGGCATCACACCGTCTCAGCAGGGAAAGAGCATATTCCGAAGATCGGCCGTATTACCTTGAGTTGTCCTTTTTACGCCATTCCTTCACAATGTTGCCTTCTTCCTTGCGTACGGTCAGGAACAGCTCGCCCAGCATGGGGTTGGTGAAAGTGAAGTCGGCCCGGTTATGCGGCGGGCGCGTTTCCCTGCGCTCCAGCGCGGCGTGCATGAGGGCTTCGCCTACATCGACAAGATCCAGCGTTTCCAGCGCGCGCATCAGGGTGTGCGAACAAGTGGCGCTCATGGAGGAAAGCAGGGTCTGCCGCAAATCGCCAAGGTATTTAAGCCCGGCGTTGAGCAGATTGGCCGAACGGGCGGTGTGCGGCCCGGACGGCGCATAATCGGTCATGATCTGCTGGACGGCAAGATTGCCTTCCTTCCACGGGCAACCGCCCACGCGGTTCATGATTTTTTCACACAGAACCCGGACTTCGGCCACATGGGGCAGAGCGCATACGACCTCGTCACTGAAGGCGGCGTTTTCTCCGATATGGCTGCCGGCATATTCGCCCGCGATCCAGCCGAACACGGCGGCCCCGCCGATGTCGGCGCGGAAGTTGCCCACCATGTCGCCGGCAGCATACAGACCGGGCACGCTGCAACGCCCATGCTCGTCAATCTCCAGCCCCTTGCCGATAAGAAACGGCTCGTACTGCATGAATTCGACAGCATGTCTGCGGGGGTCAATGCCGGCCTCATCCATATAATTCAGCATGCCCTTGAGCCCTTCACTGTCCATGCCCCACATCATGTAGTCGTAATCTTCCGGCGTCAGACCGGAACAATCCATATAGGCGGGGCCGCGCCCATTCTTCATGACATCGGTAAAGGATGAATTCCACACATCGGACGTGATGTCGCCGCAGGCGCGATCCGGCTTGTCCACAAAGGGACCGAGAGGTTCTCCGTCAGGGTAGCGCAGCACGCCGATCCAGGTGCCCTTGCCGCAACGCTGAAAATACTTCGGCCCGGCGTGGCGGCTGGTCATTTCAAGGTTGACCAGCTTCGCGCCGATGCGCCATGCCTGCGCAATTCCCCCGCCCGCGTTGCTCGGGCAGTAGGCCAGGTTGAACATCCAGCCCGGGGTGGCCATATTGTTGTACAGGCGTGTGGTGCAACCCGTACCCAGGATGACGCTTGGCGCAGCAATGACGCAAAGAGACGGCTCTTCCGCAGAAACATCCAGAGCCACGGCCCCTGCCATACGGCCGTCTTTCTTCAAAAGCTCGATGACAGGCATGTGATTGAGAATGGTCACGCCGCGCTTTTTTGCCTCGCTCGTCATGACGGCCTTCTGTTTCTTGCCGTCATACTTCAGGCCGGAACGTACCCTGCCGGGATAGGCATGCCCGGTAAATTCCCACTGCCCGGTCGGACGCATAGGAATGCCCCAGCTTTCCCACTTGCGCACGATCTCTTCGCTGCGGCGCAGAAAAACGCGCGTCAGGTGAGGATCATGGCATTGCCCCACCTGCGAAAAGTGCAGCACTTCGTAAACGATGCGCTCCACATCCGGACCGTGGCATTCGGGAATATAGCAGCGGAAATGATCATTGCCCGCCGCGCCGGAACCGCTGCGCCGGGAATCGGCCTTTTCGGCCACCAGAACACGCGCGCCCTTTTCCGCCGCGGCAATGGCGGCCATAAGTCCTGCCACGCCGCCGCCCACCACCAGAACATCAGCCTCGTACACGTTTTTAATTTCCATCATGACGGCTCCTTGCTGGTTTGAGCGTATCCGCATCCACATGAACCATCATGTACGGCACGGGCACACGAAGGCGAATGGCTCCGGCGGGGCAATCCTCCACGCAGCAGTTGCAGTGCCAGCACTCCTCGCCGAAGACGGGACGCGGCGTCTTTTCCTCGGCACGATGGAAACGGAACACCTGCACCGGGCAAATCTGCGCGCAGGTGCCGCAGCCCTTGCACTTTTCCGGATCTATGATTGGCGGCATGCGATCTCCTGTATTTTTATAAAGTAACATGTAACGAACAGGCCGCTTCTCGGACGAGTCCTCCCTCAGCAAAGACAAATGCGCGGGCTGCGGTCTTATCGTATCGGCCACGACCCTGTCCGGCCTTCTGTCTGGACATGGCGTCAACCAGTCCGTCCCGGCCTTCCCTTGCGGCGTATTCTCCTTTGCAAAGGCTGTGCCATTTTTTACCGGAAGCTTTCCTTCAGTATTCAGGCATGCAGCTCATCAAAAAGGATCTGCCTCTATTTTATGATGGCAAACAGCCCGGACATATCGAACGGATCGCATTGTGTTCCTCCTGATTCAAATAATGAGAAATTTTTGTGAGAAATTTATCAATTTTATCATCCTCCTCGTTTTCCTCCCCCTGCAGGATACATGAGGCTGTCCTTACCCGCCTCCTGCCGTATGGGGTAAAACGATGTCCTCAGCCGTGGCGATGCGGTCAGACAGCAACCCCTCTTATGCTGGCATATTCTTTGCAAGTTTATGGAAATCCTGGAAAGAAGCCCTTTCCTCACAACTCCGGACAAGCCCGGCCAACAAAAGGAGTGGACATGAAATTTCTGGCAGCCCTGCTCGCAGCCTTGTGCCTCATCCCTTCAGCTCCCGTATCATCTGCTGCGGCTGCTGAGGAGGTCAACCTGTCCTTTGCCCTGATCATTCCTCCTGTTCACAACCGCTGGGTCAAGGGGCTTGAGCCATGGATCAAGGAACTGGAAGCCCGCAGCAGCGGCAGAATCACCATTGAACCCTACTTTGCCGAATCCCTGAGCAAAATGGCGGACATCATGGATTCCGTACGCGTTGGCGTGGCGGACATCGGCGAATCGAACTTCAATGTGGGCATTGGTCGCTTTCCCTTCCATGAACAACTGATGAACCAGGCTCTGCCAAGTCACCATATAGGCAATCCCCTGCCCATTCTTCAGGGCATGCACGAAGCTTTTCCCGAAGCCGCAACGGTGGACACCAAGGGCGTCAAGCTGCTCTTTCTTTCCGCCCAGACCGTAGGAGCCATGATCGGTACCAAGGACAAACCCGTAAAAAGCTTGGCTGATCTTAAAGGCCTGAAAATAGGTGTCTCGGGCGGAGGCACGCGCCTGGAACGGCTGAGCGATTTCGGAGCCACCGTAGTGGGCATGAGTGTTCCCGACATGTACATGAGCCTGGAAAAAGGCGTGGTGGATGGAGCGTGCGTGGACTTTGAAGTTCTGGTTTCCCGCAGGCTTGGCGACGTAATCAAGCACGTCACCTTTGTGAGCACCGGAACCATCGTGTTCTACTGCGTGATGAACCAGGATGTTTACGATGCCCTGCCCGACGATCTGCGCGCGGTGTTGGACGATGTTTCCACCAGGGCCGCCGCCGAAATTTTCCAAAAGTACTGGAGCGAAACCCAGATTGACTGCTTCCGCAAATGGCAGAATGAAATGGGCGGCAAAGCCTATGTGCTTTCCGAGTCCGACTACGCCGAACTGGATCGTCTGGCGGAAAAAGCCTCCGACAACTGGGTCGACTTTCTCAATTCCAAAGGACTACCCGGGGAAGCCATGTTGAAGAAATTCCGGGAGCTGGAAAAAATGTACGCCCAACCCTGGCCCACAGCCGATTTTCTTCAGTATGTAAAGAACTGATTCACGGGCGCGGCATGCCAACATTCATGCCGCGCCTTTTTTCTCCTTTTTGCTTTGAGGAGTCACGTGATGCACCCCCAGACATCTTCCGCCCCGCCCCTGCAAAACCTGCTGAGGACGACCATCACCATGCTTGAAAAGACTGCCGCCCCCATCAAGGGGATAAGCCGCGCGGGTTCGTTTCTGCTGGTCGTCCTGGTAATGCTCACATTTCTGGATGTGTTCCTGCGCTACTTTCTCGGCCAGCCTATTGCAGGCTCCATGGAACTCACCGGACTTGGCATGTCCGTGATTTTCTTCTCCGGCCTTGCCTGGGCTCAACTCAACAACGCACATATTTCCATGGATGTCATTGTGGCCAAGTGTTCTCCTGCCGCCCAGGACCGTATGGCCTGCATTACATGGACATGGTCATTCTCCATTCTCGCCTTCGGCGTTTTCACCATGGCCCGTTACGCCCTGGCAATGACAAGCCTCACGCCGGTCTGGCATATACCCTACACTCCCTTTGTACTGTTCGGGGCCTTCGGCCTTGCCCTGCTGGATCTTGCCGTGCTGCGCCAACTGCTTGAGCGCATGCTGGCCATCCTTGAAAAGCAGGGAGGAGCCACGCTGGCGGCCACCCTTCTCTTCGCGCTGCTCACAACTCTGCTCGCCATCTGGTTCGGCACGCACAAGCTGCCCGGCATGAGCACCATCGCTCTGGGCTGCACCGGCCTTGTCCTCATGATGGCGCTGTTTTTGACCGGCATGCCTGTGGCCTACGTTCTCCTCTCCATCGGCTTTCTGTTCATCGCCAACATACGGGGCCTGAATGCCGCCTTTGACCTCATGGGGCGTACCTGTTTCAACTCTGTTTCAGGCTACTCATGGTCGCCGCTGATGTTCTTCCTGCTCATGGGTTACATTTGTTTCTACAGCCGCTTTGGCGAAGATCTTTACCGCGCGGCCCGCACCTGGATGGGGCACTGGCGCGGCGGTCTCGCTACAGGCAGCGTTTGCGCCTGCACCGCTTTTGGCGCCGTGGTGGGCGACACCCTGGCGGGCAGTATAGCCATGTCGGCCATCGCCCTGCCGGAAATGCGCCGCAGCGGCTACAAGGACAGTCTCTCCGTGGGCACGCTGGCCTGCTCCGGCACCATTGGCGCACTCATTCCGCCAAGTACCACCATGATCATCTATGGCGTGCTGGCAGAACAGTCCATTGGCGATTTGTTCATTGCCGGGGTCATTCCCGGTTTTATCTGCATGTTCTGCTTCATCGCGGTCATCGCCGTGCGCACGCGGCTTGATCCTCAGCTTGCCCCGCCCGCGCCGCGCGCCAGCGCCGAGGAACGCCATGCCTCACTGCGCACGGCTCTGCCCATCATTCTGATTTTCTGCGTGGTCATCGGCGGCATTTACGCAGGCGTGTTCACCGCAACCGAAGGCGGAGGCATCGGCTGCGCCACCTGTCTGCTTCTTGCCCTGGCATTGCGCCGCCTGACTCTGAAAAACTTTCTCACCGCCCTTGACTCCTCGGCACGTTTTATTTCCATGTGCTTCGCACTTATTCTGGCCGGAGATCTCTTCGGCTTTTTCATGACCATGAGCCGCATTCCCATGGTGTTTGCCAACAGTGTGGCCGGGCTCGACATGCCGCCCATGGTCATCTTGTGGGTCATCATTTTTTCTCTGTGCTTTCTGGGCTGCTTCATCCCCTCCCTGCCGCTGGTGCTCATCTGCATTCCAATTTTCCTGCCGCTGGCCAAAAACTTCGGATGGGATCTTGTGTGGTTCGGAGTCGTCATGACTCTGGTGAAAAACATGGCAGGCATAACTCCGCCCTTCGGCATAAACCTTTTTGTACTCAAGGGAGTGGCTGACGTGCCGCTTGACGTCATGTACAAGGCCGCTCTGCCCTTCGTTCTCAGTCTCTTCGCCTGTATAGCCATTATTGTGGCCTTTCCGCAGCTCTCCCTGCTTCTGCCCTCACTGATGGGCTGAAAAGCTTCAAAAATCATAAGGCCTCCTGTCTCTTCCACCAGAAAGAGACGGAGGCCTTTATGACGCTCAAAAAACGTTCTGATTACGCACCGCAGCCAGCTACTACCATCAATATGCCATAATAGCTGATATTCTTTTTGAATCAAATGTGCTGCTTATACCTTGCAATCCAGTTCAGTTTTAAAATTGTATGAGTTATTCAATTTAATTATATATTAACTACATATAAATCTTGATATATCGAATTACTGCGTAATACATGCAACGATTATACATGGTCTTGCATCAAGTGTATTTCCAGAAATTCCACTCATATATATTTGTATAAATTATGCAGTATTTCTCCTATACTCATTCATAGTTATGCCATGGCAAGAATTAAAACTATATGATGCTTGTAACACAATTTCGTATGAGCTGAGATCTGAGCTTTCATTTGTCATCACCCGCCATGCTGACGCTTGCCTGTTTCGGAAGCTGCGCTCCTTCAACGGGCTAAAGCCGTTAACCGGAAAGGCCCGGCTTTTCCGGGCCCTTCTCCACTTGCACGGCTGATATCACGGATACGATCAGTTCTTCTTTTGCAGCAGATCGGAAACGCTGTCTATGTTCCTGATAAACTGGGCATTCAGGGCTTCCGCTTCCTCCGCGGTGAATATGGTTGGCTCCACGCCGGATTTCACAAGATCCGCTTTCAGGGCTTCATTTCCCTTCAAAGTGGCAAGCCGCTCGCGCAGAAAATCGATTACTTCTTTGGGAGCCTTCCTGTGTGCGAAGATATAATTGGACGTATAGGAACCATAGACATCGTAGCCCATGGACTTCAACGTGGGAATACCTTCGACCTCCTGCTCTTCCGTACAGGAAGCAAGAGAAATGACATCTTCATAGTTGGCGGTCCAGGTGATGCCGGAAAGCGCCATGTCCACCTGTTCTCCGATCAGGGCGGAAATCATCTTGCCGCCGGATTCAAAGGGAACGCGGGTCATCCTGATGCC
This sequence comes from Candidatus Mailhella excrementigallinarum, assembly GCA_944324075.1. Classification (GTDB taxonomy): domain Bacteria; phylum Desulfobacterota; class Desulfovibrionia; order Desulfovibrionales; family Desulfovibrionaceae; genus Mailhella; species Mailhella excrementigallinarum. Next base: position 157,019 of record CALUUZ010000005.1, read on the forward strand.
CAGTTTGCCCCACTCGCGCTCCAGCAGAGCATAGGTGAGATGGTTGCCGGAATACACGCCTACGGTGCCCACGGTAAGTTTGCCCGGGTTGGCCCTGGCATAGGCAATGATATCATCCACACTCTTGAATCTGCCGTTTTTGTTAACCAGAATATGGTCAGGCCGGAAGGTGACGGCCAGCAGCGGAACGAACGCGTCCGTATCATAGGCCGTTTTCATGAAGCGTTCCTGCAGCAGGATATGAGGCTGGTTGTAGGTAAGCAGCGTATACCCGTCGGGACGTGTAGTCATGAAGAAGTTCGCGCCCACAATCCCCGCCGCGCCGGCCTTGTAGTCCATCACGACTTCCGTGCCCAGGGCTTCCTTCATATAGGGGATCAGGGGACGAATGATGATATCCGCCCCCGACCCCGCTCCAAAGGGGCAAATCATCGTTATGGTCTTTGAAGGATAATCCGCCGCACGGGCCGGAGCCGGGGCGGCGTACGCCATGACGGCCGCCAGAAAAAGCATGGCGGCGCTGAGCAGACGTTTCATGGTGGAACCTCCTGTTTGCTGTGTTGAACCCGATCGGAAAAACGCGACCGGAGTTTTGCACGATGTTTTCCCTAAAATTAAACGTCTTAAAGCAATAATCATGCCATGAACGCATTATTGTAAAAGGTGCTGTGATAGAACCGTGTTGATAGCGTTGCGCGGGGCGTATCGTTTTACTCCGGCACAGGCGGCAATATTCATTGCCGCAAAGGCAGCCCGTGTTTCCACACGGGCGAAAGGCAACATGTATCCACGGCCGGCTCGCTTGCGCCTTCGTGAAGCTGCGCTTCACTCGGCTCCGCTCCGCGTGACATTTGACCGCTCCTCGCCCCCCTCCATGCCGCATGACCATGCGGCGGGGTGTCGTCGCTCCATAGCTCGCTACGCTCGCGCCTCCGGCGGTGTGAATTCACGACTCTTGGCATACATCTTGCTTTTAACATCCCCGATACGTTTACTTCCAGATTTCTCACGGAGGACACCATGCTGGAACTGATCGGGCAGGCTCTGCTCAGCTGTCTGGAACCAGTGAACATTCTGACCATGTTCATTTCCGTCACCATAGGCATCGTCATCGGCGCCCTTCCCGGCTTCGGCGCGGCCACAGGGCTGGTGCTCGTGCTTCCTCTCACCTACAGCATCGACCCTTCCACTGCCTTCATCGCCCTTACCGGCATTTATCTGGGCGCGGAATACGGCGGCTCCATTTCATCCATTCTCATCAACACTCCCGGCACCACCGCCGCCGTAATCACAGCCTTTGACGGGTATCCCCTGGCTCAGAGAGGACATGCGCGGGAAGCTCTGCTGCTCTCCAACGTCGCCTCGTTCAGCGGCGGCTGCTTCGGCGGCTTCATGATGCTGCTGTGCATGCCCATCCTCGGAAAATTCGTGCTCAAGTTCGGCGCCGGGGAAATCTTCATTCTCGCTGCCATTGGCCTGCTGCTGGTCGGCTCCATTGCGCGCGGCAACATGCTCAAGGGCATCGCTTCCGCCGGGCTGGGCCTGTTTTTCACCCTGTTCGGCGCGGACAGCATCAACGGCGTTTCCCGCTTTGACTTCGACGTGCCCATTCTTATCGGCGGGCTTCCGCTCATCGGCGGCATGCTCGGGATGTTCGCAGTGCCGCAGATGATCAACCTGGCTCTCAGCGCACACATCCGGCAGGAAAAGGTGGAATTCGGAGACTGTACCATCAGCGCCAACTTCTCCATGTTCCGCAAATGCGTTGCTGCCATCTATCCAAAAATGCTCGGCATTGTCGCCCGCTCCGGTCTTTTCGGCGTACTCATCGGCATTGTGCCCGGTGTGGGAGCCGCTGTGGCCAGCATGGCCGCCTATACTTCCGCCCGCAAGTATTCCAGCCATCCGGAAGAATTCGGAAAAGGCGCAAAGGAAGGCATAGTGGCTCCGGAAGCCGCCAACAACGCCCTGGTGGGCGGTTCGCTCATTCCCGTGCTTTCCCTGGGCATACCGGGTTCCCCGGCTGCCGCCATCTACATGGGGGCCATCTTTCTGCACGGCATGACGCCCGGCCCGAACTTTCTGGTCAAGGAGGCGGATCTCGTCTATCTGCTGATAGCCGCAGTCTTTCTCTGCTCTTTTGTACAGCTCTTTCTCGGAGCCGTTACCATCGGATCTCTGGCGAGTATTCTCAAGGTTTCCGCATCCCGTCTCTTTCCCGTGGTCATCACGATCTGCTGCCTCGGCGCCTTTGTCTCGCGCGGGCAGGATTTTGATATCGCCTTCTTCCTCGTCCTCGGCATTTGCGCCTTCTTTGCCATACGCCTGGGCTTCAACATGGGGGCCATTGTGCTGGGAGCATTTCTCGGCAGCACCATGGAAGTCTCGCTGCTGGAAGGCCTGACCATAGCCGGAGCCATGGGCGGCATAGGCCCCTACCTCGCCACCCGCAAAATCGCCATGGGCATGCTGCTTCTTGTCGCGCTGTATCTTGCCTGGCAGGCCTGGCAGTTCTACAGAGCTTCCCGGGCATGCAGCAAAAAGACCGGGGAATGCAAGGAAAAAGGCTCCTGGCGCGGCTACCGGGGCTGGGATTTGGCCGTGAGTCTTGCCGTCATCGCGGCGGCGGCATGGTTCTACGGCATGGCTCGGGACTACCCGGAAACCAGCCGTCTGTTCCCGCAGATCGTATTGCTGGTCATCGGCGGATGCATGGCGATCAATGTTGTGCGCTGCATCTTCTTCGGTACGCTTTATGCCGGCATACCCGCCCCGTTTGCGGGACTCAACCTGAAAAAGGCCGCCGTATCCGTTGCGCTGTTGCTTGGGTATCTCTTCTGCATGAATCTGCTGGGATTCTATGCCTCGACCGCTCTCTTCTTCATGGCGGCCAGCTTTGTGCTCGACCTCTGGCAGAATCCGGAAATTCCCGTACTGCGCAGACTGCGCGGTTCACTGCTCTATACGGTATGCGCCGTTCCCTGCCTCTGGCTTATCTTCGTCAAGCTCTTTCGGGTATCCATGCCGGAAGGTATCCTGATGTAAAGGAAACGCTGATTAACGCGTGCCTCCGGCGGCCAAGGCGGCATGGAGGGGAGCGAGGAGCGGTCAAATGTCACGCGGAGCGGAGCCTTTGGGCGGCGAAGCCGCACGAAGGCTCAAGCGAGCCAGCCGTGGATACATGCTGCCTTTGCGGCAACGAACGTTGCCGCTTGCCTGCGCAGGCAATGCGCCTCTTGAGCAGCTCGTCAACCCGGGTGTCAAGGCAGTAGCAAGTACCGCGCTGTCTGACTGCGGAAGCGGGATCAAAGGATTCCCAGCTTTCTTTTCTCCTCATGCAGGCGACGGTACAGGGTCGCAAGGCTTATTCCCATTTCCGCGGCAAGAAGGCGCTTTGCTTCCATGCCCCTGCCCTTTTCCGCCAGCCTGGCATGCAGGCTGTCCGGGGGAAACACATGTTCCGACCGGAAACCGCGGGCAGGGCCTCCGCTTCCCGGTTGCGCAGTTTCAAAACGGTGACGCATCAGTTCAAGATCAAGTACTCCGTTCTCACAGAAGTTTACACCGTATTCGATAAAGTTTTTAAGTTCCCTGATATTGCCCGGCCATCTGTAGTTCTCGAACCAGTTCAGAAGTTCACTGGTAATATGCAGAATGCGCCCGGTACTCACAGAAAACTGATTGAGAAAGAATCCCGTGAGAAGACGCACGTCTCCCGTCCTCTCACGCAACGGAGGCACACGCAGGGGAAAAACATTGAGCCGGAAATAAAGATCCTCGCGAAATCTGCCTGCTTCCACCAGCTCGCGCAGGCTCCTGTTTGCCGCGGCGATGATGCGCACATCCACCCGGCAGGGAGTCTTCCCGCCAACACGGAGAAAACTGCGCTCCTGAAGCGCGCGCAGCAGCTTGGCCTGAAGGGAAACCGGCATATCGGCTATTTCATCAAGAAACAGCGTTCCGCCGTGGGCTGTTTCCATCAGGCCCTTCTTGCCGCGCGGGTTGGCTCCTGAAAAGGCTCCGGCATCATATCCGAAAATTTCGCTTTCCATCAGCGCTTCGGGAATGGCCGCGCAGTTCAGAGCGACAAAGGGCTTTCCAGAACGTCTGCTGTGGGCATGAACGGCATTGGCCACAAGCTCCTTGCCCGTGCCGGACTCCCCCTGAATCAGCACTGTGGACTCGCTTTGCGCAGCCTTGAGTATATGGGACTTCAGCATCCGTATGGCCGGGCTTTCTCCCACAATTTCTTCTATCTCCGTATGGCAGTTCCTGCCGCTGCAATCCGGCACGGATACTTCCGTTCTGAATGCCAGCTGCGCCGAAGCCTGAATTATGGAAAAAGCCTGTTCCGCCTTCAGCAGCAGAGCCTGATGCTGAAGAGGGGTCTGAGCCACCAGCTGGACGACGAAGCGGGATTGCCCGCCTACGGAAACAGGCCCCGTAAAATTGGCCTGATCCCGGCATATCTCGCGGCTCGGACATTTACGGCACTGATTCATGTCGCCCTTGATCTGGGTAAGCTTGTTCCCTGTCTGCAGAGCGTATGCCAGAGTTGAACTGTTCGGCGTCTGAAAACCTCTTGCCCCCTGGAATGCCCGTGTTCCGCACACGCACACGCCATCAAGATCTATGGCCAGCATGGGCAGATCAAGCGTACAGCTCAGAGATTCCAGAAGCAGTTGCAACCATTGCCAGGGCAGGAGCCGTTCTTCCCCCAGCACCTTCTCCGTAAAGACTTTTCCCGTTTCTTCCCGCAGTCTCCTGTTCGTTTCGCCGCATGTCATGCCATGTTCCTTCCGCCGATGAAAAAAATGAAGAAGATATGAGAAATATGAGAAAAATTCTCACAAATACAACAAAAGAACAAGCCCTGCCATGACACAGGCGCTCGGAAAGTCGTGCGGATGACACTGTGCGAGACGTACGGTTTTGCCACGGCACCGAGGCAGCAACATTCGTTGCCGCAAAGCAGCCCGTGTTCCACACGGGCGAGCGGCAGTCGTTAGGCGAGGCAGGAGCCTACGAATGGCGACAGCAGAGATAAGGCAGCATGTATCCACGGCTGGCTCGCTTGCGCCTTCGTGCGGCTCCGCCGCCCAAAGGCTCCGCTCCGCGTGACATTTGACCGCTCCTCGCCCCCCTCCATGCCGCATTACCATGCGGCGGGGGGGCGTCGCTCAAAGCTCGCTAACGCTCGCGCCTCCGGCGGTTAAGGAACTCTGCAACATCCTGTTGGCATCATTTTCGCATGGCCTGAAAAACAGGCCGGACAGAATATTCCGCAAAGGAGAAACATGATGGATGCACATCCGCTGTTATTTTCCGAATATATGTTTCACGGCATGAAGCTGCGCAACCGCTTCGTGCAGACTCCGATTCAGACCAGGGCCGCCGATGCGGACGGCTATGCGACCAGAGAACTTCTTGACTGGCATGCGGCCTGCGCCGGAGAAGCCGCGCCCGGCATCGTCATTGTCCAGCAGGCATATGCCTGGCCTGCCGTCAGGCTGGCACGGGGGCTTGCCCTGTGGGATGATTCCTTCATTGAGCCGCTGGCAGGACTGGTGAATATCCTGCATGAGAAGGGAAGCAGGGTCTTTCTTCAGCTCGGCGGCACAGGCTCGCGTCTTGAAGGCAACAACATCGCGCCTTCTCCCGTTGCCGGATCGTGGGACGGAAAAATACCCCGGGAAATGACGAAGGAAGAAATGCGTCATTACCGCGACTGTTATGCGGAGGCCGGAGCAAGGCTTTTCAGGGCCGGATTTGACGGCTTTTCACTTCAGGGATCCGGCGGAAAGTTTCTGGCTCAGTTTCTCTCCCCCCACAGCAACCGCCGTACCGATGAATACGGAGGTTCCGCCCGCAACCGCGTCCGCTACTTTCTTGAAGTCATGGACGCCATACGTCAGAAGAGTTCGGCCTCTTTTCCCATGATCATGCGTTACGATGCTTCCGACTTCATGGAAGGAGGGCATTCGCCCGAAATAGCCATGGAACAGGCGGGGCTGCTCATTGAGGGAGGAGTCAGCGCGCTGCTCATGGGCGGAGGAGGACAGGAACGCCTGAAATATGGTGTGCCTTCATGGATGATTCCCCCTGTTCCTCTGTTTGATCTCGCCCGGAGCTACAAGCGCAGTTTCCCTGACACGCCTGTCATCCTTGGAGGCAAGGCTCATACCCCGGAGCTGGCGGAACACATTCTTCAGTCCGGAGCGGCTGATCTGGTGGCGATCATCAGGCCCTTGCTTGCGGATCATGATTACCTTCGCAAAATGAAGGAAGGGCGCTTTTCCGACGTGCGGCGCTGTGTCTGCTGCCTCAACTGCCAGACATGGAACCGCAGGCCTGCGCTGAAGGAACGCCCGATTATCTGCACTGTGAATCCTGCCGCATTTTCCGAAGGCAGACCCGCGGCGCCGGCTTCTTCTCCCCGAAACATCATGGTGGCAGGAGGAGGGCTGGCCGGTATGGAGGCCGCTCTCGAAGCGGCGAGACGCGGACATCGCGTTTCCCTGCATGAAAAAAACGCCGAACTCGGCGGACAGTGGCGCATAGCGGGCATGCCGCCGCATCACGAGGATTACCGCACGCTTGTCCCTTCCCTGCGCCGGGAGCTGGAAGCCGCCGGAGTGGATATCCGCCTGGGGGAACCCGTCACCCGTGAACTCGCGGAACGTCTGCGTCCCGATGACATCATCGTCGCCACGGGCGCTCTGCCCCGCAGTCTGGGCAGAGAGTATCTGCTGCCGTCATCCATGCCCGTCATACAGGGTATGGACGTGCTTCAGGGACATCTTCCCCGGGCGGAACGCATTGTCGTCATCGGCGGAAGGTATATCGGCATGGAAGCCGCCTGTCTGCTGGCGGAAGCCGGAAAAAAGGTATCTCTGATCGAAATGAACGACATGGGACAGGGGACAATCAGCCGTCTCCGTTCCGGCCTCTTTGACGCTCTCGTCCGGCTTGATGTGCGTCTCTATCCGCACAGCGCGCTGTTCCGCGTTACTTCCGATTGTGTGGAAGCACGTCATGGAGGAGGGCTCTTTCTGCTTCCCGCCGGGGCTGTTGTCACAGCCATAGGCACTGTTCCCGACAGGACGCTTCTTGCGGAACTGGAAGGGGGGCCATGGAACATTCACACCGCAGGGGACTGCTCCGGCATAGGCGACGCCATGGATGCCATGTATTCCGGCTGGCTCATCGGCACGACAGTTTAGAGGATTCTTTGAAAATGCTCGTTGATTTTTCGGGGCGCTGCCCCGTACCTCGTCGGGGGGAATGATTCCCCCCGACCCCCTCAACAGGAGAAACATATGAGACAGGCGCTGTTCCAGCCCGGCAGCATAGGCCGCACAGAACTGAAGAACCGCATTATTTACAGTTCCATGCTTCTCCGTTCATCCGACGGCAGAGGTCATTTCAGCGATGCCGCGGTGCAATCCCTGCTTATGCGCGCAGAACACGGGGCCGGCCTCATCACTGTCCCCGGCCTTGTCAGCCGTCCGGCCGCAGACGCTGCCTACGGCCTTTCCGCTTCCATTGCGGAAGATTTGTTCATTCCCCATCTGAAAGGCATAGTTGACGGCATCCATGCAGCCGGGGCAAAAGCCATGGCCCAGATGGGAGCAAGAGGGACCCGCATGGCGGAAGGCGTTCGCACGGTAGCCCCCTCCGCCATGCGCTTTGCCTATGAGGACGCCGTTCCCCACGCTCTGACCATTGAGGAAATACAAATCTATATCAGGGAATTTGAACTGGCCGCCAGGCGCGCGGCCGAAGCCGGGTTCGATCTGCTTGAACTCCACGCCTGTACCGGCAAGCTTGTGAGCATGTTCATGTCTCCTTACAGCAACAGACGTACGGACGAATACGGAGGAAGCACGGAAAACCGCGCCCGGTTCGCCCGTGAGCTACTGGAGGCAATGAAGCGGGGAGCAGGCCGGAATATGCCTGTCGTGGTTCGCATGACAGTTGACGATCTGCTGGGAGATCTGGGGCTCCAGGTGGACGAGGGGTGCCGGATCATATCCATTCTGGACAGGGCCGGGGCGGATGCCTTTCATGTCCTCGGCGGGACTCAGGAAAAATTGTGGAATATTTCCGCGGGCTATTTCCAGCCGGAAGGCGTGTTTGGCCCCCTGCTGGCGGAAGTTCACAGAGTGACGCAAAAGCCACTGATCGGCATGGGAAAGCTCGGCAGGCCCGAACTGGCGGAATCTTTCCTGCAAAAAGGACTGGCGGATTTCATCGCATTGGGCCGTCCTCTCCTGGTTGATCCTCTGTGGGTGGAAAAGGTGCGCTCCGGTGACGAGGCGCATATCCGTTCCTGCATCGGCTGCGTAAACTGCCTGAGCTTCGCTTCCCGCAAGGACATCACGCCGTTCGGCGTAAGCTGCACCGTCAACCCGGGAGTGCTGCGCGAACCTGCGTATGCCGTGCTTCCTCCGGCGCGTAACCCCCGCAGGATCATGGTCATAGGCGGAGGCCCGGCGGGCATGACGGCGGCGGCGACTCTCGCCAGACGCGGCCATTGCGTGGAGCTGTATGAAAAGGAAGCGGAAACGGGCGGACAGTGGCTGACAGCCTCGCATGCGCCCTACAAGGGGGCGTACCGGACTCTCGTGCCCATGCTCCGCCGGGATATGGACGAGGCAGGCGTGCATGTCTTCTGCAATACACCTGTTGACGCCTCCCTGCTGAAGGAGCGCAGACCGGACCTTGTGGTTCTGGCCACCGGCGCCGTGCCTCAAGGCCTTCCTCCGGTACGGCGTCCGGAAAACGACGGGCCGCGGATAGTGCAGGGCAATGATGTCATCATGGGCCGCGCGGGTGACTGCGGCGGCCGCGTGGTTGTCGTCGGCGGGCGTTATGTCGGCATGGAAGCGGCTCTTGTTCTTGCGGGAGAAGGCCGAGACGTTTCCGTCATAGACATGGAGGATATCGCTCACGGAACAAATCCCCGCCTCGGAGGAAAATACGTCAGCATGCTCGCGGAAGCCGGGGTAAAGATGTATCCCCGTACCCCGCTGCTGGAAATCACGCGCAGGGGGGCAGCCGTGTCCTTCTGCAATGCTTTTGTGGAATTGCCCGCCGATACGGTAGTTCTGGCCGTCGGAGTGCGCCCGGCTGTTGATCTGGTTCCCGTTCTGGAGGCAGAAGGCATCCCTTACCGCCGGATCGGAGATTGCCGCAACATCGGTGACGCGCTCTATGCCATACGCGAAGGGGCTGATCTTGGAAGAGAACTATAGAAACGCTGAACAGAGTACTCTGAACGCATGGAGAAAACTCTCTGCTCTATTATAACACCATATTGATACCGCTTGTGCGGGACGTGTATTTTTACTACGGCATGGGCGGCAACATGCGCTGCCGCAAAGGCAGCCCGTGTTCCACACGGGCGAGCGGCAGTCGTTAGCGGCGCTTCACTCGGCTACGCTCCGCGAACCCTTTCTTGCGCGACCTCTCGATGACTCTCGACAGGCCCTGCCGATACTCGCTCCCGCTTGCGTTTTGCGCGGAAAACGCCGCGCTCGCACTCCGTGCCTCCTCTCCATGCCGCATCATCATGCGGCGGGGAGCGCGCTGACGCTCGCGCCTCCGGCGATCAAGGATATTTCCAACCCTGTTCTGCACCACAGCCAAAAAAGTCTTTTCTTTCTCTCCGGAAAAAGGCATTCCTTGAAGGTCTTCCTGCCGCGCTTGTGCGGCGCGCCGTTCACCGGAAGACGAAACAAAGGATTTTTGCGATGAAAAAACTTGCCGCCGCCCTGCTGTGCGCCGTTCTGACCGCTCCTTCCCTGGCCGGAGCCGAAACAGTCAAAATCAAGGTGGGCGCGTCCCCCACGCCCCATGCCGAACTTCTGAAAGTGGCCAATGAGGTGCTCAAGCCCCAGGGATATGAAATCCAGATCGTGGAATACGCCGACTACGTCCAGCCAAACATGGCTCTGGACGGCAAGGAACTGGACGCCAACTACTTCCAGCACAAGCCCTACCTCGACGATTTCGTGAAGGAAAAGGGCGTGAACCTTGTTTCCATCGGCGCGGTGCATTACGAGCCCTTCGGCATCTACGCGGGCAGGAGCGGAGATCTTGCCGCCCTCAAGGAAAAAGCCATTGTCGCCGTGCCCAACGACACCACCAATGAGGCCCGCGCGCTGCTGCTGCTCCAGGATCAGGGCCTGATCAAGCTGAAGGACGGGGCCGGACTCACCGCTACCCGCCGGGATATCGTTGAAAACCCCAGGAACCTCAAAATCGAGGAACTTGAAGCCGCACAACTGGTGCGCGCGCTGCCCGACGTGGATATCGCGGTCATCAACGGCAACTACGCCATCCTCGGCGGGCTCAAGGTAAAGGACGCTCTGGCCGCCGAAGCCGCCGATTCCATTGCCGCCGCCACATACGCCAATATTGTCGCCGTGCGCAGGGGAGACGAGCAGCGTCCCGAAATTCAGGCTCTGCTCAAGGCCCTCAGAAGCGATCAGGTCAAGGAATACATGATCAAAACCTATGAAGGCGCAGTTCTGCCTGCCGCGTAGGCTTCAACGGACTTCTTTCGGACAGCGCCGGCGGAGCACCTTCGCCGGCGCTGTTTTATGAGCTGACAAATGCCTTGATACGCATTATCATTTTCCCGCAAGCACGGAGAACAGGACATGCTCATCAGCGCCATGAACAACAGTCTCAGCGCCATGAACGCCTTCAGTACGGGCGTGCATGGTTCGGCATATAATCTCGCCAATGTAAACACAGCCGGATTCAATCCTGTGGCAGTTCACTATGCCAGCGGTCCGTCTTCCTCATCCGGTACGGAAACAGGCGTCCGGCCCGTCGTCAGCCGTCCCGTGTCCGCTCCCGCTGAAACAGGCCGGGTCTTCGGGCCTTCCCGTACCGACGTCGCCCGGGAAATGGTCAATCTCAGCGTCAATCAGAACGCATTTGACGCCAACGCCCAGGTTATCCGCGCCAGTGACGAAATGCTCGGCACGCTGGTGGATATGATTGTCTGAGCCTCCATGCTCTTTTTTCAAAAACGCAATAAGGAAGCGGAAAAAATCGCCCGTGAGCATCAGCGTCCCGCGTGGGTGCGTCTGCCGCTGATGCTGTTCTTCTTCATCATCCTGGGCGCACTGTTTTCCTATCATTTTGAACGCAGGCTCGAACAGCTTGAGGCTGAAAGCTCCTTCTGGGACGAAACAGACGGCGTTTCCGATACGGCACGTTCCCGCCTCAACGAGCATATCCGGCGTTTCCGCGGCGCATGGGGAATGCCCGTCATCGCGCATATCCGGAAGGATATTGTGCTGCTTCCGGAAAAAATAGAGGCGAATACGTTATTCATCGGCGTTTCTCCCTCGCGGGGAGATGCCGTTATCCTGCTGCCCCCTCTGGTATCCAGAGCTCTGAAAAACGATGGTACTCACGACGCACGGCGTGTCATGGAACATGAACTGGGACTTTGCGCCCGTGTCGGCAATCCTGTTTCCTGCCTGGAACAGACACTGGACGCTCTGGACAGCATGCTTCGCTGACAGCATGTGTTATTTCCAAGCACAAGAGATATCAATGTTTCAATCCAAAGTCGCCCCATCCGCCGACTGACTGAAGCAGCCGACGGACAGGGGGCGTGCGGATTGCCCCTCCCTGAAGGGAGAGGTCTCAAACCACAAAGGAATTTTTGATGAAACACGTTGAAATTCATACTGACGGTTCCTGCCTCGGCAATCCCGGCCCCGGCGGCTGGGCGGCGGTACTGCGTTCCGGCGATCACCGCCGTGAAATATCCGGAGGCTTTGCGCCGACCACCAACAACCGCATGGAAATCATCGCCGTACTGCGCGCGCTTGAACTGCTGAAGGAACCCTGCACGGTAGATCTGTATACAGATTCGCAATATGTGTCGAAAGCCATACGGGATAAATGGCTGGAAGGGTGGATTGCCAGGGGCTGGATTACTTCGGCGAAAAAGCCGGTGAAAAACCGCGATCTATGGGAACGCATGGCTGTTCTGCTCAAAATGCACCGGGTGTCCTTTCACTGGCTCAAAGGCCATGCCGGACACAGGGAAAACGAACGATGCGATGAACTTGCCAGAACTGAATCGGCAAAGCGCGAACTTCCTCCGGATCCGGGATTTCCGGGAAATTAAATCTGCTCGCCTTTCGGCATATCATACGGTTGCGCGGCATCAGAACAGATTAATTTCAAGTTCATATAGCTCAATTTTACTTTTTTCACTCTGTCCATTCCCGTTCGAACAGCGGTGTGGTCAGAAAGGGCAGGGAACTGTCCCTTCCCATGACAACAATATTCTTTCCCTGAAAGTCTGATCTGCGTGCAAGCTCGATTGCTGCCGCGATATTCGCACCGGTGGCGATGCCGCAGGCCACTCCCTCCATACGCATGATCCTTCTGGCCTCTCTGATTGCCCCTGTGGTATTCACCCTGCAGATATCATCCACGACGTCGCGGTGAAAATTGGCAGGAACAATACCGAATCCGATACCGGATATGCCGTGGCTCCCGGGAGTTCCTCCCGACAGAACAGGACTTTCCGCCGGTTCCACGGCCCGGATGAATACCGAGGAATCCCGCTCCTTCAGGCAGGCTCCTACACCGCTCAGGGTCGCACCGCTTGCCACGGCGTCGATGAAAGCATCGACGCGCAAGCCTTCCCGCTCCATATCAGCCATGATTTCCGGCCCTGTCATCGTTCTGTGAACCATCACGCAGTCAGGATTCTCGAACTGGTTGAAATACCATGAATGCCAGTTGTCCTCATGTTCCAGACGCGCCTTGCGTACAGCTTCCGCCATGCCATCTTCCGGCGAGACGGGATACATGACCGCCCCGTAGCGTTCAATCTGGGCAAGCTGGGCACGGGGAATATCCGTCGTCATAACCACATACAGATGGTAGCCCAGGGCCGCGCAGGTCATCGCAAGACTGACGCCCAGCGTACCGGAACATGCCTCGATGACGGCCTTCTTTCCGGTGATGTCGCCCCGATCCTTCGCCATCCGTATACAATGGCACGCCACTCTGTCCTTGACGGAACCGGTTGGATTGCGGGTTTCATCCTTGAGCCAGACCTGCGCACCCAGCTTGGCGGACAGACGTTCGAGCCGTACAAGCGGCGTATGTCCTATTTCATCAAGCACGTTCATGCGACATTCCTCTGTGCTTTTTTTCCGCACACCGGAACAGAAGTTCCCAGGCCTCATCTACAAGGATATTCTCCTCCAGTTCACGGATGGCTCCTGTTTGTTCAAGAATTTCCCGCAGTTTTTGAGGATTGCGGCCTGTCTCTCCGGCCATGGCCCGCACTCTCCGGTTCAGCTCCGCCTCCGGAACGGAGAGTCTTTCCCGCCTGGCCAGGGCAAGCAGCAGGGCTGCGGCACGGGCTTCCTGCTCCGCCTGCCTCCGGCATTCCTGTTCCATCCGCGCAAGAGCCGCCTTTCTTTCTTCCTCAGACAGTCCGCCCTCACGCAGAAAACGGTCGGCCTCCTGCCGTCTTCCGCGCATGGAGCGCCGGATCAGAATCTCAGGAACCGGAAACTCCATTCCATCAAGCAGAGCATCCAGCAGTTTCCGTTTCATCTGTGCGCGAAGGGAGACAAGCCGCTCTTCCATGGCCTTTTCAAACATAAACTGTTTCAAGGCGTTCAGACTGGAAAAGCCGTTTTTCACGGCGAAGGACTCGTCAATCTCAGGCAGAATGCGGCGGCATATCTTTCTTACTCGTATCCGGAGCCGGACATTGCTGCCTCGCAGGGCCGGATCCGGATATTCGGGCGGACAGGCGATTTCCCCTTCCCTCTCCTCTCCGGCCCGCAGACCCCATACCAGAGCCATGATTCCCTCTTCCGGCTCCGAAAGTTCCAGAGGAAAATTTTCCGCCTCCATGCCCGGCACGTTTTTCCCCTCGCTGCCACGCACATCGATGAACACCGTATCCCCCTTTCCGCAGGGCCTGTCCGGCTGTTCTTCAAGAATGGCATGGTGACGCCGCACACGCTCCACAAAATCGGCCAGTGCATTTTCGTCCCTGTCCTGTTCGGGCCATTCCGCTTTCAGTGAAGAAAGGTCCTCCGGCAGGACAAGTTCCGGCAGAACTTCGACTGTCAGAGTAAAATGGAAAGGCTTTCCCGCGCACGGCATTCCCCCGTAAAAGGCGAAACGTCCGACAGGAACGATTTTCCCGCCGGATACAGCCCAGGCTGCTGCCTGATCCGCCAGACTTCCAGCGACACGGGCGGCCGTCAGATCATTCAGGTGCGTTTTCGGAAGAACTGCAGAGGGGTGTCCCTTTCTGCAACCGGACTTCTGATGTTCCGCTCCCTGTTCACGCAGCGCCGCATCCACCTCACTTGCGGAAAACACTGCCTCAATCCGGCGAAGTACCGGTGAAAGCGTCTCAAGTGTGCAATCCATCGCGCTTCATCCTCACATTATACCTCAGTCTCTCCCACGGGCATCCGCACAGAGAAGCCCGGCATTCGAAAATATCTGCCTGCCACCCTCTTTTTCCGCCCCGCCCGGATTTCACGCCTGAAGCCGTAACCTGACGCAGCGAATGAATCGCGGCTGCTCCAGACTTGCGGAGCAGCCCCGCCCGGTTCGACTCCGTGAACAGTTTTTAACATCAACCTGCTCTAAAGCTGATCAGGACTCGGAATATCTTCCCGCATGATCCGCGCAAGGAGTTCCTCGCACTCATGGGGGGAAAAGACCCTGCCATGTCCGCGCGACCAGTACAGCCCGTCGATCTCCAGCACAGGAACACGACCAGTCAGCCCCATGCGTCCCAGCAGAGGAGGCTCCGACTGACAGGAAATTCCGCCGAACAATCCGAGGTTGCGCATGGCAACGCGCAGATTGCGCTCTATTGCATGCAGGCGATCCGCTTCGCTGTCCCATATGACGATATCAATATGCTTACGCACGGTTCACTCCACGAAAAGGAATTCCTGCTGTCATTTCATGGCGCGCAGATACTTCTCCGCCTGAAGGGCCGCTATGGTGGCATCCCCCATCGCCGTGGTGATCTGACGCCACTTTTTGACGATCACGTCCCCTGCTGCGAATACTCCGGGAATTCTCGTCTCCATGTCCGCATTCACCCGGATGTATCCATCCTTCAGATCAAGTTCTCCTTCAAATGGCCTGGTATTGGGGCTCTGCCCGATGAAGCAGAAAATTCCGTCCGTTTCCTCGACATCCTCCGCTCCAGTGGCTGTATTCCTCAGCAGCACCCGTCCCCTGCCGTCCGGCAAGGCAGCTACAGAAACCAGCTCCGTGGATACGGAAACGCTGATTTTTCCACCTGCTCTGGCTTTGTCCTGCGTGGAGGCCGCAGCAATGCAGGTCGGAAAGGCTTCGACAATATGCACATGGCTCACGCCAAGCCCGGTCAGATACAGCGACTCGTCGAAACCGCTGTTGCCGCCACCGATGACAATGACGTTCTTTCCCCTGTAGGCTGCACCGTCGCAGACAGAACAATAATGCACGCGTTCGAATGATGTCTGTACCGGCAGAGGACGGGGTTTGCGTCCGGTAGCCACGATGACGGCTCCCGCTGTGTATTCTTCTCCGGAAGATGTGAACAGACGCTTTTCCGCGCCGGAAAAATCCACCCGTTCCACGTCTTCCACTTCCTCTATGCTTACGCCGAGTTCCTCGACCTGTTCGCGGCAGAGGGACATAAGATCCATACCATGGATACTCTTGTGCGAAGGAAAGTTTTCCACCGTATGCGTCCAGTTCACCAGGCCGCCGCAGACATCCTTTTCCAGTATGCATGCGGAGAGGCTGGCTCTGGCTGCATAAACTGCTGCCGTCATGCCGCAGACGCCCCCTCCGACGATGACAAGATCATATGTTTTCATGACGCACTCCTAGTTGCCCTGATACCAGGCCATGACTTCACGGGGATTCCTGATCCCCGTGAAAACTGCCCGGACTTCCCCTCCCCGGATCAGGGCCAGGGTGGGAACCCTTTCCGCACCGACTTTTTCCATGAGGGCGGGCTCTTCTTCAGAATCCACCGCAGCAAGCGACATGGGAATCTGCGCCGCGACCTTTCCGAGCACCGTCTCCATGACCTTGCAATGCGGACAGAGCTTCTTGTGAAAGAGGACGATGCCTTCATGACTGCGGACAAAATCGTCAAACGAAGAGGAATCCAGTCTGGTAACATTTTCCACTGACATGATTATTCTCCTGATGAGGATGGCGGCGTGCCGCAGCCGGATGTCCGGCTGCGGGAACACATCCGGGCGATTAAAGAAATACGGGGAAAAGCCCCGAACCGTTTTCTCAGAACAGCAGTTCCGGCAGCCAGGTAGCCAGCCCGGGGAAAAGATAGAGAAGAAACACCAGCGCCATCATGGACAGAAAATAGGGAACAATATGGCGGAAAATCCTGGCCATGGGCACATCCCCGGCCGCCGAGCTGATGGCGAAGACATTGATGCCCACAGGGGGAGTAATCTGCCCCATTTCCATGAGTACCACGCAGACCACGCCGAACCATACGCCGTCAAAGCCTATGGCTTCGATACTGGGATAAATGGCAGGCAGAGTGAGCAGCACCATGGGAATGACGTTCATCATGCAGCCAAGCACGATGTAAGCGATGACAATGGCAACGAACATGGTGAAATGGCTTGCCCCAAGCTCGGCAACCAGTTCGGCCAGTGAGAAGGGCAGACGCGTGGCAGCAAAAAAGTTGCCGAGAACGCCCACCCCCACCAGGATCAGCATCATTTTGGATGTAATGAACGCGGTGGAGATGAGGGCTTTCTTGAAATTTTCCCAGCTTATCCGCCTGCGGCACATGGCGAAGACAAGTGTTCCCACGGCTCCGACGGCTCCGCCCTGGTTCGGGCTGAAGAAGCCGAACAGAATGCCGCCAAGCACCAGCGTGATGAGCAGGATCATGGGCAGTACACCGGTCAGGCTCCTGAGCTTTTCCGACCAGCCGCAAGCCGCACCCCGCGGCGCAAGCTCGGGATAGCGTCTGGCGAAGAAAAACACCACCAGAATGAACAGCGCGGCAAGCAGCAGACCGGGAACGATACCCGCCACGAACAGTCTGCCAATGGAAACTTCCGTCACCAGAGAATAGAAAATGAAGCCCGTGCTGGGCGGGATGAGAATGCCAAGTGTACCCCCTGCCGCGAGAGTGGCGCAACTGAAGCCGGGGTCATACTTTTTTGCACGCATTTCCGGCAGAGCCACGGAAGACATGGTCACGGCCGTGGCCATGGAATCGCCGGACACCGCGGCGAAGCCGGCACATCCGGAAACCGTGGCCACTGCCAGCCCGCCTGGCAGACGCCCCAGCCACACGTTGGCCGTATTGAACAGGTCACGGCTGATGCCGGAATACATGGCAAGTTCGCCCATGAGAATGAACATGGGAACCACGGAATACAGATAGGTCGCTCCTGTGGTATAGGGAGCGGACCCCAGCAGGGCCAGGGCCGGACGGGGCGAGGGAAAGGCGGCAAGAAGGCCGACAAAGCCCATCAGGAGCATGGCTATGCCTATGGGCATGCCGAACAGAAGCAGCGTGAGCATGGCTGCCATGCAGAAGGCTCCGAGCAGCAGCTTGTCCGCCGCGAAGGGAAGCAGGGCAATCCACCACGGAGCGCTGATGATGGCGCACAGAAGGACAAGCCCGAAAAGCATTTCCGGAAAGGCCCTGTTTTCAAGCAGGGAAGCAAGTTCGCCGATGATGTCTGACAGAAATGAGATGACGGCGGCCAGAGTACCGGCCGCGGCGAACAAGACGAAAATATACTCCGGAATATGAAGATCATAGCTTACTTCACCACTGGCGAAACGATCCATGCCGGTCAGAAAAAGCTGCCAGGCCATGATCATGAACAGTGCTGCAGCCGCTCCGATGAACGCGAACCGGAAGGCTGGACGCCATTTATTGGACATTTTATCCAGAATCATTTCCACATAGACGTGGGCGCGCCTGTCATGCACATAGCCCAGCCCGCCGAACAGAACCACAACCTGGAGAAATTCCACCAGTTCCGTGGAGCATGTCAGCGCCTTGTGAAACAGCAGGGAACCCATCACGTCGATGGTGGTCGGAACGGCCATCAGACCGGCGCACAGACAGGAAAGAAAAAACAGCTTCTTGTTGATGAAGAGGGAACATTTTCCCGAAACCTCGGCCAGACGATGCAGGGATTGGTACATAGGCATTCCGGGATATGGGCGCTTTCACCCGTGTTCGGGGAAAACCGCCGGGCCGTCCGCGCTGTACCGCACGGTCAGGACGGACAGCCCCGGCGGTTATATCCGGTTCATGACAGCATTCCGGAAGCAGGGATTACGAAGCGCGCAGTTCGCTCATGAACAGACGGAGCTTCCTGAGCAGTTCTGCCGCTACTTCGGGATGCTTTGACGCGACGTTGTTCAACTGATCGATATCGTCGATGCGGCTGTACAGCTCGTCACGGGCAGGAACCTCGGCGATGGAGCCGGGCGTGCAGGTCCACTGATCTTCGCCGTCCAGAGCGGCGACGCCTTCGCCATAGCCCGTGGCCGCGGTATTCTTGGCCTTGCGCTGCTCCTCGTTCATCTGCGGTCCTGCCTTGCCCAGGGGGTTGTCCCCCAGGTGGGAGGAACTGGCCAGCGTGCCCTTGCCGTAAATTTCAAACATGGACTCGGCCACGCTTTTCTCATCATCCTTGATCCAATGGATATAGGACCATTCATCCGTGATAATGGACCAGGAATAACGATAATATCCCGCAATGGCGAAATCGCGCACCTTCTCGACTTCGCCTCTGGCAAGCGCAAGCAGGCTCTTGCCCTGCATGTCTGGATGCACGCCGAGGCCAAGCCATTCGCACACTGTAGGCGCGACGTCCACACTCTGCACGAAGCTCTTCACCCGTTTGCCTGCAGGCAGACCGGGGGCGCGCAGCATCATGACGGCATGCACCAGCTCCTCATAGGGCCAGGGGCGGCACTTGCGCATGATGCCGTGCCCATGCTTGCCGTTGCCCATGGGTTCGCCGTGGTCGGACACGACAAGAACCATGGTATCCCTTTCCAGACCGAGACGGCGGATCTGATCCAGCAGGTATCCGAACTGACGGTCAACCATTGTGACCTTTTCGGCGTACAGCATACGCACATGATGCAGTTCTTCCTCGGTATAGATGCCTTCCACAGGCCCCATGATTGGCAGGAACTGATCCTTGCCCTTGAAGTCGGGATCATAGGGGCACTTCATGTCCGGATCATAGACTGAAGGCGGATCCCACGGTTCGTGCGGATCGAAGCAGTCTATCCACATGTAGAAGGGATGATTGCGATCAACGCGTTCAAGATAGTTCACAGCCTCGCGCATCAGTTTGTAGCAGTTCTGATCCTCCTCGGATTTCCAGTACTGACGCTGACGCAGATAACAGGCCGTTTCTTCGAGAGTGGGATCACGCATGTTGCAGCCAAGCAGCTTGTCCATGGCTTCAAGCGCATGTTCCTCGTTATAATCCTCCGGATTGAGGTGATAGAGAGGATCCCTGGCATAGAATTCATGATCGATTTCGTGTCCGTGCAGGAAATATACCTTGTCAAAGCCGCGCGTGTACCCGAACTTCGGCAAGCGGTTCGGGGCGGCATCAAAAACCATGGCCGTATCAATCCCCGTCCCCCAGCACAGGTCGGCGATGGTGGTGTCGTCCATATCCAGAGCGGACCATCCCTTCACCGGCAGGGTATAGCGTCCGGTATGCATGGCGCGGCGGCACGGCACAGTGGGAACACCCTCGGTATAGCAGTTGTCGAACACCACGGATTCACGCGCAAAACGATCGAAATTCGGGGTCTTTATCCACGGATTTCCGTTACAGTGCAGGTAATTGTACTGCAGACTGTCGAACATGACGACTATGGCGTTTTTAACTTCCATTCTTTTCTCCATAAAATTCAGTTACAGACAAGGGACAAATCAGGATTAAAGCATGGCTTCCCTGTCCAGAGCGCGGGCGCGGGCCACCATTTCAGCCCCATTCTTGTGGCCGCGCCTGGCCACGGCATCAATCCATTCCTGCACGATACCTTCACATCTCTTTTTCCATCCCTCCACAACTTCTGCCGGAACTACGCTGACCTTCTGTCCTTTTGTCTTCATGAATTCAAGATCATCCCGACACGACTGATCAATGGCCCTGCCGACCATGCGTGCGTAGTTCTCTCCGGAAAGTTCATTAATGATCTGCTTCACGTCATCGGGCAGGGACGCCCATACCTCCCTGTTCATGGTGACATACATGCCGCCGCAGTTGATATTGGCTTCATAGGTATGCCTGGCTGTTTCATAGATCTTGGTGGTGCGCATGTAGGCATAGGGAGCGAATGCGGCGTCGGTCTGGCCGCGCTGCATGGAAAGGTAGATGTCCGTCGGCCCGACGGTCACGGGAGAGGCGCCGAGAGCCTTGGCCACGTCCGCATAGGAAGCGGCATACGCGGCGATCTTCAGCTTCGCCATGTCAGCGTCGCTCATCGCGGGCGCTCCCGTTGTCTGTATTTGGGACGGGGCGCCAACATGCAGGCTGATTACATGCACATCATCCGTTTCCTTCTGCATGGCCGGGAACTCGTTCCACAGACGCCAGGCCGCCACGGAGCCGCTCTCTGCCGAAGTAAACAGGAAGGGGAGATCCAGAATCTCCAGCAACGGCAGTTTGCCTTTCTTGCGCGAGACGTTGGCCACGCCCATATCCACCACGCCGGAACGCACGGAATCGTAAATATCCGCTTCAGCGCAGATAGTATTGGGATTGTAGTATTCAATGACCACGCGCCCGTTGGTGCGGCGGTTGATCTCCTCAGCCCAGGGTTTCATGCCGCCTTCTATGGCCGCATGCTTGTCCATGAATACGCCGGTAAACGTCAGCGTGATGGGCTTGTCCGCGGCACAGGCAGGCGTCCCGGGCAGGCCGGACACGAGCAGCAGAGCCGCAAGAGAGGCAACGAAACAACTGCACTTCATGACATATCCTCCGGTGGATGGAATCGGACAAGGCCGGGCAACATGCCGCAAGCCTTTCTGTTTCTGAAAAAGCAAAAGGCATGCCACTGGGCATGCCTCAAAAAAAATATTTATATTCAATATAATATGTATAATCCCTTCTTTTTTCCTCTCTTGCCCCGCAGCAACCCAGGTTTACCTTTTATTCATTCCATCTCTGCATAATAAAATAATATTTTTTTATATCAAATAGTTGCCCCATATAAACTCTCGTTTTTCAAAACAACTCAAGTTTACATGATATCTGGATGGGTCTTGAGATACTTGCCTACGGCCTGCGGAGAAATACCCAGCAGCTTTGCCGCGGCGCATCTGTTTCCCCCGCTCAGCATCAGGGCGTGGCGGAATGCTTCCTGCCTCAGGTTGCCGAGATACTCATCAAGGGGGATCCCGGGATGCCATTGGTTCAGGGCAGTGTCCCGCATGCCGTTTTCCGCATCGGGGAACAGAACGTCCTCTGCATCGATCATATTTTTCGGGGAAAGTCGCAGGGTACGTTCCAGCACGTTTTCCAGTTCGCGGATGTTCCCCGGCCAGTCATAGTTTTCCAGCACTTTAAGCGCCATGCGGGTGAAAATTTTCGGAAGCGGCAGAGTGGCGTTGATACGGGAAACAACGTGCAGCACAATACGGCCGATATCCTCCCTCCGCCGGCGCAGCGGCGGCACATGCACCTCTCCTACATTCAGCCGGTAGTACAAGTCCGCCCGGAATTTTCCTTCATCCACAAACTGGGCAAGGTTGCGGTTTGTGGCGCAAATCAGCCTGACATTGACCTTATGCGTTTTTTTTGAACCTATCGGATCAATAATGCCATCCTCGACAGCCCGCAGAATCTTGGCCTGGATGGGAAGTGAAAGCTCGCCTATTTCATCGAGAAAAAGCGTTCCGCCGTCAGCCGCGTCAAATTTTCCCTCCTGATCCGCTACTGCCCCGGTAAAGGCTCCTTTCTTGTGTCCGAACAGGACACTTTCCGCCAGGCTTTCGGGAATGGCGGCGCAGTTCACACTGATGAACCTGTCCATCGGCCTGCCTGAAAGAGCATGAATATAACGGGCCAGCAACCCCTTGCCCGTACCTGTCTCACCAAGCAGCAGCATGGGCAGAGAGGACGGTGCAAGTATCTGACAGACATCCACCACATGCTGCATGATGGAATGGGAACCGATGATTCCGAATTGTTCCGCCTGACGCCGCAGCGACATCTTATCGGAAGGAGCCAGCGGAATGTCCAGCATATCGCTGGAAAAAATACCCGCGTTGAAATCCAGCTCCACAAAACGGGACAGTCCGAAAGCCGTTGCTTCCGGAGAACGGACAACGATAAGACGTGCGGGAAGTTCGCCGGAAAGCAGTAACCCTGCCAGTCCTATATAAACATCGGGATAGGGTATTTCTCCCCAGCACAGAGTCAGGGGAAGTTCCCTGTTTTTATATTTTACCGTTTTGAGTCTGACACGCAAAAGGCGCATGGATTCAATCTGATCATGCGTCACACAATCAGAACAATCCACAGTATGGATGTCAGCTTCAGGGTCAAGCGCCCGTATTTCAGCGGTCAGCAGGTCTGGTCTGGGCGCAAACTCTGGCAACAGAAAAAGAAATATCCTGTGAAAACGCCTTGCATGCAGCAGGGAAAGAATCGGTCCTTGATGTTCGATACCTTTGTATCCCTCTATCCGATAGGGATCATAAAAATCAGGAAATGCAAACAGTACCCCTTCTTTTTCCTTTTTATGCATTATTTCATATCCCATGATGGCGTCATGCTCAGGTGAGATTCTCTCCCCGAAGCAATCGGGCGCCTCTCCCATCTTAATGGGGACAGTTTGGTCTGATATCTATCTGGACATGCTATATTTATTTAGAATAATCATATTTTCAGAAAAAATCTTGTTTTTCAAAATATCACAGACTAATTATTTTAACTTGCCATTGATGCAGCATTATTTGCACTTATATGCAAACAATATCCAATTTCATTATATATTAAACGATCAGCTTATATTTACAGGTATTTTTTATAAAATCTTCAAATTATCCAGCGCCATTCTCTTGTCCGACAAAAATTTCCATTCTTGTCAGATTACAATAAAAAATCTTTTCAGATCAGATTATTTCATGCTTGAACATATCTGCAAGCCAGAGTTTATATAAAGTATCATACCATGCCGTCATTACCGATTACCGGGATTATACACGGACGGCGTCACTCCATCTCGTGCAACCCCGCTGCACTCTTCATGGAGTTCAATCGAACTTGCCGATATTCGTTTCGTGGGAAATCCGCCGCAGCACGGCGGCGGCGTCAAGAGCCAGGCCGACCCCGTTGTCTCCGATTTTTTCCGACAGCGCGGCGTCCTTCAGATTCAGACGGATCAGACGCGCTGCAGTTGTCTCCGCGAGTCGTTCAAACGGCAGTCGGATAATGCCGGGCGTATTGAATCCCACGCCCAGTTCCAGCAGAAGCAGACGCCCGGGATCTTCAAGCGCCCGATCAAGAAAGGCCCGATAACGGGGATGCCCTTCTCTGTAGAGCGTATCCACAAAACTGTCGTCCTTGCGCAGATTGGGAACCGCAAGCCTTCCGCAATGCGGACAGCGCGGAACGTCCTGCTCTCTGATATGCAGAGGATCAGGCATCCGCTCCAGCATGCGCTCCACCTCTTTCCGGTTGTTCCATACTTCTTCCCGGCAGGGCAGGGAACACTGGAACAGACTGTAATCTCCCTGCGGTGTAAAAATCCTGGTTTCATCCAGTCCGGTTTTATGCGTCTGTCCGTCTGCATTGGTAGACAGAATGAACCAGTCCTTTTTTCGAATCACGTTCGCAAGATCCGCATATGCGGGCAGACACGGAGGCTCGTAGCGCATCACATGGATGTGTCTGGCCCAGTATCCCCAGTATTCCGTTTCCTTTCCCGGTACAGGATCCCAGTAACGTCCCACAGCCTCCCATGCGCTGCGGATGCCTGAGGCTGCGTGCGCGGGAAAGCAGGTGCGGAAGAAGTTCTCATCAAGATAATTCAGTCCGGCGGATGCGGAAAATCCCGCTCCTATGCCTGCCAGGACAAACGAGGCTTCATTCAGCCAGCGTCGAAGAATAATATCCGGGGCGGTTCCTTCGTCACGCAGAACAGCCGGACAGCAACTGTGTATAGATGTCATTGTCCTGCTCCGTAAAGACATCAAAGACAACCCTGATTTCATATTGAGGATTCGCATTCATCCAGTCCGTCACTGCAGCAAGGGCGATATGTGCGGCTTCCTCCCTTGGAAAACGAAATTCTCCGGTGGAAATACAGCAGAACGCAAGGGAACGGCAATGCTTCTCCCGTGCAAGTTCAAGACAGCTTGTATAGCAGGAGGTGAGCAGAACGCGATGTTCCTCCCTCAACGGGCCGCTCACAATCGGCCCGACAGTATGGAATACATAGCGGCAGGGGAGGTTGAACCCCGGTGTGGCGCGGGCCCGTCCTGCGGGTTCTTTCCAGTCTCCCGACGGGAAGTCCGTCAGCATCATGTCGTGACAGGTCTGACGCAGGCGGACACCCGCCGCGCTGTGGATAATGTTGTCGATGCAGTTGTGCAGAGGCGCGAAACAGCCCATCATGGCGGAGTTGGCTGCATTGACAATGGCGTCTGCGTCCAGCCTGGTGATATCCCCCTTCCACAGAATCATGCGTCCGGCATGCGGAAGAGGAGAATTGAGGGCGCAATCCGCCGCGGGCAGGTTCTCAACGTGCATGACGCCTTTTTCTTCCTGTTCCAGAGTCAGCAGTTCATCCTGAAGTTTCAGCACGCTTTCGGGCACCGGGCGCGGAGCACGGATGTTCAGCAGCGCGCGGAGCAGATTTCGTCCCTCTTCATAGGAAGAGGGACGTTCCGTTCCGGGACGTTCGGCAAGAAAAAAGGTCAGCAGCCCGTCCAGAAGCTCCTGTTTGCGCGCTGTCATACTCATTTTCATCAAAAATTCCTTTACGGCTTGAAACTTCTTTCTTCAGGGAACAGATGTGCCGGGCAGACCGGTGGAACCGATGAAATCATTTTTGTCGTCAGGGCGTTTTGCTCTCGAAATGTCTGCCAGCCAGCTCCTGTGTTCCGGCCAGCATGTTTCACGCCTTTGCCTGATCTTGGCGCCGCTGCTTTTGAGCCTTTTCTGCGGAAAGGCCGTGGGGTGTCCCACGGCCTTTCTCATGCATTTCTATTCCTCGTAATAGCTGGTTTCAGCTATTTTCATGGGCATAATCAGAACGGTGTAATCCGGATCTTCCGTTCCGCTGATCCCGCAGGGACCTTCCGCTCCGGTCAGAGTAAAGGTCAGTTCCCCTGATTGAAAATGTCCAAGGATATCAATGAGATTTCTGGTAGGGAAGGCGATGCGTTCCAGACTGCCGGAGAAGCTTACGTCCAGATTTTCCGTGGCGGATCCGGTCTCCTGTCCCTGGGCGCTCATGGTTACTTCCGTGGGGCTGAACTGGAAATAGGTGCAGCGGTCGCTCTCATTGTTGAAGATATGCAGGCGATCCAGCGATTCCTGACATTCTTTGCGTCTGAGTTTGAGCGTGGAGGCATCCGCAGCCTGCAGACGGGACAGAAAACTCAGATGATCAGGATAGATGAAGCCGGAGCGGGGCAGGCTCAGCGTTTCACTGCCGCTGCCTGTGCGCAGGTGAAAGCGGCGTTCGCTGATATTGAGCATGACTTCATCCGTTCCCAGCCACTTGCGCAGTTCATTGACGTATTTCTTCTGCAGGAGCAGGCCGTCGGCGGGAAGTTTTGCTGCCAGCTCGTCATTCAGAAAACGGACCATGGCGAACTGATGTCCGTTCAGGCCGCAGACGTCCACCTTACCCGGCTCCACACTCTTGAGGCAGATGCAGGAGAGTGCTTCGGTGCTGTCGTCATCGCTGATGCAGAAGGAAACACGGTCGATAATGTCCTGAAAGAAGTCTCCTGCCCACAGCACGGCTCCTTCCTCCGGGAAGGGCGGCAGCGCCTGGAACCAGACGGGATCCGCCGCGGGCAGCTTGTAGGAACGGCGTCCCTGTTCGACAAGAAGCGTGTTGCTTTCCTTGTCCAGTCTGAGCTGGATATCCCCTCCGGGAAGACGGCGCAGAAGTTCCACAAAGGCGCGTCCGTTGACGCCGGCCTGTCCTTCTTCCCGGACTTCAGCGGGATAGGTGCCCGTGAATTCGATATTCACGTCCGTGGCCATGAGCGTCAGACGGCCCGTTTCTCCGCTTCCCGCCGCCTGAAGCCAGATGGAGCGCAGATAGGCGGCTCCCGCCTTGCTGGGGATGATGGAGGCGGCTTTCTGCAGCCCATCGATGATCTGTTCCTTTTTCACTGTTATGATCATATGTTTTTCCTGTAGTAAAAGGTTAGGTCCGGTTTTTATGTTCCTAATTCAGGTAACTGCTTGGGAATAAACAAGAAATTATGAACTGTCCGAAGGAGGGAAAAGGCACGTCAGGAACAGGAAGGGCTTGTGCCTTCTCCTTATATGCGGTTCAGACAACGTTGTGTCAACTCCGTTACCAGAATGTGCATATCTTTGTTCGTAACTTGATTTTCCCTAATCTTTTTCACTGCATACATGACGGTGCTGTGGTCCTTTCCACCGAAGATCCGCCCCAGAGAGGGGTAGGACTCCCCAAGCAGTTCCCTGCACAGGTACATGGCCATCTGACGGGCCTCCACCAGTTGGTTGTCACGTTTTTTTCCTCTCAGATCCCTGGAGGAGAAGCCGTAATGCGCCGCCACCAGAGAAAGTACGGCCTCCGGCGTCAGGCTGTCGCGTGAACCCGAAGCGCGGAAGAATCCTTCCATATCCTGCTCATCCGGCATGTTGCCGGTATGACGGAAAAAGGCATGCATCCGCAGTATGACGCCGTGCAGATGCCGGATCTGCCTGCTGCGGCGGGCCAGAAACAGCGGAGTTTCCCTGTCCGTATTCAGATGGAGTTCCCTGAGAAGATGGCGTGCATAGCTCAGGCGCACATCCAGATCGGCTTCCGCCAGCTCCAGCACCATGCCTTTGCGCAGGCGGGACAGGAGAGAGGGGGCAAGCTGTTCTTCCGAGGGGATGTCCGCCGCGTCCGCTCCGGCCAGTTCCGCCCTCTGCCGGGGGGAAAGGCAGGTGCATGCGCAGAGTACCGGTCTGTTTGTCGCTGTCAGAATGTCGATCAGGGAAGTGAGTTCTTCCTGCGCCTGGGGAGATCGGACAAGAAGATGCGTGTCGTCAAGACACAGGGCGGAGCAGCCGCGCAGCATGCCGCGCACGATCTCCTGCCTGGCAGGACTCTGGCGGAAAAGTCCGGCGAAATCCGGTGCGGAAAGCGTATATATCCTGCCCTGTTCCGCAAGTGCGGGAATATGTCTGAGTGCTGCGGCCGCCGCCTTCAGCAGATGGGTTTTGCCTGTGCCGGGCAGTCCTCTCAGCAGAAGGGGGTTATACGGCATGGAACCGCATTTCAGATCCTCAAGCATGCTCCGGATGATGGAAACGGCAAGCTCGTTCTTCTGCCCGGAGAAAAAGTTGTCGAAACCATATTCTTCCCTGTCCGGCGGAGACATGTCGGACGGCAGCGGGGACAGCGCGTCTGGAGCTGTGCCGGACGGATCTTCCGCCGTGTTTTCGGCTTCCGGGATCTCTCGGGGAGCGTCATGATATCTGACAGTGAGATGTGACCCCAGAGCCAGGTGTGCCGCGTGCTCAAGGGTGGAGGAGCGCCCGTCCTGCCGGAACCAGCGGGCATAGAGAGCATGGGGAAAATAGACATCCAGCACGGGAGAATCTCTTCCCTGCTCTGTTTCCCTTTTCGTTGCGGTTAATGAGAAGCCGAGGACTTCCATGCCCGGTTCCGTTTCCGGTCCGGGCAGGCAGGCAGTTATCAGCTTCCGGAGGTCTTCTTCAGAAATGCTTTCCGCCACCGTATACTCCGTTCATGAGAAAAAGAAGAATGAGGACAGGACATTTCGCTGGAGAAATGCTCCCGGAGTGAGGCGGAGGCGATGCAGCTCCGCTCTTTTCATCAAAAATTCCCTTGTGGTTTGAGACCTCCCCCTTCAGGGGGAAAAGAGGAGTTGACAAGACGGCGAAGCCGATGAAATCCTTTTCCGTACCCCCTCCCCTCAGGGAGGGGCAAACCGCACGGATATGTTCAGCCGCGCACGCTTTGATCACAGGTATCAGTATAGGGGAAAGACGGAAGATTTTCCAGTGCTGCGGCCTGTTTGCGGCGGGAATGGGCCGTACCTGGCCGGAGGAAAATTTTCCGGAGGCCGTTCTGGACAGCCTGCGGGAAAACGTATATTTCTCAAAAACATCATGAAAAAATCATTCTTCCGCCGTATTCTTGTGAGGGAATGCCCGGTGTGGGGTATTCTGTTCGCATGTGTCTGCATAGTCTGCCTGACCGGGCGCGCTGCCGCCGAACCATCGGTCGGGACTTCCTCATCCCATACTGGGTCCCAGGCTGCTTCATCTGTGGGGGAACAGGAAAAGGAAGGTCTCTTCTCCTTTTTCGACAGTTTTTTTGAAGAGAAGAAGGAAGAGGCCGCAGATGCGGCGGACGCCGCGGAGACCGCGGACGCCGTGCGGGAAGAGTCCGCCGTTTCCGGAGAAGCCGAAGCTGATCCTGCTCCGTGGGAGGAAAATGATCGTTTTCTCGCTGAGCGCCATGAAGACGGCGCTCTTTCACTGAGTGGAACGGTGGAAAAAGGAGATACTGCGGGCGGCATTCTTCAGGAGCTTACCTCTTCCTCCGAGGCCTACGCCATCGTCGATGCGGCGGAAAAAGTCTGGCCGCTGCGGAAAATCCGTGTCGGACAGCCTTTCGTCTTCGTGCGGGATCATGCCGGAAACTTCGTCTCCTTTACCTATGAGGCCAATCGGGACGAGCAGCTGGTTGTTTCGCGCCAGGATGGAGAACTGAAGGCGTCTCTGGAAAAAATTTCCTATGACATAGAGCTTGCTCTGGTGAAGGGCGAGATTGATTCCAGTCTGTTTGACTGTGTGGCGGGCCAGGGGGAAGAACCTTTGCTGGCCATTCGTCTGGCTGGTGTTTTTGAATGTGAAATCAACTTCATCAACGACATACGCGAACAGGACTCGTTCGAGGTTCTGGTGGAAAAACGCTACCGCAAGGGCGAATTCAAGGGATACGGCCATATTCTGGCTGCCTGGTTCACCAACCGGGGCAAGCGTTTCGAAGCCTATCTCTATGCCGGAGAGGACGGAGTTCTCCATCATTACAACGCCAGAGGAGAAGCCCTTCAGATGGCGCTGCTCAAGGCTCCTCTGGCCTTTACCCGCGTCAGTTCGAAATTCAACCTGAAACGCCGTCACCCCATTCTCGGGGTGGTACGCCCGCACGAGGGCATTGATTACGCGGCTCCGCACGGGACGCCGGTCAGAAGCGTGGGCGACGGGGTCGTTACCCGGGCCGGGTGGGGACAGGGATATGGCAAGATGATTGTCGTCAGGCACCGCAATGGGCTGGAAACGCAGTATGCCCATCTTTCCGGTTTCGCCAGGAATCTGAAGAAGGGCGCGAAGGTGGAAAGGGGAGATGTTATCGGTTTTGTGGGAGCCACCGGTCTTGCCACTGGTCCGCATCTTGATTTCCGTATGCGGAAGAACGGGAGGTTCGTCAATCCCGACGACATCATCGTGCCTCGCGAGGAACCTGTGGACAAGGCCCACATGGATGATTTCCGGCGCCAGGTTGCCTTGTCCCGCGCTTTCCTGCATGGCGAGACGGAACTTGCCGAGTATACTCCGGCGGAGTGGGCCCGTTGAGCTTCGTCAAAAACTTTCCCCTTTCAGGGGACGGGCGTTCCTGACAAGGCGGCAAGGCCGAGAACATCCTTATCCTGCACTTTCTCCCTTTGGGGAGAGACAATCCGCGCGACCACAGTCCCGTACTGCGGAGTCAGTCAGCGGATGGGGCGATGACTGTGGATTGAAACATGGCGGACGTATTTTCCCTTGAAAGCTATGATTATGTTCTGCCCGAAGAGCGCATTGCCCAGCATCCGCCAAAGGTGCGGGGCACGTCGCGTCTGATGGTTCTGGATCGCGGAATGGAAGGCGACTGCTGGACGGATTCCTCATTTGACAGACTGCCGGAATTTCTTCCGGAAAAAGCTTTGCTTGTGGTCAACAATTCCCGCGTGATTCCCGCGCGCCTGTTCGGAAGAAAGCCGAGCGGCGGCAGGGCGGAGATGCTGTTGCTCACGCCTCCGGTTCTGCTGGAGAAGGACGCCCGTCCGGAGAGCGGTTCCGCCTGTCGCCTCGAGGCGGAAGCAGAGGCTCTGCTCAGACCGGGCAGAAGCATACGCGCCGGGGATATGCTCGATTTTGGCGAATTGCAGGCCGAAGTGCTGAAGAAGGGAGATTTCGGCAGGCACACGCTGCGCCTTTTCTGGAAGGGGAATCTGACGGATATTCTGGAAAAAGCCGGAAAGCTGCCGCTGCCTCCGTATATCCGGCGGGAACAGGATGAGGATGATATCTCCCGGTATCAGACCATGTATGCAAGAGAGGATAAAAAAGGCAGCGTGGCCGCGCCTACGGCCGGTCTGCACTTTACCGAGAAGATGCGCGGCCGGCTGCTTTCCCGGGGCGTTGAATGGGCGGAAGTGACGCTGCATGTCGGGTACGGAACGTTCAGCCCGGTGAGGGAAGAGGATATCCGGCAGCATCCCATGCATGCGGAATATGCGGAAATTCCTTATGAAACCGTGGAGGCCGTGCGCCGCGCGAAGCGGGATGGACGACCGGTGATTGCGGTAGGAACGACGTCGGCGCGAACGCTGGAGGGCGCGGCAGAGGCATGTGCGCGTGAAGGGAAGTGGCTTTTTTCTCCGGAAGGCATTTCCGGTTCATCTCCTGATTCCTCTCAGGCGGGATGGTCCGGCTGGACCAGCATTTTTATTTATCCGGGCTTTTCCTTCCGGGTGGCGGACGGCCTGATCACCAATTTTCATCTGCCCAAATCTTCCCTGCTGATGCTGGTATCGGCTCTTGCGGGGCGGGAGCGCATACTTCGGGCCTATGCCCATGCCGTGGAGGAGGGGTATCGTTTCTTCTCCTACGGCGATGCCATGCTGATACGCTGAAAGCGAGGTTTTTCCATGAGCGCGAGTCTGAATGCCTTTCCCGGATTTGTCTGCCGGCTTGACGGAATACGCCGTGTTGATGAGGCGCTTGAAAGCGCCGCCCGGGCTCATCTTGATGATTTAACCAAGCCGCGGGGCAGTCTGGGCCGCCTGGAAGATATTGCGGCGCGTCTGTTCATGATCAGCGGCGGACACGCTCCCCTGTGCGTGGAGCCTTCTCTTGTCATTGTCGCATCGGGAGATCACGGCGTGGCGGAAGAGGGGATAAGCGCCTTTCCCCAGGAAGTTACCGGCCAGATGCTGCGTAATATTCTGGAAGGAGGAGCGGGCATCAGCGTGCTTTCCCGTCTCAACGGCATGGAGATGCTTGCAGTGGATGCGGGCGGAATTCATGACGCTCTGAGCGAAGCACAGTACCCGAAGCTCAGAAATCTTCGTCTGGGCAGAGGTACCGCAAATCTGGCCCGCACATGCGCCATGAGTCCGGAACAGTGCGTCAGAGCGCTGGTCTATGGCATGGATACGGTGCGTTATGCGGCGGAGCAGGGCGTGCGTCTCGTGGCCACGGGAGAAATGGGCATCGGCAATACCACGCCTGCCACCGCGCTGTTTTGCGCGTTATACGGTCTGGAGCCTGAACATGTCGTCGGTCCGGGAACAGGTCTGAATTCATCCGGGGTAAGGCACAAGGCCAGGGTAATTCGTCAGGCCCTGGAACTGCATCGGAATGTCGTTGCCGATAGGGATGTTCTCGGGGTGGCTGCGGCTCTTGGCGGCTATGAAATCATGGTGCTGGCCGGAGTGGTGCTGGGCGCGGCGGAAAGCCGCATTCCCGTGCTGGTGGACGGCTTTATTTCCACATCCGCCTATGCCGTGGCGCATGCGTTGTGTCCGGCTGTTGCGGATTATGCCTTTTTGGCGCATGCTTCCGCCGAACCCGGTTACGCCGCCATAATGAAACATATGGGAAGAACGCCTCTGCTTGGTCTGGGGTTCCGGCTTGGCGAGGGCACAGGCTGTGCGGCGGCTTTTCCTCTGCTGCGGGCTGCCTCCGCCATCTATAATGAAATGGCCACATTCAGCGGAGCGGACGTCACCGGAACGGAGAGACAGCCCGTCGAGTAGCCGGATAACGGAAACGTGCGGAAAGAGTGCGGCGCAAGAGAACATATGGCATATCCTCTTGAATTCAGGCGGGCAAGCCGCGGTTTTCATGTGCGCAGAGGATTTCTTGATCTGCGTGGCATGACGCTGCACGCGGTTGAGGGGGTATCCCTGCATGTGGAAAAGGGGGAAACGCTCGGTCTGGTGGGGGAATCCGGCTGCGGGAAGTCCACACTGGCGCGCATGGGGGCGGGCTTGCTGAAGCCCTCTTCCGGGGAGGTGCTGATTGACGGAGCGGATCTGTCTTCCTTTACTCCCCGGGAGCGTGCCCGGCGGATGCAGATGGTATTTCAGGACCCCTTTTCCTCTCTGAATCCGAGGATGAGCGTGGGCGCCTCTGTAGCCGAGCCGCTGCGCATGACAAGGCCGGAACTGTCCACCTCTTCCCTTCGGGATAAGGTGCGGAGTCTTCTGGAGAAAGTGGAGTTGCGTCCGGAACAGGCCGGGCTTTTCCCGCACGAGTTTTCCGGCGGGCAGCGTCAGAGAATCGCGGTAGCCCGGGCGCTTGTAGCCGACCCCTCGCTTGTGATATGCGACGAGCCTGTTTCCGCTCTTGACGCTTCCGTTCAGGCTCAGGTGCTGAACCTGCTCAGGGACATGCAGGATGAGCGCGGTCTGAGCTATCTGTTCATTTCCCATGATCTGGGAGTAGTCGGCTTCATGAGCCGACGTATTGCGGTCATGTATCTGGGACGCGTGGTGGAACTTGCTTCCCGCGAGGAGCTGTTCCGTCATCCCGCCCATCCTTATTCAAAGGCGCTGCTGGCTTCCGTTCCCGGCAGAGGAGGGCATCCTCTTTCCGGGGAAATGCCCAGTCCCTTTGAGCCTCCCCGCGGATGCGCCTTTCATCCCCGTTGTCCCTTTGTCCGTGATCTGTGTCGGGAGTGCATGCCGGAGGAACGGGATCTGGGCGGACGCCGCGTGCGCTGTCACTATCCGTTGTAAGTTCAATGCGTTGCAGCAGAAATGGTGCTGACCGAATCCCTGGTTGCGACTCCGGGTCTGATTATATTAATTTGCAAAATGATTTGTGAATGATTGCGCATTATAAAAAGCTGTATTATCTGTAAAGAGTCACAGGTGAGATATGTTACGTCCTTTTTATCCAAGGAGTCAATCATGTTTAAAAAAGTGCCTGCTCTCGCCATATGCCTGCTCATGGCATGCGGCGTCGAAGCGTGGGGCGCTTCGAGGCCGGCCGTCATGCAGTCACCGGCCAAGGATGGTGCATACGTGCTTGAACTGCCCGGCCTGGTGAACGGCGAAAAGCATGTCACCATCAGCGGGGCGGAAAAGACCATTTATGACGGTATCGTCCTTCGTAAAACCCGCATCAAGATGGATGGAACAATTGTCATTCCTCCGGCGGGTATTTACACCACAGTGCGCTGCGGCAACTGGAAGCCGTTCGACAACGAAAAAATCTACGTCGGTCCCACTCCCTTCTATTA
>CALUUZ010000006.1 GCA_944324075.1 Candidatus Mailhella excrementigallinarum
GTGCGGCGCACCGCTTCCATCAGGGCTGCGGTGAAGCCTCCGGCCAGGATCATCTGCCACCAGTTGGCGTCGCCCCATTCGTAAATGAGCGTGTCGGCGTTCCAGACGACATAGCCGCAGGCGGCCAGTGTCCATATGATCAGCACCGCCTCGAGAACGGAACCGAGGGGGCTGTTCTTATGCCCCTTGCGGGCGGGCACGATCAGCAGCGCGAGGCTGACCAGAGCTCCGGCGCAGATCGCCCGGTGCGCCACGGGATAGATGACTATGCCCAGCAGAAAGAATACCTTGCACAGCGACAGGATGATGTAGATGGTCCACAGTGCGCCCAGACAGAACGCCAGTTTCTGACGTGCGCTCCTGTTTTTCCAGAGCCGGAAGGATGACTCGCCACGCTCCGTTTTCTGAACCGGCGCAGGGACGGATGGGGGAGCCGCAGGGCTGGAAGCCATGTCTGTCATACAGGGTTCTCCTTGTAAATCTGGCTGTTGCGGCGCAAGTTACGCGCCCGGAAAGCCGTTGTGCAGCCGCTCGTTGATTTCCCCGGCGGACAGACCGTCCAGTCCGAGTGAGGCCAGCGTCATGCCGTCACGCAGGTAGTTCTCGCCGTTGATCACGCCCGCCAGCAGCACGAGCGATTCCATGCAGGGCAGAGTCATTCCCAGGCTGTGAGCCAGAGACAGGAACAGAGACTGCCCCACGGAGGCATCTTCCGTGATATAGCGGTGGCGCATGGATGACGGCCCGGACACCTGCCGGAAGTCATCCAGCTCCGGAAATTCGCCGTAGCGCATGAGTTTTTCGATCATGCCCGCATGAACGGCGTTGGCGAACCCCATGCGTTCCATGACCGGCGCTTTCTCCCGCTCCACTTCCCGGATGCAGGCCAGCACTCCGGGCGTGAGGCCCTGCGCGTACATGCGGAACGCGGGGTCGCGCTCAATCCCGCCGGTATTCAGCAGAGAACCGGCCAGATGGATGGAAAGGTTCGGGGAATTGAAGCAGGCTTCCATGACATTCCGGGCCGGGGTGCAGGCATATGCCTCACGCATGGCCTCGATGAACGCGGGGGTATCCCTTCCGGGAAACGCCGCCGCTTTCTTTTCCATGTACGGGAAGGCGCACCTGACCTCGGCGGGGCCGGAAAAACGGCAGGGGTACACGTTTCCCTGCATTTCTCCGATCAGCACGCCGGAACACACCTTTCCCGCGCGGCGCAGCACGACGGACCCGCAGTTTCCGGCGGAAAAGCAGACCGTCTGCCCCTCACTCAGCAGCGGCGCGAGTGTTTCCGCCAGTTCTTCGTGACGCGTGGCCATCAGGGCCACAAGAATCACGTCGGCTCCCCGCACGGCGCGCTCCAGGTCATTTTCCAGACGGGAAATCGGGGCAAAGCCCGTGGCTGCCTGCCCGATCATCCGGATTCCTCCGGCGGCGCGCACCTCTTCCAGCGCTCCCTGCCAGGCGGGATCCGCATACAGCGTCACCTCATGGCCCTTCAAAACCATGTCCGCGGCCATGGTGCAGCCGGTTCCCCCTGCTCCTATGATGCATATGTTTTTCATGACCGTGTCTCTCAGGCGATGTGCGCGTGGAAGGAAGACATGTCATGCACCTGATCCAGACTGCCGATGAAATCAATGAGCGCTTCCGTCCGCTCGGCGGACAGAGCGAAAGACGCCTCGCGCCGGAACAGATCCTGAAACTCCTCCCGGCTCAGCATGTCCGCCGGATGCCCCTTGTGAATGCTCTGGGTGCGGCTGAACACCCTGCCGTCCTTCATCTTCACGGTCAGCGTCTTTTCGGGATGCCGCCCGTTCTGGTAGCCGATAAAGGATTCCATCAGCGTGGTTTCGCGCCCCGGCCCGGCCTTTACCCGTCCGGCCAGAGCGATGACTTCCGGACTGTTCAGACGTTCGGGCGCGTACCAGTTGGGGCCGGGCTGCGGATCCAGCAGGCAGGCCGCCAGAACAAAGGGTATGCTGAACTGCGCCTCCATGAGCGAGGAAAAACCTTCTTCATAGGAATGCATGCGATACTGGGTGGGCGGATCAAGAACAATCTCCTCCACTTCATCGGGACGGATGCCGTGTTCCGCAATCATCAGGCTGAGCAGTTCCAGAGGCGTCTGAAGCCACATATTGGCGGGCCAGTGCTTGATCAGAATATCCAGCGTGTAGAAATGCTCGCCAAGCAGCCGATCCAGCCAGCTGCGATCCACCGCCGTGGTGAGCTGTTCGCAATAGGCATAGGGAATATCAAAGCAGTCTTCGAGATTGTCCACGCCCCCGGCGGCGCTCAGCGCCGCCAGAATGCCGTTTTGCGCCGCGATCCCGTGCTGGTAATGATAGGCGTTGCTCATGGTGGCCTGCTGCATGTTTGTGGGCATGGCGGCGTACATGCAGGCCATGCCGAACGTCTGATTCATGCGGCGGCTGTCGAGCTTCAGCAGTTTGGCGGCAGGCGTGCATGCGGCGAAAATCTGCCAGTTGCACAGCGCCCATCCCCGATTGTGATCGAAGTCGGCGGGCGGCTGCACCGCCATGGCCACGCGCTGGTACACTTCCAGCCCGGCCGCCACCGCCGCGATGTATTCCCTGCCGGTGCAATGCCGCTCTTCAGCCACGGCCATGGCGGCGGGAATGACGCCCGCGCTGGGGTGTCCGGTCCAGGCGCAGTCCTCCCAGTCCAGAATGTCGGCAATGGTTCCGTTGGCAAATGCCGCCGAGGCGGCGGACAGACGTTCGCCCCCGATCCACACGCTCGCACCGCCGCCGCTTCCGCCGTTGACGGCTTTCGCCACCCGGATGGAAGCGCCGCTCAGCGCAACGGGAGCCGCCGCCAGAGACACGCCCAGGGTATGCAGGGTCATCATCTTCACGCGTTCGACAACCTCTTCGGGCAGATCCGAAAAATCAAGACTGACCGCGTATTCCGCAAGCCTGCGTGTATAGTTTGTATCCTGTGCCGCGAAATACTTCCTGCTCATGGCGACTCCTTGTGCTGAAGGGTTCCGGATATCAGGCGGACTTCCGCCCTGATGCGGGAATAGCAACAGACATGCCAATTTCGCAGCCCCAAAATCTTCTGAAAATTAACAATGAAAATACAATAAATTATATCATATAATAAGATATAAATCCCTACGAACCCAACCGGATGTTCAGATTAATCTCCTATAAACAAGATTAATCTTTTTATCCCTGCCGGAGAGCCGCGCTGACAGCGCCGCCCGTGACATGCTGCTCTGCCGGCATATGGGCACGGTTCT
The DNA here is from genome assembly GCA_944324075.1 of Candidatus Mailhella excrementigallinarum. Classification (GTDB taxonomy): domain Bacteria; phylum Desulfobacterota; class Desulfovibrionia; order Desulfovibrionales; family Desulfovibrionaceae; genus Mailhella; species Mailhella excrementigallinarum. Next base: position 3,272 of record CALUUZ010000006.1, read on the forward strand.
GCTCCGCAGGACCGCCAGCAGGTTGCTGAGAGGGAAACCTGACCATTCCCGGCAGAGCGCGGGATATATGCCTCTTGATAATTACCGGCGATTGGGGTACATCTGCACAGCGTATTTTTCAGGTTCGGCATCTGGCTGCAGAAAACTGATGACCTGAGAAATCCTTATCCATATGGCGGAGTGGTGGAATGGCAGACACGCTTGACTCAAAATCAAGTATCCGCAAGGGTGTGAGGGTTCAAGTCCCTCCTCCGCTACCATGACGGAACAATATCAGCGGCGGCCGGAGAAGAACTGCCATCTCCGGCCGCCGTTTTTTAATGCTCTCCTGAAGGCATGCACGGCATGCCTCGGATTGATGACAACCCACGCTTTGCGGAGCGTGCGCCGTCCAGGCCGCTGAAGCGGCTTGACGGAAAGCCCCGAAAATCAGTCGCTTGCGGCGCGGCCAAGCCGCGACCTGCTCCTGATTTTCGGGGCTGCTGCCCCTTGTCGGCAGCCTCAGGCATGCTGTGCATGCCTTCAGCCCACAGAGCGCACGGGCATGGCCTTCGATGGTCTGCCCCGCATCTTAAGGCGCAGATTCGTTTATTTAACGGGAAAAGTAAATTTTTCCTGTTCACGGCTTGCGGGCGGTCCTGTTCCGCAAGACCGCAGGAAACGCTTTAATCAGCGTTTCCTGCGAGCGTGCTGCATCTGAAAATATCTGCCGGCCGGATCCCGTGTTCAGGCCCGCAGGTTTCACGCCTCCACCGGAGCCTGACGCCGCAAGCCAAAGGAGAGCGGAGATGAGTCTCGCCCTGCTCGACTCCGCAGAACATTTCATGAGTGAAATGTTCTAAAATGCGGGCGCCGTCACGCCGCAGCGCCTCCCTTCCTCTTTCAGCTCACGGCAAACGGCTCCAGACAGGGGAATTCCCCCGCGCAGCCGTTCTTCCCGGGTTCGCGCTTCCCTTTCTCCGGGCAGCAGTATCTCCTCAAAGCCTGGCCGAACCCTGCCGGAATGAATGCCTTGAATCATGCCGTCCACACCGCGTCTGAACTCCCCAAGCGGCACAAAGCGGGAAACATCGACTGCGGCGAACAGATTTCCGCTGTTCACGGGCACATCATGACGCCTGTAATGCTCATTCATGGTCGGGCCATAGCCTGCGCCGGAAAGCAGCCCGGCGAGAACTTCCACCATGACGGCGACGGCATATCCCTTGTGACCGCCAAAGGGCAGCAGTACCCCCTTCAAAGCGGCCTCCGGAGCCTGCGTGTCGTTTCCCTGTTCATCCACGGCCCAGCCCAGGGGAATTTCCATGCCGTTTTTCGCGGCAAGAATAATTTTTCCCCGGGCGGACACGCTGGTTGCCATGTCGATGATGATGGGGCGCTCTTCTCCGGCGGGCACGCCGAAACTCAGGGGGTTGGTCGAAAAAAACGGCGAGGCGCTGCCCCACGGGGCCATCATGGGCGGCCCGTTTCCCGCGGCAAGACCAATCAGCCCTTCCTCCGCCGCCATGCGGACATAATAGGCATTGGCCCCCGTATGATTGTTGCGGCGGATGGCGACAAAGCCCACGCCCACGTTCCGGGCCTTGTCCATGGCGGCCCGCATGGCGCGGTACGCAACCACCTGTCCCAGACTGCCGTTGGCGTCCCATGTGGCACCGGCGGGAAAATCCGCCAGCACATCCACCCTGGCAACCCTGCGGTTCCCACCCTGGCGCAGGCGTTCCATATACGCGGCCACCCGGCTTACCCCGTGCGAATCCATGCCCGCAAGGTTGGCCTCCACCAGAACATCCGCCGTAATACGCGCCTCATCCTCCGGCACGCCTTCCGTCATGAACAGCGCCGCGCAAAACTGCCCGAGTTCCTCCGCATGAACTGTATGTATCTGTTCGCTCATGGCATGCTCCCCGCGCTTTCAGCGCAATGCGGGATTGAAGATCGATATCAGCACGGCGTCGGCGCCGGACGTATTTTCGTTATAGTGGCGCACCCCCCTGGGGATGACAATGCTCATGCCCGGCCTGTACCGCACATCTCCATAGCCTTCGATATGCATGGTTCCCTCGCCTTCAAGTATGAACACCGCCTCATCCTGCGTCTCGTGCGCATGCCAGGCATGCCCGGCCCCGGGCTTCAGCGTGCCTTTGGAAAGGGTCAGATTCATGCCCGAGTTTTCCCTGGTGATCATCCTTCTGATGCTGCCCGCGCCGGGTACAGCCTCATCCGGCGTGGTGGCGTAATCAAAGACACAGATTCTGGTTCTGCTTTCCATATGTTCTCCCGGATCGTTTTATGATTGAAAGCACATGCCGGGCCAAAATCTCCCGCGGCCCTGTTCACAGCGATTCAGCGTGGAGTCTGGCCTCAATATAGAGTGACAGGGCGGATACCGCCCTGTCACACACGGTGAAGGTCGGGATGTTCCGCGCCCGAAGCGCTGCGCGAAGCGGCTCGAACTGGGTTCCGCCGTCCACCACGGCGACCAGAGGCTTGGAGCCGAGTTTCCGCAGTTCCGTCAGGCGGGCAAGAATGCCGTCCGGCGCATCCATGCGGAACGCCTCGTCATCCGTGTCCGCCAGGGAATGGGTAACGGGAGAGTGGGGATCAAGCCCCACGATGACGGCATCAATGTTTTCATCCCGCAGCATCAGTTCCGTCATCCGGGCGTGAACCTCATCATCAGCTCCCGGATTGATATCCAGGGGATTTCCCACCGTCACCAGCTTGTCCAGTTTTCTGGCCGTGAGGATATCCCGCATGGCCGCGCGTGTTTCCTCCGAACACTGCCCGAAGCTCATGCTGTAGTCGTCGGACTGGATGGAATCCGCCATGCCCACGGCCTCGAACCCCGCGCCGCTGATCGCGCCGAGCCTTCGCCCCCCCGGAGTCATGGAACTGAAAGCGTCTGCCAGCAGGATCAGATCCTGAAATTCCGTGAAGCTTCTGGCGACCATGGCTCCTGCCTCGCGGATGCAGTTTTCGCACACCATGTAATCCCCGGCGAGAGAAGCCGTGTGCCCGCTGGTCGCGCTCCTGCCCTCGGGCGTGCGCCCGGCCTTGTAGAACACCACCTGCTTCCCGGCGCGCACGGCCTCCCGCACGGCGCGGGCAAAGGCCAGTCCGTCAAGATCCCGGAAACCTTCCGCATAGACGGCAATCACGTCCGCCTTGTCGGAATCCCGGAAATACCGCATCATGTCCCCCAGCGTCAGATCCGTCTGGTTGCCCAGAGAAACGAGATAGGCCGGCCGCAGTTCGGGCGTCTGACTGAAGCGGTTGAGCAGAAAGGCCCCGCTCTGGCTGAAGATGGCCACACGGCGGGGAGGACTTTCCCTGTCCCGGCAGGTCTGCATCTTGGCGGCGGGGATGAACCATGTGTCATAGCGGCCGGGACGGGAAATCACGCCCATGCAGTTGGCCCCCAGAAACACCGGGCCGCCGTCCCCTCTCCCGTGGGCTTCGGTGATGCGCTCCTTCATGCGCGCCGCCATATCCCTGCTTTCTTCCGTTTCGCCAAGTCCTCCCGGTATGAGCATGACGCTGTGCGCCGCGCCGCGTTTGATGATTTCGTCGGCCAGTGCAGGCACCTGCGGTGCGCCTATGGCCACGATGAACAAATCCAGGGGGCCGGGCAGCTCCTCCAAGCCGGAAACGCAGCGGATGCCGGAGGAATCATTTCCACCCTCGCGCACAATGACCACATGTTCCGGATCAAAACCGGCGGCCAGAATATTTTCCAGAATAATCCGGCCGAAATTGCGCCGCGTGGCGGACACCCCCACAATGCCGATGTTCCGGGGATGCAGAAGCCGATCGATCTTGCCGATGGGACGCTCCGCAGAGCGTTCGCCCGGCAGGGAGAAGCGACACATGCCGTCCAGCGGCACCATGAGATAATCGGTAAAGGTGAAGGGATTGATCTCCAGCTCGTCGATGACGAACGGCACATTCGGGTTATTGCCCGAAAAATGGTTGCCGAGCCGGATGAAAGACTCGAAACATTCGATCAGCTGTTCGTCGGTGACGATACGGCGCTGTCCGCGCGTCAGCCCCGCCAGTTTCCGATACGATACCGTCCTGCGGTACAGCTCGAAAAAGGCGCGGCCGTCCGTCATGTCCGTCAGGGCCGCCACAATGGCCTGACCCTTGCGGAAGCGTTCGGCGTAAAGCTCGGTGTCTGTTCCCCCCAGCCCGGCGCTGATCACCATGCCGAACTCACGGGTACGGCGCAGTCCCACAATCAGCTCGTTTCCAAAGGCAGACGAATCCGGCGGCATGAACTGCACCTGAAGCACTCCCTGCAGATCGCCTGCCACGGCATCCCGCAGCGTCTCTCCGTTCAACCCCTGATATGCGACGGGAGCCGTGCGGCTGTTGCGCTCGATCCACTCGGCGTAGCGTTCCGGAACCTCGGACAGCATGCGGCGGACGGCGGATCGCACATGATCCGGCGTTTTCGGCACGATGCGCACGCCTCCCACCTCGGTCTTGTGCACGATGGCGGGGGATACGATTTTCAGCACCGCCCTTTCTCCGGGCAGAGCCATGATCTCCTCTTCCACCGGCCGCGCATTCTTGGGAATGAAGGCACACCTGGGCGGAGTTTCCGAACCCGAAAGCGCAAGCAGGTTATACACCTCATACTCATAGAGAAATCCGCGCCCTTCCTGCGCCGCCTTGCGGAACAGTTCCGTTATGGCCTGATATTCAACTTTCAGATGCATTGCCATGATCCTTGTCTGAAATATTGTTTCCACGATCCGGTCAGACGAGTTTGCGGCCGGCCCTGAAGGCGGCATAGTTGAGATCCCACAGCGCAGTCCCCGGCGTCACCTGCCGCAGCGCGCGCAGCCACAGTCCTTCCGGCAGGGCGCTGAACGGAGCAAGCATGCTGAGCGCACCGAGCATGACCACATTGGCGCAGCGTCCCCTGGCGTCACCCAGCCCGAGAGCGATATCCAGAACATTCACGGTGATGACGCGGAAGTCCGCAAGCTGCCGGGCGATCATTTCATCGGAGGGATATTCCGCGCTCTTCATGCCCTGGGGCAGCACACGGGTGTCCGCCAGCAGAACCGCCCCGTCCGGACGCAGCAGATCAATGAAGCCGGGGCGCAGCACTTCGCTCTTTTCCATGGCGATGAGGCAGTCCGCCGTGCCGGGCGCAAGCACAGGGCTGTACACCTGTCCGCAGGCAAAGGTGCTGATCACCGGGCCGCCCATCTGGGCCATGCCGTGGGTTTCCCCCTTGAGCACGTTTTCCCTGTCGTACCCGGCCAGAAACGCGACCCGGGCCAGAACCCTGCCGAAAAAGAGATTTCCCTGTCCGCCCACGCCGCGGATGGCCAGCGACAGACGTTCCGGACGGGAAGACGCATCAGGCAGTCCGCAGATGATATCCTCCGGAGCCGAGGGCAGTTCCGCCGCGCAGGCCGCCTCTCCGCTCTTTTCCTCCCCGCTTTGCGGCTGAGCGACGGAAATGGCTCCGGCCGGGCACATCTGGGCACAGGCCGGGGTACGGGAAACGCAGCCGCTGCACAGATTGTTCCAGCGGGGAAAACCGCCGTCCGAAGCCTCGATGCCGGGACAGATCAGGCACTGCCCGCAGCGGCGGCAGGCCTGCGCATCCACGGTCGGACGCTTCCCGTAGGCCGAGGCGGGCACCTTGCGGATGCAGCAGCCGCGGATCAGCATCGTCACGAACTTGCTTTCCCCCGCCGCTTTCAACGCGCCCCTGATGCCTTCCCTTATTTCGGCAAGGTTATATGCGTCCGCACTGAACACAATCGCCCCTTCCCCGCGCAGTGCTTCCGCAAGATTGAAACGATGGGCCTCCCCTGCCAGATTGCGGGGAGAGGCCGGGCCGGGCTGCCCGCCGGTCATGGCGATCCACTCATTGTCCAGCACCAGCTTGACGCCAGGCACATTGCGGAACACCGCGTTGCGCGTGGCGGCCATGCCGCTGTGACATTCCGTGCCGTCGCCCAGCAGACTGACGCACTTTGCCGCAGACTCGGGCCGGGAAAGCACATAGCCCGTGCGGATACTCTCACTGGCCCCCATGGCCAGCCCGGTATCCACGGCATTCATGAAGTAAAGCAGCGTATTGCAGCCGATATCGCCGAACACGGCCTCGATTTCGCCGCGCTTTTTCATGCGCCTGAGAACCTCGCCTGTCAGCCGGTAGGGGCATCCCGCGCAAATCATGGGCGGACGGGACACGGGACGCGCAGCCGCCGCGCGTGCCTTCCTCCCATGCCCAAGAAGTTCCGCGACAAGTTCCGGCGTCCATTCCGTGACAGTGCTGTCGCAGGCTTTGCCCTTCACCTCAAGCCCGGCCGCAAGGCAGGCGTCCTGCACAAAACGGCCGCCTTCCTCAATGACATACACCGGGCCGGAGACGGACGCACAAAAGGCCCGGATGCGTTCCATGGGCAGAGGATTGCTGAATGCGAGGGAAAGGATGTCCAGCGAAGGATCGACGCGCGCCCTGTACTCTTCCATGAGCATGGAACCTGATCCGTATGTAATGACGCCGACCCTGCCCTCGCCGCGGATATGCCTGTTCAGGGGGCTTGCCTCCACCATGGCGGTCAGTGCGGGCAGGCGTTCCGCCATAACCTGATCATAGCCACGACGCGCCTGAGCAGGCAGGGAATTCAGCTCCCGCAACGGAGCCACCTCAGCCAGGGGACGCGTCTTTCTTTCCATCAGGCGTACCAGTCCCTCACTGTGACAGAGCGTTCCCCCCGCCTGAATGACCACAGTTGTATTGAAACGGCGGCTGATATCGGCGGCGAGCTCCGCCGCCTCATGCAGCTCCTGATGGCTGCGCGGTTCGTACACGGGAAGGAAACAGCTCTTGTACAGGGGTCTGGGGTCCACCACATGCTGGGTGGAGCTGGGCGTAAAATCGCCGGCCACATACAGCACCAGCGCCCCGCGCGGAGCAGTATACAGAGAGGAGCTGGTCACCAGATCCCCCGCCTGATACAGGCCGGGCACCTTCATGGTGACCACGCAGTCGCGGCCCGCATAACCATGACCGATGCCCACTCCCACGGCCACGGCCTCGTTGACGGACCAGCCTGCCTTAATCATGTCCTGCACCTGCGCCAGCCCCTTGTCGATGACCTCGGTGCTGGGCGTGCCGGGATAACCGTCGGCTGCGTGGATGCCTGCACGCACGCAGCCCGCGGCAAAGGCTATATTTCCCTGAAGCACCTCGGCACGTCCGGCCTCGGCTGTGCACAATTCTCTCATGTTGCTCATGGTGTCCTCTCTGTTCTTCCGGACAGGAAACAAGACCCCGGCGCGCGAACGCGCCGGAACATCCCTCCGGTCCGGAGTGATGAAAATTTTCTAGAGCATTTTGCTATTGAACATATCCGCGGGCCAGGACCCTGTGTTCTGGCCCGCAGGTTTCACGCCTGAAGCCGGAGCTTGACGCCGCAGGTGAATTGCGGCGGCGCCGGAGAAAGGGGCGCGGCGCTCTAATCCAGCGAAAGCGGCGCGCACTCGCCGTCAGGTTCGGGGCCGCTTTTTTTCCGGGCATTGCGCCAGGTCCTGATCGCCAGCAGAACAGACGCCGCCAGCATGATCAGCGGCAGGGGCCGGGTGACGAACACGCTCGGATCGTCCCCGCTCAGGATCAGCGTCTGCTGGAGGGAAAGCTCAAACCCCGGAGCGAGCACAAAACCAATCAGAAACGTGACGAAGGAATAGCCGAACTTGCGCATGAAAAAGCCGAGCAGGGCAAGACAGAGCATGACGCCTACCCCGAACACCGAGCTGCCCACCAGATAGGCTCCCACAATGCAGATATACAGTACGGCCGGATACAGAACAGTCCGGGGAATCCCCATAACCCGTATGAACAGGCGCAGCCCCACGGAACCGGCAAGCAGATTCATGATCCCGGCCATGAATACGGCAACGTAGATGCCGTAAATCAGACGCGGATTTTCCGCGAACATCAGCGGGCCGGGGGTAAGTCCATGCACCATGAACGCGCCGAGGATGATGGCCGCCGCCACGTTGCCGGGAATGCCCAGCGTCAGCAGCGGCACGAGGTTCGCGCCGATGATGGCGTTGTTCGCCGCTTCGGGGGCGGCCACGCCTTCCAGCGCCCCCCTGCCGAACTCCTCCGGATGCCTTGAAGCCTTCTTCGCCGCGCCATAAGCCATGAATGCCGCCATGGTCGCGCCCAGGCCGGGCAGCACGCCGATCACGACTCCTATGCCGGAAGACCGTATGGCCGTGCGGATGACCGACTTCAGCTCCGCCCAGCTCACGCGGCCTTCCTCGCGGGAAGCCGTACGAGCAAGTTCCGCCCCGCTCTTTTCCAGCAGGCAGGATTTCTGCATCTGGAAAATGATTTCCGACATGGCCAGCGTACCGATGGCAAGGCACATCAGGGGAATACCCGCACTCAGTTCAAGAACGCCGAAGTCCAGACGGGGCTGCCCGCTGACCGGATCAAGGCCGACGCAGCCGAGGAGCATGCCGAGCGCCCCCGCGACAAGTCCCTTGGACATGGAACCGGTATCCAGCCCGGATACCAGCACCAGAGAGAACAGAATAATCGCGCAGATATCGGCGGGAGCGAGCTTCAGCGCCACGGAAGCCAGCGGCACGGAGAGCAGCACCAGAGAAACGGCGGAAATGGTGTCCCCGAAGAACGAGGCGAAGAGGGAAACCTTGAGCGCCTTCTCTCCCTTGCGCTGAAGCGCCAGAGGGTAGCCGTCGTAGCAGGTCGCCGCCGACTCCGGAGATCCGGGAGTATTCAGGAGAATGGAGGCGATGGAGCCGCCGAAGGTGCCGCCCTTGTTGATGCCTACCAGAAAGCCCACCGCCCCCACCGGCGTCATGTAATAGGTGAGGGGAATGCACAGGGCGATGGCCATGGGGCCGCTCAGGCCGGGGATGGCGCCCACGACTATGCCGCAGACGACCCCGAAGAGCATGAACGCCAGGGAGGTCAGGTTGAAAACATCCCCCAGTCCGAGAAAAAAATTTTCCATAACGGCGCACCCTTGTTATACTTATATGCCCGCCCCGTCTCAGGGCGTGGGAATATGCAGCCCGTACCAGAGCAGAACATAGCAGACCACGGGCAGCAGCAGGCAGATCACCGCAATCGCCGCCCTGTTCCTGATGCCTGTCACAACATACAGAAGCGCCAGCACGGCCATGCCGCCCGGCACGAAACCCAGCCATTTCCAGGCGGGAAAGACCAGCAGCATCACACCGAAATATTTGGCAAGATGGATGACAACATCACGGGAAACGGGGTGCTCCCCGTTCCACAGAAGACCGCGTCGCAGACCGCACGCAAGCTGGAAACAGGCCAGCACTCCGATGACGGCGCACATCGCGTTGGGCAGGGTGGAAGCCGCAAGACCGTAGCCCTGGGACTCCGGCGTCCATTCGGGGATGATGAAGAGCACCATGATGATGCTCCCGATCATCAGCAGCATGTTCACACAGAATTCCTGAATCCGCATAGCAGTTCCTCACACAGGGCGAGCAGCCCCGTCCGGCGGGCGTCCGCAGTGCATGGCGGCTCCGGACGCCCGCGGCGTTATTTCTTCATTTCCTCAAGCATGTTCCGGTAGCGGACCAGGCTCTCTTCTAGAATCTTTGTGGATTCCGCGGCATTGAATACTGCGGGGTACACGCCGGCCTTCCCGGCCAGAGCCTGCTGCACCGAGGGCTGACTGCCCGCGCGCACCAGCGCTTCGGAAAGTCTGGTCAGGATTTCCGCCGGAACTTTCTTGGATGCGTAGAACGCGAAATAGTTGTCGAACACCAGCAGCGGCCAGCCTTCTTCGGCCAGAGTCGGAACATCGGGGGCATACGGGGAACGCTGACTGCCTATGCCGGCCAGATGACGCATCTTCCCGGCTTTCACATACGAGGACTGAAAGCCGCCGCCATATCCGAAATCGGTATGTCCACCCAGCACGGAAGAAATAATCGCCGCCCCGCCCTGCACGGGCACGGCGCGGATTTCAATGCCTTCCTTCTCGCCGATATAACGGGTAATCAGCTTGTCGAACACTACGGAGGAAGGATAGCTCAGCGCCCTGTTTTCCCTTTTGGCCCAGGCGACAAGCTCCTTCATGCTTTTCCACGGCTTGTCCGCCAGGCAGAAGAAGCCTTCCTGATACACTCCGGTCATGCCCAGCAGACTGAAGTCCGCCAGGCTGTAACGGGTTTTGGCGGTCAGCGTGTCCAGAGTAAGAGCGGCGCTGATGGTGCCTACAATGGTGTAACCATCAGCGGGCCTGGTCAGGGCGTCACCGATGGCCAGCGCGCCTCCGCTGCCTCCCTTGTTCACTATGACCACGGGCTGCCCCAGTTCCTTTTCCAGCTCCAGCCCCACGGAACGGGCGATGATGTCGCCCGCGCCCCCGGCGGCGAATCCGACCACGATGGTGACGGGCCGATCGGGGAACGCGGCTGAAGCAGGATTCGCCCCCGGCAAAAGAAAGCTCAGAAAGAGCAGACAGACTCGAACTGCGTGTTTCATCGGACACCTCATGCAGTAAAAGGTTACAGGCAAGACCCGGCATGTTCCTCCGCGCTGACCACGCGGGCGAAATGCCGGGCTGTTTCTTCAAGCTCTTTCATGCACTCCCCGTCCGGCACGGCGTACTCGCGGCAGCGCCGGCCAAGGCCTGCGTATTTCGCGTTTCCGTACGCATGGTACGGAAGCAGCTCCCAGCTTATGTTCCGCATGTCCATCAAATGTTCTCCCAGGGCGCGTACAGCGGCCCGCGAGGCGTTGACGCCGGGAATGACGGGCGTGCGCACCCGGATGGGCAGATGGGGAAAAGCGGCGCGCGCCAGCCGCAGGTTCTCCAGTATACGGGCGTTTCCAACGCCTGTGGCCCGTTCATGAAGCTCCTCGTCCGCGAGCTTCAGGTCAAAAAGCAGATAGTCAAGCAGAGAACAGGCCGTCAGAAATGTTTCAGAGGGAACGAACCCGCATGTTTCCAGCGCCGTATGGATACAGCGCCGTCCGGCTTCGCGCAGCAGGGCCAGAGCGAATTCCGGCTGGGCCAGCGCCTCTCCCCCGCTCAGGGTCATGCCGCCCCCTTCATGGCGGTAAAAGACGATGTCCTGCTCCACTTCATCCAGGATTTCTCCCGCGCCGCGTCTTGTCCCATACACGCGCAGGGCGCCCGCCGTGCAGGCTGCGGCGCAGGGAGGCCGCCCCTCGCTCAGCGGGGCGCACTCCCGGCAGAAGGAAGTATCCGGGAGCATGACGCCGGAAGTTCCGCGCGCGAGCGCGCCCGCGGGACAGGCTTCCCGACAGGCCGAACATCCGGGTCTGCACCGTTCCGCCACGCTCCCGATTTCCGGGCGGAAAGCCTGCGTTTCCGGATTGCCGCACCACAGGCAGCGCAGCGGGCAGCCCTTGAGAAAAACCAGCGTGCGGATACCCGGTCCGTCATGGACGGAAAAATGCTGGATATTGGTGACCACCCCGGTCACGTCATTCTCCGCGCGCGCCGGACTCATCGTGCATCGTTCCATGGCTTACCACGCGTCATGGGAAGTGCGGGCGATGAGATCATTCTGGAGATCGCGGCTCAAATCCACAAAGTAGGCGCTGTATCCGGCGATACGGACAATGAGCCCCCTGTACAGATCCGGAGCGCGCTGCGCCTCGATCAGCGTTTCCCGGTTGATCACGTTGAACTGCACATGCCACAGCCGCAGGTCGCAGAAACTCCGCAAAAAGGCCATGAGCCTGCGGGTGCCTTCCTCTCCCGCCACGCTGCGGGGCGTGAACTTGATATTCAGCAGACGCCCTTCCCGTTCCTTGTTGTCGTAATTCTTGGTATTGAAATTGGAAAGCAGCACGGCGGCGGGGCCATGACTGTCCGCACCCTGCGAGGCGGATGTCCCGTCGGAAACCGGCATGCCCGCCCTTCTGCCGTTGGCGCTTGCTCCCAGCACCTTGCCGAAGGGCACATTGGCCGTGACGGAAATGGAGCGCACGTCCATCATCACGCCCAGTTCACGGGCGTAACGGCGGCTGAATTCCTGCGCCGCCCGCTCCATCTCCCTGCCGATGCCGTCGGCGTACATGTCGTTGTTGCCATAACGGGGCGCGGCGCACAGGAGCTCCCGCACGGCCTCATGCCCGACGAAATCATCCCGGAGGGCCGCCACCAGCCCGGCCATGGTCAGAGACTTGTCGTCGTAGACCGTCCTGCGGATGGCGGCGAGGGAATCAATGGCCGTGGCAAAGCCCATCATGTCGAAGAAAGCCGAATCAAAGCCGCCGGGAATGGGCCTGTCCGAGTGGATATCCGTGCAGGAATCCAGGCACAGGTCATGCAGCAAGGAAGACAGCGGCCCGGCGAAATGTCTGGCCCGCGTGCGATTGATAAGCCCCTGCACCACAAAGGCGTGACGCTGCAGATTGGTCTGCTGCCGCAGATAGGCCCGGAAAAACTCGTTCCAGTCCGCAAAGTTTTCCGGGCTGCCCGTTTCCAGCCCCAGCAGTTCGTCGCCATACCTGAGCATGCGCCCGTTGAACAGCGTCATTTCCAGCGCCGCCGTCAGATTCAGCTGGGTGCAGCCGCTGGTGAAGGTATCCCGGTTGGGCATGCGCACCGAGGCGCAGCCGGATACGGCATAATCCCGCGCATCCCCGAATTCCACGCCCTTGGCCACGCGCAGCGGAACGATCTCCTCGTCATTGAACACCTTGGGATAGCCCTGCCCGTCCTTGATGCTTTCAGCCACGGCCCGAAGAAAACGATCAGGAGTCCTGTCATGGATGCGCACGGCCAGCTCGGGATAATGCAGCGGACAATCCCGCTTGGATTCCAGAATCAGATAACTGAGTTCATTGACGGCATCGCGTCCGTCCCGCGTCTGCCCGCCGATGGTGACGGCCTCCCAGTGCGCGTACCCCTCCCCGGACTCGCGGCTGCCCGGGGAAATGGCCAGATCCACAAACTGCGCAATGTTGGCCCACAGGCAGTCCAGCAGCTCCAGCGCGCGTTCGCGGGTCAGTGCGCCGGATTCCATGTCCCGCCGGAAATAGGGATAGAGATATTGATCCATGCGGCCGTTGGAAACAATGGTTCCGGTGCGCTGTTCCAGACGGGAAAACGCCTGCGTGAACCACTGGGCCTGAAGCGCCTCATGGAACGTTCTTGCCGGAAATTCCGGCACGCGTTCGGCAATGGCGGCAATCTCCAGCAGTTCCTCCCGCCGCACGGGGTCCGTTTCCGTCCGCGCCTTCCGGCGGGCCAGCTCCGCATGACGTTTCGCCCAGAGGACAACGGCATCACAGGTGCGCAGCGCTGCTTCCAGAAACGGCCTTTTGTCCAGCGTGTCCGCGGGGCTTTGCGGATCCAGCGCCTCCATGCGGCGGAGCACATCCGCCCGGATATCGGCAAAGCCGCGCCGGATAACCTTTTCATAATCCGGCACCCACTGCAGGGAAGCCCGCAGCGAGGACGTCTCGTGCACGATATAGCGGGAAGTGAAACCCTGCGGATCGTCATAGACCAGCGGACGCAGCTCACCGGGAAGAGAGCGGTTCAGATCCTCATGGTAGGTTCTGCCGCTCCAGTAGGGAGCGATCTTCTCCACCACCGTTCTGAGATTTTCCGGAGAAATATGGATGGGAGCGGCGATATTCTCCGCCAGCCGGGCCAGACTCTCCCCAAGAAAATCCCCGTCCAGTTCCGGATACAGGATGCCATAGCGGCCGGAGTCCGTGCCGCAGCGTCCGGCCAGCAGTTGCAGGTCATCCACATATACGGTGATGTGCGCGGCGATATGCTCCAGGGCCATGGCCCAGCGCAGCGCCAGAGGCTGCCCTTCCGTGGCGCGCATGGATTCCGTGAACAGCAGGGCGCGTTCAACGTCAATGGAGGGCGGACGTCCGTCAAAGGCATCCAGGAGGGCGAACAGACGCGGATGCTTCTCCCGTTCGGGGTTGCTTTTTCCCGCAGCCTCATCCCGCAGCCTCTGTTCATGGGGACTGAGAAGAATGGAATCCGGCATGACATGCTCCTTGGTATCTTGCGCCCATCAAGCAAATAATATGCCATAATTACAAATCATATTGAAATATATAATTATTTTGTCAACTTTGAAAGACAGTGCCTGTGTACAGGCTCAGATTTCGTCTATTTTCAGGACAAAATGACATCGTATTTATCCATAAATCAGACTACACTTTCCAGATTATCCATAATATGGACAATCATGGCCGTTCAGGATATATCGGTTCCGGCAGGCCTGTGTTTCTGAATATTTTCAACCATTCCGCCATACGGGAGACAATTCCGGATCATGTCCAAAAAGCATCAGGAATGGGAACTGGCCGGGCTTCTGGAAGCTCTGGGCGAGACTGCGCCGCATGAAAGCTGGCTGGCCGGGCTGACGGGCTGGCCGGAAGAACTTGTCCGGGCCGTGCTGCGGGAACTGGCGCGCAAGAAGCTCATCCGCCTCGAAAACGGCTGGATACGCCGGGAACCATGGCCGGAAAGCCTTGCCGCTGCTGTCCGTGAAGCACTGCCGCGCATGGAGCCGGACGACGCGGAACAGGGCATGTTTGCATTCTTCCGCTTCAAGGCCCTGGATCGCCCTCTTGACGCGCTGGAAGCCCTCATCGAGCTGGGGCGCAATCTGGCGGAAAAAGGCCGGCGTCTGGAACTGCGTCTGCTTTATCACATATATATGGATGAAATGCTGAAGATCCGTCTGCGCGCGCTTTCCGACACGGAAGCGGAACGGTATTTCGCGCTGTGCCATGACGCCTTTCAGCTGAGCCTGTGCGTATCCGTAGAGTGCGGACGGCTGATCACCGTGCTGTTTCGCGGGCGTGGTCTGGCCAGACTGCACGGAAACCGGGTTCAGGCCCATCTCCATGCCCTCCTCATCGGCGCCGCCAACTGTCTTGAACATTCCCGCCACAACACCATGCGCTTTCATGCCATGATGGAGCATGCGCTTACAGTTCTGCAGCAAAGCGAGGAATACCTCCTGCAGGGCTATCCCCTGCCTGTGGGCATCTACTTTTTCATGCAGGGCAAGTTCAGGCGCGCCATAGACACGCTGCTGCCGGAATCCGTCAATATTTCTGGCTGGCCGGAAACGCACTCCAGAACACACCGTTACATTCTGGCCAGTCTGGCGGCCTTCTTTCTGGGAGAAAGCGACGAGGCCATTGAAACCCTGCGGCAGGCGCTGCGCAACCTGCCCCATCCCGGATATCCCGGCATGACGCGCATCCTGCGGGCGATGCTCGCCATGATCCGCCTTGGCCGCCACGAGGACGAAGCCGCTCTGGAACTGCTGGATGTAGCCATCGGGGGCACGCACAGCCAGTGGGATCTCAGGGGCTGGCAGCATCTCATGCACGCTCTGGCCCAGTACCATGCGGCACAGGGCCGTATCCGCACCGCGGCGCTCATCCTGGGCAAGGGAAGCTCCGCAGCCCTGCGGGAAGGATACAGGCGTCCCGTCTATCTCTTTCCCGCCACGCTCGAACTGCTGGACTCCATACAGGCGGCGGGTCTGCCCGCCGTGCCAGGATATGATCTTGAAGAAGAGCTGAACATCTGCTCGACCGGCCCCAATCTTCTGCTGCGCGGCGTGGCGCTGCGCATCCGGGGCAATCGCCTGCTGGCGTCGGGAAGGCCGGACGACGCCCGGTTTCTCTATGAACAGAGCCTCGATCTGCTGCGCGCCATGCACGCTTATGACGAAGTGGCGAAAACCCGGCTGGCTCTCGCCGCCTATCATCTGAGCCGCAACGAACGTCAAAGCGCGACCTCATATGCCATTGTCGCCAGTCTGCGCAGCAATATCACCCGGTTCCCCCCGGAGATAGCCGCACTTCTTCCTCCCCGTCCCTCCGGGAAGCCCGTACGGGAAAATCACGTCACTACGGAGCTGGAACTGCTCGGCCTCTATCTTGATCCGCTCCGGGACAGGACATGGACCACTCCGGACGCTTTCCGCCGCCATCTGGTCGCTCTGTCCTGCCGGGTACTCGACATGCCGTCAGGCCGCCTGTTTGTGTACGACAAGGCGCAATCCACTCCGGTGAGCGTCGCACGGCACGGCCCCCCCCTTCCCCCCTCCGATCTGGCCATGACCCTGTCTCTGGTGGATATCGCCCTGTCCGGAACGCCGATTCTGATTACCCTCCCCCCCGCGCCGGGACAAAACCAAGATCGCAGCATCATCTGCATTCCCCTGCCCTGCGGACAGGAAAACTGTGTTCTCCATCATGACGGCGTCCTGCCCGCATGGGCTGCCGCCCTTCTCACCGAACCGCTTCTCGCGCGCATCGGCCAGAGTCTCGGGCGGGAAATGCTGATCGCGGAGAACGCCCTTCCCGTCGAAAGGGAACTCCATCCCGCCATTGTACCGGGCGGGATGCCGGGTACGGAGCATATCGTTTTCCAGTGCCGGGTCATGCGCGAATTCATGCGGCGCGCGGATCTGGCAGCAGCCTCCGATGCCTCCGTGCTGCTGACGGGAGAATCCGGAGTGGGCAAGGAACTTGTGGCCAGACGAATTCATGCTCTCAGCGGCAGAAGCGGAAATTTCGTCCCGGTCAACCTGGCCGGCATTCCCGACGATCTGTTTGAAAATGAATTTCTGGGCCATGAACGAGGAGCGTTCACCGGAGCGTGGCATCAGAAGCGGGGGCTGCTGGAACTGGCCGACAACGGCACACTGTTCCTGGATGAACTTGCGGAAACCAGCCTTCGCGTACAGGTCAAGCTCCTCCGCCTGCTGCAGGAGCGCAGCTTTCTCCGGCTGGGAGGCACGAGGGTCATCCGTTCAAATTTCCGGCTGGTGGCCGCCACCAACCGGAATCTGGAACAGGCCGTGCGCCGGGGCGCGTTCCGCGAAGATCTCTATTACCGTATCCGCGTCATTGCTCTGGATATTCCTCCCCTGCGGGAACGCCGTGAAGACATTCCGCTCCTTGTCCGGCACTATCTGCGTCTGTTCCGAAGCGCATACGGACGCAGCCCGCTCGACCTTCCCCCGGAGGAAATGGACAGACTTGCCGCTTACGACTGGCCGGGAAATATCCGCGAACTGCGAAACCGCATGGAACAGTTTGCAGTGCTTCAGGATCTCGGTTCCGTTTTGCCGGAAACGCCCCCGTCCTCTGTCGCAGCGGCTTTCCCCACGGAGCCGGAAGCAGCCTCTTCCTCCGCATCCGATGCCGCCGGAGCGGCGGCATCGGACTGGCAGGCGCTTCTCGACAGAATAGGGGAACTCCCCTCTCCGCCGACGCTGCCCCAGGTGCAGGATCGCTACATGAAAACGATTCTGAGCAAATGCGCCGGACGGATTGACGGGCCGGAAGGCGCAGCGGAGCTGCTCGGCGTCAGCCGCTCCTCCCTGTATGCGAAACGGCGGAATCTCCTGGAGTCTCCGCCGGAGCTTCCGGGAAAAACATTCTGAAACGGGAGGGAAACGCGCATCACTCCGCCCCGTTCCGGCCTTCCCGCAGAAAATCCATGAACGCCGCCGCCTGCCGGGACGGCATCCGACGGCGCCGGGTGATCAGACGAAACCTGCGAGCCGGACAATATGCGCTCAGGCTGTAGACATGCACCGCGTCTTCCGGCGAAACCACAAAATCATCCATTACCCCCACGCCAAGCCCGCGCGTCACCAACGCCTTGGCCAGCACCACATTATCCGCCACATGGGCCACGTTCAGCCGGATATCCCTGGCCTCCAGAGCGGGAGCAAGATGCGGCGTGACCGTGCCGTCCCCCGCAAGAGCCACAAAGGGCACATCGGCCAGTTCTTCCAGAGCGGGCGAGGCGCTCAGCCGCGGCTCGTGATCACGCGGGGCCACAAGCACCAGCCCGGCTTCAAACAGTTCCTCGGCCTGTACGCCGCGCGGAAGGGACGCGCCGGACAGAATGGCGCAATCAGCGCTGCCGTTCATGATCTGCTCGCACATGGCGCCGAATCCGCGCACCTCAATCCGCATCCTCACCATGGGGAAACGTCGGGTGAACACTTCCAGGCGGGGCGGCAGATAGTACAGCGCCACGGCCAGCGTGGTGACCACCGTAACCTCCCCACCGACTGGTTCACCCTCCGGAGCCAGCTCATGCCGCAGTTCCCGCAGCATGCCGAAGATATCGTCCGCCTTTTCAAGAACCGTCCTTCCGGCTTCCGTGAGCTGCAGGACGCTGCCCTTTTTCCTGAACAGCCGGACGCCGAGCTCCGCTTCAAGCTGCCGTATCTGGTAACTGATCGCAGGCTGGCGGCACCCCAGCTCCCGGGCCGCGCCCGAAAGACTCCCCGTCCTGGCCGTCAGACAAAAGCCCTTCAGCCACTGCAGCATTCCGCCGCTGAGTTCTTCACGCGTCTGTCGAGACATGTTCCCCCTCCCCCGGCCTGAGCCACATCTGCCGCATCATAAAAAATTTTCATATCCATAGAAAAATTTTTTATATCAATTTTTGTTTGACAATTTTTTTTATAGATGCTTCCGTCAGAATCGTCAAAACACTTTCAAACGTCGCTCTGTTGCGGAACCGTGCTGATGGCGGCGCACGTGGCGTACGGTTCTGCTCCGACAGTGGAGCGGCAGCATGTTGCCGCAAAGGCAGCATGCATCAACGGCGGCTCGCCTGCGCCTTCGTGCGGCTTCGCCGCCCGAGGGTTCCGCTCCGCGAGATATTTGCCCGCGGCCTTCTGATGCCGCGCGATCGGCCCTGCCGATACTCGCTCCCGCTTGCGTTTTGCGCGGAAAACGCGGCGTGCCTCCGGCGGTCGGGGATATGTTCAGCACAATTCTGCAACAGAACGATCCGAAAATCTCAACCCATTCAGCGGGGAAACATCATGGACAAGGTTCTGCTCATTGACCCGAGGGACAATGTCGTCACGGCCCTGGAACCCGTAAAGAAAGGTGAATGCTTTACGGCGGCAACGGAGAGAGGCGAAGAAAGCTTCACCGCCCTTCAGGATATTCCCATGGGGCACAAGCTGGCTGTGCGTGCCATTCCCCGGGGAACCCCCGTGTTCAAGTACGGCTCCGCCATCGGTGACGTCACGGCGGACATCGCCGCCGGGGAACATGTTCACAGCCATAATCTTTCCGGTTATCGCGGCAGAGAATAACACTCCAACCCAGTATGTCCGGAGAACACATATGACATTCGCACAGGAATTCCAGGGCTATCGCCGCCCTGACGGGCAGGTCGGCATCCGCAACCGTCTGGCGGTCATCGCCGCCATGGACAACGTCAACCCCGTAGCCCGGCGCATCGCCTCCCTTGTCCGCGAGGCAATCGCCGTTACGGTTCCCTTCGGGCGGGGGCAGACGGGGCTGGACAAGGCCCGTCACGACGGCGCGCTTGCCGGGCTGGGGCGCAACCCCAATTTCGGCGCGGCGCTTGTGGTCAGTCTTGAACCGCATTCAGCCCGGGCTCTGGCAGAGGCCATTGCCGTTTCCGGCAAGCCGGTGGAATGGCTGGCCGTTCAGCCCTGCGGCGGAACGCTGAAAGCCACGGAACAGGGCGTGCGCCTCGCCGCCCGGCTTATGGGCAGGGCCAGCGCGCAGACGCGTGAACCTATCCCTCTCTCGGAACTGGTCATAGGGGCGGAATGCGGCGGCTCGGACACCACATCGGGCATCACCGCCAACCCCCTGCTCGGCATGCTGGGAGATTGCATGGTGGATGCCGGGGCCACATGGATTCTCAGCGAAACCGAGGAAGTGGTCGGCGCGGAGCATTCGCTCATCGAACGGGCGGCAAGCCCTGATGTGGCGGCCCGCATGAAGATGGTCGTGAAGAGAATGGAGGATCAGGCCATCTATCAGGGCACACGGGTCTGGCCCATGAGCGCCGACAATATCGCGGGAGGGCTTACCACGCTTGAGGAAAAGGCGCTCGGCAACGTGCGCAAGGGGGGAACACGTCCCCTCGGGGAAGTTCTGGAGTATGGCGAACGCCCCTCGAAACGGGGGCTGGTTTTCCTTGACGCGCCCGCGCCCGGCACGGAAAACATTACCGCGCTGTCTGTCAGCGGCGCCCAGATGATCCTGTTTACCACGGGAGTGGGAAACCCCGTGGGCAGTCCGGTTTCACCCACCGTCAAAATCACCGGAAATCCCTCAACGGCGGACTCTTTTGCCGACAATATCGACGTGGATCTGGGCGGGGTTATTTCCAAGGAATACAGCATGGAGGAAGGGGTGGAAAAACTCGGCGCCTTCATGATGGAAGTCGCTTCGGGCCGCATGACGCAAAGCGAAATGCTGGGAGATATGGAAATCGTGGTCAGCCCCGTGGATGTGAGTTTTCTCACCCATTATCATCCTGCATGACGGTGCCCGCCGCGTTCCGCCGAGATTGACAACGGCCCTGTCCCGCGCGTATCGTGTCTTCCGTCAGGTGTCCTTTGGACTTGATAGGGAATCCCGTGCAAAACGGGAGCGGACCCGCCGCCGTGAGCCTCTTCTTCGCTGAATGAAAGAGAACGGTTCCCCCTGTGCGCCACTGGAATTGCATTCCGGGAAGGCCGGGAACCGCGAGGCAAGCCGGAAGACCTGCCTGGCAAGGAACGTCCCGCCCGCGCGGGACGCCCCTCCGGCACGGGATCATTGCCGGCAGGTACTCTGGAGCAAAATACGGAAGCTCCATGATCACACGATCATGGAGCTTTTTTCATGCCCCCCTGCGCAGAAACATGATCCTCCCCCGGCGGCGCCCGCAAATCCGGCGCGCGGCGCGCCCTTTTTCTGTATTTCGCGGCCCGGCGCGACAACACGGGAGTTCGCATGCGCACTCAAACCCTCCTCAAACGCGGCCTTGGCGTCAGCTTCGCCCTGCTGCTCGCTCTGAGCCTCCTTGTTTCTTCCGCCATTGCGGAACAGGGCAGGAAAGGCATCCTGCTGGTAGCCTTCGGAACCAGTGAAGAGAAGGCTCTGCCCGCCTACGAAGGCATCGAGGCGGCCTTCCGCCCCGCGCTGGAACAGGGTGAACCTCTGGTATGGGCATATACTTCCAACATCATCCGTACCAAACTCGGCAGGCAGGGCAAGAAAGTCTACTCCGTGGACGAGGCGCTGGACGCCCTTGCCGAACAGGGGGTGACGGATCTGTCCGTGCAGTCTCTGCACATCATGGCGGGCGAGGAATTCACCAAGCTCGACCGTCTGCTCCAGAGCAACGTGCTCAAGCATCCCGGACGCTTCAAGACCATGACGCTGGGCCGCCCCCTGGTGGAATCCATGGATGACGCGCAGGCCGTGGCAAAGGCAGTCCTGCGCGCCGTGCCTTCCGCCCGCAAAAGCGGCGACGCCGTCCTGTTCATGGCGCACGGACAGGACGCCGGACGCTGCGACATGGTATTCGCGGGCATGAACGCCGTGATGAACGCCATCGATCCCCTTGCCTTCATGGCTTCCGTGGAAGGCTACCAGCGCATTGAGAACATCATCCCCATGCTGAAGGAAAAGGGAGTCACCCGCGTGTGGCTTATGCCGTTCATGGTGGTGGCGGGAGACCATGCCCGCAACGACCTTGCGGGCGACGAGCCTGATTCCTGGGCTTCCCTGCTCCGGAAGGAAGGCATGACCGTGTTTCCCGTACTCAGAGGCATGGGAGAAATCCCCGGCATTCAGGATGTATTCGCGCGGCATGCAGCGGAAAGTCATGACGATATCGTGAACCCGAAGATCAAGTTCACGGCGGAATAAGCCTCCCCCTGGCTGTCCGCCGCTTCAGACCGGCTTCCATCCCCCTGGAAGCCGGTCTTCTGTTCTTTTGGAGCATTTCGCCATTGAAATGCTCTCCTTCAGTCGAGCGGGGCGAGACTGAAGCCGCGACGCCCCCCTTCTCCGTGTCGCCGCAATTCACTTGCGGCGCAGAGCGACGGCGGCGTGAAACCTGCGAGCCAGAACACAGGGGCCTGACTGGCAGATATTTTCAAGAGCAAAACGCACCAGGAAGCCGGGCAGAAAAACTGCGGGGCAGAACATGCGTCCTGCTCATGCACAACCTCACAGCCAGCCTGCGCGGCAGCCTCTTTCCCCGGATCGGGACTCCCCGCTCCGTATCCATCTCCGGGGAACTCCGCGCTGATTTTGCCGCACTGCCCCGGAAGATGGCTGAAACAACTCTAGAGAATCTATAAGTCCCGCAAATCGTTATTCATCATTTTCTTCTTGAAATAATTGGAATATTTTTCAAATATGGGATAGAAATGTGCCTTGAAAGGCAATGCCGTTTCGTCTTTTCCAAAGATCGAAGGATATTCCCATGCGCGTTTTCTCTTTCCTCTCCGTCAAAGTTCTCCCGCGCCGCGCCGCCTGCGCCGCCCTGTTCGCCTGTATCCTTGCCCTGCCGCCGTCCGCCCTGGCCGGCCCCATCCGGGCAAAAAGCGCCATTCTTTACGATCTGGACAGACGTGTTGTGCTGTATGAACAGAACGCCGACGCCAGGGTGCCGCCCGCCTCGCTGACCAAGATTCTCTCAATGTATCTGGTATTCGATGCCGTGGAGGACGGCAGGGTTTCGCTCAGGGATAACGTCAAGGTCAGCCGTCGCGCGGCGCTGGAGGGAGGTTCACGCATGGGGCTGCGTCCCGGGGACAAGCTGACGCTCGAACGCCTGCTGTACGGCATGGCCGTGGCTTCGGGCAACGACGCCAGTTGCGCGGTTGCCGAGCATGTCTACGGATCGCAGGCGGCTTTCGTCAAGAAAATGAACGTGATCGGCAAAAAACTGGGCATGGACGACAGCACCTTCAAAACGCCGCACGGCCTGCCCGCCAGGGGGCAGTATACAACCGCGCGCGACATGCTCAGCCTTGCCCGCAACTATATCGCGCGTTTTCCCAAGGCGCTGCGCTACCATTCCGCCCGCACCGTCACCATCCACAACCGCACCTGCGAAAACAAGAATCCGCAGCTTGGGCGCTACAAGGGCGCGGACGGCCTGAAAACAGGCTGGACCACAGCCTCGGGCTACAACATCATCACGACCGCCCGACGGGGGAAGACCCGGCTCATCGCCGTGCTGCTCGGCGCGCCCTCGGCTCAGGTACGCGCACGGGAAATCGACAGGCTTATGAACGGCGGTTTTGCCCTGCGCAACGGGAAAACCAAAACCGTGGCATCCTATCTGGGAGTCACTCGGACCACCCGCTATGCCTCACGCTGAGGCGGATGCTCTTCCTCTCCGGAACGTTCTGCGTTTGAAAATAGTTACCAGCCAGCCCCTGTGTGCTTACTCGCAGGCTTCACGCTTTCGCCCGGGCTTAACGCCGCAGGTGAATTGCGGCGACAACGGAGAGGGGAGGCTGTCGCTGCTTCCTTAACCGTCAACGCAAAGCGCCTTGCGAAGAGGGAGACCGGGGATGAGTCTCGCCCTGCCCGGCTCCACAGAGCATTTCAGCAGCGGAATGTCCCGGTTCCATGCAACATTGAATACGAAGCATTCACGGGGACATGCAAAATCTGCGCCGGAAACCGGAACGCGGCAGGGGCGGAGCGCCGGATTCCCGGCGCTCCGCCCCCATGTCTTTCAAATCTTCCGGCGGCGGCTGGCCGCCTTTGGGATTTCCAGAGCATCTTGCTGCTGAAAATACCTGCCGGTCACAGCCCCTAGGGGTGATCCTTGAACTTGTTCATGGTATGTTCCGAGCCGCTGTGACAGGGCGTGCAGTCCATAATACCCTTGGCGATATCGGATTCGCCGCCCTTGGTATGGCATTCGCCGCAATACCTGAGAGCCTCCGGCTTGCCTGCGGCCCCCTTCCAGTCCTTGCCCGCATCGATCTTGGCGTTGAAGATTTCAACGGCCTTGCGCGACACGTCGGCCGTGATGCGGCCGCAGCGTTCGCTGCGTTCCTTGCCCGATGCCGGGAGCTTGGTATTGTAACACCATTTGGATACGGAAATATGGCAGAGCACAGAACCGGAAGGATTGGAAGGAATATCTCCTTTCACGCCCTGCGCCATGTCACCCGGCTGATAGATGGGCAGAGCGGTCTGCTCATACCAGCGGTACAGCTCCGTCACCATGGGGTCACGCTCCTTGCGGCCCCAGAACAGAGCATATGCGGCGGCTGCGCCGTACAGCGCCCCGCAGATGGTGCCCCAGTCCGATATCCCGCCCTTGTTGGCCTCAAGCATGGTGAAGGGAAACGTATTGTACGGAGCGCCGTACTTTTCGCCCAGCACCCCGATAATGCTGTAGAACGCGCCGTATCCGCAGGCATAGCCCTTGTACCAGTACCCCTCGTAGGCGATCTTCGCGCATTCCTCCGGATCCAGTTTATGGGGCTTCCAGCCGAACTCCCCATACTGCTGAGCAAAATGACCGTTCTGCCCGGGGGAAATCACAGGCCCTTCAGAAGCGGCAACTCCCGTTTTCACCATGGCCGCGACGGCGCTGCCCGCGGCAATGCCGCCGAGGGTTCCCAGCATGGCTCTCCTGCTCAATTCCATAGTCTCTCTCCTTAGACTGCAGATGTGACCGGGATGCAGCAAAAAACCGCACCTCATAATTGCGAAAAACCACGACTTTCCATCTCTCTCCAAAATCGTCATGATTTTCACATTGAATATTCCCAATCAATATCATTCTGTCAAGAGGGATTTTTCGCTTTTATCCCAAACATGAAAAAAGACGGCAATTTCTCTCGTTATCGCGATGAAATACCGTCTTTTTCCTTCTTCAGCAGAATGATTTCCACTGCGGTGCCATGACGATGAAAAATACTCCCTACGACTTCGGAACTCTCCTTTCACGCGCGGCAAGCCCGAGAAACAGCCGGTGCATGCGGGTATCGCGAGTAAGTTCGGGATGGAACGAGGTTGCCAGAATATTACCCTGGCGCACGGCCACCGGCCCGGATACGAGAGCGTCCGTCTCCGCCACTTCGGCCAGCACGCGCACCTCCGTTCCCACATGGGTTATCAGCGGCGCACGGATGAACACGGCGGGCAGAGGATGCTCCTCACCGTGCTCCAGCTCCCGGACGCGCAGGCGGCATTCAAAGCTGTCGGCCTGACGCCCGAAGGCGTTACGCCGCGCCGTCGCATCCAGCAGCCCGAGACGCGGCTGATCCAGAGGCTCTCCATCCGGGCCTTCAATATCCCGGCACAGCAGGATCAGCCCGGCGCAGGAGCCGTACACGGGCATCCCGTCTGCAATCCGCGCCCGCAGCGCGTCCATCAGCCCCCGTTCCAGCAGAAGTTTGCCCATGACGGTGCTTTCTCCGCCGGGCAGAATGATGCCGTCAAAGGCATCCAGTCCGGCAGCGGCTCCGCAGGAAAGCGGCTTGCGGATCTCTTCGGCGCGCGCGCCGCAGGCTCGAACCATGCGGGCATGCTCGACAAACGCTCCCTGCAGGGCCAGCACCCCGATACGCAGATCGGCGAACGCGCTCACCAGCCCCGCTCCTGCATACGCTCTTCCGGCGCGAGGGAGGAAATTTCCAGACCGGGCATGGAGTCGCCAAGATCCCGTGAAACCTCGGCCAGAATATCATAATCGCGGTAATGGGTGACGGCGGCTACAATGGCGCGGGCGCGCCCTGCCGGATCGGCGGACTTGAAGATGCCCGATCCCACAAAGATGCCGTCACAGCCCAGCTCCATCATCAACGCCGCGTCGGCGGGCGTGGAAATGCCGCCGGCGGCAAAGTTCACCACCGGCAGGCGTCCCGCCCGGCGCGTGGCCGTCACCAGATCCAGCGGAGCGGCCAGCTCCCTGGCAAAACCGGGAACCTCATCCTCGGGCATGTTGCACAGCTCGCGGATCTGCCCCATAACCATACGGCAGTGGCGCACCGCTTCCACCACATTGCCCGTGCCGGGTTCCCCCTTGGTGCGGATCATGGCCGCGCCTTCGCCTATGCGCCGCAGCGCCTCGCCCAGATTGCGCGCTCCGCAGACAAACGGCACCCGGAACGGTTTCTTGTCGATGTGGAAACGATCGTCTGCGGGCGTCAGCACTTCACTCTCGTCGATATAGTCCACGCCGAGCGCCTCAAGAATACGCGCCTCAACCACATGCCCGATCCTCGCCTTGGCCATGACCGGAATGCTGACCGCTTCCATGATCCGTCTGACAATGCCGGGGTCCGCCATGCGGGCCACCCCTCCGGCCTTGCGGATGTCGGCTGGCACGCGCTCCAGCGCCATTACCGCGCAGGCTCCGGCTTCCTGAGCGATCTTCGCCTGTTCCGGCGTGGTCACGTCCATGATCACACCGCCCTTGAGCATCTGCGCCAGACCGGCCTTGAGCTTGAATGTTCCCTTTCTTGCATTCTGTCCGTCTTTTCTCATCAAAGGCTCCTCGTGTTCTGAAGTTCCCTCTCCGGGGAAAACCTGTCGGTTCCTTCCCGCTCCCCGGCATGTCATGGGATGCCATGCCGGCATGGAGCGCGTTTCTTGCAGGAATAGACCTTGCGCGGTAAAAGGCAATTGATCCGCAATAAACAGGATCAATAAACATTGTATGCATGACAATATGAATATTACCGCCCTTCTCGCCGGACTCTCCGCCCGCAACGGGGATCGCCCCAAATACCTCGCTCTGGCCGACGCTGTGGAACAGGCGTTCCGGGAACATGAACTCCCCCCCGGCACAGCCCTGCCGCCGCAGCGCGCTCTGGCCCGCGCCCTCGGCGTCACCCTGGGCACGGTCAGCCGCGCCTATGCCGAAGCCGCCACGCGCGGACTGGTGGAAGCCTCGGTGGGCAGAGGCACCTTTATCCGCGTTCAGCGTCCGGATGTGGACGTCATGCCGCCGGAAGCGGCGGAAGGCGGAGAGGCCGCCCCTGACGCGCCGCACTGCCTCCCGACGAAAAGACCTGCGGCAGATGCCGGAAACCACGCTGTTCTCCGCGCGAAACCGGCCTTGCACAATCTCGGCTTTATCGCTCCCTTCGAGCATCTCAATCCCTCTCTTTCGCAAGGGCTGCGAAAGCTGACGGAACATGACGCCGCCATGCTGGACGGACTGCAGAGCTACCGGAGACCCGGCGGCATGCTGCGTCATCGTGAGGCCGGCGCCCTGTGGGCGGGCCGATACGGGCTGGCCGCACGGCCCGCGGACCTGCTGATCTGCGCCGGTTCCCAGCACGCGCTGCTGACCATTCTGACCTCGCTGTGCGCGCCCGGCGACCGCATCGCAGCGGAAAGCCTGAGCTACCCCCTGCTGCGCCAGCTGGCCCGCCGCCTCCGCATCCAGATTGTGCCCGTGCGCGCGGACGCAGGCGGCATGTCACCCGACGCGCTGGACTCTGCGTGCCGGGGAGCGCCGCCGGGCAACCGGGTGCGGGCGGTCTACCTCATGCCTTCCTGCCGCAATCCCACGCTTACCCGCATGAGCCTGCGCCGGCGTGAAGAGATTGTGGAAGTCTGCCGCCGGCACGACCTGCTGATCATGGAAGATGACGTGTTCGCCCTTGCCCACAGCCGGGATGACGCGCCGGACAAAGGCTCTCGCCTGCCTCCTCTGGCGGGACTCGCTCCGGAACGCACCTGCTTCATCGCCGCCACCAGCGAAGTGCTGGGCGGAGGGCTGCGCGTGGCCTACCTCTGCCCGCCTCAGCATCACCTGGAAGAGCTGGAAAAAACCATTTCCTATACCATTTCCATGGTTCCCCCGCTCATGGCGGAACTGGCCGCGCGCTGGATCCGCGACGGCACGGCGCAGCACGTCCTTGAGGCCAAGCGGGCCGAGGCCGCTGCGCGCTGCGTTCTCGCGCGCGATATTCTGGACGGTTTTGAACTGATCGCGCGCCGCACGGGCTTCTTCTGCTGGCTGCGCCTGCCCGAACCATGGACGGGCGTGCGCTTTGCCGACGCGGCGCGGGCACGGGGCGTACTGGTGGCCGAAGGCGAGCATTTCGCCATGGGGCATGGCGTGCCCGAACACGGTGTGCGCATCGCGCTGGGCGGTGCGGAACGCCGGGAAGAACTGGCCGCCGCGCTGGAAGCCCTGGCCGAAATCTTGCATAAGGGCAATTAAGGAACCGCCGATTTATTCACGGAATAAATCGGCCCCATGCCCAAAGAGGCTGAAACCTCTGGGAGAAAGGCACTCCAAGTTCCCCGCCGCATGATACCCGTTTTTCCCCCTTGCCTCCCGCGCCTCATGGTGCTATCGCGCTTTTGCGGGCGCGGCCCGCGCCCGCAAAAGCGCTTTGCGCATGAGGCAAACCATGAACGCTTCCTTTTCTCCCTCTCTCCGCGAGAGCAGACTCCTCCGGGAGGATTCCCCCTCCGCACGCGATGCCGCAGAGGAAAACCCTCCCGAACGCACCCGGCTTCATCTCGATATTCTTCCCCAGCCCGATGATGTCACCTGCGGCCCCACCTGCCTGCACGCGGTATACCGCTATTTCGGTGACTTCATGCCCGTATCCCGGGTGGTGGAGGAAATCGCCCAGCTCCGGGACGGCGGCACGCTGGCCAGTCTGCTGGGCTGCCATGCCCTGCGGCGCGGCTACAAGGCCCGGCTTTACACCTACGATCTCAACACCTTTGACCCCACATGGGCAGGACTGGACGCCGCCGCACTCAAGGAGAAACTGCGCCTCCAGATGGAGGCGAAGCCCGATCACAAGCTGCATGCCGCCAGCCATGCCTATATCGAGTATCTCAATCTCGGTGGAAAGCTCCTGTTCGAGGATCTGTCCCGTACGCTGATCCGGCGGCCCCTGCTCAGACAACTGCCGGTTATTGCCGGGCTCAGTTCCACCTATCTGTATCGGGAAATGCGCGATATCCCCTCCACCAACGAGGCGGATGACATCCGGGGCATGCCCGGCGGGCATTTCGTGGTTCTGCACGGCTATGATCACGCCAGACGTACCGTGCATGTCGCTGACCCGTACGGCGACAATCCCCTGACGGGAAGCAGCGGGTACGAGGCTCCCATGGATCGGCTCATGTGCGCCATTCTGCTCGGCATTGTCACATATGACGCCAACCTTCTCATTCTGGAGCCGCGCCGCCCCTCTGTCAGGGGAAAACACGGAAACGGCCCCCGGCCCTGACGTCTGATTCCGGCGGATATCTCTCCCTTTCCTCCAATAATGTCCCTCCTGACAAGGAACCCATGATGAAAATTGTCATTGTCGCGCCCGACGCGGACAAATGGGATCTCGGCCTGCCCAACGTCGAAATCGTCCCGCCCCGCCGCTATATTACCGATCCCCGCTTTCTCCACTACGGCCGCTGCCGCGTGCTCAACCTCTGCCGCAGCTACCAGTACCAGAGCAGCGGCTATTATGTCTCCCTGCTGGCCACGGCGCGCGGACACCGCCCCACGCCCAGCGTTTCCACCATGCGCGATCTGCACGGCGGCTTTTTTGCCAACTACATCGACTCCGAACTGGAAGAACAGATACAGAAGAGCCTGACGCCGCTGCAAAGCGAAACCTTCACCCTGAGCATCTACCTCGGGCGCAACATGGCGAAGCGGTATGAAAAACTGTGCCTGCGCCTGTTCAACATGCTGGCCGCCCCTCTGCTGCGCGCCCAGTTCATCAGGGGCAGACAGGGCAGGTGGCAGCTCAGGCGCATCCACGCCATACCGCTTTCCGAAGTGCCGGACGAACACCGCCCCTTTCTCATGGAGGCCATCCGAGATTTCTGCAGCAGTCCCGCCCGTGCCGTGCATGCCCTGCGCCCGGCGGCCTTTTCGCTGGCCATGCTGGTCAATCCCGACGATCCTCTGCCTCCTTCCAACAGGAAAGCCCTGGACAACTTCATCAGGGCCGGGGCCAGACTGGACATGAGCGTCCAGCCCGTCACCAAGGACGAATTCGCCCATCTTCCCGAATATGACGCGCTGTTCATCCGGGACACGACCCAGGTCAACAACCATACCTACCGTTTTGCCCGCCGCGCCGAACTTGAGGGCATGCCCGTCATTGACGATCCCATGTCCATTCTGCGCTGCACCAACAAGGTGTATCTTGCCGAGCTCATGGCCCACCACCGCATCCGCACGCCCAAAACCGTGATTGTACATGCGGAAAACGTCCATTCCGCCTACAGGACGCTGGGGTTCCCCTGCATCCTCAAACAGCCGGACAGCTCCTTCTCCCTTGGCGTCGTCAAGGTGGATACCCCCGAAGAGTTTGCGGCAGGCTGTGCGGAAATGCTCGACAAGTCCGAACTGATCATCGCCCAGGAGTTCCTCCCCACCGAATTCGACTGGCGCGTGGGTGTACTGGCGGGCAAGCCGCTCTATGTCTGCAAATATTACATGGCCGAACACCATTGGCAGATATACAACAAAAAGGCCAAATCCGAGGACGGCAAGTGGGGCATGACCGAAACGCTGCGCGTCGAGGACGCCCCCGCCGCCGTGCTCAAGACCGCAGTGGACGCGGCAAGACTCATCGGCAACGGTCTGTATGGCGTGGATCTCAAGGAAATCAACGGAATCCCCCATCTTATCGAGATCAATGACAACCCCAGCCTTGACGCGGGCATCGAGGATGAAGTGCTGGGCATGGAACTGTACACGGCAATTCTGAAAGAATTCCGCAACCGTATCGTCAATCTGCGGAGCAGAAGCAATGTCTGATCAGAACAAGGCCCCCCTTTCCCTGTTTCAGGGCTACGGGGTAGAAATCGAATATATGGTGGTGGACGCCGAAAGCCGGGAAATCCGTTCCATCGTGGACACCCTGCTCGACGATCTGGAAAGAAGCCCCGATGCCTCCACCCGTACGGAAGGCAACCCTTCCGGCCGGGTGGAATGGTCCAACGAGCTGGCGGCCCATGTGGCGGAAGCCAAGTGCGCGGAACCGGAACCCTCGCTGGAGGGCTGGCTTGCCCCTCTGAACGCCAGCGTGGATCACGTCAACACCCTGCTCGCGCCGCGCCGCGCCTGCCTCATGCCATCGGCGGCCCATCCATGGATGAATCCGGCGAAGGACCCCATGCTCTGGCCGCATGAGTATCATGAAATCTACGCGGAATATGACCGCATTTTCGGCTGCTGCACCCACGGCTGGACCAACCTGCAGAGCGTCCATCTCAATTTGCCTTTCTCCGGTGAAGAGGAATTCGGACGACTGCACGCGGCCATACGCCTTGTTCTGCCGCTCATTCCCGCGCTGGCTGCCGCTTCGCCCTATCTCGACGGGCGCTGGACCGGGCTGCTCGACGCCCGCATGCAGCACTACCGCTACAACTCCATGGCCATTCCGGCGATGACCGGAGATCTTGTTCCCGAAGCAGTATTCACGCCGGACGCGTACCGGACGCACATTCTTGAGCCGATCTACGCGCAGTCCGCCCCGCTGGATCCCATGGGCATCCTGCGCGACGAGTGGGCCAACGCGCGCGGAGCCATTGCCCGCTTCGACCGCAGCGCCATCGAGATCCGCGTCACGGACAGCCAGGAATGCCCGTCGGCAGATCTGGCCGTCTGCTTCGCCGTGGCGGGCGCAGTACGGCTGCTGACCGGGGAAACGCTCGCGTCATGGGAGGAACAGAAGCGCTGGAGCGTGGCCCGGCTCTATCGCCTGTTCTTCGACGCCGTGCGCGGCGCGGAACATGCCCCGGTACTCGACCCCGAATATGCCGCGCTGTTCGGTCTGCCCAGGAAGGAAATCAGCTTCGGCGAAATATGGGCCGCGCTGCTGGACAGGCCGGAACTGCAGTCTCCGCTGTTCAAGCCATGGTTTGATCTGTACCGCGAACGCGGCCCGCTGGCCCGCCGTCTGGTTGAACGCGCCGGACTGACACCTTCCCGCCCCGCCCTGCGCGGCATCTGCGACGATCTGTGTGCCTGCCTCGCGGAGAAGACATTCTTTGTGTAACACTAGAGCATTTTCGGTTTGAAAATGCTCCCGGAGTCAAGCGAAGCGAGACTGAAGCCGCGCCGCCCCCTTCTCCGGTGTCGCCGCAATTCACTTGCGGCGTAACGCTCCGGCTTCAGGCGTGAAACCTGCGAGCCGGAATATCGGGTCCTGACTGACAGGCATTTTCGAGAGCAAAACGCTCTAAAAAAACGGGGGAGATGCTCTCCCCCGGCCCCCACCATAGTTATGGCATACCATATTGTGGAAATGCAGGGCGTGGTACGCCCTGCCCGGGGGAGTTCGAGGGGGCGGGACTCCCCTCGGGACTTTTTCAACAGTATCCCGGCTCACCTCAATCCTGCGGCCTGCCATGTCCGTTGCCTTTCTCATCTCCTGCGAACACGCGGTCAACGCCGTTCCTCCCGCCCATGCCCGGCTCTTCACCGACGCCGCCCTTCTGACCTCCCACAGGGGGTGGGATCCCGGCGCGCTGGACACGGCAAAAGCCTGGGCCTCGGCCCTGAACGCTCCTCTCTTCGCCGCTTCCGTCACCCGCCTGCTCTGTGACTGCAACCGTTCCCCCTCCAACCCTTCCGTCTGGTCCTCCGTCACGCGTGCCCTCCCGCCAGCGGAAAAAAACGCCATACTTGCGGCATGGCACGCCCCGTATCGCACCGCGGTCGGCAGAAGCGCCGCGGAACTGCTGCAAACCCATGCCCGTGTCCTGCATCTCGCAGCGCACAGTTTCACCCCCATTCTGGACGGACAGCGCCGGAACATGGATCTCGGCCTTTTGTACGATCCCTCCCGACCTGCAGAAAAAAGCCTGGCCGGGGCATGGCGCCGGGAACTCCGCCGCATTCTTCCCGAACTGCGGGTTCGCCTCAACGCGCCTTACCGGGGTATATCCGACGGACTGCCCGCTGCGCTGCGCAAATGCCTTGGCGAACATTATCTGGGCGTCGAGGTGGAATTCAACCAGGCGCTTCTTGAGCATGGCGCCTTCCCCGCTCTGCCCGTGCTTCAGGCGTTGACACGGGCGCTGACCTTCCATGAGCAAAAGCCCGGAGGGGGTGGAGGAGACTTGCGGTTGAACGGCAAGCTCGCTTATCCTGCGGAAACCAGCGCCGCGCGATTCAGGACAAAAGTTTCTCCGGGGGATTCCCATGCGCAAAGACCTGCATGAAGCCAACCGCCTGTCATGGAATGCCGCCACTCAGGCGCACAACAGCCACAAGATTGACCAGGCGGGTTTTCTGCGCCGGGGCGGCTCCACCCTCTTTGCGGAAGAACTGGCCCTGCTTGGCGACGTGCGAGGCCTGCGCATCGCTCATCTGCAGTGCAACGCCGGGCAGGACAGCCTGAGTCTCGCCGCTCTCGGCGCGCTTGTTACCGGCGTGGATATCAGCGACGAAGCCATCGCCTTTGCCCGCCGCCTTTCGACAGACAGCGGCATTGCGGCAAACTTCACGCGGGCCGACATATACGACTGGCTGGAACGGGAGGCGGCGGAAAACCCGGCTTCCTATGATATCGCGTTTTCCTCTTACGGATTTTTATGCTGGCTTTCCGATCTCACGGTATGGGCAAAGGGAATTCATGCCATCCTGAAGCCGGGCGGACGCTTCGCGGCAGTGGAATTTCATCCCTTCGCCATGTGTTTCGATCAGGACTGGGAACCGGTCTACGATTACGGAGGTGGAAACCCGATCCGGGAAGACGACGGCGTCAGCGACTATGTGGGGCTTTCCGGCGACGCGCTGGCTCCGTCCGGCTTTGCCGGAGGAGAACAGCGTTTCCGCAATCCGCATCCGTCTCACGAATTCTATCATGGTCTGGGGGAAACGGTGAATGCTCTGCTTGGTGCGGGCTTTGCGCTGCAAAGTCTTACGGAGTATCCTTACTCCAATGGCTGGGAACCTTTTGCCGGAATGCGTCCTGGCGGAGGAGAACATGCGCGGCGCAGGCATCCGCCCGCAGCATGGAAAGGCCGCCCCTTCCCCCGCCTGCCGCTCATGTTCACGCTGGAAGCGAAAAAATTGAACTGACGTTCACTGGAGCATTATGCTGTTTCTCGATCGCCCCTATGTTTCCGACTTTTTCCTGAAGCGTGTCAGCGAATCCGGACACGCGGCGCTGCGCACCCCCTTCACCGAAGAACTTTCCCGGCAGAGCGGCCTTCCCCTGCATCTTGTGGATGACGCTGAGGCGGAACGGCGCTGCCGCGCCGGAGATCGCCTCTATTCCAACTCGGAGAACGCGCTGGACTGGGTGCTGGCGCATCTCGGCGATCTGCCTCTGGCCGGAAGCATCCGCGCCATGAAGGACAAGGCGGCCCTGCGGCGCATGATGAGCGCGCTTGCTCCGGACTTCTTCTTCCGTGAAATCCCGGCGGCGGAACTCGCCTCAACGGATATTTCCGGCTGGCCCAGGCCATTCATTCTCAAGCCCTCCGTCGGCTTTTTCAGCATGGGCGTGCATACCGTGACGAATGAGGCGGACTGGAAACGCGCACTGGAGGCTGTGGAACGGAATGCAGGACAAGGCGGCTTTCCGGACAGCGTGGTCAACCAGTCCCGCTTCATCGCGGAACAATACATCATGGGCGACGAATACGCCGTGGATCTTTATTTCGACGAACAGGGCGAGCCTGTCATCCTGAATATCTTCCAGCATCGCTTTGCTTCGTTCGAGGATGTGAGTGACCGCCTCTACGTCACCGGCGAGGCCGTTATCCGCCCCAATCTGTCCCGCTTCACGGACTGGTTCCGCAAGGCCAATGCCCTGATCGGCGCACGCAACTTCCCGGCCCATGTCGAACTGCGCGTGGACAACGGCCAGATTCTGCCCATCGAATTCAACCCCATGCGCTTTGCCGGGCTGTGCACCACAGACATGGCGGCCTTCGCCTTCGGCCTGAATACGGCGGAAACCTATCTGGACGGCGGCAGGCCTGATTTCGACAGTCTCCTTGCCGGACGCGAGGGCAAAACCTACTCCATGATTCTGCTGAACAGACCGGAAGGGTTGTCTCCTGATGCCGCACTCGACTTTGAAAGGCTGGCCGCATCCTTTCAGCGTGTGCTGGAACTGCGCAAAATCAGCGTACCGGAACTCCCCCTGTTCGGCATACTGTTCACGGAAACAGACGAACGGCAAAGTGACGAGCTGGATCGCATCCTGAAGTCGGATCTCACGGAATTTCTGTTCTGAAAAAAGGAGCCATCATGAAACTTGCCGAAGCGCTTATCCTGCGCGCCGATATTCAGAAGAATATCGCCCAGTTGCGAGAACGCCTCATGCTCAATGCAAAGGTACAGGAAGGAGACAGTCCGGCGGAAAATCCCGAAGAACTCATGACCGCACTCGCCGCCCGGACAACCGCATTTATTGATCTGGTGCGACGCATCAACAGGACAAACGCCATGCCCCTTGCCGACGGCGTCCGCATTGCGGATCTTCTGGCGGAACGCGATGCCCTCACCACACAGGCAAAAATTCTGCGCGAATTCCTCAAGGAGGCGTCCGCCAAGACAGATCGCTATTCCGCCAAGGAAATAGCAATCATGAGTACAGTCAATGTTGCGGACAAGCAGAAAGAAACCGATCTGCTCGCAAAGCGCATCCGCGAACTCGACACGAGGATTCAGGGGCTGAACTGGACGACAGAACTGTCATGATTCCCGGAGAAGGTAACAATGCAGGAGCGGATATAAAAAAACATGACTACGCAACACGGAGCAGTTGCACTTGAATACAGTATTGCTCTGTCCTGTCACAACAGTATCATGACAGCGTATTCTTACTACCATATATCGACTTGCATTGCGAGGGTGGGAAAGGGGCTTGCTCCGGAAACAGAAAGGCCGGCGTCTGGCAGTATCAGACGCCGGCCTTTCTGTTTTTTTCACCAGATAAATATTCGGTTTGCGTCGAGTCCCGCTCCATTTCAGAGTATTATCGATTTGAAAATGCTCCCGGAGTTGAACGGAACGAGACTCCGCCGCGACATCGGAACAGCCGCAATTCACTTGCGGCGTTAAGCTCCGGCTTCAGGAGTAAAGCCTGCAAGTCGGAACACATGGTTCTGATCGGCAGATATTTTCAAAAGCGAGTTGTGTTATCCTTATAATATATTGAAATATTTAATAAAAATATTTTTATAAAATATTTTACCAACTCAAATACCAACATTCTTTCTGGCTTTCAGAGGACTGTATCAGCCTTCATCAGCCAGTCACCAGATGCCGGACAGGTAAAATGCCTCCCGGCATTTCATTTGCCATACGGCTGTCATGCCACTTTGCAGGCATCACATTTTCTTCAGGAGTCTCTGCCAGAGAAGGGAATTTTCAAGAAATATATCGGGATACTTTGTACGTTTTGCATGAATTATATTCATGAAAATTATTGTTTTGTATAATTATATAATTATTTCAAAATATTATATATAATTGCTATTATTTTTACCCCTAAAATCAACCCCTAAAATTGCTGGATGCTTTTGGTTGTGGCTAGATATTTGGGGATAACAGCAAAAGAAAACCACGAAATCCGGGAAACGGAAATCGTGGTTTTGTATTTTAATATACTTCTATAAATAACACCCCGGCAATTATCCAAAAAGAATGAATTATTGGGCGCTACTGGATTTTACCGAGTGAAAAAATGTTAACTCAATACCACGTCCGAAAATGGCGAGATTTTTTGATTTGAATTAGGCTTAATGGCGTTAAATGAGGGGTAATCATGGAACAAGAAGACGCTCTGTATGCAGCGTTCAAAGCCAAGGATAGCCGATTTGACGGGCGTTTTTTTGTGGGGATTTCCTCCACAGGAGTTTATTGTCGCCCCGTCTGTTGGGCAAAAATAGCCAAGCGGTCGAACTGTGCGTTTTTTTCCTCCGCTGCCGAAGCAGAACAGGCAGGGTATCGGCCTTGCTTGCTCTGCAGGCCAGAGCTTGCACCGGGGAATGCGCTTGTTGACGCCACTTCAACACTGGCGCGAAAGGCTGCACGTTTGTTGGAGGAAAACTGTGGGAATGGGCAGAAGCTGGAAGAGCTGGCGGCGAGGTTAGATTGCACGGGGCGGCATTTGCGTCGGGTATTTTGGGAGGAATATCACGTTACTCCGGTGCAATATTTGCAGACCTGTCGCTTGCTGTTGGCAAAAAACCTGCTGACGGATACGGAATTGTCCGTGTTGGAGGTGGCGATGGCGGCTGGTTTCGGAAGTCTTCGCCGTATGAATGACCTGTTTCAAAAGCAGTATAAACTGTCTCCCTCTGCCTTGCGGAAACAGGCATCAAAAGGAATGCGGAATACCGGAGTTATTACGGTAACACTAGGTTATCGTCCTCCCTACTGCTGGGAGGAGATACTGCTTTTTTTGGCGGACAGGGCGATCACAGGTGTTGAAAAGGTGGAAAACGGGCAATATTACCGTACTGTTCGTCTGATAGGCCGAACGGGAGAGACATACACCGGGTGGATTCGGGTTAACCGGCATCCGAAAAAAAATGCATTGAGCATTACTATGAATGACACGCTCATCCCTGTTCTCTCCCAAGTGCTTTCCCGTGTCCGGCACTTGTTTGATCTCTATTGTGACCCGGATGCCGTGTACGAAATTCTTCAGAGCATGAATGAACTTTTGCCTGGCATGTGCGTCAAGGGAAGGCGCATTCCAGGATGTTTTGAACCTTTTGAAACTGCAGTGCGAGCCATCTTGGGGCAGCAGATAAGTGTGAAAGCAGCTAGTACGCTGGCTGGGCGAATGGCCCAAGATTTAGGGATGGCTGTGGAAACGGGCATTGAAGGATTGAATCATATATTCCCTACTGTAGAAGCTATAATAGCTTTGGGAGGCTGTACTCAGGAACGCTTGGAGCGTTTGGGTATTACTGCCGCCCGCTCCGCGTGTATCCGCACATTGGCGGAAGCGATGAGCCGGGGTGAAATTCAAATCGAACAAAGCGCCGCCCCGGAGCAGGAAATAAAGAAACTGCAATCCCTTAAGGGTATAGGCAATTGGACAGCGCAATATATTGCCATGCGTACTATGGGTTGGACGGATGCCTTTTTGGAAACGGATGCGGGGGTAAAACACGCTTTACCGGGCTACAGCTCCAAAGAACTGTTAGCTCTGGCAGAAAGGTGGAAACCTTGGCGCAGCTATGCGGTTATGAACTTATGGTGCAAGGAGAAATAAAATTATGCAATACATAAGCACCTACCAATCGCCAATCGGAAAAATTCTTTTGGCGTGTGATGAAATTGGTCTGACCGGGTTATGGTTTGAGGGGGAAAAATTCTATGCTCTCAGTCTCGATAAAGAACACGAGGAAAGAGAGATGCCGGTTTTTGCCCACGTAAAGCGGTGGCTGGATATTTATTTCTCCGGGAGGGAGCCAGATTTTATGCCGCCGCTTCATATGATTGGTTCCTCATTTCAGCTATCCGTATGGGAACTCCTGCGGAAAATTCCTTATGGCAAGACAACGAGCTATGGTGAGCTGGCAAAATGTATTGCCGCAAAGCGAAATTTACCCCACATGTCTGCTCAGGCAGTTGGAGGAGCAGTAGGCCATAATGAAATTTCCATCATCATCCCTTGTCACCGTGTTGTTGGCACTAACGGTAGTCTAACAGGCTATGCAGGAGGTTTGCAAAAGAAAATCAAACTTCTCACCTATGAAGGTGTTAATATGGAACATTTCTTTATCCCTAAAAAAGGGACTGCTCTATAATAAAAAAAGTTTTCCTCTGAAACAAAAATAAAGCAGATAAAGGTGGCAATGATATGGCTAATGTTATTGTATTGTTTGAAGTTAAGCCAACAAAAGAAGGAATGCAAAAATATCTTGATTTGGCGGCAGAGTTGAAAAATATACTTTCTGGATTTGAGGGATTTGTCAGAGCAGAACGTTTTACAAGTCTGAATGAGGATGGCAAATTGTTGTCTATGAATATTTGGACAAACGAGTCTGCGGTGGAATGCTGGAGAAATACTCTTCAACACCGTATGAGCCAACTTGAAGGGCGAAAAAAATTGTTTGAATCTTATAAAATTACAGTCTGTGTTACTATTCGGGAATATTCAGACACCGAGCGAGTACAAGCTCCGGCAGATTCTAACGAATATTTTAGTGTATGTTGAAGCCTGAAATTATATCGCTGTGGAGTTAAGTTTTACTTGAAATGAATGGACAAACGAGGGGACATAGCAGTATCATTTGTAGTTATTTCTTTTATTTCGCTGGTAATCTCTAAAAGTTGCTTTGGAGTGGGGTTGATATTGGCAATATCAATATCTCCCGCCGTTCCAAAGGCATACCAGACAGCTCTACGCCCGTAGTCTATCCTTTCATCACGGTTTTGCCCGTGGGGGCGGGCGGGGGTGTGTCTAAATAATTCGTTGGCTACCTCCTGCGGCGTGTATCCGGCACAGCGCATGTACAGGGCGATAGCGGCGTCCAGCCGTGATTCATCCATCTTTTCCGGGAACCGTTTTTTGACCATTTCCCGATAGGCGGCATAGGGCGAAGACAGAGTGCCGACCTTGGGAAATTTACGCTTTCTGACCTCCACACCGGGAGCGATCCGTTTGCGGAAACGCCAGAGATTGGCGCGATATGCATCACGCTTTCCCAACCAATACTTGAAACGCGGGAGCTGTGTCGCTTGCTCCGTGGAAGCGGACTTGTTCCGTACTTCCTCGCGTTCTTCCTGTTCTTGTTCCTTCAAAAAATGCCGGGCAATGTTCAGTACGGAAAGCCCGTGCCGGGCAAGGCGGGCGCTAGCCGCCTCTCGGCGCTCTTGCTGCCGCCGTTCCAGCTCTTCCCGTTCTTCCTCCCGTTTCTTTCTGGTGTGGCGTTTTTCTTCCGCCACTCTCTGCCTCTCCTGCTGGTACTCCAGCCATTCCTCCCGGCAAACGTGACTGACCGGCTCCGGAGCGGGCTTGCTGAATGTCCGTTCGGAATAGTAGCCGGGCTTGAACGCTCCAAGTCGTTTGGACAGCCTGGACAGGGAAAAATTTCTGTCCACGCTGGAAGCCTTGACCGCCGTGTCTCCCACGAAAATCACCGCGCCGGAACCCTTGCGGATGAAACGCAGACCGACCGCATCCAGTCCGGCGTGAAGCTCTTCCCAACATGAGGCATTCTGGATGACAGCATGGCCGCGCTCCTGAACAATGCGCATCGCTGATTTTTCTCCCGTGGCGTTTTCAAAGTCCTCGGCTTTGGGCTTGGGCTTTACCTGTTCTCGCCGCTGGAGATTCCTGACCACATATCCCTGTTCATTGACGCGATAGCGGGCGTTCATCTGCGGTGTCCAGCCCTGCCGGTGTTCGATTTCAGCAATGATTTTATGCGCCGCGTTGATGTCGAACCCTTTATGCGGCTGGATGACCTTTTCAGTGTAGGGATGCGTCCGGTTCACGGCGATATGGAGGTGATAATTGCCCGTATTTTTATGCAGGGCATAGATCGTCTGGTGTTCGGCAAGGCCCATTCCCCGAAGAAAAAGACTGACCGCTTCGTCTACCTGTTCACGGGAAGGCTGCTCGTTTTCCTGCCATGACAGAATCCAGTGCGTGACCGGCATTTTGCTCTGAATGGATTCTTCGGCAAGAGAAATCATCTCCCTTTTTTGAGCGGCGACGGTCGTTGTCAGAAAGTTTCTGCTTCCGGCGTAGGCGAGTTTGTCCTTGCCCCTGTCATCGTGTTCGGCAAGGATGTAGTCCACCAGACCGCCAATAATGACGGCCTTGGACTTTTTGACGCTGGTACGCTTGAGTTTCTTGATAATCATCGCTTTTCGCTCAGGGCTTCGATGGCGTACCGAATTTGCCGCAATGCGGCGTCCAGTTCCACGAGAGTGCCCGCGTCTCCTGTTCGCTTCGTCATATCAAAATGATGCTTGAGCAGGCCCCCAAGCCGCCGCAACTCCCGGACGGTCTGGTCGTCCGTTCTGGCAATGAGGGGCCTGCCGCCGAAGAACAGCCGCCGCATATACTCGGAAACGAAGATTCCGGCTGTCGCGGCTTGCCGGGTCAGTTTTTCGTCTTCACCGGCACTAAGCCTGAGCGTCCGCCGCCTCTGAAATCTGATTGCCGCCTTCCGTTTTTCCATCTGTCTTTCCTGCCTTTTTGAGAGCGTGAGAAGCGAAGCGCCGAACGCTCTTTGGAGTCCAGAGGCGAAGCCTTTGGCAGGATGTTAGCTGTTGTCAGACAGCTACCATCCTGTAAGGAAGAACATCCGACGCGGCCTGAAACCGCTTCGTCTCTTTCTCCGGCGTGTATCCACGCGCATCCCTCTCTCTTTTGCGGCAAGCATAGCTGAAATTTTGTGCTGATTGCCAGAGAAAAAGGTAAAAAGACCATATTATATTTCCGTGAACATTCATCATAAGATTTATTATCGCCCAGGTTGAGAATCAGTCATTGTCCATAATTGTATGACCGCGTAATCATGCGTTCAATAACATCCACAGTAGTACAGAATATGGCTCTGGATAAAAGTCCATGCGCCTGTCGCGAAAGAGGAAAGGCTTGCCTTGTGAAATGGCTTCAGGAAAGACGGGGAATCTTCATGGCAAAAGTGAAGGGCTGTTCGATGAAACGGACGGAAGTGATAGAGGGAAGTTCACGCGCCGTGCCGCGTGCAAAGTGGACAGGTTCACTTGAAAAAGGGCGGAGGATGAGTCGGGAAGGTCCGCAAAGAAGTGAGAACAAGGCTATGCGCCGGACGGAATAGGGGAAGTTCCAGCCGAGGCTCGACCGGGTATGGGTTCATGCGGCGGGGAGAAGAGGAGGCCAGCGAAAAGAAAAAGAGGACGGCGGGGTCAGGAAAAGTTCTCAACCCCGCCGCCAGATTTCAGGTGGATTCGTTTATGTTACAGACGGAAGATGACCCGAAAAAGTCATACGTTGCGCCCCCGTCTGGACTCCCTCTCTATCCGTACCAGGCTTGCAGAATGTCCATGCCGTCATAACCGGCGGCTCGCAATTTCTCCCGATACGCCTCGCTCCAGCCCGTATCCTTTTCCGTGATTTGGGCGTGTTCGTCTATCTTCCCGATGGCGATATTGGTGTTCATTTCTCTGAAAATGTCTTCCGTCTCGTCGGCCTGTTTTTCCGTTCCGGCACTGTCAGACGCCAATCGCAGTCTGTCGAGATAGTCAGCATAGTCCTGAACCATGCGCCGCCGCTCCGGCAGATACTCGGCATAATTGTATGCGGCGCGGACGCCGTTGCGTTCGCAGTGGGCAAGCTGACGCTCTATCCAGTCCGAGTTATAGCCAAGCTCGTTCAGGAGCGTGGACGCCATTGACCGGAAGCCGTGAAAGGTATGTTCGCCGGTGGCGCAGCCAATCTGACGCAGAACGCGTAGCGGGCCTCCCCTGTACATGGGGCCGTCGTTTCCCGCCCGGCTG
This sequence comes from Candidatus Mailhella excrementigallinarum, assembly GCA_944324075.1. Taxonomy (GTDB): domain Bacteria; phylum Desulfobacterota; class Desulfovibrionia; order Desulfovibrionales; family Desulfovibrionaceae; genus Mailhella; species Mailhella excrementigallinarum. The sequence continues at coordinate 45,532 of CALUUZ010000006.1, forward strand.
CCCGGAAAGACAAAGCGTCCCTTTCCGCTTTTCTCGTACAGCTCATGGAAAATCGTCAGAGCCTGACGCGAGAGCGGCACGATATGGATTTGCCTCATCTTCATCCGCTCCGCCGGAATGCGCCATTCCGCCGCCTCAAGGTTGACTTCCGTCCATTCCGCGCGGATCAGCTCATTGCCCCGGACGAACACCAGTGGCGCAAGGCGCAGGGCGCGGGAGATGAAAAAGTTCCCCTCATAGGCGTAAATCTTACGCAGCAGTTCACCTACGGCAACGGGATCGGTAATGGCCGCATGATGACCGTTGACAGTGGGAGCGAGTGCGCCACGCAAATCAGCGGCAATGTCGTGTTCCGCCCTGCCGGTGACAACGGCATAGCGGAATATCCTTCCGGTATCGCGTAACGCCTTGTGGGCGATGGTCAGCGCGCCCCGTTCCTCCACCCGCCGGAGCACGGTCAGCAGTTCCCTCGGCGTGATGGCGTTGATGGGGCGCTTGCCCATATGTGGGAAGAGGTTTTCTTCCAGAATGCGGATGACCGCTTTCCGGTATGAGGGAACCCATTTCGGTGAATACTTAACGTACCATTCCCGCGCCACATCCTCAAAGGAATTGCGGGCCGCTTCCGCCGCCGCTTCTCTGGCCTGCCGCCGTGCTTCGCTGGGGTCAATATGCTCCCGCAGCAGCTTTTTGGCGTCTTCCCGTTTTTCCCGCGCCTCCCGCAGGCTCACGGAGGGATACGGCCCAAGAGAAATAAGCTTCTGCCTGCCCGCGAAGCGGTACGCCAGTCGCCACGACTTTTTGCCCGTGGGCGTGACATAGAGGAACAGCCCTCCGCCGTCCGAGTGCTTCTGTACCTTGCCGTTGGCCGTGACATGCCGTATGAATGTGTCGGTCAGCTTCATCCATCCACCTCCAGTCTGGTGTTTTTGGTACGGTTGGACTGACTGCTACCAGCATATTCCTGAAAAATCCTTTTACCACAATGGATTACAGGAAATATGCGAGTAGCGGGAGGGATCACCCCTCCCGGTTTCCCTGGGCCGGGGGTCGCACTGTCCGGCCCTGGGAAACACCGCCATCGACAGCCCCGATCTACCAAAAGACTACCAGCATGTCTACCAACGGATTTTCCGGATTCAGGGGGATTTTGGTGGATGACATAAGGCAGATATGTCCAGTTAACATGCTGAATTTACATGATAACTGGACATATTTGGATTCCCTGAAACTGATTGAGTAACTTCAAATGCAAAATACTCTATGACGGCAGTGCCGCCAGTTGCCGGCGCGCCTGATCCGCCTCTCGCTCCAGTTCCTCCTTGCGGACGGCAGGGATGCGCAGGGCCTGAGCCAGACCATCCAGATAGCCGCGTTCCATGAAGTGATCAATATCCACAATCAGGCAGGACAGCCGGTACACGTCCTCGCCCTGCTCCGCCGACTGTACCCGCGCCGCCAGTGAAGCGGGATTCAGGGATGCCCCCATCAGACTGTTCAGCAGACTGTCCACATCCTGTCCGGGGAACATGTGCCGCACGGCCTGCTCAATGCGCTCGCGCTCCGAAGCGTCAATATGCCCGTCCGCCCGTGCGGCAAAGACCATGGCTTCAAGCAGAAGCATGGCGGTGGGATCGGCCTGTACGGAAGAGGAAGGTGCGGGAGCCGCTGCAGAGGAAGAGGGCGATGCGGCCGGAACCTGCCCCTTGTTCTGGGACCACTTCTGATAAAAATTCCAGGCAACCGCGCCTGCCCCCACCAGAGCCGCATTCTTCACCACGTCCTTGGAAAGCATGGTGCCAAGCAACGCCCCAAGCGCCCCCGCGCCCAACAGTCCGCCCACTCCGCCCGGAGCCTCCCTGCCCAGCGTGGAAGCCGTACTTTTGGCCTTTTCCGTCAGGGTTCCCAGCGCAGAACCCAGCCCGCTGCTGTTCAATACATCAAAAAGTGACATGATTTCCTCTCGTTATATAGGTTGTCGTAATGCGCAGAACCGCGCAGTCCCCGGCATCGGGGAAGTCGTTCATCTTTCTATGCTGTTAATATAAGGGCTCCGCCTGCGGAAGACAAGCTGGAACGTCTTTGTTTTGAAAAGACTCTGTTCAAGTTTGCGTTTGACAATGAGAAATATGCTCCTTTAACCGCCGGAGACGCGAGCGTCAGCGAGCTTTGAGCGACGCCTCCCCCGCCTGGAAAGAGGCATGAAGTGCGAACGCCGCGTTTTCCGCGCAAAACGCAAGCGAGAGCGAGCATCAGCAAGGCTGAGCAAGCGTCATCGAGAGGTCGCTGCCAAATGTCTCGCGAAACGCGGTCGAGAGAGGCAAAACCGCGCGAGACGACGCGCCCCGGCCCTTGCCGGGGGGGGGAGCCTTTCATCGCGCTGGAAGCGCGGCTGCCTTCACGGCAACGGATGTAGCCGCTGAAACCGGGGCAGGTGAACGACTTCCGATTGCAGTATCAGGCAGGAACTTCAACACAGTCTTTGAAAAGGCACGGTCGCGGAACCCGCGACCTGCGTGGCTCCATAAGTATTTCCATTCTGAATATGTTCTGGAACAGACTGCATTTCCGTTCTTGAAAAGGAACAGGGGGCAGACTTCTACATCTGCCCCCTGAAATATCTGGTGGGCCCTGCAGGGGTCGAACCTGCGACCTGCCGGTTATGAGCCGGAGGCTCTGCCAACTGAGCTAAGGGCCCTCAGACGTCCGGCCTTTTCAGGCAGGAACGCCGCAACGGATATTTATGGCCTGAAAATCTGCTTCTGGCAAGCATTTTATCCGCACCCATACCGCCATGGAAAATGACTGACTCCGCGCCTGGCTCTTGTCCCGCCACGGCTCTGCGGCAGAATGCGCAGCACCTTCCCCGCGGCCCGGGAAAAGCAGAGCAGCTTCTGAACGCTATGATTCCGTCACACGGTCGCCTCGTTCAGTCCGGCTACAGCCCGAACTGCGCGAGCAGGTCGTCGATGTCGCCCTGCTGACAGCCGTCCGTGCTCGGCCCCTTCAGTTCCGAGCCTTCCACCTTCTGTTTCAGATCCGCCACGGCGGCGCGCGCCTGTTCCTCTATATGAGCGATATCCTGTCCCGGTTTTTCCTCATAGGCCTTCATCATCACGCCGGAGGAAAGATACAGCTCCAGAACGGTGGATTCCAACTGCCGCATGGCGGACACGGCCTTCTTGATGCGCTGGCCGGTGAGATCCTGGAAGCTCATGGCGGTCATGAGCGTGGTCAGATCTTCCCCCAGGATTCTGTTGCTCTCAATGACCCGCTGCCATTCCGCAGGCGTTATTCTGCCCCGGTGCGCCTTTTCCAGCAGCGCGGCATTTTCCTGCTGACGCTCCTGAAGGCGCTCCACCACCTCCATGATGGTGTTCGCGGCGTCCTCGGTCTGCCGGAGTACGGCGGAAAGCTGTTCGGAGGCATCCTTGAACAACTTGTCGGCCACGGCCTTGTCCGAAAGCAGGGCTTCCTCGCTCCCGGCGCTGCGGGCCTCGTTCATTTCCCTGTAGATACGGCGCAGGCCGTCGCGCATGTCCGTACTGATCTTGCGGTAGAACTCGCTTTCCAGCAGGGCCTGCGTCAGGGATTCGGTAAGCTGTTTTTCCAGTGCGGCGGCAAGAGCCTCACGCAGATTGCGGGTCAGGTTGTCCGTAACTTCCCGCATGATGGTGCGGACATCGGAATCGACGGCGGGCGTCTGCATGCTGTTTCTCCTTTTCAGCCTTCGCTGTCCACCTGAAGAGCCTGCACGGGGCACACGCGGGTACACAGCGTGCAGACGGTACAGCGCTCCTTGTCAAAGACAAGGCGGCGATCATCATCCATATGCAGCGCGGCCGTGGGACAGATGGCGGTGCATACGCCGCATTCCACGCATTCACTCTCATCCCTGCGGATACGCTGCGCCACGGGAGTGACTTCCACCCCCCGGCTCCGCAGATATTCCACGGCCCTGCGGCGGTTTTCCGGACTGCCCAGAAGCTCCAGAATCAGAAATCCTTCGCGTCGTTCGGAAATCTGGGCAGTGGTAATGTTGAAATCCAGATCGAACAACCGGGTCAGATTGCAGACCACCGGTTCCGTACTGATTCCCGCCGGAAAACGCAAATGAATATTCGTACCCATACCATACTCCGCGGCCCCTGCCCCGCATACGGAACAGCTCAGCGACTTTGCCGCGCAATTCCCGGGAACCGCCGGACGGCCCCCGGAATGTTCGCGTTACAGCTTCTTTTCCTTGATGATCTGCTGGGCTCTGCGGGCCTGGGGGGCCTTGGGATACTTCTTGATGAGCTGATTCAGACGTTCCCTGGCAGCGGCCTTCTTGTCCAGATTCACAAAGCACATGCCCTGCTTGAAGTAGGCGTCCGGAGCCTTGTTGCTGTTGGGAAACTCGGAAATGACCTTCTCATAGGCGAGGGCGGCTTCAGCGTACTTCTTGAGCTGATAGCCGCTCTCTCCCTGCCAGAACCAGGCATTGGCCACCAGCGCATGCTGAGGATAAACGGAAGAAAAATCCCTGAACGCGTTCAGGGCCTGCTCATACTTGCGGGCATTGAACGCGGCAAGGCCGGAATCATACAATGCCTGAGCGGTATCCGCACTGCCGGGCTGGACGGAGGTGCCCTCCGCGCTTCCCGACGGAGCGGACGGCGCAGGACCGACCACCTGGTTTTCCCCTGCTGCAGCACCTTCCGCCATGCCGGAAACCACGCCGCCGGTTGCGGCGGACCCGACGCCGGACTGCCCGGAAGCTCCGCCCGCATTTGCTGACGCCGAAGGAGGCGCGGGCAGATTTACGGGAGCGTCAAGCTGCAAATCCATGGCAAGCTGGCTTTCTATCAGACGCAGGGCCTGCTCGTGCCGCGTCAGGGTGGCTGCCATGTTCTGCGCGCCGCCCACGGCCTGCAGCGTATACAGCATCGTATCCATATCGCCGCGCAGAGCGGCCACTTCCTGCCGCAACGCCTGCACCTGGGACCATGTGTCGGCCTGCGCGGGCTGCACGCCCGACAGTTGGGAATTAATCTGACGGATAGCCTGCTCGTTGGCATCCACCTGCCGCTGAAGATTACCGCCGGTCATCTGGGCGCAGCCGCCAAGAGCCAGAGGAGCGATGCCGAAAAGCACCGCGAAATGTATAAGGGGATAGCGCATAACGCACCTCGCTCGCCCTGCCCGCTGCGCGGCGCAGAAGCGTCATTTCGCGCCGGCGGCGGATTTGCCGCGGCGCAGGCCGAACAACAGATAGGCCAGACCGCCGAGGAGCGGCACAAACACCGCCCCCAGGGTCCACCAGTATTTTTCCCGTTCACCGGGAAATTCGTGCCGCATGGCATGCCAGATGGCCCACAGGTTGGGCAGAATGGGAAGAGCCAGCAGGGCCATCTGCCCTGCGTTCAAATCGGCCAGAGTCACGCCCGTCCTCCTTTCGCCGCGCCGGGCCGCCTCCACATGCACAGTATGCAGAGCGCCGCTCCGAGACAGATGCCCATATCCGCCACATTGAAGGCGGGCCAGTGCCATCCGGCGACATGCAGATCCATGAAGTCAATGACGGCCCGCAGGCGTACCCGATCGATCAGATTGCCCGCAGCTCCACCAAGAACAAGACCGAAACCGAGAAAAAGCGTTCTGCAGAAGCGGGCGGTTCGGGTCATATTAAGAATGAGCCCCGCCGCTGCAAGCGTGGCGGCGAGGAAAAGCCAGAATTGCCAGTCGATATCCGGCCGGTTGAGAATGCCGAATGCCGCGCCCCGGTTGCGTACATGCACCAGGTCGAAAAAGCCGGGGACAAGTTCAATGCCATGCTGATAGGGAATCTTCGCCGTTACGGCCAGCTTGGTTATCTGGTCGAGAACAGCGCAGGCCAGAGCAGCACCGAACACGATGCGGTAGCGCCCGTCCTTTCCGGCGCTTTTCTCCGCCGGGCGGGAGCTGTCATGGCATCCCGCCGTTTTTTCTTTCACCGCATCCATGCTCAGGAACGACCTTCAAGTTCGCGCATGACCTGCGTGCAGCGCGGGCAGAGCGTGGGGTGAGCGGGATCCGTGCCGAGTTCTTCAGAGTATATCCAGCAGCGTTCGCACTTTTCTCCCCCGGCCTTGCGCACTTCCACGGCAAGTCCTTCAAGCTCTCCGTACACGGCGTCCACCGGCGCCTTGGCAAACGGCAGAATGTCCAGAGCGGACACGATGCACACGGCGCGCATATCAGCCCCGCTGGAGGCCAGCGCCTTGTCCACTCTTTCGTCCACGAACAGATTGACGTGGGTATCCAGAGAATGCCCGAGCGTGCCTGCCTTGCGCAGCGGCTCAATGGCTCTGGTCACTTCCGCCCGCACGGCCATGACCTGCGCCCAGTCGGCGCGCTGCGCGTCGCTCAGGGCGTATGCCGCCGTGTCGCGGGCGGGCATGGCCAGCACCGTGGGCACGGGCGCCCCATCCCCGCCTGAGGGTTTCAGCGCGTCGGGCAGATAACGGTACGCCTCTTCCGCAGTAAAGCTGAGTACAGGCGCCATATCCCGCAGCAGAAGCAGCAGGATTTCATACAGCGCCGTCTGGGCGGAACGCCGCTCCCGGCTGTCCGGCAGCGAGGAGTAAAGGCGATCCTTGAGTACATCGAGATAGAAGGAGGAAAGATCCGTGGCGCACAGGCCGTGCAGCGTATGGAAAACCTTGTGGAACTCGTAGTTCAGATAGGCTTCCTCCACTCTGGCGTGGGCAGTCAGAGCAAGATCCATGGCATACCGATCCAGCGGCAGCATGTCGGCGGGCTTCACCATCAGATCCGGCGTCAGATCGGAAATATTGCCGAGCAGATAGCGGCAGGTGTTGCGAATGCGGCGGTAGGCGTCCACCAGACGGCTCATGATTTCCTCAGAATACCGGATATCTTCCCGGTAATCCACCGAAGAAACCCACAGGCGCAATAGTTCCGCGCCGTACTTGTCGATCACTTCCTGCGGGGCCACCACGTTGCCGAGCGACTTGGACTGCTTGCGGCCCTCTCCGTCCACCACATAACCATGGGTGAGAACTGTCCTGTACGGGGCCTGACCGCGCGTGCCCTCGCCCACCAGCAGCGAACTGTGGAACCAGCCGCGATGCTGATCCGAGCCTTCCAGATACAGATCCGCCGGGAACGCCCCTTCGGGACGCTGGAGCATGACGGCGGCAAAGCTGGTGCCGGAGTCGAACCAGACATCCAGAATATCGCTTTCCTTTTTCCAGTGCCGGCCCCCGCAATGCGGGCATGCGAGATCCGCCGGAGCAATATCGGCCACATCGGTTTCATACCAATAGTCGCAGCCGGTGGGATGCCGGGCGAACCGGGCCGCGATCTCGCGCATCCAGGCGGGGTCGTTCCATGCCTCGCCGCAATCCTCACAGATCAGCGCCAGGATCGGCACCCCCCACAGGCGCTGGCGCGAGATGCACCAGTCCGGGCGGGATTCAATCATATTGTAGATGCGCTCCTCACCCCAGGCGGGCACCCACTTCACGTCGTTGCGAATGGCGGAAAGCGCGCGCTTGCGCAGATCGTTGGCATCCATGCTGATGAACCACTGCGTCGTGGCCCGGAAAATCACCGGGCTTTTGCAGCGCCAGCAATGCGGATAAGAATGGGTGATCTTGCGCTCGGCCAGCAGATTGCCGGTTTCCTTCAGTTTTTCAATCACTGCCGGATTGGCTTCAAACACGTTAAGCCCGGCAAAATACTGCACGGCAGGGAGAAAACGCCCTTCGTCGTCCAGAGGCGAATAGGCCTCCAGACCATATTTCAAGCCAACTTCATAGTCCTCGCGGCCATGTCCCGGCGCGGTATGCACACAGCCCGTGCCGGCTTCCAAGGTGACATGATCGCCGAGAATGACGAGAGAGGAACGGTCATAGAAAGGATGGCGCGCTTCAAGACGCTCCAGGGCCGCGCCCGCGCACTCGCCTACAACCGTGTACTCGCTCCAGCCGAATGTTGCGGCGCACTGTTCCAGAAGGTCGCGGGCCAGTACATACTGCTTGCCGCCCTGCTCCACCAGTGCATAGACAAACTCGGGATGCACGGCCACGGCCAGGTTGTCCGGCAGAGTCCAGGGTGTGGTGGTCCAGATCACGACAAAGGCGCGGGAAGGGTCCGCCGCGACAAAGGCCTTCTTCAATCCCTCGTCCGGCAGAGGGAAGCGGACGAACACGGAAGGAGAGGCATGATCGGCGTATTCCACCTCGGCTTCGGCCAGGGCCGTCCTGCAGTGGCAGCACCAGTAGATGGGCTTCTTGCTGCGCACGACCTCGCCCTTCTCCACAAAGGTGGCCAGTTCGGCAGCGGTGACGGCCTCATAGGAAGGCTTCATGGACATATACGGATCGGCCCAGTTGCCCAGAACGCCCAGGCGCTTGAATTCCCTGCGCTGGATGTCGAGAAATTTCTCCGCGTACTGGCGGCAGCGTTTGCGGATCGCATGAGCGGGCAGATCCTTTTTCCTGTCGCCCAGTTCCACTTCCACATTATGTTCGATGGGCAGCCCGTGACAGTCCCAGCCGGGCACATAGGGCGTGGTCCAGCCCAGCAGATTGCGCGACTTGACCACAATATCCTTGAGAATCTTGTTCAGCGCCGTGCCCAGATGAATATGACCGTTGGCATAGGGCGGGCCGTCATGCAGCACATACCGCCCCCTTTCGCCCGAAGCTTCCTGCATGAGACGATAGGCGTCCGCCTCTTCCCAGAACTTCAGCGTCTCCGGTTCCTTCTGGACAAGGTTCGCCTTCATCGGAAACCTGGTATCCGGCAGATTGAGGGTCGATTTATATTCAGCCATGGGCACATCCTCCGGGCATGATGTATCGGGTTCGGCGGCTTCTTCCGGCTCTTTGCGGGGAGAACGCGCGACATGCGCCGTATCCGTCGAGTTGAGTACTTTGTGGCATGAACAGGGCTTATGTCAAGGTTGGGGACGTCAGGAAAGCCAGAACCGCCCCGGATACGGAAAAGAGCCGCCGGGGAGAGACGGCGGCTCCGGAGTGTGAAGCTCCGGGAGTTTCAGCGGAGCTTCACAACGATGAAGAAAAAGGCATTCGCAATGCCGGGCATCCGGTTTCGATCAGAATTTCGGCCGGCTTTCCAGCAGAGGACGGAAATCGGGGCATCCGGGATTCAGGCGTCCCTTGGGGGACATGTCCCTGCCCTTGAAGCCGGGAAAGTCCTTTGCGTAACGGTATGCCCGGTGCACCCAGATACTGTTGGTATCATCCTCAATAAAGCAGATCGGCCCCTTTGCGCTGACAGGATTGACAAAATCCCACACCACTTCCTTTTCCGGCGTCACTTCGAACAAATGGCCGTGCAGAGTGGAGCAGACAAGATAGTTTCCGTTTGCGAGCTTCTGGGCGCTTCCCTGAAACGGCGTATAAAAGCTGTTCGGCGTACGAACCTGACGGGTATGGAACTGCCATACAATCCTGTTGGTTCTGGGATCAATTTCCACAACTCGTGAACGCGCGCCCTGCGGTCTGAAACTGCCGTTGTCGAAAACCGAGATGTTGCCGTTGGGCAGAAAGGAAGGATTGTGCTGGCCGAACAGTATCTGATCGCCGTCATCGCCGCGTCCGCCGGGAGCGCGGCCCTGTCCGTACGCGGCAGGATTGCCGAAGCGCCAGGTCATTTTTCCCGTTTTCCTGTCGATAAGATAGATTTCGCTGAACTTGTTCGAGCTGAGAAGAATCTGATCCGTCTCGGGATTGTATTCCAGCGCGTTAAAATGCGTCCAGTCGGGTCCCGCGCCATAAGGGCCTTCCACATGGTACGGCGCAAGATAATTGATATCCCACTGATCCGGCCCCGTGCCGACATGATCCCACACATGCCACTCCCACACAATCTTGCCGGAAGGATCAAATTCAAATATGGCGTCGGGCCAGAAGCCTTCCACCGGCTTTTCAACAGGCCAGTTCGGATCGTTGATGCTCATTTTTCCCAGAGTTTCAGGATTGCGCCCCTTGGCGATGGCTTCCTCCCTGGTCTTGTATTCCCAGGCGATCACCATGGTATTGCCGTTGGGCAGACGCTGCATGCCGTGATGAAACACGCCCTTCCTGCTGTTGACCTTCAGCTCCCATACCTTGTTGCCTTCCCAGTCGAATTCTTCCAGCAGTCCGGCAAATCCCCCGAAGGGAACGGCGATTTCCTCGCGGGGAAGCGTGGAGCCGCGCAGCAGATGCCCATTGGGCAGCATGATCGCGCTGGAGCCGTTACGATATTCGCTTTCCCACACATTAATGATATTGGCGTCGTTATCTATGAGGAAAGTCTTGGTGCTGCCGAGCGGAGCAAGTACCGTGTATCCGTCGAACGACTTTTCCTCCGTATGCTTGAGCAGCCCCGTGGGGCCGCGCCACGCTTCGTAGGCATGCGCGGAAACAGGCAGAGCCAGCGCCGCAAACAGCATGAGGGCAGTTCTCCATTTCAGCATGACATTCTCCTTTCTTTCAATGAATGTGCGCCGGACGCGCGCTCAATATGTGGGCATGGAAACATAGGCGTCCGCCTCATACACCAGATCGCCGTCCTTCTCCTCCAGCATGAGAATATCCAGCAGCGCGGGGTTCAAATCCGGCACGCGCAGCAGATCCTTCTCCGTGCGGAACGGGCCGTTCTCCTCACGGTATTTCACAATCCGTTCGGCCAGCTCCCGCGAGATTATCCCGTCTTCAATCTCCATCAGTTCCCTTACCCCGGCCTTGTTCATGCTCACCTCGTCCGCACCTGCCGGACAGGGACCGGCAAGAACCGGCAGCAGCGCCAGCGCGGGCAACAGATATTTCCGCATGGTGGAACCTCCTCTGTTTTTCCCTCCTCAAGCAACAACCGTGCCGGGCTATATTATTTTCATGATTACATGATGTTATGGCCGGCGGCCTCCGGACTGTCCCCACTCTTTACCCAAAACGGCCCGTACGGGGCTTTCATTTGTGAGGCAGACCTCACACGTTGCGGACTCTGTTGTAAGGCCGGCTTCACATCTTGACAGGGCGTGTTCCGCGTACAACATGATTCTCATATCCAGCCTGTTTTCCCGGGGGCATGCCATGACGTCTCACATGATGTTTCGTCTTCCCTTTCTCGTGTTTCTTCTCTGCACACTCATCCTGTCTTTCCGTCTTCCGGCACGGGCGGAAGACCCGGCCCTGCGCGTCGGGGTCATGCGGGCGCGCCCGCCGCTGGCCTTCCGCTACCCGGATGATCCGCAGCGGCGTTTAAGCGGGCTGGCCGTTGATCTTGCCGAAATGCTGAATCGGGCCATGAACAGAGACAGCGTCTTTACGGAAGGCAGCCGTGATGAGCTGCTGAGTCTGCTGGCGGAAGGAAAACTCGACTATATCTGCGGGCTGACCCAGCCTCTCGTGCCCGATGGAGCGCAGGTACAGACTCTGACCACCAGCTTCGCCACCAACCGCAGAATTCTTGTGGGAAATTCCGATGTCTACATCAATTCAGAACAGGACTATAAGGGCCGCACCATCGCCCTGCTGGACGATTCTGAAAAATATCAACCTGTTGCGGAGTCCTATGGCGCAAAAACCATCAAGGTGCACTCCTATCAGGAAGGCTTCGCCCTGCTCACCTCGGGCAAGGCCGACGCCTTTGTCGTCCCCTCCGGAGAAATAGCTTCCTATCTGGTCATGATGGAGCAGGTTTCCGGTATCCGGCTCATGGGCATGTCGCTTGAACGTTATCCGACGCTGATCGTCCTTGCCCCGGAGCAAAACGAACTAAAAACGCGGCTCTCCGGCGAACTCGTGCGGCTGGAGGAAGCCGGAGAGCTGGAGCGGCTGCGCGAGAAATGGTTCGGGCGGCCGCTGATCCATCGGCCAGGTCTGTGGGATGAATATCGAAACGCCATACTCACCGGCCTCGGCGGGCTGCTTCTGCTGCTGTTTTCGGGCCTGGCATGGACCATTCTCCTGCGCCGGCGCATCCGCGCGGTCACGCGCTCCCTTTCCCGCTCCGAACGGCGTTTTCAGGCCCTGCTGGAAGCGTCGCCCGATGCCATCCTGAGTGTGGACGCCGGAGGAAATCTGCGTTTCGCCAACCGCAGCGCGGCGGAAAATCTTCTGGAATGTGAAGGACGCTCTCTTCCCGCTCTGGAATGCGGAGGAGACAGCCTGCGCGGTCTGCTTCACGACGCGCGGCAAAAGGGATGCACCAGAGCGACCTTTTCCCCCGGAGATGACAAGACTTTTGAAGTCATCGCCTTTTCCGCTCCGGACGGGAACAGTGACGAGCTTCTCTCATGCTGCATCGCCCGGGATGTTACGGAACGCAGGCTCATGGAACAGGAGCTGATCCAGGCCGAACGGCTGGCCGTTATAGGAAAACTGGCGGCCGGCGTGGCGCACGAGATCAACAATCCTCTCGGCATCGTGCGCACCAATGCGGACATTATGCGGAAACTGAGCAGCGACCCCGTTGTTCTTGAACGGCTGGATGTGCTGCGGCGCAATGTGGACAGGGCCGCGGACATTACCGGAAAACTCCTGCGTCTGGCGGTTCCGCGGGAAATGGAGACGCATCCGCTGGATCTGGCGGAACTGGCCCGGGAAAGCCTGAACTTTCTCAGGCCGCGCCTCAAGAATGTGGAACTGGATACGGCGGGCCTTGCGCACCCCCTGCCGATTCTCGGCGACAAATCCCAGTTGGAGCAAATCATCATCAACCTGCTGCTCAACGGGCTGGAAAGCATGAAATTCAGGGGCAGGCTGAGTCTTGAGGGAATGACGGACACCGATGCGGAAGGACACCCCACGGCCGTCCTGCGCGTGCGCGACAGCGGGCCGGGCATTGCTCCCGAGGCGCGGGAACGGGTATTCGACCTCTTCTATACCACGCGCAGCAGCGAAGGTTTCGGCATAGGGCTGTTCGTTTCCCGCCGCATTGCCGAACGGCATGGAGGCACCCTCCGGGCCGAATCCCACCCGGAAGGCGGCGCGGTCATGGTTCTCACGCTGCCCGCCGCCCCGGCCCCGGAAAGGGCAGACTGATCCTGTCTTCCCGCGCGGGAAGTCGCTCCAGCCGCAAGTTTCGCGCCTCCGCCGAAGCCATGCGCCGCAGGCAAACTGCGGCGACATCGGACAGGAAGGACGCAGCGGCGCCCCTGGTCGTTGGCGCGAAGCGCGCTGCGCTCCGCCTGATTTCGGGAGCAGTTTCAGGGCGAACTTACTCTGGAGCATTTTGCCGTTGAAGGTATCTGCCGGCTAGGACTCTATGTTCCGGCCCGCAGGTTTCACGCCTCCGCCGGAGCTGTCCGCCGCAAGTGAATTGCGGCTGCTCCGGCGTCGCGGCTGAGTCTCGCTTCGCTCGGCAGCCGGAACATTTGGGGGAGCATGTTCAAAACGAACATGCTCTAATCCATAGTCTTCCAGCTTGTCATACAGCGTGCGGCGGGATACCCCGAGCAGGGCGGCGGCTCTTGTCCTGTTGCCGCCCGCAAGAGTCAGCGCCCGGGCGACGGCTTCTCTTTCCGCCTGCTGTACGGCCTGCTGCAGCGAAAAATCCTCCATCCGTTCCGTCTCTTCCGCGTCCTCCTTCAGCCCCAGCGCGCCCAGCGTGACGCTTTCGCCGTCGGCCAGCAGCACGGCGCGCTCCATGACGTTCTCCAGTTCCCGGATATTTCCCTTCCAGGGCTGAGCCTGAAGGCTCTGCAGCGCCGCCGGGCTGATCCGCGTGACATGCTTGCCGTAACGCTCGTTGTATTTGCGCACGAAATGCCCCGCGAACCCCGCGATATCCTCGCGCCTTTCGCGCAGGGCGGGCAGACGCAGCCGAATGACGGCCAGGCGGTAATACAGATCCTCGCGGAAGCTCCCCTCCCTTATCGCGGCGGGAAGATCGCGATGCGTGGCGGATATGAAGCGCACGTTCACGGGCACCACGGCATTGCCTCCCACCGGCCGTATTTCATGTTCCTGCAGCACGCGCAGCAGCTTGACCTGCATGGAAGGAGAAAGTTCCGCGATTTCATCGAGAAAAACGGTACCTCCCTCCGCCTCCTGAAGCAGCCCCCTCCGGGCGTTCATCGCCCCGGTAAAGGCTCCGCGGACATGCCCGAACAGTTCGCTTTCCAGCAGGCCTTCCGGCATGGCTCCGCAGTCAATGGTCAGAAACGGCCCCTCGCGCCGTGCGCTGAGCTTGTGGATATATTTCGCCAGCAGGGATTTGCCCGTGCCTGTCTCGCCCTGAATCAGAACGGATGCGGTAGATTCCGCAATCCTGTCGACGGTGGAGAGCACGCTTTCCATGGCTCGCCCGGTGCCCAGCATCATTTCAGGTTCCGCTGCGCCGCGCGCGCCCTCCTCCGCCAGCATGCGATGGAACCGCCCGAACTCGATCGCCTGTCTGACCAGAGCTTCCAGTTCGTCGGCGTCAAAGGGTTTGGTGATATAGTTGAACGCGCCGAAACGCATGGCTTCCACCGCGCTGGGGATGGTCCCCACTCCGGTCATGATGATGAAGGGGGTACGATTATCCGCCGCCCGCAATTCTTTCAGCATATCCATGCCGGACATGCCCGGCATGGCAAGATCACAGAGCACGAGCGCGAAGCTCCGCGCCGAGGCAAGACGCAGCCCCTCCCCGGCGGACGAGGCCGTGGCGACGTTCCAGCCTTTCATTTCGAACAGCACGCGCAGCGTGTCCAGCCACTCGGCCTCGTCATCGACAACGAGAATGTCCGTTTCCATCTCTTCCCCGATAATTTGAAAAGGCTCTGTCATGGAACCGTGCCGGCAGAGTTGCGCGGGGCGTATGGTTTGCTCCGGCGCAGGCGGCAGTATTCATTGCCGCAGGGACAGCCCGTGCCACACGCGGGCAGAGGCATCATGCATCCCCGGCCGGTTCGCCTGCGCCTTTGGGCGGCGGAGCCGCACGAAGGCGCAGCTCCGCGAAACATTACTTACGCGACCTCCTGAGGACGCTCGATCGGCCTGCCGAACCCGCTCCCGCCAAGGATTTTTTCAGCACTCTTCTGGAACAGAGCCTTTGAAAAAAATATCATCTCATAGTATTTTCACCGAAGCAATGAGACACCCCTGTCCGGCATCCGTCCGACCCGCGAGGAATGAGGAATACCGCCTTGCCCTGCTCCGCATGCAAAGACATTTCCGGCCCGGCCGGCGACACGCTTGTCGCCCTCGGCACGGGCGCGGCCATGGTCACGGAATATTACAATACATGCTTCGTCCTGCGAGGAAGGGACGGTTCGCTGTTTCTGACCGACGGGGGCGGGGGCGGCGGCATCATGGCGCAATTCAGACGCGCCGGACTGGACTGGCGCGATCTGAAAGGCATGTTCGTCACCCACTGTCACTGCGACCATCTGCTGGGCGCAGTGTGGGCGGTGCGCAAGCTGGCCTCCATGCTCCTGCGGAAAGAGCGGGAGGACGGCATGAGCATCTATGCCCTGCCTGAAGTGGCGGAAAATCTGCGCACCATCTGCTCCCTGACCCTCGGCCCGAAGGAGAACTCCGTCATCGGCGGGCCGCTGTGCATCGAAGCCGTGCGCGACGGAGAAGCACATACCGTGGCCGGGCGCGAGATCACCTTCTTTGATATCCATTCGCTCAAGGCCCCGCAATTCGGTTTTTCCGCCCGCCTGGAGGCCGGAAAACGCTTCGTATGCCTGGGCGATGAACCTTTCGACAAGCGTTGCGCCCCGTATGCGCAAGGCGCGGACTGGCTCGCCGGGGAAGCGTACTGCCTTGACTCCATGCGCGGCATCTTCCAGCCGGAAAAAATCCGCCACAGCACGGTGAAGGAAACGGCGGAAAACGCCGAACGCCTCGGCGCAAAAAATCTCATCCTCTGGCATACGGAAGACCGCGCCACCTTCGGGCGCCGCAAGGAACTGTTCACCAGGGAAGCCCGGCAGTACTATTCGGGAAATGTCGTTGTGCCGGATGACCTGGAAAGCATCGCACTCTGAGCCTGCGAGCTCTCCTGCTCCTTCCGCTTCCCTGCGCCCATCAGCTCGCTCAGATAAAACGGAGAAAAGGGCGTCAGCTTGGCTTCCAGTTCGTCCTTTCCCATTTCCTCCACCAGCGTGGGAAGCCCTGCATACAGCGACACGCCGAAGCCCATTTTCCCTTCCGGCAGTGCGGCGCCCATGCTTTCCAGCAGGGTCGGCGCCCAGTCGAAATGAGACATGCGCCGTTCCGCATCGGGCAGAGGCCGGGCCGGATTGATCAGTACGTTGAAATTGCGGCGCAGCTCCGGCCGTTCCGAGAGGTAGGGCGTCAGATCGCTCTCCATCAGAAGATGGTCATTGAGTACCAGAATGGTCGTATTCCCGGCAAACGGCTGGGCCTGAATCCATTTGACGAACTCGGCTGCGGCATGATCGGCATGAAGAACCGCCCCGGCCATGTCCCGGCTCTCCTCTTCCAGCGCGCTGCCGGAAAGATCATGCGGGCAGGTCGGATCAGGGTAGCCATGGTGATGATGGGTGTCCACGGTAAGCATGAACAACGCGAACGGCTCTCCCCGCGCGGCCAGCCCGTTCAGCTCCTCCTTCGCCCGCGCGTACACGAACCGGTCGTACAGTCCCCATTCATGCAGATTTTCGGGAGTGCCGTCGCCGGGGTTCCGAGCCAGCATGGCCGGGGTGTCGATCAGCTCCTCTCTTTTCAGCCCATGCGTGGCAAAAAACACATCCTTTCCTGCGAACGAGAGCGCGGCGCTCTGCAGAAAGCGCTGCCTGTAGCCGTGCGCCGCCAGTATGTCGGTCAGGGATGTGGCGCCGGGCAGAAAATCCCTGCTCGCATCCATACCGTTGCCCGCCTCGGCCCGCAGCGGAATACCGCACTGCATGGCTACCAGCGCGGCGACCGTCCAGCCCGTTCCATACACCTGTACCGAGTCGCGCACACTCTGATGCCGTTCCCGCAGAGCTGCAAGCTCTGGCATGAGATTGACGGGCATGACCCGCGTGTCGCCGAGCGCCGCCTCCATTGACTCAAGCGTGAGCACCACGAGATTGCGCCGCAGAGGCATGTCCACGTCAGCAGGAGAAACAGGGACATAACGCTCGCGGTAAAAATCCGGAGCGTCCGGATCGGGGAAAAACCATGTCCACAGGTAGTCATAGCCCCTGAACGCTCCGGAGAGGACAAACACGCCCAGGAACACAAATCCGGCTGACAGCGCCGCAAGCCTCCACTTTCCGGAAGGATGGGCCAGGGGAGTACGCGCAAGGACGAAACAGGCAAGCAGTGCGGCGGCGAGCGAAAACAGCACGACCCGGATCAGAAAACTGAGAGCGAACGTCTGCTGAACTTCCGTGCTGGTCGGCAAGACCAGATGGAAAATTGTCTGCTCCACCGTACAGTATCCGAAGTTGCCCGTCATCCAGAAAAAGGAAGACAGCAGGAAAAAGCCGGCAAAAATGCCCAGTGCCGAAAATGCCCGGCGCTTCAGAAACAGAAGAAAACCATGACGCGAAAAAGAGCCTTGTGTCCGGAACTGGCTGAAAGACATGAACCTTCCTGTCATGCTGGATGGATGAAAACGACGCCCCGCAGGAACGCGGGCAAAGAACACCAGTTCTCAGTATATCCGCGCAGGAACGCACAGGCAAGCCATTCCTCCCGACAGGGCAGGCGCATCATGCATCAGCTTGAGAAAGCAGTCTCTTTATAACGCCCGGCACAGAACCGTCCCGAAGCCTCCACGCCGGGTATGCGGCCTGACACGGCACGAACGCACAAGAATATTTCGCTCTTGAAATGCTCTGCGGAACCGGGCAGGACGAGACTCCGCCGCGGCGCTCCCCTATCCGGTTCGCCGCAATTCACTTGCGGCGTTAAACTCCGGCTTCAGGCGTGAAAACTGCGGGCCGGAGCGCAGGAGCCTGGCCGGCAGATACTTTCAAACGCAAAATAATCTGCGAAAAAGTCCCTGCCGGCGTTTCCGCCGGCAGGGACTTTTTCGTATCCTCACCCAGGATTATTCAGCTTCGATATCCACCAGTACGGGACGTTCCTCCAGTTCCTCAAGGAACTTGTCGGGACGCTCCTTCTGCTCGGGAACATCGATATCCTGATTCACATACTCGCGATACCCTGTGCCGGCGGGAATCAGACGGCCGACGATGACGTTTTCCTTCAGACCGCGCAGGAAATCCTGCTTGCCCTTCAGGGATGCTTCCGTCAGAACCTTGGTGGTTTCCTGGAAGGAGGCCGCCGCCACCCACGAGAGCGAACTCAGGGAGGCCTGCGTGATGCCCAGCACCAGAGGTTCCGCCACGGCGGGCTGAAGCCCCTGGGCCATGGCCTTCCGGTTTTCCTCCTTGAATTCCATCTTGTCCACCTGTTCGCCCACAAGGAAGGTCGTTCCGCCCGGTTCGAGGATGGATACCTTCTTCAGCATCTGGCGCACGATGACTTCAATGTGCTTGTCATCAATGGCCACCCCCTGAAAACGGTACACCTCCTGGATTTCATCCACGAGGTAGCGGGCCAGGAATTTCTCGCCCCGGGTGCGCAGGATGTCGTGCAGCTCGGGGTTGCCTTCGGTGAGCAGATCCCCGGCCTCCACATAGTCGCCGTCGGAAACGATGATATGCTTGCCCTTGGGCACCAGGTATTCCTTGGCATCCCCCGTTTCCGGCTGCACGATGATCTTGCGCTTGCCCTTGGACTCTCCGGCGTATTCAACCACGCCGGTGATTTCGGACACCACGGCCATATCCTTGGGCTTGCGCACTTCAAAGAGTTCGGCCACGCGCGGAAGACCACCCACGATATCCTTGGTCTTGGCGGTTTCGCGCAGCTTTCTGGCAATAACATCACCGGCCATGATCCGCTCTTCGTCCTTCACCATGATAATGGCGCCCACCGGCATGGAGTAGGTGGCGGGAACTTCCACCCCCTGCGCGCTCATGCGGGTTCTGGGATTGCCCTCATCGTCGTACACGGTGATCGAAGGACGGAAGTTCGTGGTGCGGTATTCCATGATGGTGCGGGTGGACTGGCCGGTGGCCTCATCCATCTTTTCCTGCACGGTCTTGCCTTCCACGATGTCCGTAAACCGGATCACGCCGTCCACTTCGGAGATGAACGGCTCGTTGAAGGGGTCCCAGTCCGCGAGAACCTTGCCCTTCTGCACTTCCTGACCGTCATCCACATAGAGGCGCGCGCCGTTGGGCAGCACATACTTTTCGCGTTCGCGGCCCTGATCGTCCACAATGACGATCTGACCGCTCTTGCCCAGCACCATGTATACGCCGTCACGGTTCCTTACATGCTTGACGTGATTCCAGTGCACGGTCCCCGCATTCTGCGCCTCGAAGTTGGACTTCGCCACCTGACGGGATGCCGTGCCGCCGATATGGAAAGTACGCATGGTCAACTGGGTGCCAGGCTCGCCGATGGACTGGGCGGCGATGGTTCCCACGGTTTCGCCCACGTTCACCAGATGGCCGCGCGCGAGGTCTCGGCCGTAGCATCTGGCGCACACGCCGCGCTCCGCCTGACAGGTCAGCGCGGAACGGATGGTCACGGAATTCACGCCGGCTTCCTCGATGCGCCGCGCGATCTCCTCGTCCACCAGAGTATTCTCGGGAACAAGCACGCGGGAGGGATCAGCGGGATCGGTCACATCGTACAACAGCGTACGGCCCACGATACGCTCGCGCAGAGGCAGCTTGACCTCGTTGCCTTCCATAAGCGCGCTCATTTCGATGCCGTCGGCAGTCTGACAGTCATCCATGGACACGATCACATCCTGCACCACGTCCACCAGGCGGCGGGTGAGATAACCGGAGTTCGCGGTCTTCAGGGCGGTGTCTGCCAGACCCTTGCGCGCGCCGTGCGTGGAGGTGAAGTACTGAAGCACGGTCAGACCTTCACGGAAGCTCGCGGTAATCGGGGTTTCGATGATGCCGCCGGAAGGCTTGGCCATCAGGCCGCGCATGCCGGCCAGCTGACGCATCTGATCCTGGTTGCCTCGCGCGCCGGAGTTCGACATCATGTAAATGGGGTTGAAGCTCACGTCGTCGGCAGTACGGCCCGTTTTGGGATCAGTGACGTGATCCACCGAAATCTCCTTGGTCATTTCCTTGGAAACTTCGTTGGTGGCGTTGGTCCATACGTCAACGACCTTGTTGTATTTTTCCGTGCGGGTAATGATGCCGTCGCGGTACTGGCGCTCGATGCCGTCCACTTCCGCCTGAGAACGATCGATGATTTCCTTCTTGCGGGAAGGAATGGTCATGTCCTTCACGCCGATGGTCACGCCCGCGCGGGTGGCGAACTCGTAGCCGATATCCTTGATCTTGTCGCAGAGCAGCACAGTGGCCTTGATGCCGGAACCGGCGTAGGCGTAGCTCACCAGCTTGCCGATGTTCTTCTTGGTGAAAATCACGTTCACCTGGGAGAACGGCAGAGCAGGCTCGCTGCGGCCCGGGCGCACGGTGGTCAGCTCCTTGGGCAGACGTTCCCACACCAGAATACGGCCTGTGGTGGTATCCACAATCCTGCCGTCTTCCATGCGCACCCGGATTCTGGCGTGCAGGCCCACTCGGCCCGCGTCATAGGCGGCCTCCACTTCCCACGGAGCGCAGAAGGTCATGCCTTCCCCTTTCTGGAAGGAACGATCCACCGTCATGTAATACAGACCGAGCACGATATCCTGCGAGGGAATGATCACCGGGCTGCCGTTGGCGGGAGAAAGGATGTTGTTGGTACTCATCATGAGTACGCGGCATTCTATCTGCGCCTCTACGGAAAGCGGAATATGCACGGCCATCTGGTCGCCGTCGAAGTCCGCGTTGTACGCGGTACATACCAGCGGATGCAGGCGTATTGCCTTGCCTTCCACCAGCAGGGGTTCAAAGGC
This sequence comes from Candidatus Mailhella excrementigallinarum, assembly GCA_944324075.1. GTDB lineage: Bacteria > Desulfobacterota > Desulfovibrionia > Desulfovibrionales > Desulfovibrionaceae > Mailhella > Mailhella excrementigallinarum. The sequence goes on from CALUUZ010000006.1 coordinate 66,424, forward strand.
CTGGATGCCCAGACGGTGCAGCGTGGGAGCGCGGTTGAGCAGGATGGGATATTCCCGCACCACCTCGGAAAGAATGTCCCATACCACCAGTTCTTCACGCTCAACCATCTTTTTCGCACTCTTGATGGTGGAGGCGTAGCCCCGCTTCTCCAGCTCGGAATAGATGAAGGGCTTGAACAGTTCCAGGGCCATCTTCTTGGGCAGGCCGCACTGGTGCAGCTTGAGATTCGGGCCGACCACGATGACCGAACGGCCGGAGTAGTCGACACGCTTGCCCAGCAGGTTCTGACGGAAACGCCCCTGTTTGCCCTTGATCATGTCGGAAAGCGACTTCAGCGGACGGCCGTTGGTGCCCGTGATCGCCCGGCCGCGGCGGCCGTTGTCGAACAGGGCGTCCACCGCTTCCTGCAGCATGCGCTTTTCGTTGCGGATGATGATGTCCGGCGCGCCCAGCTCCTTGAGCCGTTTCAGGCGGTTGTTGCGGTTGATGACGCGGCGGTACAGGTCGTTGAGGTCGGAAGTCGCGAAGCGGCCGCCGTCCAGCGGAACCAGAGGACGCAGATCGGGCGGAATCACCGGAATGACTTCCATGATCATCCATTCCGGCTTGTTGTTGGATTCCAGAAAGGCTTCCACTATCTTGAGGCGCTTGGTGAGCTTCTTTTTCTTGGTCTGGCTCTTCGTGGTCTGCGATTCCTCACGCAGCTCCACGCGCAGCTTTTCCAGATCCAGCTCTTCCAGCAGGCCGCGCACGGCTTCCGCGCCCATGCCCACTTTCAGGCCGTCGTCGTTGTAGCGATCCATGGCCTGGAGATACTGATCCTCGGAAATCACCTGCATGCGGGTGAAATTGGTCTGGCCCGGATCAAGCACGACATAGGAGTCGAAGTACAGCACCTTTTCCAGCTCGGCCATGGTCATGTCCAGCAGGGTGCCGATCTTGGAAGGCAGAGTCTTCAGAAACCAGATATGTGCCACGGGGGCGGCCAGTTCGATATGCCCCATGCGCTCGCGCCGCACCTTGGAGGCAATGACTTCCACGCCGCACTTTTCGCACACAATCCCGCGGTGCTTCATGCGCTTGTACTTGCCGCAGTTGCACTCGTAGTCTTTTACCGGACCGAAGATCTTGGCGCAGAACAGGCCGTCGCGCTCCGGCTTGAAGGTACGGTAGTTGATGGTCTCCGGCTTCTTCACTTCGCCGTAGGACCATTCGCGGATATTCTCCGGCGAGGCGATGGTGATCTGAATAGCCTTCAGGTTCCGGATATTCGTCACACTTCCCGTCGCCGCCGTATTCCGCACGGTAAACAGATCGTCCAAACTCATTCAGGCACTCTCCCTTTACAAAGGGTTGCTTATTTTCTCGATGCGAGGAGTGTATCCCCCGCGCCCCCGGCATGTGCATCATGCCCGCCTTCTGCCGCGCGACATCGCGCCGCCGGGGCCCATTCTCCGCATCCGTTCACGCATGGCGAAAAACGGCACGGCGCAATGAAGGGGCGCAGGAAGGATTATCCTCCCTCACATTTCTATTCTTCGTTCCCAACCGAATCCTCAAGGAAGGGACGCGGCCTTGCGCGTTTCTTGCCCTCTTCCTGATGCAGGTTGACGTTAAGGCCAAGGGACATGAGTTCCTTGACGAGCACGTTGAACGACTCGGGCAGACCGGCTTCAAGGAAGTTGTCGCCCTTGACGATCTTTTCATACATTTTCACGCGGCCCTGGACGTCGTCGGATTTGACGGTAAGGAACTCCTGCAGCAGGTAGGAAGCCCCGTAGGCCTCAAGCGCCCACACTTCCATTTCCCCGAGGCGCTGGCCGCCGAACTGGGCCTTGCCGCCAAGGGGCTGCTGCGTCACCAGCGAGTAGGGACCGGTGGAGCGCGCGTGGATTTTTTCATCAACCAGGTGATGCAGCTTGAGATAATACATCACGCCCGTGGTCACGCGGTTGGCAAAGGGTTCACCGGTACGGCCGTCATAGAGAACGGTCTTGCCGTCATTGGGCAGCCCCGCGCGCTCCAGCCATGACCAGATTTCGCTTTCATCCGCGCCGTCGAATACCGGAGTCTTGGTGACAATACCCTTTTTCAGCTTGCGCACGGCCTTGCGGAAGGTTTCATCATCCATGCCGTCCACCAGCTCGTCAATGGTCGGACCGTCGGCGGGACGCCGGGAGGAGAAGATATCCTTCACTTCCCTGCGCACCATGTCGAGCGCGGCGCCGCTGTCCACCATCGCGGCCAGTTGGCGGCCAAGCTCCTTGGCGGCCCAGCCCAGATGGGTTTCCATGATCTGACCGATGTTCATACGGGAAGGCACGCCCAGCGGGTTGAGCACAATGTCCACGGGACGGCCGTCTGCAAAGAAGGGCATGTCCTCTTCCGGCAGAATGCAGGAAACGACGCCCTTGTTTCCGTGGCGGCCCGCCATCTTGTCGCCCACCGAAAGCTTGCGCTTGATGGCGATATACACCTTGGCCATCTTGATCACGCCCGGGGGCAGATCGTCCCCTTCCGTGGCCTTTTCACGCTTGGCGTCATAGAGCGCCTTGATCACCTCAATCTGGTGGTCATAAGCCTCCACCACTGCGGCCACTTCCTCGTTGACGTCCTTGCTCCTGAACAGATTGGCGAACTTCTTGATCGGCAGTTCGAGCATTACATCCCAGGTCAGGGGCGCGCCCGCCTCAAGCAGCACCTCCCCCTTCCTTTTGCCGGGCAGAGAGGCGGAAACCTGCTTTCCCTCCACAACGGGACGCAGCCGCTCGCGGGTACGATCAGTCAGAGCGCGCACATGATCGGCTTCCTTGCGCTCGATCTTCGCCAGCTCATATTCCTCGATCAGGCGCGTGCGCTCGTCCTTCTCGCCGGAACGGCGGTTGAACAGCTTCACGTCGATGACCGTGCCCTCCACTCCGGGCGGAACCTTGAGGGAGGTATTTTTGACGTCGCGCGCCTTGTCCCCGAAAATGGCGCGCAGCAGCTTCTCTTCCGGCGTCAGCTGGGTTTCGCCCTTGGGCGTGATCTTGCCGACGAGAATGTCATCCGGCTTCACCGCCGCGCCGATGCGGATCACGCCGCTGCCGTCGAGGTTGCGCAGCATGTCTTCACCCACGTTGGGGATATCGCGGGTGATTTCTTCCGGTCCGAGCTTGGTGTCGCGGGCGACGACCTCGAACTCCTCGATATGCACGGAAGTATAGATATCTTCCTTGACCATCTTTTCGGAGATCAGCACGGAGTCTTCGTAGTTGTAGCCGCACCAGGGCATGAACGCCACGGTGAGGTTCTTGCCCAGGGCAAGCTCACCCTCGTCGATGCCGGGGCCGTCGGCCAGCACATCGCCTTTCTTCACCCGCTGACCGGGCATGCAGGTGGGCTTCTGGCCGAAGCAGGAATTCTGGTTCGACTTGTGATATTTCAGCAGATCATAACAGCGGATGCCGCCGCGATCTTCCTTGTACAGTTCATCATAGGCCACGATGATGCGCTCGGCGTCGGCATAGCGCACCACGCCGTCGCCTTCGGCCAGGAGGCAGGCTCCGGAATCGCGGGCCACGTCGATTTCCATTCCGGTTCCGACCAGAGGCTTTTCCGAACGCAGCAGCGGCACGGCCTGACGCTGCATGTTCGAGCCCATGAGCGCGCGGTTCGCGTCATCATGCTCAAGGAAGGGAATCAGCGCGGCGGAAATGGACACCATCTGGCTGGGCGAAATGTCCATCAGGGTCACTTCGTCCCGGCTGGCCTGAAGCACGTCGCCGTTGGTGGCGCGCACGGTGATGTATTCATCCGCCAGCCGGCCCTCGCTGTCCAGCGCGGCGTTGGCCTGCGTGATGATCTGATTCTGCTCGCGCGAGGCGTCCAGATGCACGATCTCGTCGGTCACCTTTCCGTCCCGCACCACGCGGTACGGCGTTTCAATAAAGCCGAACTCGTTGACCTTGGCGTAGGTGGTCAGCGATACGATAAGGCCGATATTCGGCCCTTCGGGCGTTTCAATGGGGCAGATGCGGCCATAGTGGGAGGTATGCACGTCGCGCACTTCAAAGCCCGCGCGCTCGCGGGTCAGGCCGCCGGGTCCCAGAGCCGAAAGGCGGCGCTTGTGCGTCACTTCCGACAGGGAGTTGGTCTGATCCATGAACTGCGAAAGCTGCGAAGTGCCGAAGAACTCCTTCAGCACCGCAGCCACCGGCTTGGGATTGATCAGGTCGTGGGGCATGAGGGACGCCACTTCCTGAATGCTCATGCGTTCCTTGATGGCGCGTTCCATGCGCACAAGGCCGATGCGGTACTGGTTTTCCACCAGTTCCCCGACCAGGCGCACACGGCGGTTGCCCAGATGGTCGATATCGTCCGCCGGACCGTGCGTGTCCTTGAGGTTGACCAGAACCTTGATGGCCTGAAGAATATCCTCGTCCGTCAGAGTGCGCACCTCGTCGTTGCCCGTCAGGCCGAGGCGCTGGTTGAGCTTGTAGCGGCCCACCAGGGAAAGGTCGTAATAGTCCGCATTGCGGAACAGGTTATCGAAGAAGGTGGCCGCGATTTCGGGCGTGGGCGGAGAACTGGGCCGCAGACGGCGATAGATTTCCTCCTGCGCCTTCTCCATGGTGGTGGTCTTGTCCAGCACCAGCGTATCGCGGATGGATGACGACGTTTCCGCTCCCTTGGTGTGCAGAATGCTCAGGTCGGTGAGCCCTGCCTCGCGCATTTCCTCCAGCAGATGCAGCGTGATTTCGTCTGCGGCTTCGGCCATGATTTCGCCGGTCTTGGAATCGACAACGTCCTGCGCGAGGAACAGTCCGATGACAGACTGGGGATCGACTTCCATGTATTCAAGACCGGACTCGCAGAGAATGCGCCAGTCGCGGCGGGTGATGGTCTTGCCCGCCCTGATCAGAATGTCGCCCCCGGGGCCGGGGATATCCGCGAAAGCGGGCTCCTTGCGGTACATGTCCTTCTGGATCTTCCACAGCAGACGCTCGCCGTCCAGCCGATACTCTTCCTTCTTGTAGAAGGTGTCGAGAATCTGGGTCTTGCTCATGCCCATGGCCTTGAACAGAATGGTCGCGGGCATCTTGCGGCGGCGGTCGATACGGACATACAGGATGTCCTTGTGATCGAAGTCGAAATCGAGCCAGGATCCGCGCATGGGAATGACGCGGCAGGAATAGAGCACCTTGCGGGACGTGTGGGTCTTGCCGCCGTCATGCTCGAAAATGATGCCGGGAGAACGCTGGAGCTGGTTGACGATGACACGCTCCGTGCCGTTGATGATGAACGTGCCCTTTTCGGTCATCAACGGCAGCGTGCCGAAGTAGATATCCTGTTCCTTGCCGTCGCGGAAGGTGCGGTTGCCCGTGCCCTCTTCCACATCGTACACGTCAAGGCGGACCTTGATGCGGACAGGTGCCTCGTAGGTCAGCCCCTTGGAAATGCATTCCGCCTGATCGTACTTGGGTTCGCTGATTTCATAGCCCAGGTATTCAAGGCTTGCGGTGCGGTTGAAATCCTCAATGGGAAAGACGGAACGGAACACTCCTTCCAGTCCCACCTCGGGGTCGCGATCCTTGCGGCCTTCCTGCAGGAAGACATTGTACGAGTCCACCTGAAGGTTGAGCAGGTGCGGTATGGGGAGCGACACCTTGATTTTTCCGAATTGCTTTGTCAGCTGCTGCATCGGTATTCCTCAGGATGAATCTTGTTCACGCCGGATTTCCGACGCTCGCGTCCTTCCTCAATCGCGGTGCGCCCATCCTGTTCAAGCGCGGTGCGAAAGCCCTGCGGACACGCAGAAAAGACGACAAAAGCCCCGCCTGTCCAGGTGGGGTCTTGCCGATTCGGTTACGGTAACTGCCTGCAATTTCTACACAAAGTCTTTCGCCTGCATGCTCCGTCCGTTAAAAAACAAATATTGACGAGTTGAAAATAGTTTTTTTTTCCCGCTCTGGCAAGTTTTTTGTGAGGAAGGCTCTGTCGTGGAACCGTGCTGGCGGCGTTGCGCGAGACGTACGGTTCCGCTCCTGCAACGAGGCGGCAACATGCGTTGCCGCAAAGGCTGCCCGTGTTCCATACGGGCAAAGGCAGCATGTATTCACGGCCTGCCCGCCTGCACCTTCGGGCGGCGAAACCGCACGAAGGCTCCGCTCCGCGTGACAGTTGACCGCGATCTCCGGATGGCGCTCGCTCGGCCTTGCCGATACTCGCTCCCGCTTGCGTTTTGCGCGGAAAACGCGGCGCCCGCGCCTCCGGCGGTCAGGAATATCTTCAACACGACTCTGCTGCAGAACGATGAGGGACGTTCCATTGCTTCCCGCTCCTTGCAAAGCCGCCGGGTTCTCCCTATAGTCCAGACATCCTTTCAAACTGCGGAGTGGCCATGCATCATTGCGTCCTTTGCCTGCACAATATCGGCCAGAGCTATCAGGCCGCCTATGTGACCATACTTTCCTGCTTCGCCAACACAAGCGCAAAGCTTCATGTTCACCTGGTTGTGGATGAAAGCGTCGCGCCCTATCGGCACTTTTTTCAGGAACTGTGCGACAGCCGGGGACACCGCCTGACATTTCATGATGCTCCAGCCATTCCTGACGATATCATGGCCTTTTTTCCGGGGGACAGTCTGGAAAAATACAGTTCCGCTTCCCTCTGGCGTCTCCAGCTGCATGAAATGCTCCCCGACGTGGATAAGGTGGTCTATCTGGACGGGGACATCGTTGTGGAGCGTGATATTCTTGATCTTTTCAGTCTGGAGTCCGGCACGCGCCTCATCATCGCCACCCATGATCCCGAACGCCGATGGTCCAGGCGCAAGCGCGGTTATTATCTTAAACGTCTCGGCATTGTGGAAAGCCGCTACTTCAACTCCGGCGTCATGGTCATGAACCTCAAAGCCCTGCGCCAGCGCGCCCTTGCTGTCGGCGGCAACCCGTTCTGGCTGTTTACGCGCGAACTGCACAAGCGTCATCCCAATCTGCCGTATCATCTCTATGATCAGGACATACTCAACGCCTATCTCAGCCCCGACGAAGAAGCGCTCGGACTGGCGGACAGTTCGTTCAACTACGAAGTCTGCCTTTTCCGCCGCCGCTTCATGAAAATGAAAGACCTCCGGGGAAAAATCATCCATTATGCGGCTCTCAAGCCGTGGGGAAAATTCTTTCCCGCTCAGTTCCCCTACTGGCACTACTTCACGCAGAGCCCCTGGGGCAGCGAAACCATGCAGCGTCTGGAAGAACGCATCTTCGACCCTCATGATCGCATCATGCCCATGATGCTGGGAATCTGGCGCAACCCCGCCCTGTTCCGCCCGATATGGAAAATCCTCCGTCCTTTCCTCAAATAGCAGCAACAGCAGATACGTTGCTTTCACAACAGAACCGCGCAACCTTCAGGGAGTTCTGCGGCCGGAACATCATTTCTGGTCCGCGGGCAGAGCCTGCCCTGCGTCCATGCCTGCATGTCCTCTGCGTGACTTGCAAGCAAATTATGGTGATACCAGACAGGAAGGCTTTTCTGTTCCGACTGTCATCGCGCAAAGAGTCTACACTTCTTTCATGAACATGCTGAAAAATGCCACGCCAAGCATTGCGCTGCAAAAGAGTATTGATTTTTCCGCAAACTGCGCTGTCAATACAGCTCCTGCCGCCGCTCCCAGAATAAAAAAAAGCACCATTTCATAATAACCGAGAATTCGTCTGCCGGTCTCCGCATCATGTGAATGGAGATAATAAAATATCTGTTCCGTCGCGGTTCTCAGATTTCCCGTGCACATGGTCGTGGCGATATTCTGTCCTCTGACCTTGCGGAAACTTTCCACCTGAACCGCGCAGACAAAGGATATCAAAATATTGACCTGCGTATCCCATGCGCCCGAGACCATGAACGCGGGCAGAAGCAGAAGAAGGGCTTCAAGAAACACCACAATCTGCCTCCAGTGCAACTGACTGTATTCCCGGAACCTTGCACGTATCCACTCGACAAAGAGAATGCCAAGGGCAAATGCCGCGATGGGAAGCAGATAGTAGAGACTTTCCCTGATATGGCCCTCCGCAATATTGAGTCCGAGCAGAACAATGTTTCCTGTCTGTGCATTGGCAAAAACCTGTCCCCTGGTCACATAGGTATAAACATCAAGAAAACCTCCGGTCATCGTCAGTAACGCACAAAGCCAGAACGATTCCGATACCTGAACGGGGACATGCTGTTTAAATTTCATCTCATTTGTCTCACTCCGTGCTCCCCCAGAGGGGCAGCCGGACACCGGCATGACTTTCCAGCCGGATTGACGGAAGGCCCGGAGCATTTCCGTTTTGAAAATACTCCCGGCCGAGTAACGCAAGGCTCCATCGTGACTCCCCTTCTCCGATGCCGCCGCAATTCACTTGCGGCGTATGGTTCCGGCTTCAGGCGCGGAGCCTGCGCGCCTGGATACAGGGTTCTGACCACAGGATACTTGCAAGCACAAAATCCGGCAGAAGAACCGTACGAAAACAGCCCGGAGCCGCCGTCCGATCTGCCTCCATGCGCGCTTGACGCGCGTGCCCCCGGCAGTCAGGAAAATCCCGTCCCTGTTCCGCAAATGCCCCCGGAGCCGCGCGAAGCAAGACATATCCCGGGGGTGTCAGGATAAACAAAACCTGAGGGACAGCAAGGATGCATTCTGGAAAACGTCCCTCCGATGTTTAAATGCAGCAAGGCCCTTGCGGGCCTTGCTGCAAGATATGAACTGAAAGAAGAACCTACTTGAGTTCGACGGTAGCGCCGGCTTCGGTGAGCTGCTTCTTGGCTTCTTCGGCTTCTTCCTTGGACACGGCTTCCTTGAGGGTAGAAGGAGTGCTGTCAACCTTGTCCTTGGCTTCCTTGAGGCCCAGACCGGTCAGTGCGCGCACGACCTTGATGACGCCGATCTTGTTGGCGCCGGCTTCCTTCAGCACCACGTCGAATTCGGTCTTTTCCTCTTCAGCAGGAGCAGCGGCAGCGCCCGGAGCGGCCATGACCATGGCAGCGGCGGGGGCGGCGGCGGAAACGCCGAACTTTTCTTCAAGTTCCTTGATGAATTCAGAAAGTTCCAGAACGGTCATGTTGGAGATAAACTCAACAACTTCTTCTTTGGTAACGGCCATGGGATGACTCCTTAAAAAGTATGCTTTGGCATTGTTTTCTGGTTAACTGACAGCCCGAATCAGGCGGCTAGGCCGCTTTCTTCTCTTCGATCGCCTTCAGCGCATAAAGCAGCGGGCGGATCATGTTGGCCATCAGAGACACGAGGTTGGTGGGCACGGCGTTCATGGTGCCGAGCAACTGACCAAGCAGCTGTTCCTTCGACGGCAGTTTGGCGAGTTCTTCAATCTGCGCGGAGTTGAGAACCTTGCCTTCAAGACTGCCATGACGGACTTCCAGAAGCTTGCTGGTCTTGGCGAACTCGGAGAGCGCCTTGGCCACCGCCACGGGGTCGTCGAAACCAAGAGCGATCGCGCAGTTGTCCTTGAAATCGTCCTTAATGGGCGCGTGCGCGGTGTCGGATAAAGCGATACGGGCGAGAGTATTCTTGACGACATGATATTCGCCGCCGGCGTTGCGCAGGGCAACTCTCAGCCTCGTCAGCTCTTCCACCGACATACCCTTGAAATCGGTCACGACCGCGATGGAAGCAGCCGCGGCCCGAGACCGGATCTGCTCAATAATGGCGGCTTTTTCTGACCTGTTCACGTGAAGCTCCTCACGTTGGTGGGTTATGCAGTGGAATGCCGAGCCAAAGACTTTTACAGTCTCAGCGGGATATTAAGGCTTGCACCTCCCGCCTTCTTCGACTCGAAATTCCGTCCCTAGCCGATATCGGGCAAATTCGTTTATGGTGTCTGCCCGAACTTCTCCGGAGATGAACCTCCAAAGAACCTGTTTTTCTTACCCGAGAGCGGAAAAAAAGGCAAGTCAAAAAGAAACGCGCGCTGTTGCAGAACCATGTTGATGGCGCTGCGCGTGATGCGCGGTTTTGCTCCGGTATGGGCGGCAACGAATGTTGCCGCAAAGACCGCCGTGTTCCACACGGGCGAAAGGCGACATGTATCCACGGCCTGCCCGCCTGCACCTTCGTGCGGCTCTGCCGCCCAGAGACTCCGCTCCGCGAGACATGACTTCCGCGACATCCTCATGGCGCTCGTTCGGCTTTGCCGATACTCGCTCCCGCTTGCGTTTTGCGCGGAAAACGCCGCGCTCGCACTCCGTGCCGCATGACCATGCGGCAGGGGGTCATCGCTCCATAGCGGGGGTGAAACCATTAAATTTTGAAGCCCGCACCATTTCTGATGCGGGCTTCCTCGAATGTTTTGCTCTCGAAAATATCTGTCGGCCAGATTCTATGTTCCGGCGTCGCGGCTTCAGTCTCGCCCTGCTCGACTGAAGTGGAGCATTTCAATGGCGAACTGCTCCATGATATTCAGAAAAAACAAAACTAGCTGGCGGCACCTTCCAGGAACTTCTTCACCTGAGCCATATCCACCTTGAATCCGGGTCCCATGGTGGTGGAAACCGCCATGCTGACCATGTACTGCCCCTTTGCGGCGGAGGGCTTCAGACGGTTGACGGCATCAAGCAATGCCTTCAGATTGTCCTGAATCTTTTCCGGACCGAATGAAACCTTGCCGAGCGGAGCATGCAGCACCCCGGCCTTGTCTACCTTGAAGTCCACGCGTCCGGCCTTGAGTTCCTTCACCGCGTTGGCCACATCAAAAGTAACAGTACCCGTTTTGGCGTTGGGCATCAGACCGCGGGGACCGAGCACACGGCCAATCTGACCGACAAGAGCCATGACGTCAGGAGTGGCAACAGCGGCATCAAAATCCAGCCAGCCGCCCTTGACCTGTTCAACAAGCTCTTCCGCTCCAACAGCATCCGCACCGGCAGCCCGGGCTTCCGCCTGCTTGTCGCCCTTGCAGAACACAGCCACCCTCACTGTCTTGCCAAGCCCATGAGGCAGGGACACGGCTCCGCGCACCATCTGATCGGAATACTTGGGGTCAACACCGAGCTTCAGAGCCACATCGACGGTCTCATCGAATTTGGCGTAAGAAGCGGCGAGAGATTTGCTCACGGCGTCTTCAACGGAAAAACGCTGGGAAAGATCGACGCCTTCCACCTTTCCACGATATTTCTTCCCATGAGTGGGCATAGTCTTATTCCTTTTTTAGCGCTTGTCGTCTCGAATCTCCTGCCCGGCATATGCCGGGCAGTGCGGCCGAATCCAACGAAATTCGCGCGGCGCGGCGAGTGCGCCAACCTGCTCTTCCATCTGTCGGACGCTTTCCTGTCAGGCGAGGAACCCTCTACTTGACTTCAAGGCCCATGCTGCGGGCTGTCCCCATGATGGAATGACGGGCACCTTCAAGATCCTTGCAGTTAAGATCAGGCATCTTGAGCTTGGCGATTTCGTCAATCTGGGCCATGGTGACGGAACCAACCTTGTTGCGGTTGGGTTCCCCCGACCCCTTTTCCACCTTGGCGGCCTTGAGCAGAAGCACGGGCGCGGGAGGAGTCTTGGTGATGAAAGTAAAGGAACGGTCAGCATAAACAGTGATGATCACCGGAATGATCATGCCTTTCTGATCCTGGGTGCGGGCATTGAACTCCTTGCAGAAGCCCATGATGTTCACACCATGCTGACCGAGAGCGGGACCCACGGGCGGAGACGGATTGGCTGCACCGGCGGGAATTTGCAACTTAATCTTGCCAACTTCTTTCTTGGCCATTGTCTTTGTCCTTATACTGCGGCGTCCTTACCGCTCATGGCAAGGGCTTATCCCTTGGAAACCTGCATGAAGCTGAGTTCCACGGGAGTCTGGCGGCCGAAAATCGACACCAGCACCTTAATCTTGCCCTTGTCGTCGTTGACGTCTTCCACTACGCCGTTGAAGCCCGCGAAAGGCCCGTCTTCCACACGCACCTCGTCCCCGACTTCAAAGCTGAATTTCGGACGGGGCTGTTCCTGACGGGTTTCCATAAGCGACAGAATGCGTTCAGCCTCCCCTGGCCCCATGGGAGCCGGACGGTTCTTTCCGCCGACAAATCCCGTGACCTTGGGAATGCTTTGCACCATGTGCCAGGAAAAATCCGTCATGATCATGTTGATCATGATGTAACCGGGATAGAACTTCCGGGTGGTGGTACGCTTCTGCCCGTTTTTACCCGGTTCGATGACACGCTCCGTAGGAACAATAACGTCCTTTATAAGGCCGTTTTCCTGCCGGTTACGCATCATTTCGCGAATGGTCTGCTCCACTCTCTGCTCGAATCCGGAATAGGTGTGCAGAATATACCAGCGGGGAACTTCACGGTTCTCCGGGGCAGGAGCAGACGCTGCGGCCGCCAGCTTCGCCGCTGCGGTCACGGCGTTTTCTTCGACGGCGGGGCTTTGCGCTTCGTTGTTTTCAAGTTCCATTTTTAGAATTCCTTCTGGAAAAAAGCGGGAAAAACCTGTTCTCTCTGCGGCCCATACTGAAAAGCCGGGATAATCCCGGCCTGTCAGGAAAGGATAAGGCGCATCAGACCGGAAAGGATAAAGTCCACTACTCCAAGAAGGATGGCCATGACGACGACAAAACCCAGCACCACCAGTGAGGTGGAGCGTGTCTCTTTCCAGTTGGGCCAGCTTACCTTGCGCAACTCGGCGCGGGAAAGAACAAGATAATCCTTGAACTCCGTAAAGCGGGCAAAAAAGCCGGGCTTCTTGCCGTCCGGGGTCTGCTCGCGCTTGGAAGGAGCGACGGGCTCCTGTTTTTTGCTCATGTCAGCCTCAACCCTGAAAAGACAAAAGAAATGGCAGGCCAGGAGGGATTCGAACCCCCAACATCCGGTTTTGGAGACCGGCGCTCTGCCGTTAGAGCTACTGGCCTGCTTTATGAAGCACTAGCGGGCTTCGCGATGCAAGGTGTGTTTCTTGTCCCAGGGACAATACTTCATCACCTCAAGGCGACCCGTAGTGTTCTTCTTGTTTTTTACCGTCGCGTAGTTGCGCCGCTTGCACTCGGTGCAGGCGAGCAGGATATTGACGCGCATGGTATTACTCCAGGATTTCAGTCACAACGCCGGAACCAACGGTGTGTCCACCTTCGCGGATAGCGAAGCGGAGCCCCTTGTCCATGGCGATGGGAGCGATGAGTTCCACCGTGAAGGTGGCGTTGTCGCCGGGCATGACCATTTCCACACCTTCAGCCAGAGAAATGACGCCCGTGACGTCAGTGGTGCGGAAATAGAACTGAGGACGGTAGCCGGAGAAGAAGGGAGTATGACGTCCGCCTTCATCCTTGGACAACACATACACTTCAGACTTGAACTTCTTGTGAGGCGTGATGGACTTGGGAGCGGCAAGAACCTGACCGCGTTCCACTTCTTCACGCTTGATGCCGCGCAGCAGCACACCGATGTTGTCGCCGGCCTCACCCTGATCAAGCAGCTTGCGGAACATTTCCACACCGGTGCAGGTGGAAGTCTGGGTGGGTTTGATACCCACGATTTCCACGTTGTCGCCAACCTTGATGATGCCACGTTCCACACGACCGGTCACCACGGTGCCGCGCCCGGAAATCGAGAACACGTCTTCGATGGGCATCAGGAAAGGCTTGTCGATTTCACGAACCGGATCGGGAATGTAGTTGTCGCAGGCCTCCAGCAGTTCCTTGATGCACTGGGCTTCAGGAGCATTGGGATCATCGCAGTGAAGCGCGTTCAGAGCGGAGCCGCGGATAACGGGAACATCATCGCCGGGGAAGCCGTTGGCGGAAAGAAGCTCCCGCATTTCCATCTCGACGAGTTCGAGGAGTTCGGGATCGTCAACCTGGTCACACTTGTTCATGAACACGATCAGATAGGGCACGCCGACCTGACGGGCGAGCAGGATGTGTTCACGAGTCTGAGGCATGGGACCATCGGTGGCGGCCACCACGATAATCGCGCCGTCCATCTGGGCAGCGCCGGTAATCATGTTCTTGATATAGTCGGCGTGACCGGGGCAGTCCACATGCGCATAATGACGCTTGTCGGTTTCGTACTCGACATGGGCAGTCGCAATGGTGATGCCGCGTTCCTTTTCTTCAGGAGCCTTGTCGATATTGTCGTAATCAACGAAGGTTCCCTTGCCCTGAAGGCCGGCAATCTTGGTGATGGCGGCGGTGAGAGTGGTCTTGCCATGGTCGATGTGACCAATGGTGCCGATGTTTACGTGAGGCTTTTTGCGCTCAAATTTTTCCTTACCCATGGTAGTCTCCTAAAGTTGGTTACCTTTTGTGGCGTCCTGCATGAGAAGCATACGCTGTCCAGCCCCGCGAATGCAACGGGGCAGCCCTGCGTTAACGAGGCCAAGTGGCGACTGATGGGGGAAGGAAAGACTTGTGGCAGGAATGGAGCGGGAAACGAGATTCGAACTCGCAACCCTCAGCTTGGAAGGCTGATGCTCTAGCCGTTGAGCTATTCCCGCCCGATGCCGTAGTCCCCTGACAGCGCGCACTGTCTCCTACAGCGGTACCAGCATAAAGCTGGTGGTGGGGGGTGGATTTGAACCACCGTAGTCTTGCGACGACAGATTTACAGTCTGTTCCCTTTGGCCACTCGGGAACCCCACCACGCTTTTGACGGGGAATTTCACCCCATCTGCAACCGGAAGAAGGAGCGTTACCTTCACCGGCATCCGGCCTTGCGGCCGGCCCCGCCCCGTGAGAACACAGGGAAGGAAATTCGAAGCCCCGGCAATTCCGCCCCAGCTTCGCAAATATGGAGCTGGCGATGGGAATTGAACCCGCAACCTGCTGATTACAAATCAGCTGCTCTGCCAGTTGAGCTACGCCAGCAGCAGGTCATGAAAGATACACACAAACGATACGCTTGGCAAGTAAAATTTTTACCGTGCTCCATTCGCACCCGGTGCAAAACTTTCCCCATGCGCGAGGCATGTCTTTAGCCGACCTTGTCTTCTTTGTAAAGCGAAAATTTCTCGCACGTTCAAACTTTAATGATTTTTCCGGTCGGGCTCTCCTTTCTATCCGCCCTTCCTCACCCGCCGGTTTTTGCCCTCATCCTGATACTTGCGGAGAATGGCATGCATGTCCATCCATGACGTGATGAACACGCTCACGCCGTCTTTCCCCAGAGCCAGACAGCAGGCTACCCCGGAGGCATCCGCCCGTCCGCCCTCTTTTTCGGCCCTGATCGCGGCATCATAGATCGGAGGTTCGGTATAGAAGTAGGCCACAAATTCACGCGGCCCGGTTTTCAGCTCGCCGAGAAATGCGGCGAACGCCGCATCCATGCTTTCCGGACTTTCACCTTGCGCGGCGCGTTTGACAAAGTCAAATTCGAGATCATCGGAAAACGCGGCATACAATACATAGGGAGATTCCCTGAAGCCCTGCATGGCGGCCTCGAGAGAGGCGCCGGCCACCGGCGCCGTCAGGGTGATGGAGTCAAGGGCTCCCTCCTTCACATGGAAGCTGCCCTGCCAGGTTTTTCCGCCGAACACCACTTCCCCGCACAGGATATGCGGAAACTTCTCGTCACACACCCCGGCTTCGCGCGAGGCCAGTTCTTCCGCGCTCATGCCGAGGGTAAAATCCGTAATATGCGGCGAGGCGAGGGCGCATCCCCGCTTCCCGCCGGGCATCGGGCACAACAGAAGAAACAGACTCAGGCAGAACAGCGCGGCCTTGCCGCCGGATACAGGGAACATGGCAACTCCGGAAATGCCCGCCTGTTCTCCCTCAGGGAGGAGGACAGGGAAGAGCAGGGGGCGGGAAACGCGCCGGAACAGGGGTGACGCGGACAGGTTTGTTTTGATTGCAGCGTAGCAGAAAAACGACGGATGAGGCAAGCCGGGGCGGACATGCCCCGCACGGGCGCGACCGGAGCGTTTCCGCTTTGACCGCGTCCTCCTCCGATGCTATGACGGACAAGCATCCCCACATATGTTACCAGCCGGATGAGTCATGCAGGATCACCCTCTCATTTTTGTCGTTGATGACGACAGCGTGCTGCGCGAACAGGTCGTCGCCTATCTGACGTCCCACGGTTTCGAGGCCCGGGCCTTTTCCGGCATTCCCGCCGTGGAGGCCGCGCTGGAGAAGGAACCCTGCGCGCTTCTGCTGCTGGACATCATGCTCCCCGGAGAGGACGGCCTCTCTTTCTGCCGCCGCCTGCGGGCGCAGTCCGGCGTGCCTGTCATCTTTCTCAGCGCGCTGGGCGAACTGACGGATCGGGTGGTGGGGCTGGAAATCGGCGCGGACGACTATCTGGTCAAACCCTTTTCCTCCCGTGAGCTGCTGGCCCGTATCCGCACTCTGCTCCGGAGGATGGAAGACCTGGGAGTCCCCTCCGCTCCCCCCCCGCCGGTAACGGCGTACCGTTTCGCCGGCTGGACAATGGAGCCGCGCACCCGTCTGCTCATTGACCCTTCCGGTCTTGCAGGCAATCTGAGCGCGGCGGAATTCCGCCTGCTGCGCGCCTTTCTCGAACATCCCCATGAAGTCATGGATCGTGAATGCCTGCTGGAAATCATCCAGCGACGGGGAACGGAACCCTTTGACCGCGTACTTGACGTGCAGATATCCCGCCTCCGCTCCCGTCTGGGAGAAAGCGCCAAAGAGCCGCGCCTGATCAAGACCGCGCGGGGCGACGGCTATCTTTTCGCCGCCAGTGTGGAAAAGGACACCGAATGAGCGCCCGGAAACGCGGCGGAACAAAAACGCCGAGCACCCTCACCATCCGCCTCATTGTCCTGCTGATTGTCAGTCTGCTGGCCGTTCAGACAGGAGTGTTCCTCTGGAGCGTCCACATGCGTTCACAGGAACAGCTCATGCTCATCGCCAGCGACCGGGCAAGGCTGGCCATCACTCTCTATCAGATACTCGACAGGCTTTCCGCCTCAGAAAAGGCGCTGGCAGTAAATACGCTCGCATACCGCAATTTCACGCTTTCGCTCATTCCCGGAGGGGATGAGCCATCCTTCTCCCAGAAGGATTCGCAGGAAAGCCTGCTGTTGAGGCGCAGACTGCGGGAACTCTTTGAACTCACTTGTCCTTCCTCCCCTCTGCAGGAACATATCATCGCCAATGTGGAGGAAATAGGTGACCGCTGGAACATACAGCCGACTCTTGATCTGCTTGGCATCTACGACTTTATCGCATTTCACGGCAAAGCCGCCCTTCCCTTCTCCGACGGCTCCTGGCTGGAGATTAACTATACAGCAATTCCCCATGTTTCCGACAACCTCTTTGGTCTGCTCATGGAGCTGGGAATCCAGTTTGCATTGCAGATCATTCTGACTGTGGTCATCATTCGTCTGGTCACCCGCCCTCTGCGCCAGCTCGCCCGGGTGGCGGAACGGCTCCCCCCTGACCTGCCGGAAGAGGCACTGGACGAACTGCCTTCGTCCGGCGCGCGGGAGGTAGCGCAGACCTCCCAGGCACTGAAGGCCATGCTGGCCCGCATCCGTCACTTTGTGGACGAAAGGATGCGTCTGCTGGCCTGTCTTTCCCACGATCTGCGCACGCCCATCGCGCGGCTGCGCCTTCAACTGGAAAGCGAGCCGGAACTCAGAAGACCGGATCTGGTCTTCGACGCGCTCGGGGATTTGCAGAATCTCGCGGAAAGCGCCATTGAACTGGCACGCTCCGGGCAGGACAGGGAACCCGTGCGGCGCGCCAGTCTGAAAGCCCTGCTGGAAAGCCTCGTGGCCGACTTTGAGGAACACGACGATCCGGTAGGCAGGGAATGTCTGGAAGGGGCAGACTGCCGCCTCCGTCTTTTTGCCCAACGGGACGCCCATTGCCTGATCAGGCCGGCCGCATTCCGCCGCTGTGTGGAGAACCTTGTTTCCAACGCCCTGAACTACGGACGGACGGCAGCCATCTTTCTTGAGTCCGATGCAAAGGAAAAACGCGCCGTTATCCGCATAGAGGATGACGGCCCGGGCATCCCCGGCGAGAAGCTGGAAGAGGTCTTTCAGCCCTTTTGCCGACTGGAGAGTACGGCGCGGCGGCATGGCCGGGGAGCCGGGCTGGGGCTGGCCATCGCAAGAGACATCGCCCGTCGGAACGGAGCGGAAATCAGCCTGGCCAACCGCCCGGAAGGAGGGCTGAGGGCAACGCTGAACATTCCTCTCGCGCCTGATGCCTGAAGCAGGCCCGGACGGAAGGAAAAAGACGGAACATTTCTCCGCACGGATGAAACGGTGCGCCCGCAAACTGAAAAGCGACTGCTCAGTTTGCGGGCGGATATGACCGGGACTTGCCCTGTCTGTCCAGCGTTTTCAACAGACACATACCCGGGGAACCGTGAAACCGGCGGGGCGGAGTCTCGCCTTGCCCGACTCCGCAGAGCATTTCATGAGCGAAATGCCCTAATAGCTGTGCATCCCCTGAGGCTGCTCATCCTCTTCTTCGTCTTCTTCTACGGCGGCGGAAGCTCCGGCCATGTTCACCTTCACGACTTCGCCCTGAACGCCGGTCTTCGCATATTCGCCCTTGTCGTTGGGCAGCTGGAACAGTCCATTGGCGGGAGGTGTTACGGAAACCTCCTCGGGCTTCGGAAGCTGCGGGAAGAACTCGTACGGCACGCGATAAGCGCGGTAAAGAACGCCCCCGGCCGACATCGCATAGGGCGCCATGTACTCCCACACCATTTCATAATCAGGGGTAAGCTCGAACACCCGTTCCATATCCCCTTCGGTGATCATGGTGTTGCCGTTGGGCAGACGCTGGGCGTAGCTTACGAAGGGGCTGAAGAATTTAAAGCCGTGATGCCCGAGAATTCCCTTGTGATTCTTGTACCAGTCATATTCCCAGACAATTTCTTTGGTGACGGGATTGAATTCCACCACGCGGGAATAATCGCGCTTCACATTGTGAAAACCGGTGAGCGGCGCGGCGGGATTGGGTTCGCCGTATCCTGCGGTGCCGCCGTTGTCGAAGAACAGCAGGTTGCCTTCTCCGGGCAGACCTTCAGGGATGATGTGCGCCCCGTGCGCGCCCACGATCTGACCGACTCCGGCGTCGGGCGTGCCGGGCCTGAAGTCCGGGCCGAGCCGCCAGACAATCCTGCCCGTCTTGCGATCCACAATGGCCATCAGATTGGCATCGCGGCTGTTGAACAGCACGTTGTCAGGATGGAAGGCCGCGTACTTGACCGGATCCTCATCATACCACTTGTTCGGCCCCACATAGCTCAGACAGTTGATGTGCAGCCAGTCGTACCCTCCGCCGGGCTTCACCGTGGCCGCATGACGGGCGGCCACGGGGTTATCCTTCGGGGGATACTGCCGCATCGCCTTGAACGCGGCCTCGTCAAAACCCAGTTCGTCTACATGGTCGGACGCCTTCCACTGCCAGATGATCCTGCCGGAAGCATCCACTTCATAGAAGATATCGCTTACCAGTTGAATCCCTTTATTGATGTTGTCGTTACGCTCATTGATATGCGCCAGAACAAGGGTGACTCCGCCCTTGCCGTCGGCCTGCCCCGGCACGGGATACACAGGCGTGCCCTTGCGCTGAAAATCATGGTGCTGGCGGGCGATCCATGTCTTTCCCTCTTCGGAGGGCTGGCCGGGAATGGCGGGCACCTGCTGGCCGTTGCGGAATTCCCACAGCTTGTTCCCTCCGGAGTCCAGCTCAATCAGGGCAAGCGTGTCCTGCTGGCCGCCTTTCCATGTGCCGGTGCCGGTCAGGATGCGCCCGCCGGGCAGAGCCTTGTTCGGCATCCCGTTAAATCCGGACCATTCCTTGACCAGATTGCCGTTCATGTCGACAAGCCGGGGAGTTTCATTGCCGATAAGCAGATACCCGTTGTATGCCCTGGAAGGATCATACTTCACCGTCCCGGTGGGGAAGGTGCCGGGTACGGCCTGCGCCGCGCCCGCGATGCCAAGCACGGCGACGCCGGCCATGTAGACTTTCAGCCAAGAAGCGTTCATACTTTCTCCTTCTGAAAAATGGTTGTCCAAAGAGTCATGCATGGATACTAACATGAACAATGCCTCCGGCCTTTCACAGGCTTGTCGTTTCTTTACAAAACCTTGCGAAACGACATATGTCGGAAGAAAAGGCTGTTTCAGCCCGCTTGCCATGCACGGACACGGCATTACCTTTACAGACACATCCGAATCACAAGGAGTTTGCATGACTCATCCGTCTTCCGCACCTTTTTCCGGCATGAAGCCCGGCGTTCGGGCGCTGCGGGCCGGGGCCGCCCTTCTGCTGGCGGCCCTCCTGCTCGTTCCGTACCCGTCCGGGGCCGCCGCACGAATCTCCGGAGAAAACGCTCCGGTTGCCGCCCGCGCGGACGGGCCGCACATCTTTCACCTCAAAAACGGCCTGACGATCGCGGTCAAGGAAGATTCCCGCTTCCCCCTCGCCTCCGTACGTCTGTATGTAAACGCCGGATCGGCATGGGAGCAGCCCGGCGAGGCGGGGATCAGCCATCTGCTTGAGCATATGGTGTTCAAGGGCTCCAAAACCGGGCCGAAGGGCGTGGACAAGCGCGTGGAGAATGCCGGAGGCTATCTTAACGCCTCCACTTCCTTTGATGAAACCATCTACCTGACCGACCTGCCCGCCGCGCAATGGAAGACGGCTCTCCGCGCCGTGCGCGATCTGGCCTTTGATCCCCTGCTCAGGCAGGCGGATCTTGACGCCGAGCGCGAAGTGGTGCTGGCGGAAAAGAAACAGCGCGGCGACAGCCCATGGACGCGCCTTTTTCACGAAAGTTTCGGCCTCGCTCTCAAGGGTACGCCGTATGAGCGCCCAGTCATCGGGTATGAAGACACCTTGCGCGCCGCCACTCCCGCGAGCATGCGGGCCTATATCCAGCGTCTGTACGACCCCCGCGACATGCTGCTCATGGTGGCCGGAGCCGTGAAGGCCGACGAGGTGGTGAAAGAGGCCGGAAAACTGTTCGGCGATTATGCAAACCGCAATGTATCGCGCGTGCCGGATCGCATAGACCCTGCCTCGCTGGCCCGCGGCACGCAGGTAAGGGTGGTGGAAGGCCCGTGGAACAAGGCTCTGGTCAGCGTTCTTTTCCCCATGCCCGGAGAAGGCGACGCGCTGCTGCCCGCGGCCGACGTGCTGGCCCGGCTGCTCTCCGGAGACGACACCGCCCTGCTGCCCCGTTCCCTTCGCCTTGATCGCCATGTGGTCGATGACGTGGGCGCATCGGCCATGGCCCTGCGCCGGGTGGGCGTCTTCATGATCATGTCCCAGATGGATGCGGACAAGGTGCCCGCATACACGAAGGAGCTGGGCGCGCTGCTGCGCGGACTCTCCGCCTCCGGTTTCAGCGATGCGGCCTTTGCCCGCGCCAAGCTCAATCTGGAGGATGATTTCTATCGTGCCCAGGAAACTGTGGCCGGCATGGCCGATCTCTACGGCGATCTGGCCTTTCATTCTCCCGGCGACCCTGACGGTCAGAGCTATCTGGCCGCCATCCGCGGAGTAAGCCGCGCTCAGGTGCAGGAAGTCATCGACGCATGGATCCGGCCCGAGGCCATGACCCTTGTGGCCCTGACCCCCGGGAGCGGCAACTCCGCTGCGCAGGAAGACGCGCTGCGCAGGACGCTTGCCGAGGCATGGCCCCAGGCCCCGTCA
The DNA here is from genome assembly GCA_944324075.1 of Candidatus Mailhella excrementigallinarum. Classification (GTDB taxonomy): domain Bacteria; phylum Desulfobacterota; class Desulfovibrionia; order Desulfovibrionales; family Desulfovibrionaceae; genus Mailhella; species Mailhella excrementigallinarum. Next base: position 88,054 of record CALUUZ010000006.1, read on the forward strand.
GGCCATGCACGCGCAGCAGGCGGTGAAAACGCCGCAACGGCACGGGCCGGAACCCGCCTGAATGATGAAGTCATTTCTCTGGGTGAAGGCCGCACGCTGGTTCTGCGCCCGGATCGCAGCCTGCCCTATGTTTCCGCCACCCTGCTGTTCGAAGGCGGCGATGAACTCGCCTCTGGCCTGTCCGGGCTGGATGTGGTCAAGACGGGGCAGTCTCCCGAAGGGCTTGCCTCGCTGACGGCGGATGTGCTGGTCTCCAGCACGAAAAAGCGCGACTACGCGGCCATGAGCGCATACCTGGCAGATCGGGCGGCAGGGTTGAGCGCCGGGGCATCGTCCCGCGGATTTTCCCTTTCTCTTGACGCCCCGTCACGCTTCAGCGGCGACATCTTCGCCCTGCTCGCCGAAATTCTGGACAGCCCCGCCTTCCGCAAGAATGATCTTGAACGCGTGAAACGCGATCATCTGGCCGCCATCGCCTCGCAGGAAGAAAGCGTGAGCGGTCTGCTCGGGCGCAACCTCAATCATTTCCTCTTCCCCGACGGTTTTTACGGCTACCGCGCGGGCGGCACGGCACAAAGCATTGCCGCCGTCAGCCGGGCCGATCTGCTGAAATTCTGGAAGGCCCAGTCCGCCCGGCCGTGGGTACTCTCCGTGGCGGGCGACATTGACCGCGACACCGTGCTTGCCTTTGCCAGGTCCCTGCCTGCACCCGCGCAGGGCGCGCAGGAGGCGGAAAGGAACCTCTCCCCCGCCTGGGCGGAAAAGAAGACCCTCTCCCTCACGCTGCCCGGCCGTGAGCAGGCGGCATACATCATGCTCTTCCCCACCGTGCCGCTGGAAAATCCGGATGCCCCCGCGCTCCAGCTGCTCTCCGCCTCGCTGAGCGGCTTCGGCGGCCTGCTGCATCAGGAACTGCGCGAGAAGCAGAGCCTCGGCTATTCCGTCAGCCCCACCAACTGGGCGGGGCAGGATGCGGGATTCCTTGGCTTCACCATCATTGCCTCACCGGAAAATCTGGACAAGGCGGAGGCCGGATTCATGGCCATTGCCCGTGAAATCACGCAAAAGCCCCTGCCTGCCGAAACCGTTGATCGCGCCAAGGCCATGCTGGAGGCCCAGTATTACCGCAGCCAGCAATCCCGGGCCGGTCGGGCCGCCGCCGGCGCAGGACATGCCCTGCGCGGACGCCCGCTGGACTACGGCAAGCAGGCTCTTGACAAGGCGCTGAAGCTGACCCCTCAGGATCTGCTCCGCGTCGCGCAAAAGTATATCCGTCCCGGTGACGCCTATACGCTGACCGTAACGCCGTAAACACATGCGGGAGGGGGCGGGAAAAACTTCTGCAGAAGTTTTTCCCGCCCCCTCCCGCACACTCTCTCCCACTCTTTTCAAAGCCTTCCGTCTTGCTGCTGAACGGCCTTGCCCAGCCCCAGTTCCGCCGCCTTCCCGCTCATGGCTTCAATGGCCAGTGCAAGGAAGTCTTCGAGCGTCATGCCCATATCCGCACACTGACGGATGATATCCCGATTCACGGAAGCGGCGAACGCCTTGTCCTTCATTTTCTTTTTCAGGCTGGAGACCTGCATGCCGTCAATGCCCGTGGGGCGCACCAGCGCGGCGGCGCTGATCAGGCCGGTTACGGTTTCGCCGCAGCGCAGCGCCACATCAAAACGCCCGTTCACCGTGCAGCCATTGCATTCCGCGTTATGGGCGCGAATGGCCTGCAATGCTTCCTCAGGCAGCGAGTCTTTCAGCTTTTCCGCGCTTTCCAGGCCGTGCCGCGCCGGTTCGTCCGCGGTAAGCGGGTAATCCCAGTCGTGCAGCAGACCGGTCAGACCCCACAGTTCCTCATTCTCGCCAAAATGACGGGCCAGAGCCCGCATCACGGCCTCACTGGCCAGCGCATGCTGAACAAGGTGAGACTCCGGGCCGGGTTCGCGCAAAAGATCCAATGCAGCTTCACGATCAATCATGGTGCTCTCCCATAGCGGAAAATCTGTTTAAGCCGCAACCCCATGTTCCGGCATGCGAGGCTTCGCGTCCTCGCCGGAGACTATACGCCGTCCTTTGTTGACAGAGCAAGCCGAATAGCCGAGAAAGGAAATTCACCCTTTGACCGATTCCGGCGGCATGCACGCTCCCGCCTTCAGCACATATTTCCTATGAAACAGGTACTCGGCATACGATTCAGTGAACATGGCCAGGTTCAGGCATGTTTCTACGACGCTCCGGAAGGCGCGTCGCTTCCTCCCGGACGCGGAGTCATGGTGCGCAGCGAACAGGGACCGGCCTTCGGCCGTATCGTGTGGCAGCGTACCTATGTGCGTCTGACGGCCGCCCAGTTGGAGGCTCTGGCTTCCGACGCTCCAGGCGCGCATGTTGCCCCCCCGGAACCCGACGGCACGGAGGCCGCCCTTCCGGAAGATGCGGCTGAACACGCGGATTCCCGCACTTCCGAATCTTCATCCGCCCCCAGGGCGCTGGAAAGCCGTGACGGCATCAAGGCCCGCCTTGAAGCCGACGACAGGCGCAAGAAAGCGCGAAAGGCCGAGGAAGAACGGCAGGCTGACGCCGATGCGGTACGCCGCCGTCAGCTTCTGGTAGCCCGCGCGGCCACTCCGGAGGAACTTTCCAAGGCGGCGGAGAACGAACAGCTCTGCCGTGACGCGCGGGAGTTCTGCCGCCGCTGCATCATGGACCGCGGACTGGACATGAAGCTGGTGGATGTGGAAAGCCTGTACGATCGCAGCAAGCTCATCTTCTATTTCACCGCGCCCACGCGCATTGATTTCCGCGAGCTGGTCAAGGATCTGGTGCGCCAGTATCATACGCGCATCGAGCTGCGTCAGATCGGCGTGCGCCATGAAACGCAGATGCTCGGCGCGCTGGGCAACTGCGGCATGGTGTGCTGCTGCCGCCGCTACCTGCGGCACTTTGCCCCGGTCACCATCAAAATGGCCAAGGAGCAGAATCTCTTTCTCAACCCCGCCAAGATTTCCGGCATCTGCGGCCGTCTGCTCTGCTGTCTGAGCTATGAACAGGCCAATTACGACGCGTTTCACCGCAGCTGTCCGAAGCTGGGCAAGCGTTACCAGACGGATCAGGGCCCCATGCGGGTACTGCGCGGCAACATGTTCCGCAACAGCGTCGTAGTGCTTCCGGACGGCGGTCAGGAAACGGAAATGACGCTGGACGAATGGCAGGCCATTCACCCCCACAGGGCGGAACATCCCGGCCCGGCCCAGCCGAAGGAAACCCGGCAGAGTACGGAATTCATGGTGGTCAGAGCCTCCCCGGATACTCTGGACGCCGATCTCGCCGAACTGGGCCAGGAGCTTGACGAGTCTCCGGACACCGGTTTCGGGCGCGGAGCGGGAACCCCCGGCGGACAGGGCGCGGTTCCCGGCAAATTCAATAAAAAACGCAAACGCAGACCCGACGGACAGGGTGACCGGCCCGGCCCGCGTCCCCGCCAGACCCCGGACGGTCAGGAGTAAGGCCCGTGCAACGCTTCTACATCACTACTCCCATCTACTACGTCAATGCCCGCCCCCACCTCGGGCATGCCTACACCACCTTTGTGGCGGATACGCTCAAGCGTTTTCATCGCATGTGCGGAGAAGACGCCCGCATGCTCACGGGCACGGATGAACACGGCGACAAGATCGTCAAGGCCGCCGCCAAGGCGGGCAAGACTCCCCAGGAGTTCGTGGACGGCGTTTCCGCCGAATATCAGGCGCTGTGGCCCAGGCTCGGCATCGGGCACGACAGTTTCATCCGCACCACCGATCCCGCGCACAAGGCGTCGGTGCAGGCCCTGCTCCAGCGCATTTACGACAGGGGCGACATTTATTTCGGCGAATACGGCGGGCATTACTGCACCGGCTGCGAGCGTTTCTATACCGAAAAAGAGCTGGAGAACGGTCTTTGTCCGCAGCATCTTACCAAGCCGGAATACATCAGCGAAAAGAACTATTTCTTCCGCATGTCCAGGTATCAGGGCTGGCTGAGGCAACATATTCTGGACAACCCCGATTTTATCCGGCCCGAACGCTACCGCAATGAAGTGCTCGCCATGCTGGAAAACGGCGTGCTGGAGGATCTGTGCATCTCCCGTCCGAAGAGCCGTCTCGAATGGGGCATTGAGCTGCCTTTTGACAGGGATTACGTCTGCTATGTCTGGTTCGACGCCCTGGCCAACTATATTTCCGCTCTCGGCTGGCCGGAGAATGAGCACGACGAAAACGGCGACTACTGCAAATACTGGCCGGGCGAACATCTGGTGGCCAAGGACATTCTCAAGCCGCACGGCATCTTCTGGCCCACCATGCTCAAGGCGGCGGGCCTGCCCCTGTACAGGCATCTCAACGTGCACGGCTACTGGCTGGTGAAGGACACCAAAATGTCCAAGTCGCTGGGCAATGTGGTGGATCCGCAGGTAGCCGCCGAAGTGTTCGGACTGGATGCCTTCCGTTACTTCCTGATGCGGGAAATGAACTTCGGCTCCGACGCCTCCTTCTCGGAAGAAGCCATCATCACCCGCGTCAACGCTGACCTTGCCAACGACCTCGGCAATCTGTTCAGCCGCGTACTGTCCATGAACGCCAAGTATTTCGGAGGCAGGGTTCCGCCCCACGGCGCACCTGACGAGGCCGACGACGAGCTGAACCGTCTGACGGACAACGCCTGCGTCAACTATGTGCAGATGTTCCGCCAGATGCGCTGCTCCCAGGCGCTGGACAGCCTGTGGGAATCTGTCCGCGCCATGAACAAGTATGTGGATGTCCAGGCGCCGTGGACTCTTGCCAGGGAAGGGAAAAACGAACGCCTCGGCGCGGTGCTGCGCACCCTGCTGGAAGCCATGTACCGCGTGGCCGCCCTGCTCTGGCCGGTCATGCCGTCTTCCTCCGCAGCCATGCAGGAACAGTTGGGCCGTCCCTGCGAGGAAAGCCGTTTTTCCGCCGCTCGTCTTGACGATCTGCTGAAAAGCCGTACCCATCTGCGCACAGGCGAATCCATCGCCGTAAAATCCGCGCTGTTCCCCCGTCTGGAAATGCCCGCAAGGGAAGACGCCCCGAAAGCTGATACCAAAGCCAAAGCGGACAGTGTGCCCCAAGGGGAACCTGCCTCCGCAGCCCCCGGCGGAGCGAAGCCCTTTATCGAATTTCCGGATTTTGAAAAGCTGGACCTGCGCGTGGGCATCATTCTTGCTGCCGAACAGCACCCCAATGCGGACAAGCTGCTGCGCTTCGATGTGGATCTGGGCGAGGAAAAGCCGCGCCAGATCTGCTCGGGCATCGCCGCCAGCTTCAAGCCCGAGGAACTGCTCGGCAAGAGGGTGATCGTGGTTGCCAACCTGCCGCCCCGCAAACTGCGCGGGCTGGAGTCCCAGGGGATGATTCTCACGGCGGAATGGGCCGACGGTCTTGCCCTGCTCTCCGCCGACGCCCCGGCAGGCAGCGCGATCCGGTAAAAAACAATCAGGCGGGATGGGGAGGAGGAACCTTTTGCAAAAGGAGCCTCTCCCCCCGTTTCATGCTTTCCCCCCCTTTCCCTTTAAAACTTTGGCGCTGTTTAAAACTTCGGTTGATGTTTCAATCCACAGTCGCCCCATCCGCCGACTGACTGAAGCAGCAGACGGAGAGGGGTTGTGCGGATTGCCCCTCCCTTCAGGGAGGGCTGCGGAAAAGGATTTCATCGGCTTCGCCGTCTTGCCAACTCCTCTTTTCCCCCTGAAGGGGGAGGTCTCAAACCACAAAGGAATTCTTGATGAACTGCTCAAGAGGCCCTGTCTGCACAGACAGGGCGGCAGCGGACGTGCTGCGCAAGGACACACGGAGGATCGGCAGGCGGCGAAGGAGCTTCCCCTCCAATGCCGCATTGCCATGCGGCGGGGCGCCGCTCCATATGCCGCGTGAGCGACGTGCCTCCGGCGGCCGGATACTTTCAACCCGACTCCGCACTGGAGTGTTTTGCGTTTGAACATATCTGCCACTCAGCTCCCGTGTTCCGGCCCGCAGGTTTCACGCCTGAAGCCGGAGCTTAACGCCGCAAGCGGATCGCGGCGACACCGGAGAAGGGGGCGTCGCGGCCCCCCTGGCCGTCAGCGCGAACGCGGTACGGATGAGGAGAGCAGAGGAGAGTCTCGCTTCGCCCGACTCCGCAGAGCATTTCATGGGTGAAATGCGCTGACAGGGCCAGGACTTTTGTTTGTAACGAGCATTTTCAATTAAGGAGTCTTCTGAAAACGATATGAGCAGTATCCTGCACCGTCCTGGCAGAACGCCAGGACATCCTTCCCTGCCCCCCTATGATTTCCGCCGCGCCCTCCCCTGGACTGCCTTCGTCGCCATGCTCTTCTGGCTCAACTATTCCGGACGCGCCACGCTGAGTCCCCTTCTGGTCAGCGTCGAACGGGATCTGGAGATCGGTCACGCGGCCGCAACTTCTCTCCTGTTCATGCAGAGCCTGGGCTTCTGCATCGCCCAGTTTATGTGCGGTTTTCTCCTCAGCCGGGTGCTTCCGCGCAGCATGACGGCCTTTTCCCTGATCTTTTCCGGACTGGCCTTTCTGTTCATGCCGCTGGCCCACAGCCTGAACGTGGCCCGTCCCATATTCTTCGCCTTCGGATTCTTTGCGGGCTTCTATTTTCCGGCGGCCATGTCCACCCTGTCCAGCCTCGTCTATCCAGGGGACTGGGGCAAGGCCGTAGCCGTACACGAATTCGCGCCCAACGTCGGGTTCATCTGCATTCCTCTTGTGGCGCAGGCGCTTCTGCTCTCTCTGTCCTGGCAGGGCGTCTTTTTCTGCGTGGGGCTTTCCCTGCTCTGCGGCGGGCTGGCCTTCGCCGCCTTCGGACGGGGCGGGAGAAGCCATGCCGCACCGCCTTCCTTCCGGGGCGTGCACGATATCGTATGGAATCCGGCAGCATGGGCGCTCATGGCACTGCTCGCCATCAGCTGCATCGGAGAATTTTCCGTCTACAGCATCCTTCAGGTCTACCTTGTGCAGGATGCCCACTTCAGTCCGGCAGGGGCCAATGTCGCTATTGCGGCGGCCCGTATTCTTACCCCCGCCGCCGTGGTTATCGGTGGCGTGGTGGCGGACAGGAAAAATCCCTATGTGGTGCTGGCGGGGGGGCTTGTCCTGCATGCCCTGGCTCTGGCGCTCATGTGCCTGCCCTCGGACTTCTCCGCGCTGACCGGCATGGGGCTTCAGGCATTTTCCATCGCACTGCTCTTTCCCTCCCTGTTCAAGGCCATGGCGCTGTCCTTTCCCGCGGACAGGCAGGCTCTGGTCATGTCCCTGACCATGCCGCTCGCCTCTCTGATCGCCGCCGGACTGGCCCCCATGTTTCTGGGCTGGTGCGGCGAAATCTGGAGTTTTCGCGCAGGGCTCGCCGCCATCGGCGCCGCCTCCCTGCTCAGCCTGCTGGCCGTGCGCCTGTTGTCCCGCTTCCGGCAGGCTCCGAAAGAAAACTGATGTTCCCCGTTTTCACCTCAGCCCCTCACCGCCATGCCCGATGCCATTGCCTTTCCCGTTCGGGACATTCTTGCTCGCGCCCGCCTTTACCTTCCCGACATGAGCGCCTTTCTGCGCGATCTCATTCGCATTCCCTCGCCAAGCTGCCATGAGGAAGCTGTTGTCCGCCGCATCATCGCGGAAATGGAAAAACTCGGTTACACGGCGGAAATCGACGGCATGGGCAATGCGCTGGGCTGGCTCGGCTCCGGTTCCCGCCTTTTCGCCTACGACGCGCACATCGACACGGTAGGCCCCGGGACTCTCGCAAACTGGAGTTTCGATCCTTATGCCGGCTTTGAAGACGAGCACTGCATCGGAGGGCTGGGAGCCTCGGATCAGAGCGGCGGCATGGCCTCCATGCTCTACGGCGGAAAAATCATGGCCGACCTCGGCCTGCGGCCGGAAAGCGTATCCATACTCATGGCGGGCACGGTACAGGAAGAAGACTGCGACGGCCTGTGCTGGCAGTATCTCATCCGCGACTTCCTGGCCGCGCGGGGCATGCGGCCGGAAGCGGCGGTTTCCACAGAGCCGACGGACGGCGGCATCTGCCGGGGACACCGGGGCCGTATGGAAATCAGAGTGGAAATCAGAGGTCGCTCGTGCCACGGTTCCGCCCCGGAACGCGGAGAAAACGCCATTTTCGCCATGGGCCGCGTTCTGCCCGAACTGGAACAGCTTGCCGGGCAGTTGGGCGACGATCCCTTTCTCGGCAAAGGCAGTCTCACGGTCTCGGAAATCTTTTTTTCATCCCCTTCACGCTGTGCCGTGGCCGACGGCTGTGCTGTCTCCATTGACCGCCGTCTCACTGCCGGAGAAGACGCGGAACTCGCGCTGAACCAGATCAGGAACCTGCCCGCTGTCAGATCTCTGGGCGACAGGGCGGAGGTAAGCCTGTACCGCTGCGACAAGGCTTCCTGGACGGGCCTGCATTATCCTGCGGACTGCTTTTTTCCCGCGTGGAGCATTCCGGCGGAAGATTCCCTGTGCCGGGCATCCCTGGAATGCTGGAAGGAACTCTTCCCCGGAGAAACGCCCCGGCTGGACAAATGGACTTTTTCCACCAATGCCACGGCCATTGCGGGCATGTTCGGCATACCGGTCATCGGCTTCGGCCCGGGGCGGGAAGCTCAGGCACACAGCCCGGACGAACGGACATGGAAGGAGGATCTCGTTCGCTGCGCGGCGTTCTATGCCGCCCTGCCCGCCGTGTGGGCATAAGGGCGGACGGCAGAACAGCGCGGAGCGCCCTCGGGAGGGTCCCCGGCCGCACCGTGTCCTGAATCCCAACCGCTCACGCAGGTTATCCGGGGATAAAATGCGGCATCCCCGCGAGGGTCTCCCGGAGGATCAGTCTTCAGCAACGGAACGCCGTCGACAATCCGCTGCCACAGCACAAGCGCAGTCTGCCGCCTGTGGCGGAGCAAAACGATACGCCCCGCAACACTGTCAGCACGGTTCCATGACAGAGCCGCAGAAAAAAGTTTTAATCACTGCCGCCTTCTCCCGGTGCAGGTTCTCTTCCATACCCTGTCCGATCCCGTTCCGTAATCTCCCTGATGACTCTGCAGGGTACGCCTGCGGCGATGACCCCGGCCGGGATGTCTCCTGTCACCACGCTTCCGGAGCCGATAATCGAGTTCTGCCCGATACTGACGCCCTGATTGATCTGCACGCCGCCGCCCACCCATACATTATGGGCAATGCGCACGCCTTTCGCACGGCAGCCGCCCGCAGCGCGCTCGCCGGGATCAATGGCATGATTGGAGGTATAAATCCCCACACGCGGCCCCAGCAGCACATTATCTCCGATTTCAATGCCGCCGCCGTCCAGCATGACGCAATCAAAATTGGCATAGAAATTATTCCCTATGGAAATATTGAATCCGAACTCGCAGCGGAAATCAGGCTCGAAGTGAACCCCCTTCCCTATCGATTTCAGCAGACGCCGCAGAATGGCTTCCCGTTCCCCGGCCGGTCCGCCGAAGCTCCGGTTGTATGCGTCGGCAAGCCGGACGGCATTCTCCCTCGCCCGGATCAATTCCGGCGTCAGATCATTGTACATGGCTCCGCTCAGCATGATCTGCCGCTGCTCTTCCAGAGTCACGGACTGCCTCCTCCTTTCCTTCCCCGATATTCACCGGAAGCAAAAAGGCTGAACCACCCGCCGGAATTGCGGGCAACTCCGCCTGACAACCTCATGTCACGGTTCTGGACAATGCCGCCTTGAATCCGCCCTGTCACCATATGACATTGCAGTTCTGGTCAATGTCAGGCTCACTTCGCCCAGAGCGTTTTGCGTTTGAAAATATCTGCCGGCCGGTTCCTGTATTCCGGCCCGCAGGCTGCACGCCTCCCCTGGAGCCATACGCCGCAAGTGAATTGCGGCGACACCGGAGTCCTCCCCCCGGCCGTCAGCACAAAGCTCCCTGCGGACAGGGCGGACGGAGAAGAATCCCGCCCATATTGACTTCGCGGAGCATTTCAATGACGAAATGCGCCATGAGCTGTGCTGTCAGCCGCGTATTACAGTATTTCTTCCGCCTGCCGGACCACGTTGTCCACCGTGAAGCCGAAGTGCGGGAACAGCTCGCCCGCCGGGGCGGATTCTCCGTATGTGGTCATGCCGACGACGCGGCCGTCAAGGCCGACATACTTCCACCACCAGTCAGCGGCCTGGGCTTCCACCGCCACACGGGCACGTACGGCGGACGGCAGCACATCTTCCCTGTAGGCGGCTTCCTGCCGGTCAAAGACCTCACAGCAGGGCATGGACACCACGCGCGCGCGACGCCCCTTTGCTTCCAGGGCTTCGGCCGCTCTGACCGCCAGTTCCACCTCGGAACCGCAGGAAATGAGCACGATCTCCGGCATTCCCGCGCAGTCGCGCAGGACATAGCCGCCGCGCCGGATCAGAGCAAGCTGTTCCGCACTGCGTTCCTGCCGCGCAAGGCCCTGCCGGCTCATGACCAGACAGGACGGGCCGTCCGCGCGCTCAACGGCGCTGATCCAGGCCACGGCGCTTTCCGCTCCGTCACAGGGTCTCCACACATCCACCCCCGGGGTCAGACGCAGTCCGGCGCTCTGCTCCACAGGCTGGTGCGTGGGGCCGTCTTCGCCCACGCCGATGGAGTCGTGGGTCAGTACCCAGATCACGCGCTTCTTCATCAGCGCGGCCAGCCGGATGGCGTTCCTGCAGTAGTCGGAAAACACCAGGAAGGTGCCGCCGTAGGGGATGAAGCCGCCGTGCAGGGCCAGTCCGTTCATGATCGTGCTCATGGCGAACTCGCGTACCCCATAATGAATATAGTTGGCGGCAAACTTTCCGGGCGCAAGCTCCACGGCTCCATTGAACTTTGTGCCTACCGAACCTGTCAGGTCGGCGGAGCCTCCCACCAGCTCGGGCAGAGAGGGCGCGATGATATCCAGCACACTCTTGCCCGCCGCACGGGTGGCAATTTTCTTGCCGCCTTCCGCCGGAGCGTTCAGCACGCGTACAGCTTCCTCCGCCGCTCCCGGCCAGGAGGCGGGCAGTTCCCCTTTCATGCGGCGCGCAAATTCGGCAGCCAGCTCGGGCCAGGCTTCCGCATAGCGGGCGAACAGTTCGTTCCACGCAGCCTGGGCCTTTTTCCCCGTTGGGCGGGCATCCCATGCGTCGTACACTTCCTGCGGAATGACAAAGGGTTCATGCTTCCAGCCCAGAGCGGCCCGTGTCTGCGCCGCCTCCTCAGGGCCGAGGGGCGCGCCGTGCGCTCCCGCTGTTCCGGCCTTGTGCGGGGAACCGTACCCGATCACCGTCTTGCAGCAGATCAGGGTCGGCCTGTCCTCATGAGCCAGAGCCTCGCGGATGGCGGCATCCACCGCCGCGCCGTTCAGCCCGTCCACATCGCGCAGCACGCGCCAGCCGCAGGCCTCGAAACGGGCCGGGGTGTCGTCCGCGAACCAGTTGTTCACCCTGCCGTCAATGGAAATGCTGTTGTCGTCGTACAGGGCCACAAGTTTGCCCAGTCCCAGCGTACCGGCCAGAGAACAGGCCTCCTGCGACACGCCTTCCATCAGGCAGCCGTCACCGAGAAAGACCCAGGTGCGGTGATCGACAATGTTCATGCCGTCCCGATTGAATTCCGCGGCCAGCATGCGCTCGGCCAGAGCCATGCCCACGGCGGTGGCGATGCCCTGTCCCAGCGGCCCTGTGGACATGTCCACGCCGGGTGTGCGGTCACACTCGGGATGCCCCGGCGTCAGTGAACCCATCTGCCGGAAACGGCGGATTTCGTCCATGCTCAGGGCATATCCCGCAAGATGCAGAAGCCCGTACAGGAGCATGGAGGCATGCCCGTTGGACAGCACAAAACGGTCACGGTCGACCCACCCCGGATCGGCAGGATTATGCTTCAGAAAACCGCGCCACAAGGATTCCGCCATATTGGCCATGCCAAGGGGCGCGCCGGGATGGCCGGATCCGGATTTTTCAATGGCGTCAATGGCCAGCGCGCGCAGGGCGTTGGCAAGTTCGGAACGAGTGGGCATACAACCTCCAGCGCCGGTGAAGCCGGGCCGCGCTTGCCCCGCGGGGCGTTTTCCGCACCGATCCGGGAACCGCTTCCCGACGGGACGGACCTGTGCAGCCTACCGCAAACAAAAGTATCGCGCAAATATTCCGTCACTCCGCAGCCGCGCGGAAAACGGCAAGGCGCTCGGCAAGAGGAGGATGGCCGAAAAAGGATGAACCGGACACCAGCACATCGGCCCCGGCGCGCGTCAGCTCTCCCGCATTTTCCGGCGTCACGCCGCCGTCCACCTGCACATGGCACGCGCGGCCGCCGAGCATGGCCCGCACGGCGCGTACCTTTCCGAAGGTTGAAGGCAGAAACTTCTGCCCGCCGAAGCCCGGGTTGACACTCATGATCAGCACCATGTCCACGTCATCCAGCACATATTCCAGCACTTCCGGCGCCGTGGCCGGATTGAGCGCGATGCCGGCCCTCATGCCCAGACGGCGGATCTCCGCCAGCACACGCTGAAGGTGGCGGACGGCTTCCGCGTGAACCACCAGCATGTCCGCACCGGCTTCACGGAAATCGGCAAGATAGCGTTCCGGCTCCTCAATCATGAGATGCACGTCGAAAAACAGGGAACTGCGTCCGCGCAGCCCCCTGATGACATGCTGGCCGAAGGTGATGTTGGGCACAAAGCGCCCATCCATCACATCCCAGTGCACCCAGCGCAGTCCGGCGGCTTCAAGGTCGCGCAGAGCGCCGGCAAAATCGCCGCAGTCGGCGGAAAGAAGCGAGGGAGAAAGAATCATGACGCATGCTCCGGACTCTGGCGGGGAGAAAAACGGGACAGCATGCCGCGCAGTTCCCGCAGTTCGCGGACGGCATCTTCAAGCAGCCGCTGACTTTCGCTCGCCTGAAGCGCCGGCCTTCCCGCGGGGGGCACGGACAGCCGGGACGCCAGACAGGGAGAAAGGGCAGACAGCCCGCAGGACGGAGCGGGAACGGAAAGGCGGGCAGGGACGGCGGAAGACGGGGAGGCAGCCGGACTGGAGGGAGCGGCCGCCGGGCAGGGACGCGGAGCGGGCAGGGACATTTCTCCGGAAAGCACCCGGCGCGCACCGTCAATGGTCATGCCCTTCTCGTGCAGCAGAGAACGTATGCGCCGCAGCACACGCATATCCTCCTCACGGTACAGGCGCTGTCCCTTTGGGGTGCGCAGCGGGGCAAGCTGGGGAAATTCCCCTTCCCAGAAACGCAGCACACAGGTTTTCAGCTTCAGGGCTGCGGCGGCTTCTCCTATGCGGTAAAGACGCCTGTTTCCCTTGTCCTTTGCCATTCCGTCTCCCCGCCGCCATAAGCCGGATACTCCGGACAGGCGGCACTTTCGCAAAGCCGGAGGCCGTCCGGAATCGCCGGGGCGCTTCCGGACAGCCCCCTGTTCAGATTTCCACTGGCAGAGCCTGCACAAGGGCGGAAACGATCTTTTCCCGCTCCCGATCCGCTTCGGCATCCTGCAGGGTACGTTCCGCATGGCGGAAGGTCAGACGGAAAGTCAGATTGCGTTCCCCGTCCGTGCCGCCCTTCCCGCTTCCGGGCTCGTACAGATCGATAAGTTCCACGCTTTCCAGAATGGGATTCCTGCTTCCCCGTCCGGCTACGCGGATGCAGGTGAGCACGTCCTCCACCCTGATCCCCGCCTTTGCCCGCACGGTCACGTCACGGCGCACCGGCGGAAATACGGGAAGAGGGCGGAACACCCGGCGCGCGCCGGCGGCAAGCTCCTGCAGCAGATCCAGATTAAGCTCCGCCAGCCATACATCCTTGCGGGCGTGGCAGGCATCCGCCATGTCCGGGCGGAGACGGCCCATGATGCCGGCTTCCCTGCCGTCGGCCAGCACCCGCACGGCTGGCGCAAGATAAGGATGATCAGGCGTCACGTCGAACGCAGGATCGGACAGATGCAGAAAATCGCGGACAAAATGCTCCACAATGCCCTTGAGATCGGTATAGTCCACGTCCGCGTCACCATGCGGCCAAGCCGAATCCCAGCGGCTGCCGTACATCGCAAATCCCAGACGGCGGCACTCGCTCACGCCGGTTTCGCTTGCCGCATCCCTGCGGAAACTTTCCGCCACTTCAAACAGACGCAGCCCCGCCGCGCCCTGCGCAATATTGTGGCGTATGTTCTGCAGCAGACCGGGGGCCAGTTCCGTGCGCAGCACATCCTGCTCGGCGGTCAGGGGGTTCATGATGGTCACCCTGCCCTCCTGCGGCAGATGCAGGTGGTCGAGATCCCGGTTTCCCACAAAGCTGTAGTTCACGGCTTCATTCAGGCCCATCCCCGCGGCCCAGCGCTTGACGCGCATCATGAAGTCATGTCTGCCCTCGGGCCTGCCGAAATGCTCCAGGCAGGGGCGCACCGCGGGCAGGGTAGCGGGCATGGAATCCACCCCCCTGAAACGGGCCGCTTCCTCTATGAGATCCGCCTCGCGGGAAAGGTCATAACGCCAGCCCGGCGCCGAAACCTTCCATTCGCTCTCGCCCGTCTGCTCCACGCCGCAGCCCAGAGCCTTCAGCGTATTGACGCAGAAGGCGTCATCCAGTTCCACGCCGAGCAGGGCCTCGGCCCTGGCGCGGCGGAAACGGATGACCGGAGCGACATAGGGCCGGGGCTCGCTGCGGCACACGCCCTTCAGCACCTTTCCGCCGGAAAGCTCCGCCATGAGGGCGGCCGCGCGATCCAGCGCAAAGGCCATGCCGGTCTGATCCACCCCGCGCTCGTAACGATAGGACGATTCGCTGGACAGCCCCAGACGGCGGGAAGTACGGCGAACAATCTGCGGCTTGAACAGGGCGCACTCAACGAACACGCTCCGTGTTTCATCGGAAATTTCCGTCGCCAGCCCCCCCATGACCCCGGCCAGGGCCACGGGACGCTCGGCGTCGCAGATCAGCCCGTCGCCGGCCGCCAGAACGCGTTCCTGACCATCCAGGGTGACGAGTTTTTCCCCCTGTTCCGCGCGGCGCACGATGATGCGGCCGCCGGCCAGCCTGTCGCGATCAAAGGCGTGCAGAGGCTGACCCAGCTCCATGAGGATATAGTTGGTCACATCCACAAGGTTGGAGATGGGGCGCACACCCACGCCGTGCAGTCTCCAGCGCATCCACGCGGGGGAAGGCATGACCCTCGCGCCTTCCAGCACACGGCCCGTATAGGCCGGACAATGGTCGGAATCCCTGATTTCAATGGGCAGCGAAGAGGAAATATCCTCCCCTTCCTCTTTCAGCCTCACCTCGGGCAGGGTGAGGGGCAGGCCGAACGCGGCGGACACCTCGCGGGCGAAGCCCAGTACGGAAAGGCAGTCCGCCCGGTTGGGAGTGATGCTGATGTCCAGCACCTCCTGATCGAAGTCGAGTTCGTCCACCAGACGGCCGCCGGGTGTCAGCTTCCTCCCTGCCCGGCTGGTCCCGGGCAGGACAAGGATGCCGCTGTGATCGTCGGTGAGGCCGAGTTCACGTTCGGAACAGATCATGCCGAAGGAGGGCACGCCGCGCAGTTTGGCCTTTTTGATCTCCAGACCGCCGGGCAGCTTCGCGCCCACGGGAGCCACAGGCACAAGCTGCCCCGCCGCAACATTGGGCGCGCCGCACACAATGCTCAGAGGCGCCTCTCCTCCCGCGTCCACCGTGCAGACGTGCAGATGGTCGGAATCGGGATGCATGTCGCAGGTGAGCACACGGCCCACCACCACATCCCTGATGCCGTCGCAGGGACGCCGGATTTCCTCCAGCTCCAGTCCCAGCATGGTCAGGCGTTCACCGAGTTCTTCCGCCGTGCCCTCATAGGGCACGAATTCCCTTAGCCAGTTCAAGCTGAGCAGCATGTCAAGAACTCCTATATGGCGAACTGTCCGAGGAAGCGGACATCATTCTCAAAATTCATGCGCAGATCGCTGATCCCGTATTTGAGCATGGCGATGCGTTCCACGCCCAGGCCGAAGGCAAAACCCGAAACCTCATCCGGGTTGTAGCCCACGGCCTCAAATACGGCGGGGTCCACCATGCCGCTGCCCAGAATCTCCAGCCAGCCCGATCCCTTGCATACCCGGCAGGTCTGACCGCCGGCATGCCCCTCTCCGCCGCACTGGGTGCAGGACATGTCCACTTCCACGCTGGGTTCGGTAAAGGGGAAAAAGCTGGGCCGGAAGCGCACGCGCGTCTTTTCTCCGAACACGGCGCGCAGAAAGGCGGTGAGCGTGCCGCGCAGATCGGTCATGGTCACCTTTCTGTCCACCAGCAGCCCTTCAATCTGATGGAACATGGGAGTATGTGTCACATCGGAATCGCGGCGGTACACCTTGCCCGGCGCGATGACTGCCAGCGGGGGCCTGCGCGAAAGCATGGTGCGCACCTGCATGGTGGAAGTATGCGTGCGCAGCACCACCTTGTCCTCGATATACAAGGTATCCTGCATGTCGCGGGCGGGATGCTCGGGAGGCATGTTCAGAGCCTCGAAGCAGTGAAAGTCCGTATCCACTTCCGGCCCGGTCACGATTTCATAGCCCATGCTCCGGAAAACGGAACAGACTTCCTCCATGGCCAGGGTAATGGGATGAAGCGAACCGCGCCACGGCATGCGGCCGGGCAGACCGGCGTCAAACCGGGCAAGAAACGCGGCCTCGCGCTCTGCTTCCTGCCGGGCAAGACGCTGTTCCAGCAGTTCGCTCAGGGCCTGCTTGACCTTGTTGGCCGTCTGCCCGAAGGCGGGGCGCTCGGCGGGCGGAAGCTCCGGAAGGCGGGACATGAGTTCCGCCACCTTCCCCTTGCGGCCCAGAAAGTCCACGCGGCAGCTTTCCAGCTCCTGCGACGAGGTGACCTTGTCCAGCCGCTCCTCAAGAGCGGGAACCAGACTTTGCAGTTGTTCAAGAAGATCCATGACAAGCCCTGAATGATGTTTTCCCCCGCCGCCTTCGCGCGCATGACAGGCGGCGCGGGGCAAGAGGCGCTGCCTCTCGATGTTGAAAATTCAAGAGAGGATACAGCATTCGCCCCGGGCCGTCCAGTTCCGGAACAGGCTGCCCGTTGCCGGCATCATGTGGAATGAGCTTTTCCCGAAGGCTCGGCAAATGCCTTTGTCTTACGGAAAAAATACTGTATCATGACAAAAAAGACAGCCCTTGCCGCATGCAGACGCTCAGGATCGAATCTCTGTTCCGCCGTTCGGGGAGAACCGGCCTGTTTTCCGTCTTCCGGAACCGGCCCGGCGTGATGCGCGGCAGGCTCAGTTCCCCACGGCGTTCGAGAACAGCTTCAGCAGGACACCGCCATGAAGATAGCCAGAATCATGAATATCTCCAATATGTTTATGTTTTGCTTCATTGCCGTCTTCTGCCTTATCATGCATCAGTTGTACGCTGCTGTTCATGACTATATGGAAATGGAAAACAAAAAATACACCTCACTGGAACTGGCTGCTGAGCTGCGGAATTCCTCAAGACTTCTGACGGAAAATTTCAGACTCTATATTATGACGGAAGACCCTGAATATGAAAGAAAGTACTGGAAAATAGTCGAAGAGCGTTCCGGGATAACACCTCGTTCACATGATAAAAAGGTAGCTCCGGGAGAAACCGTAAAATTGAACGATCTTCTACAGGAAAATATTTTCTTTCATGATCATATCCCTACAATAAAAAAAGCAAATATGCTGTCTGACGATCTTATCCACTTTGAAGCAAGCACCATGAATATGGTAACAGGAAGCATACATGCAGAGCCAGATATAATCAAAGCCAAAGAATTGGCATACAGTGCATACTATATATCAAAAACACATGAAATAATGAATCTTCTTGATATTTTTTATGATGATATAAATGATACATCAAAAATTATTACAGAAAAATTCAAAACAAAAATATCAAACTACCTTGTAATGTCTGTTATCATATTTATCATGTTTGCCGTCATAACTCTACTTTTACGCATATACACATATATCTACATTTACTCTCCAATAAACAGAATAACACAGTTTGCAAACACTATTGTCAACGGTAACACCACACAAAGAATAAAAACAAATGTAAACAATGAAATAGGAAAACTCTGTTTTACATTAAATTTAATGCTGGACAAGCTTCAAGATGAAATACTGACGAGCGGCACAGATCCTCTGACCCATCTCTGCAACAGAAGATTCTTTGAAAAGAAACTGGATGAATTAAAAATGCTGACCCAGTACAGGTCACAGGCGCTTTCCATCCTTATACTGGACATCGATTTTTTCAAACGCGTGAACGATCGCTTCGGTCATCTCTGCGGCGATGACGTTCTGCGGTGTTTTGCCGAAAATATGCGGAAATGCTGTCGAAAGGAAGATATCGTCGCGCGTCTTGGCGGAGAGGAATTTGCCATACTCCTTCCCATGCCGGCTTCCGAGGCCGCCATACTTGCGGAACGCATCCGTGACACCATGGAAAAGGCAGGCATCCTTCCCGACGGGACCTCCGTGACATGCAGCATCGGCATCACGCAATATGCACCCGGGGAAAAGACGGAAGAATTTCTCGAACGCGCGGATCAGGCTCTCTACCGGGCAAAGGAGGAAGGGAGAAACAGGGTGCGTATTCTGGAAAAAGCATCCTTCTCCGCCCACGGCTCCGGGGTGAACGACGGAGAAGACGGCATGTCAGACATTCCGGACGCGGGAGGCGCCGCGGAAGGAACGTCCGCTCCCCGCCGGGGAGCTTCATCATGAACGGCGGAATCGGTATATCGCGCAGGCAGGGGCGGACGGCATGAACGAAGTCCGGGCCATGTTTTCGGCATATGCCGCATGGCCCGGCGTCGAGCTTTCCTTTCAGCATTATGACAGGGAGCTTTCCTTCCTGCCCGGCCGCTGCGCCCCTCCTTCCGGCCGCTTTCTGCTCGCCCGGGCGGATGTTCGCCCGCCGGCCGCGCCTGTCTGCGCGGGCTTTCCGGAGCACGGGGCGAACCGAAACGGCTCCATGTGCGCGAGGCGTTCCGAAACAAGGCTGCTCCCGGCACGGGAACACTCAGGAAAACGGAAACGCGCCGTTTTCCCCGGCGCGTTTCCCTCCCTGGCACAGAGCGTTTTGCGTTTGAACATATCTGCCGGCCAGATCCTGTGTTCCGGCTTGCAGGTTTCACGCTTCCACCGGAGCAGCCGCAAGTGAACTGCGGCGACACCGGAGAAGGGGAGTTGCGCGACGCCCCTGGCCGTCAGCGCGAAGCGCGTTACGGACAGGGAGAGCGGAGAGGAATCTCGCCCTGCCCGGCCCCGTGGAGCACTTCATGAGCGAAATGCTCCGAAGCTGCGCTACAGGGCTTCCGCCAATATCTGAATGACGTGCTTCACCTGCATGTCGGGACGCGGTCCCCGGCGTACGCCGTCGCGCAGTTGCATGATGCAGCCGGGGCAGGCAGTGGCAATGCAGTCCGCGCCGCTGGCCGCGGCATCCTCGATCTTGCGGGTCTGAATCCGCTTGGACAAATCCATGTGCGTAAGGCAGTAGGTTCCTCCCAGTCCGCAGCATGCCTCGGGGTGCGCCATCTCCCGCACGGGGGAACGCGCGGCGGCGGCCAGCACGGCGCGCGGCTCCCTTGTCAGCTTCTGGGCCTTGCGCAGGTGGCAGGGATCATGCCAGGTCACAGCCAGGACCGGGCCTTCCCCCACAAGCGCGGCAATCCGCTCCACGCCCACGCGCGCGGCAAGGTATTCCGTCACGTCCATCGTCCGCGCGGCAATGCCTTCCAGCAGCGGCCCCAGCTCGGGGTCATCCCCGAACAGCTCATGGTAGCCGTGGCGCAGCATATGCCCGCCGGAAGCGCATACCACGATGATCGGCTCCTCCGGCCCGGAGGCCGCCAGCGCCCTGACATTGCGCTCCGCCGCCTTGCGCACGGCTGCCCGATCCCCGCTGATCAGCATGGGCATGCCGCAGCAGCCCTGCTCCGAGGGAACCCGCACGGCAATTTCCAGCGCGTTGAATACCTTCACCATGCTGTCGCCGATTTCCGTCATGGCGTAATTGGTCATGCACCCGGTAAAAAAGGTCACGGCCGGCCATTCCGCCTTTCCCGCGAACTTTACCCGCTTGCGGAAAGGCACGGCGGCAAGCCTGGGAATATACTGCCTTTCATCCACGGCAGGCATGGCGAAGCGCCGGTACAGCCCGCTGTCTCCCGGTACGCCCCTGAACAGCAGGGGCTGGAACAGCGCGCCGACGCGGGCTTCCGCGCCCAGCGCGGCATTGCCCTGCGTCAGGGCGAAGCTGATGGCCTTCTTGATCGCGGGCAGCCCCAGCTCTTCGGCAAAAGCCTGCCGGGCCGCCATGATCACCCGGTCGGCGCGGGCCTCGCTGCCGCACTGGGCCGCACAGCCCGTACACAGCAGGCAGTTGTCCAGAGCCTCGCGCACATGTTCGGTGAACTCCAGCCGGCCCTCGGCCAGGGCTTCGGCAATCTGCATCTTGCCCCGCGCGGTATAGCGCTCGGCGGGAGTTTCCCTGAACACGGGACAGACCGTGCGGCACTCTCCGCAGCGGATGCACTTGTACAATTCTTCCTTCACAACCTTTTTCAGGTTGTCGAGGGCGGCTTTTTTCTCGTCGGTCATGGCCTACTCCTTGGGCATGACTTTGCCGGGGTTCAGAATACCCTTGGGGTCGAGCAGCTTCTTGAAGCTGCGCATCATCCTCAGCGTAGGCTCGTCAATGTTCCAGTGCAGATTGTGCACCTTGACGCAGCCGATGCCGTGTTCGGCGGCGATGCGGCCCTCCAGCGATACGGCGGCCTGCACGACCTCATCCTTCGCCTCCATGGGGAAGGGACGCCCGTCCTTTCCTGTGGTCATGCCAACATGAATATTGCCATCCCCGTAGTGGCCGAAGTTGTAAATGATGATCTTGTGCCGCTCCGCGATTTCGTCCAGCTTGCGGATCATCTGCGGGATGCGGGAAATCGGCACGGAAATGTCGTCATCCTCCCACTGGTCGGAAATTTCGCACACGGCAAAGGACAAAGCCCGCCGGGCCTTCCACAGCTCCTCGCGTTCTTCGTCACTGCGTGCCTTGCGGAAGGTGATCACCCCGCACTTTCCGCAGGCATCCTCAATATGTTTCACGTCGCCGTCCAGTGCGATATCCGGCCCGTCCACCTCAATCAGCAGCAGCGCGCCCTCTTCCGGCTTCGCGCCGAAATGAATGGCCCGTTCCACCACCTCCACGGAAATGCGGTCAAGAAACTCCAGCGTGGAAGGACGCACTCCGGTGGCGAAAATCGCCTTCACCGCCTCGGCGGCATCTTCCAGCGTGCGGAAGGTCGCGGTCATGGTGCGCACGGCCTCGGGCTTGGGCACCACCCTGATCACCGCCTTGGTGATCACGCCCAGCGTGCCTTCGGACCCGACGAACAGTTCGGTCAGATTATACCCCACCACGTCCTTGATGCACTTGGAGCCTGTGCGCACAACCTCGCCCGTGGGCAGCACCACTTCCAGCCCCATGACATAGTTTTTGGTCACGCCGTACTTGACGGCGCGCAGGCCGCCGGAATTTTCCGCAATATTCCCGCCGATGGTGGAAAACGCCGTGGACGCGGGATCGGGCGGGTACATCAGGCCGAGCTTGTCCACCGTTTCCTGGAGTTCCCTGGTGATGACGCCCGGCTCCACAATCACAAGGAAGTTGTCACGGTCGATTTCCAGAATCCTGTTGAAGCGATCCATGGCCAGAATCATGCCGCCGCACACGGGCACCACCCCGCCCGTATAGCCGCTGGCCCCGCCCCGGGGCACTACGGGAACTTCATATTCGTTGGCCAGTTTCAGAATGGCCGCAACTTCCTCCGTGGTTTCGGGCGACACCACGCCCTCGGGCATGGCCCGCTTTTCCGCATTGGCGTCATAGGAGTAGATGATCAGATCCTCAGGGGCGAAGGAACAGCGATCCTTGCCGACGAGAGCCTCAATCCTGTCCTTGAATTCCTGTTTCAACATGTGGGCAACCTCTCCATTCGCGGTTGATTGGGGTAGTATTTGAAACTTCCGGATGACTCACCGGCGTCCGCCGTCTTTCCCGCCGCGCAGACTCAGGGAGAAAAACAGCGCGGCGGAGAGTGCCAGCCCCGGCCATACCGGATCAACGTCAAACAGGGCTGCTCCGGGCAGACATTCCCTGCCTGCATACCAGACCAGCACGGTGGCCAGCGAGAGGGCGATGCTCCAGAAGGCGGCGCGCTCGGTTCCCCTCCTCCAGAAATACGCGCCCAGTGTGGGCAGGAAGAGACTGGCGGAGTTGATGGTAAAGGCCATGAACAGCAGCCCGATGATGTCCCGGACATACCATGCCAGCAGGGCGCTGACCGCGCCGACCAGCACGGAGCCTGCGACGCTGAGTCCCACAACCCGGCGATCCGGCGCGCCGGGGTTGATGAAGCGCTGATAAATGTCACGCGTGATGTTGGCCGAGGCCGCCAGAATGCAGGAACAGGCCGTGGACATGATCGCCGCAAGCAGTACCACCAGCATCAGCCCCTTCACGCCGGAAGGGAACAGCCTCATGATGATGGTGATGAAGGCGTTTGCCCCGTCTCCGAGTTCGGGGAACAGCAGGCGGGCGCCCAGTCCCATCACGCACACGGAAACGCCGATGCTCACGATGAGCAGCGCCGCCAGCATGGTTCCGACAGTGGCCGCGCGCCGGGATTTCGCGGAAAAACAGCGGATATAGCTGTCGCTGGAAGTGTAAAAGGTCATGATCACGCTGAGGAACATGCCCACCAGCGACCAGCCGCTCACCCCGCCGAAACTCGTGAATCCGGCGGGCAGTTCGGCGGCGGCGTGTCCGGCCTCGCCCACGGCCCACAGGGTCAGCGGCATGCCCACCAGCCCCGTGCCGATGAAAATCAGCGCGGCCTGAAAACGGCAGGTCTCGTCCATGGCCAGAAAGCCGCCCGCCGCCGTATACAGCACGGTAACCGCCGTGGATACGACGAAGGAAAGGCCCAGCGACCAGCCAGTCAGTTGGTTCATGATGAGGGCCGTGGCCAGGAGCTGGCTTGAGGTGTAACCGATATTGGCGCAGAAGGCCGTCACCGTGCTGACAACCCGACAGCGCGATCCGTAGTGCTTTTCAATGAAATCGGGATAGGTGATATGCCCGTGCGCGTCGCCCGCCTCCTTGATCTTTCCGGTGAAGGTCAGCGCGAAGAGCACGCAGCCGAAAGCGATGGCGCAGGGATAGAGCAGAGAGCGCAGCCCCATCTCATACGCCTGTTCGGCCGTGCCGAGAATGGTCGCTCCTCCCACCCACGACGCCATCCACAGCGTCATGATGGCAAGAGTGCCCGTGCGCCTGCCGCCGACAAAATACTGGGTCATGTCCTTCTGTCTGCGGCTCGCGCGCCAGCCTATCCCGACAAGTATGCCGAAATATGCCAGCAGCACAGCATAATCCCATATATCCATCACGTCCCCCTCAGTACGTCCCGCCGCGCGGCCGCGCGGCGGGAAATTGTCCGGATCAGACTGCCGGCGCTTCCACGGCGCGGCGCGCCATGCCCCGGCGGCGGATCAGCACGGCCATGAGAATGCCGACGACGCCGGATGCGGCGAGGAAGGCGAAGATGTACAGGTAACCGTCGTTCTTGTAGACGTCGAGCCAGCGCCCGAACAGAGGATTATAAATCATGTCCGGCAGATATCCGAGCATGGAGGCGATGGCCACGGTGGTTCCGGTGAGCTTGCGCGGCACGCCCGCTTCCTCGATGCAGGAATACAGAATGGAATACGCGGTGAAGGTCACGGCCGCCAGGAGGAGCTGGAGGCCGATGACCACCACGGCGCTGGTGCCCACGGGAATGAGCATGAAGCCCACCAGCAGGGCGGCCATGGCCGTAAAGCAGTAGATAAGCACCAGCGCGGGCGACTTCACCCTGTCCGCCAGAATGCCGCCCAGGGGGCCGCAGGTAAGGCGCAGCAGGTGGGTGCGCACGATGGCCAGCACGCCGGAGAAAGCCATGGTCACGCCGATGACATTGGTCATGTAGGGGTTGAAGTACGAGGTGCTGGTATAAATGCCGTGTCCGCAGAAGATGAGCAGGGAAATGACCCAGGTCATGGGCTCCCTGAGCACCTTGAGAATATCGCGGGTCTGGAACTTGTCGTCTTCGGACTGGGCCTCGCCCTCGTCGGATTCCGCATAGAAGAAGAGGACGATGATGGAAGATATCACGCAGGCCGCTCCCTGCACATAGATGACTCCCTTGAGTCCGGCCACCTGATCAGCGGCGTACAAGCCGTACACCAGCAGGCCGAGACCGGACACGGCGGCGGAGAACAGCCCCACGCCGGAGCTGAAGAAACCGTACAGCCTGCCCTGCTCCTTGGCGCTGCCGAGCAGACGGATGGCCTTGATCACACCGGACCAGAACGCGAAGGCTGTGGTGAAGGCCAGCAGAACCCATACGATCATGGCGGTGTTGTAGGTCATGTGCATGGCAAAGACGAAGTTCAGCACGCCGGTGCCGAACAGCGAAAGCACAATGACCCATTTTGCGCTGTATTTGTCCGCGACCCAGCCGCCGGGAATATACAGACACAGATTCATGACCGTGTAGATCGTCAGCAGCAGGCCCGCCTGCTCGTTGGTGCAGTTCACGCCGGCCAGCAGCTGATCGTAGAACACATACTTGATGTACGGGAGCATGTAGCTGGCCGCGTAGCCCAGCGACAGGGCGAACACCACGAAATACTTTCTGAAAACGCTCATTCCTGCCTTCCTTGAAGCTCGGCAGCCGCCGCAGGCGGCTGCCGGAAGAGTTATTCCCGCACCACGGCCAGGGCATCGGCGGCGCAGACTCCCTGACCCCGCTCGTAGACAAACACGGGGTTGATATCGAGTTCCGCGAGCGTATCGCGCTTGTCGGAGGCCAGACGGGCCACATTGGCGATCATGTCCGCAAGGGCCTCCAGATCCAGCGGCGCCTTGCCGCGATAGCCCCGGAACAGGGGAATGGCCTTGAGGCTTTCCAGCATGCGCCCGGCCTCGCTCCGGTCAAAGGGCGCAGGCAGCAGCGCGGTGTCGCGGAAAATTTCCACGAACACGCCGCCCAGCCCCACCAGCACGGCAGGGCCGAACTGCGGGTCGTTGTTCACGCCGATGATCACTTCCAGGCCGGGCTTCAGCATCTTCTGCACAAAGACGCCGTCCACCCGCGCGGCGGGCGCGCGCTCCGCCGCGTTGTCCATGATCCGGGCAAAGGCGGTGCGCGCCTCGTCGGCGGACTTCAGGTTCAGCATAACGCCGCCGATATCCGATTTGTGCGGAATATCCGCCGAGGCCACCTTCATGGCCACGGGGTAGCCCACACGATCGGCAATGGACGCGGCCTCGTCCGCGCTTGCGGCGATGCCGCCTTCCGGCGTGGGAATGCCGTATTCGCGCAGAATGGCCCCGCTGTCGTATTCGGAGAGGGTGCGCCGCTCCCCTCCGGGCGCGGATGCGGGAATGGCCAGCTCCAGCGTATGTTCTTCCGGTCTGTAGCTGATGAATTCCTTCAGATAGCGCAGAGCGGCGAAACCGTAGACCGGAGGCGGCAGTACGGGCACGCCCGCGGCGGCCAGGCGATCAAGGTATTCAGGATTGCGCGAATTTTCCAGGAAGGGCAGCATGGCCACGGGCTTGGCGCCGCCTTCGGCCATGACCTTTTCGATGCCTCTGGCCATATAGTGGATGCAGGGGTCGGCTATCTCGTACAGCAGCGTGTAGCCCACGATCACCATGCCGACGGAAGGGTCGTCCATAACCGTGCGCAGAACCCGGGCGTATACGTCCGCATCATAGGAAATGGTCGCGGTGGTATCCAGCGGATTGGCCGGGCTGGCGTAGGAAGGCAGCAGCGCGCGCAGCTTTTCCAGCGTTTCCGGCTGAAAGTCGGGATAGTCGATGCCTTCCATGTCGCCCATGTCCGCGCAGACGCCGGTTTCGCCCCCGGACAGGTTGATGGAGGCGAAACCGGGCCGCGTGGGGAGACAGGGAAGCGTGGCGAAAAGCTGCGTTGTGGCGAGCAGCTCCTCCACGTCCCTCACGCGGATGACGCCGAATTTCTTGAAAATGGCGTCATACATGCGATCCGCGCCGGAAAGCGAACCGGTATGGGAAGCCGCCACGCGGCTGCCCTTCTCGCTCCGGCCGGTCTTGAGCACAACCACGGGCTTGCGCTTCAACGCGGCGGCGCGCAGGCCCTCGGCAAATCGGGCGGGCTGAGTGACGCCTTCAAGATACAGGCCGATGACTCTGGTATGCTCGTCATCCACCAGATACTGAAGATAATCCTCCATGCTCACCACGGAACAGTTGCCAGCCGAAATGGAATAGGAAAAACGCATGGACGGGCTGTCCATCAGGGAAAGACAGAGTTGGCCGCTCTGGGAAATGATGCCCACGGCCCCGGTGCGATCGCGTTCCGCCGAAATGAAGGCAAAGGCGGACACCTTGTCCACATAATTCATGAAGCCCGCACAGTTCGGCCCCATCAGCGCCATGTCCAGCTCGGCGCACAGGGCGCGCAGCCTGCGATCCGCCTCTCTGCCCTCCTCGGTTCCCACCTCGGAGTATCCGCTGGCGTACACCACCGCGCCGCCCGCGCCCCGGGCCGCCGCCTGCCGCAGGATATCCTCCACGGTCTTCCGCGGCGTGCATACCACCACCAGATCAATGTCTTCCGGCAGGGATTCCAGCGAGGGCCAGCACTTTTTGCCGAACACCGCGTCCCGCCCGGGATTGATGAAATAAACCCGATCCTTGTCCGCATAGGACATGACATTGCGGCAGGTATCGCCGCCGAAACCCTCTTTCTCGCTTGCGCCGACAACGGCGATGACCCTGGGGGCCAGCAGTTTCTTCAGGTCCATACCCGGCTCCTATTCGTGGCGGGCGGCCTGAACGCCCCGCATGAAGCATTCCCGGTTCAGCGGGTTGTTTCTGCCCTTTCTGGCGAAGTAGGCATCGATGCCGTCCGCGAATTCGTCGGCAGGGAACAGCCTTGTCGCTTCAATGGCCGCGCCCAGCATGATGATGTTTGCGCCGCGCGGGTTCTTCAGCTCCTGGGAAAGCTCCGTGGCCGGAACCTCTATCACCCGGATGTCCCTGCGGAACCCGCGGCCGGAAATCATGCTGGAATTGGCGATGAGCACGCCGCCTTCCACGATGGAGGACTCATACTTGTCCACGGAATCCTCGTTCATGGCGATGAGCGCGTCCATTTTCGCGTAAAAGGGGTTGAGTATCTCGTGATCATCGATGCGCAGGTGACAACTGGCCGTTCCGCCGCGCATTTCCGATCCGTAGGAGGGCACCCAGGTAAGCTTCTTGCCCGCCTCCATGGACACATTGGCGAGAAGCAGGCCGGCGGTGAGAACGCCCTGCCCGCCGTAACCGGAACAGGTAATGCTAAGCATCGACTTTTTCTCCATTTTTGACGAATTCACCCAGAGGGTACACGGTTTCCACCGTGTTCTCGATATGCTTCATGGCGGCTTCCGGCGTCATGTACCAGTTGGTCGGGCAGGGAGAGAGTATTTCCACCAGGGCGTAGCCGCCGCCGTTCATCTGGTTTTCTATGGCAGCCCGGATATATTTCTTCACCCGGTTGATTTCCCTGGCGGAATGCAGCGATCCGCGGGCCAGGTAGCCGACCTTGCGCTCCTTCATGAAGGCGATGACGTCCAGCGGCAGGCCGGTAGTGTCGGCGTCGCGCCCCTTCGGCGAGGTGGCCGTTTTCTGGCCGGGCAGGGTCGTGGGGGCCATCTGGCCGCCGGTCATGCCGTAAATGCCGTTATTGACGATGATGGCGGTGATGTTTTCATTGCGGATGGCCGCGTACATGGTTTCGGAAAAGCCGATGGCCAGCGCGTCGCCGTCGCCCTGATAGGCGATGACGCAGTTCTTCGGCCGGACGCGCTTGAAGCCGGTGGCCACGGCGGCGGCGCGGCCGTGCGGGGCCTGAATCCAGTCCGTGCCGAAGGAATACATCATCAGGCCGCCGCAGCCTACCGCCAGGGAAATGACGGCTTCCTCGGCAAGGCCCATTTCCTCCAGCACTTCGGCCAGCACCCTGTTGATGATGCCATGACCGCAGCCGGGGCAGTATCTGTTGTCTTCGATAAGAAGCGCAGGAGTTCTTTTTTCAGCCATGGCTCTGTCACCTCTGTTCCTTGGAGCAGTTTAACACTGAAGTTATGCATGTCCGGGACGCCATGTTCCGGCCCGCGAGTTTCACGCCTCCGCCGGAACCGTACGCCGCAAGTGAATTGCGGCTGCTCCGGCTCCGCGGCGGCATCTCGCTCCCTCTCAATTCCGGCAGATCCGCAGCGCATTTCATCTTTGAAATGTCCCTGACGCGCTGATGAGCGAAGCCGCCCTTTCAACAAGCGCGGATGATTCGGGAATATTCATGCCGCCGAGAAAGCTTTCCACAGGCACGCGCTGACCGGCGGCCAGCCTGACGTCCTCTTCGAGCCGGGGCAGCGCGCTGAGTTCTACCGCAAGATACGCCTTCACTTCGGGGTTTACCTCCGCAAAGCCCTTGACCGGGAACGGCCACAGGGAAATCGGACGGAGCAGGCCGAGGCGGATGCCCCGTTCCCTGGCCTGCATCACGGCCTCCTTGCAGATGCGCGAGCTGATCCCGTAGGCGACCAGCACAACATCCGCATCTTCAACGCGCACGGCCTCCCAGCGCTGTTCGCCGGCCACCATGTCGTCATACTTGGCCTTGATGTAGCTGTCGAAGTTTTCGATATAGTACATGGTTGAGGAAATGCGCTTGTTTTCCCCGCCGTGCCTGCCGCGCGCAGCCCAGGGTCTGTCAAAGTCCACTTCGCGCATTTCGGGCAGTTCCACGGGTTCCATCATCTGGGCAATGGAGGCATCGGAAAGAATCAGAGCGGGATTGCGGTACTGATCCGCCTTGTCAAAGGCCAGCACGGTCAGATCCACGCTCTCCTGGACGGAGGCGGGCGCATAGACCAGCAGCTTGTAATCCCCATGCCCGCCGCAGCGGGTCGCGGTGAAATAGTCGCTCTGAGCCTGGAAAATATCGCCCAGTCCGGAACCGTAACGCTGCACATCCACGAACACGGCGGGCAGCTCGGCGGAAGCGATATAGGAAATGCCCTCCTGAAGCAGGCTGAAGCCGGGGCCGGAGGAACTGGTCATGGCCCGGCACCCGGCGGCGGCCGCGCCGTAGACCATGTTCACGCCGCCCAGCTCGGACTCGGCCTGCAGAAAGGTGCCTCCCACCTCGGGCAGACGCGCCGAGAGATATTCCAGAATCTCGGTCTGGGGCGTGATGGGATACCCGCCGAAGAAACGGCAGCCCGCGCGCACGGCAGCTTCCGCCAGGGCATGATTGCCT
The DNA here is from genome assembly GCA_944324075.1 of Candidatus Mailhella excrementigallinarum. GTDB lineage: Bacteria > Desulfobacterota > Desulfovibrionia > Desulfovibrionales > Desulfovibrionaceae > Mailhella > Mailhella excrementigallinarum. Next base: position 117,519 of record CALUUZ010000006.1, read on the forward strand.
TTCATCAGTTTCATCGCCATTGCCTAATCCTCCACTCGCTCAAAAACATTGTCGGGACAGACCGTGTAGCAGACGGCGCAGCAGGTGCATTTGCCGGAATCCAGACTGACGGTTCTGTATCCCTTTCTGTTCACGACATCGGAAAACGACAGCGCGCCGGCGGGGCAGTTGCGAATGCAGTATCCGCACTCCTTGCACCGTTCGACATGCTGAACCATGCGCCCTTTCAGTTTCTTCTCTTCACCCATGCCATTCATCTCCACCTGTATGAAATATGTTTGTCCTGCAGCGGGAGGCCGGACAAGCGTCTGCCCGGCATGTGGAAATTGTACTAGGGGAGTTCCCCCCACATGTCAACAAATTTTGGATATACGATTTTTTATTCGTATATACGAATTATAAACTTGATGTGGATAAAATTTCAGCTATGATGCCTCCTGCGTTCTTCCCTCACAAACGGGAAAAACCGCGTATTCCGGCATCAGCAAGGCCGGCCGCCCTCATCCGGGAACATGTCCCCGCGTTCCGGCCCATCATTCCGGGAGGAATCATGCCCTTGAGTCGAACTACCCTGCGCGCCACGGAAATTCTCAATCTGCTTGCCGCGCGTCCGGATGGAATGACCATTTCGGAAATCAGCGTGGAGCTGCGCATGCCGAAGACAAGCGCCTTTGACATTGTGCAGACGCTGCGCAAACAGCACTTTCTGCGGGAAGCGCGCAAGCGCTTCACCATAGGCTACATGGCGCATGAAGTGGGAGAAGCCTACCAGCCGGACAAGGATCTGTACGGGATTGTCCGCCCTGCGCTTTCTCCGCTGGGAGATGAATTCGGCATGACGGCCTCGCTGGTTTTCTATGAGGATGACGGGCTGGTCTATGCGCTGGAATACAGGCCTGCCAGTTCGATCATTTCATCCGGGGCATCCAGCGGGCACGGTTTTCTGCACGCTTCGGCCTCCGGCAAGGTTCTGCTGGCGTTCATGCCGGAACCCAAGCTCGCCAGGGCGCTGAAGAAGATTCATTTTACGGCGATTACCGAGCGCACCATCACCAGCGAGGAAGCCTTCCTGCACGAACTGGAGGAAGTGAGGAAGCGCGGCTACGCCCTGGATCTGCGGGAATTCAATCCCCTCCAGACCTGCGTCTCCGCCCCGATTCTCCAGCGGGGGCAGGCGCTTGCCGCCGTCACGCTGTCCGGCCTCCAGGTGGATGAAAGCCATATTCCCTTCATCGCGGACAGGCTGATCCGGGCGGCGCGCTCCATTGAGGGCAAACTGGTCATGCAGGAAAGCAGGGAATAAGGCGCGCGGCGCGTGAAGTCATATCCGCGCCGGAACAATCGCAAACGAACTGCGTCATACCTTCCGAAGCGGAAGGAGGAAGCGGAAAATAGCGGTATGAACGCGAAGGGGAAACGCAAAAGCCGGAACACCGCCATGGGAGGAAAGACGATCCCGCCGGAGACACGCTGTCCCGCCTTCCGACTTCCGTCGCAGGCAGGCCGGGAAGTTTCCATGCCTCGCGCGGAAGACGGGGACAATAAAAAAAGCCGCCGTCCCGTGAGGAGCGGCGGCCTGACGGCTCACACCGAAAAAACTAGGCCAGTCTGGATTTCGCCAGTTCCACCAGAGCCGCGAAGTCGGCCTTCTCGCGTACGGCGAGATCGGCCAGCATCTTGCGGTTGATGACCACGCCGGCCTGCTGCAGGCCATGGATGAAACGGGAGTAGGACAGACCGTTCAGGCGGGCACCCGCGTTGATGCGCAGAATCCATAGACGGCGCAGATCGCGCTTGCGCAGCTTGCGGCCATGGAAGGCATAGGCAAGCGACCGCTCGACAGCTTCACGGGCGATGCGGTACAGACGGCTGCGCCCTCCGCGGAAGCCTTTGGCCATATCCAGATATTTCTTGTGCCGACGATGGGCAGCAAGACCTCTCTTTACACGCATGGAAATCCTCCATTGATTCTGTCCGGCGAGGCGGAGATCAGGCCAGCCGGATATGACGCCGCCGCTCGGACGGCAAAAACATTGTCACAACTCCTGCTCCATTCCCTGTCCGGTTCCCGTGCGGGAAATCCGGATGCGTTTCCGGCGGAAACTAGGCGTAGGGAAGCAGGCGCCTGACGGACTTCAGGTTCGCGCTGTCCACCAGGGTGCTCTGGCCCAGACGCATGCGCCGCTTGGCATCCTTCTTGGTGAGGATGTGGCGCAGCGCCTGACGGCGGCGGCGGAACTTGCCGCTCCCCGTGGTGCTGAAACGCTTGGCCGCGGACCGGCTTGTCTTCAACTTGGGCATGGCCGACTCCTTATAACGATATGGCGAAAAGGCGGTTACCGCCCTGTCGCATGATACTGTCCGCCACAAAGTGAACGGAACATTGAAATATGACCTGTTTTCACATTTTCCGCAAGCAAAATCTGCCATGCGGCGGAACTGGCGCCTGCCCTCCTGACCATCCTGGCTCACTTGCGGTCAAGGCTACTTTCCGCAAACCGCGGCAGAGCCTTGTCTGTGCAAATCTTGCAGCCAATCTGCCCCTGGAGCGTTTTGCTCTTGAAAATATCTGCCGGCCAGACCCTGTGTTCTGGCTCGCAGGTTTCACGCCGCCGCCGTCGCTCTGCGCCGCAAGTGAATTGCGGCGACACCGGAGAAGGGGGGGCGGCGCGGCTTCAGTCTCGCCCCGCTCGACTGAAGGAGAGCATTTCAAGGCGAAATGCTCCAACGGAAAAGAGCCGTCTCCATAATACGGGGAAACGGCATAATCTTCCGGCGCGATCCGAATGGGAAAAACCGCGAATCAGGACTTCCTGGGCAGGGGCATGAGCAGCATCTGCAGGGTACGCCCTTCGGCGCTGGGTTCCTGCTCCACCCTGCCCACATCACGGGTATCTTCAATGACGCGATCCAGAATGGAATGACCGCGATCCTTATGGACGATCTCGCGCCCACGGAAGAACACCGTCACCTTGCAGCGATCGCCGTCCTCAAGAAAACGGCGGATATGGCGCAGCTTGGTTTCATAGTCATGGTCGTCCGTTTTCGGACGGACCTTGATTTCCTTGATCTGCACCACAGACTGGTTGCGCTTGGCTTCCTTCTTTTTCTGCTGCTGCTCGTACTTGAACTTGCCGAAGTCCATGATACGGCAGACCGGAGGCTCCGCATTGGCGGCGACTTCCACCAGATCAAGCCCTGCTTCCCTGGCGAGGGCAAGAGCTTCCTGTTTGGGAAGGATGCCGATCTGCTCGCCTTCCGCACCAATCACCCGCACTTCCCGGGCACGAATCTGATCGTTCCGGCGGACGCCGTCCTGCGGCACATCACGCCGAAATCTCATGTTAGGAGAAGCTATAGCTCATCCCTCCGCGTTTGAAAGGTTCCTCGCTGTCCGCCCGGATCATGGCCGCCGCGTCCTCCACAGTGTGGAAACCGGCATTCTCGCCCGAGCGCAGGCGCACATTGACGCCCTCATCCTGCACTTCCCTGTCTCCGACGACAAGGATGTAAGGTATCTTGGCAAGCTGGGCCTCGCGAACCTTGAAGCCGAGCTTTTCATTGCGGGTATCGACTTCGACGCGCACGCCCAGAGCGGCCAGACGCTCCCGCGCCTTTTTCGCATAGTCGAGCTGAGCGTCGGTAACATTGAGGATGCGGGCCTGCACCGGTGCGAGCCATGTGGGAAACGCGCCCGCGTAATGTTCGGTAAGCACCCCTATGAAGCGTTCCAGAGAACCGAGAATGGCCCGATGCACCATGACCGGACGATGCCGTTCGCCATCCTGCCCCACATATTCGAGGTTGAAGCGTTCCGGCAGGGTGAAGTCCACCTGAATGGTGGAAAGCTGCCATTCACGGCCGATGGCGTCGGTTACCTTGATGTCGATCTTCGGGCCGTAGAATGCGCCGTCCCCTTCGTTGATCTGATAGGGCTTGCCTTCCTTTTCCACAGCCTTGATCAGCGCGCTCGTCGCCAGTTCCCACGCCTCGTCCGATCCGATGCTGTCATCCGGGCGGGTGGAGATGAAAATGCGGTAAGAGAAGCCGAACAGATCCATGAGATCGGCGGAAAGGTGCATGACACCGATGATTTCTTCTTCAAGCTGCTCGGGGGCGCAGAGAATATGCGCGTCGTCCTGCGTGAACTGGCGCACGCGCAGAAGACCGTGCAGCGTACCGGACTTTTCGTGGCGGTGCACCACCCCCAGCTCAAACAGGCGCATGGGAAGCTCGCGGTAGGAGTGAAGATGCTGATTGTAAATCAGCATGTGGCCCACGCAGTTCATGGGTTTCACCCCGTGCACGTCGCCCTCGATCTCCGTGAAATACATGTTGGCGCGATAGTGATCATAATGGCCGGACTTTTCCCACAGTTCGCGACGCAGGATCTGCGGCCCCTGCACGATCTCGTAGCCGCGCTTCAGATGTTCGCGGCGCAGGAAATCCTCCAGAATGGTGCGCAGCAGCATGCCCCTGGGAAGCCAGAACGACATGCCGGGGGCCACGTCCTCATGGAAGCAGAACAGATCCAGTTCCCTGCCCAGCTTGCGGTGATCGCGGCGTCTGGCTTCCTCAAGCCGCTCCAGATGCGCCTTGAGAGCCTTTTCATCGCCAAAGGCCGTGCCGTAAATACGGGAAAGCATGGGGTTCTTTTCATCACCGCGCCAATACGCGCCCGCCACGGAAAGCAGTTTGAACGCCTTTGCCAGTCCGGTGCGGGGCAGATGCGGTCCGCGGCACAGATCAAGAAATTCGCCGCACCGGTACAGCGAAACGGTATCCGCGTCGATCCCCCCGATGATTTCGGCCTTGTAGTTCTCACCTCTGGACTCGAACAGCTTCACGGCGTCGGCTTTCTTCATTTCCGAACGGACAAAGGGAACGTCTTCCGCCGCGATTCTGCGCATCTCCTCTTCAATCGCGGGCAGATCTTCCACGGTGAAGGGGCGTTCCACATCAAAATCGTAGTAAAAGCCCGAGTCGATGGAAGGGCCGATGGTCACCCTGGCGTGGGGAAAAAGGCGCTGCACGGCGGCGGCCATGATATGGGAAACGGAATGGCGCAGCAGCGCCAGGCCATCGGGATCATCAGCGGTGACCGGCGCGACGGAACGCGCGTCTCCGGGCAGGGGCGCGGAAAGGTCACAGAGTCTTTCGCCCCCGGCTGAAGCCACGCGGGCCGCCAGAGCCGCCCTGAGCTGCTTTCCCGAAAGGCCGAGTTTCAGCGCGTCTCCGCAGCTTGCTCCGGAGGGAACTTCCACGGAGCCGGATTCGCCTCCCGCATTGATGACGGAAATCTGCATGACACAACTCCCAACCTGCGGACGCCGCACGCCCGCGTATAAACCAAGAAAGGGGAGGCGCGAACCTCCCCCTTCCCAATATTTTTCATGGTAGGCACGAGCAGACTTGAACTGCTGACCCCTTCCGTGTCAAGGAAGTGCTCTGCCACCTGAGCTACGCGCCTGTACCGTTCGGTGAGAAATCCTTTTAGTCGGGGAAGCGCCGTTCGTCAAGCGTTTTTTGCGGAACCGGCGAATTTTCATACTGCTGCGCGATCCGCCGCTCCGGACTTCCCCCGGAACCCCGCCCGGATCTACTTGCCTTGTCACGCAAAACGTGGAAAAAACGTGGAAAACGGAAATGCGCTCCGCGCTCGCGGCCGGGGACGCCCGATCCGGTTCGCCGCAATCCGCCCGAGTCGTGAGGTTCCGGCTCCAGGCGCGGAACCTGCGGGTCGGAGCATGGGGCCGGCAGTTACTTTCAATCGCAACAACACTCCAGCATGGAGAACATCACCGATGCCCGAAATGTACGCGTCCCCCTCCCCTCTTCCGCAGGAACTTCCGCGCGGGGCGGAACTTGTCATTGCGGCTCGGTGCGCCCCCCTTTCCTGCCGCTCCTTTGCGGCCCGCTATGCGCGGGGCCGCCCCGTCGTGCTGTGCTGTCCGCGGCATGAGGAGGACGCCCTCCTCTCCGCGCGCATCGCGCATGCGCTGCGGGAGCTTCGCCCCTCCGGCCTGCGCGTGGTCCGCATGTGGCTGTCATGCTGCGGCATTCCCGAGCTGCTTGAACGCATTCAGACTGAAGAGGGGGCGGCTGTGCCTTCCGTCATTTCCACCCTGAGCCGGGGCGGCAGGGAAAGGGGCGAAGGCTTTCCTCCCCCGCCCCTTTCCGGGCCGTTCCGTCCACGGGATACGCCCGCATCCTTTCCGGAGGTTTCATGTCAGGACACAGAGCCATCATCAGGATAGACGAGGAACTGTGCAACGGCTGCGGCGCGTGTCTGCCCTCCTGCGCCGAAGGCGCGCTGCGCATCGAAAACGGCAAGCTGCGCCTGATCGCCGACAAACTGTGCGACGGTCTGGGCGCGTGCCTCGGTTCCTGCCCGCGCGGCGCGCTCAGCCTTGAACTGCGCGAGGCCGCCCCCTTTGAAGACCCGGCCGCTTCCGTCTGCCCTTCCGCGCGTCCGGCTTCCGGAGAGGCCGCCGCGCGGGGCGCATGGCCGATCAAGCTGGCGCTCGTCCCCCCGGACGCTCCCTTTCTGCAGGGAGCGGACATTTTTCTCACGGCGGACTGCGCCCCCGGAGCCTGCACCTCGTTCCACGCCCGCCGCGGCGGTTCCGGCCCGCTGCTGCTCTGCTGCCCCAGGCTGGAAGACAGGCAGACCATGACGCAGCGGCTTGCCGCCCTGATCCGTGCCGCGAACCCCGCCTCCTTCATCATCACGCGCATGGAAGTGCCCTGCTGCGGCATCCCCGAACTGCTGGCGGCGGCCCGACGCGAGGCCGGATCGGATATTCCCGTGAGCGTGGTCATGCTGGATCGCTCCGGCAATGAGATCCGGGCGCTCCAGCCGCTGCGGGACAAGCCGGCTTCAGACATCTGACAGGGGCCGGTTTTCCGCTCCGGCGCAGACGCGCATTCCGACTCAAACGCAAGGAAACACGACCATGGATTCTTCCGAACACTCCGCCCCGCCCCGTCCGACCCCTGAAGTGGGCCACCGCGTGGAGGAACTGCTGCGCGAACAGCTTGAAGAACGGGGCGTCAACCCCCGCGCGCTTCTCCCCGAGGAAATTTCCCGCGGCATGGAATGCCGCATTGCGCCGGACAACAGCATGACGTATTTCTGGAAGGGCGAGGCAATTCTGCACGTCACGCCGGAAGTCCGGGCCGACTCCGTGCTGTGGCGCATGTTCACCCGGGACGACATGCCGGACATGCCGAGTCCGGATCCTGCCGATCACGTTTGACCCGCCGGAACGGGCGGCCCACAGGAACACCGTCATGAACGCGCTGCAATGCGTGGGGAACACTCCCCTCATCCATCTGGAAAAGCTCTCCCGCGAATGCGGGGCACATCTGCACATCAAGCTGGAAATGCGCAACCCCGGCGGCTCCATCAAGGATCGCGCGGCCAGAGCCTATATTGATGACGCCTTCGCGCGCGGCCTGCTCGCGCCCGGAGGAACGGTGGTCGAAGCCACCAGCGGCAACCTGGGCATAGGTCTGGCCTTTGTCTGCGCCGCGCTGGATCTGCGGCTGGTGCTGACCATGCCCGCCTCGGCCAGCCGGGAACGCATGATCCTCCTGCGCGGCATGGGCGCGGAGCTGATCCTCACCGACGCGGCTCTGGGCATGCGCGGCGCGCTGGACAGGGCCGGGGAAATCCTGCGCTCCACGCCCGGCGCATTCCAGCCCTCACAGTTCGACAATCCCGCCGGCCCCGCCGCCCATTACGCGGCCACAGGCCCGGAAATCGCGGCCGCCTGCCGCGAACAGGGCTTTGAACCCGCCGCCTTCGCCGCCGGCGTGGGTTCGGGCGCGACCCTGTGCGGCACGGCGAAATATCTGAAGGAGCAGTATCCCGCCCTGCGGGCCTTCGCGGTGGAACCCGCCGAATCCCCCCTGCTTTCGGGCGGCACGGCCGGGCCTCACGGCATTCAGGGCATCGGCGCGAATTTCGTGCCCGGAGTCTATGATCCCTCTCTGGCGGACGGCGTGCTCGACATCCCCACCGCCGACGCCAGGGAAACGGCCCGCCTGCTGCTGCGCCGCGAGGGAGTGAACGCGGGCATCTCTTCCGGGGCGAACCTGCGGGCCGCCATGCTGCTGGCCGCGCGCGCCGAGTTCCGGGGGAAGCATATCGTGACCATTGCCTGCGATACGGGCGAACGCTACCTTTCCACCGATCTCTTCCCCCACGAAACCGATGGGGCCGCCAGTTGAGGTTATTCCCATGAACTGTGAAGAACCGCGCAAGATCACGCCCGTCCGCATGACGGGGCTGGATGATGTCGCCGCCGAGCTGTGCCGTCCCGAATCGCTGGACACGGTCCTGCACGGAACCCTGTGCGACGCTCCGCTGCCCGCCTATGACAAGCTCAAGGAAATTCTCGACCGGCTCAAGTCCGTGCTGTTTCCGGGCTATTTCGGGCCGTCCCGCGTGCACATGGACTCCCTGCGCTACCATGTGACCGCCAACCTGGACTCCATCTACCGCCTTCTGGCCGAACAGATCCGGCGGGGAGGATGTTTTGCCGGGGCGGACTATACACGGGACTGCCCGGGCTGCGAGACAACCTCCATGGATATCGCCATGCGCTTCATGCGGAAGCTGCCGGAAATCCGACGGCTGCTGGCTCTGGACGCGCAGGCCGCCTACGAGGGCGACCCGGCCGCGTCAAGCCCCGGCGAGACGGTGTTCTGCTACCCCTCCATGCAGACCATGATCCATCATCGCATCGCCCATGAGCTGTATCTGCTGAAAGTGCCGGTCATTCCCCGCATCATCGCGGAGATGGCCCATTCCGCCACGGGCATTGATATCCACCCCGGGGCGAGCATCGGAGAGAACTTCTTCATTGATCACGGCACCGGCGTGGTGATCGGCGAAACATGCATCATCGGCCGGGGCTGCCGTCTGTATCAGGGCGTCACCCTCGGCGCGCTTTCCTTCCAGAAGGCGGATGACGGCACGCTGGTCAAGGGCCTGCCGCGCCACCCCATTCTGGAAGATAACGTCACGGTCTACGCCGGGGCGTCCATCCTCGGGCGCATCACCATCGGCACGGGCTCGGTCATCGGCGGCAACGTATGGCTGACCCGGAGCGTCCCGGCGGGCAGCAAAATCGTCCAGGCCAGCGGGGCCAGGGCAAAACCCGGAGAACTGCTGGGAAAAAAGGAAACCGGCTGCGAAGGAGACGGCGCGCGGCATGGAGCGTCTTGTGACTGAAAAGCTCCGTCAGACAGGGGCCTGTGCTCCGTCCCGCAGGTTTCACTCCTGAAGCCGGAACATCTGCAGGTGAATTGCGGAGGGAGAAGCGGCGCGGCGCCGCCCGTGGGCGTGGAGAGGCCTTGCGGAGAAGAGCCTTGCCCTGTCCGGCTCCGCAGAGCATTTCGATGGCGGACCGCTCTGCGGAACCGGACAGGCGAAACCCGCGTATGAGAGGGCCGGGGAACGAAGTCGTTCCCCGGCCCTCTTCGCATGTTCCGCTCCCGGACGCATTGCCGCCGGAAAAGGCATTAATTGAATTACTGTTTGGTATTCATGATATTTGACAAAACACAAAAAAATAAAGAGATAATACTACGCATGCACCAATTTTTCAAAGGAGGATGCACTTTTCATCTCAATGCAGTTTTTATCTGATTAAATCAGACAGATACAAAAAACATGACATAATGCCATCATCTCAATCAAGAAATATGAATCCGTTTTATATATAAATAACGGCAAGCAAAACGGGATGCTCTTCAAATTGCTGAGGCAGGTGTACCGGCGGGCATTTTATGAGAACATTCATTCAGGGGAGACTCATGAATCTGAAATTTTCAATCAGGGCAAGAATTCTGCTGCTGGCGATTGTTCCAATCCTCCTCATGGGGGGAGGAAGCGCATTTCTTGCCAGGTACGAAATGCGGCAATATGCGGAAAAGGAATTTGAAGTGAACACGCGGCAGGAACTTGCTCTCTTTGCATCCTTCGTCAGAAATATTCTTGAAGAAGCGCAGAACAATGCCGCCCTTCTCGCCCGGAATCCCGCCGTTATCGCGGGAGAAGGCAGGTTCCCCACTTTCAGGCACAGCAGCGAGGATACGGAATATACGCGGGACATGCTCTCGCCCGAGGCGCGCGCCATTGCGGAACAGTTCATCCTGCTGCACGAAACGCACAAGAGCTATGCGGAGGTGTTCTGCGCGTACCCTGACGGCAGCTACGTCACCTCGCTGCCCCGCCTCACAATGAAAGCCGGGATCGACATGTCCCGCCGTTCTTGGTACACGGCAGGCGCCATCTCCGAGTCCGACACCGCTCTTGCCGGCGTCTACCGGAACCTTGCCGGCTACCTGGCCGTCCCCGTCACCTGCAAAATCAAGGCTGCTTCCGGCGAACTTGCGGGAGTCGCCGGCATAGATGTGCCGCTGGACTTTCTTTCCGGGCTTGTCGAACGCATGAAGATGGGTGAAACGGGGCGTTTCACCCTGATCGAGCAGAGTACGGGGCGCGTCATCGTCGCTTCCGTGCGGCCCGAATTCGCGGGCAAGATACTCGGTGAGGAAGTCAAGTCCGCCGGGCTGGAATATCTGTGGCGGCAGCCGGACGGCATGCGGAGCGTCGACCTTGCCGGAACGCCTACCAGGGCGATCTCGATGACCACGGACTTCGGCTGGAAAATCATCTATCTGGAAGACGAGTCCGAACTCTTCGCGGAAGTAAACCGCCTGGTATCCATCATCTTCATGTTCAGTCTCGGCATATCGGCACTCATCATTTGCGTCGCGCTTCTGCTCACCCGTTCCATTGTACGCCCGCTCGAACAACTGGTCGGCTACGCCCGGGCCGTGGACGCGGGCAATCTGGATCAGACCGTGGACAGCCGGCTTTTCTACGGCGAACTGGAACAGTTGTATGAAAGTCTCGTCCGCATGCTTGACAGCCTGAAGAATTCCATCACGGAAGCGAAGGAACAGGCCCGGAGCGCCCGCGAGCAGGAGCAGCTTGCCCGCCAGGCCATGAGCGAAGCGGAAGAGGCCCGCGACATGGCGGAAAACGCCAGGCGCAACGGCATGCATGACGCTGCCGGTCAGATTGAAGGGGTCGTGCATACTGTTTCTTCCGCTTCCACACAGCTTGCGGCCCAGATTGCGGAGTCCGATCACAACGCCAGGGAAACGGCCACCCGCCTGACCGAAGCCGCTGCCGCCATCAATGAAATGAACGCCACGGTGCAGGAGGTGGCGCGCAATGCCGCCGCTGCGGCGAATCTCTCCGTGGATACCAAGAACAACGCCGAAAAGGGCGAAGAGATCGTTCAGCAGTCTCTGGAGAGCATGCAGCGCGTCCATAAGGTTTCACTCGAACTCAAGGAGGATATGGATCAGCTCAGCAGGCACGCTCAGGCCATCAACAGCGTCATGACCGTCATCTCCGATATCGCGGATCAGACCAACCTGCTGGCGCTGAACGCCGCCATCGAAGCGGCCCGCGCGGGTGAGGCGGGCCGGGGCTTTGCCGTGGTGGCAGACGAGGTGCGCAAGCTGGCGGAAAAGACCATGGCCTCCACCCATGACGTGGGCAACGCCATCCGCGCCATTCAGGAAAGCACCGCGAAAAGCGTCGCCAGCGTGGACAGCGCCGTCCAGAGCATCACGCAGACCTTTGAGTTTTCACGCGAGTCGAAACAGGCGCTTGAAGCCATTGTCAGCAATGCCGAAAGCTCGGCGGATCAGGCGCGCGCCATCGCGGCAGCCAGTGAGGAGCAGTCGGCAGCCAGTGAGGAAATCAACCGCACCATTCAGCAAATCGACACCGTCTCCGCCCAGATTTCCCGCACCATGGACGAAGCGGCCCAGGCCACTTCCAGCCTTGCCGAACAGGCCCAGAAACTTGACGCGCTTGTCGTGAAAATGAAATCAGCCTAGAGCGTTCCCCCCCCCCTGAAACGCTCCGGGCAGCCGGAGGCGGCCTTGCGGCCCGCCTCCGGCTTTCTTGTCAGGAGAGAACCGGCTTCCGGCACATATGATTCCGTTCCATGTTTCAATCCACACTCGCCCCATCCGCCGGCTGACTCCGCAGCCGGCGGACAGAGGGCGTGCGGCTCGCCGGAGGCGCGAGCGCAGCGAGCCATGAAGCGCCCCCCGCCGCATGGTCATGCGGCATGGAGGGGGGCACGGAGTGCGGGAGCGGCGTTTTCCGCGCAAAACGCAAGCGGGAGCGAGTGTCGGCAAAGCCGCTCGAGCGTCTTCAGTGAGGTCGCGGAAGAAAGGCTCCGGCGATCCCGCCGTGGATACATATTGTCTCCGGCCCGTGCGGAACACGGGCTGTCTTTGCGGCAACATCCGTTGCCGCCCATGCCGGAGGAAAGGAACACGTCACGCACAGAGCCGTCAACATAATTCTGCAACAGAGCGTTTCCTGAAGGGGGAGCTTTCAAACCACAAAGGAATTTTTGATGAGCTTCACATCCGGCATCCGTTTTGTTCCGACAGAAAATTTACTCTGTTTTTCCAATCAGGAAGACTTGAAAAAATCTAAAAATCAGGAAAACTGACGTTTCACTGTCTTCATCAGGAAAAATGAAATCATGAACATCACCATATCCCTGTTTCACAGAAAATTATACATTAAAACAACTTCAGCCGCACATGACCGTTTTCAACCTGAATGCAAGAATAAATGTGAATTTATTCCGCGCGTGCCGTTTCACTGTCATGTCCGACGGGATATCGGTTGAGAACTGATATCCCTGCTGAACTTCTTACAGGGCGAACCCACCAGGGGAGACATCATGAGCATGAAGATTTCAATCAGGGCAAGAATTTTACTTGTGTCAATCATCCCCCTCCTGCTCATAGGACTGGGCAGCGCATCCGTCATCACCTGGAAAATGCGGCAATATGCGGAAAGGGAGTTTGAAACAGGGGCAAGACAGGAACTCTCGCTGTTCGTCTCCTACCTCGACAATATCATTGCCGAAGCGCAAAACAACGCCGCCCTGCTGGCTGAAACGCCCGAAATCGTCACGGGGCTGGGCAAGTTCCCCAGTTTCAGAGATGAAGACCGGGACATTGAGTACACCCGCGACTCGCTTTCTCCGGAAGCGCGCGCCGTGGCCGAAGAGCTTGCCCGCATGGCGAAAACGCACAAGGCCTATTCGGAAGTCTTCCTCGGCTACGCCGACGGAAGCTACGCCACCTCGCTGCCTGCCACCACGGTCCGGGCGGGAACCGACATGTCCCGCCGGGACTGGTATGTCACAGGTTCGGGCGCCTCGTCCGACGCCTCGCTCACCAACGTCTATCAGAATATTTCCGGGGGGCTTGTGGTGACAGTCACGCACAAGATAAACGGCCCTTCCGGGCAGCTTGCAGGGGTTGCAGGCATAGATCTGCCGCTGGACTTTCTTTCCGGACTTGTCAAGCGCATGAAAATGGGAAAGAGCGGACGTTTCACCCTGGTTGAACAAAGCACGGGCTGCGTTCTTGTCGCTTCCGTGCGGCCGGATTTCGCAGGCAAGAGGCTCGGCAGGGAGGCGAAGTCCGAAGGGCTGGAGTACCTGTGGCGGCAGCCGGACGGCATGCGGAATGTTGATCTTGCCGGAACGCAGACCATGGCAATTTCGGTGACTACAGATTTCGGCTGGAAAATCATCTACCTGGAAGATGAATCGGAAGTTTATTCCGAAGCGAATCATACGATATTCATTATCTGCATGCTCAGCCTCGGCATGGCGATACTCATGATTCTCGCCGCGCTCCTGCTTACCCGCTCCATCATCCGCCCGCTCGGCCATCTGGTCGAATACGCCGAAACCGTAGGCGCCGGCAATCTGGATCAGACCGTGGACAGCCGGCTTTTCTACGGTGAACTGCATCAGCTGCATGAAGCGCTCACGCGCATGCTGAACAGTCTGAAGAAGTTCATCTCCGAAGCGAAGGAACAGGCTGAAAGCGCCCATAAACAGGAACAGCTCGCCCTTCAGGCGGCGGAAGAGGCCGAACAGGCCCGCCGGTCGGCGGAGAGCGCCAAACGGGATGGGATGCACGCGGCCGCCGCTCAGCTTGAAAATATCGTGCATGGCATTTCCTCAATGTCCGCGCAGATATCCGCCCAGGTCGCGCAGTCGGATCGCAGCGCACGGGAAACGGCAGCCCGTCTCACGGAGGCGGCCACGGCCATCAATGAAATGAACGCCACGGTACAGGAGGTGGCGCACAATGCCTCAACCGCGGCGGAGCTTTCCGTCAACACCAGGAACAATGCCGAAAAGGGCGAGCAGATTATTCAGCGATCCCTGGAAAGCATGAACGAGGTGCATGCGGCCTCCGTGGAGCTCAGGGAGAGCATGGCTCAACTCAATGATCATGCCCAGTCCATCAATCAGATCATGATTGTCATTTCCGATATTGCGGATCAGACCAATCTGCTGGCGCTGAACGCCGCCATCGAAGCGGCCCGCGCAGGTGAGGCGGGCCGGGGCTTTGCCGTGGTGGCAGACGAGGTGCGCAAGCTGGCGGAAAAGACCATGGCCTCCACCCATGACGTGGGCAATGCCATCCGCTCCATCCAGGAAAGCACCGCGAAAAGCGCCGCCAGCGTGGACAGCACCGTCCGGAGCCTTGAGGAAACTTCCCAGCTTTCCCACGAGTCCGAGCAGGCGCTGGAATCCATTGTCGCCAATACGGAAACTTCGGCGGATCAGGTGCGCGCCATCGCGGCCGCCAGTGAGGAGCAATCCGTGGCCAGCGAACAAATAGACCGCAGCATTCAGGAGATCAACAGCATATCGGGCCAGACCTCGGAAGCCATGAGCGAGGCCGCCAGGGCCGTCGAAGGGCTTGCTGACCAGGTTCGCCATCTTGAAGCGCTCATTGCGGAAATGAAGTCAGCCTAGGGCGTCCCCCCCTGAAACGCCCCGGGCAGGCGGAGACGAGTCGCCGGCTTGTCTCCGCCTCTTTTATTCGAGAGGATCAACACGGACAGTATGCGGAACATGATTCATCCGGGTAAAAGCAGCGTCTCCGGGCGCGGAAGAAACTCCGGCGGCTCGGATGCGCGCCGCAGCCGCCGGGGAGGAGCAGTCTGCGACCGGCAGGGAAGCAGCTCACAGCATTCAGAAACGCAACGACATCCCAGGCAGACATCCGACCCCATGAACGAAGACGGCAAAGCCGTTGAAGGTGTCGCAAGGCAGATTCAGCCCCCCGGGTGAGCCATTGCGGAAGCGATCCGGCAGAATCATCGCGCAGGGACATTCCGCGACAGACCTCCCGAAGCGCCGACCATGCAGGCGGATTCATCTCACCCCTCCGACGGGGCAGTCACGCAGCAGCTCGCACGGCGATTTGCCGCTATCCCCTCTTCAACTCCCTGATCAGGGCATCAAGACGGGCAGTCTGTCCGATCAGACCATCCACAATGCCGGAAGATTCCCTCATGCCGTCTATGGTGTCCTGGGCAATGCGGTTGACGTTTTCCAGCGAATCCCTGATGGCGTCACTGCTTTCCACAAGCGCAGTCACGGTATGGGCGATATCCCTCACCTGTCCGGAATTTTCACTGGAAAGCTCCACGATGCTGCGCAGAGCCTCTCCCGAATCTCCGGCCAACTCCGTGGCCTTGCGCACGGCCTGATAAACTTCCCGCATGGCGGCGATATTGTCGACCGTGGCCCGCTGCACCTGCTCAATTGCGGAAGACACATCCTTGGTGGCATGCATGGTTTTTTCCGCCAGCTTGCGCACCTCATCGGCCACCACGGCGAAGCCCTTGCCGGCCTCTCCGGCGCGGGCCGCCTCGATGGCGGCGTTCAACGCCAGCAGATTGGTCTGATCCGCAATATCCGTGATTGTATCAAGGATGCGGCTGATGCTTTCAGTCTGACCGTTCAGCTCGTTCATGGACTGGTGCATCTTGCCGGCCAGTTCATTCACCCTCTCGTTGGCGGAAATCACGTCCGTCACCCTGCGTTCGCCCTCGTCAGCCTTGCGGCTCGCATTCTCCAGGCTCCGCACCGCGGTATCCGTACTGCTCATGATATTTCGGAAGGAATCCACCATGGAATTCACGGCTTCCGCTGTCTGGCGCATATGCTCATACTGCTGCCGGGCACCTTCCGCCACACGGCTGTTTTCCTCACCGAGCCTCTGCGATGCCTGACCGAGCGAATGAGAGATATCAGCGGCCTCCTCCGCGCCGCGCCTGCTGGTTTCCAGCATGGCGTCGGCCTTGCCGCGCAGGATATCCCCCTCCCTGCGGGCCTTTTCGGCCAGCTCCATCTGCGCTCTCATCTGTTCGCCATGAGCCTCCGCATCCCTGATCTTGCTCCGGAGAGCCGCAACCATATCGCGCAGCGCCTGAGCCAGCACTCCGATCTCATCCCTCCGGCGCACGTTCAGTTCCCGCTCCAGCTCTCCCCGACTGACGGCTGTGGCGTATTCCGCAGTCAGACGCAGCGGACGAACCATACCTCTCACAACATAGACGCCGATCAGACCTCCCAGCACAGCCAGTACCAGAGAGATGCCGATGCTCACCAGTGTGAGGCGGCGCACCTCATGCATGAATTCCGCTTCGCTCGCCTCGGTGACCAGGTACCAGCCCAGGACCGGAATCCTGCCGCTGATAACGTAGCGGGTGTCTCCGTCTTCAACGAAACTGCCCTGAAAGCTGTCGCCGCGCGACAGTTCCGGCCATATGCCGGCATAGGCCGGATATACTTCGGCCAAAGGTCTGTTCAACTGCGCCGTGTCAGAGTGCAGACGGATGACGCCCCTGTCGTCCGCCAGAAAGGTGCGTCCATGGGTTCCAATGGTCATGCCGCCGAGCTGCCGGGCAAAATCCTCAATGTCAATGGAGCAGGAAAGCAGGCCGGCAAACACATTGTCCACTTCCACCCGCCGGTTGATGAATGCCTTGGTTCCCCACACAGGATCATTCACATAGACGACAATATTGATGGGCGCGCCGCTGTCGCGAAAATCAAAAAACCAGGGGTCCCCGGCCTCTGTCACGCGGTAACTCCAGTTCCTCCTGCCGTTCAGAAGATCGGTATATTGCCCCGTTCCGGCGGAAACAAAATTCGCGCCCAGCGTATTATAGGTGGAAACAATATTTTCCAGCAGGCCGTAGATTTCATCCAGCCGTCCCTCCGGCTCGCCCTCGCGCACCCAGGACTGAAGCAGCGGACTTCTTACCGTCAGGCTTATCCCCCGGCTCGGCTCCATGATCTTGTCGTCAATCCGGGCCAGGATATCCTTGGAAAGGGACGGAAGCTCACGCGTCAGCAGTTGACGGAGCATCCCCTTCTGGTACGCTACGGAATTGACGGCAATGATGACCCCCGCAACCACAAGCAGCAGCGCAATGATGAACAGGCTGAGCTTTTTTCCCAAAGAAAGCATGAATCATTCCCCCTTGCACGATATCCGGCACCGCCGCGCCTGAGTCCCATTATTCGGATTAAAGTGCAAAAACTTAAGGGAAGTAAAAAGGTTTCAGATAGTTCCACCCCTTTTTCCGTTCAGCGCCGCAAACGCGATATTGTGCATGGTCAGAATCCCCAGCAGGCGCGTCCAGGATTGGGCCAGCAGTTCACGGCAGCGGCTTTTGTCAGGCCCTTCCGGATTGTCCTCCCCGATGATGTCCGCACAGTGGATACTGCCCCATTTTTCCTCACATGCGGCACGGAACCAGTCCACGAACTCTTCCTGGACGATTTTGGCTTCCGGCATGGCCACGCCGTCCTCGGCGTCCGGCCCCACCAGATAGGAAAGTACGCAGCAGCCTCCGGTAAGAATGCCGCAGGCGTCTCCGCTCTGGCCGATGCCGTGGCACAGCCCGGCCAGAGAGCGCACAAGATCCGGGTTTTCCCTGCCCTGCGCCCCCAGGATGAGCAGCGCCAGAATCTGGCTGCAGCAGAAGCCCTTTTGCGAAAGGGTAAGAATGGCATTTTCCAATGGTTCCATCGCGTTCATGGCAAATTCGGCCCTTCCTTGCATATCGTTCGCAACAGATTCGCATCCTTCCCGAACTCGGCCTTCCGGTCAAGAACGAATACGGGTGCGTCAACTTTCCGCCGCCTTTCCGGACTCCCGGAAGGCCCGCCACCGGAACACAGCGTTTTTCACCCATTGGCACGATTCATGCTTAATGCGCGGCATCTTCATCATGACGAGGGAAAGCCATGTCCGCCAGAAAAACATCCGCCCACCTTCCGCCCTCTTTCAGGAGGACGCGCGTCTCTTCCCCTGCCGGCTCCCCTCTGGAGCAGATTTGCGCCGTTCCTCTCTCCGAACGAAATGCGCTGCTGGACAAAACGCATGAAAGGCTTGTCCGCCTGTGCGGAGTCAGGGACTGCCTTCCGTCCGATTCCGGAGCCGACCATGCGTATCCGGCCGTCTCCCTTGCCGCCATGCCGGAACTGCTCCTGGCCGTGCTGCCCGCGGCCACGCCGCTGCTTCAGTAGCGCGGCTTGTTATTGAACATATCTGCCGGCCAGGCCCCCCCGGCCCGCAGGTTTCACACCTCCATCGGAGCTTGACGCCGCAGGTGAATTGCGGATGCTCCGATGTCGCGGCGCCCCTGGCCGTCAGCGCGGAGCGTTTTGCGGATGCGGAGACGAGTCTCTCCCTGCCCGATTCCGCAGAGCGTTGGAGCGGCGGATGCTCCCGGCGATCCGGCATCGCCGGCGCACGCCTGCCGCCGCAAACTCGCCCGGCACCGCTCCCGCGCTGCTCTGCGCCGCCTACGCTCCGGGAGATGCGCTGCCCGGCCCCTGCCCCGGACGCTGCGGCATTTTGCCCTGCATCTTCCATATCTGGGCAAGCACCGCCGCCACCGCCTTGTACAGTTCCTCGGGAATGGGCTGCCCCACCTCCACCAGCCTGTAAAGGCTCTGGGCCAGAGGCCGGTTTTCCCGTATGGGCACATGATGTTCCCGCGCGATGAGCTTGATCCGTTCCGCCACCTTGTTCATGCCCTTGGCCACCACAAGCGGAGCGGGGCAGACGGTGGGGTCGTACCGCAAGGCCACGGCATAATGAGTGGGGTTGGTGATGACCACGTCGGCCCGGGGAACTTCCTTCATCATGCGCTTGGCGATGAAGGCCATCATCTTCTGCCGCTGCTGCTGCTTGATTTTCGGGTCGCCTTCCGCCTGCTTGCGCTCATCCTTGACTTCATCCTTGCTCATCTTGAGGTTTTCCTCGTACTGGAAGCGCGTCCAGACAAGATCCGCCACGGCGATGACCACCATCGGAGCCAGAGTGTACAGCGTCATCCTGAAGCCCATGCGCAGCATGTACGCGCCAAGTCCCGCCGCGTTCTCGTGATAGAGCGGCAGAAAATTCTCCATCTCGCTCCGGATGAACGCATAGGGCACAAACCCGATCACGGCTGCGAGCAGCGCGCTCTTTCCCAGGCGGACGAAGGTCTGTGGCGAGAAAAATATCCGCTTCAGCCCGCCGATGATGTTCAGGAACTTGAATTTCGGCTTGAAAACCTTTGTCGTCCACAGCTTGCCAACCTGAACGCGCAGACACGCATATGCCCCCAGGGCCAGCGCCAGCATGACCGGCAGCACCATGATCGCGGTTTCCTTCACGGCCAGGGTGAACACGGCGTAGGCGCTTTCCTGCGTGACCGGCATGGTGGCCACGTTGGCGAAGAAATAGCGGAATACCCGGGAAACATGTTCGACAATGACCGGAAAATACAGATACATGCCCAGCAGGCCCACGACGATGGTGACCGTCTTGGTCATCTCCTGCGATTTGGGGACATTGCCTTCCCTTCTGGCCTTGTTGCGCCGCTTGGGTGTCGCCCGCTCTGTTTTGCTGGGATCCTTCACGAATCGCCCTCTCGGATCATTCTGCCATTGAACGTATCTGCGGAGCACACCCCTGTGTACCGATCCGCAGCTTTCACGCCTTCACCGTCTGTCCTGCCGTTCCCGCATGCCCTGCGGGCTGCCCCCCCCAGATCGGGGAATATCTTCAAAGCAAAAATTCTGATGCCGCATGACATTGAATATGCTGTATCCGACGTTATGCCCGCTTCGCCGGAAGCGCGGTTCCGGCGCGCTCGCGGCGGCTTCGCCAGGCTTGCCCTGACGGCCGGCGCTCCGAATCATCATGTTACGGAGTACCGGCTCCGGGCGGGGCAAGCGCACGCAGGAGGTTGAGGAAAAGATCATCAAGACCCAGCACATACTGACGCACGTCTTCCGCCAGCATGGAGAATATCAGGGATACGAAAATAAAGCCCACCGCGATCTTGACGGGAAAGCCGACTTCCATGATGTGCATCTGCGGCGCGGCTCTGGTCATGAGCGCGAGTCCCAGTTCGACAAGAAACAGAGACGCCATGACCGGCCCGATGATTTTCAGGGCCAGGGAAAAGAGCATCACGCTCAGCGACATGATCTGGCGGAAAATTCCGTCGCCGAGAAACAGCCCGCCCGCCGGAATGTAGCGGAACGTCTGGGTAAAGGCGCTGAACAGATACAGATGCCCGTCAAGGCACAGAAAGACGAGCAGGGTCACGGTGTACAGGAGGTGCGCGATGACTCCGGTCTGGTTGCCGCTGGACGGATCGGCAAAGGTGATCATGCTGAATCCCACCTGCATGGCAATCAGTTCTCCTCCGGCCTGTACTCCCATGAAAAAAAACTTGAGCGCCAGCCCCAGAATGAGGCCCAGCACGATTTCTCCAAGCAGGATGAGGGCGATATTGAACGGGTGGGCGGGCATCTGCGCGCCCGGCAGGCTGACGGTGGGCCAGATGGCCATGGTCAGTACCAGACAGAGCGCCGCCTTCCACTGGGGGGGCAGGCCGTCCGCCTCAAACACGGGCAGAATGAAGAGTACCGCGCTCACCCGCATGAAGGTGAGCAGGAAGCTCAACATGGCGTTGGGATCGAAGTTGAAGAGATCCATCGCTGCATCCTGCGGCCGATCCGCACATACGCCGGGGCTGTTTCAAGATTCCAGAGCGTTTGCCATTGAAAATATCTGCCGGCCAGGCCCCCATGTCTGACCCGCAGGTTTCACGCCTGAAGCCGGAGTCATACGCCGCAAGTGAACTGCGGCGACCCCGGACAGGGGGCACAGCGGCGTCCCCGGCCGTCAGCGCGAAGCTCCTTACGGATGGGGAGAGCAGAGATGAATCTCGCTCCGCTCCGGGAACATTTTCAAGCCGAAAATACCCCGGCCGGGCTTTCATGCCTCATGCCCCCGTCTCTCATGGAGACGCCCTGTCCGCGGAGTGTAGCCGCCCTCTCCCCTCCTGTCAAAAGGCGGCCGCAGGCGGATTGCGGCCGCTTCCGGCGTATTCCGCCATCGAAGTCATACGGGCAGGAAAGGCACGCCGCGGACGTCTGCACGGCAGGAATGCGCTACTGCTGCCCGCTGCGAAAGGCGAACTGGTGCGGGTCAATACCGTATTTCTTCACCTTGTAGTTGACAATGCGGTAACTGGACTTCAGGTCCCGCGCGGCCTTGAGCATATTGCCTCCGGCCTTGATCAGGGCGTCCACCAGCAGTTCCTTTTCAAAGCGGGTCACAGCGTCGCCGAGGGAAAGCCCCGCCTCGGTGGCCGAACTTTCCGCCGTCTGAAGGGAGGGAGGCAGATCCCCCGCGCGGATCACCTGATCCTCGGAGTATTGAGCGGCGCGCAGCAGGCAGTTCTTGAGTTCCGACACGTTGCCCGGCCAGTAGTAGCGGGTCAGGAGTTCCAGCGCGGGGTAGGAAATGCGCCTGATGCCCTCCTCCTGCCGTTCGGCGGCATAGCGGCGCAGCACATGCTCCGCAAGAGGAATGATATCTTCCCGCCGTTCGCGGAGCGGCGGAACATGCAGAGAGGAAAGTTCCAGACGGGCCAGCAGATCGGGCAGAAACTCCCCCTTTGCGGCCAGCTCTTCCAGATTGGCCCCCGACGCGGCGATAATCCTGACATCGGCCCTGACCGGATCATCCGCGCCCATGCGCGTGACCTCGTGTTCCTGCAGCAGATGCAGCAGCGCCCGCTGCGCGGGCAGAGTCAGGGCCTCCACCGCGTCCAGAAACAGCGTTCCGAGATTCGCCTGTTCAAAGATGCCCTTGCGCGTCTGGGAAGCGCCGAGGAACGCCCCTTTCTGGTAGCCGCGCAGTTCGGCATCCTGACGCTCCGGGGCCAGCGCGCCGCAGTGACAGACGAGAAAGGGCATGTCGCGGCGCGGGCTGCCGGCATGGATGCGGAATGCCAGGCGCTCCTTGCCCACGCCCGGCTCACCGCGCAGCAGTATGGGCGCGCGCCCCTGCGCCATATGAGCCGCCCGCTCGAGGATATGCCGCATGACCTTGGACTGGGCGATCAGCGCGGCGCGATCCCCCCCTCCGTTCGCGGCGTCTTCGTCCCGCTCCCCGTCACCAAGCGGCAGACGGCGCTGACGGGCCATTTCCTCCTGCAGATACGCCGCCTCGTTGGCGATCAGCGCGGCCACCACCCGGAGAAACAGACAGCGCAGTTCCAGATCCTCGCGGGACAGAAAGCGCGTATCGGCATTGAGCGTGCCGAGTACCTCGCCCGGAGAAAGTGCGGCTCCGGAGCCGGAGGGAGCAAGAATGGGCACGCTGATGAAGGAAAGCGCGCGCAATTCCTCCTCCGTCCGCTCGAAAAGCAGACTCAGGAACAGCGGATGCCCCTGCATTCTTTCCACAATCACCGGCTTGCCCGTGGCGAACACCTGCCCGGTAACGCCCACCCCCGGCGTGTATTCACCATGGCTGGCGCGGGGAGGGGCATCCGCCAGGCAAAGCCGCAGCAGCCCGGTCTCCGGCTCGAAAAGCACCAGATGCGCGCGCAGAAAAGCGTGCCGGGAGGCAAGCATGCGCAGCAGATCCGTAAGGGCGGGCAGAAAAGGACGCCGCGGCCCCAGCGTGCCGGCCATAAGCCGCAGCGATTCCAGCCAGGGGGCCATCTCCTTGTCCGCAGCGGCGGACGCGGGGACAAAATCTTGCGGTTCGGGCATGTTCCCGCCTACTTCAGCGCGGCGATGCGGGCTTTGTAATACCCGGCCTGGGCAGAGTCGGTCGGAGGCAGGGTCTTGATGAACTCCTCGTAGGCGCTGACGGCGCGGGCCCTGTCTCCGGCCTGTTCCGCGGCCGCTCCGAGCAGGGTCAGCGCAAGAGGTCTGACCGCGGCGGGCACGCGGGGAAGAACGCCTTCCATTTCACCCAGAGCGTCTCCGGCCTTGCCCTGACGCAGCAGCAGATCAATGCGGTTCAGCCATGCGGTGACGGCCAGGGGGGAAAGTTCCCCGCCGTCATCTTCCCTTGCGATGCGCCCGTAGGCCTGCGCGGCGTCGTCCCAGCGCTCCAGCGCCACGGCGGTGGAGGCCAGCTCCAGGCTGACCGCGCGGGAAATTTCCGCCGGAGCCTTGGCGGCGAAACTCTGGAGTGCGGCATAGCGCGCGGCGGGATCGGCCATGGCGCTGATCCGGCCCAGCTCCATCTTCGCTTCCTGCGCCTGATTCTGGCTGTGCCACTTCCAGCCTGCGGCGCCGAGTATGGCCGCGATGATCAGAACCACCGCCAGCGCAATCCGCCTTGCGTGCCCCAGCACGAAATTCCACAGCGGAGCGGCTTCAGGGCTGACTTCGGCTTTCATTTCATTCAGCATCTGCGCGGCGGCCATGCCGGGAATGTCGGCCGGAACCTGGACCGGAGAGGACGGCGAGGAAAGCACCTGGGGTTTCTTGATAGCCATGAAAAGCTCCTTTGAGCCGTTATGCGCGGCATATGCCGTGCCG
The DNA here is from genome assembly GCA_944324075.1 of Candidatus Mailhella excrementigallinarum. GTDB lineage: Bacteria > Desulfobacterota > Desulfovibrionia > Desulfovibrionales > Desulfovibrionaceae > Mailhella > Mailhella excrementigallinarum. The sequence continues at coordinate 141,317 of CALUUZ010000006.1, forward strand.
GGCGTCTGCCCGGAAAAATCGGACGGAACGATTCCGGACGCCGGAACCGGAGAATGCGGCCTGCAGGCTAGATAAAGCTTACAAAAATGTCAATCTGTCTGCCGGACTTGCGCGCGGCCCCGCTCCGCCGTATGAAAGCGGACAGGGCCGGAACGCCGCGCATGTCTCTCCGGCGTTCCGGTTTTCCGCCGCCCCTTTTCCGGCCCCGCCGCCCATACGGAGGAATTTCCATGTCCGCACGCCCCGAACACAAAGCCCCCACGCTGCCTCACGCCGAACTGGAAGCACGCCTGCACGCCATGGGACGCGCTGCCCGGGAGGCGTCCCGCCTCATGGCCGCCGCAGGCCCCGGCGCGAAGACGCGCTTCCTGGAACTGCTCGCCGGGCTGCTGGAGGAACGCCGGGAACTTCTGCTCGCCGCCAACGCCGAAGACCTTTCCGCCGCGCGCGCGGCGGGGCTGGATGCTCCCCGTCTGGACCGTCTTGCCCTGACGGATCGAACCATCCGCGAAATGGCGGACGCCTGCCGTTTCGTCGCGGCCCTGCCCGACCCCGTGGGCGCGATGGACAGCCAGTGGCAGCGCCCCAACGGGCTGCTGGTGGGCCGCATGCGGGTGCCGCTGGGCGTGGTGAGCATGATCTACGAGGCGCGCCCGAACGTCACCATAGACGCCTCCATCCTCTGTCTGAAAGCGGGCAACGCCGTGCTGCTGCGCGGCGGCTCCGAGGCGCTGCGCTCCAACCTCGCCCTCGGCTCCCTGCTGAGCGAGGCTCTGGCCGGGGCGGGCCTGCCCGCCGGGGCGGTTCAGCTCATTGACGTGACGGATCGCGCGGCGGTCGGCATCCTGTGCAGAATGGACGAATTCGTGGATGTCCTCATTCCGCGCGGAGGCGAAGCCCTGGTGCGGGCTGTCGCCGCCGAGGCCGCCATGCCCGTGCTCAGGCATTTCATGGGCGTATGCCATGCGTTTGTGGACGAAGGCGCGGATCTTCCGCAGGCGCTGGATATCGTGTTCAACGGCAAGGTCCAGCGGCCCGGCGTCTGCAACGCGCTGGAATGCCTGCTGGTACACCGGACGGAGGCGGCCCGTTTCCTGCCCATGGTCGGAGAAAGGCTCGGCGGCGCAGGCGTGGAATTCCGGGCATGTCCCCGTTCACTCCCCCTGCTGGGCGCGCGCGCAAAGCCGCAGACGGAAGACGATCTGGGCCGGGAATTTCATGACCTTGTTCTGGCGGTGCGCGTGGTGGAAAACATGGATGAGGCGCTGGCGCACATTGCCCGCTATGGTTCACGCCATACGGAAATCATCTGCACGCGGGATCATGTCCGCGCCATGCGATTTCTGCGCGAGGCCGACGCCTCCATGGTGGCCGTCAACGCCTCGACGCGCTTCAATGACGGCGGACAGCTCGGCCTCGGCGCGGAAATCGGCATCAGCACCTCAAAGCTTCATGCCTACGGCCCCATGGGTGTGCGCGAACTGACCACCACCAAGTTCGTGGTATTCGGTCAGGGGCAGGTGCGGAGCTGACATGGGCGGCATCGGCGTACTGGGGGGCACGTTCAATCCCGTACACGGCGCGCATGTGCGTCACGCCGTGGAGGTGGGCGAACGCCTCGGCCTTGACCGCGTGCTGCTCATGCCCAATTCCGTTCCTCCGCACAAGGCGGCGCGCGGGCTGCTGCCCTTCGAGCTGCGGGTGGAGCTTCTGCGCGCGGCGGCAAAGGGCATTCCGCTGCTTGAAGTCTGCACGCTGGAAGGCGAGCTGCACGGCCCTTCCTACACATGGCGATCCATGGACGAATTCCGCAGGCGCGGCGTGGTTTCCCGCCCGGATGAACTGTACCTCATGCTCGGGGTAGAGGATTTCGCGCAGCTTGACACATGGAAGCGGGGGCTTGAACTCCCGGCCTTCGCCAATCTCGTGATTGTCCCGCGCGAAGGCGCGGGCAGAAGGCTTTTTGAAGCCGCCGGAGCGCGCTTCTGGCCCCGGATATGGAACGGACGCGGGGCAGAACCGGAAGCGGGAGACGATACGCGGACGGACGTGCCCCTGGCGCCGTTGTTTCCCGGCATGCGCTGCGTCTACATGCCGCTGCCGCGCATGGACGTCAATGCGACGGAAGTCCGTCGCCGCTGGCTGGAAGGGCGCTGCCTCAACGTGCTGGTTCCCGACGCGGAACTGGCTCTGATGCGCAAGCACGACGCGCTGCTGCGGGAAATCTGGGGCTGAAGCCGGGTCATCCCCTGTCCGGATGGAGCGGGCAGGCTTTCCGTCCCGCGTTCCTCTCCGTGAGGATGCTCTTCAAACGGCCAGACTGAAACTCCACCCGCCCTGCGGTGTTCGCGCCGTCAGGCCTCCTTGCGGCCTGGCGGAAAGGCACGAAAATCTGCCGCTTGCGGCGCGGCAGGGCCGCGTCCTGCTCCCGCCTTTCGGAGCTGCGGACCTTGCCGGCAGCCTCCGGGCCGTCAGAGAGCTGACGGCCCTTCTTTTTTCCGACTTCACATACCAGTATAACTTATTGTTTTATATTGTTAAATAATAATTGGAACAATTCTTGCTTTATCCCGCGCAGAATTTCGCCAACATGCGGCGCCAGCCGCGGGAGAAAGACATGAAAAGCCTGACAGAATCACATGTAAGCCTGGTCGGCTCCGTGATGAACATGCAGCTCCAGCGGCAGAACGTCATCATGGGCAACATCGCCAACGTGAACACGCCCAAATATCTGCCTCGCGAGCTGGATTTCGAGGAAGAACTGCAGTCGGCTCTCAACCTGGACGCGAAGGGCAGGATGACCCATACGGACGACGGCCACATGCCCGCCTCCTTTGATCCGGACAAGTTCGGCCCCCAGTGGTGGAAACACCCCCAGCTGCGTGTCGCGCACGGCGAGGATCGCGTGAATCTGGACAAGGAAATGGTCAAGATGGCCAAGAACCAGCTCCAGTACAACGCGCTTTCGCAGATCACCAAGAGCAGCTTTGACGGCATACGTCAGGTTATTCAGGAAGGGAGCAAGTAATCATGGATTTCATGACAGCACTGGATATCGGCGCGTCCGGCATGAGCGCGGACCGCACTCAGCTCAACGTCACCGCCATGAACCTGGCCAACGCCAAGACTACCCGGATGCCCGGCGGAAACGGCCCCTATATCCGCAAGACCGTGATCAAGGCCACCAGCGATCTCGACAACCGTTTCGGGGTTCACATGCGCACCGCGCTCGACCGGGAAGTCAAGGGGGTCCGCGTCATGGGCGTCGCACTGGACAACAGGCCCACCCGCCGCGTGTACGAACCCGGCCATCCCGACGCCGATGCAGAGGGTTTTGTGGAATACCCCGACATCAACGTCGTGGAGGAAATGGCCAACATGATGACGGCCCAGCGCAACTACGAAGCCAACGCCACCACTGTGGACACGGTGAAGGCGATGTACATGAAGGCGCTGGAAATAGGCCGCAGCTAAACGAACGAGGCGCGTCTTCACGGCTGGAACGGCAGCCGTTCCCTCCTCATCGAACCGCACAACATCAAGTACAGAGAGAAACGCCATGAGCATTTCCACGACAGCCATCCAGGCATACAGCAACGCCCTTGCCGACTTTCAGAAGGCGCAGACCAGCCTTAACAGGAAACATGAGGAAATCGCCCCGGCAAAGCCCGTCTCCGCGACCAGCTTTTCCGACACGCTCCACGATTCCCTGAACGCGGTCAACGATCTTCAGACCAAAAAGAGCCAGATGATCACCTCGTTCGCCTCCGGCGAAACGCAGAACGTGCATGAACTCATGATCTCCATGCAGAAGGCCAGCCTGGCCGTCAATCTTACGTCAGCCGTGCGCAACAAGGTGCTTGAAGCCTACCGGGAACTCAGCAAGCTGCAGTTCTAGAGCTTTCTGCTCCTGAAAACATCTGCCGGAAGGAACCCTGTGTTCCGGAGTTCTTTTCCCCCTGACGGGGGAGGTTTCAAACCATAGAGGAATTTTTGATGAACGCCCATGTGCAAAACGCCGTCGACAAAACACGCGACGCATGGTCACGGCTCGGCAAGGTTCAACGCATCGCCGTTGTCGGCGTCACGGCGCTGCTGTTCGCCGTCTTCGCCGCCTTTCTGCTGTGGGTCACCCGCCCCGACTACCGCCCCCTGTACACCAAGCTCAGCCCGGAAGACGCCAACCGCGTCGTCAGCATGCTTCAGACGGAAAAGATATCCTATCGTCTGGAAGACAACGGCGCTACCGTGCTTGTCCCGGCAGACTCGGTCTATGACATGCGCATCAAAATCGCAGGCGAAGGCAATCTGGTGGGGCAGGGCATCGGGTTTGAAATTTTTGACACCGTGCAGATGGGACAGACGGAATTCGTGCAGCGCATCAATTATCAGCGTGCCCTGCAGGGCGAGCTTTCCCGCACCATAAGCGAATTTCCCAATGTGGAAAGCGCCCGCGTTCATCTGGTCATTCCGCAGCGCAGCCTGTTCATTGAGGAACAGCAGCCGCCCTCCGCCTCCGTGGTCGTCCGGCTCAGGGAGCCTTCCGCCAAGATAGCGCCGCGCGAAATCAAGGGCATGGTCAATCTGATGACCATGGCCGTGGAAGGACTGGATGAAGGGCATGTATCCATCACGGACAGCAGCGGCAAGGTACTCTTTGCGCCGGAAGACGAAACCACCGGCCTGAACAACGCCCATCTGGAATACCGCCTCAAGCTGGAAAGCAGCCTGGAACACCGCATCAACGAACTTCTTGCCCCCGTGCTCGGCCCCGGCAAGATGATCGCCAAGGTCAACGCCACGCTGGATTACAGCCAGCGCACCATCCGCAGGGAAATCTACGATCCGGATACCTCGGTGGTACGTTCCGAACAGCGCTCGGAAGAACAGCAGACCGGTCGGGCCAACCTTGAAGGCGGATCTACCGACGTCAACTTCCGGGGCGACGGTCTGGGAGGCTCTCTCAGCAGTCAGGAAGGCAACCGCGAATCGCGTACCCTGAACTATGAAATCAACAAGGAAGAACACAATATTGTCGGGCAGATGGGTGAAATCACCCGCCTGACCGTGGCCGTGGCCGTGGACGGCTCCTATGCGAAAAACGCTGACGGAACATGGCAGTACACGCCGCGCACCGAGCAGGAACTCGAACAGATCCGCCAGTTGGTGGCCAATGCCGTAGGCTTCTCCGCCGCGCGCGGCGACACCATAGAAGTGAGCAACATGGCCTTCGGGGAAAACGACATCCCCGCCGAGCCCAATGCGGCGGAACTGCTGGCCCAGTTTGCCGAGCGCATGGGACGCCCGCTGCTCATCGCCTTTATCTCCTTCCTCTTCATCATGCTGGTGGTGCGGCCCGTGGTGCTGGCCCTGGTGCGGCCCAAGGTGGAAGCGGGGGAAGTGCTGGAAGGGCTGGAAGGGCTGCCCGCGGCCGAGGAGCAGTACGCCCTGTACGAGGCGCAGGAACAGGAAGCGCGCGCTGCGGAAGAAAACGCCCGCGCGCTGTCCGAATCCGGCGAGGACGGTGGCTACGGTCTGGAATCCGGCCTCAGCCTCGACGACATCAAGGCCCGCGCTCTTCAACTGGCCGAGCGCAATATCGAGCAGACCGTCTATGTCATCCGTTCATGGATGAAGGAAGGCGTCAGAAACTAGACGCCGCGCCGGCTTCAGGCAGGTTTCAATCCACAGTCGCCCCATCCGCCGACTGACTGAAGCGGCCGACGGACAGGGGGCGTGCGGATTGCCCCTCCC
>CALUUZ010000007.1 GCA_944324075.1 Candidatus Mailhella excrementigallinarum
GAGGGGATAGTCCCCACATGAAAAGGCGATCTTCTTTCTGGGAGATCGCCTTTTCATGTGGGGGAGTTCTGAAGAAGTCTCGTTTCTACTTGACTCAATGGATAATTGTTTTAGAGCTTTTTTACTTTGAAAATACTCCCGGAACCGGGCAGGGCGAGACTCCGGCGTCAGGCGTGAAATCTGCGGACCAGAACATGGAATACTTGGCTGACAGGATAGTTCCGCAAAATTCCCTAGGAACGCCTGCTTCTGTCGAAATATCCGCTCAGATTATCCATATGTCGAATGGCCTGAAGACGCAGAAGCGGGATGGAATTCATCAGGTGCCGACATTTTTTTGAGAAGCTTTCGCTTTGCGTAAAGCTTCTGCGTTGTTCCCGCACATGCAGTTCCACATCTGCCCCGAAAGGGGTTACGGTCTGGATTCTCAGACGAAAATCCGGTTCTCCTCCGTGCGGAATTCCGGCATCCCGGCTGCAGCTTTCCATCAGCTCGGCCATATTTTCTTCCGCCCCGGCCAGCGCGTTCAGAAGGGGGACATCCGCGCATATCCCGTAAGGAAAGCGGGTCAGCAGACAGGGGCGGGCTTTCTGCCAGGGGATGTCCAATCCAATGTCAGCGCCAATGCGTCTGATGTCATCTTTCTGGAATCCTGCCATTTCCAGTGGGGAATAGATGCCGAGTTCCCGCAGGGCCTTACGGCCTGGGCGATAGGCCGATGTGTCGGAAGCATGTGTGCCGTCGCACAGAGGCAGGGGGGCGGAAAGGCGCAGCAGTTCGTCGAACAGACGCTTCTTGCAGAAATAGCAGCGCAGCTCGTCGTTTGCCGCGATTCGAGCATCATCAAGCGGATTGAGAAAGAGCCTCTTGAAGGGCAGATTGTGTCTGTCGGCCCAGGTTCGGGCAAACGCACTCTCGTGCGGGCTGACATGCGGCCCATACACATGGAGCAGCGTTACGGAATAGCCGAACATCCGTGCGGCAAACGCCAGAAAACGGCTGTCCAGTCCGCCGGAAAAAGCAATCGCCAATTCTTTGTTCCATGCCGCGTGGGCAGTTGGAACGGAACAGCAGGCACACAGAGCTTCATCCAGTTGTCTGAGTTTTATCTCATTCACCGTTGTGGCTTTCGTCATTTGCGAAAAAGAAGTTTTTGCAGCCTCATTACCGTATCCACTCCGTTCTTGTCCGGACCGGGATGGAAGAGCGGTGCATATCCAAGCCGTTTTGCTTGTGCCAGGCGCATGTCATGTCCGGACACGGGACGAACCTGTCCATTGAGGTCCACTTCTCCCCAGAAAACCGCCCGCTCCGGCAGGGGGATATCATATAAGGAGGAAAGCAGTGCAGCCACCAGAGCCAGATCGAGGGCTGGCTCCTGCAGTTTCATGCCGCCGCCGACCTTGGCGAAAATATCATACTGGGCAAAGTTCAGACGCAGCCTTTTTTCCAGAACGGCAAGCAGCAAGTGCAGACGGTTTACATCAAAGCCAAGTCCTGTCCGGCGGGGGATGCTCAGGTAGCTCCTGGTCGCCAGAGCCTGCATTTCCACGGCAAAAGGGCGCTGGCCTTCCACTGCCATGACTACGGCTGTACCGCTGAGGCTGGCGTCCCGGGCGCCAAGAAAGAAAGTGGACGGATCTTCGACTACCTGCAGCCCTTTCTGTTCCATTCGGAATACCAGAAGTTCCTGATTAGGACCGAAACGATTTTTCAGTACCCGCAACATGCGGAACATCTCCCTCCGTTCTCCTTCCAGAGAAACCACGGTATCCACCAGATGTTCCAGCAGACGCGGCCCGGCCAGCGTGCCGTCTTTGGTGACATGTCCGACAAGCAGAAGAGTAGTGTTGGATTTCTTGCAACGCTCCACAAGTTCCGTAGCCACTGCCCGAACCTGACTTACATTGCCGGGCAGCCCTTCGGCTTCATCCGATGCCAGCGTCTGGACGGAATCCACAATCAACAGGGCAGGAGCGCGATTCTCTTCAAGCAGAGGAAAAAGATCCTGTACCCGGCTGGTGGAAAGCGCCAGCAGGTTATCATGCAGTACACCAAGCCGCTCAGCCCTGCTCCGTATTTGCGGAAGAGATTCCTCTCCGCTGGCGTACAGCGTCACGCGGCCATTACGTGCCACAGAGCCCGCCACCTGCAGAAGCAGAGTTGATTTGCCTATGCCTGGTTCACCTCCCACCAGGACTGCCGCGCCGGGGACAAATCCCCTGCCGAGTACGCGATCCAGTGCCTGGAGTCCTGTGCCATAGGGAGTATGTCCTTCATCGCTGACCCGTCCGAGCGGCTGTGCCCGGGGAATCTTTCCTGTCGGGACAGCGCTGCGCGCTCCTGCAGAGGATGCGGAAACAAGTTCCGCCTCCAGGGTATTCCATGCATGGCAGGAAGGGCACTGCCCCCGCCACTGCGGCGTCAACGCTCCACACTGACGGCAGCGGTAGACTTCCTTGCTTTTGGGCATAATATGTCTCACTCCCTGGCCGGCTGCCAAGCCTCAGGTATTTTCATGCGGTATCCGGACACGGCCTAATCCTGTTTTTTATCGAACAGCTCGACCCGGCGCAGATGGCGGCCACCCTCGAAATCAGTATTCAGGAAAATATCGGCGAGATCAGCCGCAACACCGGGACCTGTTACTCTTTCACCAAGGCAGAGTACATTGGCGTTGTTATGCGCCCGGCAGGCGCGGGCATGAAATTCGCAGGCGGCAAGCGCCGCCCGGATGCCGGGCACACGGTTGGCGGCCATGCTCATGCCGATGCCTGTGCCGCATATGAGAATTCCGAAGGCCGACTCATCCTTTTTCAACGCGCTGGTAACGGCAAAAGCACTGTCCGGATAGTCGCAGCGGGCGGTATCTGCCGGGCCGAGATCATGCACGGCATACCCTTTTTCGACAAGGTGTTTCACCAGAAAGTTTTTTAGCGAAAAACCGGCGTGATCGGAAGCAATGTATACGGTTTTCATCTTTTCTCCTTTGTATGAGGGAACCGGCATGGCGGTTTTCGTTTCGAAAACGCTCCGGCTTCAGCGTGAAACCTGCGGGCCGGGACATAGGGGATCGGCTCTAGATATCCGACAACAGCCGGACATCTGCGGGCATCTGCAATTCAAGCTCCTTGTCGGCAAACTGTTTCCTGCCCTGTCTATCTTTAATCAACAGGATAAAACGATATTCTTCCCCATTCGTATTGTTTCGCTTCATTCCATCCATACGGCGTGGGAGGAGGTCATCGCCGCAGTCTATTCTGATATCCCACATATGGGGAATCCTCAAGCGAACGGGAAGGTTGCGCCTGTCAAGCGTCAGAGTTGCCGCGGGCATGTGGGGAGAGAGCGCGCCAAGTTCAAGCTCAATGCCGTCGTCTTCCAGCGTACGGCTGGAAAGAATGCGGGTATGACTGAACGCTGAGGAGAAATCCCCTTGAATAACAGCGTACAATTCATGCAGAGAGAGAGGCAGATCCAGCCCTATGCGTCGGAGAATACCGTCCGGGGTGTCGTCTCCCCGCAGCATACTGTTGTCGCTGGGAAGATAGAGCAGCAATACCCCCTCTGCCAGGCGGGCCTTGGCCAGTGTATTGCCAATACCCGCCTGAATGTCGAAACGCAACTGTTCAGCATCATTGCCCCACAGCAGCCAGGTGACCCTGTGGGTGTTGCCGGACTCGCCAAAACGCAGGCTTCCCTCCGAGAGTGAAGGGCCCTGTCGCCCGTGCAGGGAGAGAAAAGCGTTCCAGCGAGCCTGAATATTCGCCGTTTTTTCTTCACCGGTTGTGGAGCCTGACGGTTGAAGAGGCGCACATGCGGCCAAAGCAAGCAAAAAAACGCACGAAATCATACGAAAGAGGTTCATCTGAAACTCTCCAGTTTTTCGCGGAGCACGTCGGGATTCTTCGGCCTCAGTTCAAGCGCCCGCTCCCAGCCCCGGCGGGCTTCACTATCATATCCGCAGGCCCGGGCAATATCCCCATAATGTTCCCACATTGCAGGATCCTGTCCGGATGAGGCAGACATGCGCTCAACCGCCTGCCGGATAAAATCCCATGCCTTGGCGTACTCACCACTGCGGTAATATGCCCACGCGAGGGAATCGAGCATGTAGTCCGTATCGGGAGAAAGTTCTATGGCTCGATTCAGCAGTTTGAGCGCACGGGGCAGATCCCGGTTTTCTTCAGCCAGGGTATAGCCGATATAGTTGAGCACAGCGGCATTATCTGGGTTGCTCCGGAGAAGCTCCTCCATCAACTTCATGGCTTCGTTCCGCTTTCCCGCCATATCCATGAGGGAGGCTCGCTGAAATGCGAGATCCGGATCATCGGGCCAGTCGGCAAGGGCTTTTTCTGCAACCTGTCCGGCTTCCTCATAGCGTTTTTGGCGCCCCAGCAGATCTATGGCAAAGAAAATAAATTCCTTGTCGGAAGGGAAGATTTCACTGCCGTGCCGGATAACATCCAGAGCCTGTTCAACATTGCCATTTTCATAGAGAACCTGAGCGCGAAGCTTGAGAGAACGATCGTAATATCGGTTTGACGGGGAGACGCGTTCCAGGAGCTCCAGAGTTCGCGCGGCATCCCTGTGCCCTTCATAGGCTACTGCCGCCTGATAGAACAACAGTTCTTCCGGCGCATCCGATCTCTCTGCCAGAGTTGAGAGCAGGCTTTCCGCAAGATCAAATCGTCCTTCATCAATAAACAGAGAAGAAACAGCAAGAACAAAGCTCATGGAATCAGGTATGCTGGAAGCCAGCTCAAACGCGTGATCAGGGTTTCCTTCCCTGAGGGAAAGGGCGACAAGACGGACAAGAATATCCTGATTGCCTTCATCAAATGTAAGCAGTTTTTCATAGAGTTTGCGAGCTTCCGCATAATGCCCGGACTGTTCCTCAATAGAGGCAAGCTCAAGCATCGCTTCAAGAAAATCAGGAGACTTCTGCAGGGCCAGGCGCAGCAGACGGGCAGCCTGGCCGGAACGATTCAGTGCGCGGCATGCCTGTGCCTGGTAATAAAGAACAGCGGGCGACCGCATATTTCCGGGAAGCCTTTCCAGTTCCTTCAGGGCTTCGCTGTTTGCACCCGTTTTAAGATAAAGCAGGGCAAGGTCCAGGCGTGCCTGAGCGTCGCCCGGATATTTTTTTACATAATCGTGTACAAAGTTGCGTGCTTCTTCCGTTTTTCCCTGTTCAAGCAGAGAATCGGCAAACATGGCGCGCAGCGCAGCGTCTTCCGGAGCAAGGAGAATGGCTCGCTTCAGCAGGCTTTCGGCTTCAGCCGTATGCTTGCTGCTGAGCAGCCAGGCTGCGGCGTCGCCTACGGGCCGCATGTCGCCATGAAGGCGCAGCAGGGTTTCTCCTGCTTCCATGACCCCTCCGAGATCTCCCCGCTGCATGGCCTGCTCAACCTGCAGATATGCGAAATTGAGCTGAGAATTTTCTGAAAGCGTGAACTGCGGACCTGCGGCATCTGGGCGCGCATTCTGATGCGCCAGACAGCCGGAAAGACACAGCGGCAGACAGAGAAGGCAGCCTGAAACAAGACAATGACACTTCGACATCAATAACAACCATCCCGAAGCAGGCCCTCATGCCTGCGGGTTTATCCAGTCTTCCGAAAAATCCTTGATTTCCTCGCCGAGATGCGCGCGCAGCTTGGCCAGAAGTCTGGCCTCCAACTGGCGTATGCGTTCTCTGGTCACATGATAGCGTTCTCCTATTTCCCGCAGAGTGACGGGATCGTCGGTCAGCAGTCTGTGTTCGAGAATATAGGCTTCCTTTTCAGAGAGCTGGGGAAGAATATCCCGTATGCCGTTCTGCACCAGCCTGGCAACTTCGGAATCGCCGTAACTGTCCTCAATGCCGGGACCTAGAGCAGGCAGAAAATCCAGGCGTGTGGCGCTGCCATTCTCGTCGCTTACGGGCAAGTCCAGCGATACGTCACCAGCATCAAGACGCTGCTGCATTTCAACAATCTGCTCCTCGGTCACTCCCAACCGTTCGGACAAGGCACTTGCGCTGGGGTCAAAACCCTGCGCGACAAGTTTCTGACGCTCTTTGTTCAGGTTATAAAAGAGCTTGCGCTGCGCCTGGGTGGTTCCGATTTTCACCATGCGCCAGTTGTCCATTATGAATTTAAGGATATAGGCACGGATCCAGAATGTCGCATAGTAGGAAAACTTGATGCCTTTATCCGGATCAAACTTGTTCACCGCGCGCATCAGCCCGACATTGCCTTCCTGAATAAGATCCAGGACGTTTTGCATCCAGCGCCTCTGGAAGTCCATGGCTATTTTCACCACCAGGCGCAGATGGGATGAAATAATCCGGAATGCGGCATCACTGTCCCCCGTATCGCGTACGCGGCGTGCCAGCTCCACTTCCTCATCAGGAGCAAGCAATGGGAAGCGACTCACTTCTCGCAGATAGAGCTGCAGGTTGTCGCGTGTGGAAAGGCTGGGCAGTCTGACGGAAGACGGCACGGGCAGGTCGCCTTCTCCCCCGGGGGGCAGAAGGTCTATGACAGGAGGAGATTCCAGCAGTCCTGCGTCCAGAGATTGCGGGGCAAGCTCATCCAGGAGCTCCTCTTCTGAGGGCAGTATCTCGGGATCTGCGAGTTCGGTTTCCGCATCTTCATCCAGATCGTCGACATATTCCGGGGATTGTTTTTTCAGCCTGCTTTCATCCGGAGAGGAATCTTTTCCACCCGTTTTCCGTCGTGAACCGATTTGCCTTTCGTCCTCATTTTCCGCTTCCCGCAAGGCGCAGTCACCTCCCGGCTTCTTTCCGCCAGAACGGCGGCGGGGGGGCAGGCCGGCCTGCTTCATATCGGAAACGCCTTGTTCTTGCTGCTTATCGGCGTTGATTTTTTTCATAATATACCCAAAAGCTGGATCGTTGCGCCAAAATGGCCTTACGCTGTCTTTCCGAGTTGCATGCTATAGATTATGGTTGGCCTTTTCAACGATTTTCAGTACACATGGCGGAGACGAAAAGCAATGGAGAATGAACAGATGTCCCGACTTCGCGAACTACTCAGCCTTGGCCGTCCCCTGTTTATCGACGGAGCCACCGGCACCATGCTTCAGGCGCTTGGCATGCCCGCCGGCGCAAATCCTGCGCAGTTCTGCCTGGCGCGCCCCGATATCGTGCGTTCCATGCATGTGGCCTATGGAGAAGCGGGGGCGGATATTCTTCTGACTCCCACCTTCGGCGGCAATGCCTGCAAACTTCCTCCCGATATTGAAGTTGAGTTCTTTAACAGAAGTATGGCAGAGAATGCCAGAGTCGCAGCAAGAGAAACATCTTCCCGGATTGGACGAGAACTTTTCATTGCGGGGGATATGGGGCCGACGGGACATTTTGTCAGCCCTCTTGGGGACTTGTCTCCCGAAGAGCTTTTTGAGATTTTCCGACGGCAGGTCCGCGGCCTGGCGGCCGGAGGCGTTGATCTGCTTTTCATTGAAACCCAGTTTGATCTGGCCGAAGCCCGTATCGCGGTTGCCGCCGCTCATGCGGAATGTGATCTGCCGGTTTTCGTTTCCATGACATTTGAAGACGGCGTCAGCCTGACAGGTTCAACACCGGAAATTTTTGCCTCGACTATGGAAAATATGGGAGTGGACGCCGCAGGAGTTAACTGTGGCGCAGGCCCTGAAGCCATGCTGCTGGTGGCGGAGCGTATGCGCAATGCCTGCTCTCTGCCCATTTTTGCCGAACCCAACGCGGGACTTCCCGAACTTGTCGGCGGAGAAACGGTGTTCCGTCTCGCCCCGGAGCCCTTTGCCGAAATGACCGCCCGGTTCGCGGCGTCCGGCATACATGTGCTTGGAGGCTGCTGCGGGACTACTCCCGAACATATCCGGCGCCTGCGGGAAAAAGTGCTGAACCAGCCTGTTTCCTTCCCCGATCGCTCCATGGACGGCGGAATTTCGCTGACGTCACGCTCCGCCCTTGTGCGTATTGGAGCGGAGATGCCGGTGACCCTGATTGGCGAACGGGTCAATCCCACTGGCAAAAAGGCTCTCAGCGCGGAATTTCAGGCGGGAAGCTTTGAACTTGCCCTGAAGTATGCCGGAGAGCAGATTGAGGCAGGGGCAAAGGTGCTTGACGTGAATGTCGGCGCTCCCGGCGTGGACGAGGCAGACTTTCTTCCCTCTCTGACCAGGCGTCTTGTGGCTCAGTTCACCACGCCGCTCTGTCTGGATTCTTCCAACCCCGCCGCCCTTGCTGCCGCCTTGCCGTGGCATCCTGGATCGGCATTACTTAACTCCATCAGCGGCGAGCCGGGCAAGATTGAAACTCTGGGACCATTGTGCCGCACATGGGGCGCACCTTTTGTTCTCCTGCCCCTTCAGGGAAAACATCTGCCCGCCAGTGCATCCGAACGAATTGCCATTATAGAACGACTTATGAAGCAGGTGGACGATTTCCGGATTCCGCGCCGTCTGATTATGGTAGACGTTCTGGCCCTTACCGCCGCTTCGGATCCGGACGCGCCGCGCGCCTGCCTGGAAACTGTGCGATGGTGCACTGAAAACGGTCTTCCGACGACCATGGGGCTGTCCAATATTTCATTTGGACTACCTGCACGGGAGCTTGTCAATGCCGGATTCCTGCAAATGGCCGCCGGAGCAGGGCTATCCTCCTGTATCGGCAATCCGGGCAACATTACCCTGCGTGAGGCTTTAGATACGGCAAATATGCTTCTGGGCAGAGATCCCCAGGCAGGCCACTTCATTTCAGTCTACTCCGGATGGCGGCGAAACAGTGAAAACGCAGCTTCCTCAATCCACAAAGCCGGAGGAAGCGAAAGTCTGACGCTGGAAGAAGCCGTTATTCGCGGTAAAAAAGAAGCGGTAACCGGCCTGGTGGAGCAGGAGCTCGGCAAAGGAGCCGATCCTTTCGAGCTTGTCAAGGGACGTCTGATCCCGGCGATTACCGAGGTTGGAGCGCGCTATGAACGCAAGGAGTACTTTCTTCCTCAGCTGCTTCGTTCAGCGGAAACCATGCAGGCAGCATTCGCCCGGGTTAAGCCCCTTCTGGAAAAGGAAACATGCGCGGAAAAACGTCCCGTTATTGTTTTGGCTACAGTGGAAGGGGATATCCACGATATCGGAAAGAATATCGTCGCGCTGATGCTGGGCAATCATGGTTATGAAATCGTGGATCTGGGAAAGGACGTCAAGGCCGAAGCCATTATAGACGCTGCAGTGAACAACAGAGCGAGTCTCATTGGTCTTTCAGCCCTGATGACGACCACCATGCCCCGAATGGAGGACACGATCAAACTGATAAAAGAACAGGGGCTGCCCTGCAAGGTTATGGTGGGAGGAGCTGTAGTGACACGGGAATACGCCGAGTCCATCGGCGCGGATGGATATGCCGCCGATGCTGTAGAGGCCGTACGTCTTGCCGGCCGTCTTGTTTCCCGTCATTAAAAGCGGGAGCAGGGCGGAAAGGAGGGATTGTCCGTCGGGTATTTCCGTCATAACATGCCCTGCAGTTTCACTTGATTGCAATGTGAGGTAGTCATGAAAAAAATAGTTTTTGCGTTGCTGTTTACGCTTCTGTTTCCTTTCATATCGCAGGCCGCCACTCCCGCAATAAAAACTTCTCATCTGCTGGATATCATCGCGGAGAACAAGGGAAAGATCGTTATGGTCAACTTTTTTGCCGCATTTTGTCCTCCGTGTAAGCGTGAAATTCCCGGCTTGAAAAAAATACGGGAAGAGCTTTCCCCTGATGACTTTCTGCTCATCGGCATTGCCGTTGACACGGATCTTCAGGAAATGGAAGCCTTCATAGAAAAGACCGAGTTCAACTACCCTGTCTACTATGGAGGGGAAGAAGTGGGGTTTGCATTCGGCGTCAGCGGTATTCCTCATAATATTATTTATGATCGGAGTGGCCGTATTGTGGTGAATGAAGCTGGTTTTGTCCCTGAAAAAGCGCTGAGGGATTTCCTTGACAGACTGATGGAGCGAAAGTGATGTTTTCTCCGGTTGAACATCTGCGTATTGTGTACGATGAAAACATGATACGCACGCGCGTGCGCGAGCTGGCGAAAGAAATAGACTCTCTGTACGGGGACGAGCCGCTGGTGATTGTCTGTGTGTTGAAAGGGGCTTTTCTTTTCTTCAGCGATCTGGTGCGGGCGCTTACGATTTCTCCCGAGCTGGATTTCGTACGTCTGGCCAGCTATGGGGAGGGTATGAAAAGTGGGGGCACTGTGTCCTTCACCAAGGATATTGAGCTTTCCCTTGAGGGCAAACATGTTCTCATCGTTGAAGATATCATAGATTCCGGGCGCAGTATGGATTTTCTTCTCCGTCAGCTGAGCGCACGCGGCGCGAAAAGTCTGAAAATAGCGGCGCTCATTGACAAAAAGGGGCGCCGTGAAGTTCCCGTTCATGCCGACTTTGTAGGGTTTGCCTTGCCAGCGGGATTTATTGTAGGGTATGGCCTTGATTACGCGGAGCGTTACAGAGCGCTGCCGGCCGTCTATTGCCTGCCGGGCGTCGGCAAGTGAGATTTTCTTCCGGGAGCTCCCATGAAAGTCACATGTCCCAACTGTAAGACTACATACAATCTGCCCGACGGCAAAGCCCGTCCGGGAGTAAAGTTGCGCTGTACCGTATGCCGGCAGGTATTTACCCTGCCACAGCCTGAAGATCGCCAAAGCGTGGTGAAAGATTCAGAGAAAATTGTATCCATCAGCATCGGAAAGTCAGACAAGCCCGAAAAACGGGGCAGCTCGTGGCGTTTTCTTTTTCTGATGCTAATCATCCTGGGGGGAGCCTTTGCCGGTGTCTGGCACTATACTGACTGGCTCGAACCAGTAAAGACCATGTTCAAAGAGCATAAGCAGAATACGGCCACGACCGAAAGCGAGGAGGCACGGGCAGCGCGTATCGCTGCCATGGTCAATAGGTTGCAAATCCAGAATATCCGGCAATATACCGTTAAAAATGAGAAAATTGGCAATATTGTCGTAATTGAAGGTAAAGTAGCCAATGGTTTTGATGAGGCTCGGGAGCTGATCAGAGTAGAGGCTTCACTTCAGGATGAGGCGGGCAATACGCTTGTCTCCAAATCTCAGCTGGCAGGACCGACCATCTCTTTGTTTCAGCTTCAGGTGTTGAGTGAAGCTGAGCTGGAGCAGGGACTTTCCAATAAACTGGATATACTGACGAACAATACCAATATTCCACCGGGTGGAACCGTCCCGTTTATGGTGGTTTTTTATAGCGCACCGGAGCAGGCCAGTCGGTTTAATGTGACTGTTGTTGAGGCAGGCAAGCCACAGACAGAAAAAAATTAAAAAAAGTAAAAAAATGCTTGCCAAAGATGACAGAGTGATATAAATAAATCTCCGTCGCGCCGAGGTAGCTCAGTTGGTAGAGCAGGGGACTGAAAATCCCCGTGTCGGCAGTTCAATTCTGTCCCTCGGCACCACCTAAAAATCTCACAAAGTCCCGTAAGAGCCGGAAAGCCTTACGGGACTTTGCTTTTATGGATTTTCATTGTCTCGCCATGTCTCGTCAGGTACGTTGTCATCCAGGCTTTTTGCTGGTAAAAATGTTGGTAAAAGTTTTACCAACACTCCAATGCGGAGATTTTACCAGCATGGGCAAGCTGACTGATACCAAGCTCAGAAGCATGAAGCCCAACGGTAGGGTGCAAAAAGAATCTGATGGCGACGGGCTTTACGCGTATCTCAGCGCAAAGAGCAAGAGCATTTCCTGGCAGATGGGCTATCGTTTTGAAAACAAGCAGAAAGTCCTGCCCCTTGGAAGATACCCGGCGGTCAGTTTGGCCGAGGCCCGCAGGAAGTGCCTTGAGGCCCGGCAAGTGCTTGCGGATGGACGCGACTCCGGCGAAGTCAAGAAGTCTGAAAGGGAAGCCGTCATGCTTGCCGAGAAGGAAAAGGCGTTTGTGGCTGAACAGTGGTTTGAAAAACAGTACGCGACCAGCCCGCCCACCACCTCAAAAAAATCCACTGGCATCTGAATATTTTGTACCAGCATATCGGGGACAGACCCTTTTCCAGTCTTGAGCGCCGTGACATTGTAGGAGCCATTCTGCCCACGCAGGAACGCGGCTGCATCGATACCGCCCACCGCCTCGCACAGATTGCCAGTGGCGTCTGCCTTTTTGCCTGGGGGCTTGGCTACACTGACCGCAACATTGCCGACCGCATCGCCACCACACTTAAGCCCATTCCCCGGCGGCACAGGGCCGCCATCACCGATCCCGCAAAAGTGGGAGGACTTTTGCGGCGCATCCACGGCTATATCGGAGCCGGGCTTTCAGTGAGGTACTGCCTCAATATCCTTCCCTACCGCCATTGCGGAGCGAAGAAATACGCCTTGCCCTCTGGGAAGAAATTGATCTGGAAAATGCCGTCTGGACAATTCCGGCCAAGCGCCATGAACACGGTGGCGGCATGAAAATGCGTGTAGCGCACACCGTTCCCTTGTCACGGCAGGTCGTCGCTCTGTTCCGCGAGTTAAAAGAAATTCGTGAAATGAACGGCGGCGGTGACTTGTGCTTTCCCAGCCCCAGGTCGAAAAAACGGCCCATCACCGCCGAGGGACTTCTGGCCGTGCTGCGGGACATGGGCTATTCCAAGGAAGAAATGAGTATCCACGGATTCAGGACGATTTTTTCCACTCTGGCGCGAGAGAACAATCTTAACCCTAACCATATTGAAAAGCAGCTTGCCCACAAGGAACAAAATGCCGTTGTGGAAGCCTACGACCGTTCGCAGTATTTTGAGCAACGCCGGGAGCTTATGCAGGCGTGGGCTGACTATCTCGATAAACTACGGTAAGCCTTGTGAGCCAAGCGAGTTTTATAGTGCCATGTGAGGTAGTCCGCTCACAAC
Organism: Candidatus Mailhella excrementigallinarum; assembly: GCA_944324075.1. Taxonomy (GTDB): domain Bacteria; phylum Desulfobacterota; class Desulfovibrionia; order Desulfovibrionales; family Desulfovibrionaceae; genus Mailhella; species Mailhella excrementigallinarum. Next base: position 12,894 of record CALUUZ010000007.1, read on the forward strand.
TTGAAGCGGCCCTGACCAAACAGCATGGTCTTGTCGCTTTGGACATGAGCGAGTTCCTGTCCATGCAGATACCTGACCGGGGTTACCTTCTATCGCCCATTTTGCCGGTTCAGGGAATAGGCATCCTTTATACTCCGCGAGGCGTGCGCAAGACCTTTGCCGCCCTGAGTGTGGCCGTGGCCGTCGCCTCCGGCGGCGCGGTTTTCAACTGGCGCGCGCCCATGCCCAAAAAAACGCTCTATGTGGACGGCGAAATGCCCGCCACGTCCATGCAGAGCCGTTTGTCCTCACTTGTGGGCGGCATGGCCATCCCGCCACAGGCGCTGAAAAACCTTTCACTCATAACGCCGGATTTGCAGCCGTGTGCCATGCCGGATTTGTCCACCCCCAATGGGCAAGCCATGATTGAGCCGCTCCTGCAACTACGCGCAGGCCATCCAGAACCGCATTGACGATCTGCTCATGGTCAAGGCTGTCCGCAAGGATGCCGTGCATCTGTGCGGCCTGATTGTCAGTTCGGACAAATCGTTCTTTACCCGCATGGGCAAGGAGGAAACCAAACGCTTTTTTGAGGAAGCTGTGGCCTATCTCACGGATTTTGTCGGCAAGGAAAACGTCATCTCGGCAATGGTGCATATGGATGAAAAGACGCCGCACATGCACTTCCTTCATGTGCCGGTAACTCAGGATGGACGACTCAGCGCCAACAGCATTTATACCCGCGCCAGTCTGAAAAGCTGCAAACCGAGTTGCCGAGCTACCTGCAAAGCCGGGGCTTCGAGATTCAGCGTGGCGTCGAGCAGAAACCCAGTTCGGCGAAAAAGCATCTGGATACGCGGGAATTCAAGCAACAACAGGAGGCTCTTGCTGGTCTGCGGAGCGAGTCTGACGCCGTGGCGCGCGAAGCCCTGCAACTCATCGGAGAAATGATCGAAAGGCGGAAGCAGGAGGAAGTCTTGCAGAAACGCCTGCAATCCATGGAACAGCAAGCCCGTGAGGCGGAAGCCATTCTATCAGACATGCCGGAATTCCCGCAGGCGTCATTGCTCAGTTACAAATCCGTGCTGAAACAGGCACAGACGATCATGGAGCAGCAACAAAAATCCCTTGCCGAAAAAAGCATGATCGCTGCCGCAAGAGACAAATTGCAGGCCGAAAACAAGGCGCTGGAAAAACGGCTGCAAGAGCTTTCAAAACAGCATTCCCTGCTCAAAGCGCAGTATGCACAGGAGCGGGAAGTCAATGCCCACAACATGCGCAGCCTGATGCAACAAGGGCGGGACTTTCAGGATGAACTGGAGGAATACCGAGAGTTCACCTTCCAGCCGGAAATCATGCCGCTCCATGCCGCGTTCCTTCAGGAAAAGGAGGAACAGCGCCAACGGGAGGAAGAAGAGCAGCAGGAGCGCGAACGTCAGGAAGAGGAAGCCCGTCGGCAGGCCGAGCGCGAACAGCACATCCGGCAAGAGCCGGAAGCCGTACCACAACGCCGTCGCCCAAGGATGCGCTGACCGTCCGCCGGGAATCCCGACTCGAAGGCGAGTCATAGCACTATGGTTTTCTGGCGAAAACCCGTGGGCAAGCGTGCCGCTTGACCGCCAAAGGCAAGAGACAAAACTGGGAACATGCCCCACCCCCCATAGGAGAAACCACCATGAGTATCACAGCCAGCCAAGTGAAGGAAATCCGACAGGAGTTTGCCGGGCTCAAGCCCGCCACCGTCACGCTGGACGGAAACCGCGCCATGACCGTGAAGCAGGCCATTTTCACTCTCGCCCCAACACTGGAACGTATGAAGAAGCGCGGCTTCGACACACAGGAAATCGTCGAAAAGCTGCACGAAAAAGGGATTGAGGAGAAGCCTCAAACTCTGACCAAATACCTGACCGAGGCTAGACGGCAGCGGGAAGGCCGGAAAACCCAAAAGAGAGACACGCCCCCAAGCCGGTCAAGTCCACGCCCGCCGCCATCATCTCTTTGAAGTCAGACACCCTGTATACGGCAATGTTTCCACTTTTGGTGGCTACGACCTCCTTGACCAGATTTTGAAACTGTATTCACAAGATGATAAAGCAGTGGTAGAATAGGATACATGGAGGAAAAAGAACGGGCGTCGTACCCCAGCGACCTAACAGATGAGCGGTGGGAAGAGAGATAGCCCCACTGTATCCGTCCATTCAGAAGTTCTGTGTGGACGCTGGATATCGGGGTACTTTCGTTTCTGATTTGAAGGAGCAGCTTAACCTTGACACTTTCTTGGCTTAATCATTCCAGACAGCTCAAATGCTTATGAATACAGATTTATAAAGAGGAAGAAGCATTATGCCCCAACATATTTCAATTCGTGTTCCTTGGCACGACCACGGCTGGGACGGAACAGTCTGTGTTGACCCAGAAACCAACAACGCCTGCCTACGCTTAAAAGGAATTGCTGAGAGCCGGGATGACAAAGCTGAGGCTGCCATCTGTGGCCAGTGTATGGCCGACCATATGGATACTCTGCCATGTGTCTCGGAGGGTGCAGCTTTCCTGTCATCCCGAAAGATGGTAAAGACAACGGTTCATCCCTATAAGAAAAGCAACCGGGCCACTCACGGTCATTTTCTCCCGACGGAGGTCATCTACCCCGCTTATAGTTTTCCGGCCCATCCCTTTGCATGGCTCATGCGGGAAAATATTGAAGCATGGAAGAGTACCTATCAAATTGACTACCGCCCAGAACGGGAACCAGTTCTGAAATTCGATACCATGTGGGTACAGGATGCGGAAAACCACAAAGCTATCTTCGATTATTTTTACGGAGATGTGGCGGAGGGGCAATCCCTCTGCATTGCCTACGCGAAACAGGTGCCGTTTGTAGAGGATGTCCGGCGTGTGGTGATTGGTATTGGTCACGTCAAAAAAGTCGTTCCAGCGGTAGAGCACCAGCGGCAAACGGAGGACGGCCTGCGCTCCATGGTGTGGGAAACTATGATTTGCCATTCTATTCGTGAGGATCACAAGGATGGCTTTGTTATCCCCTATCAGAAAATGATGGAGTATGCCCAAATCCACCCGGAATTTGACTTGGCTTCTATCACGGTGTTTGCTCCCGAAGATGCCTTTGACGAGTTTTCCTATGCCACAGAGCATGTAAGCTATGATGCGGTCATTGACGTATTACAGTCCTGTATCAAGGCGTTTACCATCATTAACAGCTGTCTGGACGAGGACTATTCCAAGGTACTGGATTGGTTGAACCGTGAACTGGCACAGGTGTGGGAAGACCGTGGCGCGTTCCCCGGCCTCGGCTCCATGCTGTGTGCTTTGGAAATTCCACAGGGCATTGTCATCGCCAAACAGCTTCAAGAGCATCTGCAGGACGGCGAGGATATGTGGAGTAAGCTGGATGCGGTCTTGGCCAAGCCAGAAATTTATTTGGATCCGCTGCTGGCAAAGGCCGTACCGCCTATTGTGCAGAAAACGTGGAAACATATGCCCCAAGAACGAAAAGAGCTGTTCCGCTTGTTGAGTCGTTTTTCTTTATCCATTGACCAGGCTTTTGTGCTTTTCCATGAGAACGAACGAGCAAAGCAAAACATTCGATGCAGCGACCGGGAGATGATTGAAAACCCCTACATCATCTATGAACAGACCCGGCTGAAACAGGGTAGCTTGTATATCTCTGTCCGTAAGGTGGACCGAGCAGTTTTTCCGGTAGCGTCTGTTCTGGAGAAGTACCCCATCCCCGCACCAACGGCGCTTACTTCCGAGAATGATGAGCGTCGGGTGCGGGCGGTGGCCGTGGCAGTGCTAGAAGTGGAGGCTCAGGCCGGAAATACGATTCTGCCCTGCAATCTGATGGTGGATAAAATTCGGGGAATGATTTTGGATCCTGCCTGCAAAGTGACAAGCGACATTTTGAGCGCCATCGACAAATTTTTGCACCGACAAATACTGCGCAGAGAAATGAAGGACGGAACAGAATATTATAAACTGATGCGGTTCAACGAGTTTGATTCTATTATTGAACGGCGTATCGGCAAACGTCTCAAGGCAAAGAAACTGGAGGTACACGCCGATTGGCGCGGACTGTTGGATGCTAAGTTTGACAATGGGATCTCGGCTCAATGGCTTGATTTTGAAGAAGAACAGGCTCGAAAAGAAAAAGCTGCCATCTTACAAGAACTTGCCCCGTCAAGGATCGGTGTCCTGGTAGGTGACGCGGGGACGGGAAAAACAACGGTCCTCTCTGTGCTGTGTAGCCACCCGGAGATCAAAGCAGGAGGTGTTTTGCTCTTGGCTCCTACCGGCAAGGCAACAGTGCGTATGATGGACAGCATGGGCAAAGATATGGATGGAGTGACCGCCCAAAATGTAGCACAGTTTTTGGTAAAGAGCCGCCGTTTTGATTGGAATGAAAAGCGCTACAAATTGTCCGAGTATGATTACAGGGATGTGCCGGAAACGGTCATCATTGATGAGGCATCCATGTTGACCGAGGAAATGTTTGGGGCGTTGATGCAGGCGCTAAAGGCGGCAAAGCGAATTATTTTTGTAGGCGACCCCAACCAGCTCCCGCCCATCGGAGCGGGACGCCCCTTTGTCGATCTGGTGGGGCTTTTGAAGCTGAAATTAAAGCCCGGCAGTTTCCCAAGAGTTTGTGACAGCTACGGGGAATTAACAATCAATCGCCGTCAGGGAAGCCACAATGAGCGTTTAGATGTTGAACTTTCTCGCCTATTTACTGGAGCGGAGGACGGCCCGGACAGTGATGTGATTGCTGAAATTGAAAAGAACGGCGGCAAGCATATTTCCTTTGCCTCATGGTCTACAAAAGAGGAACTGGAAGAGAAACTGCTGGAACTTATGGCGCATGAGATTGGCATGAAAAGCATAGACGATCAGGACGGCTTTGACGCTTCCCTTGGCGGAGAAAAGGGCGACTATAGCACGTTTTTCAATAAAGGCTGTGCCAAATGTGCTGAGAAGTGGCAAATTCTTGCTCCTGTGCGGAATATGCCCCAGGGCGTTATGAATATCAACCGACTGCTCCATCTGAAATACCGGGAGCACCTTCTCAAGGTCGCCAAGTATTATGGTTCTCGTAAACGTATCCCCAGAGCCTTGGGTCCGGAGAATATTATCTATGGCGATAAGGTAATCAATGTTATCAATGCTTCCAGAGATGCATGGCCCAAAGACACTGGCAGGAACTATGTGGCAAACGGAGAGATTGGAATTGCCTGTGGTTCCTATTTCGCAAAAAATCCAAATGACGATCTGCGGGTAGAATTTACGTCACAAAAAGGTGCGCTCTATTCCTATACGGGAAAGGATTTCAATGAGGAGTCCGGCAACCCTTGTTTGGAACTGGCCTATGCCCTGACCGTACATAAGTCACAGGGTAGTCAGTTTGATACGGTCATCCTAGTTTTGGCAGAACCGTGCCGGATCATTTCGCGGGAAATGCTGTATACGGCTCTGACCCGACAAACAAAAAAGATCATCATTTTGTACAATCAAGAGGCGTATCATTTACTGAAATATGCTTCGGAAGAACATTCTGATATCGCCAGACGCTTTACAGACTTGTTCGCTGATATTTTCCATGAGGGCAATGCGGATATGCGCCCGCAAATTGTCCAGGTCGGCGGCGGATTTTATGAGGACAGGCTTGTTCACAGAACGGCGCGTGGCGAGCTGGTTCGCTCCAAATCGGAGGTTATCATTGCCAACGCGCTTTATTATCACCATTTAGAGTATGTATATGAACCTAAGTTGATTTTGGACGGTATTGTGAAACGCCCAGATTTCAAAGTTGTGGACGATGACACCGGCGAAGTTTGGTACTGGGAACACTGCGGCTTGATGGACGATCCGCGATATAAAAAGCGCTGGAACGATAAGAAAGCGTTTTATCAAAAAAATGGTATTGAGGAGGGAAAAAACCTCATCGTCACATTTGACGAGGATGGTGCGCTGGACTCGCGAAAGGTCGAGCGAATCATTGAGGAAACATTTGATTTATAAGTAAAATCCACTCCGTCAGTCAAATAAACTGACGGAGTGGACGCTATTTGTGTGTTTCAGAAGAATGTTACCTTTTTCAACAAGTTGAAACATACCAAGTTGACACCTTGTGAGCGGTCTTTGTATGCTTCTCCAGTCTGACCGTGGGCTGAATTTAGATGTGAACGACAGAAGTGAACGGGCCGACAGAAATTTTTTTGCTGGTAAAATTGCTGGTAAATAGCAATGTTTGATAACTAATCATTCAATAAAATCAGTATATTTTACGTGTTTTTGTATGCCGTCCATCGCACCATCTTTGTATCCAAAGATGGATGAAACAGCCCGGAATGCTTGAAGAAATCAGCGTTCTGGGCTGTTTCGTATGTCCTGCAAAATCCAGGGACGTACATGGACCCCCACAAATTCTGTTGGTATTTCGTTGGTATCTATGCGCGCTAGACTACCCTTTGAAGGAAATACCAACATTCGAAAAACTTATTAAAATACCAATAGGTTATTTCCACGAGTCTGGTATTTCTCATGAATGAAATCGCTTTTCCAATGAGGATACCATATGCCCCTATTCGACACGACTTTAAAGAATGCCAAAGCCGGAGATAAACCTCGTGAGCCCTCCGATGGCGGAGGGCTCTACCTGCTCGTAAAAACCACAGGTAAAAAATTCTGGCACATGGCTTACCGTTTCAACGGCAAGCAGAAACTCCTGAGCTTCGGCCAATACCCGGATGTCAGCCTTAGCGGAGCCCGTGAAGCCCGTCAGAAAGCCCGTGAACTTCTGGCGAAAGGCATCGACCCTGGTCAGGTCAAGAAAGAAGCCAAGCAAGCCAAGAAGGCCGAAGAGCTGGCTGTCCGCAATACCTTCCATAAAGTAGCCTATGAATGGCTTCCGAAGCATGAGACTAAGATTTCCGAGAAGCATGCCGCCAAGCTCAAACGCTACCTCGAAACCAAAATCTTCCCGCTCATCGGGCAGAAACTTGTCACCGAACTGACACCGCAGGATTTCCTCGGCGTAGTAAGCGAATCCGAACGGCTTGGACACAATGAAACGGCTCATAAACTGATGAACCTGTGCAGTCAGGTTATGCGTTATGCGAGAATCACCGGACTTGTCCAGTATGATACGGCAGGAGAGCTTACCGCCGCACTGACCACCGTACAGCGGACGCACTTCGCGGCCATCACTGCGCCGAAGGAAATCGGCATACTTCTGCGAGACATTGACGCCTACCAAGGCTACACCCCGGTTTACTACTTCTTGAAGATATTGCCCTACGTTTTCACACGCCCGTCGGAATTGCGGCTTGCCCGCCGGGAAGAATTCGACTTCGACAAAGCGATGTGGAAGATTCCGTCCACTCGAATGAAGATGAGGCGAGAGCATACCGTTCCGCTGTCGAGACAGGTCATCCGACTTCTTAATGAGTTGAAGCAGTACACCGGAGGCGGCGAACTGCTCTTCCCCAGCCCTCGTGCAAACAGTGCCGCCATCACGGATGCTGCTCCCATGGCCGCCCTCAGGCGCATGGGCTATTCTAAAGAAATGATGACGCTCCACGGTTTCCGCGCTATGGCAAGCACTCGGCTCAATGAGATGAACTTCCGCCCCGACACCATCGAAGCACAGCTCGCTCATAAATGCGCCGATGAGGTACGCCTCGCATACAACCGAGCTGACTACATGGCAGAACGGAAAGACCTCATCCAGAAATGGGCCACCCGAATCTATGCTCCCGCTGAAAATCCCGTCCCTGAATCCGAAGGCTTCCCCCAGCTCACTATCGCCGATATCGGCTGGACGGAGGAGGAAAGGAATCCTATGCGCCAACACGGCTATGACGGAATGGATATGCTGAGGGCGTGGCTCGACTAAGCCTTCTCCGTCTTCCAATACGCCCAAACGACTCCTTATTTGTCGCATTTTCGATGTGTGGCAGCTGGGGAGTCGTTATTTTTTTTAACTTTTTTCAGATTTTTTTGAGAATTTTTTGGGGAAATCAGCATGCTCCATAGTCCAGGATAAAGCAGGATAGTCCGGCGTAAAACACAGTCGTACAAAATCAAACATATTGTTTTTACTAAATAAATTATGATAGGGCCTCCGTAAACCAATTCAAAAAACGGAGGTGCTTTTATGAAGCATGATCTACCGGCAGTCGGTTACGTCCGTCTGCCCCAAATCCTCAACATCTTCGTCGTGAGTAAGAGCGCGTGGTGGGAGGGATTTCGCAGCGGCGTCTTCCCCAAGCCCGTGAAGCTCGGGCCGCGCACCACTGCGTGGCGTGTGGAAGATATCCGCGCCCTCATGGAGCGCATCAACACGGCGAGCATCGCCTATGACTAGGGAGCCGCCATGTCGTACCTCGTCCTTCATATGGATAAGTTCAAGCGTGAGTCCCTGCGCGGCATCCAGAGCCACAATCGACGCGTGCGCCGCAGTCATTCCAACCCCGACATCCGGTACGAGAAGAGCGTTAAAAACTACGACCTGCACCAGCCAGAGTTGCGCGACTACGCCCAAGCCGTGCAAGCCCGCATTGAAGCCCTCAATCTGCCCAAGGCCGTGCGCAAAGACGCGGTCGCTCTCTGCGGTCTGATTGTCACTTCTGACCTGCCCTTCTTCGCCCGTCTGCCACCAGAGGAACAGCGGCGCTTCTTTGAGGAGAGTCGCGACTTCCTCGCCCAGTTCGTGGGGCGCGATGACGCCATCTCGGCCATGATCCACCGGGATGAAAAGACGCCGCACATGCACTTCCTGCACGTCCCGGTGACGCCGGACGGGCGGCTCAACGCCAATGCCATCTACACGCGGGAAAGCCTGCGCCGCCTGCAAAGCGAGATGCCCGAACATCTCCAGAACTGCGGCTTCCGCATTGAGCGCGGAGTGAAACAGGTTCCCGGTGCGCGGCGCATCCATCTGAACACCCGCGAGTTCAAGCAGGAAAAGGAAGAGCGCGAGCGCATCGCCGCCGACAACGTGAAAGTCCTGCGCCATGTCCTCGACACGCTCTACGCGGCCAGCGAACTCGAAGAGTACCCTTAAAGGCAAGATCAAGGAATACGAGAAGCAGGCCCGTGAGGCCGAAAGGTTTCTCAGTCGTAACGAAGAACTGCCCGAGGCCACGCTCTTCAACTTTAAGTCCGTGCTGGCGCAGGCGCGACGCATCATCGAGGAGCAGAAAAAGGCTCTGGCGGAAAAGGCCATTCTGGAGGGGCGGAAACAAATCGCTGATGGACTTCTTGTCGAGCGAAATCGCGAGCTGAAAGAACAGACCCGCAGGATAGCCCGCCTCCTCCATGAGCTTGAAGAGCTGAAGAAGCAGAAAGCCGAGACGGATGAGGAAACGAGCACGTTCAAGCAGTTCCTCAGTCAGCCGGACGAAAAGCCGCGCTTCGAGAAGTTCCTCGTTGACCAACAGGAAGAGAAGCGTCGGGCCGAAATGGAGCGGCAGAATCGCCTCTCCTCGCGCAGGCCTGCGCCCACCTACGAAGACAATGGGGCTTCCTTCTCCCCTCGATAATCTGAGCTTCCCAGACTTGGCCCAAGGCCCAAAGATATAGAGCCCACTATGCTTTGCATGGGCAAAGCGTGGGCGACCGTCCCACTCGGCCGGGAATCGGTGAACCTCTAACCCGACGTGAGAAATACGTCGGAAGGAATAAACACGTTATGTCGACCAATACTGAAATCATCCGCAAGATCATAGCGGAGTTTCCCAACCTTCAGAACGAGAAAAAGACGCTCGAAGGCAAACACGAAATGACGCTTCGCGAAGCCATCCGCGCTCTTTATCCGACACTTCGCGATATGAAGAAGCGCGGCTTCACCACCAGAGAAATCGCTGAAAAGCTGAAGGAGTACGGAATCAACATCAAGCCTACTACGTTCTCCAAGTACATGAATGAAGCGGAGCAGGATGCAATACTCAAGAGGAACCGTGTGAGAATCGCCAAGTCTCCCCTCCGCGCAAGAAAACCTGCATCCCAGCCCGCCAGTTCTGCGAACGTCCATGCTCCCGCCGCGACCAGCGAAGCTAAATAGGAGGCAACTACAGCTAAATAGCATCTGGCAACAATTTTTAGGATGAAGGCCTTATCCTACCACGGAAACGGCCTTCATGCACGTCAGACTTATGGATAACAGTCGGAGAACATTTCTGTTGCTGGCTGGAACATGGACAAGGATAGCGATTAGACGTATGAAAGAGAAAGATGAAAACTTATCCGCGAGGGCTAAAAATATGGCTTCTTCCGACAAATGGTTCCCCGAAGGCTATACTCCCAACATCTCCACCGAACGCTGGCTGGAGTTGCCTTCCCGTGAAAAGTTGGTAGAGCAGTCTTAGGAGTAGAAAAGGAAAACGAGAAGATTCACCGCAGAGCAGATCATAAGTATTTTGAAACAGGCCGAGGCTTCCATACTGACTCGGAGAAGCGAAGAACAAAACGACTTTTGATTATTTTAATGTGCTAGCCTTCTATTTTTATTGAAAAAATGGAAGTTTTTCATAGATAGACCTCAACCAAATTGGGTTGCACACATGAGAGAATTTATTGAAACCATCCTGAACGATTATATAATCGCTAAGATGAAACCATTTGCAGGGCATTCGATGGGAACATATTTTCGAGACGAAATTCCTAATGCAATTTATAATACAGGAATAGTGAATAATAGTACGCATCTGGTAAAAGGAAGCGTGGGTAAGGGTAATTGGGCAAAGATACCGTGGGTAGGTATTTTTGACCCAAAAATAACTGCTACTGCCCAAGATGGTGTTTATATCGTCTATTTATTGGATAGCGACGGTAACACTCTATATTTAACATTTAATCAAGGTAGCACTGTCCTAAAAAAAGATTATGGCAAACAAGAAGCCATTAAACGCATGCGTCAAAAGGCATCTAAAATTATTTCACAAATTGATTCGCGTGGATTTGAAACGAATATAGAATTTACTCTTGGAGATGGTGATAGTGCCGAATTGTACCAAAAAGGTACTATTTTTTATAAGGCATATCGCAAAGGGGCTGTGCCAGCCGAAGAAGAACTTAAGGCTGACCTAAGCAAGATGATGGATATTTATAGAGAGTATGCTAAAGTTGATGGTGGAACTCGCCAGGAAGAAGATGGCATAGACAAGAATTTAGATTTTTATCTAACGTATGATTCCGCCTTCGATAAAAACCGAATCATTTTCGGGGCTCCCGGAACGGGTAAGAGCTACAGGCTCAAGAAGGAAGCCGAGGAGGTCTTTGGCGACAATATCGAGCGGGTGACCTTCCATCCTGACTACGCGTACTCCCACTTCATGGGATGCTACAAGCCGCAGACCACGCCGGAAGGCAATGTGCGCTACGGCTTCCTTCCCGGGCCGTTCCTGCGCGTGCTGGTCAAGGCTCTGCGTTCCGGCATGGAAGGCGAGGCCGAGCCGCATCTTCTGCTCATCGAGGAGATCAATCGCGCCCGAGTCGCGGCTGTCTTCGGCGATGCCTTCCAGCTGCTCGACCGCGTGGATGACGAATATAGCGAGTACGATATCGCCGTATCGGAAGACGTGAAGGCGTACCTCTGCGAAAAGCTTGACTGTACGCCGGACGAGTGCGAACGCATACGCATCCCGGGCAATATGTTCATCTGGGCCACCATGAACAGCGCCGACCAAGGCGTCTTCCCTATGGACACCGCGTTCAAGCGCCGCTGGACCTTTGAGTATCTGCCCATCGATCCTGATGACGCACCCGATGTCCTCATCCCAATGCTCAAGAATGGCGAAACAACGGACATTTCGTGGAATGCTTTGCGCGGCTCTATCAACGACAGGCTGAGTGCCATGCGCATCAATGAAGATAAGCTCATTGGCCCCTACTTCCTAAAGCCCTCCGTTTTGGAAGCAGACGAAAACGGCAGGATCAAGAACCTTGAAGCCTTCAACAAGAGTTTCAAGAATAAGATACTGATGTATCTCTTTGAGGATGCCGCACGCCAGAGACGGCAGGAACTTTTCAAGGGCTGTACGGACTGCCATCGCTATTCTTCGCTGTGCAGTGAGTTCGACAGAAATGGGCTCGGCATCTTCGGAGATGAACTCATCAAGCAGGCGTAGCTTATGAAACTCGCGAACCGCTTCGTTCGGGAAGAAAAGCCGTACACCAAGGCCGAACTCTTCAAAATGTTTGGCCTCAGTGCTGGCGCAGGGGAGGAACTCTTTTCTCTCCTGCTGTCCTGCGGAGTTCTTGTCCCGGTGCGGCAAGGCGGTAGTGAGCCTGTATTCAAGTTTTGTTTTGTCGGCATCATTTTCTTCGACAAGCTCATCATCCGATGCTTTCCAAAGTACATCCGCAGTACGGACACTCCCCATGCTCAGTTCGCTCAGGTGATGAACGTCATCCACCGCTATGGTCGGGAGAGCAAGGCAGAATTCCGGCCCAGCGGTGAGCAGGAACACATGGAGTTCAGTCTTCTGTCCGAGGTGTTGTCCCTGCTGGACGATTATGCCGAACATGGGGTCTATTCCAACGTCATCCACGAATCGGAACTGAACGGCGGCGGGGAAATCCTCTGGGATAAGACGATAGGCTCAATAGATCCTTTTTTCAGCAACGATACTCCGTTTTACATGGAGTTTCATACCAGAAGGGTCATCGATGACGAGCAGAGCTATGTGACACGCCTCCACAAATACATCCTGACGGAATGCTCACAGCTCCTTGAGGGTGCCGATTTGCTCACCCTTTTCGGCATGGCGCCGCTGTATCTTTGCGATGAACGCCGTGAGCACTTCGGTTCAGACGGGTATATCGTTCAGCGGCTTCGCGCGGAGCTTGATATTCAGTTCGACAGCCAGAAGCAGGAACTTCTTCGCAGGCTTATCCGATTCATTGAACGCAGGGAGAGCTTGGCGGCAGAGCCGCTGCATCTTTATGGCACGACGGCTTTCGAGGCCGCGTGGGAAGCCGTATGCGCAAAGGCTTTCGGCAATCAGCTGAAGGCTCCGCTGAAGGATCTGTCCCTGCCGTCCGGCTTGAATGCTGACTATCGAAGCAAAAGCCGTTTGCCCCTGATCGGGCTTATCGAGAGGTCGAATTGGTGCTTGGCAGACGCTAAACCTTTTGAGGGCAACGGCACGCTCATTCCAGATATTGCCGCCTTCCATCAGCATAACGGCGAAACGATTTTCGTTATCTTCGACGCCAAGTATTACACCTATTCGCCCTCGGCGGACAGGCTTCCCGGCATAGGGGATATCGACAAACAGTATCTGTACGAGCTTGCCTTCAAGCCTTTCCTTGAAGCGCACGGCATAACGCAAGTAAAGAATATCTTCCTTATGCCTATAGAAGGGACAGAGCTTGAGTACAAGGGATATGTCGAACTACCCATGCTCAGAGCCTTGGGGCTTGAGAATATCCAGATCGTGCTCGTACCTGCGGAGAAAATATATGAGTGCTATCTTGAAAATGAGCGATACGAGAAATCTTGTTTTATCAAAGGAATAATTGAATCCATAGAAAACAACGAAGAAAATGCAGCAAGTAAACATCTCTAAGTAGTTGAGTGACAGACGAAGAGACCGCGACTCCATATGGACGGAATCGCGGTCTCAATTTACTCATTTTATGAGATAGAGAACTATATAATTATTCAAAGAGACCAAGTCCAAAATGAGCCATACTGCCTATTGCAAATGGAACTCGTATAGGTTTCTTAAAGACAAGACGAAAACCGAAGCCTATCTGTGCGACCGTATTCTTGCGTTGGCGACGGAAGCTTGCCCACTCAATAGTTTGACCGTCACCAATATGTAATTTTGATTCAGGTCTGATTTCTATTGGAGCAGGAAGGCCAAGCTCAGCACAAGAACGCATAATTTCGGTTTCAAGCCATTTCGTAAAATCTCCTTTGCCGGGTTTGTAATGGCGTCCAAATATTACAGGAGTACTACAGACCACTTCAGTTACGGAGGGAAAGTTCGAAGCTGGTACAGCACTCAGAAAGACCAGTTCTCCTAAATCTTCTCTGCCAATCCAAAGTTTACGGAGAGTTTCGAACGCCTTCATCTCTTCACGGTTTACCACCCTAGGCGAGAAGACGCGGATATGGTCTATCTTGCCATCACCATCGAGGTCGCAGGGCCAGTAGAAGGCGTGCCGATGCCCCTTCAGAGGATTGCCGCCGGCGTCCTTTCCGCTGAAAAGAGGAGAGACACGCGACTCATCGCCGCCGCATATCTGCCTGTGCCTGCTCATGAGTCCGGCACGGACGCGTTCCGCTACGGTGACGGCCTCCGTTATGGGAGGGAGAGGTCTGGCGTGCAGAGCATAGGTAACTATCAAGCCCTCATGCTCCTGAACATGTTCTCTCGGTGTGCGGATGCACTGAGGGACGATGGCATAACGCTGTTTGCCCAGAAGGGGATGCCGATTCCATCCATCCTTCTGCAAGTCGGCCGAAGAGAAAACAAGGGTTTCCAGCCAGGTGCAGTCCCGGGTATTTTTCTTGGTTCCTGTCTTCGGCAGATACGGCAGTTCAGCGTACTCTTCTTCCGAGAGCAGGGTGTTGACGATGTTTCCTGCCCGTGACGCACAGCAGTTCCAGCTGAGATTAGACGGCAGGTCTGGTACCACGGATACTGCCACCCATGATTCGGAGCGCCCGAGGTAATTCAGTTCCTCAGCCAGCGTTCTCAGAGTGTTCAGAGCGGAAGCTGGCGCGGTATCCGGCAGTTCGATGAATACACGGCCGCCTTTCTCCATGCATACGAAGGCGTCGAGAACTGGCTGTTTGTCGCTGTCTTTCTTGTTTTGATCCAGATAAAGCTTCACCGCCATGTTCGTTGTGGGCGGGACAGCCATGCGTGGCTGGCCAGCTAGAAGGAGCAGGGCCTCCTTCACGCTGTTTTCCGCAAGTTCGGGATGACGGCGATACCATATGTCCAGCAGAGCACGGGCCAGACGGTGAGGAGCAGGCGGCCATTCAGGTTCGCCTTCATTGACGTTCCGGCCCCACGCCGTAGCGTGATAGTGCCCGCTCAGGAAGCGTATTTCCAGAACAGCCATCAGTCTTCATCATCCTCGTTTTCGGTCTTCTTTTTGTTTCTCACGAGCTTGTCGGCAAGCCGGGTGACAGCGGGTTCAGCGAAGTAAGGTTTGCAGGCCGCGAGGCTGGTACGAAGCTCTTCAAGAAGTTCCGCCTGGGAAGGCAGGGCCTCCATGCCCGTCACCTTGATATCGCCCTTGAGTCTGAGGTCGCAGGCGGTGCGCAAGCGCAGACCTCCATCAAGGATACGGCGTACTTTGTACAGGGCAAGGCAGGTGAGCAGTTCCTGTGCCTCCTGAGGCAGGCCAAGGGCGCGGATACCCGCTACGTCAAGGTTGAAATAGATGCGGATGCTTCCTGCGGTGTACTCCGTGCGCTGGAAAGGCACGTTGGCGTACACGTCCTTTTCGCAGTTCTCGTGGGCGAGACTGCCTTTCGGGTCGAAGGTCTTCTTCACGCCGCCGGAAACGGCTTCACGCACGTCGCTGGCTTCGATGAAAGACGAGAGCAGGCGAGGAGACTTGATGCGTCCGCCTTTGACAAGGGAAAGGAACAGGCCATGCAGGAGGGAGTTCACATCGTACTTGAAGAGTGCCGCATTGATGCTCTTCCAGTTCAGGCGGGAATCTTCGCTGTACTGAGCATCTTCGCAGAATTTAGCGCAGAATTCTTTATTCGAGATGATGAAGGGCGAGGCAAGGCGATGGGCTTCGGTGAGCGTGGAGACCTGCACGGTCTCGCCCTCCGGCTTCGTCAGAGCCGTGGCAACATAGGAAAGGCCTTCAAGCTCAGGGATGATTTCGCCTTCGGGAGTCACAATGGTGGCTTCCAGTCTGTTGGCCATGGACTGGGCAGACTCCACGAGAAGCATGCGGGTTCCGTCAGGCAGCGTGTAGGTGGCGGCTCCAAGGTCGGCGAAGCCAGTGGGCTGGAAGCGCTGGCCCTGCATGGGTTCGAGTTCAGCTTCCAGAAGCACGCGGTTTTCAGAGATGCGGTCGAGTATCATGAAGGCTCCTTATGACTGGAGAGGCAGTTCGAGGTGATGCTGAAGAAGTTCCTTGGAACGGATGGGGACGAGCAGGCTGACCAGAAGCGGAAGGGGCTGGATGCCTCGCACGGCTTCATCGAAGCTGTCAGGCAGATACATTTTTCCAGCCCCGGCGGCGCGCATGCGCTGGGCGGCTACGGCGCAGGCCTCGGCAGTCCTTCCAGCGCTGATGAGATTGGCGATGCGGTTCTCGTTCGTGAGCTTGCCTGTGTCCAGAGCAGTCACGGAATTCGGCCATTCTGTATGCAGGGCTTTGAGCAGAGATGCCGAGTAGGGAAGTTTTCTCTGTGTCAAAGGGTGAGGCCAGAGCTGGGACATCCCTGAAGCAAAGCGTACCAGCGAGAAAGCCCGGACGAGTTCTGCAAGAAGCGCGGCGTCAATGCGCCCTTCAAGAAGAGGCAGAAGATCTGCCGGATCCAGACGTATGTGAGCCCGCCAAGGGGAAGCCCCCAGACGCTGGGCATCCATGATGCGCCTCTGCAGGATCTTGACCAGCCCTTCAAGCGCTTCACCGCGCCAAGGCACGAACTGTGCGCTGTTTTCGACCCATGTTTCAGGCTTGAGAGGATCGACAAGGGCCAGATGCGCCCGCATGGGGCCGAGCTTGCCATCGGCACGGAGCGAGGCGATAGCGGCGGCAAGGCGGACTTCCGGACTACCGTCATCGCAGGCTTCGATCCACCCTGCGGGCAGTCGGCAGGGCCGAGGCATGAGCGCAGGAAGGGCAGGCAGGGAGTCCAGTTTTGCGAGACAGCGGCTGACCTCGATGAAGCGGGCCGCATCCGGTTGTTCGGTGCATTTGAACACGGCTTCGGTGAGGCGGCGATGCGCCGAACTGAAAGAGGCGGGGAGCCTGTCCGGTTTGACCAGCGGCCTCGTCTTCAGGTACTCGCCCACTTCGTCCAACAGAGCCACGGGCTGTTTCCAGCCTACGGAAACTGTGCCGCTCGGCAGGGCCACATAGCTCTGACCGCGGCGTTCCAGCAGGCTGAATCGTTCGAAGCCGTCTATGCCTCTGTCCACACCGAGCATGGCGGCGGCTCGTGCGAAGTCCAGGCCTTCGCGCACCTGATTCCTGCCGAGGCTGGCGCGGCCTTCGCCAAGCAGGCGGCGCAGTTCGCGCACAGAGGCCGGGTGCGACCACAGCGGCATCCACACTTCGCCCCTGCCTGTATCCTGAAGGTTAGACGAGGCAAACCCTGCGGACAGGGAAGTCACGCTGAACGGGGCAGAAGCCTGAGAGATGTCGCCGGGGGAACGCCGTACAAGCGCAGACGCAAACAGCAGAGTGCCCTCGAACATGAGGATGAAGTCCCACGGATTGTTCTGGACTTTTTTGTTCTCGAACTCTCTTCCCTGATTGATGCCACCCGCATTGCCGGGATCGAACTGCCCCATTTTTATTTTGGGCAGGGTCGGAACAGGGACATCAAAAAGGCTGGCTCTGAGCCATGCCCCCTGCCTGTCCTCCGGAGTGTCCAGAAGAAGTTCACAGACTTTCTGCATGAAATTGTTGGAGAATTCCAGTCTGCCCTCGTTGCCGCCAGTGCCGAGGAGCGGAGGGAAGAAGGCTTTATCTTCGCGCAGGGCGTAGGCCGCATCCAGCCATGGCAGGCACTCCTCAGGGAGCTGGGAGCGGCAACGCTGGAGTATGGCCTCTTTGTTCTTCTTCACCTCTTCGCCGCGAGCCTTGCGTTTGGCGGCAGGCAGAGCGTAGATCTCTTGGAATTCCGGCCACGCGAATATGCTGGCTATGGCCCTGCGGTACACGACCAGACGTTCATCCTCAGACTTGGCGACAGCGTCGATGCCCTCCTTGTTGTCGCCGGGGTAGAAGCCGCTGCCTCCGTTCCACGGAGAGACCAGAGGCGAGGGGCGGTACTCCGCAAGGAAGAAGCGGAGCAGGGCCGCCTCATCCAGACGGCAGGAAAGGCGGAAACAGCCGTCCTGCCATGAGCCGCGAGCCGAAGAGTCGCACTGTTCGGAAACGAGGCGCAGTATGCCGAGCGATTTGAGGTAGGAAGCCAGCGGCTTGCTCTGACAGCCGTGAAGGATATGTTCAGGCATGTTCACCTCCCTGCGGCTGTGCGCTGGCCCGCCAGTCTGCAATGCGCATGAGGGCTTCCATCATAGCGAGGCGGAACGGCCCCCAGTCCTCAAGCAGGCACATCATGCGTTCCGTCCAGCTCGCTCCGTATTCAGAGTCGCCCAGTTCCATGCAGGACAGGGACAGAGCGACGGAGTCATGCCCCAGAGCGGCGGGTAGCTCGTCGCCTTCCCATATGCCTCGGGCAAAGCGCCTGCCTTCCGGGACTTCTTCTCCGGGCAGAGCGCGGAGAGAGAGGCGTATCTTGCCGTGATGGGCCGCCGCAAGGTAGGCGACAAGGTCGGATTGGCCGCTTGCCAAAAGAGCCAATGCCGAGGCCAGCTCGTGCCGGAAGCCCTTGCGTGCGTAGCGGGACATGTGCGGAGCCTTGGCCCACAGTTCTTTGATGTCGGCATCCGTGCAGGCCTGCTGAAAGACTGCATGAGCCTTGCCCCAGTCGTGGCTGAAGGCGGCATCCTTCAGCTCATCCCTTACAGGAGCGAAGGCTTCGCGGCCCAGAGCTTCGAGCAGACGCTCCAGCTCTCCTGCTGTCCTTTGGGTGTGGTTTTCCAGAGTCTGCCAGTCTGCGCGGCTGTCGGGGTCTCCGGAAATGGCGGGCTGGCACTCCTTCACAGGCAGAGCCGCAGGTTCGACACGCTTGGAGGAAGAGGCATCCCAGCCGCAGGTGCAGTCGTAGCCGCCGCTGTCGGCATGGATGAGGTACACTGCGCCGGGCACGGCATGACGGGCTTTTTGCCAGCCCTCTTCCAGATGATCCCATATCCAAAGCCCTTTCCTGTTCTTGAGCCAGCCGGATATCCCGCCGACGGGGACAGAACACAGCTCTTCACGCACAGGTGCGGGCATATCGTCAGGCGGGGTCTTGCCGTCCCAGTCGCGCCAGAAGACCTGCACGTCCGTTTCGCTTCCGTCGCGGATGAAGCGCGAGACGTCGATATCCGCTCCGGCAAGGTCGGGAGTGGTATCGAAAAGCTCGAACAGGTCGCGCGAACGCAGTACGGGATGCTCGGCGGCTTTGCTGTCGGGCCGGGGCAGGGAGGCGGGCCCGGCATCCGTGAGCCTGTTCAGGATATCGAAGGAGGCTGTCAGCTCTTCCAGCGTATAGGGCAGTGCTTTCTTGGCAGAGGGCAGGTCGTTCATCCAGAAGATGCGGGCGTCGTCTATCTCGCCGCCTCGGTTGCATCGGCCGAAGCGCTGGACCAGCGAGCTCCACGGAGCGAGATCGGTGAACAGCGAAGCCGCAGAGATGTCTACGCCTGCCTCGACCGCCTGAGTCGTTACGAGAATGAGCCCCTTTTCGCCGGGAGCGGCAAGAGCCTGCCGGAGCAGATTTTCCCGCTCTGTCGGGCGGAAGCGGGAATGCAGGAGCAGTACCGGGATGCCCTTGGCCTTCTTCACCAAATCCTTATAGGTAGAGACCGCATCCTTGACTGTGTTGCGGATGACAAGCGTGAGCGTGCCCGGGCGATGCTGTTCCAGAATGGACTTCACCAGAGTTTTGGAGGCGGTGGGAACGAGAGCCTTCTGTGCATGGGTGCGCTGGCGCACGCGGGGATGCTCAAGGTCGCGTTCGCTGAGGCTGGCTGTCGTGAGCTCCGGTATGCGCGGGGAAAAGTCCACAGTGGCGAGCCATTCGGGGTGGAGCGTGGCACTGCACCAGAGTGAACGGCAGGGGAAAGCGGTGCGGAAGCGGTGCCGGAAGGCTTCGAGCTGGGCGGATGTGCCGAGCCCGGGACCCATGAGCTGGACTTCGTCGAAGACCCAGAGGCAGTCATTGTTCAGCAGGGCGAAATCGAGAGGCCAGCGAAAGCGGCTCATGGAATAGCCTCGGTTGAGCGCACGGGAAAGGAGCTGATCCTGTGTGCCGATGACCACCATGTCCCTGTCCGGTGCGCTGTCCCAGTCCTGATCGACACTGCCGCCCATAAGCACATGAACGGCAGGAGCTTCCTTCAGTATCCCTTCTTCCTTCAGCCGTATGCCCCATCGGCGTATGAGTTCCGCCGTCTGTTCCACAAGCACGCGCATGGGCAGGCACCACACAAGGCGGCGCGGAGTGCGGTCATCACCTGCGGCCCGCTTGTACTGCCATGCGAAATAGATGGCGGCAGTCTTGCCCAGCCCGGTGGGGATGTCCAGCAGGTCGGGCCACTCGCCGAGGGCCAGAGCCTTCTGGTAGGGGTAGGGCTCGTGCCCCAGAACGGTTCTGTAAAAGGAAGAAATGTCCGCTGGCATAAAGCACTCTCTTGTTACCGCGAGAACCTGAAATTGTTGCTATTATAGGGGAGGGTTCTCGCAATGACAATCAGCAAGAGTAAAGGAATTTTTTCTTCCCCCGTGCTGGATGGAAAGGAAGATTCGCCCTCTCCGTTCTGGTGCTCGAAAAAGCCGCTTGCAAGGCTTGTTTTCCTTTGCTATTTTGAGGGAACAGTTCCATCCGGAGTGCAAACTCCGGCTCCATTGAAGCAACCTTTTGGAGTACCGGAAATGATCCGCATCATCGTTCCATCCGGAGTGCAAACTCCGGCTCCATTGAAGCACCGTGCCCTCCCCCAAAGCCTGCGCCACCGGGGGTTCCATCCGGAGTGCAAACTCCGGCTCCATTGAAGCTTTGCCCGTGATGATCGGCCGTCCCGCATGGCTAGTTCCATCCGGAGTGCAAACTCCGGCTCCATTGAAGTATCCGTGCGGGTTTGGAGGCTATGTCGCGGCCTGGTTCCATCCGGAGTGCAAACTCCGGCTCCATTGAAGTGCATCTAAGGGAGTGGCTGGCACTGCCCTCGGTCGTTCCTTCCGAAGCGAAAACTCCGGCCCCATTGAAGCTATATCCTGATTTATGGCGACATGGTAACGCCGGATTCCATCAGGAGTGAACTCTTCGGCGTCATATCATTCCGATAATCGCCTTTGCATCGTTCCGAAGTATTGTCATCATTCCGTTCTTTCCGTACCATCATACCAACGGAGGACGGCTATGTTCATGACAGTTAAGCAGGCGGCAGAAAAATGGGGCGTATCGGACAGGCGCATCCGCATCCTTTGCGCCGAAGGCAAAATTCCCGGAGCGGAACAGCAGGGACGAGCTTGGAAGATCCCTGCCGATGCCGTCAAACCTGCGGACGGACGCTTCAAGTCGAAGGAAAGTCTGCTCCAAGCCATCGACCGCAAGAAAGCCGAGCTGGATTCCCGACGCCCCCTTACCGAGTGCGAAGTGGCTCGCCTGCGTGAAGAATTTACAGTCGAATATACCTATAATTCCAACGCTATCGAGGGAAACACCCTTACCCTGCGCGAAACGGATATGGTTCTGCGTGGCCTGACCATCGATCGTAAGCCGCTCAAGGATCACATGGAGGCCGTGGGGCACAAGGAAGCCTTCGACTTCGTGTGCGAACTGGTGAAAGACCGCGCGCCACTGACTGAGAGCATCATCCGGCAGATACATTCCCTCGCCCTTGCCGACAAAAAAGAGGATCGCGGCGTTTACAGGCGCATTCCCGTGCGCATCATGGGTGCACATCATATTCCTGCCCAGCCCCTGCTTATCCAGAGCGAGATGGAAAAGCTCATGGCCGACTATGCCGCAGACGAACGGCATATCGTCACGAAGCTGGCGTGGTTCCATATTGCCTTCGAGGGCATCCATCCTTTCATCGACGGCAACGGCAGAACGGGCCGTCTTCTGGTCAATCTGGAATTCATGAAGGCCGGCCTGCCTCCTATCGACATCAAGTTCACTGACAGGCTCGCCTACTATGACGCCTTCGATGCCTTCCATGTGAAGCATGACCTCTCTGCCATGGAGAAGCTTTTCGCCCGCTATGTGAGCGAACGGCTGGACGCCTATCTGGCAATGCTGGAAGAAAGCTAAGGGCGCTTCAGGGAAGGGCGGCTCCATTGAAGCAGGCGGAGCTGTATCTGCTTGTTGTGGTAGCGAGGCGTTTCTCGAAGTCCGCTTCGTCTCTATTGAAGGGGTCAAGATGCCTATGGCTTTGTTGCCCTGAAGGGTTATCCAGAGTTTAGACTCTGGCTCCATTGAAGAATGAGTGTGTCCTTGCCGTTTCGCCCATGAGGCCCTTTCTCAAAGGGGATACGTCGGTATCGTTGAAGGCAGGAGGGGGGGATGTACCCTGCTCTAAAGAGGAAAGAAAAATATCGTTATAAAAGCAGTATGTTAGAACAAAAGGTATAATGTGTTGGTATTATCGTTGGTATTAAAATTTTTAATATTTTTTATTTTCAATTAAAACAAAATGTTATTAACGAAAATCGTTCTGTCCCTCACCGTGAAATTCCATAACGTCCCGCAAAGCTTGAAAGCATTGCGGGACGTTATTTTTCATTCAGTCAAATCACTCCATTCAGTCCGATGGTATATGCCGTTCCCATATCATATATTTTAAAGGTTCAGAAAAATCTTCCTGAACCTTCTGGACAGCAGTCCAAAGTTCTGCTGCGGATCTGTGCTGGTGGCGCTGCGCGGAACGGCTGTGTTCCGGCATAAACGGCCTTTTTGCCGCAGTGGAAGTATAAAAGCCTACCCTGGCAGGTCAACATCCATTTTTCTTTATATCATTTTTAGGATTATAAAATTAACAGTTTAAATATCTGCTTCTTTTCCTTCAGAGTATCCTTTGTGATATCCCTCCTTCGTATCGCTAATCGCGTTTTCAACTCCGGCTTTTGCCTTTCCCGCAGTTTCTCCAATCCATGAACACCCCATTAATGAGAACATCGTCCACATCATAATAATAGCTCCATATCTGAACATGAATCTTTCCTCCATTGTTCTCTGGAAAAGTATTTGTCATACTCGCTCCCCCGCCCGGATATTCTCCGGACGGGGCATCCTCCTACTGTACAGGATTTATGCGGACTTCAACACGACGATTCTGCTGACGTCCGTACTCGCTATTATTATCGGCAATGGGAGAGCTTTTTCCGAAGCCAACTGCGCTGATCCGGGAAGCATCGACTCCTCGCTGCACAAGCGCATTTTTAACACTGAGGGCTCGCCGTTCGGAAAGTGCCTGATTATACGACGCCGAACCAGTACTGTCGGTATGCCCTTCAACACGAATGGTAGTCTGGGGGTAATTGATCAGTATCTGGGATATCCGGTTCAGTTCATTGTATAATCCTGTGCGGATAGCATCGGAATCAACGTCAAACGTAAAGTCGCTTTTGAAAGTCAAGGCAAGCATATCTCCTTCACGCTGAACAGCTACTGCTTGTGAAGCGGCAAGAGCCTGACGCATTTCATTTTCCTGCCTGTCCATCATGTTGCCTATACCGGTGCCGGCCACGCCTCCGATTATGGCTCCCGCAGCTGTGCCGATAAGAGTGGACTTGGTATTGCCGCCAATAATCTGTCCAAGGATGGCTCCTGCCGCAGCTCCGCCAGCCGTCCCATAAGCAGCGCCCTTACTGGTATTGGAGTAATTGGCGCACCCGCTCCCGAGCAGCAGGGTTGTCATTACCCCAAGTACACAAATTTTTCTCATAGCGATGTCCTTTGCGTATCCGCATAATAAAGTTGCAAAACTTCCAGCACAGACGGATCGGCAGCCTTTTCAGGCGGGTCAGTGCATGGAAAACTCAGGGAGAAAACATAAACGGCATAAAGAAAAACGCAACCACCTTGTTCTCTTGACCATTTCCAAAATACCCCATATTTTCATAAATTGTTTCGGATAAAAAAAGTGGAGGAATGCCCCTCCGGGAGAGAGTATGCTGAATATGAAATATCTTGAAGAACTTGAAGAGTATATGAAATCCGGCAACATGGAGGAGGATTTTAAATGGTCTGGCGAGGAGCGGCGGCAGGAGATGCTTGAATTTCTTGAAAAGCTTATGGATCTTGGCGAACTTGCCGATGCCACGGCTACATCTGTCATCTTTAAGGGGTCTCAGTTGGGTATAATGTTTGGCAAGGCCGTCACGGAACAGAAATAGCGTGAATCCCGACCAATCTTGTAGGCATGGATGTCTTCCAGTGTCCATCCTGAGGGAACAACTCCACTCTCCAGAGGTTCATTCGTCATGAAGAGGACATGGCCATTTGCATGCAGTTTTCCCTCCAGGAGCAGCAGAACATCCTTCCATGGCATGAAGGCGCGACTTAATACAAAGTCAGCCATGCGATTCTGCATGAATTTTTCCGCACGTCCATGAAAGGTGTAGGTGTGTGGCAGACGCAAACGAGCCAGTGCGGTGGCGAGAAAGAGGGCGCGTTTTTCCCTCGCTTCCACAAGCCAGTAGTCGCCATGCTGCCAGAAGATACGCAACGGTATGCCCGGCAGCCCCGCGCCGGCTCCGAAATCCCATATCTGCGCAGGCACTGTTCCGCCAGTTTTTTGAAACAGACATTCCAGATAACGTGCAAGATGCAGACTGTCAGATATGAGCGACTCTAGGCAGGCTTCCCATGAACGCGTGCCGACAAGATTCATCACGCGATTCCATTTCATGAGCAGTTCAAGATATTCAGCA
This sequence comes from Candidatus Mailhella excrementigallinarum, assembly GCA_944324075.1. Taxonomy (GTDB): domain Bacteria; phylum Desulfobacterota; class Desulfovibrionia; order Desulfovibrionales; family Desulfovibrionaceae; genus Mailhella; species Mailhella excrementigallinarum. The sequence goes on from CALUUZ010000007.1 coordinate 37,596, forward strand.
AGCAGGATGGCCTGAACGTCTGAAATACCGAATCCAAACCTTCCGCAAAGATACGAGACTGCTTCCGGCGTACAGAGGAAGGTGGCGCGATGCTTCATTACATGGTTTCCTTTGTTTGAAGCTCCTGTATCCAGCGTTCATGCCGGTCCTTGATATATGCCACGATTTCCTCATGTTCAGCCTTTCCGTTGCCGACAATGAAAACTGGCTTTCCGAATCGGATATGAATGGGAAGTTCTGGACGAATCCAGCCTATGTCCTTGATTATCTTTCCCGTCCCCCAGGCATCTGTCTTCAGGGCAATGGGTATGACCGGAACCTTTGCCTTTCGGGCCAGCTTGATGCCCAGACTGCTGAATGTCTCGGGGTCAACCCTGTGAGAACGTGTCCCCTGTGGAAAAATAATGACGGATCGTCCTGATGCGAGATGTCTGCTTCCGCCGTCCAGGACCACACTGAGATCCTCACGGGGATTTGTACGTCCAACCACAAGAGGGTCACGGGCCTTGAGGACAGGGCCGAGGCAAGGATACTTGAGTAGTGAGCCCTTTACGACAAAGGTGACATCACGAATAGGCTGTATGATGCAGGGCAGTAGAAATGTTTCCAGGGTACTCATGTGATTGGCAACAAAAACACATGGAGAATCCAGTTCTTCAACATGCTCAACACCTTCAATGTGCAGTTGCCCTCCAACAGCCTCAAGTGCATCCCCAACCTCTTCACTGCTGTGGACCCAATCTTCTCCTGTATAAGGTCCGTTGCGAGCGATATGGCCAGCTCTCAGCAAAATACCGGTCATCAGCCGATAAAAACGCAGAGAGGGAAAGGCGCAGGGGTGGGATTGCGGAGTATGATAATTGTGTGCAAACTTGTTCATTCGCTGTCTCCCGGCTTGGCGAGCGTCAGGATTTTTTTTTCGGAAGAATGGGGCCGCTGCTGTTCAAACGTTTCTTCCACCACATGGCCAGACGTGGTTCCTGGCCCAGTTCCTTGGGCTGGTAAAAGCGGCGGACAAGTACATCGGCCGGAAGATATTCCTGTGCAACCCATGCGCCTGCAAAGTTGTGAGGATACTGATAATCTTTGCCGTATCCCCATTCTTTTTGCAGACGGGTGGCGGCATTGCGCAAGTGAAGCGGCACAGGCTGCGGGCCGCTGTTCCTGATTTCTCTCACAACATTATGCCAAGCTGCGTATGTTGAATTGCTTTTCAGTGCAAGGGCGAGATACACGACTGTTTCTGCCAGAGGAATATATCCTTCGGGCATGCCCACAAATTCCACGGCCTGCTGGCAGGCCACGGCCAGAGGAAGCGCAGAGGGATCGGCCAGTCCTACATCCTCTGATGCAGACAGAATCAAGCGACGGCAGATGAAACGCGGATCTTCGCCTCCTTCGACCAGACAGGCAAGATAGTAAAGTGCCGCATCAGGATCGCTGCCTCGGATTGACTTGATAAGCGCGGAGGCCAATTCGTAGTGGTTGTCTCCGTCCTTATCGTGCCGACTGAGAATTTCCGGCAGATTCTGACGTACCTCGCCCAGCACACGCCGTTCCTCCGGCATCGACGACACATATTCGACGAGATTGAGCAATGTGCGGGCATCACCGCTTGAAACACCAGCAAGAAGTCCCAGCACCTCATCGTCAAGAGTGACGCCTTCCTTTTCCGCTCCACGTTTTGCCAGAGAAATAAGTTCTTCTTTGAGCAGAGGCCGTAACCTGAGTACATGCAGACGCGACAAAAGCTGTCTGGTCACGCTGAAGGATGGATTCTCCGTTGTAGTGGCCAGCATGGTAATTTCACCGCTTTCCAGCAAGGGCAGAAAGAAATCCTGCTGAGCTTTGGAAAAGCGATGCAATTCATCCAGAACCAGGATATCCACCCCGCTGAGCTGACGTCTAAGCTGCTGAAGCCCAGCTTCCGGTGCGCTGATCCTCAATACCTTTCCTCCGCGCGCTTTGGCAAGAAGGAGGGCAAGAGTGGATTTACCGCACCCTGGAGGTCCGAACAGCAGAAGGCTGGGCAGGCGGGGAGCGGAAAGCAATGATTTGATACGGGCGGCAAGGTGTTCCTGCCCGACGAAAGCGGCGAAATCCTCAGGGCGCAGACTTTCGGGAAGAGGCTGGGAGACGGACATGTGGAATACCCTGCAAAAAAGATCCTCATATGGAGGAAGTCAGTCTAAACGTTTTTTGCTTCAGTGCAAAGATGCCTTTTTTCCACAGAAAAACACTTCTCGTTGGCGCCCCCACCAATGCAGGCCTAACGCCATGAGAGCGGCACTCTCCCAGCGCAATATCCTTGATCCCAGGGTCAGCGCAGTAAATCCCGCATCACGCAGAAGTGTCACTTCACGAGCAGAAAGGCCGCCTTCCGGCCCTACGACGCAGACAGTCTCTCCTGGGAGAGAAAGGAGTTCTTCCGCAAGAAAGGCCTGAGCTTGATGTCCGCTCTCCACAAGAACCTGTTTGTGATCCACCTTGCCAGCGGCCTGAACAAGCTCCGTTACTCCACCGGAAATCGTACGCAGTTCAGGCAGCCAGGGATTATGGCACTGTTTGGCTCCGGCTATCAGCTGAGCCTGCCATTGCTGAGGGATATCTTCCGGTACGGGAAACTGACTGCGCTCTGCCTGCCAGAACCATAAACCTGAAGCCTCAAGCTCAACGGCTTTTTCCAGTATCCAGCCTCGTCGCGCGGCCTTGCCCCATCCAGCAGCAAGAATGATGCGTGAAGCGGGGCGAAGATGCTTTTGCTCGGAAAGCTGTTCCAGTAAAACTTGTTGTCGTTGGATTTCTGTAATGCGGAATTCACCTTGTCGCCCGGCGCCGTCAAGGAGCAGGATGGTTTCACCCTGAGCCATTCGAAGTACACGGGAAAGATGATGTGCTTCCGTTCCCTTCAGAATGAAAGGAACCCTCCATGCGTCCGGAGGCAGGTAAAAAGCGTGCATAAAAATTCCTTGAAGCTATGAGAGACTTTGAGAACTTCCCTGATGGCTTTTGCGGATACTGCGGAATTCGTCCAGCAGGACGACCAGCCTTCCGTACTTACGGCGCAGCTCCTGCCCGGCACGGGTTAACTCCTGTTCCGGCTTTTCAATATAGGTCTTGCGCAGATAACGTTCATTCAGCATGGCTTCAGTATGATGAATGGCCGTTGTGACAAGCTCATCGAAGTAAACGGAAATTTCAAACTTCAGATCTTGCAGGACATCAATCGCCGCCTGAAGCATACCGTCATAGGTAAGGCGTTCACCCTTGTAGTTACGCGTCCGAATCTCCTCAATATTGCGTACCTTTCGTGCCTGCTGGATATATCTGTAACGTTTAAGAACTTCCTGTCGGAGTTCCGCCAGTTCTCCATATTCGGTCAGGGTGTCGTCATCCCTCAAGGAAGCAAAATAGTTATCGAGAATTTTGCTGGCACTGGCAAAAAACTCGTCGCCATAACCGATGACCCGGCGCTGATGCTTGGCCAGCCAGGCATAAAGAAATTTAAGTCGCTTTTCTTCCGTATCGGTATTTTCGACGATTTCTGTTCGCTTATACACAATACGTCCGGAAAACTCTCCACGCACGATATCGTTAAGACGCAGAAGAAAACTGGATGAATCGCGGGTGATATTCAGTCCTGTAATAATTTCCCCTGTCAGGGGATGAATGACCTGCTGAGAAAGAACGGAGAGCGCACGATCCTGCCGGACGTTATCAGGATCGTAGGCATGCTGGCGATAGACGAGACGCAGTATGACAATACGGTTTTTCTCGTCAACAAATGCCTTCTGCGCATGCAGAGCGTCAATCACATCTTTCTGATCCTCGTCAACGCGCACCAAAGCAACTTTTTCTACATTTGGATAGCGGGAAGCATCGCCTTGATTCCAGATAGTCGTCAATACACGATCAGACTGTCCCAGCACGCGAATGAGAAAACGCTCACCTATTTTATGTAACTTTCGCGCGAACAAGGCAGCGGAAGTACGCCGTTCCGAAGCAATGGGGAAACCGTACAACTCCATGAGAAACTGCATGACAAAGATTCGGTTGCGCTCATAAAGCTCGTTGTCCCCCATTTTGAATTTTCCGATACGCAATCCGAAACGTTTCAGTTCTCCGTCAATATCGGAAGGCAACGAGGCAAATACTCCGGACAGTTGGAACTGTCCGAACGCATTCTTGCCAAGAACATGCGCCCGGTCCATCTCCAGCAGATAGGGCAGAAGCGCCGGGTACATCTCCAGAACTGTAAAATCCTGGCGGGAAAAAAGTTTGCGGAATTCATCATGCAGGTTACGGGGAAGTCTCGCCTGCATGGTCTGTATGTTCGCATTAACAATATTTTTCTCCAGTGGACAGCATGGACCCTGAGCCATTTCCAAAAAATCTCCCACAGGGTGCAGGATGTCGTACTGGAACATTTCAGTGAACGGCAGCAGAGGACGATCAAGTACAACGAGGGAAAAACCGGGCAACCCGTGGTATTCATAAGCATCAGGTTCAAAGGACGGCAGCAGTGCCCTGGCATCCACCACGGGATAATCCTTCCACTCGGCAAAGGGACGCAACAATGCCTGCCTGATATGTACCATATCAAGAAAAGACTTCAGCTCAACTAATGTTGTGATGGAAAGAGCTTCCGCCATAAAGAGTTCATCTTTTTCAAAGGGCCATGGTCCCTCGGAAAAACATTTTTTCCAGTCCACCACCGCAGGAATCTCCGCTCTCAATATATGCATTCCAACAGAAAAAAATCGGTATTTTTACCTTGTACCATATTGAAAAAAATTACCATAAACTGTATAAAAAAGCCAGAGTTTTTGATGCAACTTCGCTCATATTCCTTGAAATCCACTCTGATTTTTCATTTTACCCACCCGGTTCAAGTGCAAACTTTCCCGACCGGGCAAGTTTTCCCAGGAAATCAAAAACAGGCTGACCATGCTCGGCAAAACACCTCTGGAATCATTGCTTGCTATCATCGCGAGTGTCTTTAATGCACACTCTGCTCTGCTTTTTCTTCCTGATCTTCCGGAAAAGGGTAGTCAGACAGCACGGCTGCACGCATTTTTCAGCCTGAGTGACAATATCGACATAAAAGCGCAAGCCATCCCGGGTCAGAATCTTCCAGGCAGAATTTTACTTAATCAGGCTTCTCTGCTTGTCAACCTGGAAACCGAAAAAGTTCAACTTGGATATTACTGCGACGTAGAGGAAGGGCACGTGCGGACATTCATGGGGTGTCCCATTCATGGAGGCGGCGTACTCTGCATTGACAGCAGAAAAAGAGATGCCTTTGCCGATTCAGGACAAAAGCTTCTGCATCTGTTTGCCTTGTTTATTCCACAATTACAGCAAACACTCATTACTGATGAGGCCTTCTACTTTCAGGCGTTATCCAAACTGGAAGCCATCAGGACGCAAGGGGCATCCTGGCCGGTTCTCTTGCGCGCAACCCTGACTGCTCTTGCGGAGTACGGAAACTTTGACAGCGTGTTTCTGGCAACTCTCTCGGAAGATGCCGCCGGCTATGTGCTTGAAGACGAATATCCTCCGGACATTCTGCGGGAGCAAGTAGGCAGATGTCCTCTGGAAAAGGGAATACTTGGACATATCTTTCAAAAGGGAAAGACTTTATTCGTCGACTCTGTTCGCCCCTTGCCGGAGAACGAGGGAATTTTCGGCAAGCATGATAATCTGCCTCTTTTCCATTCATTTATTTGCATTCCCTTGAAGCTCGACGGCAAGTGCTGCGCGGTCTTATGCCTCGTCTGCACGACTCCCCGTCACTTCAGCAATGAATTGTGCCGGTTCGTTCGGCTGGCTGGAGAGAGTCTGCAGACGACGCTGGAGAAGATTTCACTGCGCTATCGTCTTAATTCCCTCAGAAAAAAATTACAAGAACATGAGAATAATCTCCGGAACCAGCTTAAATAGCGCCGGAGCAGCCGCAGTTTATTTGAGGCTGCTCCGGCAAGGCATGAAGCCCGCGGGTCAGAACATGCGATCCGGTTGCAAGATATTTTCAATGGCAGAATGCTCTACTGAAACAGCCAGCCTGAGCGAACCGCCCAAGCTAATTCAAATGTCAAAAGTTCCGGCTGATGCGCTACCAGTCCGCGCAGTTCATCTTCATCCACAAACATCCCGTCTGATACACGAGACAGATCAAACTGGGGCCGGGCGCGAACCGGGCCTGCCACATAACAGCTGGCGCTCAGTCTTGCGCCGTGGGCATCGGTATAGGGCAGAGCTGAAAGCAGACGCAGACGGGGGCCGATGATGCCGAGAACGCTGTGGAGGGCGCGCAGGGCGGCACCTTCCGAAGCCTCTCCGGCTAAAACTTCGTCCGTGACGGATATATCCCACAGACAGGGCTGCCGACGCAGGGAAGGAGAGCGTTTTTGCAAAAAAATTCGTCCATCGGCATCCTTGAGGCAAACCTGAACCACCCTTCGGGGCAGACGGCGGCGCAGGGCAAAAGAGCGGGGAACCAGCAATAATGGCTGGTCAAATGAATCGGTCACCTCTATCAGTTCGTCTCCCTGCAGTGTATTGCCGGATACGGCAGGAGCATTCAGATAGGGGTACTTCAAAAAAACGGAATCAATCACTTAAACCTCAAACTTTGCAGAAAATTCTATGAAACAGCAATCATTCGATGTGTCAGACCCTCTGCGGCTTACCCCGCGGGATGCCGTCGCACTGTCAGTGTTGGAGCATCTGTGTTTTTCTTCTCCCTGGAAACTGGAACAGCTTGAAAGGGCTCTGGAATTGCCTCATTTCATTGCATACGGCATCAAATACCAAGAGAAGTTGCTGGCATACATTTCACTGACTCATATTGCCGGGGAACTGGAAATTCTCAATCTTGCGACGCATCCAGAGGCACGGCGTACAGGGCTGGCCAGACGTCTGCTGATTCATGCTGTTTCGGATACCCGGCGACTGGGGGCGGAGCGGCTTGTACTGGAGGTGCGCACGGGCAATATTCCCGCGCGTAACCTTTATGCTTCGTTCGGCATGATTCAGACAGGGCTTCGCAAGCATTACTATGCTGATACGGGGGAAGATGCTTTGGTTCTGCATAAGATGTTGTAGGACATTCTTCCTGCAAAAAAGGCCGCATCATGCGGCCTTTTTTGCAAGAAGAATGTCCTGGAAGTCAGGAAGAGGGAGTCTGTGCGGAGTCTGCAGCCTGTTCAACAGGGGCAGAGGTTTCCGGTGCAGGAGAAGATGCGGGTACACCCGGAGTTTCCGTTTTGGGGGCCGGAATTTCCTCGAACTGAATATCCACAATGGAAGAACCCTGATCGGCGCTTGTTCTGGTCATGAGGTTATAGCCAAGCGACGTAGCAATAAAAAGCACAGCCAGAAATGTGGTCAGCTTGACCAGAACTCCTCCCGCACCCGTACTGCCGAATACGGAGGAATTGCCACCACCGCCGAAAATCACGCCCATGCCTTCCCGGCCAGCCTGAAGCAGAACCAGCACAATCAGCACAATACAGACAATGACATGAAGCGTAAGAATAATGGTCTGCACGACAAACTCCTTACTCAGGCCGTAACAATCTTGGTAAAACTTTCAGCCTGCAAAGAAGCACCTCCTACCAGCACTCCATCCACATTGTCAAGGGCAAGGATGGTGGCGGCATTCTCCGGCTTGACACTTCCTCCATATAAAAGAGGCACTTCCCTCACCCTGCCGAAATGTTTTTCCAGCAGATTTGCCGCCAGAGTGTGAGCTTTCATTATATCTTCCGGCCCGGCACTTCTGCCTGTGCCAATGGCCCATACAGGCTCGTAGGCTACAGCCAGATGGGCTATCGCCGTCTCCGGCACCTCGGTCAGCGCGCGGGAAAGCTGGCGTTCCAGTACGGCAGACACCTCGCCGTTTTCACGTTCCTGAAGTGTTTCTCCCACACACAGCATGACATCAAGGCCTTTCTCCAGTGCAAATCGCAGCTTATTTCCGATGAATTCATCGTTTTCTCCCAGCAGATGACGCCGTTCAGAGTGTCCGACAAGCACCCATGAGGCTCCGGCTGCCCTGATCATGTCTGGTGAAATTTCTCCGGTAAAAGCTCCATTTTCCGCCGGATACATATTCTGTGCGCCTATATAGCCGCCCTGCAGCGAACGCATTGCTGCTGCCGCAGCCTCCAGTGCCGTAAACGGCGCGAAAACCAGAATTTCGCTTCCGGCAGGGGCGCTCCCTCCCAGCAGCTTTGACAAATGCTCAATAGTTGCAGCAGCTTCTTCAGAGGTTTTGTACATCTTCCAGTTAGCTGCCATGAGTCTACGCATGTGAATCCACCTGTCAGTTGATGCATTTTGTTCATGAAGCAGCGATCAGGATAGGGCATAACGCGCTATCCCGCAAGTTTCTGGTATTCGGTACGGCAAGAACATTTTTATGATTGAAAAGGACCGGCATGCTTCTCCGCTCTGACCCGGCAGATTTTATCTCCATATTGGAGGATGACTTTATCCTGCATTTTTCTATGCCGTGGCGGAATGCATTTCCTGCCGGTCTGACCTCGCGCGGATATGATCAGGCGTATCAAGACGGATAAGCCTGATCTCCCGTGCCAGTCCACTTTCATCATCAATGTCAAGAAACGCCCCATTAAGAGAGGGCGGACCTGATGCCGCCTTAAACGAAACTGGTCGCCTGGACAAAAACCGCTCAAGCGTCAGGGCTGCATCCATCCCGAGAGAGGAAACCTCTACTCCGCACATTCCCAGATCTGTAAGATACGCTGTGCCTTGCGGCAGTATCTGTGCGTCAGCGCACTGCACATGGGTGTGGGTTCCCAGAACAGCGCTGACTTTTCCATCCAAGGCAAGCCCGAGAGTTTTCTTCTCGCTTGTCGCTTCGGCGTGAAAATCAATCAGTCTGATTCTGGTTGCGCCGGATTCGTCCAGTTCCCTGACCCAGTCAAACGCAGTTCGAAAAGGACAGGGCAGAGGCTCCATATACGTCAGACCTTGCAGGTTGCACAGAGCGATCTCACGTCCGTCGGCAAGGGTATAAACGGCGTATCCTCTGCCCGGAGCATCCGGATAGTTTGCCGGGCGCAGGACACGCGCGTCGCTGTCCATACGGCAGCAGAGTTCCCGGTGCTTCCAGATATGGTTGCCTCCAGTCACTGCGTCAACTCCGCAGGAAAGGATTTCATCAAGGGTTTCACGGGTCAGACCAATTCCTCCAGCCGCGTTTTCACCATTGGCAAATACAAAGTCAACGGCAAGTTCACGCCTCAGACACACGACATGTTTTTTCAGAACCTGTCTGCCCGGTTTGCCGACCACATCACCAAATGCGAGAATTTTCATCGGGAGACTCTCCTGCTTCCTCCTGACACGGCCGTCTCCTGAGGGGCTTCGTTCAGCACCCCCCGCAGAAAGGCAACGGAGGCTCGAATCTCCGGCGTATCAGGAAGCCCGGAAAATATTTTTTCCAGATGTCCGCTTGCACGCAGCATCTTCCGTGTGATGGGAAAACGCAGTTCATGGGCCCAGGTGCCAAGCAGCAGACGAAAATCATTGACATAATGCAGATCGCGATAGGATACGACCCGCCCGGCAAGTACATCTCTGATTACTGTCGGAGAACAGGCTTCCGGCCTGTTCTGTACATGCAGAAAAACAGCATCATTTTCAGGCAGGGCCTGTTCAAAATGCGCCACCATGATTGAAATGATGTCCAACTTGTCGGCATCACGCACCATGTCCGTTACCAGGCGCGCGTCCGGCGTCAGACGCTCAGGAAGAACACTGCGGTTATGCAGGAGTACGGCGGTCTGCGCGAGTGCTCGTACTCGCGGCGTTTCCCCGATCAGAAAGCCTTTTTTCTTCAGTACCTTTAGGCTGAGATGTGCGTGATTGACCGATGCTGCGTCCACGAAGGTGCGATATTGGCAAAACTGCGGAAAACGTCCGCAATCGTGATACAGACCGGCAAGCAGTCCCGCCCGGGCGATATCGTCCGGCAGGTGCTCGGTTCGAACTATATTCTCCACATGGGTATAGACACGGAGCGAGTGTGCTTCCTTAAGGCGGATGGGCGCATCCTCAGTTCTGTTTGTGATAAAGTTCGCCGCATAACTCCGAAAAAGGGAACAATGCTCATCAAAAGAAAGAAGGTGCTCCGGCGAAAGGGAAATGTCCCGGGCAGGCGGATACTGCATGTCAAGTTGAAAGCGCTCCTTTCGAGCCTGTCGTTCAGCTTCTTCTTCCGCTCTGATGCGTCGATTTTCCTCATCCCACCGGGGATCGCGCAGAATACCGTGCGGACCATACAAAAAGCGCAGCAGCAGGGCGACGCCCCCCAGCAGAACCGCCATGACCATATAACCGCCCCAGCGACTGCCCATCAATTCTTCAATCATAAAAAATTCCTCATGATGTTCTCCTAGCATATAGTCCCGGGTAGTTCAGGGCAAGAGGCACGCCACCCGGGACGATTGTGCCCCATACGGCCCTGTGCTAGACTCTCCACATCAGCATTACCACGAATTTTGTAACGGGAACTTTCTCATGTCCGATTTTGTTCACTTGCACTGCCATACCGAATACAGCCTCCTGGATGGAGCCATTCGTATTGAGGATTTGTGCAGACGGGCCAAGGATTTCGGTATGCCCGCCGCGGCTATCACCGATCATGGAAATATGTTCGGAGCCGCCTATTTTTACAAAGCCTGCCATGATGTGGGCATTCATCCGATCATGGGATGCGAGGTGTATGTCACCCGCGATCATACCGACTGCAGTTCAGAATTCGCCAGAGTCCGTCATCACCTTATTCTGCTTGCCCAGAACAGCATCGGCTATCAGAATCTCCTGCACATGGTCAGCCAAAGCTGGCTGAAAGGCTTTCATTACAAGCCACGTGTGGACAAGGATATCCTGCGACGGCACAGTGAGGGAATCATCGCGCTGTCGGCCTGTCTGGCCGGAGAAATTCCCCGCACACTGCTGGGAGAAAATCGTTTTATTCCCGGAGGAGGAACCTTTGAGGATGCCATTGCGCTGACAAAGGAATATTCCTCCATCTATCCCGGGCGCTTTTATCTGGAGGTTCAATCCAATACGCTTCCCCAGCAGGATCGGCTCAATGGAAAACTTCTGGAGTTGGCGGATGCCACCAGGCTGCCCCTGGTGGCCACCAATGACTGCCATTATCTGGAAGCTGCCGATGTTGAAGCCCATGATATTCTGCTCTGCATCCAGACCCAGGCCAAAGTTGATGACGCCAAGCGCATGCGGTTCGATGCCAAGGATTTGTATTACAAGTCGGCAGAAGAAATGCAGACCGCGTTTTCTCATGTGCCGGAAGCTGTCTCCAACACGGTGAAAATCGCTGAGCTGTGCGCAGGGCTGGAAATCCAGATGCATGCTCCGCCTTATCATTTTCCTGTATATGATCTGCCTGAGGGAATGACTCTGGATCAGGAATTCTGCCGTCTGGCGCGGGAAGGTCTGGAGCAGAGGATGCGCAAACATCCTGACAGGGACAAAATCAACCCGGAAGTGTATCGGGAACGCCTGGAAATGGAACTCAAAGTCATTTGTGACATGGGATTCCCCGGCTATTTCCTTATTGTGCAGGACTTCATCAACTGGGCCAAGAACAACGGGATCCCGGTAGGTCCGGGACGCGGATCGGCTGCGGGATCCGTTGTGGCATGGTCGCTGCGCATCACCAATCTTGATCCGCTGCCATACCATCTTTTCTTCGAGCGATTCTTGAATATTGAACGTATCAGCATGCCTGATATCGATGTGGATTTCTGCGAAGACAGGCGGCTGGAGGTGCTTGAATATGTAACGCACAAGTATGGGAAGAGCAAAGTTTCCCAGATAGCCACATTTGGAAAGATGAAGGCCAAGGCGGTGGTGCGCGACGTTGGCAGGGCGCTTGGCATGTCCTTCAATGATACCTCCCGCATTGCCAAGCTTATTCCCGCCGATCTCAAGATGACCCTTAAAAAGGCCCTGGCCGAAGTGTCTGAACTGGCTGAACTGTATAAAACCGACCCATCCATCAGGAAGCTTTTTGATATTTCCATGCGTCTGGAAGGCCTGTCCCGACATGCCTCCACACATGCCGCCGGCGTGGTCGTGGCCGATTTGGACATGGACGATTATCTTCCGCTGTTCAAAGGAAAAAAAGACGAACTTGTAGCTCAGTTCGACATGAAGAATGTGGAAAAGGTCGGCCTGGTCAAGTTCGACTTTCTTGGTCTGCGTACCATGACACTCATCCACCGGGCACTGGAGAATATAGAGCGGCAGGGCAAGGAGGTCCCGGATCTGGATAATCTTCCGCTGAACGATCTCAGCGTGTATGATCTTTACACCAAGGGAGATACGGATGGCATCTTTCAGGTGGAAAGTTCAGGGATGCGCAAATACTTGCGCATGCTTAAGCCCAACTGTTTTGAAGACCTCATAGCCATGCTGGCGCTGTATCGTCCCGGTCCGCTCAATTCAGGTATGGTTGACGAGTTCATCAAGCGCAAACATGGAGAAATCGAGGTATCCTATCCTCTGCCGGAACTCGAAAACTGCCTGAAAGATACATATGGAGTTATCGTCTATCAGGAACAGGTAATGCAAATCGCCCAGATTACCGCGAGATATACGCTGGGAGGGGCAGACCTGCTGCGCCGCGCCATGGGCAAGAAAAAACCGGAGGAGATGGCCAAGCAGCGTGGTATTTTTCTGGAAGGCGCGCTTTCCCGCGATGTGCCGGAAGGTAAGGCGAATGAAATTTTCGATCTTATGGAAAAGTTCGCCGAGTATGGGTTCAACAAGGCCCATAGCGCCGCATATGCGCTGATTTCCTACCATACGGCCTTTCTCAAGCTTTACTATAAAGTGGAATTCATGGCGGCGCTGCTCAGTTCGGAAATTGGAAACCAGGACAAAATCCTTAAATATATCGCTGCATGTCGTGATATGGGGATTGAAGTTATGCCGCCCGACGTTCAGCGGAGTTACCGGGCGTTTTCCGCATATGGTGAGGCGATTATCTATGGACTGGGCGGGATAAAGAACGTGGGCGATGAAGCCATTAATGAAATTGTCAGCGCGCGGGAGCAGGGGGGGGAATATAAATCTCTGCTTGAGCTTTGCCTGCGTGTCAATCTGCGCAAGGTGACCAAGCGTGTTCTTGAAAGCCTGATCAAAGGCGGAGCCTGCGACTGTTTCAATGTCAGCCGTGCTGGATTGCTGGCCGGCCTTGACGTGGTCGTGGCCCGTGCCCAGAAGAAGCAGAAGGAAAAACAGTCCAATCAGGCTTCTCTGCTGGCCTTCGCTCCGGTCAAGGAAGAGCGTCCTGCGGGCGGCATAGGATTCGACTGCCCGGAAAAGGATACGCCGGAATGGGATGACGATCAGCGCCTTGGCTTTGAAAAGGAATCTCTTGGCTTTTATCTGACGAGTCATCCTCTCCAGCCTTTCCGACGGGACATGCTGCGCCTCGGTTTGAGTACTCTGGAAGAGGTGCGGGATGCCAAAGGGCAGGTGAAGGTTGGGGTACTTGTAACATCCGTGCGGGAAATCCTGACTAAAAAGGGCGATCGCATGGCATTTGTTCAAATTGAAGATCTTACCGGTCATGGTGAGGTCACTTTTTTCCCAAAGACATACGCATCGTTGCGAGAAGTTCTGAATGCCGATCGTGCGCTCATTGAGCTGACCGCCACAGCAGATCTGAAAGAAGACGAAAACTCTTTCGACGAAGACGAGGATACGGAAGATTCCGTCAAGGAAGTCAAGCTGCTGGGAGATTCCGCAAGAACTCTGCTTGACGCCTGTGCCGAGAGCGAACATCCCGTTTTGATCCCATATCCTCCCCAGTGCACCAGGCAGGAAGACATTGTCGAATTTCAAACTATTCTGGACAAGCATAAAGGGACGTCACAGGTGCAGATCCATTTTACACTGGATGGGAAATATTGTGTCATGGAACTGGGACCTCGCTGGCGTGTCCAGTCCGGTCCTCAGTTCCACAGAGACATTGAAGAATGGATAAAAAGCAAGCAGGCTCTGGAAGTCTGAACTGCAGGAGCGGATATATGAAAACCCCCGTCTGGTATCTCACCGTGCGCGGCGAATTTTCTGCTGCACATGCCTTGCGCCATTACCATGGCAAATGCGAAAACATGCATGGCCATAACTATGGTGCAGAACTCACTGTACGCGGAGAAGAGCTGACTCCGGACACAGAACTGGCCATGGACTTTTCACAGCTGAAAAAAATATTCAGGGAAGTGCTGGAACAGCTTGATCACCACATCCTGAACGAAATGTCTCCATTTGATGTCATCAATCCGTCTTCGGAGAACCTTGCCCGGCATATATGGAAGCAGATGACTCCCCGTCTGGCGGGGTCTCCTGTGGAATTATACAGTGTGACCGTCAGTGAGAAGTCGGCTCAGTCTGCCACATATCGTGAGGAATAAGAGAGGAATAAGAAAGGATATTGTTCTGGAATGTAGTTAATTTCTATTTCTTGATATAATCAAAAAGCAAGGGTGGAGTCCGTTTACGGGGAACTCCACCTTTTTCTTCTCCATATGAACGCAACCTCTGGAGCCTTGACCGCCGGGGAAGCGGGCGTGGCGAGTTCCCTAGCCGCAGCATTTTGCGCGCAAAGCTCATGTCGACAAGGTCGAGCCGCGTCAGCAGGAGGTTGCGACATACTCTATGGAAGCACCTTTCCAGCCATATTCCCGAATTCCAGCGCACTATCCGGCACAACGGATGCGCCCGGTACGGTGTCTGTTTCCGGGTTGGCTGCTGCCCAGGCAAACCAGAATGCATAAATGCCGAATTTTTCCGTCATGAAAGCACCTTGCAGGTTGCCCTGCACGCACTGCCCCTGAGCGTTCCAGATGCTTCTGGTCATGATATCCTGAATTTGTCCATCCTTCCAAGTAAAGAGAGCAGGTGGCCTGCCGTCCCAAATACTGCGCACAAAAATGCGTGCGACATCAAGTTTCTCATCGTGGATGGCCACCAGAGGCACTAAGCCGGAAAAAAAATTCACGACCTTCCGTTTGCGGACATAATTAATATCGATCCCAATGAGATTCTTATCAACTTCAAGACCAATAACCTGAGTTTTGGGATACATCCGACTATCAAGCCGCTGAAGGGGATACAGGATGCGTTCATCATTATAATAATTATCCCCCGGAATAAGATAGGAACCATAGGGATCACGATTATAATTACGAAATCCTCCCCGTGGCGTCTGCATTACTTTAACATTTTCTTTCTCACGATATACCTCTCGCGCATATTTCCAGCGTGTCCAGTAGCATGGGAGAATGTCCAGACCGGTTCCTTTTAAAGGACCGTCAAAGGCCATTCCCCATATCTGCGACCAAAGACTTCCGGTATTGCGATCTATCAGGGTAGTATTGCTGTTAAACAACCGCCCATCTGCGTCAAAAATGAGGTTCTGCTGTTCAGCCCTTGCATAATAGACAGCAAGAGAACCGCTAAGAGGTGAATAGGAGATGCAATACGGTTCTCCCTTGATGACTTCATTTACCACCTCATGCCAGACCAGTACCTTCTGAGGATAGATGTGTACCGCATCGGGCAGGGGGACAATAAAGACAGGATCGTCTGGCTCGAGGCTCATCAGAGCTTCATTCATGGGTAAAACGGCATAGTTGTTGATGGAAGGGATATCTCCATGCCCGATCCCCGTCTGGGTGAGTGCATCAGGAATATCCTCCAGTTCAGTCAAGCTGCGCGGAAGTGCCAGAGCTGAGGGAGGAACAAGAAAGACTGACAGAGAGGCAGCCGTGACAACTATTTTTAACAGCATTTTTATGTGTACAGTTTTCATGGCAAACAAGTAGCGCAAAGCTCGCAAGGGAGCAAGTTCGGTATCTGGCAGGACTAGTAAGAGTGAGAGGGCATTCATGTTTTAAAAGTTTACATAATTTACATTATAGGACATTCCTACGGACTTTTTTTAAACCTTTAAATCTGGAGGCTCTATGAATCCGTGGGATGCTTGCTTGAAGGCAACAGATTCTCGGACTGGCAAGGATTATTTGGTTTTTTCTTGGGAAAAAGATTTGTTGGATGATGCTTTTTTGATTGAACCTTGTAGCTCGGAAGATTTTTTCCGGCTTTGTCGTGAGAGGTGCTATTATGGCTTATCGTCGTAGAGGTCGTCGTCGTGGTCGTAGAGGTCGCCGCCGCATCCGTCGCGTTTTCGCCCGTCGCGCTGGCATCCGTATGTGAGGCAGATAAGATGTGCTTTGTAAAAGCCCATTTGTGCGCGATCCATCTGGCAAGGTTTTCAAGGCTTCGATTTTGTCTGGCCTGAAGGAACTTGGGCAGGAAATTGCTCTGCAAGGTGTTCCTTTTCCCTGCGGTCAATGTCTGCCCTGCCGGATAAACAAGCGTCGTGTCTGGACGCATCGACTCATGCTTGAAAGTTACTGTCATGCGGCTTCTTCATTTGTTACTCTTACTTATAACGATGATTTTGTTCCAACTGACGGTTCTTTATCTAAGCGCCACATTCAACTTTTTTTGAAGCGTCTTCGTAAACAGCTTGGTGATGCAAAAATCCGTTATTATTGTGCCGGTGAATATGGTGAAAAAACTCTGCGTCCTCATTATCATTTGATTATTTTCGGTTTGTCCCCCGATGTGACTACGGAAGAGATTATTGAGAAATGTTGGCCGTATGGTTTTATCACTGTTGACCCTTGTGTTTTTGAGACAGTGCAATATGTAGCCGGTTATGTCACCAAGAAGATTATCCGTAAAGGTGATTTCCGTGAAAAAGAGTTCGCACTTATGTCGCGCAAGCCCGGTATTGGTTATCCTGCTCTTGGTAAACTTGCTGAACTTCTTGAACAACCTGCTTTTCGTTCTTTTCTACAACTGAAAGGAGATATTCCTGATGGCCTCAAACATGGCAATCGTTTTCTTCCTTTTGGCCGTTATCTTCGTGACAAGCTCCGTACCATATTCGATTGTAACGGTGATATCGACGGCTTTCTGAATGAGATGAAATGCAAGTGGTTTGAAGCTCGTACCAAGAATCTGAATCTTGCAGAGTTGCTTATCAAAGAGTCTGAGCAGCGTAATAGACAGATTGAAGCCCGTTTTAAGATTTACAATAATCGAGGTAAACTGTGATAAAGCGTAATAAGTTTTCGCTTTCGCATTATAAGCTCTTGTCGGCTCGTATGGGATATCTTGTCCCCATTCAACTGACTGAGGTTCTTCCAGGCGATACGTTTCAAATGGCTACCAGCCTTTTTATCCGTCTGGCTCCGATGGTCGCGCCTGTAATGCATCCGGTGCATGTGCGTGTTCATCATTGGTATGTGCCCACTCGCCTTATCTGGGAGGATTTCGAGGATTTCATTACTGGAGGCCCTGACGGACTTAATCAGTCCGTACCGCCTTTTATTGTTACTACTGCCGCTAATGGTGTTGGTAGTTTGAAAGATTATCTTGGTGTGCCTCCTGAGATTGTCGGCCTTAAAATTTCGGCGTTGCCGTATCGTGCCTATAATCTGATATTCAATGAATGGTATCGAGATCAGGACCTTGAAGAGCCTTTGGCTATTTCTCTGGCATCTGGCATTGATTCGACAACTTCCGGAAATATCCAGCGTGTTGATTGGGAACGTGATTACTTCACGACTGCCCGGCCATGGCCTCAAAAGGGTGTTGCTGTTTCTGTCCCTGTAAATGCGGCATCAGGTTCCACTCAGCCTTTTCAGCTTCGTGCTGGTCAATCTTCTGAATCGGCTGTTACTGTTGATGTTGTTGTGCATCGTGGAGATTTTGGTTCGCCGTCGACGGAATACCTGGCTTTGTCTTCTGATTTTGGTGGTAACCCGCCCCTCAATAATGAGTGGAAGACCTATCTTGCTGGTACTGATATTGCCAGTGTTGATATCAACCAACTCCGTGAGGCATTCGCCCTCCAGCGTTTTGAGGAACATCGTGCCCTGTATGGCTCTCGCTATACCGAGTATCTGCGTTTCTTGGGCATCAAGGCATCTGATGCCCGTCTTCAGCGTCCGGAATACCTTGGAGGCGGCAAGCAAACGATACAGTTTAGTGAGGTTTTGCAAACTGCGCCAACTGAAAATGCTCCTGTTGGTGCTATGGCCGGTCATGGTATTGGCGCGATGCGTACCAATCGTTTTCGGCGCTTCTTTGAAGAGCATGGATACATTATATCTCTGATGATGGTGCAGCCTGTTGCCGTCTATCAGCAGGGTTTGCCTCGGATGTGGCAACGTCAGGTTAAGGAAGACTATTTTCAAAGGGAACTTCAGCATATTGGTCAGCAGGAAGTTTGGCAGTCCGAGCTTTATGCTACTGCTGATAATGCTGGTAACTCTGATAAAACTGACCGTGCCAAGCATATGTTTGGTTATCAGAACAGATATGATGAGTATCGCTGGCATGAATCTTCTGTTGCCGGAGAGTTTCGGAAGCTCCTTAATTATTGGCATATGGCCCGTGAATTTGATGCTCCCCCTGCTCTCAATGCGTCTTTCATTTCCGGCCTTCCTACCAATCGTATTTTTGCCGCCCAAGAAAATGACCAACTGTATGTAATGGCTTCTCATTCTATACAGGCTCGTCGTGCAATGGCAAAATTCGGTAATCCTATATGAGGTGATTATGAATACGCCAAAAGAAGACTATGAAAAGTATCTCAATTTTGATGGTTCGGAAAAGGTGGATACTACCCCGGTTTCAATCGGTGTGCCTTTTGAGCGCCTTGAGCCTATCCATATGAGGACTCGGCGCATGATTGCTCAGTATTTGGCAGAACAGGCGGCTAATGCGCCTGAGACTCTTGAAGAAATGGACGATTTCGATTGTGGAGATGACGATGGATTTCAGTACGTTTTTGAAGAAAATTTTGATCATATGGAACGGCTTTACCTCGCGGAAAAAGCTCGCCGTGACGCTCTTGCTCATGCTTCTGATTCCCCTGCTGGCGATTCTGGCAGGGTGCAATCTGGAAAAGACGTTCAAAGTCCAGACGCCGGAAACAACGATTGAGTATAATGTTTCCGGCGGTGACTGCTCTGAGAAATAGGCCCGCCGAAGCCCTGCCCTATCTTTTTTCTGTACTGTGGTGAGTGACACCAACCTGAGAGGAGTTGGTGTATGGCTCATAAAAACAGGAAAAAGTCAAGAGTTTTATCTGAGAGAAAACCAGAAACGCGCGGTCGCTTGCCGACCGCCCGGCCGAACTTAGGCCGGCGTTTTCGTCTCTCTGATTTACTTCATACCATTAAGCCAATTCAGACTCGTTTACAACAAGCTGAAGATTTACGGAGAATTCCGCATGAATTTCGACAAGACGTTTATCATTTGCGAGATGGCCGCCCTGCCCCAGTCCGATATGAAACGGTACAGCCTAGAATGCACTGGATGCCAACACAAGTGCATCCTTACTTTCAACGCCCTGAAAGGACCGTCGTTTGTATACGCCGAAAAGAGCGCAGGCGTGTTCTCTTCGCTTTGCAAAAAACTGGAAAAGGCGGACGCCGAAATAGACCGCCGAAATGGACAGCTAAGTCTTATATTCGATGCAGATAAGGAGGCATAGTTATGGGCTTTTTTAGTTCTATTGGTAATGCTGTCGGTGGTGCCCTTGGTGGTATTGCTGGCGCTGTCGGTAATGTTGTCGGTGGTGTGCTTGGTAATAAGTCTGACGCGAGTACTGCTCAGGCTAACTATGCCGCTCAGAAGGAGTTTGCGCAGAACGGTATCCGTTGGAAGGTTGCTGATGCTAAGGCCGCTGGTATTCATCCTCTGGCCGCGCTTGGAGTAAACAATGCCAGTTTCTCTCCTTCATTTACCGCTGGTGACTATTCTTGGCTCGGAGATGCAGGCCAGAATGTTGGCCGCGCGATAGAGTCCAAGGCGACTCGCGCTGAGAGAGAGCTTGGACAGGCGATGCAGGCTGAGACACATGCGGAGCAGATTCGCGGTTTGAAGCTCGAGAATGATATCCGCGCTCAGACTCTCTTGCAGATGAAGCTCGATTCTTTGTCCGCTGTGAAAAAAACTGGTCGTCCCCCCGCCATGCCGGGAGTTGACAATACTGTGCTAACGGGACAAGGTGACTCAAAGTATATGGCTAAGCCTGTTGATAAATATGCTTGGCAAAGAACGCCGACTGGACGTTTTGAGTTTGGCCCTAGCTCTGATTATGCCGGAATTTACGAGGATAAACTTGGCATTGAATGGTGGCCGTTTATCGAGGCATCGGTTTTGCCTAAATATAAGGCCGCTACAGGTCAGACACTTGCGGGTCGTCGTTGGTCGTTTTCTGACTTTAATTGGATACCTGAAAATCAGAAGACATCTTATGAAAAGTTGGTTGATAGGGTTCGCGGTAAGCCGTCAAAGTCTGATAGCCGTTTTGTCAAGTTCCTTCGTTGGTTTGAGAGGCGTTTCCCGAGTTCTGGATATTAGGAGGTGTGATGCTTGATGTTGGTATGTTGATTTTTGGGTGTTTTTTGTTTTTTTTTTGGTGTTTATATACTTGGGCGTCTTGTGCGGCTTCTTAATTTGTTGATTAAGTACTTGGAACAACGCACAAAGTGATGCCCCTGCCCCGCTCCGGCGGGGCTTTTATTTTTTGGTTAAAATAAGTTGCATTTATGAGACATTTAAATTGCCGGTAAAATAGGGGCGAACAATACAATATTATATTTAAATTCAATGTGTTATATGGGTGATCGGAGCGGCTTTCGAAAGTTGTCGATAGCCGTATAGGCGACGGGTTTCGATTTTTCATGAGAGAAACATCGAAAGGAAGATTATTCAACGCCACTATCCCGATGCTACTGAGCCATGGTGTACGTCTTGCATGATAACTTGTCGGGGCATGGCCGGCGAAGGTTCTTCTCACGAAAAAACTTCAAGTATTACATAAAAAATATCCTGGGGTATTACGCTTCATCTCGCGTGGCTTCGCCGTTCTCGACCGCGCTTTGCGAGACATTTGGCCGCTCCTCGTCCCCCCCCCTTCCATGCCGCGCATTACCTTACCCGTCTCTGCTTTGCGGCTTCCTCCCGGGCGGAAGGCTCCAGCCTTGCGCCTGAAAGGCGCTTGACGTATTCTGCACCATAAATACGATAATCGCGGCAAGGCGAAGATTGCCGTGGAGCATTTTTATGGGGGCATCATGAGCTTTCTGAAATCAAGCACCAGCTTCACCCGCTTTCGCATTGTGGATGAAATCCCGGCGGATCTGTGGGCGGCAGTCCCTGAAAAACTGCGGCAGTTCGCGTTTCAGGATATAGATGAAATTCCGGAAGAACGATCATTCGGCTGGGTTAACTTCGACGACATGCTGGATACCGCATGGAGGCTCAGCCCTCCAGAAAAAGCGGAATATCTTGTTTTCTCCCTGCGAGTGGATACCCGACGCATTCCCCCTGCCGTCCTCAGGAAACACACCAGGATAGCGCTTCAGGAAGAAGAACAGCGTATCAGGGAGTTCGGGAAAAAGTTCGTTGCGCGTGAAAGGAAAAAAGAGATAGCCGAACAGGTCAAGCTGCGTCTGCGCGGCCGCTTTCTGCCCATTCCATCTGAATTTCAGGTGGTATGGAATACCCAGACAGCCAAAATTTATCTTGCCTCTACTCAGGGCAAGCTTATCGAGCTGTTCCAGGATCTGTTCACCCGTACTTTTGATTTGCATATCGAGCAGATGCTGCCATACGGGCTTGCCCTCTCCCTTCTGGGGGAAGATGTTTCAACCCGCCTGGATGAGGTGGAAGCTACACGCTTCCTGTAATCCGTATAGCTTTTATAAGGATGATAAACGCCATGGCTGAAGCCTCTTATATCGGGGAAAATACGGATCTTATACTGGGGCAGGATTTTCTGACCTGGTTATGGTACAAAAGCGAAACTTCAAACGGCTTGTTCAAAATGAGCAAGGGAACGGCGAAAGCGGGGGAGCCCTTTTCGTTGAATATGGAGCAGCGCGTTGTTGTACGTGGAGGTGAAGGAGACAACAGGGAAACCGCTTCCGTTTCAGGCTCCCTTTCACCTCTTCGGGAAGCCCGGCTGGGGCTGCTGACGGGCAAACTGGTCGTCCGCGCTCTGGCCCGGTTGGAAAAGGACGGCATGAACTGGCAGGTAACTCTCAGGGCAGATGATTTCAGTATCGGTTCATTGCGCACTCCGCAGGTGGCAAAAAGTGAGGAAGGTGACGATCCAGATGCGCTGTTTCTGGAAAAAATCTACCTCATTGAAAGCTGCCTGGATATGCTGGATGACGTATATCGTCAGTTCCTGACCGTGCGATTGACTCCCTCCGCATGGGGGCATGAAGTGCGTGAAGTCGCAGAGTGGATGCGCCGTGACATCAGTCAGGGCGCTATGTAGATATGGAATGTGAGGCAGGAAAGGTGTCCGCCCTTGTTGTTCGTCTGTTGCGCAAAGCAATATGGATGCTCATTATTCTGTGGGGCATTACCCTTATCAGCTTTGCGGTGATTCATCTTGCCCCTGGTTCCCCCACAGATATGCAGACCAGCCTCAATCCCCTGGCAGGGGAGCTTGTGCGCGCACGGCTGGATGCTATTTATGGACTTGATCGCCCCCTGCTTATTCAGTATTTTGACTGGCTTACACGGCTGCTTCATTTTGATTTCGGCATCTCGCTGTCCAGCGATGCGCGGCCTGTCATCGACAAGATTATGGAAAGGTTGCCGCTCACTGTGGGAATGAATGTCGCTTCCCTGGCGCTGACGCTGATCATTGCTCTGCCCGTGGGTATTGTTTCCGCTGTCAGGCAGGGAACATGGGTCGATAAGACGTTGACTGTACTTGTATTCCTTGGCTTTGCCATGCCAGGTTTCTGGCTGGCACTGCTGCTTATGCTGTATTTCGGCATCGATCTTGGCATACTCCCCCTGTCCGGTCTGACCTCTATGAACTTTGCCCATCTGACCCCGCTGGACAAGGCGCTGGACGTGGCATGGCATCTGGCCCTGCCGATTGCTGTGGGCACAGTGGGCGGCATAGCGGGCACGTCACGTTTTCTGCGCTCTTCCATGCTGGAAGTGCTGCGACAGGATTATATTCTTACCGCACGAGCCAAGGGCCTGCCGATGAACAGGGTAATCTTTCGTCACGCATTGCGTAATGCGTTGCTGCCCGTTATCACCATGCTGGGGCTTTCCGTTCCCGGACTTATCGGCGGCAGTGTGATCATTGAAACCATGTTTGCCCTGCCAGGTCTGGGACAGCTTTTCTATGGCGCCGTTATGGCCCGGGATTACCCCCTGATTATGGGAAACCTGGTTTTTGGCGCTGTCCTCACTCTGCTGGGCAATATGCTGGCCGATATCGGTTACGGCTTGGCCGATCCGCGTATCCGGAATGGCGCGCGGGCTTTTTCTTCGGAGGCAGCATGAAATCGCTGTTCGGAAAACAGAGCCTGCTGCTCCCGGGACTGCTTATTGTTCTGGGCATGAGCCTGCTTGCTCTGTTCGCTCCCTGGCTGGCCCCCTATGATCCCGATGTGCTGCACCTGGGCTTTATTCTGCAGGCGCCCTGCTCTGCCTTCCCTCTGGGTACGGACGAGCTTGGCAGGGACATTTTGTCGCGCATGCTGTACGGCGCGCGCGTCTCATTATGGGTTGGTTTTGTTGCAGTGGGCATCTCCACAGCTATCGGCATCATCCTGGGGCTTCTGGCAGGGTACTTCGGAGGGCTGGTGGATGAAGTCATTATGCGCGGCGTGGATGTCATGCTGTGTTTCCCCTCCTTTTTTCTCATTCTGGCTGTTATCGCCTTTCTTGAACCCAGTTTGAACAATATTATGATTGTCATCGGTCTCACATCATGGATGGGGGTGGCCCGCCTGGTACGAGCCGAAACACTCAGCCTGCGCGAGCGCGATTTCATAGCAGCGGCAAAGGTCGCGGGAGCGCCCGCCCGGCGTATTCTGTTTGTCCACATTCTGCCCAACGCCATGGCGCCGGTGCTGGTTTCCGCCACGCTGGGAATAGCAGGCGCCATTCTGGTGGAATCATCGCTGAGCTTTCTCGGACTCGGAGTCCAGCCTCCCATGGCAAGCTGGGGCAACATGCTGATGGATGGCAAGAATGTGCTGGAAATCGCCCCGTGGCTTTCTCTTTATCCCGGTCTTGCCATTCTGGTAACCGTGCTGGGGTATAACCTTCTCGGAGAGAGCCTGCGGGATCTCCTCGACCCGCGTCTGAAAAGACGCTAAACTGAAAATTCAGCGGCCAAAGTGAAGGCAGCGGGCAAGGATAGCGGGATGCTTGAATATCTGCGGATACGAAATCTTGCGCTCATTGAGGACATGGAGCTTGAATTTTCTTCAGGCATGAATGCTTTGACCGGAGAAACCGGCGCGGGGAAAAGCTTTATTCTCAAGGCAATCAACTTTGTGCTTGGTGAAAAGCTGGAAGCTGAAATGGTTCGCCCGGGCAAAGAGAAGGCTCAGGTTGAGGCTCTGTTTTCCGGTTCAGACGGAGATATTGTTCTGCGCCGTGAACTGCTTGCAGGAACAGGGCGAAGCCGTTTTTTCCTCAACGGCGATCTGAGTTCTCAGGATGTAATCCGTGCCATGCGCCCCGCACTTGTGCTTCATGCCGGACAGCACGGTCAGCAGCGTCTTCTGCTACCCTCCTATCAGGCCCAGCTGGTTGACGCCTTTTTGGACGATCCGGACCTCCCTCACCGCAAAGATGCCGCAGTAAAGGAGCTGAAAGGGGCGGCGGAAGAACTTCACATGATGCGGGAGCGCATCCGCGAGCTGGAAGAACGTCGCGAACTCCTGGAGATGCAGCAGAAGGAAATAGAAAGAGTGGCTCCCCTGGATGGCGAGGAGGAAAAACTGGAAGCCATGAAACTAAAAGTGCGGGGGGTGGAGCAGGTACGCGGGCATTATGAGCGGGGGCTGGAAATCATGCGAGGCGCGGAGAGTGCCGGCCTGCTGGACCTGCTTGGCCAGCTCGAGCGTCTGCTTGAACAGTTGAGTGGTGAACTCCATAATGAAAAAGACACGTCCGATCTGCAGATAGCGCGTGATGCCGTGATCAACTTCAGAGAAGAAGCTGCAGAGCTGGATCGCAGATTCAGAACCGTTCCTTCGCTGGGAGAGGATTTCGATGCCGTTGATCCCGAAGATATTGAATCGCGCCTTTATGCACTGGCTCAGTTGAAGAGAAAGCTGCGGCGTTCTCTGCCCGAAATCCTCGAGTTGAAAAAAGAAATCACAGCCAATCTTTCTTTTCTGGATGCCTCTGCTCTGGATCTTCATCGTCAGGAAAAACGTGTTGCCGAGGCAGCGGAAAAACTTCATCTGATACTTGAACTATGTAATGCCGCACGATTGCGAGCTGCTGAGCTTTTCTGCCGGGCCCTGGAAAAAGAGCTTGCCGGACTGGGCTTTTCCGAGCGCGTTCATGTGGAACCGGAGCTGACGGAACATGAAATATGGCCCGCGGTGGGAAAGGTGCCTCCCTGCATTGAACAGCGGGTTCGGTTGATGTGGGCGCCCAACCCCGGCCAGCCGGCGCAGCCCCTTGATCGTATTGCCTCTGGAGGTGAACTTTCCCGCTTCCTGTTGGCGGTGGTCAGTCTTCAGGCTCGAGGAGAAGATGCCACACTTATCTTTGACGAAGTTGACGCCGGTGTGGGCGGCCTGACACTGAACCGTGTGGCGGACAGACTGGCCGCACTTTCCGCCCGCCGCCAGATGCTCATCATTACTCACTGGCCACAGCTTGCTGCAAGAGCGGAACGCCATTTTCGTGTCATGAAAGAAGAGGATGGCGACGAAACTTTTACCCGGTGTGAAATACTGGACGCTGATGCACGCAGCATTGAACTGGCGCGCATGTCCGGTCGGGAAGAAGGCAGTCAGTCATGATGATAGGGGGTATTGCGCAGCAGCGACTCCGCGCGGTACAGCTGTTCCAGAAGAACGACACGCGCCAGCTCGTGGGGCAGAGTCTGCGGGCCGAAAGATATCAGATGCCTGGCTCTGGCGCGCACGGCTTCCGCCAGGCCGAACGGTCCCCCGAGAATAAAGCAGGGGCAACGGTTGGCGTCACGCGACAGTTCTTCAAGGAAGCGGGAGAATTCGCGCGAAGACATGCCACGTCCCTTTTCATCAAGACATACAACAATATCACGTCCGGAAAGGACCTCAAGAATGCGTTTTCCCTCTTCCTCTTTTCTGCGCTCAGCGGGCAGCGCCGCATCGGCATCTTTGATGACGTTTTCTGTAACGGTTCGCCAGCGGCCGATCCGTTCCATATAATGGTTCGCGGCATCGCGCCAGAATACGGCTCGGGGTCTTCCCACCGAAATAATATGCAAAGGCTTGAGGCTCATGCCGGAAGGCTACGCCAGAGCTTTTGTCATGGCAAGCACAAGGAGACAGGTCCATGACTCAGAACGCAATGCCCTGCACTGAAACTGCGGGCCGACTGCTGAGGCAGGCCGCGGATATCCTGCGTTCGGGCGGTTTGATTGTCTATCCGACAGAGACCTTTTTCGGCATTGGCTGCCGCTACGATAGCGAGGAAGCCATTTCCCGCGTATTCCGGAGTAAAAGACGTCTTCTTGCCATGCCTCTGCCGCTCATCGTGGCAGACTTCGAGCAGCTTGATTCCATCGCAGCTCCCTCCTCCGGACTATGGGAGGATATAGCAGATTTGTCTTCCCGGTTTTGGCCGGGGCCTCTGACACTTATCCTGGAGGCCCGCCGTCATCTTTCTCCTTTGCTGACAGGAGGATCGGGAAATATTGCCGTACGGATCAGTCCTCATGCCGTCGCGCGTGAACTTGCCATGCAGGTAGGCTGCCCACTTGTCTCCAGCAGTGCAAACATCAGCGGACAGCCTGCCGTTACTGACGCGGCAGATCTGAGTTCTGAGCTTGTTGAGGCCGTGGATTTGGTACTTGATTTGCCTCCCCGTCCTATGGGGGGAAAGGCATCCACCATAGTACGCCCCCTGGGAGCAGGGAAACTTGAGTTGTTGCGCGCTGGAGCCCTGGAGGCCGAACGGCTTTTTGCGGCGGGATATTATCTGGAAAACATGGAACAGATGCGGGAGTAAATCTTCCGTCGAAATTACCATGCACATGATGTTTCCATCGATATTGCCCGTTCTCTGGAGGAATATATGAATCCCATTCTTTGCCCCGGGTGTGGCGCCGTGGTCAGCAAATACCGCAATCCCTTTCCGACGGCTGACGTCATTGTCCATGATCCTGCGCGCGGTGTTATCCTTGTCCGCCGGGGAAATGTCCCCCTGGGCATGGCCATTCCCGGCGGTTTCGTGGAAGAAGGGGAAAGTGTCGAACACGCCGCAGTACGCGAAATGAAAGAGGAAAGCGGCCTCGATGTGATTCTGGACGGCATTCTCGGCGTTTATTCCGCCCCGGATCGCGATCCTCGTTTTCATACTATGACAGTGACCTTTGTCGGCCATACCGAACACCCGGAACAGCTCAGAGCTGGAGATGACGCGGCGGCGGTCGCGTTCTATCCGCTGGATGACCTTCCCTCTCCTCTGTGTTTCGATCACGACCGAGCCATCGCTGATTTCAGAGAATATCTGGCCGGCAGGCGTCCCCTCCTGCCCTGCGCGGAACGTCCCTGACCGTCTGTATCCGTCATGCCAGCGGGCCTGCCGGCAGTTGTCATTCCAGCGCGCATTCCGGGAGTAAAGGCACATGCCCCGCAAGATGATCGCGTCTGGAGAAAGTCTTGAGTTTTTCGAGAAATGCGTGTAGATGAAAAGGATATTGTTTCATAAAATGCAGCAGACATAGACGACTTGCTCAAACAAGGAAAGCCGCATGCCCCAGGTAGCCGCGCGCATCAACAATGAACAGGAAAAATGGCTGAAAGACTATTTCCGCACCAAAAGTGCCGGGGCGGAATTTATCCTGCCGTGGGCGGTTGATACTTTTTTCCGCGCCATATCCTCACTGAAAAATATGTTTACCCCATCCGAACTGAAAACTATTGTGGAGTCTTATAAAGATACCCGGCTTTCACCGGAAAACACGCGGCTCTCCTATCTTCTGCTCAGAGTATTTGACGCATGCGACATGAGCAATCTGCATGTAAAGCATGGTGCAAGTCGTTCCAGTCTGGAAACAAAACTGAAAAGGCTGGACGATACACAGGCGACCGCCCTGATGGTATGGGCTTCCGCATTCTGGGTCAGTCGCAACTGTTCGGCGGAAAGCCTGGATGAGTATATCAAGGCATATTAAGAAGCTGCTGACAAAGCCAAATGATGCGGTTGAACCTTCTTGACTTTGGAGCAAGAGCAATTCACTTCTTGAAAGTTTTTCCTTTTCTCAGGGCGCCTGCGAAAGCCGGCGCCTTTTTCAACAGGCATCTGGTACTCAATCCGCGAGAAACTTCAGTTTGAAAATGTCTGTAACTCTCCATAGAGTATACGCGGAAGAGAGCAGATTGCAAAGCTGAACATAGCATTTGGTCAACATATATTTTCAACGACAGGGTACCCTTAAATCCTGTGCAGGAGCAGCCATGGCCTATTCCCGCAACAGAATGTTTTTTGGTTTCAGCACCATGGTTATGCTCTGCCTCGCGCTTTACATCGCGCAGCGACTGCTGTGGAATGTGCCATTTTCCTTATGGGAAAAGTGGGGATTTTTTATATTAATACTTGCATTATCCCAATCCATATCCATTATGCGTCTGCTGGTAACACGTGCGGCAGGATATCCCTTCTACTGGATGCGGATCGGCGGCTATGCGTCGACACTTTTTATCTTGCTGGGATCGTTGACTTTTCTGCGAGATATCTGCCTTCTCTTGCTTCAAGTTTGCGGTGAAATTTTCTCTTTAGACTGGGTGGAAGATGCCCTATCTGCCCTCATGGGAGAAAAGTCCGTCTTTTTGCTGCTCTGTATCAGTGCCCTGGCTGCCGGTACAGGCATGTGGTCAGCCTTGCGTGTACCCCGTGTCAGAAAGCGGGAGCTGAATCTGAAGAATTTACCCAGTGCTTTAGATGGGCTGCGTATTGTCCAACTCAGCGATCTGCATATGGGCTCAACCTACAAAGCCTTGTGGCTGGAAAAAGTGGTGGAAAAATGCAATGCCCTTGCCCCGGATCTGGTTCTGATTACCGGAGATCTTGTGGATAATACTCCCGCAGTTCTGACAGAGGATATGCGTCTGTTGACCAGACTCCGTGCCCGTCTGGGGGTGCTCATTGCTGTGGGTAATCACGAATATTACACGGGACTCATGCCCTGGGTCGACACATGGCGGAACATGGGGCTGGATGTTCTGCTCAACCAATGGAAAGCATTTGAAATGAATGGTGAGAAGCTTATTGTAGCCGGTGTGGCCGATGCAAGTGCTGAAAAATATCCTGGACTGCTCCTGCCCGATGCACGCGCTGCGCGGGCAGGAGCCCCCGAAGGATTTACCATTCTTATGGCGCACCAGCCGCGTGCGGCAGTGGAATATGCAAAACTTGGCTATGATCTGCAACTGTCCGGCCATACCCATGGTGGCCAGTACTTTTTCCTGTTTCCCCTGATTTCTTTTCTCAACAAAGGTTTTCGTTCGGGGAGCTATGTTGTGGACTCCATGATACTTCATGTCAGTCCCGGCACGGGACTGTGGGGATATGTTCCCATACGCATAGGAGCGTCATCCGAAATTTCCCTGCTCGTCCTCCGCGCGGCCGCAAAATCCCCCCTACCAGGGAAACAGGGATCAATCAACTCACGTTTCTTTTGAAAAAGGTTCCAAGGCCGGGTTTGGCGGGATTCCGTCAGAGATGGGAAACTGACGGACAGCGTGTGGCGTTGGGCCGCTCATGGTTGCCACACCGTCGTACAAGGCTTGCGCGTGCCCCCTGGTACTCCGAAATATTTCATGTTGCAGAGAGGGCGACCTTCCGGTCATCGCAAACCTGGCAAGGCGTCCACATTGCAGATAGAAAAATCGCCAAATACATCTACAAATTTTACGGAAAAATCTTCAAAGGTATCTACAAATTCCCATTCCCCGCACTGATTTGGCAGGGCATCTACAAACTTTACATCAAGATCACACAAAGCATCTACAATTTCTACATTAAAATCAGCAAAGACATCAACTACTTTAACTTTTCCATACAAAGGCACGCCGCGAAATGTACAGTCCGGTGAAATTTCTCCAGCAAAGGCTGTCGGCGCAAGCAGAAGGTACACAATCCCTAACATATAAAGCCTGCTGCCATAGCGCATGACTTCTTTCTCCTGAGATATTGAAACAGCCGGGCAACTTCTACCGCGAGACCCCATTTCCTTTTACAGAGTGTCTCGCGGTAGGAATATGCAATCAATATATATTTATTCAACGAGTCAGTCTGCGGAATTTCATGCGATGCGGCTGGTCAGCTTCTTTACCGAGGCGTTTACGACGATCTTCCTCGTAATCACTGTAGTTTCCTTCCACGAAACACACCGTGCCTTCATCCTCAAAAGCGAGAATATGCGTTGCTATGCGATCAAGAAACCAGCGGTCATGGCTGACCACAAGCACGCATCCGGCAAAGTTTTCCAGTGCGTCTTCCAGAGCGCGCATCGTATTCACGTCAATATCATTGGTGGGTTCGTCAAGCAGCAGGACATTTGCCCCGGATTTAAGCATGCGGGCCAGATGCAGACGGTTGCGTTCTCCACCAGAGAGAACATCCACTTTTTTCTGCTGATCCGCACCAAGGAAATTGAAACGCGAGCAGTAGGCCCGTGCATTGATTTCCCTTCCGCCCAGCTTGATCACATCGTGACCTTCACTCAGAATATCATAGACGCTTTTGCCGGGGGTAAGGGAATCTCTTCCCTGATCCACATAGGCGAATCTGACGGTTTCGCCGATTTTCAGTGTACCGCCGTCCGGCTGTTCCTGGCCGACGAGCATCCTGAACAAAGTTGACTTGCCCGCGCCGTTGGGGCCGACAATCCCAATGATGGCGCCGGGCTGAACTATGAAGTCAGCCTTGTCCAAAAGAACCTTATCCCCCATGCTCTTGGTCAGATCCTTCGCTTCAATGACAGTCTTGCCAAGTCTGGGGCCCGGCGGAATATAGATTTCCAGATCTGGGGCGAGGCGCTCACTTTCATGGCTCAGCATGGCTTCATACGCATTGATGCGGGCCTTGCCCTTGGCATGACGGCCCTTGGCCGACATGTGAATCCATTCAAGTTCACGAGCCAGTGTCTTCTGACGTTCGTGATCAGCCTTTTCTTCCTGGGCAAGACGTTTCTGTTTCTGATCCAGCCAGGAAGAGTAGTTGCCCTTCCAGGGGATTCCCTTCCCCCGGTCAAGCTCAAGAATCCAGCCTGCCACATTATCCAGGAAGTAGCGGTCATGGGTGACGGCAATCACTGTGCCGGGAAAATGCTGAAGATAACGTTCCAGCCATGCCACCGACTCGGCATCCAGGTGGTTGGTCGGTTCGTCGAGCAGCAGAATATCAGGATTGCTCAATAAGAGACGGCATAACGCAACCCGGCGCCGTTCCCCGCCGGAAATAACGGAAACCGGAGTATCGGGAGGCGGACAGCGCAACGCATCCATAGCCATTTCGAGGCGGGAGTCGAGATCCCAGGCATTGGCTGCATCCATGCGCTCCTGCACCTTGCCCTGCCGCTCAATAAGAGCGTCCATCTCATCCGCTTCCATCGGTTCGGCAAATTTTTCATTAATCTCGTTATATTCCCTGACCAGTTCGACGATCTCGCGCACGCCTTCCTCAACGACCTCACGTACAGTACGCTTTTCATCGACAAGGGGTTCCTGTTCCAGGTAACCGATACTGTATCCAGGGGCGACAACCACTTCGCCGTCAAAGGCTTGATCTACTCCGGCCATGATTTTGAGCAGGGATGACTTTCCCGCCCCGTTGAGACCCAGAACACCGATCTTCGCGCCATAGAAATACCCCAGGGAAATATCCTTGAGCACTTCCTTCTGTCCATGACGTTTGCTCACCCTGTTCATGGAGTAAATAACTTTTTCCGCTTCGTTGCTCATGCCTGCGCGTGCGCTCCTTTTATTTAATGGATTTTTAATTGTTGCAGATGCAGGGCTTTTTGTCCAGCAGTGAAAAACGGACGCTCTGTTGTAGAGTTCTGTTGAACATATCCTTGACCGCCGGAGGCACGCCGCGTCAGCGGCGTATGATGCGCTCCCCCCCCCCCCCGCACAGCAAGTGCGCATGGAGGGGGCGGGGAGCATGCCCCGCGCAACGCCATCAAACATGGTTCCACGACTTTTCGGGGCATTCTGACAGAATGGTGAGATATTCATCTCTTTTGATGATTTTCTAAAAATTGGTTTTAATTTCAAACGATTAAAACGCAACCTTCATTAAAAACGTAAATGTCCCGGATGTTCCAGCTCTTGACTTTGCAGATCAAAAATAGTATTCTGGGAGTTCTACATAACTGCTATTGACGCCCCGCTTCTTCAGGCCTTTGTCTTAACGGTCTGAATTTACAGAAGAGGCCGGGCATCTTTTTTTTGCACTTTTGGCATTGAGGTTTGCTATGAGTACTCCGATTTCCGTCCAGGGCTATCAGAAGCTCGAGCGTGAGCTGGAACAACTGAAAAAAGAACGCCCCGCTGTCATTCAAGCCATCAAGGAAGCCCGTGAGGAGGGTGACCTCAAGGAAAACGCCGGGTACGATGCCGCCCGCGAACGCCAGGGATTTCTGGAAGCGCGCATTGCCTACATTGAATCCCAGCTTCCCCAATACAATGTTATTGATCTTGATACGCTGCGCAGCGACAAGATTATCTTCGGCGCAACCGTTCATGTGGAGGATATCGATTCCGGGGAAGAAAAACAGTTCACTCTGCTGGGACCAGACGAGGCTGATTTCTCCAATGGATCTATTTCCATCAATTCTCCCGTGGGCAAGGCTCTTCTCGGGCACGAAGTTGGCGACGAGGTGACCATTGATGTCCCCAAAGGCCGGGTGACATACGAAATCACGAACATTGAGTTTCATGGCGTTCGCAGTTAAAGTACCACTTCGGGAAATGATACGATGAAAGTCCGTTCCGGCATGCCGGAACGGACTTTCATCCATGTGCCTCCTGGACTGTGCCTGCAAGGCAAATGTCAATCTGTCACCTCTGCAGAAACTCCATATCTCTGATACGTACATCCACGTTGGCGATGCCGTTATACCTGTCTATGGAAGGACTGTATGCCAGACGAACTCTCTGGCCCTCCAGACTGGAAGGCAGATTGTCCGCCTGACGCCAGGCTTTGGCATACAGTGTTTTGCCGCAGCTTTCGTCATACAGCTCCAGCTTGACATGATTTTTCTGCGGACCGAAAAGACTGCGTCGACGGATGAGCAGCGGCGGTGAAGAAAATACCGGCTCGGGATTTCCGATTCCAAACGGCTCCATCAGCTCCAGCTCTTTCAGAAAGATGGGATCTGAGGCGGCGGCAAAGTCCAGTTCGCCATCCAGTATCAGCGATGGGGAAGGCAGTTCCTCACCAAGCTGCGACAGTACCGCTTCATTGAAACGCTGTCTGAATTCCTCCAGCCGTTCGGGACGCACCCGAAGGCCCGCCGCCATCCGGTGGCCCCCGAAACTATCCAGAATGTCAGCGCACTCCGTGAGTCCCGCATACAGATCAAACTCATGGATGGAACGCCCTGATCCCTTATAGGCATCACCATCCCTGCACAGTACCAGCGTTGGTCTGTAGTGCGCTTCAACAATGCGGGACGCCACGATACCTATGACGCCAGGGTTCCAACTGTCACCGGCGACCACCAGCCCCGCATTTTTCACCTGAAGTTCCGCCTGAGCCAGAGCTTCTTCAAGAATTCGCTCCTCTTCATTCCGCCGTTCGGAGTTAAGGGCATCAAGCCTGCGCGCGCGGTCCGCCGCCTCACTGGTATCCGTGGCACACAGCAGCTCCAGAGCCTCCTGTGCTCCGGCCATTCGGCCGGCGGCATTAATGCGCGGCGCAAGGTGGAAAACAACCTGTCCCGCCCCCAGTTCGGCAAGGGGAGGATATTTGCTCACCACCTTCAGTTCACTGATCCCCGGTCTGGTCGCCTGGGCGATACTTTCCAGTCCCTTTTTTACCAGAATACGATTCTGGCCTTCCAAAGGAACCATGTCCGCCAGAGTGCCCAACGCCACCAGATCGAGAACCTTTTTCATATCGAAACGTGGCCGCTCCAGCGCATCCGCAAGAAGATTATTCAATTCGGCCATGAGAAAGAAGGCGACCCCCACGCCGGCCAGAGATTTGCTTGGGCAGTCTCCGAGCTGGGGATTGCAAAGTACCGGAGCGTCCGGCAGATCATCCGGAGGAAGATGATGGTCGGAAATAACCACATCCATGCCAAGTTCGCGGGCATGGGCGACTGCGGCGCGATCGGAAATACCGCAATCCACCGTCAGCAGCAACTGTATGCCTTCTTCCGCCAGCCTTTCAAGTTCCGGAATATTCAGACCGTATCCTTCGCTCTGACGCTGGGGCAGATGCCATGTGACCGGAATATTATAGTGGGAAAGTACCTGGCATACGAGCGCGGTGGCAGTAACCCCGTCCACATCGTAATCGCCCCATACGGCAAATTTTTTTCCGGACAGTATCCCCGAGGCCAGCAGGCATGCCCCTTCTCTCATGCCCGGCCACAGTTCGGGCCGGGAAAGATGTCGCAGCCGGGGCTCAATAAAACGTTCCGCATCTTCTGCCGAACTGATTCCTCTGCGCCAGAGCAGGGATGCAAAGCGGGAGGAAACTGCCCCCAGGGTGCCGGACCAGCCCTCGGGTTCAGGTCTGCCATCCCTGCGCTTGCGATAGATCCATTTTTTCATAGAGGAGAAGGCCCTTCCTCGAGCTTTTCATCATGCAATCCATTCGACAAAAACTCCTCTCCTCCAGTCTGTACACCTGACGCCAGTTCAGCTTCAGCGGCATCTCTGGCTGCGCGGCACTGCTCTTCTGTTACAAGCTTGTGCGCAATAAGCCATGACTGGAACTTAAGCGCCACGTCGCTCTGCGGAGCAAGTGCCAGAGCCTTGCCGATAAACTCCACCGCATGGGGAATATCCTTGATTTCCAGATAAACCCGGGCGATGTTGATATACAGGTTTTCATCGTGCTTGGATAATGTCAGCGCCCGCAGATAATACTCCAGCGATTCGGCAAACATCTTGTTTTTGCGCAGATTGATCCCGAAGTCGTTAAACAGATGCTTGTGTTCTTCCGCAAACGCTCCATCAAGCTGCACCAGCCGAGAAAAAATATTCTGAGCCTTGTCTGTTTCTCCCCGGGAAAGATAAGTCAGACCAATACCGAAATTGGCTCGCACATTGTCTACATCGACAGCCAGCGCATTGTCATACTCATATTCCGCACTGAACGTTTCTCCTCTGTTCCTGGCCGTATCCGCACGATCAATAGTCTCCTTGAGCTTGCGCATGCTGGGATAAACGGTTTCCGTATAAAACTCCGGCTCAGGTGAAAACTTGGTAAGCAGTTCATCTTTACTGATATATTTTTTATTTCCGGTGGGAACATAGTTGCTGTTGATAGGCTGGACATAAAGTCTTCCGTCAGGCTCCTCTTCTGCATACCAGAATGTTTTGGTAACACTTTTACGCGTAGTTGTTCCCGTTCCAACCTTGCGTAATTCCTGTGATGAAAACACTCCGCGAAGATGCTTCTGAAAATCCTTTGCCGTCTTTTCCATCTGTACGCTCTGCTCCTGACTCATGCTTATCTCTCCGGAGTTTGAACACTCGTCATATCAGCCCGCACGGCATCAGCCGCCGCCGCGGGGTTTGCCGCCCTGGTGACGGGACGGCCCACTACCAGAAAGTCGGAACCGTTTCTGACCGCCTGCGCGGGAGTCATGACCCGGCGCTGATCATCTCCTTCTCCTCCGGCAAGTCGGATACCAGGTGTCAGGCACAGTAAGCCGGGGCAGGCTCTTTTTATGTCCGCAACCTCATGACCGGAGCATACCACGCCGTGCATTCCCCACTCGGATGCTCCACGGGCAAGCGTTTTCGCAAACATCTCCAGGGGGACGGCGCAACCGGGCAATTCCCCCTCGGCAAGGCTGGTCAGAACAGTCACCCCCATCAGCAGAGGCGGGCGGGACAATCCGGCCACGGCTTCTGCTGCAGCCCGGCACATGCGTTCACCTCCGCAAAGATGCAGGGTCATCATGTCTGCACCGCTCGCGGCGGCGGCCAATGCAGCCCCCCTGACGGTGTTCGGAATATCATGCAGCTTCAAATCCAGAAAGACCTTGAACCCCAAACCTTTAAGGGAATGGATTATGCGCGGTCCCTCGCTGATGAAAAGTTCAAGTCCTACTTTAACCCACGGAGCATGGCCACGCAGCACCCCAGCCATGTTGAGAGCATCAAGGGCATCATTGAAATCAAGGGCGACAACAAGTTCCGCCATATCAGGCTCCATTCAGAATAGTGTGTATGATGCCTGGCCGGAGAGCCGGGCCAAGCGTTGAGGAAAGGTAAAAGGCACGCAGCTCGTCATAAGCTTTGTCCAGTTTATCATTGACGATCCAGGCGTCAAACCAGTGACTTTGGCGGATTTCACTCCGGGCGTTGGTCATGCGCAGGAGGATTGACTCTTCGGTATCTGCTCCGCGTTTGCGCAGTCTGGCTTCCAGCTCGGCCAGTGAAGGGGGAAAAATGAAGACAAAACGAGCCTCCGGCAGCGTAAGCGCCAGCTGTGCCGCCCCCTGCACATCGATATCGAACAGCATATCCTCTCCGCGGGCCAAACGTTCACGCAGAGGCTTCAGAGGCGTTCCATAAAAATTGCCGTGTACTTCCGCCCACTCGGCGAACATCCCCCGGCTTCTCTGAGCCAGAAAGCTTTCCCTGTCCAGGAAATAATAGTCTCTCCCATCGACTTCACCCGGGCGG
Organism: Candidatus Mailhella excrementigallinarum; assembly: GCA_944324075.1. Lineage (GTDB taxonomy): Bacteria > Desulfobacterota > Desulfovibrionia > Desulfovibrionales > Desulfovibrionaceae > Mailhella > Mailhella excrementigallinarum. The sequence continues at coordinate 74,627 of CALUUZ010000007.1, forward strand.
GGCGGACGTGTCGTGCATGAAACGGAAAAATGCAGAGGAAATTCCTGCCGAAGCCGGCTGGTCAGTGTTGTTTTGCCCGCCCCTGAGGGGGCACAGATGATGAGCGGGAGTCCGGAGCGGACCTGTCGAGGAGAATTCGGCATCACATCTTCATTCTTCATTATTCCGTTCCTTCCCTTGTGTCTTCCTGCAGCTGGCTCACGCGCTGTCCCAGTGTATCCGCGGAAACGGCGGACAGAATTACATGGTTGGAGTCTGTTACCAGTATAGCACGGGTTTTGCGCCCTTGGGAGGCGTCCACCAGCCGTCCTTCATTTTTGGCGTCCTCCCGCAAGCGGCGCATGGGGGAAGATGACGGGTTGACAATGGCAACCACACGGGATGCCAGAACAAAATTACCGAAACCGATATTGAGCAGATATTGTCCGGGCATGACTACTCCAGATTTTGTACCTGCTCGCGGCACTTTTCCAGCTCATTTTTAAAATCGACCACCAGACGCGATACGTCGACATCCTGGATCTTGTTGCCGCAGGTATTAATTTCACGAAAACATTCCTGCAGCGTGAAATCCAGCTTTCTTCCCGCATCTGTGCCGGCCTGGAGCAATTCGGCCAGACGCTCCAGATGGGCATGCAGACGGGTAATTTCTTCGCTGACGTCGAGCTTGTCCGCCATGATCACCATTTCCTGCAGAAAGCGACTGTCATCAAGACCTGTTCCCAGCGCGGCCAGTGTATCCGCCAGCCTCTCCCTGACAAGAACGAAGCGTTCTTCCTTGATGGAGGGGGCCCGTGTCTCTATCCGGTGCAGCCAGTTCCCCATCATCATGATGCGGGACTCGATATCCCCGGCCAGGCTCTGAGCTTCATTTCTGCGGGCGCAGTTCCAGTCCTCAAGTGCCTCGCTCAGCCCTTGCTCCAGAAGCCTCCTCATGTCTTCGTCATCCTGTCCGCCTTCTCCCAGCCAGAGCTGAGGCAGAGAAAGAAGAACCGTATAATCGGGACGGAACTCCTCGCCGCGCGATCCGGCAAATGCTTCCAGTTCCGCCAGCATAGCTGATGCGGCCAGCGCGTCGAAGCGCCCCCCCGGGAGCGCGCCGGCTTTCGGTTGAACCAGCAGACAGATATCCACTCTGCCCCGCCGCGCCTTTGAACGCACAAGCTTTTCGAATCCGGACTCAAATGCGCGCGCACACAAAGGCAGTTTCCATTTTAAATCAAGAAACCGTCCATTGACACTGCGGATTTCCCATTGTTGAACAAAAAGCGCCTCGTCCCGCCGGGAACGGCCATAACCGGTCATACTGCAAAGCGTCATGTTTTCGCCTTTTTCTCCGGATAAATGATTTGAACTGTCCGTCTGCACGGGCAACTTGCGCACGGTGCTCAGCAGTCCGGCAAGGGGTCACTCCAACAGAAAATACGTCAACTCTCACTCTGTGACAAGCTCGACGAAAATCCTTCCCTTCCCGCATCCTACCGGGCGCGCCGTTATTAATTCGTGCCCTGAGGGTAAGGCAGAGTTTATCGTCAGTTCACAGGAGACATAGCAGTCATTCAGACCATGGATACTGCCGTTCCCGTCAAATGCAATCTGCATGACGGAGCGCCCAGCCTGACGCTTCAGAAATGTTTCCTGCTTGAGTCGGATGACTTCGCGCACGCGCGCCGCGTGTTCCTGACGCAAGGATCTGGGCAGTTGCCCAGGCAGGGATGCGGCCCTCGTTCCGGGACGAACGGAATAAGGGAACACATGGGCATACGTAAAGGGCAGGCTCCCCGCCATATCGATGGTTTCCTGCATCTCCTTCTCACTTTCCCCCGGGAATCCCATCAGAATGTCTGCTCCAAGTCCGAAGTCCGGCCAAAAGCTCCGCACACGCCCGATTGCCTCTTCCACCCGCTCGGGAACATAATGTTCTCTCCCCATACGCGCGAGTACGGCGGGGCTGCCGCTCTGCAGGGAAAGATGAAGATGCGGACATAGCAGGGTACATGCCTCCAGCGTTTCCAGTCCCTCGGTGTCCAGTTGCGCGGGTTCCAGGGAGCTGAGACGCAGTCGCGCCCGCCCGGCCCATTCTGGAGCAAGCAAAGAGTCCACCTGGCGCAACAGTTTCCAGAAATTCACTCCATTCGCACGATATTGACGCAGATTGATCCCGGAAATCATGATCTCCCGATATCCGGCCCGCAGCAGCCTTTCCGCCTCCTCTATAACGGCGTCGGGACTTCTGCTGCATGAGGGGCCGCGTGTGAGCGGCACAATGCAGTACGTGCAGCAATGGGAACAGCCATCCTGCACTTTAAGTACCGGACGGGCGCGGCGAAAGGAATCAATGCAGAATGGCGGATATTCCCGGCGCCCCACGAAGCTTTCTTCCGGCAGAATCAGCGGTTCCGCACGTTCCAGCAATTCATGAGGGTCTATTTTCAGCAACCGTACCCGGGCTGTCTGCGGAACCAGTGCCGCTAGTGACGGCAGTCTGAAATCCCCCGGAGCGGCGGAAGCGGCGCACCCCGTCACCACCAGCCGCGCCCCGGGAGCGATGCGGGCAAGCCTGCGGGTCATCTGCCTGGCATCGGCCACGGCTTCAGCCGTGACCGCGCAGGTTGCCAGGAGAACAAGATCGGCATCCTCTGGCGTATCGCATTCGATACCTCCGGCGGCCAGCCATCTTTCGCGCTGGGCCTGGCTTTCATATTGATTCACCTTGCAGCCGAAGGTCAGCACATGGAAAGAAAACATGATTATTCCTCAGGCGAAAAGTCGTCGGGTTCGAACGGCATGTCGTCGACACCTTGAGTTCCGGAACAAAAGTTGTCTGTATCCGCTGCGACGGGCAGCATATCTTTCCGCATAGTTCCCTCTTCCCCTGCCAGCCGATGTGCCAGCCATGTGTAACGATGGCGTATCTTGTTGTTGCGCACGGCAACAGCCAGAGCTTTCCGGTCGCCCACCAGCACCACCAGCTTACGGCCGCGCGTTACTGCCGTGTAGACGAGATTGCGCTGAAGCAGGACGAAATGCTGCATGAGCAGCGGGATGACAACCACCGGATATTCACCCCCCTGCGACTTATGAATGGAAATGGCATACGCGGGAACCAGTTCGTCAAGTTCTTCCCATGCATAGGGAACATTGCGATCGTCATAGCGTACGGACAAATCCCGTGCTTCTCCGTCAACAGCGATAATCGTCCCCATATCGCCGTTGAAGACATCCTTGTCATAGTTATTGCGGATCTGCATTACCTTGTCGCCGATCCGGTACTGCCTTTCCCCGCGCATCAGGAAAAGATCCTGTGGATTGACCGCATCCTGCAGTATCCTGTTCAGATTGTTCACTCCCACCGCTCCCTTGAGCATTGGCGACAGCACCTGAATGTCTTCAGAACGAAAGTGGAAGCGTTCAGGTATGCGGCGGGTTACAAGATCAACGATCAAAGCGGCAGCCGCGTCGGGATCCTCCTGGCGGAAAAAATAGAAATCCGTCCTCTGCCTGCTGCCCTGGCGCAAAGTAGGCATTTCCCCCCTGTTAATCTGATGTGCATTGCAGATAATGTCACTTTCCGCCGCCTGCCGGAATACCTCGTAAAGTTCCACCACGGGAACCATGCCGGATGCAATGACATCCCGCAACACATTGCCGGGGCCTACAGATGGCAACTGATTCACGTCACCCACCAGAAGCAGCGTTGTTCCAAGCGGCGCGGCCTTAATCAGATGATACATGAGCATGGTGTCCATCATGGAGGCCTCGTCTACCACCAGCAGGCCGCAGGCCAGGGGATTATTTTCGTTGCGGGCGAATCCGTCCTCCTTGGGACTGTACTCCAGCAGGCGATGAATGGTTTTCGCTTCACGTCCGCTGGTTTCCGACATGCGCTTGGCCGCGCGCCCGGTAGGCGCGGCCAGCAGTATCTTGGCCCGCGCGTCGGCAAATACTTGAATGATGGCGTTGAGGATGGTCGTCTTGCCGGTACCCGGACCACCGGTGAGTACCATGACTTTGGAACGTGTGGCGGCATGGACGGCTTCGCGCTGTTCCGGCGCAAGTTCAATGGGCAGACGCGACAAAACCTCCCGAACGCTTTTTTTCGCGTCAGGAAAACGAACGGATTTCGGCGACGCCAGAAGCCTCTTCAGATAAAAAGCGATTTTGGATTCATAAATATGATTGCGTATGAGATAAACGCCTTCATGATCGCCCAGGTTCTCAATGACGATGCGCTCGTCCATCCGCAGCTTGTCAAGCGCCTCATCCACAAGGCCCATGGAAATATGCAGCTTTTCTCCCGTCAGCTCCACCAGTTTCTGGCGTGGATAATAGATGTGCCCTTCATCGGTCAGCGTAAGCAGCATGTATAAAGCCCCGGCTTCCGCCCGCAGAGGGCTGTCCGGAGAAAAACCGAGTCTCTGCGCCAGAGCGTCAGCGGTGGCAAAGCCGATGCCGTGAATATCCATGGCCAGCCTGTAGGGATTTTCCTGAACAATACCCAGCGCCTGCTGTCCGTAAAACCTGTAGATGCGTACGGCATGGGCGGGGCCTATGCCGTACGGCTGCAGAAAAATCATAAGTTCCCGTACACCCTGATGTTCCGCCCAGGAACCCTTGACTGCCTCCAGCCGTTTTTTTCCAAATCGAGGAATTTCCAGCAGACGTTCCGGATCCTCGTCAAGTACCCGCAGGGTTTCCGTCCCGAAACGATTGACAATGCGTTCCGCCCACCGCTCTCCTACGCCCTTGATGCAGCCGGACGCCAGAAAGAGCCGTATCCCTTCGGTAGTGGCGGGGCGGCGCTCATGGCATTCCGTCATCTGAAGCTGACGTCCGAATTTTGGATGGCTGATCCAGCGCCCTCTGACGCTCAGACTCGCGCCCGGCTGGGGGGAGGCCATAACTCCGACCACCGTGCAGGTATCATCCTTGCCGTCGAGCTTCAGACGGAATACTATATAGCCGTTTTCGGGGTTATGAAAGACAATGCGTTCCAGCGTGCCTTCCATCTCGCGGTTTTGCGCCTCTTCCCCCTTATCCGTCCGGACAGCCTGCAAAAGCGATTCCTGCTTCATGCCGTGCCCCCCGGCACAACATGCATGCGGCACTGCCGCAGCAGCATGTCCGCGATCGTCAGGGCCGTCATGGCCTTGAGTACAGGAACCACACGTGGAATAGCGCAGATATCGTGCCTCCCTCCAACACGAAACTCCACAGCCTCTCCATGGCGTTTGACACTTTTCTGGGGCAGCGAGATGGAAGGAATGGGCTTGACGGCACAATGCAGAATTATCGGAGCCCCTGTGGAAATCCCCCCCAGAATGCCTCCGGCATGGTTGCTTGCCATACGGGGCGGCAGGCCGTCCTCTTCCGGAGGAAGAAAAGGATCATTATGCTCGCTGCCGCGCATACGCGCCGCTTCGCGCCCGCTCCCTATCTCCACGGACTTGACGGCGCCCACGCTCATTACCGCATGGGCGAGGACGGCATCAAGCTTATCGAATACCGGCTCTCCAAGTCCGGCAGGCACCCCCCTGGCCTCCACCCGCACCACCCCGCCCAGGGTATCCCCGGCGGAGCGCGTTTCAGCCGTGAGGCGTTCCCATACGGGAATGACCTCCTCGCATATTGCAGCGTACGGACGTTCCTCTGCGCCGAACGGTTCGGGAGCGCCGTATTCCGAAGCGCTCACTCCGCCCAGCTCCACGGCGCATGCCGAGACGCTGATGCCCCGGGCGGCCAGCAATACCTGCGCTATGGCTCCTCCGGCCACGCGTGCGGCGGTTTCGCGGCCCGAAGAACGCCCTCCTCCCCGGTAGTCCCGCAAACCGTACTTGATGTCATACCCCATATCAGCATGGCCGGGGCGCCATATCTCCGCCAGCCCGGCATAATCTCCCGAACGCTGATTTTCGTTGGCAATGTGAAAGGCTATGGGGGTTCCGGTCGTCACTCCGCCAAAAACGCCTGAAAGCAGGCGCACGGCGTCGGATTCACACCGGGAGGTTCCCGCGATTCCCGCACTGCCGGGCCTGCGTCGATCGAGTTCACGCTGAATGACGGCCTCGTCCAGCTTCAGTCCGGGGGGACAGCCGTCCACAACGCCGCCGATACCCGCCCCATGGGATTCTCCATAGGTCGTCAACGTAAACACCCTGCCGAAGGAACTGCTCATTGAACAACCCTTGCCGCCTCATCCGGCCGCTCGTTTTCCCGGCATTTCCGCACAAATTCCCGGGCAGTTTCTTCCAGCGCGGCGAACACGCGCTCCAGCGGCTGATTGACGTTCAGCCGGCGATGAGCCGCTTTCTGATACAGTCCATCCCGCTCGCGCAGCAAGGCAACGATTTCCGCCCGCAGAGGATCGCCTCCCACAAGTGTTTCAATCCCGGCCTTCAGCGCAGGACGCTGCGCGGCCTTGGGATCGTCGCGCAAACGGCGGGCCAGCAGATCAGCGGGAGCCTGCAGATAGCAGCAGAGTCCGGTTTCTTTCATGAAACGGCGGTTTTCTTCACGCAGAATCATCCCGCCTCCGGTTGCGACGACAGTATACGGCCGGGCCACGTCATGAAGCAGAGCCGCTTCCCTTTTGCGAAACCCTCCCCAGCCCTCCTCCTGTACAATTTCACTTACGGTTCTGCCGCAACGGGCACAGAGCATTTCATCCGTATCCGCAAACAGCCATCCCAGCTTGTCCGCAAGAGCCCGTCCCAGCGTGGTTTTGCCGGAACCTCGCATACCAACGAGGAAAATGACCGGCATATTCCCGACGGCATTCATGTCATGGTCATCAAAAGAAGTGGTCACGATTCCATCCCGCCTGCTGACTGTGAAGCATTCCACAAAGCCTGCAAGCATCCCGCAAAATGAGGCGCACGCGATACCGACCTCACTCAGGCGGTTTTCCGGCTTCCGTATGGAGCCATAGAGCCGTCATGCCCGGACGGGCGCCGTCGTGCGGACGCTTTACAATTATCCGAATCTCCTACTATATATAACGCACATCTTCAAGGAGAAGAATTTTCCTTTTTCCTCACGCATCGACGTTGCCCGCCGCTGCCGGAGAGAACCCCGCAAGGGACGCTTCTTTGAAGCAGGGAATATTCCCTGGTGCCTGATTCATGCCGTTTTGCGCGGCGTCTTCCCCTTGCCGACCTTTCAGCCATCGAGTTCGCCATGAAAGAATTTCCTCGTATGCTTCGTCTTCCTCCCTATGCTTTCAATGTTGTGGGAGATTTGAGACGTGACCTGCGTCATCAGAACATTGATGTCATCGATATGGCCATGGGCAATCCTGATCAGCCTACACCGCAGCACATTGTCGACAAACTCGTTGAGGCGGCGCAAAAGCCTGTCAACCACCGTTACTCCGTTTCCCGCGGCATTCCAAATCTGCGCCGCGCAATCTGTGACTGGTACAAAAGACGTTATAATGTGGATATTGATCCCGAGTCGGAGTCCATTGTCACCATGGGCGCGAAGGAAGGCCTCGCCCATCTTTGTCTGGCCATGCTGGAACCCGGCGACGTGGTCTTCGCGCCCGATCCCACCTACCCCATCCATGTATATGCTCCGGTCATCTGCGGGGCGGACGTGCGTCGCATTCCCATCGGCCCCGGTCGGGACTTCTTTGAAGATCTGCTGCATGCCTACAAGCAGACCTGGCCCCGCCCCAAGCTGCTGATCATCAGCTTTCCCCATAATCCTACGACCCAGCTCGCAACGGTCGAATTCTTTCAGAAGGTAGTAGACTTTGCCAGAGAATATGAAATCCGCGTCATTCATGACATGGCCTACGCTGATCTCGTATTCGACGGCTATCAGGCGCCGAGCTTCATGCAGGCCAAAGGGGCCAAGGATGTCGGTGTTGAATTTTATTCCATGACCAAGGGCTATTCCATGGCCGGCTGGCGTGTCGGGTTCTGTGTGGGCAACCCTGAAATGGTACACGCGCTTACCCGCATCAAGAGCTATCTTGATTACGGTATCTTCCAGCCCATTCAAATTGCCGCAACCATAGGTCTCAACGGTCCGGAAGACCCCGTGCATGAAATCTGTGAAGTCTACCGTAAGAGGCGCGATACTCTGTGCGAAGGACTTAATCGCATCGGCTGGGAAATTGAACCTCCCAAGGCGACGATGTTCTGCTGGGGACGCATCCCGGAACCGTTCCGCGCCATGGGGTCGATGGAATTCTCAAAGCGCCTCATCACGGAAGGGCATGTCGCCGTCCAGCCCGGCATAGGTTTCGGGAACTATGGAGATGAGTATGTCCGCTTCGCGCTCATTGAAAATGAGCAGCGTACCCGCCAGGCCATCAAGGGCATAAAGAAAGTAATTTCCGGTTGAGACGGGGGGCCGTCCGTCTGCTGCGGACGGCATGCCCGAAAATCCATGCGACCCGATCCGGCGGATCGGGTTGAAGTTGTCTGAACATCCGCAAGTTGACGCGGATATCCTTTACGCTCTCCCCTTTTGGAGGTTTCATGTCCCAGCAGGAGCAGCTCGTCATCGGTCTGGCCGGTCTCGGAACAGTCGGCAGCGGTCTAGTGGAAATGTTGCGCGAAAACGAGGCTGATATCCTGAGACGGACAGGCCGCCGCATTCGCGTCAAAACTGTCGCCGTCCGCAGCCTCGACAGGGCGCGAGTCCTGCCTGAGGGCGCAACGCTGACAGACGACCCGATGTCTCTTGCCAGGGATCCTGAAATTGATGTGGTTGTGGAACTTATGGGCGGCAAGGATACTGCGCGCCTTCTGATCCGGGAGGCCCTGCGCGGCGGCAAGCATGTGGTCACGGCGAACAAGGCTCTCCTTGCCGAACATGGCGAAGAGCTGTTCGTCCTTGCGGCGGACTGCAACCGCTTTCTGGGATATGAAGCCAGCGTGGCCGGAGCGGTTCCCATTGTGCAGACATTGAAGGAAAGCCTTGCCGGCAACCATATCAGTTCGGTAATGGGTATTCTCAACGGTACAGGCAACTATATCCTGTCCGAGATGACCAGCCATGGGCTGGACTTTGCCACCGCGCTTTCCCAAGCTCAGAAGCAGGGACTGGCCGAGGCCGATCCCACGCTTGACATTGATGGCATCGATGCCGCCCACAAACTGATCCTTCTCATCCACTTGGCCTGGGGCCGTCATTACCCCTTCTCCAGCCTTTCCGTACAGGGTATTCGCGGGATTCGCCGCATGGATATCGAGTTTGCCCGTGAATTCGGTTACCGCATCAAGCTGATTGGACAAGCCAAGGAAGTGGACGGCAGGATAGAAGCCGGAATCTACCCCGCACTTATTCACCATACCATGTTGATTGCCCGGGTCGGAGGCGCATACAATGCCGTGCGAGTGGAAGGCAATGCCCTGGGTTCCCTGTTCCTGCACGGTCTGGGGGCGGGCAGCCGTCCGACGGCCAGCGCTGTACTTGGAGATCTGCTGTGTATCGCACGCGGAGCGGAAATCAATAATACAGGGTACAGGCAGGCTGTGTTTCCTCCTGCACGGATACTTCCCGCAGAGGATGCCATGACTCCCTGGTATGTCCGTCTTATGGTCAAGGACATATCCGGTGTTCTTCGCGATATAGCGGGAGCCATGGCTGAAGAGAATGTCAGCATGGCGCAGGTCATTCAGAAGGCGGAATGCCCTGACGGGGTGCCTATTGTATTCATGACCCATGCTACCACAGGCCGCGCTATCCATGCAGCTGCCCGCAAACTGGAAGAGGCTGGCCTGCTGTTGGAACAGGCCACATGTTACCGGGTTTTTGCGCGGGACACCAAGGGAAATGACAATTTCTCCGGATCAGGCGGACGGGAGCCTATCCCCGAGGCTGACTTGTAATCCCTGCAATGATGGCCCCCCTTTTCACCCCGAGGCTGTTCAGATTTTCTGGTATGCGCATGGCAACGCTCCGGAGGGAATATGCTTGAACTTCTGCGGGAACGCCGCAGCATACGAAAATTTACAAGTGAGCCGGTTGCCCCTGAAGACATAAGAAAACTGCTGGGAGCAGCCCTGCTGGCGCCGGCTGGCATGGGGAAAAAGCCTCTGGAATTCATTGTCATCCGTGATCGGGAAACAATTACCCATCTGCAGTTTCTGAAGGCACACGGCACAGCGCCTCTGGCAAGCGCCCCTCTTGCCATTGTGGTCATTGCTGATACGAGGAAAACAGACACATGGGTGGAGGACGCGTCTATTGCCGCTATTCTGATACAGTTGGAAGCCGTCAGACTCGGTCTTGGTTCCACCTGGATACAGATTCGTCTGAGAGAAGGCGGGGAAGGATCAAGTGAAGACGCTTTTCGTAAAAAGCTGGGCATCCCTGACGGATACGGTGTGCTGAATGTCATCGCCGTTGGACATGGCGCCGAAGAAAAGTCCCCGCACACGGATGCGGACATGGATTTCAGCAAAGTCCATTATGAACGCTTTTAATGCAAGTTCCGGTTGAATCGAACATGCTTCATATTGATAGGGAATCCTGCCGGGGAGATGCGCTGTGCGTCAATATCTGTCCCGTATCCTGTCTGCGTATGCGTGATGGAAAAGCTGCGCCAGTTCCTCTGGCCGACAGAATTTGTCTCGGCTGCGGCCAGTGCATGGCTGTATGCCCGGAACATGCGATTTCCTCCGGTGAATCAGGAGAGGAGCAGATTTCGCCTCTGCCTGCCATACCTGACTTCGCGGCCTGTTCGGCTCTGATTCGCAGCCGTCGTTCGGTCCGACATTACAAGAAGACCCCCATCCCGCGTGAAATCCTGTCTGCAGCGCTGGATACCGCGTGTTATGCTCCGACCGGAAAAAACCGTCAGGACGTAAAATGGATTATACTTGACAATGCATCCCGCGTACGCGAACTCAGCGCTATGGTCATCAACGCCATGCGCTCCATGCCGCACATGGCTCGTCTTGTTGCCGCCTTTGACAAGGGGGAGGATCCTGTCCTCCGGAATGCTCCCTGTGCGATATTCGCCCATGCGGCAAGCGCTTACGCTCTGTGCCGGACAGACTGCGCCCTTGCCGTCGGATATCTGGATCTGGTCCTGCACAGTCAGGGAATTGGCTCCTGCTGGGCCGGTTTTGTTCTGGGCGTCGCTTCCTCCAGTCCGGAAATCAGAAAGTTCTTTAAACTGGATGACAACAGAGCCATTCATGCAGGGATTATGTGCGGCTACCCGGCAGTGCACTACCGTTCCGTTCCCCCGCGCAAAAAACCGGATATTCTCTGGCTGTAACGGGCAAGGAGATTATTTGTCTGGCCAGGCCAGGCATACCCATTCATCCTGCGGACAAAGGCTTCCATCCGCTGAACACCGGGTGGGATCGCTTGCGGCGGAAATCCGCGTCAGGACAAAGGGACTTCCCAGACGAGCCGTCAGTTCCTCATACGCCTGTTCAAGAGCTTCCCGTTGAAGAGTCAGAAAACCGGAAAGAATCAGAGCGCCGCCATCCCGTACCAGCGGCATGATATCATGCGCCATCTCCCGCAGAGGGCCTGCAAGAATATTGGCAATGACCAGATCATACTGTCTTCCTTGCACGGTATCCACACTGCCCTGACGCACCTCGAACTTTTCCGGGACTCCATTGAGCAGACGATTCTCTTCCGCATTTGCGACGGCTACCGGATCAATATCCACTCCCAGTCCGCTCATTCCGAGTTTTGTGCAGGCGATACCGAGAATTCCCGTACCAGTACCGAGATCCAGAAAAGTTCCGGCTGCGGGGATTTTTCCTTCCCGACGCAGACGGCTGATGGCTTCCAGACAAAGCGTCGTTGTAGGATGATGCCCGGTACCAAAAGCCGATTTCGGCTCAATAAGCAGGGCAAGGGGATTTCCGCCCCTTTCTTCCGCACGCCATGGCGGCAGAATCAGAAAATCCCCCGCTGCGACTGGAGTGAAAAACTCCTTCCAGGCTGCCACCCAGTCACATTCTTCCACTTCATCATGTATCAGCCGGGTTTGTGGAAGAAGCTCCTCCAGGCACTTCACCAGTTCCCCGAGTACATCTTTCCGGGGGCAATGCACACGAATGCGGGTTTCTCCGGTGGGCAGACTTTCTTCCTCCCATCCAAAACTGATATGCCTGGCTACCAGCGCCTGGGCAAGAGGGTAATCCTCATCGGGCGCGATAATGTCAAGACGATGCAGAAAGGACATGGCGGACTCCCGGCTTGAAAAGGGTTACAGAATTTCCCTGAGGAAGGAACGCGTGCGCTCGTGCTGAGGACTGGTAAAAAAAACATCAGGTGCGGCTTCTTCCAGAATCACACCGTGATCTATAAATATGACGCGATCTGCGACTTCCCGTGCAAAACCCATTTCATGCGTGACACACAGCATGGTCATACCATCCCGTGCAAGATCCTTCATGACGTTCAGAACCTCATTGATCATTTCCGGATCAAGAGCCGAGGTAGGTTCATCAAACAGCATGACCTTGGGCTGCATGGCCAGAGCGCGGGCGATAGCCACACGCTGCTGCTGACCGCCTGAAAGTTCCACGGGATACTTGAGTGCCTGGCTCTCAATACCTACACGGGCCAGAAGATCCCGGGCCAGACTGATGGCCTCCCCCTTCGGCATGTTGCGAACTTTTGTCGGAGCCAGCGTCACATTATCAAGAACGGTGAGGTGAGGATAGAGGTTGAACTGCTGAAAAACCATGCCGACTTCCGTGCGCAGGTCATTGAGTTTAAGGTTCTTGTCATAGATGCTCACGCCTTCCAGAAAGATATCCCCGCGCTGGATGGGTTCAAGCCGGTTCAGACATCTGATGAACGTGCTTTTTCCGGAACCTGACGGCCCGCAGATGACAAGAACCTCTCCCTTTTCCACCTTTTCGGAAATGCCATTCAGCACATGGAACTCTCCATACCACTTGTGGACATCCTGAAACTCAATCATTGCCATGCGGCGACCTCCGTGCCGCCCTCCGCACGGGCGCGGGCGGGTAAAATCAATCCGCCTAAACTAGAAGGCAAGGCCAAGAAGTGTCAAGGCGTACGGATTTCCTGTTCTGCCCTCCTGCCCGATGCCGCCGTGCCGGACATGCAGTGACGGTAGAGAATGGAGCTGTTCAGGATAGTGTTGAAACTATCCTTGACCGCCGGAGGCGCGAGCGCAGGGCAATGCGACATGGAGGGGGCACGGAGTGCGAGCGCGGCGTTTTCCGCGCAAAACGCAAGAGAGAGTCGGGTGTCATCAGGAGGTCGCGGAGCGGGGGCTTCGGGCGGCGCAGCCGCACGAAGGCACAAGCGAGCCGGCCGTGGATACCTGTTGCCTCTCGTCCGTGTGGAACACGGGCTGTCTTTGCGGCAATGAATATTGCGGCCTGTGCCGGGGCAAAGCCCAGGGAATTCATCCGGCGTCGTTCTGTGGCATGCAGGAATCAGTAACCGTGCATTTTTTTCAACCTGTTCTGTCAAACTATTGACAGAACGGATAACATGGAAGAAACTCCCACCCAGCATATGTCGGGAGGATGCATGGACTCTTCAGGGATCATAGGGGAAAGTTCCACCCTAGCGGATGTATTCCGTCTGCTGCACAAGGTTGCTCCAACCGACAGCACTGTGCTTGTGACCGGAGAATCCGGCACCGGCAAGGAACTTCTGGTGCGGGCGCTTCATCGGCGCAGCCTCAGAAACGACAAGCCTTTCGTTCCGATAAACTGCGGGGCGATTCCCCGTGAACTGCTGGAGTCTGAACTATTTGGTCATGAAAAGGGAGCGTTTACGCATGCCATCCGCAGCAAGCCCGGACGTTTTGAGCTGGCTGAGGGCGGCACGGTGTTTCTTGATGAAATAGGGGAAATGGATATCAGCCTTCAGGTGAAAATCCTCCGGGTCCTGCAGGAAAAGGAAATAGAGAGGGTCGGAGGAAGCGGCCCCAAACAGGTGGATGTGCGCATCATAGCCGCCACAAACCGTGATCTTGAAGAAGAAGTCCGCCTTGGCCACTTCCGTGAAGACCTGTACTATCGTCTCAATGTCATCCCTATACATTTGCCCCCCCTGCGGGAACGTGGTCAGGATATTCTCCTTCTGGCGCAATCGTTCCTGGAACGCTTCTGTGAGAAGCGCATGCGCAAATGCCTCAGGCTTTCTTCTGAGGCTGCCCGCGTGCTTCTGGCCTATCCCTGGCCGGGCAATGTGCGCGAGCTGGAAAACTTCATGGAACGCCTGAGCATTCTTGTGGATGAATCACCCGAGGGGCTGATTCAGGTTTCCGATCTGCCCCGGAAGATTCTGGATGCCGTTGGCGAACCGGATCAGCTTCCGCCTTTGCCGGAGGCCGCGCCTGTTTCTTCCGGAGCATTCGTGTGGCCCACGCTTGAGGTACTCAAGCAGCAGAATATGGGGCTGCGTGAGTTTCTTGACATTGTGGAAGCCAGACTTTTAGATGAGGCTCTGGAAGCTGCCGCAGGCGTCAGAAACCAGGCGGCGGAAATTCTCGGTATCAAGCGTACGACTTTAATAGAAAAACTTAAAAAGCGCGGCCTGAAGGCGGATTAATGACAATCCGAATTTCGGCATGTTTTGCGTGGTTACTGACGTGACAACATTTCTGCCTCCTGCATACCAGCGGCCTCTCCGGCATGAAAGTCTTTCCATCCTGAAGAAGGGGACTTTGTTCGCGTCTTGTGTCGGAACCGGGCGTCATGCGCTCCTCTTTTCCCTGTTCTGCGGTCTTGTTCTCTGTCTGCCTGACGACGCCCGCGCAGCTTCATGGGACTGGTCCCGGCGAGGCGGACGTGAACGCGTGATTATCCGTCTGGATACCCCGGGCGAGCACAGCCAGACAGTCCGGGATGCTCAGCAAAGCCTCGCTGTTCGCCTTGAACGTCTGCCCCAGAGCCTTGAAGCACGGCAAACCCCGCCGCAGAATTCTCTGATTCGGGATGTTCGCATTGACCCCGCAACCATGTCCCTGCGTGTCGACACCAATACCCCCGCATTTGGATTTATCGTCACGACACCGGGAAACGGCAGTATCGTGCTGGATATGTTCCCCGACGCGCTGGGCGCACGCTGGAGGCCGGACGGCACGATCGCGCCTGTAAGCGCGCCAGTGATCCCCGTTCCTCAGGAGCTTGCGCAGACTTCATCTGCCACACCTCCCCCAAGGGCTTCGGGGCAGGCGGCAGTTTCCGTCCCCCAGACCCCTCCCACACAGCAGACGGCGCAGAACTCCTCTTCAGATAGCAGCGTTCCCGGCCGGCAAAATTCACCGGCAGAAGCCGTGGGGCAGCCGAAGTCCGAAACGGAGTCCACTGTCCTCTCCACGGAAGGACAAGCGCCGTCTCTCCAGCCAGCCTCCATTTCTTCGTCTGTCTCTTCTTCGTCGCCTGCGGCGATTCCCTCGCACGAACAGCCACTCTCCGTGCCTGCTGCGACGCCTGAAGAAAAGCGGCAGCCCGACATCAGGGCAACGCAGCAGCCTTCCCCGTCCCCAGCGGAAACGTCCGTCACGGCGTCCTCTCCTCAGCAGCCTGTTTCCCGTCCTGTAAGCGCGGATGCGACTGCTGCGCACGGACAGAGTTCCATACCGTCAGCCGGTGTCTCCAGTTCAGCTCCGGCTCAGCCGGAAACGGTCATGCCGTCTCAGGCTGCACACGCCCAGGGTTCACAAATTTCGATCACTGTCAATACCGGCCAAAGCGTTCCCCCCTCTCCAACAGCCGTCGCTGCGCCCGTGCCTCCCTCCACGCCACAAAACGCTGCGCCCTCTTCTCCCGTGACGCCGTCTCAACCAGCTCCTTCTTCTCCGAGTCGTTCCGGTTATGAGCTTTCCCATACCGTAAGCGCGGCGGGAGAACCTCTGGTGAGCGCCCGCATGAATATGGGCGGACCGGAAACGTGGCCCTCTCAGTCCTCTCCTGATGTCGGAACCACTCCCCCTCCCGGCGGACAAGGAAATATCAACATTACCGTATCCGTCCCGTCCGGAGGTGAAAGCCGTACTGATCCAGCCTTTCCATCCCCGGAAGATACAGCTTCCGTTCAGGGTTCTGCAACAGACACTTCCCCACAGCAGACTGCAACGGCGGATGCGGCGTCCTCGTCCATTTCTCCCGTGGAAGGCGCTCCTTCCCCGCAGGAATCCCAGGTTCTTTCGACGACCTCCAGTATCCCCGAACAGGATAAGCAGAAAAAAGAGTCTGAGGATGTTTCCTCCGAACAGCAGAAGAGTCCGGATCCAATCTATGTTGATGAAGAGGGAAATCCTGTTCCGCCGCCGCCGGATATTCCTACACTGCTGAAAGACGCCGACGCAAAAATGGAGCGCGGAGAATACGCCTCCGCCCTGCCCGATCTGGAAACATTGAAACAGGCGGAGTTGTCGCCCGAAGAACGGGAAAATGTACTCTATAACTATATGAAGTCGTTATATGAAAAGTATCATCCTGATTTTGGGGAACACGCTGAGGAAGTTATTGACGCAGCCAATGCTGCAATGAACTTCAACCTTGATTCCTATCGGGTTCCGGAAGCATTGAGTACTCTTGCCTCTGTCAACCTTGCGGCTGGCAATATTGAAGACGCCAAAGGGTATGTTTACCTGATGCGTCGTAAATATCACGGTAATCCTCAGGTGCCCAGTTCTCTGCTCAATCTGGGCAGGGAATACATGCGCCGTCAGGATTATGCAGATGCATCCATCGCCTTCTCCCAGATTCTTGAAGAATATCCGGAAAGTAAGAATGCAAAGGATGCCGGCCTGCTGCAGGTGCATTCCCTCTACAGGCAGGGACACTATGATCGGGCGCTGACCCTGATAGAATTCGTTGATCGGCGCTGGCCGCGCATCTACCTTGAAGATGAGGAATACCTTCCCGTCTCGGCGGATGTGGCTCTGCGTCAGGGCAAGTATGACAAGGCGCTGGAGACTTACTGGAAACAGTATAATCTCCATCCTTCCGATGCCACTACTCCCGGGGTGCTGATGCATATCGGAGAACTCTATTACCGGACGAATCGTCCGCTCCCCGCCGGCAAGGCGCTGGAAGAGCTGGTCCGGGCCTTTCCTGAAAGCGCGGAAGCCCCGCGAGCGCTTCTTCTTCTGGGAGAAAACGGCATTCACGACGGCAATCCGGAACTGGATGAAGTGCTGGCCATTTTTGAGAAGCCCAACCCCAGAATCCCGAGCATATTCTATCAGCGCATCTCCCGCGACTATCCCAATGCGCCGGAAGCCATTTCCGCCCGCCTGCGCACCATCGCCTGGCAGTATCGAAACAAGGAATATGTTCCGGCCATGGACGCCGCGCGCGGCTTCATGATCGACTACGAGGACAAGCCGGAGTCCTTGCGAGCAAAGGATATTCTGCTCCGGGCTTTTGCGGTGGAACTCAGCAATTCCCTTTCCGAGGAGAATTACGAGCGGGTACTCTCCCTCTGGGAAAGATACCCGCAGGTTCAGCCCTATTACCAACCCCTGGAGCCGGATCTGCGGGTAGCGCTGGCTCGAGGGCAGCTGAACCGCGGCAATGAAGCCGCCGGACTTGAGCTGCTCGCGCCCTTCCTTGAAACGCACGAAAACCCCGAATACGGACTGTACGCTTATAATCTGTACCTGTCTTCCTATCTGCGCTCACAGAACTGGGACGGCATTCTCTCGCTGGGCGATAAGGTACATGACTGGAAGCTGCCTCCGGAAGCACGTCATCAGCTTGACTACGCGATGGCTCTTTCCGCGGAAAATCTGAATCTGCCCGGTCGTGCACTCCCGCTGTGGAAAACTCTGGCTCCGTTGAGTGATATCCCGCTGTACCAGCGAGCCTATGCGAACTACTTTCTTGCCCGGGATGCGGAACGCCGTCAGGATCTGCGAGACGCATATCAATATAATCTCGATACGCTGGGCATGTTCACGCAGCTTCAGGATGAGCAGTCCCCCTATGCAGACTCCGAGCGTGTTCGGGAATCCATTGCCGCGCTCATGGATGTCACGGAAATAGCAGGCCGTTATGCCGAGGCCCTGGACTGGGCTGCGAAGTATGCCGCCTTTGTTCCTGCCACCTCTCCCGACTATGCCGGCCTGCGCTTCCGGGAAGCAAGACTGCATCGTAAGATGGGAGATACTGCGCGCTGGAGGGCTATTCTCCAGGGAATTGTAGATAATGAGCCTGATTCGGTCTTTGGAAAAATGGCGGCATCGGAACTTCATACTTCCAACGTTGCTCGTGACCTGAGCCGTTTTACCGAGAATAACTGATGGATTTTGCCGGACTTTTGGTGGGACTGGGAAATCCCGGGGCCCAATATCGCGGGACACGGCATAATATGGGGTTCATGACCCTTGAAGCCTTGTTCGAAAAGCTTTCCCTCCTGCCAGGTGCATCAGTGGAACAGATCTCCGGCACAAAATTTCAGTGCCTGCTGTGGCGCTGTTTTCTGCCGGGGAGTACTGCCCCCTGGCTTGCCGCCATGCCCCAGACCTTCATGAACCTCAGCGGAGACAGCGTTCAGCCGCTTATGTCCTGGTACAGGCTTTCTTCCCGGAAGCTGCTGGTCATTCATGATGAGCTGGATCTTGAGCCGGGGCGCATCAAGATTAAAAGCGGCGGAGGGCTCGCCGGACACAATGGATTGAAATCCATAGTACAGCGCTTGGGGACACAGGATTTCTACAGGCTCCGTCTCGGCGTGGGCCGTCCGCCGGACAGGGACAATGTTATTTCCTGGGTACTGGGGCGTTTTCCCGCACAGGAAAAGACGCGGGCGGAAGAATCCATAAAGGAAGCTGTTGAGGCCATTCTCTGTTTCGCTGCCGATGGTCCGGAAAAGGCCGCAAACCGTTATAACGGCAAGAAAATGGCTTCCCTGTGACAGCGGAACATTTTCGCTTTGACAATGTCCCAGAGGGCAGCGGTGCGAGACTCCGCCGCGATGTCGGAATATCCGGTGTTCCATACTCTGAATTCCGATAATGGGTTCTCCTGTACAGGTGGATTGTGTTTATTCCCTGCCGACTTGGCGAGTCTGATGCGTTTCGGCAAACATGACAACGGAAAATCCTCCTTTTTTCCTCGAATATGCAGAGCAAAACGGTCTGCATGCGGGAACTCCTCTTGCCATGCCGAAAAACTTCGAGTATAAACAAACAGTCGTTTCTGACAGTTTCATTCTTTATTTCTGCGTTCCCAGACGCGCTCTTCCCGGTGATTCCCTGCGGCTTGCCACGAGCTTTGAGCCCGTGTTTGCATTCCCGCGCTCCCTTCCCCGGTTCAAACACGGTGGTACCTATGCCCATTCAGCGGAAAAGAAAGTCGACCGCAAATCCTGCCGATGCGTCCGCAGCCGGCGCGCCTGAAAGCATCCTCAACCTGACGGATCTCAAAAACCGAAGCATGCAGGATCTGATGGAGCTTGCGGAACAATACCAGGTTGAAACCGCCAGTTCCATGCGCAAGCAGGAACTGATCTTCGCCATTCTGCAGGCCTGCGCTTCACAAAACGGAGCAATCCACAGCGACGGTGTGCTGGAAATTCTCCCCGACGGGTACGGCTTTCTCCGTTCACCTCTCAGCAGCTATATGCCCGGCCCTGATGACGTCTATGTCTCTCCCTCGCAGATCCGGCGTTACCATCTGCGCAAAGGGGACTGCGTTTCGGGGCAGATCCGTCCCCCACGGGAAGGAGAGCGCTATTTTGCACTGGTCAGAGTCAACGAAATAGGCTTTGAAGATCCGGAGCTGGCCCGTCATCTGGTTCTGTTCGATAATCTTACGCCCATCTATCCTGATCAGCAGATGTGCATGGAGACCGACTCCAAAAACATGTCGTCGCGCATCATAGATCTGATGGCCCCCATAGGACGCGGCCAGCGTGCGCTTATCGTCGCACCGCCCCGTACGGGCAAGACTGTCCTGCTGCAGACCATCGCCAACGCCATCAGCGCCAACTATCCGGAAGTCTATCTGATTGTCCTGCTGATTGACGAGCGTCCTGAAGAAGTGACGGATATGGAGCGTACGGTCAAAAACGCCGAAGTCATCAGTTCCACCTTTGACGAACCGCCCCACCGTCATGTTCAGGTTTGTGAAATGGTTCTGGAAAAGGCCAAACGCCTGGTAGAGCGCAAGCGTGATGTGGTCATCATTCTTGACTCCATCACGCGTCTCGGGCGCGCCTATAATGCCGTCACCCCCTCTTCCGGGAGGGTGCTTTCCGGGGGGTTGGACGCCAATGCTCTTCAACGTCCCAAGCGATTCTTTGGAGCGGCCCGCAATATTGAAGGTGGGGGCAGCCTGACTATTATAGCATCAGCGCTTATTGACACCAATTCCCGCATGGATGAAGTGATCTTTGAGGAATTCAAGGGAACCGGCAATATGGAGATTTATCTGGATCGCCATCTTTCCGAGAAACGGGTTTTTCCCGCCATTGATATTAATCGCACCGGTACCCGTAAGGAAGATCTGCTGCTGCCCGATGATGTTCTCAACAGGGTATGGATACTGCGCAAGATTCTTGCCCCCATGTCTCCTATTGACAGCATGGAATTTCTGCTCGACAAAATGCGCGGCTCAAAAAGCAACAAAGATTTCCTGAACGGGATGAGCAAATAGGCAGGGATTCTGTCATGACGCGCCTTTCGCCTTTACCTGAAACCCGTAAAGGGCGTATTCTTCTGGGTGCCGTTCTTTTTTTCGTTTTCTCGTCGGCTGCGGTGGGAATAGGATTCTGGATGCGGCATATTGCCTATCTGAAATCTCCTGTCTGTGCCGTAGATCGGCTGAATGAAGCTATTCTGACAGGGAATGCAGAACTTTTTGATGCCGTATTTCCACAGGATGCCAGCAGGGATTTTGCACTCAGGCTGGCAGACACCATTCCGCCGGAGTTTCTGTCGCAACGGGATCCGCAGATCCTTGCCCAGTACATGCGTGAGCTATTGACAGCACTCCTGCGCGGTGACCCTGCTCCGGATTTTGTGCAAAACAGCATCCTGCCCATCCTGCCGGAAGATTTTTTCCGCCAGTTGACGGAAAGACCATTCTCGCTCGTCAATGCGAACGCACATCTGGCGGTGGCGGAAAGTACCTTCCGTCATCCATCATGCAAGGAGGAACTCAGACTCATCCTCGGATTTGGCCGTTCGGACAATCGCTGGAAGGCGGTGGGCATTCTGAACGCCCGGGAGCTTCTGTCCATTTACCTGACTGCACTGGACAAAGAAAAACAGCGACTTGCTCGGCTGCACGAAGACACTCAGGCGTTTCATCTGCGCAAAATAGCCCATTATCTTCCCGGGGCAGTATGCAAGGCCGGTCCCATGCGGCTTAGCGGCGGTCATGCCGTCCTGATCATCAGTCTTACCGGCGCACCCAATCCAGGTCCGGAAATTGTGGAAAGCTGGGGACTGGAGTTCCCGATAACCGATGAGGCCGGAACCGTCCTGGCCTGTCCGCGTCTGAGTGAAAGCGGAAAACTGATGCCGGGCAATGAATTGCGCCGCTCATGGACACTGGATTTGGAAGAAGATGCTTTTCGTCGCCTGAAAGCGGCAGGAGAACTCCGCTGCAGGGTTGTTCCCCTCTATGTGTTGCTTGACAACGGGACAATGTATTCCAGTGATCCCCGTTGGCTCAAACGGGCCGGTCATACAGTGACGTCCTCAGAGCACCCATAAAAGACTTTCCTTCCCATCGTTACTGTGGCAACATGAGTAAGGTTCATCTACAATATAACGAGGAGAGGCGCATGTCACGCAGCCGTTCCATTCATCTGACCCTGCATATTCACAAAGATCCCGCCGCCATGGCGGAACGGGCCGCACACTATCTCGCCGCCTGCTGTGAAGAAGCCATTTCTCAACGCGGCGTTTTTACACTTGCTCTTTCCGGAGGCAAAACCCCTCTCCCCCTGTTCCGTCTTCTGGCCGGGGCAGACTGGGCAGAACGTCTGCCGTGGGAAAAAATCGTCCTTTACTGGGGTGACGAGCGTTGCGTCGGACCGGATGATCCTGGCAGCAACTATGGCATGGCGCGAAGTGAACTGCTGTCACATGTTCCTGTCACGTGGTATTACCGGATGAAAGGCGAGGATGATCCCGTCCATGCAGCTCTGGCTTATGAAAACATGCTGAAGGAACATTTCCGTCTTGCTCCCGGCGAATTCCCTCGTTTTGACTGCATTCTGCTTGGTCTGGGAGAAGACGGGCATACAGCATCACTTTTTCCTGGTGAACAGGGCATCGAGGAAAAGGAGCGTATCGTGATAGATCAGTATGTGCGCAGTCGCAGTGCAGATCGCCTTACATTGACGCTTCCGGTACTGAATAATGCCCGCTGCTGTATGTTTATGGTCACCGGCAAGGAAAAGCATGCCGTACTCAGCCAGGCTCTCAACCTGCTGGCTGAACCGAAACTTCCTGCCCAGTTCGTGAGACCCCGTCTTGGCGATCTTGTATGGATTGTGGATGAAGGCGCAGCTCAGGGCTGAAGTTTCCGTCACTCTTCTGCCTCGTATCTTTCGCAGGCGCTTATACGGGCGGTTCCGTCACTGACCTGCATAAGCGCCTGTTTGCAGGCTTCGGCCAACTCTTCAGACAGACTTACAGTCAGACAAACATTTTCTGCAAACAGTTCTTCTGCGATGGAGGCATCCATATCCGACAGAACGCGTTTAATCCGGTTCAGCCGGGCGTAATCAGTTTCCA
Source organism: Candidatus Mailhella excrementigallinarum (assembly GCA_944324075.1). Classification (GTDB taxonomy): domain Bacteria; phylum Desulfobacterota; class Desulfovibrionia; order Desulfovibrionales; family Desulfovibrionaceae; genus Mailhella; species Mailhella excrementigallinarum. The sequence goes on from CALUUZ010000007.1 coordinate 97,302, forward strand.
CCCGCAAGAATACCGGTATGATCTTTTCTTTGACAGGCAACAGTTCAAGTGCCTGAGCAACGCCTCCTTGATATGCGCGTACCAGTCCTCCCGTCCCCAGCTTGATTCCTCCAAAATAGCGTGTAGTAACTGCAACGATTTCTCCAATCTTTCCAAACAGAAGCTGATTGAGCATAGGCTTGCCCGCTGTACCGTGAGGTTCGCCGTCATCGCTTTGTCCGATACAGGCCGTATCTCCCGGCGCTCCAGCCGCAAAAGCCCAGCAGTTGTGCGTCGCATCAGGAAATTCCCCACGTATGGCCTCCACAAACGACAGTGCCTCTTCACGCGAAGAAGCCCTCCCCAAGCTGGTAATGAATCGGCTGCGCCTGATTTCCTCTTCAAAACGAAAAACAGTATCCTGCCCCAGACGTCTTTTTTCCACATAACATGCAAGGGGAACAAGAGCGGGAACCATGTATCGGGTTGCCATGGAAAAATCCTCGTCGACTGTGGCGGAAAATTTCCGCCGTGAAAAAAACTCTTTACAAATTCCTTTTCGGACAGTAAATAGGAAGCGTTCCTATTTTATAACCCCTCAAAAAATTTAAGGAGAGAAACATCATGAGCAAGACTGTTGAACATCTGATGGCTGCTTTTGCCGGTGAATCCCAGGCCAACCGCAAATATCTCGCCTACGCAAAGGAAGCCGACAAGGAAGGCAAACCCCAGGTTGCCAAGCTTTTCCGCGCCGCAGCCGAAGCTGAAACCATCCATGCTCATGCTCATCTGCGCAACGCGAAGAAAATCGGCGACACCGCCGCCAATCTTCAGGATGCCATTGCCGGTGAAACCTATGAGTTCACAAAGATGTATCCTGAAATGATTAAGGATGTGGAAGCCGAAGGCGAAAAGAATATCGCCAAGTACATGGGGTATGTCAACGAAGTTGAGGAAGTCCATGCCAACCTGTACAAGAAGGCTGTTGAAGGCAAGCTGGAAAATGTGGATTTCTACATTTGCCCGGTATGCGGTTATACCCATGAAGGCCCGATGGCCGAAGCCTGCCCCGTGTGCGGTGCTGCAGCCAAGACGTTCTATACCGTCGGATAACTTTTCCCGACTTGTCATGCCTGTCCTTCGGACAGGCATGTCCGACAAAAGGCTCCTGTCATTGGCGGGAGCCTTTTTGCTGGACATGAACATGGCGGAACCGATATGATAAATACAACTCGGTTTTCGCATTTAGCCGGGACATAATGCCGGAGATAACGCGCCTTCCCCCTCCGCCATATCACGGAGCAGAACTTGAGGAGTCCCCCATGATGCCGGTGCTCACGCACATATCGGAGGAAATTCTGTGGTGCACACATCGGCATCGCTATGGCCCGTTATTGAGTTGTTTGAACTGCCGCCGCTTCCCCTGCTCTCTCATGACACAGGAAAGGCTGGAGGCGTTGCGCAATTCCCCATATGTTCAGGTCTCCGCTCTATCAATCATGACTCAGAGGAGAACGGCCATGTATTTGTTCAGAATGAAAGATGGCTCCATTGTACCTGCTCCGGAAGGCTTCACCCCAGCAGCCCCTGACTGGAACAGTCTGGAAGAGGTACAGGATGTTCTGTATGTAAACAGGGTTTTCGAAAAACAATTGCGCCTTGTTCCTCGCCCTGTTGAGGAACGGACACTTATTCGGGAAAAGAGGAAGAAAGAAGAGTCCGACCCCGCTATCCGGCAGGATGGAACAAAGAACAGTGCTTCAAAGAGAAAAGGTGCAGATACGGAGCATAAAACTTCCTGACGGTCAGAATAGCTGAAAAGACTTCCGCTTCAATCTCCATATCTGTATTCTGATATGCAGGGTTCACGCTTGAAACCGGAACCTGACACCGCCTTTATGGAGCAAGGCATGAGGAAATGCTTTGAAAAGAAAACTCCCGGTCAGAAAAATAGGCCGGGATTTCTTTTTTCCGGAGTATTTACAGTTGATATCTACGCCGGGTGATGCTGCAATCACTTATGCAAGTACGCCGCTCCCTTCAAGGGGTAAGCCAAAGTGGCAACGGCACTGGGCTTGAACAAAATGAAGGCCAGCGTCATTCAGGCGCTGGCCGGTAGCAAGCCCTTATGGGGCTGGAGCAAACCACCCGTAAAGCGTGTGGTTATGATTGCCGAAACCGCATTTTCGGCGTGAGCCTGGCGGCTAGTACTCCGCAACATGAAATGTTGCGGAGTACTAGTTGGTTATCGGAGCCCAGAACTTCATGTCCGGCTTGGCCATATTCAGTTCCTTCAGTGTGATATCCACACTTTGCGGCCCCATGGCCCATGGAGCAACCTGATACGGAGGAAAATGAATACGCAGCCCGTCGGATAAAAGAACAAATATTTGAAAATTGCTCTCGACAGGTTCTGTACCGGCCTGAAGCATATCATCGGGAATTGCTTCTTCCTCCGGATTCGACTCCGCACCAAGCCGCTGCCGGGAAATACGTGCAAACTCCAATATCGCGCGTTCAGGATCAAGAAACAGATCTTCCAGCAGCACGGGATATCCTGTTTCCACTTCATAATTATGGGCCACCAGACTGAGCTGGCCATGCGCTCCGCCCATATAGCTCCATACCGTCCAGAGAATAGACTCAACTGTCTGTGTGGGGCGCGTCAATTCATAAGTAACACTCAGTTCCCTTGGAACAAAAATTTCTGCTGTTTCCTTCCCTCTCTCCTGTTCCCACAATGCAGCCAGTTCTTCCGCTTCCTTTTCAAATTCGGCTACAACGCCGCGCACGAAGCCCTCTGACTCCTCGTCAATTCTACTTATGCCGGTAACCGGCCACGATACCTTGATATTCACCTTTTCATTTTGCTTTTCCAGCGTACGAACAACAGGTTCGGGATGGGTATCAGCCCGCGCGAAAACAGGGCAAATCAGAAAGATGCCAAAACATAATACGACGGAACCATGAAGCAGCAAACGGGAAAAAAACATGACGGCCTCCAGGCAGGAATAAAGATGGCCTGTTTGTACGCGAGTTGAAACTAAAAGCAAGCCCGGCGAAGTCTCCATCGCGGGACGCAGGAACTTTCAAGCATAGCCAAAGTCCGCCAAATCATATATGGTCGCGCGGTCTTGTCCGGCAGAAGAGCCGGCCTCAAGGCTCCATATTGTACTCTAACCCAGACGGGCGTCCTGCCCGCCGGAATCCGACGGAGGTACGGAGCATGGCTCTTGATCCGAAAAGTTTTGCCGACTGGGAAATCGCGTTGGATGCTGAAAAAAACATGCCGGACATATATGAAATCGGACGCAGACTCGGCCTGGAAAGCAGAGAGTTGCTTCCCTATGGGCACTTCATGGGGAAAATCGATGCAGACGCAGTCATGCGTCGTCTTGAAAACACGCCCAACGGAAAATATATTGATGTGACCGCCATTACTCCTACTCCGCTGGGAGAAGGCAAATCCACCACAACCATAGGTCTGGTACAGGGGCTTGGGAAACGCGGCAGGAAAGCTGTTGCCGCAATCCGTCAGCCTTCGGGGGGACCGACCATGGGTACCAAGGGCTCCGCAGCAGGGGGAGGACTTTCGCAGTGCATCCCCCTCACTCAGTATTCCCTGGGATTCACCGGTGACATCAATGCCGTCACCAACGCTCACAATTTGGCTATGGTTGCGCTTTCCGCCCGTATGCAGCACGAGCGAAACTATGACGATGAAACCCTGCTGCGCCTTTCCGGTCAGGCCCGGCTGAATATTGACCCCGCTCGCGTTCAGATGGGGTGGGTCATTGATTTCTGCTGTCAGTCGCTGCGCCATGTCATCACCGGCATGGGCGGGCGCAATGACGGATATATGATGCAGTCCCATTTCGATATTTCCGTATCCTCGGAAGTCATGGCCATATTGGCTGTCGCGCGGGATCTGGCCGATCTGCGCGAGCGCATGGGACGCATTGTGGTCGCCTACAGCCGGGACGGAAATCCCGTCACTACTGCTGATTTGCGTGTGGACGGCGCCATGACGGCCTGGATGGTGGAAGCCCTCAAGCCCAATCTGATCCAAACCCTGGAAGGACAGCCTGTTCTTGTTCACGCCGGGCCATTCGCCAATATCGCGCTTGGACAAAGTTCCGTCATCGCTGATCGCATAGGTCTGAAACTTTCCGAATATCTGGTAACGGAATCAGGATTCGGTGCGGATATAGGCTATGAAAAATTCTGGAATCTCAAATGCCATTACAGTGGGCTTGCACCTGATGCCGCAGTGGTAGTGGCCACTATCCGCGCTTTAAAAAGTCACGGCGGAGCTCCCGTTCCTGTACCCGGCCGCCCTCTTCCCGAGGAATATAAAAAGGAAAATGTGGCATTTGTAGAACGCGGCTGCTGTAACCTTTTACGTCATATTGAAACTGTAAAAAAATCCGGTGTCTCCCCTGTCGTATGCATCAATGCCTTTACCGGAGACAGCAAGGCTGAAATAGCCGCTGTCCGCAGTCTGTGTGAAGCTGCCGGCGCACGCGTCGCCCTTTCATCCCACTGGGAACAGGGAGGAAATGGTGCATTGGAACTTGCTGATGCCGTCATGGATGCTTGTCAGGAACAAAGCTTCTTCCGCCCGCTTTATGACTGGAACCTTCCTCTGGAACAGCGCATAGAGCGTATCGCGCAGGAAGTATATGGAGCAGACGGAGTAGATTACACTTCCGAAGCCCGAAAGCAGCTTGCCAGCCTCCAAAGCAGGGACGACGCCGCTTCCCTCGGCGTCTGCATGGCCAAAACCCATCTTTCCCTATCGGATGATCCTGCCCGGAAAGGAGTTCCGACCGGCTGGAGACTGAAAATACGTGATATACTCCTTTTCGGAGGCGCAGGTCTTGTCGTACCTGTTACCGGGGCTATCTCCCTCATGCCGGGAACAGGTTCCAACCCTGCCTATCGAAATATTGATGTAGATGTAGCCACGGGCCGCGTTCACGGGATCTTTTAAAGCATTTTGACATGAGAGATGCAGGTCAGGATATTGAGTGCTGGCCGGCAGATTTTTCCATGGCAGAATGCTCCGGAACCGACATCGCGGGCCAGGATGCTCTGACCGCAGTATCCGCGTCTGGAGCAGCAGGGCCATAGTCCGCTGGCAATTCAGGCATCAACGGCCAGGATACCTGCTCAACAGCATTCTGGGATAAAATGTGTTCCGACAATAACTTGACTAGGCTTTGGAATAAAGCTATCTGCATGCCATTCCTGTTTGGAAAAAGGAGTTTCCCATGGAAGACAAGGTTCTCGATGCTATGAAGAAGGCGGGGAAACCCGTTCGTCCCGGCGATGTGGCCAAAGAACTCGGTGTGGACAGCAAGGACGTTTCCAAAGCCATTGATGCCCTCAAAAAAGCGGGAAAAATTTATTCTCCCAAGCGCTGTTATTACGAACCCATTGCGTAAGGAAACATATGGAACATTTTCGTTCTGAAAATGTTTCCGACGTCGTACAGAGCGAGAAACCGCCGCGATACCGGAGCAGATGCGCGTGTTCTGCTGCTACCCCGGTGTCGCGACGGTCTTTTGTTACTTGCAACTTCAGTAATACTTTCAACATGAAATTGCGCACAGGAGTTCTAGCCTGCTTTCCCGCATGCCCGGGCAGACTGTAACTCTTCGCGCGCATCACGCATAAATCCTTCAAGAGCCAGAGTGATAAAATGCCGTATGGCATCAAGGGCCAGGGCCATATCCCTCCCGGCCAGCAGGGGATGCGCAAACATCAGGGCAAGCATGCCCTGTCTGTTTCCTCTTGTTTCCAGAGGGAGCCAGAGAACCTTGCCCGCATCAGGGCTGCCCGTACTGCCGCCACAACAAATCAACTGAACAGACATGGTGCGTATTTCTGCCGGAGCTTCTCCCAAAAGGAATTCGCACCAGGCCCGTGACGAGGCGGCATCCAGCCTGTTACTGGCATCATCCTGTCCAATAAAGGCAAAAACCTCTCTGCCTCCCCCCCACCATAAGGCATGGATTCCGCGCAGGTCGAGCAGGCTACGAAGTTCATCACCACAGCGGCGCAACAGATCCCGGGCATCCTCCGCCTCGGAAACAACAGAGAACAGACGAAGCATTAATGCGCATACTTCGCTTTTTCGATTCAACAGTTCTCTGGTCATGAGAATCTCCCGTGACATACGGGACATATCCTGATACAGATTCCGTACCTCAAGAGCGCGGCTTAATGCTTCATGTACATGTTTTTTCTGCAAAGGAGCACGCAGAACTTGCTGAAATCCCGCATCGAGGGCTTCTTCCAGCAGATGAGGTTCCGGATTCTCTGACAGAAGAAGCACCACCGGAAGATAGCTCAGCCGTCGCATCAGGTCGGGAGTTTCTTTCGCGAGGTGAAGCCATGCTTTGCTTCCAAGCCACAGAAGCAACGGTTCTTCCTTCTCCTCGCGGGAAGAAGCAAAACTGTCCAGCAATTCCGCCAGATGTCTGCTATCCATGGTGTCCAGCACCTGACAGCGGTACGACGCTCCAGCATTTTGCCGCAGAATGCCGCACTCTTCCTCTGTCAGCCCAAGCGTCCATAATGTAAGGATATTTGTCATCGCTATTCTGCCTTTTCAGGCGTATTTCCGGCAAAATTTGCCTGAGTTAATGCTTCAATAGCCGGTTCATCAATTTTTATGCAAAAACCATGCCTTAATATGATTTTATTGGTTTCAATGGATACGCAAAAAATAAATATTCTCCCCTTCTTCTTTCCCTGGAGATGCAAACATTGTTCAGACGGACCATTGACGCGCGGTCAATCCCCACGTAATGCAAAACATCCGGCATGAAACAGGAGAAACACAAATGACAAGCTCACTGGAGGATATCGTGGACTTCCCCGTCTGGCTTGATGCCATGCGCCAGCCAGACGCAATGCAGGCCGCCGCGTATGAAAGCTGTTCCGCTGATTTCAGGGCCAGCCTGAAAACTGCGATTGCCTTCGGTTTTCACCTATGGAGGGAATCCGCCGCCATAACCGAGACCCGGCTTGTCAACCCACGAACCGGTTTCTCGCATATGTTCGCCAGCCGCCCGGCTGCATGGACGCTTGCGCTTCTTTCTCCCGGCTACGCTTCTCCCGCGCGTTTCCTTGCCGCGATTCTTCCCTCTATCCTGGCAGGAGTAGACAAAATCGCCGTTGCCGCTCTGAACGCTCCCCCATCCTCTCCCCTGTGTACCGCGTTTGAGCTGGCAGGACTGGAAGATATTTTCATTCTCACCTCTGGAGAGCATGACGCATCTGATCTTCTGCACGAACTGCATGAAACGGATGCTGACGGGCGTATCCTGTTTTTCCCCATGCCCTCCTCATCTCCCTCTCCGTGCTTTTCCGCCATACGGCAAACAGCGGAAAGTCTGAAACTCCCTCTATGGAGCGATTCTCCGGCTCCACGCCTTTATATCGCCTGTTCTGACGGCAACAAAAACAGCGGAGATGTGCCTCGGCGGGATATCATTGCCTGGGCCCATGGTGATGCGGAATTTCTTGACCATGCCGACAGCAGCGCTGCCGCATGGTTTACACCGTATTCTGCCGGGACATTTCATCGTTCCGAAGACGTTCCTGCGGTCCGTTCCTTCGGACCAGGTATGGAAGCATGCTGGATTCATCCCTTGCTGGATCCCGATTATTTCCGCACCCGCGCACTTTGTGCGTACCTCAACAGGTGAGCAGGTTATCTCTTTCAGGAGTTGTGCCATGGACATATCATCAAAACGGTTCAGCCACATGCGGAACATGCGCAATATAGGCATCATTGCTCATATTGATGCGGGCAAAACCACACTGACAGAACGCATGCTGTTTTATACCCGCAGGATACACCGGATGGGAGAAGTTCATGACGGAACTGCCACGATGGACTTCATGCCAGAGGAACAGGAACGCGGCATCACCATTGCGGCAGCGGCAACTTCCTGCCAATGGGGAGATTGCACGCTGAATATCATTGATACTCCCGGACATGTGGACTTCACCATTGAAGTTGAACGTTCACTCCGAGTACTGGATGGAGCAGTCGGCGTTTTTTGCGCAGTGGGGGGAGTTGAACCGCAATCAGAAACAGTCTGGAGGCAGTCGGAACATTTCGGTGTACCCAAACTGGTACTTATCAATAAAATGGACAGGTCGGGAGCGGACTTTTCCGGCGTGCTTAAAGCATTGAGGGAACGTCTGGGGGCAAACCCTCTTGCTGTCAATATCCCGCTTGGAGAAGGGGAATCATTTCAGGGCATCATCGATCTGATTTCGCTGTGTGTGCTCGAATTCAGTCAGGAAGATCAGGGCGTCAGCGTGAAAACACGGAAATTGACAGAAGAAGAAAATCCCCTGGCCCTTTCCTGGCGCGATCTTCTGCTGGAAGGCCTGGCGGACATCGATGATACGTTCATGGAGCGCTATCTTGACGGCGATTTCACGGAAGAGGATATTCATGACGCCTTGCGGCGGGCCACGCTTGCGCGCCGGACATGTCCCGTTCTGGCCGGATCGGCTCTGCGCAATACAGGCGTCCAGCCTCTGCTTGACGCCGTATGCCGCTACCTCCCCTCGCCGCTTGACGTCCCCGCCCCCACAGGAGTGAAAAACGAAGAAAATATCCTTATCAAACCTGATCCGGAAGCCCCCTCCGTCGCCCTTGTTTTTAAAGTTCAACTTGAGGAAAAACGCAAACTGTCCCTGCTCCGGATTTACTCGGGCACTATCCGGGCAGGTGACGCCATCCATAACGCCAGCCAGAAAACGGATGAACGGATATCCCGGATCTTCCGGCTTCATGCTGATCGCCGGGAACAGCTTTCCGAAGCGTCAGCGGGGGATATTGTCGCCGTGATGGGGCTGCGCGGCGCGCGTACGGGCGATACCATCACCGCACCGCACGCGCCGGTGCTCCTGGAGAGAGTGGATGAATATCATCCGGTTATTTCTCTTGCTCTTGAGCCGCGCAACAGCGAAGAGGGCAAAACGCTCGACGAGGCGTTGGAGCGCTATCAGGCGGAGGATCCGACACTGACGGCATCGCTGGACGAAGGCTCCGGACACCGGATTGTTTCCGGCATGGGCGAACTGCACCTTGAGGTGCTGCTGGAACGCATGCGGCGGGAATATGGTCTGTCTCCCCGTGCCGGGCAGCCGCAGGTTGTCATGCGCGAAACACTGGCCCGCAATGCAGAGGGATACGGCCGTTTCGACCGGGAGCTCGGCAATGTCGGCCACTTTGGCGAAGTGGAACTGGAGGCATCCCCTCGCGAAAGAGGGGCCGGCAATCGCGTACGATTTGCTCCGGAATATGATCCGGATATTCATCGGATGAAAGGAATGCCTGCCTTTCCCCGTCAGTTGGCGGAAGAGGTTCGCCAGGGAGTGCTGGACAATCTGCTCTCCGGCCCGGCTACAGGATACCCCGTGCAGGATGTTGATATTCTTGTCACTCGTATCGGCAGGGAAGAAGGACGTACGACCCCCGCGGGGTGTCACATGGCGGCAGGCCTGGCCATGCGCAATGCCATGGAAAAAGGCGGGACTCTGGCACTGGAACCGATTATGCGCGTGGAAGTCAGTGTGCCGGATGATTTTCTCGGCAACGCCATCAGTCTTTTCAATATGCGGAACGGAAGGGTGGAACACCTGTCAGATCGGGCTGGTCTCAAGACTATCGAAGGAGTGGCTCCAATGCGCAGATTATTCGGCTTTTCAACGGATCTGCGCTCTGCCACCCAGGGACGTGCGGGACTTGTTCTGCGCTTTGAAACTTATGACTCCCTATGAACATGAACGAGTTGTCAGCCAAAAAAAGTCTGGGCCAGCATTTCCTCCGCGATGAATCCGCGATACGACGCATAGTCGACATGATGGGAATTGAGGCAGATGATCATGTACTGGAAATCGGTCCAGGCCCGGGGGCTTTGACGCGCTACCTCAGGGAAAGCGTCTGCTCTCGTCTGACTCTTCTGGAAAAGGACGATCGTTTTGCCGCGCTTCATTCCTCCTGTCCTCGGCCGGGTCTGCAGGTCATACATGGCGATGCCCTGACCTACCCATGGGAGAAGCTTGCCGCCCCCTGCAGGATTGTCGGAAATTTGCCGTACAATATCGCTTCTCCCCTGATGTGGGATATTGTTTCCCGCACTCGGGGATATGTCCGCGCCGTCTTCATGATTCAGAAAGAAGTGGCGGATCGTATCCTGGCGGAGCCGGGAAGCAAGACATATGGCGCCCTCTCCGTCTGGATTCAGAGTTACGCCGTCCCTCGCAAAGGTTTTATCGTCAGACCGGGAGCATTTTCTCCTCCGCCGAAAGTTGACTCCGCTGTCATCACGCTGGCTCCCCTGCCGCGGACTGATTTCCCGCGGGACGCGGCAGCGCTGGCCACGCTGCTGAAAATATGTTTCCAGCAGCGCCGCAAGCAGTTGCAACGTATTCTCCGTTCACACTTTTCAGAAGAAAACATTCTGGCTTCACTGGAAGAAAGTGGTATCGCCCCTGCCCGCCGTCCAGAGACTCTGACCCCAGAAGAGTTTCAAAAACTTGCCTTGCGGCTTTTTTATGCTTGACGACGCGCATAAAACATGCTTTTCCCAAAAACATGCAAGGCGCGTCATTGACGCAAAAACGGCAAGTCCGTCCAGGATTTGCCATAACCGGAGCGTCCCCAAGGAGCATATCATGACTAAAGCAGAACTTGTCGCCAAAATAGCCGCAAAGGCAGACCTGAACAAAGCATCCGCGGAGCGGGCCCTGAACGCCGTTCTTGAATCCATTGAAGCGACCCTGGTGGAAGAAGGCAAGCTGACCCTCACCGGCTTTGGTTCTTTCATGGTTGAAAAGCGTGAAGCCCGTACAGGCCGCAATCCCCGCACCGGTTCACAGATTGAAATCCCCGCTGCCAACGCAGTGAAATTCCGGGTTGGCAAAACCCTCAAAGATGCGGTACAATAATCCTGTCAATCAAGGATAGGTTCCGGGTACTTCATCGTCGAAATGCTCCCGGAGCTGAGCGGAGCTTGACGCCGGAGCATCTGCCATTCACCTGTGTTGTTTAATCCGGCTTCAGGCGTGAAACCTGCGGGTCAGAACGTGGGGGCTGACTGATAGATATTTTCAGCTACAGAATGCTCTAACAGAAAAGGTCCGCGCTTTTTGTCCTTTTTTAAGGAGGCATCATGTTACTGCCCGGAGAAAATGGTCACAGCCCCTTCCCCTGGGATCTTCCTTTGTGGAGCCCTGATTATGCCATCTTTTTTGGTGTGCTTTACACTGTTCTGCTCGTACTCGGATGCGGATTGAGCATTGTGTTCATGCGAGCCATGCGTGATGCCAGGAATCCGGATTCGCATCACTAGGGCATTTCCAATGTGGCCCCGAGTCAACTGAGAAATGTTTTTCCAGCGTGGCCGCCGATTGGGTGGTTGTGACCGCACACCGGAAAGATGTCAGGCCGCAACACACCATGACGGCGGTTGCGCTGTCTCTATATTCATATCATTACTCTTATCTTCCTTATACACATAGAGTACTATTCGTTGCCTTTTCCGTACAAGGCAGAGAATGTCACGTCCCGGACAGTCTCCATTTGTGGTGGCAAGTTCCAGGAGATGTGAACCGTGCGGAAGGGAGTCGGAACTGTCCTTGACAGATACAGAAGCGTTTTCGCGCTGAAAATCTCCCGGAACAGCAAAGATTCTATGTTAGCGTGGAGCTGAACCGGCCTTAATCGCTGGAAGCACGAGCGCAGCGAGCTTTGAGGCCAAAGATGACGACGCCCCGTCGCATGGTAATGCGGCGTGGGAGGGCACGGAGTGCGAGTGCGGCGTTTTCCGCGCAAAGGCACAGATGAGCCGGGCGTGGTGCATGCTGCCTTTTGTCCGTGTGGAGCAGCGGTCTGTATTTGCGGCAACGAATGTTGCGGTTCAGCCTGTGCAGAGACTGTGCCTCTTGAGCCGCCAGCCAGCCGAAGAGTAAACAGAGCCATAACAAAAGGCTCCAAGTGGATTCTCATGAAAATCGGGACGAATTCACTATCCTGTCTCATCAGGAGACAAGCGGCGAACTTTTTTGCCGATTTTCCATTTCCCGAAAATCGGGTCAGCATACCCATCCAGGAGATGTTAACTTGCTTTCTTTTTTGTTTTGCCATATTGTTCAGCGTTCAGCATAGGTCGTCTCCTTTAGGGCGGCCTCCCGTTTGCCTGTTCGGCAAGCCGAATATGTATGCGGGAAGGAACTGCGGCTTTTTCAAACAGCCGACATTGGAAAAAGGTGGTGATTTCTGTGCCCGGAGTATTTCTTACCGAAGACGAATACAACTTCGATATTGCCCTGCGTCGTTTCAAGAAGCAGGTTGAAAAGGCCGGCATCCTTTCCGAAATGAAGAAGCGCCAGCACTACGAAAAGCCCAGCGTCATGCGCAAGAAGAAGAAAGCCGCCGCCCGCAAGCGTCTGCTGAAAAAAATGCGCAAGATCAACATGGGATAAATTCGTACCCCGCTCCAGCTTGCCGAATTGCCAAGTGATTCGCAAGCCAGGCCAGCAAGCCGGAAATCGGGCCATATGGAACGGTTTCCGGCTATTTTTTTCATACGTCCCCCCCCTCTTTTTCAGGAGAAGGCACATGAGCACTGCGGAAAGAATAGAAAAAGACTATCTTGATGCCTATAAGGCAAAAGACAAGGTGCGCCTGGGCACCCTGCGTCTGTTGAAGACTGCGGCAAAAAATCTGCAGGTTGAACTCATGCGCCCCCTTACGGATGCCGACTACATGGATGTTCTGCTCAAACAGGCAAAACAAAGGCAGGATTCCATCGAGCAGTATGCTGCAGCAAACCGCTCGGATCTCGCGGAACAGGAAGCTGCCGAACTCGCCGTGTTACGGGAGTACCTCCCTCAGCCCCTCACTGAAGAGGAGCTGCTCGACGTGGTGGAAAAGACCGTAAAGCCGCTGCTCGGTGAAGGGATGAAAGCCATGGGCAAGGCCATACAGGCAATCATGGCGGAATATCGGGGCCGTGTTGACGGCAAAGCTGTCAGTGACGCAGTCAAAGTCCGGTTCCAGAAAGGATAGTTGACCACATCATGGAAGAAAGAACGCTTAACGCGTTGGAATTTCCCAAGGTTTTGGGACACCTTGCAAAACGCTGCTCTTCCGAAGCCGGAAAGGAGGCGGCGCTCTCTCTGCGCCCGCTGGAAGACTTTGACGCTGTGTTCCGCAGACAACGCCTTGTGGAGGAAACGCTAATCTGGTCAGCGCGGGAAAAGAGCCGCTTGCCTTCGTTTCCTGACATAAGCCCGCTTTTTTCTTTTCTGGAAGGGCGTGATCCTCTTCTTGATACCGATGCGCTATGGGCTCTCCGAGAGAGCCTCGGACTTGCCGGGAACATTGCGGAAAGTATCCACGCCGAGGCATCCCTTCTGCCCGCGCTTGAAGACCTTGCCTCCAGACAGCCGCTGCCGCTGCTCTCCCTTTCCGCACTGCGCCGCTGCATTGCCGATGACGGAACGCTGAAGGACGAAAGTTCCCCCGGCCTTTTGCTGGTGCGCAGTGAAATACGCGCCCTGCATCAGGGATGTCTGCGAAAAGCCAAGGAATATGCAGAACGCTACAATATCGCCCACTATCTTCAGGACGATTATATGACGCTGGCCTCGGATCGCTATGTGCTTCCGCTCAAGGCCAATTTCAAGGGGCGTCTGCAGGGAATTATCCACGACTATTCCCGTACAGGGGAAACCTTGTACTTTGAACCTCTCTTTCTTGTGGAACAGAACAACCGTCTGCAGGAACTCAAGCAGCAGGAACGGGAGGAAGAGAGCAAAATTCTGCACCAGATGACTCAGCTTCTCGTGCAGGAACTTCCTCAGGTTCGTGCCGCGTGGGACTTCATCGTTTCCATGGATGTGCTGCTTGCCTGCTGTGCCTTGATGGCCGCTTTTGACGGCCGTTGCATCCCTATGGAGGAAAGCGCAGTCCTATCCCTGCCTGGAGCGCGGCACCCTCTGCTGGTTCTTGAAGCCAGCAATACAGGGGCGGCAGACTCACGCGGTAAGCATGCGAATACCATCCCGGCATGTATTGTTCCACTGGATCTGATGCTGCGTGAACAGGATCGTTTCCTCGTCATCAGCGGTGGAAATGCCGGCGGTAAAACGGTTGCCTTGAAAACCCTCGGACTCATCACACTGATGACGCTCACCGGCCTGCCCGCTCCGGCAGGTCCCGGAGCGATACTCCCCCGCTGGACGAATATTCATGCCTTCATCGGCGATGAGCAGAGCCTTGATGATCATGTTTCCACGTTCACCGGGCAAATTCGTCATCTCGCAGAGGTATGGGATTTCCTGGATAAGCGCAGTCTGATTCTTCTGGATGAATTCGGCGCCGGAACCGACCCCGCGCAGGGAGCGGCGCTTGCCCAGGCTGTTCTGGACGGTCTGCTTGACCGTGGCGCAAGCGGCATAACCGCTACCCACTTTCCCGCATTGAAAAGTTATGCCCTGACAAGAGAAGGCGTGCGTGCGGCATCAGTTCTGTTTGATCCCGTTACAAAGAAGCCTCTCTTCCAGCTCGCCTACGATCAGGTCGGCGCAAGTCAGGCTCTTGACGTGGCCCGGGAACATGGTCTGCCGGAAAGCGTGCTGCGCCGGGCGGAACACTACCTTCTCATGGATGGGGAAGACAGTGAAAACATCCTGATGCGTCTGAATAAGCTGGCCGCGGAACGCGAGCAGGAGCTTGCCCGGCTGCGCCGTGAAGAAGTCCTGACGCGTCAGAAACAGGCTGAACTGCGGGAAAGATTTGAAAAGGATCGTGTCAGACTTCATGACGAAGTACGACGCAAATCTCAGGAACTGATGGCTGCCTGGAAGGCTGGCAAGGCTACGGCCAAGCAGTCGTTAAAAGAAATGTCGCGCCTGCGCGCTTCACTGGTTCAGCCAGAGACTGTCTGTCAAAAGTCTGTTCCCGTACCTGAAGTCCTTAAACCGGGGGATATGGTCCGGCATCGCCCGTGGGCGAAACAGGCCATGGTATTGGAGCTGGATGAGAAGACAAGCCGGGTGAAAATAGATCTGAACGGCGTCAGCATGTGGGCGAAGCGTGATGATCTGGAATTTCTTCAGAATGCTGTCGGAACGCCTCCCCAACAGGGTGTCCTGACTCGTGTTTCCCCCCCCGCATCATTTCTGCGACTGGATCTGCGTGGTGAGCGGGCAGATCTCGCGCTGGCAGAACTTGAACAGTTTCTTGACCGGGCACTGCTTTCCGGTCCGGACGGAGTTGAAATTGTACACGGCAGAGGTACAGGTGCCCTGCGCAAGTCAGTACATCAATTTCTGAAAAAATTTCCGGGAGTGGCGTCCTTTGAATGCGCTCCCGAAGATCAGGGAGGAGATGGCGTCACTCTGGTGACATTCCGTTAGTGCATTTGGGGTTCAACATGTTCCCGAAGTTGAGCGGAGCGAGGCTCTTCTTTGCTCTCCGTATCCGCAGGGAGATCCGCGCCACGCAGTTCAGTTGCAGCGCGAAACTCTGGCTTCCGGCGTGAAATACGGGGCTGAACAGAGAGTTCTGGCTGGCAAATACCTTCACAGCAGAATGCCCAGTGACAATTCACCTGAACTTCCAGCAACGCAGAGCGGCGGCAGGTCCAGAAAATTCCGCTCGTCCGAGGGAAAACAAAAGCATGGTTCAACGCAACAGCGACGCCATCCAGGCTATAAAAAACCGCATCAGTATCGCCGATCTTGTGCGACGCTATGTGGAAGTGCGCCCCATGGGAGCACGTCTGGTCGCGCCCTGTCCATTCCACCAGGAAACCAAACCATCCTTTTCCATTAATGAGGAACAAGGCACATTTTATTGCTTTGGCTGTCAGGCCTCGGGAGATATTTTCGATTTTTACGGCCGCATTAACGGACTGGATTTTCGTGAATCCTTGGAACAACTGGCGGAAGAGGCGGGCGTACAGCTTGATCGATTCAAACCTTCCTCCGGCATACCCGGAGAGCATTCACGCAAGCGTGATATGCTGACTATCCACAAGCTGGCCGCCGCACACTTTGTGAGCAATCTCTCCGCTTCTCCGGCTCGTCTGTGCCGGGAATACATTCAGGAGCGCGGCCTGAGCGATGAAATTGTGGAAAAATTCCAGCTGGGCTGGAGCCTGGACGAATGGCAGGCCTTGCGTGATGCTCTGCACCGAGGCGGATTCCGGGATGAAATCGCGGTGAATTGCGGTCTTTTGTCGCGCAGCGCCAGCGGCAGAGTTTACGACCGTTTCCGCAACCGGCTCATGTTCCCCATTTCCAGCCTTTCCGGGCAGGTTATCGCTTTTGGAGGGCGTATTCTGCCTGCTCTGGCCAAAGATGACGACGCGAAATATATCAACAGCAGCGACTCCCCCATCTACAAGAAAGGAGAACATCTCTACGGTCTGTTTCAGGCCCGGCGCGCTATCGATGTTGCCAAAAGCGCCATGCTTACCGAAGGATACATGGATGTTCTGACTCTCCATCAATTCGGCTATACCAATGCCGTGGCGGGACTTGGCACGGCGCTCACTCCCGAACAGGTTAAAAGGCTTTCCGGATTCTGCTCCAGTATCGAGCTGCTTTACGATGGTGACGCTGCAGGCCGCAAGGCCGCTTTCAGGGCCTGCAGAATGCTGCTGGTGCGCGGGCTGGCCTGCAAGGTTATCCTCTTCCCCGAGAAAGACGATATTGACAGCCTGTTGCGCACACAGGGCTCGGAAGCATTCGAACGCCTCCGCAAACAGGCCCCGGAAGGGCTTGCATTCTGTATTTCCACTTTGCGTGCAGGGTCTCCACGTGAAAGTGTGGAATGGGCGCGCTCCTTTTTGTCGGAAGTGGAAATACCCGAACTTTTCCATCGATTCGCTTCTGAACTTGCCGCCGGACTGGGACTCACAGAATCTGAGCTGCGCGGTGCCGTACTCAGCCGCAGACAGAGCAGCAGTCACTATCACCCTCGGCAGACGGCGGAACCGCCGCGCAAAGTGTCACGCGACAGGGAAATCATGACTTTTGCCGTGCGTTATCCTCACAGACTGGCGGATCTGCGGGCCTGCGGCGCAGATCTCGCCCTGAATGCGCAGTGGGCCTGCCATTTGTGGGATAAACTGGAAAAATTTTCCGCCGATGAGATCTTCTCCATACTCAATGAACAGGAGAAAAAATTCTGGGTGCGTTGCCGAAGTGCCGAAGCTCCTCCCATAAATGAAAAAAATGAGGAAAGAGAGCTTTACGCCATCCAGCGCATGCTTAATGTTCTTCAAACAAGCTCACATACGGATTCCGTGGCGGCTGCCCTCAGGCAAGGGCCAACCGATCCGGATACGCAGCGAGAATATCTGCGCGCTCTCATGGAAGCGCGAGGGAGGCAAGGTGATCAGCAACTTTAAAGACCTGCCGCAGTATAAAGCTCTTCTTTCCAAGGGCAAGGCTGTAGGATACCTCACGTTTGACGAGGTGAACAAGGCTCTGCCGCCGGAATTCAGCGCACCTGAAATATTTGAGGATATCATAGGCCATATCGAGCAGCAGGAAATTGCCCTTGTCGATACGGAAAAAGAAGGAAAATCCATTACTTCTGGAAATTCCGACTCTGAAAACGATCCGGTTGACGCTGTATTCGACGGTGCGCTTGACAGTTCCATAGAAGACGGCATCGAGCTCAGCGCGGATTTGAGCGCTGCCGAGGACGGAACAGACTTTGCCGCACGCAATACAGATCCTGTCCGTATGTATCTGCGGGAAATGGGAGCGGTACCTCTGCTTGATCGTGATGGAGAAGTCGTCATCGCCAAAAAAATTGAAATGGGCGAACAGGATGTGCTTTATGCTCTGGTTGAAGTTCCCGTGGCGGTGGAAGAACTTATCAACGTCGGTGAAGATCTGCGGCAGAACCGCATCAAGCTTAAGGATGTGGTGAAGACCATTGAGGAGGACGATCCCAGCGAAGACGAGATGAACCAGCGTACCCGCGTCATTCTGCTGCTTGATGAAATCAAGGCTATCTACAAGAAAAAACGAAAGATATACAGTAAACTCGATGCGTGCTGCACTCTGGAACGCCGTGTAGCCGGAACCCAGAAGGAAATCCTCCTGTTCAAGGAGGAGATCGTCGCGCGCCTGCGCGATATCAAACTGGAAAAAACCCTGATCGATCGCATCATTGAAACAGTAGAGGATTACGTGCGCCAGATGCGGAACTTCCGCCGTGAACTGGCAGCCTATATCGGTGCGACAGGCAAAACTCAGGAAGAAATAGAAACGCTCTTCACCAAACTTGACGCCCGTCAGGTTTCCATGCAGGACGCCGCCGCCCAGCTCGACATGAGTGTGGACAAGATGTTCTCCTATAAAGAAATGATTATGGGAAAAATAGAGAGCCTCCACCGTCTGCAGGAAAAATGCAGTCATGATGTGGAAGATCTTGAGGAAGTACTGTGGCGCATCCGCCGGGGCACCAACGCAGCCATGCGCGCCAAGCAGGAGCTTATCCGTTCCAATCTGCGTCTTGTGGTCAGTATCGCCAAGAAATATACCAACCGCGGACTTCAGTTCCTTGACCTCATCCAGGAAGGAAACATCGGCCTGATGAAGGCTGTGGACAAGTTTGAATACCAGAGAGGGTACAAATTCTCCACGTATGCCACATGGTGGATTCGGCAGGCCATTACCCGCGCCATTGCCGATCAGGCCCGTACCATACGCATTCCTGTGCATATGATTGAAACCATCAACAAGCTTATCCGTACCTCGCGCTATCTGGTACAGGAGCTGGGACGCGATCCCACACCGGAAGAAATAGCCGATCGCATGGAATATCCGGTGGACAAGGTCAAGAAAGTTCTGAAAATTGCCAAGGAGCCGATTTCTCTTGAAACACCCATTGGTGATGAGGAAGACTCCAGCCTTGGTGACTTCATTGAGGACAAGAAAGCCGTAGCTCCGGCTGAGGAAGTGGTCAATACCAAGCTTTCCGAACAGATAGCCTCCGTACTGGCTGATCTTACGCCACGTGAGGAACAGGTTTTGCGCAAGCGCTTCGGTATTGGTGAAAAGTCCGATCATACCCTGGAGGAAGTGGGCAAGCTGTTCAACGTAACGCGTGAAAGAATCCGCCAGATTGAGGCCAAAGCCCTGCGCAAGCTGCGTCATCCTGTTCGCAGCCAGACGCTCCGCTCTTTCTATGAAAACTAGAGCCTTTTGTGATTGAACAGGTCTGGCTGCCTCGAAAAAACTTCCGTGGCGGAGTGTTTCAGAATCTAGTGAGGCATACGAAAAGGGAGGGGATTTTCGGAAAAATCTCCTCCCTTCTCTTCGGATATTTTGACTTCAAACTGTTCAAGAAAGCTTATTTTCGTGAAATCCTCATTTCGAGAAAGCACAGAAGCGTACTTTCAAGGCGCTGTTGCAGAATAATCCTGATGGCCCGAGACGCATATGCAGCAAGCATGGAACGGAGTCGAGAACGGTGCAGCCGCACAGCGCACAATCGCTCCTGTCATGTGCACATGCTGTCTTTGCGGCAACATTTGTTGCCCGAAGCAAAATAGCATGGTCCGGCACTTTTCCATCAAGACGTCCATGCAGCAGTGCCGATTTCAGCAAGTATATTTTCATAAGGAGGAAGGCGGAGGAAAAGGTGTTGTGAAAGTCTTTTTTCCGCCAGCGAGCCAATGACCAGCGATTTTTCCTGTATCGTCGTAGGCGCAGGCCATGCCGGATGTGAAGCAGCGATGGCTCTGACCAAAATGGGACATCGAACGCTGCTCATCACCAGTAATGTGGACCGCATAGGCCATCTTTCCTGCAATCCTGCCATAGGCGGCCTTGCCAAAGGCCATCTGGTCCGGGAAATTGATGCTCTTGGCGGACATATGGGCTTGTGGGCCGATGAGGCGGGCATCCAGTTTCGCATTCTCAATGCAAGCAAAGGCCCAGCAGTACGTTCGCGTCGAGGTCAGATGGACCGTGACGCCTATATGCGGATAGTCAAGCGGGATCTGTTTGCACAGCCAGGTCTTGTCATCTGGCAGGATATGGTAGACGACATTCTCGCTGAAGCCGGCAGGGTGCAAGGCGTGCACACGGCCCTCGGCAAGACATTTGCCGCGAGGCATGTGCTTTTGACTACCGGCACATTTCTGAACGGACTCATCCATATTGGTCTGACCCATATGCCGGGCGGACGTCTTGGGGATGCTCCCGCCGCTCGCCTTTCAGACTCCCTGCGCCGTCACGGGCTGAAGCTCGGACGACTGAAAACCGGAACTACGCCCCGCATCCTGCGTTCCAGTATTAATTATTCCACACTGGAAACCCAGTTTGGCGACGAACCGTCCCCCTGCTTCAGCTTTCATGGCAAGGGACACACACTTCCTCAACTTCCCTGCCACATAACCTGGACCAACGCGCGTACGCATGAAGTCATTCGCAAAGGTTTCGACCGTTCCCCACTGTTCACGGGCGTCATTGAGGGGACTGGCGCACGATACTGCCCTTCGGTAGAAGACAAAATCGCACGTTTTCCTGAAAAGGAACGACATCAAATCTTCCTTGAGCCTGAGGGCGTCACTTCTCAGGAATGCTATCCGAACGGCATATCGACAAGCCTTCCGCTGGATATACAGGAAGCCATGATTGCCACCATTCCCGGTCTGGAAAACGCACGCATCGTACGTCCGGGGTATGCCATCGAATACGATTACGTCAATCCTGTGCAACTGTTTCCCACATTGGAAACCAAAGTTTTGTCCGGACTCTGGCTGGCGGGCCAGATCAACGGTACTTCAGGCTATGAGGAAGCCGCGGCCCAAGGCCTGTGGGCCGCCATGAACATGGCTGCTGTACTTGAAAAACGTCCCGCATTCCTGCCCGGCAGAAATGAAGCCTACATGGCTGTCCTGGTGGACGAACTCGTAACCAAAGGTACAGAAGAACCTTTTCGCATGTTCACCTCACGCGCGGAATACCGGCTTCTGCTGCGGGAAGACAATGCCGATTTCCGCCTCACTCCGTATGGGCGGGAAAGGGGATTGGTGGATGATGAACATTGGATGCTCTTTCAGAACAGACAACATTCTCTTGCCGATCTTCTTGAACGCCTCAGAAGAACACGAATCACACCCGATGCACATGTCCGAGAGATTCTGTCATCCATGGGTGAAGCCTGTCCGCATCAGGGAATTTCCTTGGCAGAACTGGGGCGCCGGCCCACTCTTTCCCTTGACCGGCTGTCTGTTTTCCTGCCCGGGCTGGAGCATACGGAGCCTGATATTCTCAGTGAGGCAGAAAATATTATCAAATATGCCGGGTATATTGAACGGCAACGCAAGGCAGCCGACTCCCTCAACTGGATGGAACACACGAGCCTTCCTCCGGGCTTGGACTATACAGGGATTCCGGGACTTTCAGTCGAAGTGCAGGAAAAACTCAACAAAATCAAGCCACAAAACCTTGGACAAGCCGGACGTATTTCAGGTGTCACCCCGGCTGCCCTGGACTGCGTACTCATACATCTGAAAAAAGGGACATTACAGAAATAGATAAAAATAAAAAAACGCTCTTTTTTTGGTTGACAAAATCGGGCAAGGTACGTAAATACTCTCTTCGTCGCATGGGCAGTTAGCTCAGTTGGTAGAGCATCGCCTTCACACGGCGGGGGTCACAGGTTCAAGTCCTGTACTGCCCACCATGCACACGGAGCGGTAGTTAAGACGGTTATAACGCCGGCCTGTCACGCCGGAGGCCGAGGGTTCGAGTCCCTTCCGCTCCGCCATTTGCTTTTCAGAGGGAATATGATTTATCCCCTTCATTATTATTGAATTATTTTCCTTTTAGGAAAAATGTTTGGAGCGGTAGTTAAGACGGTTATAACGCCGGCCTGTCACGCCGGAGGCCGAGGGTTCGAGTCCCTTCCGCTCCGCCATTTGAAGCCCCACATGCTCTGCATATGGGGCTTTTCTTTTTTCCTGTAAGGGAGCGAGGCTTTTTATGGGGCTTTCCGTCATCCACCCGCGGATACTCTCCGTTTCCCGGGCTACAGATATCCCGGCTTTCTATTCGGACTGGTTCATGAAAAGACTGCGCCAAGGCTGGTGCTTATGGAAAAATCCCTTTAACCCAACCCAAATACAGAAAGTCGTGTTTACACACTGTCGTGCAGTGGTTTTCTGGAGCAAAAATCCCGCGCCTCTCTTCCCCTTCCTGCGTGAGATGGATGAACGGGGATTGAGCTATTATTTCCAGTTCACACTCAATGATTATGAAGAAGAAGGACTTGAGCCATGTCTTCCTCCACTGATAAAACGCATTGACATCTTTCAACGCCTTTCCGAACAGATCGGCCCACATCGAGTCATCTGGCGCTTTGATCCTCTGATTGTGGGGAAAAAATTATCTGTTTCCTCCATTCTGGAAAAGATAGGGCGTTTGGGTACTGCACTCTCCGCATATACCGAACGACTTATTTTCAGTTTCCTTGATCCCTATAAGAAAGCCATGAATAAACTGCATGCCATTGATCCATCTTTCAGGCCCCCCACAAATGAAGAGGAAACAGCGCTGGCAGAAGGCATTGCGCGGCTGAACTCGTTCTGGCCCCACTCTCTCAGCCTGGCGACATGCGCCGAAACAGCAGACTTTGAAAAGCTGGGCATCCAGCATGCCGCATGTATTGATCCTTCGCTGCTGCTGCGAATTAATCCGGAAGACTCCGATCTTGCAAAACTTTATGCAGGCACTCGCCAGTGTCATTTTCCAGGAGCATTTTCTGCAACAAGACTATATATAAAAGATTCAGGACAGCGCAAACTATGCAATTGTGCACCAAGCAAGGATATTGGTGCTTATGGAACCTGTCCGCACATGTGTACATACTGTTACGCCAATACATCTTCTGCGCGGACTCTTCGGTTCTTTACTGCACATGACTCTGACTCATCCTTGCTTATCTAGCAGCAATAATTTGAAATACAGCAAATATTTTACAAATTTGTCTCTTTTTTCTTTATCTCATGTATTTTTATATCTTGATATAACATATTCACATGGTTTCTTCGTTATATGAATTTATCAGTTGTTTAACATTAATTTTGGGAAAGTATACATTTTTTTCTGGCGTTTTGCGAATTACCTTGTTAAATTTTCGCTGTTCCCGCATTGATACGCAGGCCGGCACGCGGGGACATGTGCCGGCTTCATATCCGGGTCTTCCCGGGAAGGTTAGACAATATGTCGTTTCCCACTCTGAACATCGGTGATCTCTGCGCCAAAATGCCCATCATCCAGGGCGGTATGGGCGTAGGTATTTCGCTTTCCCGTCTTGCCTCCGCCGTAGCAAAGGAAGGTGGCATCGGCGTTATTGCCGGTGCCATGATCGGCATGAAAGAACCTGATATAGCGCAAAATCCCATTGAGGCCAACAAGCGCGCCCTGTCCGCCGAGCTGCGCAAGGCCCGCGCGGCTACCGACGGAATTATCGGCGTCAATATCATGGTGGCGCTGACAACGTTTACGGAACTCGCGCGTACCGCCATAGAGGAAAAGGCGGATATCATTTTTTCCGGAGCGGGCCTGCCCATGGATCTGCCCAAAATTCTGCACGATGCCTGTGAAGAGAAAAAGGAGCAGTTCAGAACCAAACTTGTCCCTATTGTTTCTTCAGCTCGTGCGGCAACCATTATTGCCCGCAAATGGCTGCAGAAATACGGCTATCTGCCGGACGCCTTTGTAGTGGAAGGCCCCAAAGCGGGTGGGCATCTCGGCTTTGCGCCGGAAAATCTGACGGATCCGAACTTCAGCCTTGAAGGACTGATTCCGGAAGTGGTGGAAGCTGTCAAGCCTCTTGAAGATAAAAAGGGAGGGGCCATTCCCGTCATTGCCGCGGGCGGCGTGTACAGCGGAGAAGATATTGCCCAATTCATGGATCTGGGAGCTTCAGGCGTTCAGATGGGGACCCGTTTTGTGGCCACCTACGAATGTGATGCCGATGAGCGCTTCAAGGAAGCCTATGTTCAGGCAAAAGCCGAAGATGTCACCATTATAAGAAGTCCGGTCGGTATGCCGGGCCGGGCGCTGCTCAACAGTTTTATCGAGGCTGCGCGGGAAGGCGCAAAAAAGCCATTTAAATGCGTTTTCCATTGCGTGAAAACCTGCGAACAGGAAAAAACACCGTACTGCATTGCCGCCGCGCTGATCAACGCCATGAAAGGCAATCTCGAACGGGGTTTTGCTTTCTGCGGAGCGAATGTTGCCAGAGTGGACGCCATTCGCTCCGTGCATGACCTGATGCAAAGCCTGCAGCAGGAATATGAGAAACGTATTGCTCTGAAGGCTTGACACGGTAAATGAAAAAGGCCCCTGTTCCACACGGACAAGGGCCTTTTTCATGGAGCATGTATTGACTTTATGCTCCACTTGTCTTTATCGCCTTGATTCGGATACGCACATAATCGGCAAGCCATCGTCCCTCTCGGTATCGAGTTTCCCTGATACGCTCCGCGGCTTCATGGATGATCTCATTTTTTAAATCCTCCCGCATGTCTTCAAATGCCCTGACAATGAACATGCGTATCCAGTCCTCCATCCCATGCGCCCCCTTCAGTTCCGTGGGACGCTCAAAAAGAGCAGCCATAGTCACGAGCAGACCATGCGCTTCCAGTCGGGGAGCATATTCGCCGATAGTCGGAAAATAAAATGTGCGCGGATAGCACAATCCGCGCACTGCAAAGGATTTCTCCAGAGAGGCGTGCACACTTTCCACACATCCCCTGCCGCCAAACTCGCATACCAGCTGCCCATTGGGCCTGAGTGCCAATGCAATGCGCTCCAGCAGGGCATCCTGATCATCAATCCAGTGGAATACCGCATTTGAAAATACGGCATCCACCGGCTCCGGCAGGGAAAAATCGGTTGCGTCACCGTGCATGAAACAAAGATCGGGATAGGTTCTTGCCGCTATCTCCAACATTTCCGAAGAATCATCAAGGCCAATAACGCGATACCCCATATCGGCAAGCCTGCGGGTCAGCACGCCGTTACCGCATCCAAGATCCAGTACTGAGGCGCCGGGCGGAATATCCAGAAGATTCAGTACACTTTCACCATATTGTGGCACGAATTGAAAATTCCGCCCGTATTCTGCCGCATCCCATGTAATATTCATCTTGCCTTGCTTCCGAACGCTGTTCATTTACCCATGATTCTGAATATCTCAACTGCATGCCCTGATGCTCATCCAGCCTTTCCCATGAAATGAACAGCAAGGCGCAGCAGGGATTCTCAGACTTTCTTTTTACCCGGCAAAAGAAGGTTCAGCAGCACACCGGTAACAGCAGCCAGCCCTATGCCACCCAGACGGAATGATCCGATACTGAAGGTCATGCCTCCCACGCCGAAAATGATGATCAGCGCCACCACGGCAAGATTACGCGGCTCCATGAGATCCTGACCGGCCTGGACAAGGGTATTCAGCCCCACCACCATGATGGCGCCGAAAAGCAGAATCATGATTCCCCCCATCACGGGAGAAGGGATGGATTGCAAGAAGGCGCCCAGTTTGTTGACGCAGGAAAGCGCAATGGCACAGAAGGCCGCCCATGTCATGACCGCAGGATTGAATGCCCGCGTCAGAGCAACGGCTCCCGTCACTTCCGAATAGGTGGTATTCGGCGGCCCTCCTACAAAACTGGCAGCCATGGTTGCCAGTCCATCTCCCAGCATGGTACTTTTGATGCCGGGATCTTTGAGAAAATCCTTTCCTGTCACGGAACTGATAGCAATGATATCCCCGAAATGCTCGATAGCGGGAGCAAGCGTCACGGGAATGATGAACAGTATGGCTTCCCAACGGAATTCCGGAAAAACAAAGGATGGCAGCCTGAACCAGGCAGCATCGGCCACTCTTGTGAAATCATGAACTCCCATGAACACTGAAACGGCATATCCTGCAGCGATACCGCTGAGAATGGGCACCAGACGCATGAAACCGCGCCCCAGCAAGGATACAAGCACAGTCACGGCCAGAGAGGTCATGGAAATAATCAATGCGACATTTTCCGCAAACAGCACGCCGGAACCGTCCGATGTTTTTCCCAGAGCCATGTTGACTCCCACTGGCGCAAGGACAAGCCCGATCACAATGATCACCGGTCCGGTGACAACAGGAGGAAGCAGGCGCAGGATAATCCCTGTTCCGCGGAAACGGATGACCATGCTGAAAACGATATAGACACCCCCTGCAGCTACCATCCCTCCCATTGTTGCGGGGAGTCCCCATGTTTGAATTCCATAGATTATGGGGGCAATGAACGCAAAAGAGGATGCAAGGAAAACCGGAACCCTGCCGCGTGTGCACATCTGAAAAATCAGCGTACCCACACCCGCTGTAAACAGCGCAACATTGCTGTCCAGCCCGGTGAGCAGAGGCACAAGCACCAGAGAACCGAAGGCGACAAACAGCATCTGTGCGCCGAGAAACCAGTCCCTGAGCCGGAAACGATAGATGACATCATTGTCGGACATGAAGCATATCCTCTTGGAAATGTTTTTATGTCCAAGCATTTTCACATTGAAAATACTCGCGGAATCAACCACAGGAAACTCCGGCTTCAGGTGGTAAGCCTGTGAACCAGACACACAGGAACCTGACATCAGACCCCTTCCGCACTCCGCGCCGGGATGTACGGGAAGAATGTTCAGAATGACCAGGCTTCTCTCCTGCGGGAACTATTTTGTGCCAAAAATTCTGTCTCCGGCATCCCCCAGGCCAGGGATGATATAGCCCTTTTCATTCAGATGCGAATCAAGCGACGCCGTATAGATTTCCACATCGGGGTATGCATCGAGCACACGCTTCACGCCTTCAGGTGCGCATACCAGAGTCAGGGCGCGAATGCAGGGACACTTCTGCCGTTTCAGTAAATCAATGGTTGCAACCATTGAGCCGCCTGTAGCCAGCATGGGATCAAGAATCAGGGCAATGCGCTTGTCCATGGACTTTGCCAGCTTGACGTAATACTCCACGGGTTCCAGTGTTTCCTCGTTGCGATACAGGCCGACCACGCTGATCTTGGCTCCGGGCACCATATCAAGTACACCGTCCATGAGGCCCAGCCCGGCGCGCAGTATGGGGACAATGGTCACTTTTTTGCCGGAAATGTAATCCACATTGACCGGGCCGGCCCAGCCCTGCACACTCTTGGTTTCCGTCTGAAGTTCCCGTGTCGCCTCATAGGTGAGAAGGCGCCCTATTTCCTTGGCTACCATCCGGAACTCGCTGGTGGAAGTGCTTTCGCGCCGCAAAAGGCCGAGTTTGTGCCGAACCAGAGGATGATCAACCACGTGCAGTGCCATATGTTTCTCCTTTTTGTCTGCGGCGAACCCGATATTCTGAAAATCGGTTCAACCTATTCTTGCGCTCCGTCCCTGTCAATGCGGCCAGGGCGGAAACGCTTACCATTCCGGATAACGACGCAATGACACTTGCCCTGCATGACAAAAACAATTAATATGACGAGCTGATTGTCATGCCGCCTCCGCGCGGCTTTTTCCCGGAAACTCCAACAGGCCCTTAAGTTTTCAGTACAAAATTCGATATATTTCACTGGCGCACACATTTCCGGAAAGTTCCGGTTCGGCTGTTCCATTGTGCAAGATGAGGGAGAAAGATTGCATGTCCCAGTCAAAAATTCTGCTTGAAGTCGGCACCAATGAGCTGGAGATTGTTGAATTCTTCATCAATGAGCGGGACGGCTACCGTGGATATTACGGAATAAATGTATCCAAGGTTGTTGAAATCATCCGTACTCAGCCGGTTACGGCTATGCCCCAGATGCGCCACCCTTCCGTGCTGGGAGCATTCCCCTACCGCGGCGGTCGCATTGTGCCCCTGATTGATGTATGCAAGTATCTTGACAAGGGCAGCATCGGAGACGAGTCAAAAATCATTATTACCGAGTTCAACAATGTTCAGACCGCCTTTCTCGTTTCCGGCGTCACCCGTATCCATCGCATCAGCTGGAAGCAGGTTGAAGCGCCCAGCCGCTTCCTCATGGAGATGAGCCGTGGTTCCATTACCGGCATGGTGCGTCTGGAAGATCGCGTAGTCTTTGTACTCGACATGGAAGCCATTGTCGCCACGCTGCATCCTGCGCTTTCTATCCGTATGGATGAAAAGGATGAGGAAGCGCCCCTCCCGCCCCGGAAATTCCATATTATCCATGCCGACGACTCAAACAGCATCCGGCGTCTGGTCTACAGCAAGCTTGAAAAGGAAGGGCGCTTCGATGTGACCCAGGTTACAGACGGCGAGGAAGCATGGAATCTCATGCAGAAATACAAACAGGAAGCCGAGGAAACGAAAAAGAGCGTCACCGATTTCGTGCAGGGGATTATCAGCGATATCGAGATGCCCAATATGGACGGTCTTACCCTGTGCCGCCGTCTTAAAGAGGATCCCGTCCTGCGCGCCGTTCCCATTGCCATGTTCTCCTCTCTCATTTCTCCCTCGCTGGCGCGCAAGTGTGAAAATGTAGGAGCGGATGCCCAGTTTGCAAAACCAGACCTGCAGGCCATCAGCGACAAGATGTACGATCTCATCCAGAGCTCCCGAGCCTGAAGGCATGCATGTATACTTTTAAAGTATAAAACTTTTATTATGGCGCAGACTCTGCTGAAAGATACAAGTGTCGGCATTATTGCCGGAGGGGGACAATTTCCCCGTCTCATCGCGCAGGAAGCCCGTCGGGCAGGGCTTTCAGTAGTGGTTTGCGGCTTTTACGGACACACGGATCCCGGTTTGGAAGAACTGGCTGACGCATTTCAGCTTTTGCATCTGGGCCAGTTGAACAGGTTGCTGGCCTGGTTTCATGACCATAACGTGCGCCGCCTGTGCATGGCCGGAACCATCAACAAACCGAAGGCTCTGGATTTCCGCCCGGACTTCCGCGCCGCCAGAGTCATTTTTTCCCTGCGGGACAAGGGTGATGATTCGTTGCTGCGTGCTGTGCTGGGCGAATTGGAAAAAGATGGATTCAGTGTGCTGTCTGCCGCGGATCTTGTCCCGGCTCTGCGTTGTCCGCATGGCACGCTGACACGACGGGAACCCGCCCCCGAAGACTGGGAAAATATCCGTTATGGATGGCCCATAGTCTCCGAGATGGGACGGCTGGATATCGGACAGTGCATAGTGGTCAGACAGAATATGGTCGTTGCGGTAGAGTGTCTGGAAGGTACGGATGCCACGCTCCGGCGCGGGGCGGAGCTTGGCGGCCGGGGTTGCATTGCCCTCAAGATGGTGAAGCCGGGACAGGATGAAAGGGTGGATCTCCCCTCCATCGGACTGACCACCATGCGAAACCTCATTGAGTACGGCTATAACGCTCTGGCGGTGGAAGCCGGCAGGACACTCTTCTTTGACCGTGCGGAAAGCCTGGCTCTGGCGGACGAGCATAAACTCGCCGTCGTGGCCCTGCCCCGAAGCTCATGAAGATTCTTTCGCGCGAACCTTCCGGATAGTTTCAGTCCTCCGGGCCACAAAGCTGTGAACCCTCCGGACAGCGTTCTCTTCCAGGTTACGGTAAAAAAGTGTGATATTCAGGCAGTGCAGGTCTCCCGGAGGGAAAAAGGCTCTGATCCCGGAATAATGCCGCAAAGAATCCAGCTCCGGTGCGCCGGCGACAAGCGCGCCAAGCAAGGGATCAATCCACGCGTCCGTAAAATGCGGGATATCGTGGCATGTCCTGCCATCAACATCGAACTTCGCCATTCCCAGATGCAGTTCGCGCGGAGCGTAGTCCTGTGTGTTTGTCCAGTTCAGCGGATTAACGCACAAGGCGCCCGGACGCAGGGTAAGCGCCTTTTTTCCGCTGCGGGAAAGTGTATTATAGGTAATGATAACCCCCGTATCGTCTTGCCGTGAGGCCAGACGCATGTTGGGATGCATTGCAAGATCGCTCTCCGTTACGGTAAGACCGGGAAGATACGCGGCAACCAGACATCGGTAGATATCCCGGTTTCCGAACATATTCTTCAACAGATGCAGCAGGATAGCTGCTCCCTGACTCTGCCCGGCAAGCAGCAGAGGACGCCCCCTGTTCCAATGCTCCAGATAGTGAAGGAATGCCCGCTCTGCGTCCTGAAGAGGCACCGTGAAAGCTTTTCTCCGCTCCTTTTCGGGCAGAAAATGCGTTTCCATGCTGAGCTGGCGTACATGAGGCATGAAAATATGCCCTGCTCTGGCAAAGGCGGAAGCCTGCGTCCGCAGATCCCGGACAGCCAGTGCGCGGAGCGCCGGTTTAAACGGGTCAAAAAAGCCTGCCTCCGAACCATGCTGCAGGGTTCCCGGCAGATAGAAGACATCAGCCGGGAGGGATGGCATGTTTTCCTGACAGCCTCCGGTACGGACATGCGCGGGCAGAGCAGCCCACATATCCCTGTCCGCATAATCCGGTGCGGAAGGACAGGACAGCATCACTACTTTCCCCTTTTCTCCCGGTCTTCACTCTGGCTGCGGCGCACAATACATTCCGCCACAATGCTTACCGCGATCTCCCCAGGAGTTTCCGCGCCTATGGGCAGCCCCACGGGGCAGTGCACGCGGGACAGCTCGGCGTCCGAGGCCCCTTTGCAGCGCAGGGCGGCATATATCTCTTCCCGCTTGCGCCTGCTGCCGATCATTCCGACATACCCCGCCACATGCCCGGCACGCCCGGCTTCCAGAACCTGTTCAAGAACAAGAGCATCGTGGACATGCCCTCGCGTGAGAATCACCACATATGACTTGCCGTCCAGTTTCATTCCCCTGAAGCAGTCTGTAAAGCCCGGTACGCAGCGGCAGCATGAGGCTCCGGGGAATCGATCAGATCCGGAAAATTCCTCACGATCATCCAGCACCGTTACCTCGAAGCCCGCTCCGCCCGCCACCGGCACGACGGCCTGCGCCACATGACCACCGCCGCACAGGATCATGCGCGGCGGCACCAGCCAGGGTTCAGCAAACCAGCAGACATCATTTCGTTTTACGATCAGCGCCCCCAAAGCGCCGCGCGCTGCGCGCCGGCACTCCTCTGCAACGGGAAAAGCCGGCTCCCCCTTCTCTCCGTGCATATCCAAAACAACGCGCAGGCCTGGATGCGCACCGTCCAGAGCCGTGATGAGCAGCATATCCGTCCCATTTTGCAATTTTTCAAGTAAACCTTTAAAGATTTCAAAATCGCCGGTTTGTGCCGCCTCAACAAAAACCCTGAGTCTGCCTCCGCAAATCATGTCTGCTCCGGCTGCAAGCTCACCGGAAAGATCGAAATCCATCAGTTCCGGTTTTCCGCTTTCCAGCACAAGCGGCGCGGCTTCCAGCGCGGCCGCCTCCAGAAGACCTCCGCCGACGCTGCCCGCCACCAGCGAGCCTCTCCTGTCCACCAGCATTTTGGAACCAGCCGTGCGCGGCGTGGAACCTTCATGGGAGACGATGGTCACGACAGCAAGAGCTTCTCCCCTGCTCAGATATTCAACAAGTATTTCCAGCAGATCACGCACGATTTCCTCCTTTTTGCGGATTAACGACATGTATCCCGTCCGGGCCGCGGACGATCCTGCCCTGTACCCTTTCCAGACGACGCAGCGGGCTGCCGCAGCGGCAGGGACCGGGCAGAATCGCCGCATAATCCCCAGTACGGTAGCGCACCAGAGGCATGGCTTCCCGCGTAAGCGTCGTCAGCACGATTTCTCCTTTCTGTCCTGGAGGTACGGGCCGCCCACTCACAACATCAACGCACTCCAGAAAAATATCCGCTTCGCGGATGTGCATGCCGTCGTGCGAGCGGCATTCCACCGCACACCCGTAAGCGCTTTCAGT
Source organism: Candidatus Mailhella excrementigallinarum (assembly GCA_944324075.1). Classification (GTDB taxonomy): domain Bacteria; phylum Desulfobacterota; class Desulfovibrionia; order Desulfovibrionales; family Desulfovibrionaceae; genus Mailhella; species Mailhella excrementigallinarum. The sequence continues at coordinate 129,199 of CALUUZ010000007.1, forward strand.
CAGCCCGTAATGATCAAACACTTCACAGGCCCAGGTCTCCTCAAGCTTCTGCCGTAAATCCGGAGAAAGGGCTTCGCTGCTTGCCAGCAGAGTACGAAGACCGACATCGCGCACGGCTTCCGCCACGGCTGAGGAACACAGCAGTCTGGCAAGCTGGGAAGGCGCGGCAACCACAGACTGTGGCCGTATGCGTTCCAACTCTTCAAGAAAGCCCTTTTCTTCAGCCAAGGGGTTCCCGGCAAAACCAAGCGCCCCGAAAGAAAGCCGGTGCGGCGGAAGCTCCAGACGCTGTTCCAGCGGAAGCCCGGGATCAAGATTTATCCCTTCACCGAGAAACGGCAGGGAACGGATAAGCAAATCCGCCACGCCGAAAGGGCGATCCGCGCCGGGCAGCAGAATCAGAACCCTCTCTCCGGGACGCAGCAGCACGGCCATGCCTACGGCGAAAAAGTCTGCTGTGCGGCCCAGATCATCTTCCGTGAAAGCGAAACGTTTCCCTTCCTTCCCCGTCACTGTTCCCGAAGTTCGCAGTGTTACCATGCGAGCAACTGCATCCAGAGAAACGCAGAGAAAACGCCTCCAGTCGCATTCGATATCCTCGGCGGAGGAAAAAGGAAGCAGCGCCATATCCTCAAAATTGCGGGGAAATTCACCCCGTAGTACGGCCTGATGCAGATCCGGAGGCAACTGCGCGAAACTTTCCCGGTAATGGGGGCTTTTTTCCGCCGCGCGGCGCACGGTACGACGCAGCCTTTCCATCTGCCAATGGTGCAGCGCGCCGATATCGAGTCCGGCGGACTGCCCGCTCAACTTTGCCAGCCAGGGATCAAGCGGGCACAGGGAAAAACTCATGCGTCAACCTCACGGCTGCCCCCCCTGTACAGCGGAGTTCCGTCCAGTGCTGTAAGATTATGCAGACAAAACGGGACAAGACGTCCGGCGGACGTCACCACATGGATACAACAGCCGCGTACTCTGGCGACATCAAGATTGCAGACGTCCTGAAAAGCCATGCAGGATATGGTGAAACGTCTTGCCAGTCCCGCCCTGGCAAGAAAGCGGTCGAAATCATCTCCATCCTCGCCAGAGCTGCCAAAAAAGGAACTTTCCGGCGCACGCCAGTGCCGCGCGGTAAATTCCCTCGATACGCGCGCACCTTCCGCCGCGTCAATCGGAACAGTGGCCGGGCCGGAGGCATCCCGGACACGTTCCGGCCCGCAACAGCACTCTCCCGCATCCGGGGCGGGAATGAGCGCAAGCTCCGTCCGCCCGTCTGCCCGGGACACGCGCCGGTACACGGCGCTGAACGAACACATGGAATGTTCACAGCCCGGCGGGTGAAAATCCGTAACGGAAAGCATGTCCCCGCTCTGTCCGGCAAGTTCCCGCATGATTTCCGGCAGGGTCAGGCGAGGAGCATTCAGCAGTTCCCAGGGATAACGGCCGAAGGATGCGACCGGCTGCATATGCAACCCCCGTATCGACGGGCCGAGTTCCAGCGCCAGACGCAAGAGGTCCCCCAGCTTGCCGGTGTTGACGCCAGGGACAAGCGTGGCCACCAGCACTATGCCCAGCCCGGCCTCGGCGCAGCGGCGCACGGCATCAAGCTTGCTCTCCAGCAGGGGGCGGCCGCGCAGTATGGAGAAAACGTCGTCATCCGGTCCGTCAAACTGAAGATAGACAGAGTCCAGACCTGCATCCCGCAGCGTGGCGGCATAGCCTGCCTCCCTCCCCAGGCGTATGCCGTTGCTGTTCAGTTGCACGAGTGCAAATCCCCGTCGTCTGGCCATAGCGACGATTTCGGGCAGATCTTCCCGCATGGTGGGTTCTCCGCCCGAAAGCTGTATATTGCACGCCCCGGAAACCCGCCACAGCCTTTCAAGCTGAAATGCAATCCGTTCCAGAGAGGGCTCAGAGGGAGAGAGCGGCACGGCGTCAGCCGCATCTGATGCAGTGCATCCCGACGAAGCATAGCAGACAGGGCAACCGAGATCACAACGCTGCGTCACCTCGATCTGCCCGGTACAGGTATGCTGGGCATGATCGGGACAAAGGCCGCAGTCAAAAGGGCATCCCTGCGTCCTGCCCACCTGGGGACATGCGGGAAAGGAAGGAGTTTTCGGACGGTTCCAGCCAATCAGAGAGGGGCCCCCTCTCCACACCGGCGTCATGAATTCTCCATGCTCGGGACAGGTCTTGCGCATGATGATTTCCCCCGACTGGGGAGGAAATTCCTCATATACGGCGTCCAGAAGTTTCAGACAGACAGGGCACAGGCTTTGTGTGGCGCGCGGGGTGAACATGCCTACTCCATGCGCGCATTTGAGATATCGATCTCATAGACGGCCAGAAGCTCAAGCAACTTCTCCCAGCATTCAGCCAGCAGTTCACCGCACAGCTCCATATCTGGCGCGCCGCTCTCCGGTTCCGGGCGTCCGGCGGATGTTCCCAGCCATGCGGCCACCTGGGGACAGGACGTGCCGCCGCAGGGAGCAGTCCGCGAAACGAACCAGGTGACATACTCGTTGATCAGAGGCAGCGCCATGGGATGAGCTTCGTCGTTCGGGCCGCTCCGGCCCGCAAGATAGGACAGAAGACAGACGCCGCCGGAAAGGAGCCCGCAGCTCTGACCGCCTTGTGCCATACCTTCGCACAGCCCCCACAATGCCCGGATCAGCCCGGAATTTTCCTCCCCACGCGCATGCAGGGCCATCAGGATTAATATCTGACTGCAACAATATTTTTCCCGCAACAGCGGCAGGATGTCGAGCAACAGCGGATTCATGCGTCCTCCTTCCGGGCCGTCAGCAGAACATACCCCAATGAACGCAAAAGGTCACGGGACGACGGCCCTCCCCCGCAACCGAACCCAAGCCAGCGGCCAAGCCCGTCCAGACTTTCCCCGCCCAGAATGAGGCGGGCGCCCAGCTCGGTCAGCGCGCGATCATGCGCCTCCTCATATTCCAGTCGAAAACCTTCACGGATCAGCGTCTCCCGCAGACGCGGCAGGGTCGGCGCCCCAGACAGGCAGGAACGCAATCCGGGAACTCTGACCGCCGGGCATCCGTCATATCGGATGACGTCTGCCAGAACGATATGCCCACCCGGGGCCAGTACTCTGAAACATTCCGACACCGCCTGCCGGAGGGCGGAGCAGAGAGAAAGCACACACTCGCACAGCACAAGATCCTGGGACGCATCCGGCAGAGGCAATGCCTCCGCATGGCCCCGCAGGAGCTGAACCAATCCGCGTGTCGCCGACCGGGATTCTTCCAGCATGGCCGCGTCAGGGTCTACACCGGTGACACAGAATCCGCGCTCCTGCAGCAAGGCAAGCGTTGCTCCTGCCCCGCACCCCACGTCCAGCGCACATTTCCCTTCTCCTGAAGATTCCTGCTCAAAGCCGCACAATGCAAGGGCATGAACGGTCAGTTCTCGCCCGCCCGGACGGAGGGCGGCCCCTGCCGCCTCCCGGAAAAGAGGCTGCTGATACAAATTGTCGTTTCTGCCCTTCACTGCGTCCGCCTCTTCCTGAGCAACCCACGATCCAGGGGATGTTGTGACTGAAGGTGTCTGCTGCCGGGCAGCGTGTTCCATGCCGCAGTTTCGCACCTCCACCGGAACGTGACGCAACAAGTGGACTGGAGCGATATCGCGGAGCCGAGGCGGCGGAATCCCGCTGTATTCGACTCCGAGAACATTTTCAAAAAACATGCTCCAAAATGCCGCATATGCGGCTGTATCCCTTCGCGTCCCCGTGTATTGACTTGGCCGCGTTCACTTTCTAAAAGCGGTGGCACGCAATACACCATACACTTACGGAGTTGCCGATGTTCGCCTTTCTTCCCCGCACGTCCGCAGTTTCCCGCTGGGCCTGCGCATATTTTTTCACCATTGTGGGCATCGCCTACGGGACGGTCATGTCCCGTATTCCTGCCATCAAGGCCAACACCGGCCTTGACGACGGCAGTCTGGGGCTTGCCCTGCTCTGCGTCGGCATCGGCGGAGTGATCGCCTTCGCACTCGCGGGCTGGGCGCAGATAAAGTGGAGCAGCCGTCTGGTGCAGAACATCAGCGGCCTCGCCCTGCTGATCTGCATTCCATTGCTGGGCGTGCCGCGCAGCTTCGCCGGATTGAGCGCAGCCTTCTTCTGTCTGGGAATCGCCACGGGCTGCGCTCAGGTCGCCATGGGCACCCAGGGAACCTTGGTGGAAAGGGCGGAAGGCAGACCCCGCATGTCCGGCCTGCATGCCATGTACAGCGCGGGGGGCCTCATCGGCGCTGTAAGCGGAGCGAGCATGGCCGCTCTGGGGATTGGCCCCTTCCCGCATTTCTGCATGCTGTCGGTCTTTTTCCTGTGCTTTTATCCCCTTGCCGCCTCCCGTCTGCTGAACGATATGCCCAAGCCCGCGAACTCTGCCGAATCCAACGGAAAACATGGAGGTCTTCCTCCTCTGGCCGTTATCATCATGGGTCTGCTTGCCGCCTGCTCCTATACTGCCGAGGGCGCGGTGGGAGACTGGGGGCCGGTGTTGCTGTTTGACGTCAAGGGCGCGAGCGAACAGGTCGCAGCCCTCTCGTACGCGGCTTTTTCCACTACCATGGTCATAGCCAGACTGTATGGTGATCATCTCAGAGAACGTATGGGAGACTATGCCCTGATGCGCATTCTTGCCGTTATCGCCACCACCGGCATGGCCATCGCCATTTTCTCGCCCTGGCCTCCTCTCTGCCTCACGGGCTTTGCCTGCATGGGCATAGGACTCTCCGCCATTGTGCCCATTCTGTTCAGTGCGGCGGGCAAGCGAACGGATATCTCTCCCACCAGCGCCGTCGCCATCGTCACTTCTCTGGGATTTGGCGGCCTGCTTTTTGCCCCGCCCTGCATCGGGCTGCTGTCCGAATATCTCGGCAGCCTGAACGACGCCCTCATTCTCGCCCTGGCCTGCTGCGTCTGTCTGGTCGCCGGGGCATACGTCGTAAAGCCGAAAGCATAGCCCCCGCCACGCTCGCATATCCGCCGTCCCCGGCGACCCTGCGGGATATCGTCTGATATCGCCGGGTCGCCGGGCGTCTTTCATCCGGTTCACCCCGCTTCTCATGACTCACTTGTCTTCAAGCAATGCTTCAACTTCCGCCATCTTTCCCAAGGCCAGGGAGCGAGGAACCAGGGTCAGCCCGCAGCGCGGACATACCGGAAGAGATACATCGAAAGAACTGCCGAGATATCTGACCGCCAGCGTTTTCTGCTCCAGCGGACCGCCGCAACGGGCGCAGATCCAGTCGCCCTCATCGGGCGTATAGGTGGGGTTCAGAGCCATGGCCACTCCTTGGGACATACTGCAATTGAAAACATATGCCGACCAGCCCCTGTGTTCTGCCTCACAGATTTCATGCGTGAAGCCGGAGCCGGACGCCGGACAGGGAGGTGGCTCGACGAAGCCTCGCCATGCCCGTCCCTCCAAAATATTTTCACTTTGAACATGGTCTATGATCCGCACGGGCCTCATCCATGCTTTCCGAAACATTGCCGGTTCCGGGCACAATCATGCGGTGGCTGTAGGCGTCATGCACAATGAACACACGCCCTTCCGGGCCGTCTTCCACAGCGTATTCCACCCAGTAGGTCACGCGTGAGGGACGCCAGGAAGCCAGAAAATGCCCGGAACGCCGATCCTGAAATGCCGTTCCGGCGGCCTCCGCTTCCCGGATGACCCGAAGCATATCTTCCAGCAGGATATGACGCCCTTCAAGCCTTTCCAAAAGATCAGGAGCAACAAGGAGTTCCGGCCCTCCTTCTTCCGGTTCGGGGATATCCCTGCCCGCGATATCACGCAGAACCCGCCGTTTGAACTCCGTTCTGGCGACGCGGCGGGCGGACAGCCCCGGACCGGCTTCAGCGGGATCGAATGTGCCTGCCTCTCCGGACGGAAACAGCACATCCAGCATGTGCCAGCATTTCTTGCCTTCCGCCACCAGTCTGTCCCGGCACATGATGCAGGAAGCCACTGCATCGTGCGGCAGTTGCGCGGCCCGGTGCGCCGCCATGGCCGAGGCCACGGCGGGCTGGGCGCTCCATGTCAGCCCGCCATAGCCGCAGCAGGCGGTCTTGTCGCCGCTCAGCCGGGGCTCCTCCACGGTGACGCCATGCCGCACAAGTAACGCCCGCACGGAAGAAAGCCATGCCTCGTCATGCCGCGCCGAACAGGGATCCTGCACGGTCAATGTCAACTGCAGCAAACTTTCCGGTTCGGGACATTCCTTTTCCAGAACTTCCCACAGAGACACCAGATTCATATCGGGCTGACTTTCCCGCAGAGTCTTCAGGCAGGAGGCGCAGGCCGTGATGACGCGGGGCCGTCCCAGAGCTTTCCATTGCCGGCGGAGTTCCGCTGATGATTCTGCGAACAGGTCTTCCCTTCCGGCCCAGCGGGCGGGCACGCCGCAGCATCGCAATCCCAGGGCAACTCCTCCGTCCAGCCCGTTCCGCAAATGCGCGTAAACGCGCAACACTTGTCCTCCCCGCGAGGCGACAAGCTGACAGCCGGGAAAAAACAGGTGGCTGCATCGTGAATTACCGGATGCGGGATCTGCCAGAAAAAGCGCACAGGCTTCACTGTTCGCGGCGTCCATGTCTTCCAGAGCAAATTCATGCGCCGAGGGCGGCATAAAACCGCGTTCCACCATTTCGCGGCGGGCGGAAAGACATAAGTCGGCCATGGAAAAATTTTCGGGACACAGCTCCTCACATTGGCCGCACAGGCTGCATCCGTTGATCAGGCTGTTTGCAAGGTGCTGCCCCTTGACAATGGCTGCATTATTGTAAATCTGCCGGGCATACATTTTCGGATAGCCTTTGTAATGCTGCAGATAGGCGCATTCGCCTACGCAGGCAAGACACTGGCAGCGCAGACAGCGGGAGGCTTCCCGCACCGCATCGCTGTCGGACAGCATGCCCGTTCCTTCGATCCGCGGGGAACTCTCCGCACCGTCCAGCGGCGTGTAAAGGCGGGACTGCGTCGCTCCCTCCTTGTCGCGCGAAGCGGTGATGGACACCCCGGAGACCGCCCGTTCTGCCGTCGCGGCCGCCTTGCGGCCGTCCGCAGCCTGTTGCGCCGGAGAATTGCCCCAGCCGCAGAAGCAGGTTGCGCCTTCGTCATTCGTCAGCGTCAGAGCGTCTACCTCCCCGCGTTCGGGAGCCAGATCCGGGGCGCCGAAGGCATCGATCAGAACAGCGTCGAAGGACTCTCGGGCTTCCTCCACCAGTCCCGCGTCCAGAGTCCGGCGCGCAAACGTCAACGGGCCCTTGAGCATAAGCGCCAGCTCATCGCTGAAAGCGGCTTCCAGAACATCCCGGCCACAGGGCGCCCTCCCCCCCAGCACGTCAAGCATTTCCTCGCCGGGGCGCTCTTTCCCATGAAACATGACAACAGAATACCCCTTGCGCGCCAGATCCCAGGCGGCGGCAAACGCGGCAAGCCCATCACCGATGACAGCGAAACTTTTGCTTTTGCGGGGGATGGGAAGCGGACGGGTCTGACGCTCTGCTCCCTGCGCGCTCCAGGCTTCCAGACGACCGACAGCAAGCGGTCCGCCCAGTTTCTGGCGAAGGCAGGCCGCTTCGCAGGGATGATCGCATATCAGCGCGAAAAATCCGGGGAGAGGCAGATGCCGCTCCAGCAAGCGACGGGCGGAAGCAGCCCCGGCGGGAACGGCCTCCATAAAGGCCCGCACATCCATCTGCAACGGACAGGCCGCTCTGCACAGAGGCATTTCCTCCTGTATGCAGCGGCTTTCCCAAACGCGCAACTCATTCTGTTCCATGAAAACTCTCCGCTCCCGGCATGTTCCGAAAAATGTACCGCAACCCGGAACAGAACCCAAGGGGCGGCACCGCCGATGCCGCCCCTGAATACGTTCGCGGGAAAGAAACACGGAAGAAGGCCATGACCTTCCTTCGTGCTTCTTCCATATTACTTTTTCATCGCCGCCAGCACCTTTTCAGGCCGCGCGGGCAGATGCGTCACTCGCGCACCGCACGCGTTGTAAATGGCGTTGATGATGGCCGGGTGCGGCCCGCACAGGGGCATTTCTCCCACGCCCGCCGCGCCGAAGGGTCCATCGGGACGCGGGGTTTCAACATAAATGATCTCCATATCGTCGGGGATCTGCTTGATATACGGGAAGCCCGCTCCAGCAAGAGAGCTGTGCTTCTTGATATCTTCAAAATCTTCGGTCAGAGCAAGCCCAACAGCCTGCGCCATACCGCCGTAGATCTGACCGTCGGTGATCAAACGGTTGTTCACCTTGCCGATGTCGGCCACGATGGTGAGCTTTTCCACCGTGGTCTTGCCTGTGGCCACTTCCACAGCTACTTCTGCCATGAAAACGCCGTACATATACACGCAGAACGGAGCGCCGATGCCCTTTTCGTCATTGTTGGTGCAGGGAGCCGTCCAGACGCCCTGCTGACGAAGTTCGATGCCCTTTGATTTGGCTTCCTCAAAGGTATAGAAGCCGCCTTCGGGCCTGCTCAACGCCTTGACCAGCTTTTCGCACCCCACGCGGATGGCGTTGCCTACCACTACCTGCGAACGGGAACCGCCCGCGGGACCGGCGTTGGGAGCCTTGGAGCTGTCATTCAGCACCAGGCGGATCTTGTCAGCGGGAATGCCCATCGGGCGCAGACCTTCATGTGCGGTTCCCAGGACACCCGCGTCGGCACCCTGTCCGTGTTCTTCCCAGCAGGCGCCCACAGTGACACCGCCGTCCTCATTGTATTCCACCCACACCTCGGCGGTATCAGGCCCGTCAAGGCCGCAGCCGTAAATGCCGATGGATACCCCCACGCCGCGCTTGACTTCAGCGGTGGAGTTGCGGGCAGCCTGTTCCCTGGCCGCCTTGTATTTCGGACGCAGGATATCAATCATTTCCGGCAGGCTGTACACTTCGGGAGCCTGCCCCGAAGGATTGGTGCAGCCGGGACGGTACACGTTCTTATACCGCAGTTCCAACGGATCCATGCCCAGTTTTTCCGCCAGTTCATCCATGAGAACTTCCGAAGGAAACTCGCTTTCGGGACCTCCGTATCCCCGGAAGGCGGACCCCCATGCATGGTTGGTGCATACTGTACGGCCCTTGCCGCGAATGGCCGGAATGTCGTAACCTGCGCCGATGAACTGTGCGCCGCGCAGAGTAAGCAGATCCCCGAATTCCGAATAGGGACCGTGATCCACGGACCAGTCGCTTTCCATGGCGAGGAGCTTGCCTTCCTTGTCCGCGGCCAGGCGCAGCCTGGTCCAGAACGGCGAACGCTTGCCGGTATAGAACTGCTGCTGCGCGTAGTTGTATTGCAGATGACAGGGCCGGCCGGTAGCCAGCACGGCCACACCGAGCAGGGATTCCATGGTCGGGCTGAACTTGTAGCCAAAGGTGCCGCCCGCGACGGTCTGCACCATGACCATGTCTTTCTCGAAATCAAGGCCGAGACCGCCCGCGATCATCAGGCCATGCAGATGCAGGCCGATGGATTTGGAATGAATGACCAGCTTTCCCTCATCATTAAGATACGCATAGCCCACATCAGGCTCAATGGGCATGTGCGGCTGGCGGCTGGTGTAGAACTCGTCTTCCACCACCACATCTGCCTTTTCAAACAGCGGTGCGGTATCCGGACCCTTTTCAATATTCTGATCATAGTAGACATTGGGAGTGCCGGGATGAATTTCAATGGCGTCGGGAGCCATTGCTTCCGGAGCGCTCATATAGGCGGGCAGCACTTCAAGGTCGATTTTCACCTTGGCCGCGGCGGCGCGGGCGTGCGCTTCGGTATCCGCGCAGACAATGGCATAGGCGTCGCCGTACTGGAAGATCTTCTTGTCGCAGAGGATGGGGCGATCGAGTCCGTCTCCCTTGTTGGTGGGAAAGGTGATCAGACCGCTGATGCTGTTATTGCCCTTCACATCCTTGGCCGTAAGCACGGCGGCGACGCCGGGCATCCTTTCTGCTTCAGAAGTGTCTATGCCCCTGATGTTGGCATGGGAAACCGTAGCCTGAGCCAGGGCCAGGTGCAGGGTATCCGGAGGCAGCTTGTCGGCCATATCCGCGCCGTAAAGCGCGGTCCCGGTCACACGGGCCACGGTGCTGGGACGCGGACGGCGGGTGCCCCATACGGCGCCGTTGGCGGGCTCCTTGTATTCCAGTTCCGCGGCGTCCTTTTCTCCGCGCATGACGGCAGCAGCATCCATGACGGCATCTACCAGCGGCTTATATCCGGTGCAGCGGCAGGCATTGCGGTGATCCTGGAACCAGTCGCGCACCTGTTCACGGGTAGGCTTGGGATTATGATCAAGGAGAGCCTTGGCAGACACGATGAAACCGGGAGTGCAGAAACCGCACTGCGCGCCTCCGTGCAGGATCCACGCCTTCTGCAGCGGATGCAGATGTCCGGGGGTACCTATGCCTTCCAGGGTGGTGATCCGCGCACCGTCGGCAACGCGCTTCATTTTCATGGTGCAGGTACGCACAAGCTTGCCGTCGATAATGACGTTGCAGGCCCCGCACTGGCCGGTGCCGCATCCGATCTTCACGCTGGTGCAGCCCAATTTGCGCAACATGTCGGCGAGGGTTTCGTCGCCTTCCACCACCAGGCTGCGCGGGATGCCATTCACAACCAACTGTTTTTCAAACATATGACACTCCTTGGCGGGCTGGCCCGCCGCTAAACGTGATGAGCCGGTCCGGGCACGCCCGGACGGACGGCTCAACCTTTGCCGAAGGGGCAAACGGGGAAGCGGCATTCCGCGCAGCCCGCGCAAAAACCGCCGTGCCCCAGCGCGGCTATATCCCGCGCCGTGACCTCAAGTCCCGCGAGGATGCGCGGCACGATGAGATCAAAAATACTGGCCTTGTGGTACATGACACAGCCCGGCAGACCGAGTACGGGCGTCTGGCCGATATGGGAAAGCAGAAACATGGCTCCGGGAAAAGTGGGAGCTCCGTAACGTTCCACCACTCCTCCGGCAGAACGGATGGACGACGGGGTCCGGTCGTCGGGATCCACAGACATCCCCCCCGTCACCACTACCATATCCGCTCCTGCGGAAATGAAGGAAAGAATGGCCTCGCGCGTTTGTTCCTCATCATCCGGTGCAAAGCTCTGTCCTATCACATCACTGCCGAACTCCGCGAACTTTCCGCGCAATACAGGGCCGAATCTGTCCTTGATACGCCCGTGAAACACCTCACTTCCGGTAGTTACGATGCCGACGCGGAAACTCCGGAACGGCCGTATCTCCACAAGCGCTTTCTTCACTCCGTCAGCCCGGCAGATACGTTCCACAGCCTCAAGCTGCCTCTCGTCAGCCATCAACGGCACGACGCGCGTACCCGCCACGGCCTGTCCCTTGCGCACGGGCGTCATGGTATGCATGGTGGCGAAAGAAATCTGCTCCAGACTGTTTACCTCAAGCAGACGTTCCACATCGACCACGAGCAGCCCGTCACAGTCGGCCAGAGCGTTAATCCGCCCTTCCTTCGGAGCGGAAAAGACGAGGTTATCCCCCATGGCGGCATTCACGATGCGCCTGGCGGCGTCATCCTCATGCACAAAACCCGGCAGAGCCTCGTATACATAGAGATGTTCCTTGCCTACCTCGAGGAGGACGGGAATATCCTCCTCTGCGATGACATGCCCCTTACGGAATACCGGCCCCTTGCTTTCTCCGGGCACAATCCGCGTAATGTCATGGCACAGCACGGACCCCACGGCATCCTGAACGCGAATTGTCTTCAGGCTGGCTCTGGCTGCGGATACGGTAGAACACGACATGAACGCTCCCGGCAAAAATCACGGATACGTTTTTATCTAAAACCGTGTTTATAGTGTTCAGAATTGCGAAAAAAATTATCCCTGTCTGTCAGCCATGTCAATCCTGTCTTTCTGTTTTTCCATGGAACAACCTGAAATTAAGCCGATAACACGTCAGAAGCCCTTGAACATGCTGAATTCACGGATCATGAATAATCACGGTTATAGTGTGAGGTTACGCGCCAAACCGTGACTATAATTCTTCCACTCCACGAGCAGCACCCTTTAATCCAGATGCTCTTCCCCATTCTCGATTACAACTATAATAACAAGTAATAATTAATTATTTTTTTAAACTATCTATAGCTCACTCTTTTTTGCATCCGGGATTTTTTTACTGCCGTCTCATCTTTTCCTCCAAAAGCGTGACAATAATTTTTTTCGGGAGTATGAACAGAAGGACGGAAACAACCTGAACAGCCCGGATCACAAAGCATGCAGCCGCCACATCATCTGACACGCGACAAACTTGAGCAACTGACCCTGTGCTGGGAAAAATGGGAAGCCGAGGCTACAACTCCGGCGAGAAGGCTGGTCCGCTCCAGACTCCATCTGCTTTTTCTGCTGATCCGCTACGGAGGATTGCGCCTCGGTGAGGCTCTGGGGCTGAATGCCCGTTCCGCCATGGATACCGTGACCTGCATGGTGCATGTGCCTGAGCCCAATACAAGGGACGTACTGCTGCCCATTTCCTGCATGAAACATGTGAGGCGCATTTTAAGCCTGCCCGAAGCCGAACGGATGGGGGCGGATTTTCTGCGCTTCGACCAGGGATTCGTGCGCAAGAAATTCTATGCCGTGGCTCGTCCGCTGGACATTGACAGCAGCATGGCCGGCCCCCGGGCCATCCGATATGCCCGCGGGCTGGAGCTTCTGGAACTGCATGTTCCCCTCAATCTCGTGCAGAAGTTTCTGGGACAGCAAAAGCCCTCTCAGATCGCCGCATTTCTGGAGTTCGGAGGCGGGGAAGCCAAACGCATCGTGCGTGCCAACATCGCCACACGCAACCAGTCCGTGTCGGAGAGCGAGCATAATTCCTTCCTCGGCATAGTTACCGATATCGTCATGGGAATGCGCACGGTCAGCGTGGAAATCACCACCTTTTCCGATCTGCGGATTACAGCGCTGTGTCCCATCAAGCAATTCATGCGCATGGAGCTGCGCGCAAATCAGGTTGTCACGGCCATAGTTGATCCTGATCAGATGACTCTTGCAACGGAAAAGATTCCATGCAGTCTGAGCAACTGCGTATCCGGCACAGTATGCTCCCTGCATCAGGAACAGGTGGAGAGTTTCATTTGCGTAGAACTTTCCGACGGCACCAGGCTTTGCGCCAATCAGGAAACAGCCGCACTGGAAAAACTCAAGCCCCGCGAGCGAAAAAAAATCTGCGTACTTTTCCCTTCACGCGCCGTGCGCCTCTGTCTTGACTGAAATTTCGTTCTTTCCCTTCCTGTAATGGAAAGAACACAAACCTGAACAAGGAGTATGTTCATGAACATTCTCGGCAAGTCTTTTTCCGCCGCTCTGTTTGCGGTCTTCTGTGTCCTGCCTGCCCAGGCGGCGGATACGCTGATGATGGCCACGACCACCAGCACCCAGGATTCCGGCCTGTTGGAATTTCTCAATCCCGTTTTTAAAAAGGAAACAGGAATCGACCTCAAGTGGGTAGCCGTAGGTACCGGCAAGGCACTTGAAATCGCCAAGAACTGCGATGCCGATGTTCTTCTGGTGCATGCGCCGGAAGCCGAAATCGAATTTGTAAACGCAGGTCACGGTATTGATCGCCGCCAGATCATGTATAACGATTTTGTCATTGTTGGTCCCAGGACGGATCCGGCCAAAGTCGCAGGCAAGACAACCGCCGAGGCTCTGAAGGCCATTTATGACGCCAAGGCCGGCTTTGTAAGCCGGGGCGACCAGTCCGGCACCCACAAGGCGGAAACAGCGTTATGGAAGGCTTCCAGCCTCAGTCCCGATAAGGAACCCTTTTACATCTCCGCCGGGCAGGGCATGATGGCAACCCTGAACATTGCCGCTGAAAAAGGCGCATATGCCATGACTGATCGAGGCACATGGATCAAGTTCGCCAATAAACAGGGCGATGCCAATCCCCTGGAAATCGTGGTACAGGGCGACAAGGCTCTGTTCAACCAGTACAGCGTCATCACCGTGAACCCTGCACAGTGTCCCGACACCAAGAAAGACCTGGCCCTGAAATTCGAAGACTGGTGGGTCAAACCTGAAACCCAGGAACTCATTGCCGACTACAAACTGGAAGGCAAGCAGCTTTTCTTTCCCAACGCGGACAAGTAATGCTCTGGCGCATGCCGCGCCTTGCGGCAGGCTTTTTGCATGATTGAAAATATCTGCGGGCCGGAATACTGTCTCCGGCCCGCAGATTTCACGCCTCCGGCGGTTAACGGAATTGAAATGGGCTATTTTTCCGACGGATTCCACAAGGCAATCAATCTGCTTCTGCATATGGATGACGCGACGTTTTCCGCCATCACGGCAACTCTCGTCTCCACCAGTTGTGCCCTGGGCGTAGCCATGGCGCTCGGTCTGCCTCTGGGGTTTCTGCTGGGCTATACGAATTTTCCCGGCAAAAAACTTATCCGACTCGTTTCCGATACCCTGCTCGCCTTTCCCACCGTTCTCATCGGCCTTATTGTCTATGCCCTGATTACCTACCGCGGGCCGCTCGGACAATGGGGGCTGCTCTTCACTCTGCCCGGCATGGTCATCGGACAGACCATTCTTGCCCTGCCCATCATTATTTCCTGGACGGCCCAGGCGGTCGAAAGCCTGGATATCCGCTGCCGCCAGACCCTCCTCACGCTGGGAGCGCATCCTTCCCAACTGGCCCTGCTGACGCTCCTTGAAGTCCGTTATGAGATCGGCATGGTCTGCGTGACGGCATTCGGCCGAGTGGTCACGGAAGTGGGTGTAGCCATGATGCTTGGGGGCAACATCCGCTACGCCACCAGAACCATGACCACAGCCATCTCGCTGGAAACAAGCAAGGGTGAATTCGCCCAGGGCATTGCCCTGGGACTGGTGCTGCTGTTCATTGCCTTTGCCGTCAACTTTCTGCTGGCCTGGCTCAAGCACAGGGGGCGCACATGAACACGCTCTTTGAAGCCCATGATCTGCAAAAGGTCTATGCCTCACGTATCGCTCTCAACCTCCCGTTCTTCCGTATGGAACGCGGCGAGGTCGTCGCACTTACGGGATATAACGGGTGCGGTAAATCCACCCTGCTGCGCCTGCTCGCCTTTCTGGAAAAGCCAAGTTCCGGCAGCCTGCGTTATTTCGGCGATATCAGCGATCCTCGTCGGGAAATCACGCTTTTGCTTCAATCTCCCTATCTGGTAAAAGAATCCGTGTTCCGCAATGTCACCCTGGGGCTCCGTCTGAGAGGTCGGAGGGATGGCCTCGCTCGCGCATATGCCGACGCCATGCAAGCTGTGGGCTTCACACAGCCGGACATTCTTGCCGCCCGCAGACGGGATGCCCTTTCCGGAGGAGAATGCCAGCGGGTGGCTCTGGCAGCGCGCCTGGCCCTCAAGCCCGCCGTGCTTCTGCTGGATGAACCCACATCCAATGTGGATGCAGCCAGCGCGCATGCCATCGTTACGGCGGTTCGCCGCAGCCTGAGCGCCGGAACCAGCGTGGTGTGCGCCACCCATGACCGGGTTCTGCTGGATGCACTGAATGCGCGCGAAGTGAATCTCGCCGGAGATCTGCATGCTCTTTCCTGAAAACTCGCACTACAGACACGGAATACGCAGAATTCCGCCGGAAGCGTGTTCAATTTTCAATTTGCTTGACCAAAACTTTTTTCGCGTCCTATGGTAAAGCCATGATAAGCATTCTCCCGCTTATGCATGCGGGACAACATTCCATGAGAGCATACCGATTGAAGAATGCTCAAGGAGAGAAGGCATGTTTCGTTTCCTCCGGGTCAACATGGCCACCAAAAGCTGCGTCTTTGAAGATATTCCGGCGGAATACGCCGGGCTGGGCGGCCGCGCTCTGACCTCGACCATCGTCGCGCGCGAAGTCACCCCCACCTGCACACCTCTCGGCCCTCACAACAAACTTGTGTTCGCGCCCGGTCTGCTGGGCGCGACCAACAGCCCCAATGCCAACCGCATTTCCGTGGGCTGCAAGAGTCCGCTGACCGAAGGCATCAAGGAATCCAACTCTGGCGGACAGCCCGGCGGCCATCTTGCCAAGCTCGGCATTCTGGCCATTATTGTGGAAGACATGGCCCCGGAAGGCGAATGGTGGCAGCTTGAAGTAGGCAGGGACTCCGCCAGGCTCGTACCTTCTCCTGCGGGCGGCCTGAACAATTTCGACGCCGTTGCCAAACTCATTGAAAGTTATGGCCGCGATTGCAGTTACGTCACCATCGGCCGTGCGGGAGAATTCAAGCTTACCGCCGCCAGTATCGCCTTTACCGACCGCGAACTGCGTCCCATGCGCCATGCCGGACGCGGCGGAGTAGGTGCGGTCATGGGTTCCAAGGGGCTGAAAGCCATCATCATCAACCCCGAAGGGGGCAAAAATCATCCCCTGCATGATGAGAAAGGCTTCCGTGAGGCGGCCAAACGCTTTGCCAAGGCGCTCACCGAACACCCCATCACCGGACAGGGGCTGGCCGAATATGGTACCGCCGTGCTGGTGAATATCCTGCACGAAGCGGGCGGCCTGCCCACGCGCAACTTCACCTGCGGCCGTTTTGAAGGGCACGAAGCCGTTTCCGGTGAACGCATGAACAAGCTCACCAAGGAGCGCGGCGGGGAAGGCGCGGTGGCTCACGGCTGCATGAGCGGCTGCATCATCAGATGCAGCGGACTCTTCCCTGATGCCAAGGGAAAACTGCTCAGCAAATGGCCTGAATACGAAACGCTGTGGTGCTTCGGCCCCCACTGTGACATTGACGATCTCGACCTTATCGCCCGTTTTGATCATATGTGCGATGATTTCGGGGTGGATACCATTGATGTCGGCGTGGCAGTGGGCGTGGCCATGGCTGGAGGCGGCATCCCCAGAGGTGACGGGAAGGCCGTGCTGGAAGCCATGCAGGGCATCAGCGACGGTACGCCCCTTGGCCGCGTCATCGGCTGCGGTACCGCCACCACCGGCAGGGTATTCGGGGTGCGCCGTGTTCCCTGCGTCAAGGGACAGAGTCTTCCTGCCTATGATCCCCGCGCAGTCAAGGGCGTAGGCGTGACCTACGCCACCACGCCCATGGGCGCGGATCATACTGCTGGCTACGCCGTGACCGCCAATATCCTCGGCGTCGGCGGGAAGGTTGATCCGTTGAAGAAAGAAGGACAGATCGAACTTTCCCGAAATCTGCAGATTGCCACGGCTTCCGTGGACAGCGTGGGCCTGTGTCTGTTCACGGCCTTCGCCATTCTGGACGTGCCGGATGCCCTGCCCGCCATTGTGGACATGCTGAACGCCAAGTTCGGCTGGACGCTCACCGGCGACGACGTGGTGACGCTCGGCCAGCGCATCCTGTCCACGGAAGTGGACTTCAACCGGCGAGCCGGCATAACCGAAGCGGCGGATCATCTGCCTGACTTCTTCAGTGATGAGTCCCTGCCCCCGCACGGCACCACGTTCGACATC
>CALUUZ010000008.1 GCA_944324075.1 Candidatus Mailhella excrementigallinarum
CCGCGCCGCCGGAGGCGTGAACCTGCGGGCCAGAACACAAGGGCTGGCCGGCAGATATTTTCAAGAGCAAAACGTTCCAGGATGGGATGAGAGGAAGGAAGTTCAGGCGTTCCAGCGCGGCCGCCACTCCTTGATCACCTCGCCGCCCTGCCTGCGCACGGTCAGGAACCTGTCCGCAAGCAGAGGGTTGGTGAAGGTGTAGTCCGAGCGGCGGTGCATGTCGCGCGTCTCCTTGCGCTCCAGCGCGGCGTGCATGATGATTTCGCCGTTGTCCATGAGGTCGAGGCTTTCAATCGCCCGCATCAGGCTGTGGGCGTCGTTCACCTTGATTTGTTCTTCCGAGTTTTTGCGCAGATCGCCCAGATATTTCAGCCCGGCGGTCAGCAGGGTGGCGGAGCGTAGGCGGTGCGGCCCGGCGGCGGCATAGGAATCCATGATCTGCTGAAGGCCCAGGTTGGCTTCCTTCCAGCCCGCGCCGCGCTTTCTCTCCATGAAGCGGCTGTAAAAGGCGGCGCGTTCTTCCACCCAGGGAGATTTTTCCGCGTCCGCAAGCGTGGCGGAAGCGGCGCTCCTGCCCGCATGACCGCCCGCGATCCAGCCGTATACCGCCGCGCCCGCGATATCCGCGCGGAAGTTGCCCACCATGTCGCCCGCCGCGTACAGGCCGGGAATGGAGGTCTGCCCGTCGATGTCGATTTCCAGCCCGCGCCCGATGATGTGCGGCTCATACTGCATGAATTCCACGGCATGTTTCGAGACATCGAGTCCGGTGCGATCCATGTAGTCCACCAGCGTGGTCAGCCCCTCGCTGATCATGCCTTCGCGCATGAAGGCCAGGTCTTCCGCGCCGGTCTGCGTGCAGTCGATATAGGCCGGGCCGGAGCCGTTCAGCAGCACGTCGGTGTAGGCGGAGTTCCACACGTCGCAGGTGATGTCGCCCACATAGCGGGTGGCCTTGTCCACAAAGGGGCCGAGCAGTCTGCCGTCAGGGTAGCGGTACACGCCGATCCAGGTGGACTTGCCCGCGCGGGCGAAGAACTTCGGCCCGGCATGGCGGTTGGGCATCTCCATGTTCACCATCTTCGCGCCGATGCGCCAGCCCTGCGCCTGGGCCGCGCCCGCGCAGGCCGGGCAGAAGGCGGTGTTGAAGGGCCAGCCGGGCGAACCCGCCGCCGGATAGAGCCGGTTGGCCGTGCCGGTGGCAAGGATGACCTTCTTCGCCCGGATCACGGTGAAGGAAGGTTCATCCCGCGAGATGTCCAGCGCCAGCGCGCCCGCGATTTCACCATTTGCGACAATGAGATCCGCCACGGGATGGTGGTTCAGGATTTCCACCCCTTCCTTTCTGGCCTGACGGGTGAGAACCTGCTTCTGGTTATGGCCGTCATACTTGAGCCAGATGCGCGGGCGGCCGGGGTAGGCGTGGCCCATGAACTCGTAGTCGTCACCGAAGGGCTTCATGTTGATGCCCCATTCATGCCACAGATCCGCAACGTGCAGGCTTTCCTCCAGAAAACGCAGGGAAAGTTTTTCGTCGTGGTAGGCGCCCACCAGACTCTGACGCAGTTCTTTCAGGATTACGCCGATATCTTCGCCGTGCTGCTTCGGGTAATAGCAGGCGAAGTGGTCGTTGCCCGTTGCCCCGGAGCCGGAGCGGCGGGTGTCGGACTTTTCCGCAACCAGGGTTTTCGCGCCTTCGCGCGCCGAGGCGATGGCCGCGCACAGGCCGCCGATGCCGCCGCCGACAACAAGAACGTCCGTGGTGATGGGAGCATTGAATTTCAGCATGATGGCCTCCTAGAGCCTTTTGCTATTGAAAGTATCTGCCGGCCAGACACTGTGTTCCGACCCGCAGGTTTCACGCCTTCGCCGGAGCCTGACGCCGCAAGTGAACTGCGGCTGCTCCGGCGTCGCGGCTTCAGTCTCGCTTCACTTGACTCCGGGAGCATTTTCAAAACGAAAATGCTCTAGTCGTGCAGGGTGTCCGCATCGACATGCAGCACCATATAGTTGAGGGGAAGACGCAGTTCCACGGCCCTGGCAGGGCAGTCCAGCACGCAGGCGTTGCAGTGCCAGCATTCTTCAGGATACGCGACGACCGGAACCTGCCCCTTTTCATGCTTGAACAGATGCATGGGGCAGATGGCGGCGCACATGCCGCAACGGGTGCAGAGATCCTCGTTGATGATGGGAGGCATGAACTTATCTCCTTTGGTCGGGGGTTATACTTTCATGAGATGAGGAAGGAACAGGGAAATCTGCGGAAAGGCGATGATCAGCGCAAGGCAGACGAACAGAGCCGCAACAAAGGGCAGAGCGGCCCTGAACATCAGACCGAGCGGCACGTCGGCCACGCCTTTCATGACAAAGAGATTGATCCCGAAGGGAGGCGTAATGGACGCCATGTTGTTGAGAATGGCGAAGATGACGCCGAACCACACCAGATCCCAGTGAAAGCTCTTGGCAATGGGCAGGAAGATGGGCACGCAGATCAGAATGAGCGGAATGGCGGGCAGGAAGCAGCCCAGAAAACAGATGACCAGCACGATGACGATCATCACCACGATGGGGGCCACGTCCAGCCCGGCGATGGAGTTGGCCAGCATGGTGGGCATGCGCGACATGGTCATGAAATAGCCCAGAATGGTCGCTCCGCCGAGCAGGGTGAAGCACATGGCCGTAAAGCGGCTGGATTCCTCCATGGCCTTGCGGAAGTTGCTCCACTTCAGGCGGCGCATGGCGACGCCGAGAATCAGCGTGCCCGCCGCGCCTATGGCTCCGCCTTCCGTGGCGGTGAACAGGCCGCCGTAGATGCCGCCGATGACCAGGATGAACAGGGCCACGATGGGCAGTCCGCCTTTGAGAGAAGCCATTTGTTCGCTGCGGGGGGCTTTTTCCCTCCGGGGGGCGAGTTCGGGCTTTTTCAGCACCATGAGCCAGATGACGGCCATGAAGCAGAGCATGCACAGAATGCCGGGCAAAAAGCCGGCCATGAACAGATCGCCGATGGACTGCTCGGCCAGCACCCCGTAGAGGATGAAGGTGGTGGAAGGGGGAATGAGCGCGCCGATGGTTCCGGAGCAGGAGAGCGTGCCCAGCGCCAGCCTGTCGTCATACCGCGCCTTGCGCATTTCCGGCAGGGCGATGGCGGCCATGGCGATGGTGCCGGAAAGCGTGTCGCCCACCACCGCGCCGAACAGGGTGCAGGCCACCACGCTGCCGATAGCCAGACCGCCGCGCATATGGCCGATCCATGCCGTCCCGAGACGGTAGAGATCTTCTCCGAATCGGCAGTAGTAACAGGCATAGCCCATGAGCATGAAGGACATCAGCGGCGCCCATGTGTAGTTGGAAACAGTGTTGAACCACGAGTTGCCGAACATGGTGACGCCTGCGCCCTGTCCCCTGAGCACGCACACGAAAAGCAGCCCCGTACCCATGAGGGCAAAACCGATGGGCATGCCGAGAAAGAACAGGGCGAAAAGAAAGATGATGCCGATGACGCCCACAAGCAGACCGCTCAGGCCGGGGATGCGGTGCGTGCCGAAATGCCAGGCGATGAGCAGCGGCGCTGCGGCGAGGATGAAACCGAAGATGATCCTGCCCGCGCGGGCCTGCCGCAGCATGGCGAGCAGCGTGACCAGCGTGTCGCGCAGCAGCGCGAGAAAGAGCAGCGCCACGCCCGCCACGCCGAGGAAGATGAATGGCGAATACGGAATGCCCAGAATGGGCGTGGCCTTCCGGTTGAGCAGACCATACCGGGTCATGGCGAAGATGCACAGCAGGATGACGAAGGCTGACCAGACCGTGGTGGCGAACTCCAGCACGGCACGGGAATCGGGCATCAGCCTCTGCGTGACGATATCCATGCTGATATGCGTTTTCGTATACTGCGCATAGCCTGTATAGGCGAATACAATCATGGCCATCATCAGGCCGGTGACTTCCACCGTGCCGTCCAGCGGCCTGCCGAGAAAGTAGCGCAGGAACACGTCCGTGAAGGTGATGACCACCATCAGGAAGAAAAAGACGACTCCGATGTTGCCGCACCAGCGCAGGGGCTTTTCAAGAACGGCGCTGGCGTCGCAGAGCTTTTGCAGTACCGGATATGCAGGTGAGAGCGTAGTGGGGGCCATAAGGGATCTCCGTAAAAAAGGCCGAGGAAAAAGACCCGCGCCGCTGCAGGGCGACCGGATGTGGTGCCGCCTGACATGATGCCGGGGGCCGCGCCTCCTGATGTGAACCCTGTTTCGGATCCTGTACCTGGAGGTAAGGGAGGCGCGGACGGAGAGAATGAATTACCTGCGGGCCGCCAGATACGCCTTGTAGAAGGGGGAATCCGCCCACTTCACGCCGAGCCTGTTTTCCAGCTCGTAAAAGGCCGTCTTCATGTCCGCGCCGGGCAGACCGCGCGAAGAGAGCATGTCGAACCATTCGTCCACAGGAGGCTGCATGGCGCTGCGCGCCGTGTCGTAATCCGCATCGCTGAGCAGAATGACCTCCTTGCCGCCCATGTCGGCAATCCACTTGCGCATGGCGGAAATGTCGGCCGTTTCCCAGTAGTCGGCAAAGGCCCTGTCCGCAAATTCCCCGGAAACCTCGTCCAGCACCTGACGCAGATCTTCCGGCAGGCCGTTGTAGACGTCTTCATTGATGACGCAGTAGAACAGGGTATTCTGCACGGAAATTTCGGTGACATATTTGAGGGGGTCGCCGTAGCGGCGGGAGACAAGCAGTTCGGGGGACATGGTCGTGCCTTCGATGACGCCCTGCTCCATGGCCGAATACAGATCCGACAAGGGCAGGGACACCACGGAAACGCCCAGTTTTTTCAGCCGTTCGGCGATCATGGCGCTGTTGGCGTTGATCTTGAGGCCCTTGAGGTCCTCCAGCGTGCGGACGGGCTTTTTGGTGGTGGCGATGCTCAGGGAGCCGCAGGCGTGCGTAAACAGCAGCTTTACGCCGTCAAGCTCTTCCAGAACCTGGGGAAACTGTTCGTACATGCCCTTGACCAGCGCTGTGCCGTCACCGAGAAAAAGCGACGGGGAGGAGATGGACAGTATGCCTTCATGGAAGGGAAACTGGCCGGAATTGGCTTCGTAGGCGCATTCGGTGATGTCCGCGATGCCGGATTTCACGGATTCAAATGCTTCGGAGCGGGGGCTGAGAGCTTCCGCGAAATAGGGTTCGATTTTCAGGCGGCCTCTGCTGCGTTTTTCCACTTCATCCACCCAGGCCTTCAGCGGACCCTGCCAGCGGGTATGAATGGGGGGAATGGGCAGATTAAGGCTGAGGGTATACTCCGGCGCTGCCTGCGCGGAGCCGGACAGAACCTCGGAGATGGCAAACAGGGCCGAAAAGAGCAAAGCTCCCGCCTTCTTCATGACGTCCTCCATGTAATTCCTGTGGCGTCGGGGTAATGGGCCGCATGACCGGGCACGATGCGCGTCATACGGCACCCGGGGCGTCCGTCCCCTGGTCGGAAAGGAAACGCGCGCCTGGGACGCATGGATGACAGCAAGTATCGTGCCAGAATTATCATACAATTAAAACAATGTATTAGCTCGTGATGCTCCTCTGGACGTATGTGATTTTATCAGGCATGTTATAAAAACGCATTGCCATTTTACAAGGAAGCTCTGCGGGAGAACCGAGTTGGTGGCGCTGTGCGTGACGTGTATTTTTACTGCGGTACGGGCGTCAACATGCCGCAAGGGCGGCCCGTGTTCCGCACGGCCGAGCGGCAGTCGTCAGGCAACGCAGGCGCCTTGCGAATGGCGACAGCAGAGATAAGGCAGCATGTATCCGCAGCCGACTCGCCTGCGCCTTCGTGCGGCTGCGCTCCGCCCCCGATGCCCGCAAGCCGCGCTCAAAGTTCGCCGCGCTCGCGCCTCCGGCGGTCAGGGGTATTTTCAATACTATTCTACAAAGCGAAGGGTGATATCATGGACAAGCTCAGCATGTTCGCATCCGATTCGGCGGCCATGTCCTGCCTGGTGATGTACCGCATGGGCGGCCTGCGCCATGTGCTGCTCTATCTGCACGACATGCTGCGCCAGTTTCTGCCCGTGGTGCGCATCAACGCCCTGTTCTGCACGCCGGACGGAGGCACGATTATTTCCATGTCCGATACCAGCACGGTCAATGTTTCCAACAAGTACAGCGTGGCGGGCAGGCTTCCGCCTCTGGTGGACAGGGAACATATGACGGACGATGTCGTGCTGCGGGATCTGCGTCCATACCAGAACCCCGAGATGCTGAAGGATGAACGCAATGAGGATGTCCCCTATCTGCACCACCGCGCTCTGATGCGTCTGCCCCTGTTCCATACGGGGAGCGCGATTTTCGTATTCAATTTCTGGGCGGATGAGCCGGATGTGTTCGGTGAGGAGGACGTGGCCGGATTGCGGAGACTGCTCGGCCCGCTGGGCGAGGAGTTGCGGGTCAACCTGTCCGGCATCAGGCTGCACGGCGCTCCTCCTTCGCCCGTAACCGGCCTGGGAGGCAGGGAAAAGGTCTGCCTGTGCCCGGGACTGGCGGGGGTGCGGCGGATGGCCGAACAGGCTGCGCGGGTGGACAGCGCCGTTCTGATCATGGGGGAAACAGGCGTGGGCAAGGAAGCTGTGGCCGATATGATTCATGAGCTTTCCGCGCGCAGGGACGGCCCCCTGATCAAGGTCAACTGCGGAGCCATTCCGGAAAGCCTGCTGGACAGTGAACTGTTTGGTCACGAGAAGGGGGCGTTTACCGGAGCGCAGGCCTCGCGCCCCGGCTATTTTGAAATGGCGGAAGGCGGCACCCTGTTTCTGGACGAAATAGGAGAGATGTCCCCTTCCGCGCAGGTACGCCTGCTGCGGGTGCTGGACGGCGGCATGCTGCGGCGGGTGGGCGGCACGAAGTTCTTTCCGGTGGATGTGCGGGTCATTGCAGCCACTCATGCCGATCTGCCGTACAAGGTGGCGGACGGGCGCTTCCGCAAGGATCTGTGGTTCCGCCTTTCCGTTCTGCCTATCGAGATTCCTCCCCTTGTCCGGCGCAAGGGCGATATCCCGCATCTGGTCGCCCATTTCATCCGCGTCAAGAGCCACAGGATGGGACTGGCCTTTGTGCCGCGCGTGGAGGAGCGGGATATGCACAGCCTTTATCATTATGAATGGCCGGGCAATGTGCGCGAGCTGGAACATGTGGTGGAGCGGGCACTGCTGGAGAACAATGCCGGAGGGGGCGGGGAGCGGCTGCGCTTCACCATCCGCCCTCTGCCCGGAAAGGAAGAGGGGCCCCGGGAAGAAAAGGGAAGTATCCGGAGGGAGATGCACGACTGGCCCACCCTGCGCGAATGGGAAGATCGCTATATCCGGGACGTGCTGGAACACTGCGGCGGCAAGCTGACCGGGGCGGGGTCGGCCACGGCGGTTCTGGATATCCACTATTCCACGCTCAGAACGCGGATGCGGAAGATGGGCATTTCCCTGCCGGGGGAGTCCGGCAGATGAACGCCCCGCTGCGGACTCGTGCCGGGAGGGACCTTCCGCTCCGCGTGCGCAAACGCAAAGCCCCATATGACGGAGCCTTGCGTTTGCGTGTTCTGCCGCTGTGAAACTGCCCCGGTTCTGCGGAGGAATCAGAGCAGGCCCAGAGGTCTGCCGACAAGCAGCATGAGCGCGGTCATGACGGCCACCCAGCACAGGGCGATGAGCATGCCGGGTCTGAACATGTCGAACATGCGGTAATATCCGGCGGGATAGGTGACAAGCGTGATGGTTTCAATGGGCAGGAGCAGCGAGGCCGAGGCGCTGAACCCCATGGGCAGGGCAAGCAGCGCGGGGGATACGCCCATGTTGCCGGCCAGGGCGACCACGGCGGGCAGAAGCACGGCGATCAGAGCGGGCGCGATGGGAATAAGCAGATGGATGACCACGGTGAAGAGCGAGATACCCGCGATGATGGCGGCGAGCGGCAGGCTGGCGACTCCGCCGAGACATCTGTCGGCAATCCAGAGCGCCCCGCCGCTTTCCCATATGATCATGCCCAGCGCGTTGGCCGCGCCCACCAGCATGATGATGTCCCAGCCGACGCGTCCGCCGTCCCTGTTCCAGTTTACAAGCCCGACGCCGGGCAGACAGAACAGCGTGCCGCCCATGACGGAAACGGCGGGCAGAGGGATGCCGTGCAGCCTGTCGGTACTCCAGAGCAGCAGATTGACGGCGAGAATGAGCAGAAAGCGCTTTTCTTCCGTGCGCATGGGGCCGAGTTTTTCGTAGTTGTCCTCCATGCCCTCCAGAATTTCGATTTCCGGCGGGAAGACTTTGATCAGCACCCCGAATGCGGCGGGAACGAGCAGAAGCACCATGGGAAGGCCGATGATTGACCATTCAAAAAAGCTGATCTTCACGTTCGCCGTGCTTTCCAGCAGACCGATGGTCAGCATGTTGGGCGATCCCCCGGCAGGAGTGCCCACCCCTCCGATCAGACAGGCGATGGGCAGGCCGAGCATCATGGCTCTGCCGTACATGCTGCATCCCGGCCGGCATCCGTTTTCCCTGAGGACAAGCAGAGCCACAGGCATCATCATGGCGATGACGGGCAGATCCGCAAGAATGGTCGAAAGCAGACCGCAGGCCATCATCATGAGGAAAAGAAGCCTTTTCGCACTTCCTCCGGACTTCATGCTCAGCCAGACCACAAGACGCCGGCTCAGGCCCGAATTCTGAAAGGCGATGCAGGTACAGAACATGGCGAAAAGAAAGAACAGGATGGGCGTGGCAAAGTGCCCCATGACCCTGGGCAGGGGCATAACGCCCATGACGGCGGGCAGAACGGTGAAAAGTATGGAGGCGGCGGCAAGGGGCAGAACCTCGAATACCCATGCCAGAACCGCCGCGGCCATCAGGGCGATGGCTTTCTGACCGTTTGGCGTCAGTCCTTCCGGAGTGGGCAGGAGCGTGATGAGCGCATAGGAGGCGATGACGATGCCCCCCATGAGAAGTTTGTTCGGGGTCGGGGCCTGGACGCAGGAATTGTCGTTATCGGGACGCATGGAGTCTCTCCTTGCGGCGGGGGAAGGGCGTCCCCCGCCGTGAGTTGTCCGTTTGCTATGCGGTCAGTTTGTCGCGCCATGCCGTGACCGGCTTGCCGCGCTCGCGGCGGATGGTCAGGAACTTGTCGTTCAGCAGCGGATTGGTGAACGTGAAGTCGGAGCGGATGTGCATGCCGCGCGTTTCCCTGCGCTCGCGGGCGGCATGCATGATGATTTCGCCGCAGTCCATGAGGTCAAGGGTTTCAATGGCGCGCATGAGAGTATGGGCGTCGGGCGCGGCCATCTGCGTCCCGGCCAGCGCGCGCATGTCGGCAAGGTACTTGAGTCCGGCATTGAGCAGGTTCTCCGAGCGGACATGGTGCGGGCCGACATTGGCATAATCGGACATGATCTGCTGAAGGCACCGGTTGACTTCCTGCCAGCCGTGCCGGGAGGCGCGCTCATGGAAGGAACTGTAATGGGCCATGCGTTCCGCAAGCCAGGCATCCTTTTCCGCCTCCTCCTCGGGGACAAGCTCGCATGCCGCCGCACGTTTTGCCGCCTCTTCACCGCAGATCCAGCCGTATACGGCCGCTCCGCCCAGATCCGCGCGGCAGTTTCCGATGGCGTCTCCGGCGGCGAACAGGCCCGGAACATCGGTTTCTCCGTTGATGTCGATCTGAACGCCGTGCCCCATGAGCTGAGGCTCGAACTGGCCGAATTCCATGGCATGCCGGGCGGGGTCGATGCCCTGCTCGTCCATGTAGTTGACAAGGCCTGTCAGCCCTTCGCTGGCCATGGCCCGGCGCATGAAGGCCAGGTCTTCGGCGGGAACGTCGGAACAGTCGATATAGGCCGGGCCCGTGCCGTTATGCATGACGTCGGAGAAAGAGGAGTTCCAGACATCGGAGGTGATGTCGCCAAGTTCCTTGGTTGCCTTGGTGACGAAAGGCCCGAGCAGGCGCCCGTCCGGATAACGGTAGATGCCGATCCATGTGGCCTTGCCCACGCGGGTGAAATAGCGGGGGCCCGCGTGACGCACGGGCTGTTCCATGTTGACGAGTGTCGCCCCGATGCGCCATGCCTGCGCCTGAGCCGAAGCGGTGCAGCCGGGGCACAGGCCGGTGTTGAACAGGGTTCCCGGCGTGTTTCTGGAAGTATAGAGGCGGTTGCCGCTGCCGGTGGCCAGAATGACGCACTTCGCCCGGATGACGGCGAAGGACGGGGCCTCCCCGGAAACGTCAAGAGCCAGCGCCCCGGCAATGCCGTCCCTTGTGCGGAACAGATCGACGATCATGTGGTGATTGAGGATGTCCGCCCCGGCCTTTTTCGCTTCACGGGTGAGTATGGGCTTCTGATCATCCCCTTCGTATTTGAGAAATATGCGGGGACGTCCGGGAAAGGCATGCCCCATGAAGGTCCAGTCGTCGTCGATACGCATGTTGATGCCCCAGGAATGCCAGAGCTTCACGATATCAAAGCTCTTTTCCAGAAAACGGCGGCTCAGGGGGACATCCTGACTGGCGCCCATCATGCTCTGGTGCAGTTCCTTCACGATGACGCTGACGTCCGGCCCGTGCTTTTCCGGGATGTAGCAGAGAAAGTGATCGTTGCCCGTAGCGCCGGAGCCGCTGCGGAGGGTGTTGGCCTTTTCCGCGATCAGAACGCCGACGCCGGAAGCGCGGGCGGAGATGGCGGCGGAAAGGCCTGCAATGCCGCCGCCCACGACAAGCACGTCGGTGGAAAGATGCTTTTTGACTGGAATCATGGCATGTTACTCCTTGGTCTGCTTGAGTTGCGAGGCTTCAATGCGCAGCAGCATGTAATTGAGAGGAATCTGAAGCGAAACCGCTCCCTGCGGACAGTCCAGCCCGCAGGCGTTGCAGTGCCAGCATTCGTCGGGATAGCGAACCTCGGGAACGGCGCGTTCTTCCCGCCGGAAGAAAAAGACCGACAGGGGGCAGATGTCGGCGCACTTGCCGCAGTGGATACATTTTGTTTCGTCTATGACCGGGGGCATGTTCGGGTCCTCCTGCAAAAAAGGTTGTTGACAGGAGTATCGCCGTTTTGTGATTTTTTTCTGAAACAAATGTGACATGGGGCTGGACTTTGCCCTCCCGTCTGTCATTTGCTTGCCCTCCGCGCGGGAACGGGGAGGAGAGGAGAGACCGTGGACGATCTGGAAGAGCTGTTCGTGCTGAACGAGGGCAGGCCCCTGCCCCGGGACCTGCTGGCGAAAGGGGAACGTCTGCGCTGGGCGAAGGGGGAGCATGTGCCGACGCGCGGAGGCGTTTATTATGTGGAAACGGGACTGATCATCGTGCGCCGCATATTGCTGGAGGGACAGAGCAAGGCGCTGTTTGTCGCCAGAGATGGCCACTTTTTTCACGATGTGGCGTACGCGCAGCAGAAACAGGGGCTGACGGAGGTATCGTCGCTCTGCACCAGCGTGGGATACTATTTTTCACCGGACATGACGGATGAACTGCTGGCGGGCTGTGCGGAGTTCCGCCGCGTATTTCTGTACAGTCTGGCATGCAAGGCCCGTTCCATGGGAACGGACCTGGTGTTTTTCGCCTGTCTGACCGGAGCCAGACGCCTGCTGTTCATCATGGAGAATATTGCCGATCGCATGGGCGGAAAAAGATCGGACGGAACCAGAGAGGTGCATGTTTCCCAGAACGAGCTGGCCGAATACCTCGGCCTGCACCGGGGCAGCGTCAACCGGCTCCTGAAGGAACTGGAGTCGGAAGGCCTGATCCGGCGCGAGCAGGGGAGGATTGTGCTGAGCGGGCGAGGGGGGGGGACGGGGGAGGCGTGAAACGTACGGGAGAGAAGAGCCTGCCCCGGCAGAGAGCCGTCTCAGTTCTGGAAGGCTTTCTTCTGCGCCTCGCGCGGCAGAGGGAGGCCCATGTTCAGCATCCTTGCGCGCAGTGTGCTGTAATGGATGCCCAGAATGGCCGTTGCTCCGTCGGGTCCCAGCAGGCGGCCCCCGGTTTTTTCCAGAGCCTTTCGGATATACAGTTCCTCAAGTTCCCTGAGCGTGGGCCAGGTCTGTTCCTGCTTTTCCTCCAGCAGAGAGGCAAGCTGTTCCGCACCGTCGGATCGGGACCGGTGTGCGGAGCGGGTGCTTTCACCGGAGAGTTCCCGCTGTTCCCCGTCCGGCAGTGCGTCCGGGGGCATGTCAGGAAGCGCGAAGCGCAGGGGGCCGACCTCGTCGCCGTGCAGGATCAGGGAACGCTCCACCACATGTTCCAGTTCGCGCACATTGCCCGGCCAGTCGTAGGCGTAGAGGCGGCGGAGTTCCTTTTCCGAAACGACGCCCCGGAACTCCATTCCCAGTTCGCGGGATTTAGCGGATAGAAAATCGCGTACCAGATGCGGGATATCGCCGGGCCGTTCCCGGAGCGGGGGGATGAGCAGGGGGAATACCGCGAGCCGGTACCACAGGTCGCGGCGGAAGGTGCCCCGGCGCATCTTGGCGCTCAGGTCGGCGTTGGTCGCGGCGATGATGCGCACGTCAAGGCGCATGCTCCGGCTGCCGCCCACCCGTGTCAGATGTCCTTTTTCCAGCACCCGCAGCAGCTTCACCTGGGCGGAGAGAGGAAGATCCCCGATTTCGTCCAGAAAGATGGTGCCGCCCTGCGCCTGCTCGAAATAACCCTTGCGGGCGCTCACGGCTCCGGTAAATGCCCCACGTTCATGCCCGAACAGTTCGCTTTCCACTAGTCCGGCGGGAATGGCTCCGCAGTTGACGGTGATGAACGGCTTGTCCTTGCGCGCGGATTGCTCGTGAATGGCGCAGGCGACAAACTCCTTGCCCACGCCCGTTTCCCCCTGAATGACGACCGTCGCCCCGGTACGCGCGACCTTGCGAATCAGTTCGCACACGCCGCGCAGGCCGGGGCAGCTTTCGAGCTGCTTGACGTAGAAATCCAGAAAGGGGCGCTGCTTTTCCTCAAACTCCGGTTCTCTTCCGCCATTCGCAAACGCGCCGTCCCGCTCCGGACAGGGCCATGACGGCAGTTCACCTTCCCGCATGTCCGCACCGGAGCTTGCCAGCGTTTCTCCCAGCTCCCGCCCCAGCGGTTCGACCAGTTCCCTCAGCAGTTCCATGCATCCGGGGGGGAAGGCGTGGATGGCGTCCGCCCAGAAATTGATGACGAACACAAAGGGTTCCATGACAAAAAGAGGCAGACGCGCCAGCGAATTGTGGGCAAGGAAGGGAATGCCCTTCCCCAGCGGATTGCGCAGAAGCTCCGGCTTCTTGTAGGGCGACAGGTCGTTGATCAGGGTGGGAGCGCCGATATCCTCCAGCCGTATGGCCCGCTTGACTTTCCATGCCGTCTGCCCGGCGGTCAGGGAAGCCGTGAGTTCGGGGGAGAGATAGTAGGATACCATGCGATCGTTGGGGTGGGTGTCGAAAATATTCAGGATGGAACTGCCGTCCCGGCTGATGAACACGCCGTTGATGCGGGTTACGGGAATGAACTGCCGGGCGGCCTCCAGAAGCATGTTCATGGCGCTGCGCATGCCGTGCTTGCGGAAAATGGCGAGGCACAGCCATGCCGTGGACCGGATGTGGCCTTCCGTCGGTGGGGAGGTGGAGAACGCGGCGTCAGCCATTGCATGACCCCTCCTTGTGAGTAAAATCGACAGATATATGGATATCGCAAATTATAAAAATTGTCATATATGTGAGACCGGCTTTTTCATTTTTATATAATATATTGAAATATAAGTAATATATAATATGGCACACAGCTTGCTCTTCTGAAGGTCATCCGGTGCGTTAAGCGCATTGCAACGGGAGGTTCACGCCTTCCACAAACAAGGAGCAAGCCTATGCCCCCCCTGATTGACCAGTCCAGATGCATTGGCTGCGGCGTCTGCATGGAAATATGTCCCATGCAGGTATTCCGTCCGAACAAGGAGACCCGCAGGCCGGAAGTGACATACGGAGATGAATGCTGGCACTGCAATTCCTGTGTTCTGGATTGCCGGCAGCAGGCGCTTTCCCTTCGCATTCCCGCGCCCTTCATGATGCTTCATGTGAACGCCTCGGAACTTGAGCCCGGCAGGAGATAGCCATGCTGAACGTACAAAGGATTTTGGACACGGATATTCTGATTGTCGGCGGCGGAATTGCCGGGTTGATGGCGGCGATTTGCGCCGGGGAGCAGGGGATCGCAACGATTGTGGCGGAAAAGGCCCATGTGCGGCGCAGCGGCTCCGGCGCGACAGGAAATGATCATTTTCTGTGTTTCATGCCGGAAATCCAGAAGATTACGCTCAAGGAGATGATCAATGAGATGATGGCCGGGCAGGTCGGCCCCTGGCATGATACCCTGCTTACCAAAGTATTTCTGGAGCGCACGGCGGAAATGGTGCATCGCTGGCATTCCTGGGGCATCAACATGAAGCCTTTCGGCCCTGATTATGTGTATATGGGGCATGCCTTCCCGGATCGCCCGCGCATGTATGTCAAATATGACGGACATAATCAGAAGGAAATTCTGGTTAAAAAGGCGAAGGAAAACGGCGCGCTTTTCCTCAATCATCATCCGGTGACGGATCTGCTGGCGGAAGACGGCCGGGTGACGGGCGCGCTGCTCATGGACGTGAGGGAGGACGAACCCCGTTTTACCCTGGTGCGGGCCGGAGCCGTGATCATGGCTACGGGGTGTTCCACACGTCTCTATCCCAATTCCATGACGCCCGCCATGCTGTTCAACAGCGGATTCTGTCCGAGCTGCGCCGGAGGCATGGCTTCCGCGTACCGCATCGGGGCCAGGCTGGTGAATATGGAACATCCGTACACCCACGCGGGAACCAGATATTTCGCGCGCTGCGGCAAGGCCACCTGGATTGGCGTGTACAAGTATCCTGACGGGCGGCCCATCGGTCCCTTTGTACGCAGGCCGGATCGCGAGATCGGCGATAACACTTCCGATGTATGGAAGTCCGTGTTTGCCGATCTCATGGCCAACGGAACCGGCCCCGCCTATCTGGACTGCACGGAAGCATCTCCGGAGGATCTGGAATTCATGCGCCAGGGAATGATCAGCGAAGGACTGACTTCCCAGCTGGATTACATGGACAGGGAGGGCATCGATCCCGCCCGTCATGCCGTCGAGTTCGGGCGTTATGAGCCGCTGCTTTTCGGCCGCGGGCTGGAAATTGATGAAACCGGCTCCACCAATATCAAGGGGCTGTATGTGGCCGGGGATCCCATCGGCAACTTCCGATCCGGCATCGCGGGCGCTGTGACCTGGGGCTGGATCAGCGCGGAAAACGCATCCCGGCATGTGAAGGAAGCGGAGCTTTCCGAACGGGCTCGGGAAGATCCGCTCATTGCGGCGCGTCTGGCACTGTATGAAAAACTGCTGCGCCGCGAGAACGGCGCGCCCTGGCAGGAGTTCAACATCGCGCTGCAGCAGCTCATGAACGACTACTGCCCGCCCGCGCCGCGCGTGCGTTCCGAAACGCTGCTGCGCGCCGGGCTGAAGTATATGGGAGATCTGCGTGCGCATGCCCTGCGCGACATGGCCGCTCCCAATTCCCATACTCTTATGCGCGGCCTGGAAGTGCTTGATCTTGTCGATCTGGGCGAGGCGGTGATGACCGCCGCCAGAGAACGGCGCGAAACGCGGGTGCAGCATATCCGTTCCGACTGTCCGTTCACCAGCCTTTCCGACGGAGAAAAATTCATCAATGTGGAACTGAAGAACGGCAGGCCCGTCACCTCGTGGCGCAGGCGCCGCATGCTCTGAACAGGGCGCAATCGCGTTTCTCCGTATGGGGGGAGCGCGGACTGTTTCGTCTGAAAGTCACGCTGATTCCAGCGGAGCGGGGCGTCGTTCCGCTGGAACTCTGGAGTCTGTGAATCAGAACTCCTGCTTCCGGCTCACAGATATGTTCCGGCAAAGCGTCCCGGACATGGAACACAGACATGCGGAAGTCATTCCGGAGAGGAGCATCTTATGAATCGCAAGCTGTATCGCAACAGACAGATTGTTTCTTTTCTGCTCGGTCCCCTGCTGTGCTGGGTCATGCTGCAGTGTCCCCCGCCGGAAGGGCTCGGACATACGGGCATGAAACATCTTGCCGCCGCCGCGTGGATTCTGGCATGGTGGGTTACGGAGCTGTTTCCGCTTGCCGCCGTATCGCTGCTGAGCATTCCCATTTACGGAATTGTGGACGTCATGCCCCCGGTCAGGGCTTATGCCATTTTCGGCAATTCCAACCTGATGCTGATGGTCGGAGCCATGATCATTCTCGGCGCCTGGAAAAGAAGCGGGCTCATCACACGCTATGCCTACTGGGTGCTGAGTCTGCCCTGGATCAAGGGGCGTCCCCGGCGGCTCATGCTGGTCTTCGCCTTTGCCACGGGGCTGGTTTCCACCATTGTGCCCAATATCCCGGTCGCCATCCTGTTCGTGTCGCTGGCCGTGGCCATGGGCAGGGGCATCAATGCCGAGCCGGGCCGGAGCAATACCATACGCGGCCTGTGCGTCATGTCCGGCGTGGGGGCGGCCCTCGGCGGCGCAGGCACTCCCATCGGCGGCGCGCCCAACCTGGTGGTGATCGGCGTCATTGCGTCATCACTGGATTATCATGTCTCGTTCGCGGAGTGGACGGCGCTTGGCATGCCCATATGTCTGCTCATGCTTCTGGCCATGGTTATTCTGGCCTGCCTGTTCTTTCCTCCGCGGGAGGAGGGGCTGGTGAGCGGTTCCGGCGAGTATGTCCGGCGAAAGCTCGACGAACTCGGGCCGATCACGCCGTTTGAACATGCGTCCATGATGGTGATGTTTCTGGCCATGCTGCTGTGGGCAGGCGGCCAGCCAGCCGCCGGATTTCTGGACTGGGAAGCAGGAATCAGGCTTTTCGCTCCGCCCTCGGTTGCCCTGCTCATGGGATGCAGCCTGCTTTTTCTGCCGCTGCAAAGGGATGCGCAGAGCGGGAACATCAAGTTCGCCATGTCCTGGAAGGAGTGCGTGGCCGCCGTGGACTGGTCGATCATCATTTTCATGGCCGGAGCCATTCTGTTCGGAGAAAGTCTGGTGGCAGGCGGGGTGGACAAGTGGCTGGGCAATGTGCTTATCCATGCCATAGGCGATATGCCGCCCCTGCTGGTGTGGCTTGCCATAATGGTCATCGGTGCGATGCTTTCCCAGGTTATCGTCAATCTGGCCGTAGTGGGGCTTTTCATCCCCGTCACGGCAACCCTGGCCGCGCACTACGGTCTGAACCCCGTGACAGTATGTCTTACCGTGGGCATCCTGTGCAACGTGGGCATCATGTTTTCCGTGTCGTCCGTGCCCGTTGCGGCGGCTATGCTCGGCTCGGAAGGCTATTCCTCGCCGCGCGACTATGTTCTGTACGGGCTGGCGGTGCTGGCGGCAAGTTCCCTGATCGCGCTGGGCTGCGGCGTGCTGCTGGGAGATCTTGTATTTCCGATGAGGAACTGAAAACAGGGACGGCAAAGGAAGACCAGAGGCGGCGTGAGCCGCCTCCGGCGTATTCCGGCATTCGGAGCGTGCTGCGTTTGAACGTATCTGCCCGCGTTCTGACACACAGGGGGCACGCCTGAGGCCGGAGCCTGGCGCCGCAGGTCATTTCAATGGTGAAATGCCCTGACGCACTGGCTTACATGAGTCCGATAAAGTTCCAGTACGGCACCCATACCGCGACGAGCAGGATGCCCGCGAGGAGAGTGCGCAGGCCCAGAGCGGGCATGATATGTTTCAGGGTGACGCAGCCGGTGGTGAAAAGATACAGGAACATGACCCCCTCATAGGGGAAGAAGTACTGGTCAAGGCCGAGCTGGAAGGCGTAGAACAGGGGCAGAGGGTTGACGCCCATCTGCACGCCGAGTTCCCCGAACGCCGGAGTGAAG
Source organism: Candidatus Mailhella excrementigallinarum (assembly GCA_944324075.1). Lineage (GTDB taxonomy): Bacteria > Desulfobacterota > Desulfovibrionia > Desulfovibrionales > Desulfovibrionaceae > Mailhella > Mailhella excrementigallinarum. The sequence goes on from CALUUZ010000008.1 coordinate 17,919, forward strand.
GCCACGGTTGCGGCAAAGGGGGTCAGCAGGAAGTTGGCGACAGTGCCGGCCACATAGGAGCAGATGACGCTGACCGTGGGAGGCAGGCCTTCAAGATACGGCATGATGGCGGCCACGGCCCACTTGTTCGCGCCCACAACCCCGGCCACCGCTCCGATGGCCATGCAGCCCGCGACGAACACCAGAAACATGATGTTCAGTTTCGTGAAGGATTCCACATGCATGATGCCCAGACCGGGCATGTAGCAGAGCAGGGCGGCCAGGCACAGAATCCACACGGCGTTGAGGCCGGTGAAGGGTTCCAGCATGAAGCCCAGCACGCTGATCAGCGCAAGGACGAGCAGACGCTTTTCCGCACTGCTCATGGGGCCGAGTTCTTCCAGACGCGTTCTGAGAACGCTCTTCAGCGCATCCTCATCCGGCAGCCGGGCGGAGCCTCTGGCCAGATAGAGCGCCGCGAAGCAGATCGCCACATACAGGAAATTGGGCAGGAACATGTGACTCAGATATTCCCAGAAGTCCACATGCGCGCCGATGGCCTTCAGCAGGATCTGAAAAGCCCAGATGAAGGATTCCGAAGTGTGCAGGAACTGCATGGTGGGCGCAGCCGAGGCGAAGAAGCAGCCCAGCATGATGAGCGAGGACATGCGCGATTTCGTGTCCAGTTCCAGGGCCTGAATGATGCCGACCCCGATGGCGCAGAAAATGACCGTGCGCGCGAAGCCGGAGGCCAGCAGCAGGCCGAGGATGATGCCCCCTGCGCCGAAACCGATCAGCATGCCGCGAAAGGTGCCCCCGGTCAGCAGCATGCAGCGCAGGGCCACGCGCTTGGCCAGCCCTGTCTGTTCCATGGCTTCGCCGAAAATCGCCGCGCCGAAGGTGGTCCAGATAAGCACGGTGGTCCACGGGCTGAATACGACTTCGGGAGTGGCGAGATTGGTGATGAGATAGGCGAAGGTCAGGGCGGCGGACACGAAGACTGCGGGCAGCAGGTCAAAGACCCAGATGACCACGGCTATGGCCGTCAGGGCCAGATACAGGGGGAGATTCGCATAGGTGTCGCTCGGGGCCAGGGTATAGAACAGGCTGGCGGCCAGCAGCACGGACAGCCATTTCAGGGCAAGACTTCGGGTCATACGGGTCTCCTTGCGGTTTGTGGGCCGTGAGAGAATATTCACGTTCAGAGTGGCCGGATTCGCCGCAGGACGATTCCGGGAACGTCCTGCGGCGATCCGTTACGGATGCTGCTCCCCGGACGGGAGAAAGGGAGACGTCAGTCCGTTTCCGGCATATGGGGCGATGCCGTCGGAGAGGCGGGAAAGTCGAAGTTGTCCATGTAGTAGCGGTAGGGCTTCACGGGATAGCGATCCAGCGGAACCGCGTCAAAGGCTGTTTCCATGCCGCTGCGGCCTTTCGTGATGTCGATCCACGCGGGGCCGCGCGTTTCATCCCGTCCGGGGTAATCCGCGCGGAAGTGCCCGGCGCGGGATTCCTTGCGCAGCAGGGATGCGCGCAGGAAGGCCTCTGTGATCAGGGTCATGCCCCGCGCTTCCGTCAGCTTGACCAGATAGTGCGGGTCTGCGGCTCCGGCCTGAGGCAGGATATCGTCCCGGAAGCTTTCCAGCCGGCCGAGGGAGCGGGTCAGGCCTTCCCGCGTCTTGAGAATGCACACGTCAATGGGGGCCATGAGGCGCTGCATTTCCCGCACGATTTCCTTGGGAGCGACGCCCGGCCTGCCCAGCGCCGCCGTATCGCGGCCCAGCTCTTCCCGTACCCGTGCTTCATCAAGGGACTCCGGAGGCGTTTCCGCCGCGCAGCGCCCGGCATGTTCGCCCGCAATCCAGCCGGTGGTGGCCGTCAGGCAGCTGTCCCATCCGCCCATATACACGCCGGGCGTGACGCTGCGCGCCCGGCCTGCCACATAGAGGCCGGGGACGCCGGTAAAGCCGTTCCTGTCCGCCTTGACACCGCCGAAACAGGTCAGTACCTGCGACATCCATTCCGTGGTCTGATGGAAGAAGTCGATGCCCAGCGCCTTCAGTTTGGTGTCGTTGAGCTTCATCCAGCCCCCGGTGGGGGTCATGACGCGCACGCCTTCCTCGCTGAGCGTGCTGGTGTCGAACCAGATGGGCCCGCGCCCGGCCATGACTTCATAGGCCATGCCGCGCACATTGTAATGAGGATCGGCCTTGGCCCCCAGCCTGGGCGAGTAGCGGCGCATGAAATCCTCACCCTTGCCGTTGAGGAAGCGCGCGCCGTGCGGGAGCAGGCCGGTCTGTCCTTCCCATGCGAAGAGCCTGGGCACGTTCCAGTTTTCGATGAACTCCATGTTGCGCAGGGTGGCGCCTGCCTCATAGGCCAGCAGGCTGCCCTCGCCCGCGCAGGTGTTGAGCAGATAGGAGCCTTTCCAGCCGCCGGAGTGGGCGGCCAGGATCACGGCCCCGGCCCGGATCAGCACCGGCGTGCCGCTCTGACCATGAAAGCCCGCCGCACCGGCCACGCGATCGCCGTTCCTGATCAGGCGGGTGATTTCCACCCGGCCAAGACGCTTTACTTCCAGTTCCTGCAGGCGCCTGTTCAGAACTTCGGTGGTGTGGGCTCCGCCTTTTCCATAGGGATGGTAGAAGTAGTAGCGCATCTTTTCCAGACCGCGCTGGGGCACGGATTGCAGCTCGCCGTCCTCGCGATGGAAGCGGTGCCCCATCCTTTCCAGATCCATGAAGCGGTCATAGGACAGGTTCAGAATCTCTTCCAGCACGTCCTGCTCGCACAGGCCGTCGTAATAGTAGGTAAGCTCATCCACCAGATCGGATGCCTCGAATTCCGGCTGCTTGACGATCATGTCGCCGCCGGACATGCTGCCCAGTCCTCCCCAGTCGCGCGGCCCCTTGTCCACCATGAGGACGTTCCTCACATGCTCGCGGGCCTTGATGGCGGCCCATGTGCCGGAGAAGCCCCCGCCGATCACCAGAACGTCGGTTTCCAGAATGTTGTCGTACTTGTTCATATTCTGCCTCCTTCCCCGTCGTACAGCGTATAGGGGAGGCGTTCCTTGAAGGGGTGGACGTCGATGGCCCCGGCGGGGCAGCGCAGTTCGCAGCTGAAACAGGTCATGCAGTCGTCATTGTAGGCAATGACGGCCTTGCTGCCGCAGGTGAGGCAGCGCATGGCCTCGGCCTGGGCGTCGAGCTGATCGAAACCGATGGCCGCCTCGTCGAAGGGCGTTCCGTCGGCTCGTGTTTTCCGTTCATTGCGGGGCAGGCGGGGAAGATCGTCCACAGGCATGTTGTCCGCCACAGGGCGCTTTTCGTTTTCCTGTCCGCTGTCCTCCACAAGCAGGCCGTTCAGCGCCCGGCTCATGGCGCGGGCCGCGTCGCGCCCGCCGACGATGGCCTGGATGACCGAGGCCGGGCCGGTGACGGCGTCTCCAGCCGCGAACACGCCGGGCCGGGAGGTGCGCATGGAATTGCCGGAGACCGCGATACGCGCGCCGTTCATCTCCACGCCGGAGGCGATATCCGCGAAGTCTCCGCTCTGGCCGATCGCGAAAATGACGCTGTCGGCTTCGAATCGCTCGCGCCGCGCCTCGTCGAAGCGGGGCGCAAAACTGCCCTGTTCGTCAAAAAGAGCGGTGCAGGCCCTGAATTCCACCGCCGAAACCCGGCCTTCCGCGCCTTCGATGCGCGCGGGGCCGAGCGCGGGGTGCAGAACTATGCCGCGCTCCAGTGCATCCCTGACGTTATGTTCAAAGGCGGGCATGTGCTCGCGATCCTCCAGGCAGCACATGAAGACGCTTTCCGCTCCCAGCAGTCTGGCGCTGATGGCCGCGTCAATGGCCACGTTGCCGCCGCCGATCACGCAGACCCGGCGGCCTGTCGCGGGTGCGCCGCCCATGCGCAGGGCGCGCAGGAATTCGACGCCGGTGTGGACGCCGTGCAGGTCCATGCCTTCCAGCGCCAGGCGCTTGCCCGCGCTGAGGCCGGGAGCCAGCAGCACGGCGCGGAAGCCGAGGTCTTCCAGATCGGCCATGCCGAGGTCTTTGCCTTCACCGATGCGCACCCCGCAGCGGAACTCCACGCCAAGAGCCTCAAGCTGGCGGATCTGGGCGTCGATGACCGCGTCGGGCAGCCGATAGGCAGGGATGCCGTAACGCAGCATGCCGCCCGGCCTGGGCAGGGCCTCGAACACCGTGACCGGCCAGCCGTCCAGGGCCAGATGCCACGCCGCGGCCAGCCCTGCGGGGCCGGACCCCACTACCGCCGCGCGGGAGAGACGGCGCGTTGCGGCAGGTTCGGGAAGTTTTTGCAGGTCCAGGTCGCCGAGAAACTGTTCCAGAGCATTGATGTTGACGCTTGCGTCCATGTTCGCGCGGGTGCATTTGCTCTCGCAGGGGTGGAAGCAGACGCGTCCGGTCAGGGCGGGGAAGGGCGTGCCGCGCTTGAGTACGGCAAGGGCCTCTTCCAGGCGGTTCTGCTGGAGCAGATGGTTGTAGGCCCGGATATCCGTTCCGGCCGGGCAGGCCGCCATGCAGGGGGAGCATGCCGGCTGATCGGTATGCAGCCGGAACACGTCAAGACTGCACGATTTGAAGCACTGGCCGCAGCCGGTGCATTTTTCGGGATCGATGTGTCGGATCAAGGTGGTTCCTCCAGTCGCAGGGTGGGGTTTCCCGTTCGGCGCGGTTTCGCCATGAAACAGCGCGCGGAGAGGGCAGGACGGGCAAAAGGCCGCGCAATCTCTCTGCCCCGGAGCAGAGAAGCCGTGGGGCGGCCGGTCGCGAAGTGCCCGACCGGAACGGGAAAAGCCGTGGTCGGCAGCATGGGAAAGGCCTTTCCATCTGTTCGAGCTATAATGTTATTTTTCACATGCCGTTGAAAAAAAATGGCGCAAATGCGCCATAAGAGGAAAAAAGCTCTCTTAAATTTTCCGGCTCCGCCGCAGCGCGGCAGTGAGACTGCCCCTGTTCGCCGGAGGCGCGAGCGCAGCGAGCTTTGAAGCCGATCGGACGGCGGTGCCGCGGGGAGGGGACGTGCCCGTTGCCGGGCACAGGCCTGCGGGCAGCAGGAACAGTGATAACGACTGGCGACAGCAGAGACAGCGCAGCTTCACGAGGCGCAAACGCAGCCGGCCGCGGAGGCATGCCGTTCAGAGCGTTTTGCGCTTGAAAATATCTGCCAGCCGGATACGGATGTTCCGGCCCGCGGGGTTCACGTCTGAAGCCGGAGCCTGGCGGGAATGTTCTTTCCGTTCAGGGGCGGGAATGCTGCTTCCAGCGGTTGTGCATCCAGAACCATTGTTCCGGCGTGCGGCGCACGGCCTTTTCCACCGCCCGCGTATAGAATGTCGCGGCGGCGGCTACCCTTTCCTCCCGGCTGCCCGCAAGACCGGCCGTATCCAGGGGCGTCTGCAGGTGAAAGACATAGCCGTCCCCTTCCCGCAGCAGAAACACGGGCCAGATCAGGGCTTCCGCCCGCACGGCGAGCAGTGCCGGGCCCATGTTGACGGCGGCTTCCTCTCCCATGAAGGGAAGAAACAGCGCTTCACTGCGCGGAGCGTTGTGATCCACAAGAAAGGCCACGATGCCGTGCTTTCTCAGCGCCCGCAGCACGGCGGCGGCCACGGTGCGATGCCCTGCCATGCTTGCCCCCCGCGCCTCGCGCCGGGAAGAAATGAATGCCTGGACAGCGGGATTGGGGTAACGCCGCACCACCACCACGCGCGGGCGCGGCTCCTCATACAGTTCACCCAGCATGGAGGCCAGCAGTTCCCATGCGCCCAGATGCGCCGTTGCCGCCACGATGGGACGTTCGCAGGCCGCCAGTTTCCGGAAGAGTTCCGGCTCCGCGATGCGCAGACGGGGGGAGTCCATGCCGAAGCGGTCAGTCAGCAGAATTTCCGCAAATGAGCGGGCGTTGTGGCGGAAGCTGGCGCGGGCCAGGGCGCGGGCCTCGTTCTCCGGCAGGTTCAGATGCCGGATGATGTTGTCCGTGGCCAGTTTGCGGCGGGCGGGAAGCGCGTGCCACATCAGGCGTCCGAAGCCGCTTCCCAGCCGTGAGAGTCCGCCGAAACCGAGAAGAGAAAACAGGGAGGCGCAGCCGGAAAGCAGCGCAAGCTGGATGCGATGGCGCAGATTCACGGAAGCTCCTTGCCGACGCCGCCGGGAGAGGGCGCGAGTTCCGCCAGTTCCCGTTCAATACGGACCCGGGCGGCGGCAAGCGTATCGTCGTTCAGCTCGCCCGCTTCGATTTTCCAGGGTTGTCCGAAGTTGATGTCCACCCGTCCGAACGGCACGGGCACCTTGAATCTGTCCCAGGAGGGAAGACGCAGGGCGGGGCGGGGAAGAATGCGGACTGGCACAATCCAGGCATCGGCATGGGCGCTCAGAAAGAATGCTCCGTCCTTGGCCCTGTGCCGGGGACCCATGGGGCCGTCGATGGTGATGCAGGCGTGAACGCCGTCCCTCTTCATCAGACGGGACGCGCCAAGCAATGCCCTGATGCCTCCGCGCGTACTGGAGCCGCGCACCGTGCGCAGACCGAGCTTCTCCAGCACACGGGCCAGCAGTTCGCCGTCGCGGCTGGGGCTGACCACGGTGACGATATCCAGATCGCGCCTGACCCGCATGAGCGGAAAAAGTTCGTCATGCCAGAGGCAGAACACCATGCGTTCCCCCGCCGCGTCAAGGGAGTCCACGGCTTCCCGCCGGCGCTCATGAAAGCGCAGCGTGGCGCAGACGGCCTGATACAGATAATAGAAAGGGGCTGCGGCCCAGGCCAGGGGAATGCGCATCATGCCTCCGGACGCGGGAAAAGAGAAGGGAAGTATGCTTCAATCATGTTCTGGTCATTGCGGGCGGCATGATACGGGTTAGCGGGGAGGGGCGTTGTTCCGCGACTCCTTGACGGAGTTTCTTATAGCTTACATTATCTCCTTGTGCCAGCCCCTCCCCCTCCCGGGGAGGGGGGAAAAAGAGAGGTTCCTATGAGCGTTCTGGATTGCCGGGGCATGCCCTGTCCTCAGCCCGTGGTGCGCTGCCGCGACTGGCTGAAGGAAGGAAAACATGCCGGCGAGATGCTGGAAGTGCTGGTGGACAATTCCGCCGCAGTGGAAAATGTGGGCAATTTTTTGAAGGGGCGCGGCCTGACCGTGGGAGTGCGACAGGAGGATTCCGGGCTGTGGCGGCTGAGCGGAATCGTTCCCGCCGGGGATGCGGAGGGGGCGTGTTCCGCCCTGCGGCAGTCTTCCGCAGATTCCGCCGCGGCCGGTCGGACTGAGCGCGGCGGCCGGACGCTCGTGTTCATTCCCACGGAAACGCTCGGCAGGGGTGATGAGGAGCTGGGAGCGAAGCTCATGATAAATTTTCTCGGGTCCCTGCCGGAACTGGGGCCGGATTTGTGGCGCGTGGTGCTGGTCAACGGCGGGGTGAAGCTGACCGTCGGCGGCCCTGCGCTGGACAAGCTGAAGGTTCTGGCCGATGCCGGCTGTTCCATTCTGGTCTGCGGCACCTGCCTGGATCATTTCGGACTGCTGGACAGGAAGCAGGTGGGCGACACCACCAACATGCTTGACATCGTCACCAGCATGCAGCTCGCGGACAAGGTCATCAGGGCATAGCGCATTGCGCCGGCAAGATGAGCCGCGGAGTCGGGCAGGACGAGATTCGTCTCTGCTTTCCTTAATCCGCAAAGCCCTCCGCGCGGCTCCCCTCTCCGGCGTCGCAGCAATTCACCTGCGGCGTACGGCCCGGGCTTCAGGCGTGAAACCCGCGGGCCGGAACCACGCTTTCGGCAGAGTGACTGACACTGAATGCGCAGTATTCAGTGTCATATGATACTGGAACAGAGCGGGCGATGTCGAACCGGCATCGCCCGGACACTTCGGCGGGGCGCGGCACTGCCGCGCGGAGGCGGAGATATGAGCGAAAATCCGGGAGAAGCCGGAGGGGTGCGTCTGAACAAGGCTCTGGCCGACGCAGGATTGTGTTCCCGGCGCAAGGCCGACGAGCTGATCTTCGCGGGGCGCGTGACGGTAAACGGAATGGCGGCGGACAGTCCCGGCCTGCGGGTAGGAGCTTCCGATCTGGTGGAGGTGGACGGCCGCCCTGTACGTCTGCGCGCTCAGGGCGCAGCGGTCGGAAAGGCGGGGGAGGCGCACTGGACCCCGTGCTGGCTCATGCTGCACAAGCCTGTGGGCGTGGTCTCCACTGCCAGCGATCCGGAAGGACGGCGTACCGTGCTTGATTTCGTGCCTCCCGCATGGAAGGGGCGCAGACTTTTTCCCGTGGGCAGGCTGGATTATTTTTCGGAAGGATTGATCCTGCTTACGGACGACGGCGAGCTGGCCCACCGCCTCAGCCATCCGCGCTGGCATCTGCCGCGCCGCTATGAGGTGCTGGTGCGTCCGGAAGCGGAGGCTTCCCTGCCGGATGCCCTGCGCTGCATGGGGCAGGGCATGGTTCTGCAGGAAGGGGAACGTCTGGCGCCGGTGGAGGCCGTGGAGCTTCCCGCGCGTCCGGGCATGGGGAAGGGGGTTCTGCTCGGTCTTACCCTGCATCAGGGGCTGAACCGCCAGATCCGCAGAATGTGCCGCGATCTCGGCCTGACGGTGCTCAGGCTGCGGCGTGTCAGTCAGGGGCCGCTGAATCTGGGCGGGCTTCGGGCCGGTGAGAGCCGGGCGCTGAACGAAAGGGAAGTCGCTGCTCTGCGCCGCGCCGTGGGGCTGTGACAGGGGCAGACATTTCATCCTGGCCCGGAGCATCTGATCGGGCGGAGAAAAGGAGATAGCTGATGATGGACATACGTTTTCAGGCAGGGGGCAGCGGTCGGTGGAAGGCCGACGCGGCTCTGGCCTTTTTCTTTGAAGGGGAGGGGCCGGAACAGGCTGCTTCCGCCCTGGAGCAGGCTGCCCCGTGGCTCGGCATTGCTCCGGCCTTGCGCGATTACCGGGGCAGGAAGGGGGAAATGACAGTGATGTACGGCCCTGCGGCCATGGATCTCCCGCGTGTGGTGGCCCTGGGGCTGGGCGCCAGGGAAAAGGCGGGCGGAGAAGATGGCCTGACCGCCCTGCGCCATGCCGTGGGCGGCGCGCTGCGCCTTTGCCGCGAGCACGGCCTGGAGAGCGTGGCCGTGGACATGCCCTCCGTGGAACGGCTCGCTCCGGTCTATGGTCTTGATGCTTCCCGCCTCGCGCGGGAAATCGCGCTGTCCGCGCTGCTGGGCCTGTATCGCTATGAGCGCTGGAGGAGCGGACAGGACGCTTCTCCGGCAGATCCCCGCTGGCTGGCTTTTCTGTTCCGCGAGGAACATGCGGACGACGCCGTGCGCGAGGCCGCTCGTCTGGCTGAAGCGGAAGCGGCGGGCCTGTATCTTGCCCGGGATCTGGCCAACGGTCCGGCCAATGAAGTGACGCCCTCCTTTATGGCGTCGACGGCGGAGGAGCTTGCCGCGCGCTATGCGGAATACGGCATGAGCTGCCGCATTCTGGGGCCGGGTGAGCTTGAGGAGCGCAACATGGGGGCGTTTCTTGCCGTGGCCGGGGGCGCGGAACAGGAACCCCGTCTCGTGGCTCTGGAATACGCGCCCCGTGGAGCGGAGGGCAGGCCTGTCGTTCTGGTGGGCAAGGGCATTACATTTGACAGTGGAGGAATCAGCCTCAAGCCGTCGGCGGGCATGGCGGAAATGAAGGGAGACATGTCCGGAGCGGCAGCCGTGATGGGCGTGTTCGAGGCCATGGGGCGTCTGGCTCCGCAGTGGACGCCTCCCTGTCCCGTGGTGGGGGTGATGCCGTGTACGGAAAACATGCCGGGCGGGCGCGCCACGAGACCCGGAGACATTGTGGTCGCCATGTCCGGCAGGAGCATCGAGATCGTCAATACCGACGCCGAGGGACGGCTGGTGCTTGCGGATGCCATGACCTACGCGCAGAAAACCTGGAATCCCGGCGGAATGATCGATATCGCCACGCTCACCGGCGCCTGCGCCGTGGCTCTGGGCAAGGGAAACGCCGGACTCTTCGCCAATGACGACGCTCTGGCGGACATGCTGCACGCTGCGGGCTGCAGCCTGGGAGAGCGCAACTGGAGGCTTCCCGTCTGGGAGAGCAGCCGGGAGATTCTGAAGAGCAATGTGGCGGACATGCTCAATTCCGGCGCGCGCGAGGGGGGGGCGCTGCATGCGGCGTTCTTCCTGAGCTGTTTTGTGGAAGAAGGCATGCGCTGGGCGCATCTGGATATCGCGGCTGCGGATGCGGGTGAGTCGCCGATCAATGCCAAGGGTGCGACGGGGTTCGGCGTGCGTACCCTGCTTGACGCCGTGCGGAGCGCGCAGCAGTGGCGCTTAAACTGAGCTTCGCGCAGCAGACCTGCGTGCGCGCCGCGGGCAAGGCCATGCAGGAGTGCCGCATGATCGTCCCAGGCGCGCGCGTGGGCGTGGCCGTATCCGGCGGAATGGACAGCTTTGTGCTGCTGAAGGTCATGCAGCTCCGGCAGCGCATTGTTCCCTTCCGTTTTGAGTTCATGGCCCTGCATGTGAATCCCGGCTTTGATCCCGACAATCATGCTCCCCTTGCGGACTGGCTGCGCGCGGAGGGCATAGCCGGACACCTGGAGGTGACGGATCACGGCCCGCGCGCCCACACGGAGGAAAACCGGCGGAATTCTCCCTGCTTCTACTGCGCCCGGCTGCGCCGCAAGCGTCTGTTCGCCCTGTGCGGGCAATACGGACTCACGCATCTGGCTTTCGGGCACAATGCCGACGATCTGGTCACCAGCTTCCTGATGAACCTTGTGCAGACCGGCAGAGTGGACGGCATGGGCATGAGCGAACCGTTCTTCAATGGACGGCTGCGGGTCATCCGGCCGCTTCTGCTGGTGGAAAAGACCGATATCGCGCGCGCCGCGCGGCAGTGGGAACTGCCTCTGTGGAGCAATCCCTGTCCTTCGGCGGGGAATACCAGACGGGCGGACATGATGACGCTGCTCGACACCATGTGCGAAGGCAGCAGGTTCCGGCGCAGGAATGTCTTTCACGGTCTGACCCGCTGGCAGATGGCACGGGATGCGGCAAGAGCGCGGGCGGAAGACGGCGGAAATACGCCGCGGGACGAACGGGGAGCTTGCCCCGCTCCGCCTTGCGGAGGAGCGTGATAGTCCCCCGCGCGTTGACCTTGACGGCGCTTGACTTTATCATGGACGCCTCGCGGACCCGTTTTCTCCGGTTTTACTGCCCGGGTTCCGCATACTCGCGCATACCCCTGGGGCATCAATGCTTTTTGGCAAGTATCATGTCGTCATATTCAAGGAGAAGGGCGGAGCTTCCCGCAGCCTGCGGCTTTCCGGCTGGTTCGGCTGGCTGCTGTGCCTGATGTTCTGCGGTCTGGCCGCCTCAAATGTGTGGCTGTGGAAATATTTCACGCAATCCCGGCTGCTTGAGGGCAGGCTGGCGGAAGCGGAGTACGCTCTGGAGGCCAGGCAGGGACAGCTTGCGGGGCTGGCCGAGGAACTGACCGCCGTTCGCGATGACTTGCAGCGTGTGCAGCAGTTCGATACCAAGCTGCGGGTCATGGTGAAAACAGATGTGGGCGTAAACGACCTGCCCCTGGGCGGAGCGGGTGAGGCTGGCCTGGGACATATTCCTCTGCACCGCTACGAGCTGGCCGCGCGCAAGATGCGTGCCTTCCTCAAGGAGCTGGCTCAGGAAACGCGCGTGGAGGAGGTTCGCCAGCAGGAACTCATGCTCGCCATGCGGGAAAATCGCGGCAGGCTGGCTGTCACGCCTTCCATCTGGCCTACCGAGGGATTTGTCACGTCCAGATTCGGATACCGCAGTTCTCCGTTTACGGGGCAGAGCAGTTTCCACAAGGGACTGGATATTGCCGCTCCCACAGGCACCCCTATTTACGCCCCGGCGCGGGGGACGGTGACCGCTGCCGGAACGGACGGCGCATATGGACTCTGTGTGGATATCAGCCACGGCGGAGGGCTTTCGACCAAGTACGGACATATGTCGAAGTTTGTGGTCAAGTCTGGTCAGAAAGTGGAGCGCGGACAGCTTATCGGCCATGTGGGCAGTACGGGCCGCGTGACCGGGCCGCACCTGCACTATGAAGTGCGCGTCAACGGCGTGCCTACCAACCCCTACGCCTATATCCTGAACTGAGCGGATTTTCGCCTTTTCGACGGCGGCTCTTCAGGGGGGCGAGCTTCATGGAGTATCGCAAAGGAAGGTACTGAGCCGAAATTGTCATTACTTCCAGGGTGTCAGGAAAAAAATAAAAAAGATGAAATTTTTTCTTGACGGCAGGGCCTTTTTCACCTAATAAAACATCTCCACGTTGGGCTATCGTTCAATTGGCAGGACGACGGATTCTGGTCCCGTTAATCATGGTTCGAGTCCATGTAGCCCAGCCACAGCGTCCCTATCGTCTAGACGGCCCAGGACAACGGCCTTTCACGCCGTCAACGCCGGTTCGAATCCGGCTGGGGACGCCAAATGAAATCAAGGACTTGGAGCAGTATCCAAGTCCTTTTTTCGTATATGAGTCGGGTTTGCCCATCATCTGCCCCACAGAGCTGGAAAAGTTTAACAAATTTTTTTCGAGCGGGGTAAAAAGAGGGAGCTGGGGAGAAGGCACTGACCTGCGGGTAAGGGTGAACTTGCCCTTTTTCTTCCTTGAGACAGCCGCAAATATCCAAATTATGAGAGGGCATCCCCCACAGGCAAGGGGATATGCCCTTTCTGTTTCCTCTTGCGGACAAGCCAGGGCCGGCAACGGACTGCGCAGGCAGGGAATCTTCGTCTCTTCCGGAATCCGCTTTATCTGGCGGCGCCATGACCCTGCATCCCTGAAACAACGGCTGACAACTCAGGAAAAGATGTCCGCTGAACAGGCCTGGTGCTGACCGAAGCGCAGGTACAGGCTCTGGAACATAAGAAGCAGAATGATGAGGTATCCGGAGGATGGAGAGTCATCACCCCGGCTATCCCGGCAGTCAGGCTGCCTTGCTCGTTCAGATTCCAGCAGGGCAGCCCTGTATCGGGGAGCCGTGACGGCTGCCAAATCTCTGAGCGGATTCAGACGCTGAACCGCAAACGGGAACGATGGCAGAGTGCCTGTCAGGCGGACGTGGAATCAGTAATCCGTGATTCTGCAGAAGGCGCAGCTTCCTGCAGGGGAAACCGGGCCGGCTTCCCCGTTGCGGCCGTCTTGTTCGTCCGCGTGGTCCCTGTTAGAGTGCCTGCACCTTTCGTCTTGACGGGGGAAGTCCGGAGGGAGTCATGCATACGGAAATCGAACGCAAGTTTCTGGTCAGAGGTGACGGCTGGAGAGGCCGGGCGGAACCCGTGCCGTACCGGCAGGGCTATCTTGCACGGACTTCGGATCGTGTGGTGAGAGTGCGGATTGCAGGAGACAGGGGGTTTCTTACGGTCAAGATCAAGTCTGGGGCAATTTCCCGTGAGGAATTTGAATACCCCGTGCCGTTCGAAGACGCCCGTGCCATGCTGGACGCCCTCTCTCCCGGTGAAATCATTGAAAAATATCGTTATACCTTTGAAGAAAAGGGCTCCGTGTGGGAAGTGGACGAGTTTCTCGGTGCGAACAGGGGGCTTGTCGTGGCTGAAATCGAATTGAAGAGCGAGGAACAGGACTTTGAAAAGCCGGACTGGCTGGGAGAAGAAGTCAGCCGCCTGTCCCGCTATCTCAATGTGGAACTGGCCCGGAACCCCTATTGCGGCTGGGAAACGGGAGCGGAGCACAGGGCGGAAGTGAACGGGGGCTGAGGCGCGTATTCGTTCGTTCCGCCGGAGGCGCGGCCGTTTCCGTAATTCGGCGCGCAGCCGCGATTCAAATGCGATATGCCGCTGTGTGACATGCGGCGTCCGAGGACTGTCATGGGGCATGGTTTCGCCGTCTTCCCGCCGCTCCGCAGGGGCGGCCCCGCGCGCCGGGCGCTGGCCCTTGGCGCGTGCTATGTCATGGGCACCTTCAATGACAATTTTTTCAAGCAGGGGGCGCTGCTGCTGGCACTGGCGGCCGGTAACGCCGCCTTTCCCGCGTGGGGAACCTTTCTGTTTTCCCTGCCGTTCGCGCTGTTTTCCCTTTGGGCAGGCTGGCTGGCGGATCGCCGGCCGAAAAGGAATCTGGTGATCGGCGCGAAGCTGCTGGAGCTTGCCGCCATGCTTGCCGGAGCCTGGGGGCTGATTGCGCTGAGCTGGACGGGGCTCGCCGCCATGCTGTTCTGTATGGGGCTTTCTTCCACACTGTTCAGTCCGGCGCTCAACGGCTCCATTCCGGAGCTTTTTCCCGCGCGTCTCGTGCCCCGCATCAATGCCCTGTTCAAGCTGGGGACCACGGCATCCATTCTGCTGGGCATATCTCTGGCCGGAATCGTTCTGGACGCGGGGGGCAGCCGCACGGTGGAGCTGGGCTTTGCCCGTCCGTCCCGGGGCGTGCTGCTGCTTGCCGTGGGCGTGGTGGTCGTCGCTCTGGCGGGTCTGCTGTGTTCCGCCCTTGTGCCCCGCCGTCCGGCTGCGGGAAGTTCCGCTCCTTTTCCGCGTCTCGCGCTGCTGGATGCTCCGGCCCAGTTGAAGGAACTGCGGCAGGACAGGCCGCTTTTCCTCGCCGTATGGGGAGAAGTGTTTTTTTATTTTCTGTCCTCGCTGCTGTTGCTGGAAATCAATGCGCTGGGCGAGCTGGAGCTGGGCTTTTCCCACAGTTTCACAAGTCTCATGCCCGGCGCGCTGCTGGCAGGCATCTGCATCGGTTCCCTGGCCGCCGCGCGCGGCACACCGGAAAGCTGGAAGCGTCGGATAGTCCCATCCTGCGCCGGAATAGGAGGGCTGCTCTGCCTGACCTCCTGCGTGCCGCTTCTGCCTGACGCCGCGCGTCATGTGTTTCTGCCGATCGTGTATGCCTGCGCCGGAGCATGCGGAGGCATGTATCTCATTCCCCTGACCAGCTTCATTCAGGTGCGCCCCGCTCCGGAGTGCAAGGGACGGGTACTCGGACTGGATAACTGCCTCGTCTTCAGCGGCATCATGCTGGCGGGGCCGGTCTATTACGCTCTTTCTCCGCTGCCGCCCTCGCTGGCTCATGCCGTGCTCGGCGCGCCGGCGCTGGCTGCCGCCTGGTTCTTTTCCCGTGCCGTGGGGCGTCTGGAGCATGTTCGGAATGAAACAGCATGTGGAGTCGGGCGCGGCGGGATTCCATCGCCGCAAGACGTTCAGGAAGATAACGGCAGCAGGCCGGACGGAGAAGGTTCGTCGCGTCGGAGCGGCGTGCTGTTCGGAATCTTGGCCGCGTTTGTGCGGGGCTGCCTGAGCCTGCGCTACAGAGTGGAGGTAAAAGGACTGAAGGAGTTGAATCTGTCGGATGACGGACGCTCCATTCTGTTTCTTGCTTCCCATCCGGCGCTGACCGATCCGCTTGTCCTCTCCGCCCTGTTATGGCGTTATCGCCCGCGTCCTCTGGCGGATGAAGGGCAGGCGGGCAGACCGCTCATCCGCCAGGCGGCTTCTCTGGTGCGGCCCGTGTTCATTCCCGATGTGGGCAATGCGGAGCGGGGTGATCGCAGGGCCGCCGCGCGGGCCGTGCGCGAGGGGCTGCGCCGTGCCGCCGCTGCGCTGCGCGCGGGAGACTGCGTGCTGCTGTATCCATCAGGCAGGCTGACTTCCGATGGCCTGGAACATCTCGGTTCCAACGGCGGAGCCTGGCATCTTCTGGAGGAAGCGCCGGAATGCAGAATTGTGCTGATACGCACATCCGGTCTGTGGGGGTCGTCGTTCAGCCGATGGGGCAGCGCAGGAAACAGGAAGCGGAAAGAGGATGCGCTGGAAACGCCGGAGTTCTTCCGTGCCTTTTTTGCAGGGCTGCGGGATATGCTGCTCAGCGGCATCTTTTTTATGCCGCGCCGACGGGTGCGGATAGAGGTGAAAGAAGCCGTGCGCGGGGAAGACAGGGATACGGGGGCGGACAGAGTATGTCTGCCCGCGCATGACCGGCTGGCGCTGAACCGGGCGCTGGAAGCCTTTTTCAACGCGCAGGCTCATGCCCCCGGCGAGGGCGTTCCCTCGTTCATTCCGCCCGAGGAAACGCCGCGCCATGTCCTGTTTTTTCCACGCGGGCGGAAGTAGACCGCTCTCTGCCCCATCGGCTGTCCCATTGGAAATCCGGGCGTACCACCTGATCTTCCATGCGCTGGATGCGTTTGTCCAGGCGCAGAATGCGCTCCTTCATGTCACGCATGAGGCGGGCGCGTTCCGCGGGGGAGTCCGGAACATGCTCTCCGGAAGGCTCCCCCTGCGGGGCGGCGGCTTCCATGAGCGCGGCGGCCAGAATATACAGCGCGATGCCGGGCCAGAATCCCGTGACCATGGTCAGCGCCACGGCCGCAAGGCGCACGGCGGTCACGGGCAGCTCCCGTGACCGGGCGATGCCTTTGCACACGCCGAGGAGCATGCCGTCCGGGGCGCGTTGGATATTGAACATCATGACGTGTTTCCTCCGGGAGAGAGAAGAAGGGAGCCGTCCTGCGGAAGGCCGGAAAACTGCGCTCATCCGCGCTCTGAAGTGTTCCGGCGGGGGATGTCGTCGTGCGGGGATGGGGTTGTCCCGGCTCCGGAGCGCGATCCTGCATGCCGATCCAGCAGCGTTTCCAGCACGTCCACGCGTTTTTCCAGGTTTTCCAGTATGCCGGCGATATCCCGCAGCGTCATTTCGTCCGCGTCCGGCGCGCCGGGAGCGCCTGCACCGCGGTGAGAGGCGGCGTCCCGACGGGTCAGAGCCCTGAGCGCGTAAAGCAGGACGGCCAGACCTGCAGCCAGCAGACAGATAATGAGAACAAGCAGAACTTTCATCAAAAGTCCCTTTGGTTAAGGCGACCCCCCGTCAGGGGAGACGGAACGCACTCGGCAACCTTCAGGCATATTAGGGCCGCAGCCCCGGGCGGGCAAGCATTTTCCGGCGGGAGCCGCTTCCCGCCGGAAACGTGATCATGCGCCCATTCTGCGTCTGAGCGCGGCCAGTTCGTCCTCAACGGCGGCATCCCGCTCCATGTCGCGGAAGGCTGTATGCGGGGCAGGACGGGGCGCGCTGAGTTCGGCTTCATTTTCCATCCGGTTGATGCGCTGCTCAAGGTCGGCAAAGCGCCGCATGGCATCGGAATTGTCCGCCGCATTGATGGTGCGGTGCGCCTGATGACGCATGCGGGCCTGATGATGCCGTTCCACCAGCAGACGCTGGCGATCGCGGGTATTCACGATGCGTTCCTCCAGCATGCGGATATCCTCGCGGCACTTGTCCGCCAGACGCTCGTATTCTTCCCGGTTTCCCGCAAGCTGGGCCAGGCGTTCCTGCGCCTGGATCTTTTCCGCCAGAGCTTCTCTGGCCATGTCCTCCCGGTTTGCCCGGAGAGCGAGTTCGGCCCGTCTGTCCCACTGGGCGACCTCTTCCTCCGCTTCGCGTTCGATGCGCGCGGCCTTGTCCGCTTCCGCCATGGCGGCGGCGCAGCCGGACTTGAGTTCAACCAGGGTTTCTTCCATTTCACGCAGCATGAGCCGGATCAGCTTTTCCGGATCTTCCGCGTCGTCAAGCATGCTGTTGATATTGGAGCTGATGATATCCTTGAATCGGGAGAAAATGCCCATGTGTTCCTCCTTGGGGAGACAGTGCTGAAATGCCGGAATATCCGGTCACGCCGTCTTAGGGCGTCTTGCTCTCGAAAATATCTGCCGGCCAGGACCCTGTGTTCTGGCCCGCAGGTTTCACGCCGCCGGAGCTGTACGCCGCAAGTGAACTGCGGCGACAGCGGAGAAGAGGGGGGGGGCGCGGCTTCAGTCTCGCCCGGCTCGACTGAAGGAGAGCATTTCATAAGCGAAATACTCTAAGC
Organism: Candidatus Mailhella excrementigallinarum; assembly: GCA_944324075.1. GTDB lineage: Bacteria > Desulfobacterota > Desulfovibrionia > Desulfovibrionales > Desulfovibrionaceae > Mailhella > Mailhella excrementigallinarum. The sequence goes on from CALUUZ010000008.1 coordinate 35,803, forward strand.
GCAAAGTATGCCATGAATGGTAAAATCAAGTTATTTCACGGTGATGGTAAATATTCCGGGGAAATCATGGACATAAATTTCATTGTGGGATAGGCAAAATAAACCATAAATGGATTTTAAAAACCGGAATAAGGTGAAATTATGCAATTCTCTGTCGCTGATGCTCTGGGCACATCGGATATTTTTCTGGCCTTTCAGGAAAATGTGGCGCGGGCGGCGCGGGCGGAACGTCCGGTGCTGGTGCTTGGAGAACGCGGCACGGGCAAGGAGCTGGCGGCCCAGCGCCTGCATTATCTTTCGCCCCGCTGGGAAGGGCCGCTGGTGACGGTGCTGTGTCCGGCGCTCAGCCCCACGCTGCTGGAGTCGGAACTTTTCGGCCATGAAGCGGGCGCGTTCACCGGGGCCCGGGGCAGGCATGAAGGATATTTCGAGCGGGCGAATCGGGGGACGCTGTTTCTTGACGAGGTGGCAGACATGCCGCTGCCTGTACAGGACAAACTGCTGCGGGTGCTTGAGTACGGAGAGTTTGAACGGGTGGGGGGAAACGCGCCCGTCCGTGTGGATGTACGGATAGTGGCGGCCGCCAACCGGGATTTGCCACGGCTGGCGGCTGAAGGGAAATTCCGCGCGGATCTGCTGGATCGTCTGGCTTTTGACGTGCTGCATGTGCCGCCCCTGCGCGAACGGGGAGAGGACAGGCTGCTGCTGGCCCGGCATTTTGCCGCGCGCATGGCCGCCGAGCTGGATATCGGCAGGGCGGGATCCTCTCCCGGTTTTGATCTGCGTTTTGGGGAGGAAGCCCTGCGGCAGATGGAGGAATATGCCTGGCCGGGCAATGTGCGCGAACTGAGAAACGCGGTGGAACGGGGCGTGCTCCATGCCGGAACGGACGAAAACGGCGTGTTCGTGGTGGAACGGCTGGAGCTGAATCCTTTTGCTCCTGGCGTTCTGCCGCCTGCCGCCGCTCCGGGCGCGGACGCCGCGCGGGAGGACGGACCGGAGAAAACCCCGGAAAGGGGAATGCTGCCGCCCGGATTTTCCCTGCGGGAGGAACTGGCCCGGCAGGAAAGGGAGCTGCTGCAAAGGGCGTTGCGGCAGGCGCGTTACAGACAGACGGAAGCCGCGCGCCTTCTCGGACTGACGTATCATCAGTTCCGTGCGCTGTACCGGAAGCATGGCGAAAGGAAACGCGGGCAGGAATCCTCCTGAACCTGCACAGTCTATGGCGCGGCGCACTGACGCTTGCGTCTCCGGCGGTCAATCGCGTGAGGGCAGGGCGTCAGCAGAACTGTGGCTGAGGGAGAGTTCCCGCAATTCAGCGATATTGATGCCAAGCTGTTTCATCTTTTGATAGAGATACGGCCTGGAAAGTTCAAGTGCAGCCGCTGCGCGGCGGACATTGCCGTGATGTTGCAGCAGGATGTTTCTGATATGTTCGGCCTCCTGCATGTTGCGGTAATCAGAGAGAGGTGGAGGCGCGGCCTCTGGAGCGGATGAACCTGCGCGGACGCCAGTCGGGGCGCTTCCCTTCAGGCTTTTCAGCAGGGATGGAGGCAGAGACGCCATCGTCAGCTTTTCTTCATTCAGGATGTTGACCATCCGTTCCATCGTGTTCTCGAGTTCACGGACATTACCCGGCCAATGGCAGCATTCGAGCATATGCAGGACATCGTCATCTATGCTGCGGATATTCTTCTTGAGATTGCGGGAAAATGTTTTCAGAAAGTATGCGGCCAGAAGTTTGATGTCCTCCCTCCGGAAACGCAGGGGAGGGATAAAGATGGGGTAGACGTTGAGCCGGTAAAACAGGTCTTCACGGAAGGTGCCGTCCTGAACCATTTGTTCGAGATTCCTGTTTGTCGCCGCGATGACGCGCACGTTCACCCTGCGGCTTACCGTGCCGCCCACGCGCGTGACTTCTCCATTCTGGAGGAGCCGGAGCAGGGCTACCTGGGCGTCCAGCGGCATCTCGCCTATTTCGTCAAGGAAAATGGAACCTCCTGAGGCCAGTTCAAATTTGCCCGGTTTGCCGCTTTTGCTGGCCCCGGTGAAAGCTCCATACTCATAGCCGAACAGTTCGCTTTCCAGGAGAGTGCGCGGCAGGGCTCCGCAATTGACTGTGATGAAGGGGCCGGAAGCACAGAGGCCGGCATTGTGGATGGATTGTGCGAAGAGTTCCTTGCCTGTGCCCGACTCGCCGAGGATCAGAACGGTCGTGGGGCGGGGAGCCACAAGCCGGGCTTCGGCCACGGCCTGTCTGAGTTCGGACGAGTGGCCGATGATGTCGTTGAAGGTATAGAGCGCTCTGTTGCCGGTCATTTGTACGGCAACCTTTCTCATCCGCTGGGATTCGCGCAGAACCAGCGTGATGTCATCGCCGCCTGCAATGGGCAGGACGGAATAGAGGCATGCGCGCGGTCGGGCCGTGAATTCAAATCGGGCCTCCTTGTCCTGAATGGGAGAAGACGTGTTCAGAATGTCGTGAAGGAGCGGAGAGTCCTGCAGATAGTCTGTGATGCCGCAGTCTGTGGCCGGGGCCCGGAGCCCCATGATGCGGGCCGCGTGGCTGTTCATCATGCGTATGCTGCCGTTCCGGGTCAGGACGATGATGCCGTCGTCCAGCAGCTCCATGATGGAATGCTGGCGGCGCAGCATCGCACGCAGGCGCATCTGTTCCGAGATGGCGTACGCTGCGGCCTTTACCATGCCGAAGGTGTGCGCATGGTAATGCTCCCTGTGCTGTCCTACATTGAGAACGGCGAGAAGATTCTTTTGCTCGTCAAGGATGGGGGCGGCGGAACAGCTCCAGTTTTCGCCAAGGCGGCGGAAATGTTCCATGCCTATGATTTCTATGGGTCTGTTTTCCGCAAGGCAGGTTCCTATGCCATTGGTGCCGATAATGTTTTCCCGGCTGAGGGCTCCCAGGGTGATCTCGGGCATGGGAGCAGTTTCTTCCTGCGGGACGAAAGATGCGATGATGATGCCGTCCGCATTGGAAAGCGCCATGTTGGAGGCAAAGGGTTTTATGTCCGAGAACATGTGCTGGAATATTTCGGTCGTACACTGGATAAGGGCGCGGTTATGTTCGCGGATATGTTTCAGCAGGCCAGGATCGATGACCGCGCATTCCGTGCTGTCCACGGAAACGCCGCTTTGTGCGGAGCGCTCCCATGAACGGAGTATGAAATCCCGGACGATACCGGGTTCGGTTTTTTCACCGCGGAGCACCCGCTGCTTTTGTGCGGCCAGGGTATGCTGAAGGGAAAGATGGACCGGCTTGGATGACATGTCTTATATTTCTTACATGTTTTAGATAACATGTCTTATAAAAATTACATATATTGCGTCAAGAATGTTTTTTTATGCAATAAATACAATAAGTTTAAAAATATTTCCAGTTGGCACGCCTTTTGTAAGGAACGGCATGTTCCAATTTTCAAGACACTGTCCTCAAGGAGATATTCATGATTATCGATTTTCGTACCCGTCCCCCGTACAAGACCGAACTGAATACGGTTATTTTTCAGGATGCGCCGGAATGCGCCCCCGAAGACATGTCCATTTTTGATATCGGCAAGGAGCCCATTCCCTCCAAGGAACAGAAGTCCATGGAACTGTTCATGCGGGAGCTGGATGAGAGTGAAACCGAACAGGCTGTCATCATGGGCCGCAAGGCTGATGACAACGGTGAGGTGGACAATGATGAAACCTGTGAGCTGATGCGGATGTACTCCGGACGTTTTATCGGCTTTGCCGGCGTCAATCCCCTCCAGGCCGGTCAGGTGGAGGAGATGGAGCGCTGTGCGGCCATGGGGTTTCGCGGCATAGGGCTTGATGTGGCCTGGCTCCGCAAGCAGCTCATGATCGATGACAGGATTCTTGATCCCATCTACGAAAAATGCCAGCAGCTCGGGCTTATCGCTTCCATTACCTGCAGCTTCATGCTTGGGGATGATTTCAGCTTCAGCCACCCCGATCTTATCTGGCATGTGGCCGCCAGATATCCCAAGCTGAAGATAGTTGTGCCCCACGCCTGCTGGCCGCATGTGAACTATGCGCTTGCCATGGCCATCCGCTGTCCGAATGTGTACCTGATGCCTGACTGCTATGTGTATATCCACGGTTTCCCCATGAGCGAAGAATATGTGAATGCCGCCAACGGCTGGCTCAAACACCGCATCCTGTACTGCTCCACATACCCCGTGCGCAGCCTCAGGCAGGCCAGGGAGGGCTGGATGACCCGCAATTTTACCAGAGACGCGCTCGAGCACACCATGTATCTCAACGCCAGGCGTCTTCTTTCCCTGTAAGGAGGGCCGGATATGAGCCAGTTTACGGAACTGTTCAGACCTGCCCGCCTGCGGGGACTCACCCTGAGAAACAGGATCATCATGCCCTCAATGCTCACACAGTTTGCATCGGCGGGCGGAGAGGTCTCGGATCGGCTCGTGGCCTATTACGCGGAAAGGGCAAAGGGCGGCGCTGGTCTTGTCATCCCGGAAGCGACGGCGGTGGATGACTCCGGGCTTTCCTATTTTCCGGGGCTGAGCATTGCTCATGACAGATTCATCCGCGGACTCAGGAAACTCACGGATGCCGTTCATGCGCATGGCGCCCGCATCGCGGCCCAGCTCGGGCATGCCGGACCTTATGCCCGGCCTGAGCTTTCCCGGTCTCCGCGTCCTTTGGTTTCCTTCGTGCCCGGATGGTCTCCCTTAGAAGATGCCAGAGTGCTGGACAGCGAGGAGATAGAAAGGCTGGCCGGCAGCTTTGCGGCCGCGGCCGAACGGGCGGCGGCCGCCGGATTCGATATGGTTGAAGTGCATGGAGCCCATGGTTATCTGATCGGTTCTTTCCTCTCTCCCTTCACCAACCGTCGTACTGATGAATGGGGGGGCAGCTTTGAAAAGCGCATGCGTTTCCCCAAAATGATCATAGAAGGCATACGCGGGAGACTCGGGGCGGATTTTCCGATTTCTTTCCGGCTGAGTTCCGATGAATTCATTGAGGGCGGCATCCGGCTCCCTCTGGCGGTGGAGATCGCCAGAGAAGTGGTGAAGAGCGGCGTCGATTTGGTTCATGTGAGCGCGGGCATGATAGAGACCAACCGTTTTACCGGGCCGCCTCCGGCTTTGCCCATGGGCTGGAACGCCGCTGCGGCGGAGGCGATCAGATCCGCTCTGAGCGGCTCGGGAGCCCTTGTGACGGTGGCGGGCCGCATTCATGACGGAGAGACTGCTGAAGAGATGCTGCGGGCCGGCAAGACTGATTTTGTCTCCATGGGACGGGCTCTTATTGCGGATCCGGCGCTGCCGAAGAAACTGGCAGCCGGCAGGGAAAGAACGGTGAAGCCATGCCTGAGCTGCAATGAAGGCTGCATAGGGAACATTGCGCAGCGCAAACCTTTGAGCTGCGCGGTCAATCCCGCGGTAGGACTTGAGCAGATGCCCTGCCGTCCTGTGGGAAGGCCGAAAAATGTCGTCGTAGTAGGAGCTGGCGTAGCCGGCATGGAAGCCGCTCTGACTGCCGCCCGCAAGGGCCATGAGGTCACGCTTTTTGAAAGGAGCAACCGTCCCGGCGGGTTGGTTAATGTGGCGGCTCTTCCTCCCCATAAGGATATACTGTCCAGACTTGTCGAGTACTATTCTCATGAACTTGTCGAGAACGGGGTGCGGCTCGTGTTCGGCTCGTCGCCTTCCGCTGCGGAATTGAAGGCGCTGCAGCCCGACGCCCTTTTTGTTGCCACGGGCAGTCAGCCTCTTGTGCCGGGATTTCTGCGTTCCGCTCCCGCAATATCTGCGGCGGAAGTTCTTTCGGGAGCGCCTGTGGGGAGAAGGGTCCTTGTACTGGGAGGCGGGCTTGTCGGCGCGGAAACAGCGGAGTTTCTTGCCGCGCAGGGAAAGGACGTCGCCGTTCTTGAACTGGGGGAACATATCGCTGCGGATATGCAGAGCCGGGCGAGAGCCTTCCTCATGGAGGCCCTGGCGGCTCGCCATGTGGATATCATGAGCGGGCTGGAAATTGTGGCTGTCAGCGGCGAAGGGCGTGTGACCGTGAAGGATCGTTACGGCAATCAGTACCGGCTGGAGCCGTATGATACGCTTGTCATGGCGCTCGGCTATCGCTCGGACGCAGCTCTGAGCGCCGATCTGGCGAGAGAAGGCGTGCCGTTTGTGCCGATAGGCGACTGCGTACAGGCCGGCAGGATTATGGATGCCGTCCATCAGGCCTTTAATGCCGCAAGTGCGGTATAGTTCGGGGAGAGCGTATGACCATTACCCGCAGAACATTCAGGCCGTTCATTCTGGCCTTGGCCGTCGCACTGTGTTTCTTCCAGTTGTCCACCTCTCTGGGGGTTCTTCTTCTGGATCCTATGATGGTACGGGCAGGCCATGTCGGAATAATCTTTGTCATCCTGTTTCTCTGGCGTTCTCCGGTAGGGAAATACCGCAGGAATCCGGAGGAGGAACCGAAGCTCTTCCTGCTGCTGGACGCGGCGCTTGCCGTTGCAAGTTTTCTGAGCGCTCTGTATATCATCCGGGATCTGGCGGATATCCAGAACATGATGCCGGGCATCGACGAGCTGAGCGGCGAACAGATGGCGTACGGCATCATCATGGTGCTGTGCATACTGGAAGCCACGAGGCGCACCGCCGGACTCGCTCTGGTCATCGTGACTCTGGTTGCGCTTGCCTACGCCGTTTTCGGCCATGTGCTGCCTGCGTCTTTCGGGCATCTGTATCTGGAACCCCAGCGCATCGTCGAGTTTCTGTATATCCAGCCCGACGGCATCTGGGGCGTGAGCATCGGCGCAAGCGCCACCATTATCTATCTGTTTGTTCTGTTCGGCTCTCTGCTGGATAAAAGCGGCATGTCCCGGGTATTTCTCGAGCTTGCCTGTCTGCTTACCAGAAACGCCAGAGGTGGCCCGGCAAAAGTGGCCATCTTTGGGTCAGCTCTGTTCGGAAGCGTTTCCGGCAGTGCCGCCGCCAACGTCTACGCCACAGGCATTTTCAGCATTCCGTTGATGAAACGGGTGGGCTACCGGCCTGAATTTGCAGGAGCTGTAGAGGCAGTGGCTTCTTCCGGCGGCCTTATCATGCCTCCGGTCATGGGCAGCATCGCCTTTGTCATGGCGGAATATACCAATATCTCCTATACCGAGATCTGCAAGCATGCGCTTTTCCCTGCTCTGCTGTACTATCTTGGCCTGTTCACCATGATCCACTTCGAGGCTGTCCGGAGCAATATCGGAGCCACCCCCAGGGAGCTGGTACCCTCCAGGGCGGATCTGCTGAAGAGGTTGCATTACCTTGCTCCGCTCGTAATCCTTGTCGGGGTCATGCTGTCCGGCATGAGCGTGACGTTCTCCGCCGTATCGGGCTGCATGTCCATTCTTGTCCTGTCCGTGTTCAGCAGGGAAACACGGTTCACCATGAAAAAATTTCTTGCCGCCATGGAGGATGCCGCGGCCAACATGCTGATGATTGCCGCCTGCTGCGCCTGCGTGGGCATCATCATCGGCGTGGTAGGCATGACCGGCTTCGGCTTCAGTTTTGTCAGCATGATGGAAGGGCTGGCCAATGTCAGCATTCTGCTCTTTCTCTTTGTGCTTACTCTTACCTGCATCATTTTCGGTATGGGGGTCCCTGCGCTTCCCGCCTATCTGCTGGTGGCCACCTTTGGCGCTCCCACATTGGTGAATGCCGGCATCCCTCTGGTATCGGCGCACATGTTTGTCATGTATTTCGCCATTGTTTCCGGCATTACGCCTCCCGTGTGTCTGGTGGCCTATGCCGGGGCGTCCATAGCGGAGGCCAATCCCATGAAGACGGGGTTCACGGCGTTCCGCCTGGGCATCGCGGCGTATCTTGTGCCGTATTTCTTCATTTTTGAACCGGCGCTTCTGCTTATCGGCTCATGGGAAGCCGTGCTTCAGGCTGTGTGTACCGCCACCGTCGGCACGATATGCATCGCCTCCGCCATGATGCGTTTTTTCCTGATCAATTCCACCAGGCTTGAACAGATAATGTTCCTTGGCGGCGGGCTGTGCCTCATCTATCCGGGCATGATGACGGATATGGTCGGCATGATCGCCGTTCTCCTTGCCCTGACAAGCCAGATGATCCGCAGAAAAAGGTCCATGCCCGCAAATTCCGGCGCCAGCAGATAGAACACGTTCAAAAGGCTCTGCTGAAGTTCGAGGGGGGATGGAGTTTCAACGGAAACTTCCAACACTGTCTTTCAAAGCGAAAATGAATGCGAATTGAGCGAACGGAACACGGTTCCGTTCCCCTCACCGCATATTGGGGCGTAAAGCGTTCCGCAACGTCAACCACAGGAGGCATCATGTTCAGCTCATTCATGCGTCATCTCTGCCTGGGAGTTCTGGTTCTCCTGGCCGGATCGCCGGCCCTGGCGGAGAACAGGGAGCCCGTAACCTTCCGCGCCATCGGCGGATCCGTCATGGGCGGCACATGGAACGTGGCGTTCACCGGTCTCGGCAATCTCCTGAAAAAGAGCTATCCCGGCAGCAGCGTCAATGTCCTTCTGGGCGCGGCACTCAGCAATCCTCTCAAGCTGGAAACGAACGGCGGCGATGTGACCTGCACGCAGTCTTTCAACATAGTCAATGGAATGAAGGGGATCGAGCCCTTCAAGAAACCGCTGACCCAGCTTGCCTCCATTGCCAACATCAACGATGTGACCGTCATCCACATTCTGGCCGGCAAATCCGTCGAAGCGGATTCCCTTGAGGAGATCATAGCCGAAAAAATGCCTATCCGCCTTGATCCCGGAGCGAAAGGAACCCTGCATAATGTTCTCGGGGAATGGCTGCTGAAGGAAATGGGCGCTTCCTATGCCGACATTGCCGGATGGGGAGGCAAGGTCATGCCTGTTTCCAGTGCCGACCGCGTAAGCATGATGCAGGACGGAACGATCAATGTCTGCATTTTTCTGGGTTCTCTTCAGCAGGCGCAGCTCCAGGAACTGGTGACGACCGCCGGCGTGAAGTGGTTGTCTGTGAAGCCCGAGACGCTGGAGAAGATCGCCGGAAGGGCCGGTATTCAGACCGCCGTTATTCCGGCCTCTCTGTATAACGGAGCTGTCGGCCGTGATGTCCTCGCGCTTGCCGATACCGTGCACATGATTTGCCGCAGGGATATGCCCGAGGACGCCGTGTACAAAATCACCAAGACACTGTGCGAGAATACCGGGTATATGCATCAGATTCAGGCGGCCTGGGCCACGCTGAAGCCTGAGACCATGCCCAGAGGACTTGTTGCTCCCCTGCATCCCGGCGCTGAACGGTATTATCGTGAAGCGGGCCTGCTTTAGAACATTTTCGTTTTGAAAAAAGCTCCGGAGTTGAGCGGAGCGAAACTCCGTCACGACATCGGACAGCCGCAATTCACTTGCGGCGTACGACTCCGGCCTCACCGCACTCCCAACACACTGTAAAGACCATGTTATCCCCGGCATATCGGGTGACTCAGGAGAGAATCATGATTATCGATTTTCGCATCCGCCCTCCGTTCAAAGGTTTTATGGAACTCGGTATTATCAAGGCGTGGCGCAATATCCCCACGGAGCCCCGGGCTATGCGCCCAACGGGTTTTGAGCGCCGCCATGTCGCTTCCGTGGCCGAGGCGGATATCGACCTCATGGTAAAGGAGATGGATGAGGCGGGGATCTCGCACGGCGTGATCATGGGGCGCGAAACCAAAAACCCGGTTTACGGCGGCGTGCCCAATGCCGACATCCATGAACTTGTCCGACGCTATCCCGGCCGTTTCTTCGGTTTCGGGGGGATCTGCCCTCACGATCCAAACGCCCTGGAAGAAGTGGAGCGCTGTGTCAAGGAATACGGCTTCAAGGGGATATCGCTCGATCCGGGCTGGTGTGAGCCGGCCATCCATGCCCATGATGAGAAGATCATTCCCATCCTCGATCTTTGTCAGCAGCTTGATACTGTGGTCGGATTCGCCATGAGTGCCTATACCGGCCCCGATCTGACCTATTGCGATCCCAGCCGCCTTATGCCGGTGATGAAGATGTTTCCCCGCCTGCCCTTCGTCATCAGTCACGGCTGCTGGCCCCATGTTCAGGAGGTCATGGGCGTCGCAGCCGTTTGTCCGAATATGTACATCATCCCGGACTGCTACTTTTATGTGCGTGACATGCCGTTCGCGGAACAGTATGTAAAGGCCGCCAATTCCTTCATGAAGTACCGCACGCTGTTCGGCACGGGGTATCCTATCCGCGGCTTCGGGCAGTGTGTGGAAAACTGGCATGAACGCGGCCTTACCCATGAAAGCCTCAAGCTTACACTGTATGACAATGCAGCATATCTGCTGAAGCTGTAAAATAAAGAGCATGTTGCCATTGAAATGCTCTACGGCGTCGAGCAGGGCAAGGCTCATCCCCGCTCTCCCTATCCGTCGCGCTTCGCGCTGACGGCCAGGGGCAACGCGACGCCGTAACAGCCGCATTCACTTGCGGCGCTGCCACCCGACGGACAGCCTGAAGAACCGTTGCCGGCAGCCCGCGGGACGGACAGGCATGGACAGCAGAGCAAGCGATGGCGGAGGTGTGAAACCTGCCAGCCAGGGCATAGGGTTCAGGCTGGCAGGGATTTTCAAACGCAGCACACGCTCTGATAAAGGCCTCTCTTCCACCGGGAAAAGGAGAGTGTCTGCCTTGTCCCATACCATGACCTGATCTTGGTGCCCGGAGCGGGACTTGAACCCGCAAGCCCTTACGGGCAGGAGATTTTAAGTCTCCCATGTATGCCATTCCATCACCCGGGCAGGGGGCGGCAAGCCGTATTTCTTCTACAACAGGCATTCCCGATTTTCAAGCAGGCCGCGAGCCGTCCCGCTGCCGCTCCGGGATGCGCTGCGCGTCCAGCATTTCCCGCATGAGAGCATGGAGGTGGTTCTGGTCCAGGCCGGTCAGATCCCGCAGATGTTCACAGGAACCGTGCGGCACAAAGTCGTCCGGGAGCGCGGCGCGGCGGATGCATTTGCCGTTCAGCAGATCGTTGTCCGCCAGCAGTTCCAGAACGGCGGAGGAAAAGCCCCCCGCGCGGGTGTTCTCTTCCACCAGCAGCAGGGAATGGTGGGCGCGGGCCAGTTCCAGAATCTGTTTTTCCGGCAGGGGCTTGACCCAGCGGGCGTCAAACACGCTGATCCGGCGGCCGCTTTCCGCCTCGATGCGGCGGGCGGCCTCTTCCGCCATATGTACCTGAAGACCGACAGCCATGACGCACAGCTCCCTGCCTCGCAGAGTGAGCTCTCCTGTCCCGACCGGGAGGAGCGTGAAGCCGGGTCTGTCGCCCTGCCGGCATTTTTCCAGAATTTCCATGGGCAGGCGTTCGCTGCGTCCGCGCGGGTAACGCAGGGCGGCGGGCGCGTCAAGGCTCAGGGCGGTGGCAAGGCAGTTGCGCAGATCCAGCTCGTCGCGCGGAGCGATGACCGAAAGTCCGGGCACGGCCCGCAGCCAGGAGAGATCAAAGGCGCCATGATGGGTGGGGCCGTCTTCTCCCACCAGTCCCGCCCGGTCAAGGCAGAAGGTGACGGGCAGCTTCTGCAGGCAGACGTCATGGATGATCTGATCATAGGCCCGCTGGAGGAAGGTGGAATAGATGGCCACCACCGGGCGCATGCCGCGTGCGGCCAGCCCCGCCGCAAGCGTGACGGCATGCTCCTCGCAGATGCCCACGTCGATGAAACGGGAGGGAAAGCGCGTCTGAAACATGCTTGTGCCCGTGCCGTCCGGCATGGCCGCCGTAATGGCCACAATGCGTTCGTCCTGTTCCGCCAGATCGCACAGGGCCGAGGCGAAGGCGGGGGTGAAACCGGGGCCGGAATAGTCGTCGGAAGGCAGCGGAGCCGATATGCTCCTGCCCGTCTGGAGATCAAAGCGGGAAATGCCGTGGAAGCGGGAAGGGTTTTCCTCTGCCGGGGTATAGCCCCGGCCCTTCTGGGTGCGCACATGGAGCAGGACGGGCTTGTCCAGAACCTTTGCGGCTTCAAGATGACGTTCAAGCTTGGCGATGTCGTGCCCGTCCACCGGACCGATATAGTTGATGCCGAAGGCTTCGTACAGCATGCCGGGAGTGAAGAAGCTCTTGAAGCTTGTCTCTCCCCGCCGCACGGTATCCAGCAGCCAGTCCCCGACCTTGGGCACGGAGCGCATGGCGTCGCCCATTCTGTTCTTCAGGCGCATGACGCCGTGCCGGGAGAGGTTGCGGCTGAGAAAGAGGGAGATGGCGCCCACGTTCTTGGAGATGGACATGCCGTTGTCGTTGAGAATGACGATGAGCCGTCTGCCCATGCCTCCGGCCTGGTTCAGCGCTTCCAGCGCCAGGCCTCCGGTCAGGGCACCGTCACCGATGACGGCTGTCACATGTTCGTCGCCTCCCCGGAGATCGCGGGCCACGGCCATGCCCAGCGCGGCGGAAACGGACGTGGAGGCGTGCCCCACCCCGAAGTGATCGCAGGGGCTTTCCTCCCGGCGGGGAAAGCCGGAAATGCCGCCGTAACGCCGCAGCGTTTCAAAGCGATCCGCTCTGCCGGTAAGGATTTTCCAGGGATAGCTCTGATGTCCCACATCCCAGATGATGGGATCGCGGCGGGCGTCGAACACGGAAAGCAGCGCCAGGGTCAGTTCCACCACACCGAGGGAGGGTGCGAGATGCCCGCCGTTATGTGCGACGACGCCGATGATTTCGTCCCGCAGTTCCTGGGCAAGAGTCTGCTTTTCCTCCAGGGAAAGCCCGGGGATGCCGTCGGGCAGACCGTCGGCGTCGCGCAGGCGGGAAAGGAGGGGGGGCAGGCTGCGGGACATGGCGTTTCCGTAAGGGTTAAAACGTGCGGTCGGCAAGTTCGAGGGCGAGCCGGCGGAGCATGCCGGCATGGCCGGAATTTCCGAACATCGTGGAATCCAGAGCTTCCGCCGCCGCGCGGCTGTGGGCCAGAGCGCGCGTGCGGGCTTGATCCAGCCCGAGCAGGGAGGGCCATGTGGCCTTGGCCTGCTGCGCGTCATGCCCCGCATTCTTGCCCAGGGTGGCGGCATCGCCCGTGACGTCCAGTATATCATCCGTTATCTGAAAGGCAATGCCCAATTCCTCGCCGTATCGCCTCAGCGCCGCTCTGCGCGCGGGATCGGCCCCGCTCAGCACGGCGCCGCTTTCACAGGCCAGCCGCAGCAGCGCGCCTGTCTTTTTTGCGTTGAGTTCGGTCAGTTCCGCTTCGGAAAGCGTTCCGCCCTCTCCGTCCAGATCGAGCATCTGGCCTCCGGCCATGCCCGCCGCGCCTGCCGCGTCCGCCGCCAGCGCCAGAGCTTCAAGCACCCGTTCGGCGGGCAGGGAAGCGCGGGCCATGAAGCCGAAGGCGTCCGTGAGCAGGGCGTCGCCCGCCAGAATGGCCGTGCCTTCGTCAAAGGCCCTGTGGCAGGTGGGGCGGCCGCGGCGCAGATCATCGTCGTCCATGGCGGGAAGATCGTCATGAATGAGAGAGTAGGTGTGGATCATCTCCAGCCCGGAGGCGAAGGGCAGGACTGCCTTGAGCAGACGCTCCGCATCGCTTTCCGCAAAGCCGGGAGAGGATTCCGCGCAGGCCAGGGCCGAGGCCAGGTTCAGCACCGGACGCAGACGCTTGCCGCCGGCCAGCAGGCTGTAACGCATGGCCTCCGCCAGATGGGAGGGAATGGCGTCGTCGCGGAAGCTGGATTCCAGGGCATTTTCCACCAGTGTCTTCAGCGCGCACCGCATCTCGCTGAAATCGTTCATCAAAAATTCCTTTGTGGCTTGAAACCTCCCCCTTCAGGGGGAAAAAGTGGTTGACAAGACGGCGAAGCCGATGAAATCCTTTTCTGTAACCCCTCCCTGAAGGGAGGGGCAATCCGCACGCCCCCTATCCGTCGGCTGCGGACTCAGTCGGCGGATGGGGCGACTGTGGATTGAAACATGCGCGTTCCTCCGCTCCGTCCTGCGCGGCATCCTCCGCTTCTCCTTCCCGTCCATCCCCGGATTCGGGGGAGAAGGGAACCAGCAGCCCCTGACGGTAGATCTCCACATCATGCCGGGCGCTGTCCAACTGTTCGCGGCAGGATGCCGCCAGAGCCAGCCCTTCCTTGTACAGCGCCACGCTCTGTTCCAGAGGGCAGTCACCCGCTTCCAGCGCGTCGACGATGACGCCGAGGCGCTGGAGCTTTTCCTCAAAGCCCGGTTCTTCCTTTTTTCTTGCCATATTCCTTCCAGGTTGATCGACGTGCCTTACTTTTTCCCGGCATCTCCGTCCGTTTTCGCGGAAGCCGCGGCCGGAACGGCCTTTTTTGCGGAAGCGGCCTTCCGGGGAGCGGGCTGGGGCAGACGTTTCACTTCCGGGGTGGGGCCGCCCACCACCTGCAGCCTGTTTTCAAACAGGGGCATGATGTCCACGGCCACGCCCTGCACAAACAGCGAGGAATGCAGGTGCGGCCCGGTGACGCGCCCCGTGGCCCCGACCTTGCCGATGACCTGGCCCCGCCTGACTTTGTCGCCCTTTTTCACGGCAAAGGCGGACAAGTGTCCGTACATGCTCACCACGCCCTGCCCGTGATCGATGAACACGGCGTTGCCGGAATAATACTGCGCTTCGGCCAGAACCACCACCCCGTCCGCCACGGCCAGAATGGGCGTGCCCGTGGGGCCGCGCAGATCCGTGCCGGTATGCGGGGAGCGGGGCTGGCCGTTGAAGACCCTCCGCCCGGCGAAGGAACTGCTCACCGTGCCCCTGACCGGGCGCTGGAAGGGCAGCTTCCACGACGGAACGGGAGAGATGGCGGAGAGAACGGCTCCGGTATGCGCGCGGTCCTTTTCTATCTGTTTCCGGGCCTTGGGGGGCGGGGTGACGAACTTCGGCTCCACGGAAAGCTGCTGTTCGATCCATTTTACCCTGAGCGGTGTCACCGTCAGCGTTCTGGAGCTTGTTTCGCCTTCGGAATCAGTAGCGCGGAGGGTAAGCGGCTGCTTTTTCACCTCGTCCAGAGGCACGCCGAGCATGACTGCGGCTTCCCAGCGGCCGGCTTCCTTCATGGGCTGGGCCTTTACCGGGATGGTTTTTCCTCTCCATTGCACTTCGGCGGAAAAGGGGGCGCTGTCCCTGCCGGTGACAACAAAGGCGTGTCCCTGGCTGACCTTTTCCGGCACGTTCCAGGAAGGAGCGGCGGAGGAAGGGACAGCCAGGGCGAGATTCAGCGACAGCGCCGCGCCGAGCAGCGCGGGGATGGCGCGCGCTGCTCGCGGGAAAGAAACGAGGGCGGAAAAGGGCATGGATTCCTCTCAGGCTTGGACTGGATGCAGGGCGATGATGTCGCTTTCCGCGGCGCCGTCCCGCAGTTCCATCCGGATGCGCTGGCCGGGCGCCAGCTCGTGAATGCTTTTCACTACATGCCCGTCCCGTGTGCGGGCAAGGGCGTAACCACGTTCCAGCGGCGCGAGGGGATTGACTCCCTTCAGCTTCAGAGCCAGCAGTTCAAGGGCGTGACCATGTTCCGACAGCAGGAAAGGGAACAGGCGATCAAGGCGGAAACACAGGTTTTCCGCATCACGCCGGGAACGGGAAAAAGCGGCCGCCGCCGCTCCGCCAAGGCGGGCGGACAGCGCCGCCAGCCCGCGGGCGCGGGTTTCCAGCGGAGCGCCTCCTCCGTGACGGCACAGGCGTTCCTCCTGCCGTTCCGCACGGCGGCGGGCTTCGGCAAGGCGGAGATTCCAGCCCGAGTCAAGGCGGCGGAGCATGTCTTCCAGGCGCTCCCTCTGGCGCTGGAGGCGTCTGGCCGGAGAGAGCAGCGTCAGGGCGCGGAGTTCCTGCGTCAGGCGCAGGGTCAGGCGGCCGAACTTCCGCCGCATGGCTTCTTCGAGCAGGGATTCCGCATCATCAACGCGCTGCGCGTAGACGGATCGTTCCGGCCAGAGCATCTGGGCCGCATGGCTGGGCGTGGCGGCGGAACGGTCGGCCACGAAGTCCGCGATGCTGTGGTCGATTTCATGCCCCACCCCGGTCAGCACGGGCAGGCGGGATTCAAATATGGCGCGGGCCACGCGTTCGTCATTGAAGGCCCACAGATCCTGAAGGGAGCCTCCTCCCCGGATGAGCACGATCAGATCGGCCCAGGCCTCGGCGTTGGCCTGCCCGATGGCTTCCGCCAGGAGGGGAGGGGCGTCGTCGCCCTGCACGGGGCTGGGGTAGATGCGGATGGAAGAGCCGAGGCCCCGTTCGGAGGAAATGCGGATGAAGTCGCGCACCGCCGCCCCGGTGGGCGCGGTGACGAGGGCCACCCGTTCGGGACAGGCGGGGAGGGGACGCTTGCGGCTCTGATCGAAATACCCCCTGGCCGCCAGCTTGCGCTTGAGTTCCTCCAGCGCCGCGGCCAGCAGGCCCTGCCCCGCTTCCTGAGCCAGTTCCACAATGAGCTGATGGCCCCCGCGCGGGCCGTAGACGGAAAGTCTTCCGGCGCAGATGATTTCCCGCCCGTTTTCCAGCGTGGCGGCGATACCCGGGCGCGGCCCGCCTTCCCATACTTCGCCCGTAAGGGGATCGAAACTCTCGGACTCCCGCTGCTGGCCGCGGAACCAGACGCAGTTCAGCAGATCCGCGCCTTCCCTGAGGGAAAAATAGAGATGCCCGGAGGACGGACGGGAAAGGTTTGTGGTTTCTCCCCGCACCCACACGAAGGGAAAACGCTGCTCCACCATGCGGCGCAGCCGTTCGGTCAGTTCTCGTACGGAAAGAATATTGTCCATGCGCAAAAATTCCGGTGGCGGTGAGGGCGTTGCCCCAAGTTCTGACGGGGGAGAGATTCTCCCCCGGGGCTGCTGACAACGTCAGCAGCCCCGGAAATCGGGAGCAGGTCGCGGCCTGGACGGCGCAAACACCGCAAAGCGGGGCCTGCCATCAGTCCGGGGGGAGATTCTCTCTTTCGAATCCCCATCATGACACATGGTGTCGCAATTGGGGAGCAGGGGAGTTCGAGGGGGCGAGGAGCCCCTCAAGGGCGTTCCTTATCTCTGCCAACTGTCAAGAACTCCCTGCCAGAAGCCGGGGAAGGCGTCGGCAAAGGTCTCGGCGGGCAGAGCGGATTTTTCCCCGGTACGGCGGTTCTTGGTTTCCACCTTCCCGCCGGCGAGGCTCTTGCCGCCCACGACAATCTGGGCGGGCAGGCCGATGAGATCGGCGTCCTTGAACTTGACGCCGGGGCGTTCCTCACGGTCGTCGTACAGCACTTCCAGCCCCAGTTCCTCGAGAAAGGCATGGATTTCGTCGGCTTTTGCGCTGACCTCGGCATTTTTCGGATCAAGATTGATCAGATGCACGTCAAAGGGAGCCAGAGGCGGCGGGAACATGATGCCGCCCTCGTCGAAGTTCTGTTCGATGCAGGCGGCCACCACACGGGACACGCCGATGCCGTAGCAGCCCATGATCATGGGCTTTTCCCTGCCGTTTTCGTCCAGGAACACGGCCTTCATGGATTCACTGTATTTTGTGCCCAGCTTGAAGATGTGCCCGACTTCGATGCCGCGCTTGAGTTCCACGGGCCTGCCGCAGCAGGGACAGGGATCGCCCGCCACGGCGTTGCGGATATCGGCCCATTCGATGGGCAGGGTGACATCACGGTGCAGGTCCAGATGCCGCACATGGGCATCCGCCCTGTTGGCTCCGGCGATCCAGTCGTTGCCGGCTGCAAGTTCGTTGTCGGCGTAAATCCTGTCCACGCCCCGCAATCCCACCGGCCCGGCAAAGCCCACGGGCGCGCCCGTCCATGCCTGCACCTGTTCGGGCGAGGCAAAGCGGATATCGTCCGCGCCGACCAGCTTGCGCAGCTTGATTTCATTGAGTTCGCGGTCGCCGCGGATGAGCGCGGCCACGGGCGTGCCGTCCGCGACGAGGAGCAGGGTCTTGATCAGCCTTGCCGGATCGGCCCCGAGGAAGGAGCAGACTTCTTCCACCGAGTGCTGACCCGGGGTGGAGACTGTTTCAGGAGCGGGACATTCGCTTCTGTCGGGAACATATCCGGTGACCACGGGCGCGCGCTCCACATTGGCGGCCCATGCGCACTCGGGCCAGCCCGTGCAGGAGGCGATGGTGTCCTCGCCGGTGTCGGCCAGCACCATGAACTCGTGGGAGAAGTTGCCGCCGATGGCTCCGGTGTCGGCTTCCACCTGCCGGAAACTCAGCGCCATGCCGGAGAAAATCCGGTGGTAGGCGTCGCGCATGGCGGCATAGCTTCTGTCCGCTCCCGCGTCGTCGCAGTCGAAGGAGTAGGCGTCCTTCATCATGAATTCGCGGCCGCGCATGAGGCCGAAACGGGGGCGCAGCTCGTCGCGGAACTTGGTCTGAATCTGGTAGAGGTTCAGGGGGAGCTGACGATAGGAACGCACTTCGCCGCGCAGCAGATCCGTGATCACTTCTTCATGCGTGGGGCCGAGGCAATAGTCGCGCTCATTGCGATCCTTGAAGCGCAGCAACTGATCGCCGAATTTCTCCCAGCGGCCCGTCTCGATCCACAGGTCGGCGGGAATGACCATGGGCATGAGCGCTTCGCAGGCTCCGGCGGCGTTCATTTCCCGACGCACGATGTTCTTGGCCCTTTCCAGCGTGCGCAGTCCCAGCGGCAGCCATGTGTAGATGCCGGAGGTGAGCTTGCGGATCATGCCCGCCCGCACCAGCAGCTTGTGGCTGACCACTTCCGCATCGGCGGGGGCCTCCTTCAGAGTGGGAATATAGTAGCGGCTCCAGCGCATGAACTACCTCGGATAAAATGGGGTTGGAGGATTGGCTCCGGCCGGGAAACGGCGCGGGGCGGAAAGGGATCAGGCTCCGCGCTCGGCCAGCAGCCTGTCCAGCTCTTCCAGAAAAGCCGCCAGCAGGGCATCCTGCCCGCGCACGCTGCGCAGCACTTCGCCCTTGCGGAAAATCACGCCCCTGTCGCGTCCCCCGGCCAGGCCGAGATCGGCTTCACGGGCCTCGCCCGGGCCGTTGACCACGCAGCCCATGACGGCCAGCCTGAGGTCGGCGCGCCGTGCGGCGGGGCTGCTCTGCACATGATCCTCCACGGCGGAGGCCAGGGCGATAAGGTCGATTTCCGTACGGCCGCAGGTGGGGCAGGAGACGATTTCCGGCCCGCGTGAGCGCAGTCCGGCGGCGCGCAGGATTTCCCACGCCACCGCCACTTCCTTCACGGGGTCGGCGGTGAGCGAGACGCGCAGTGTATCGCCTATGCCGTCAAAAAGCAAAACCCCCAGTCCCACTGCGGATTTCACCGTTCCGCGCATCAGTGTGCCGGCTTCGGTCACGCCGATATGCAGGGGGTAGTCGCAGCGTTCGGCCATAAGCCGGTACGCGGCCACGCAGTCCGCCACGGAGGAGGACTTGAGGGACACCTTGATGTCATGAAAGCCGCGCTGTTCCAGCAGGCGGACATGGCCGAGGGCGCTTTCCACAAGAGCTTCGGGCGTGGGGCCGCCGAAACGCGCGAGCAGTTCCTTTTCCACCGATCCGCTGTTGACGCCCACCCGGATGACGGCATGGTGCGACCTGGCGGCGTCCGCCAGAATGTCCACATGGCGCTTGCCGCCGATATTGCCGGGATTGATGCGCAGGGCGGGCAGCCCCGCTTCCAGCGCGGCCACGGCCAGCCTGTGGTCGAAGTGGATATCCGCGACCAGGGGGAGCGGGGAACGTTCATTGATGAAACGCAGCGCGGCGGCCGCAGCGTCGTCCGGCACGGCCAGCCGGGCGATCTCGCAGCCGGCGTCGGCCAGGGCGCGGAGCTGGCGCAGCGTGGCGTCCGCGTCACGGGTATCGGTGTTGGTCATGCTCTGTACGAGTACGGGATGTCCGCCGCCCAGCGTCAGGGGGCCGATTTTCAGAACACGGGTATGATCGCGGTGGGCCATGTTGTCATGCTCCCTTTTCCGCGCGGAGGGCGGCTGCCTCATGCCGCATCCGCGCCAGAGTTTGCAGGGCGTCCCGCGTATAGATGGCAAGGGCGCACCAGATCAGGGGGAAGGCTGCCATATCCGAACTTTCCAGCCGTTCTCCCAGCAGGGTGACGGCAAACAGGAAATTCAGGCTGGGGCTGACGTATTGCAGAATGCCCAGCGTCGCCAGGGTGACGCGCTGGGCCGCGTAGCCGAAAAGCTGAAGGGGAATGGCCGTGAACAGGGCCGTACCCGCCAGCAGCAGCGGCCTGGAGATGCCATGCCCGGCCAGCGCCCCGAAATCGTGCGGATGCGCCCAGGCCAGCCAGGCCAGGGCAAAGGGAGCCAGAAACACAAGTTCCGCCGTGAGGCCGGGGGCTGCGCCCACACGCAGGGTTTTCTGGAAAAACCCATACAGGGCGAAGCTGGCGGAAACAACCAGCGCCAGCCACGGCACATGCCCGTATACCACGATTTTCCAGCTCACGCCCGTCAGCGCGATCAGAATGGCGAGCGTCTGGGCGCGGCTCAGGCGTTCTCCCAGCAGAAAACGGCCCATGAGGACATTGAGCAGGGGAGTGATGAAATAGCCGAGGCTGGCCTCCACCACGCGCCCGGTGTTCACGCCCCAGAGAAAGAAACCCCAGTTGAGGGAAAGCAGCGCCGCGCAGAGCGCCAGACGGGGGGCCTCCCGCCGCGAGCGCAGGGCGGAGACGAGTTCCGGCAGCCGCCGGGTGGCGGCGAGCAGCCCGATCAGCAGAAGCAGGGACCACAGCATGCGGTGGGCCAGAATGGTTACGGCGGGCAGGGCGGCGAGCTGGTGCCAGTACAGCACGGCGACACCCCAGAGGATATGGGCGGAACAGCCCGCAAGAGTGCCGGAAAGGGAAGCGTCGCGTATGGCAGCACGTTGAAGGAGCATGGAAGGTCCGTTGGATTCGGAAGGGGGAAAACTCCGGCGGGAGCGGATATGCCTGCGCCGCGCGTTTCATGCGGGAATCAAAATATGCGCGCGATCCACGGCTTTCTTTCCGTGGATCGCGCGCATGCGTCCGTTCTGTGCCGTCCTGTCCCCGCGCGGGGGATGCCCGTCCCGCGCTGGCGCGGAACCGGCCGCGCGTCAGCGGGAGAAGGAGCGGCTGTACAGATCGGCGATGGCCTTGCGGCCTTCCGCTTCAAGAAAGCGGGTGCCCGTGGCGGTGAAATGAGCGTGGGCGATGACCGGGTCCTTTTCCGTCACCCAGTCTTCTCTGGTCCAGCGGAACCAGTCATTGCGCTCCTGATCGAAGACCAGCAGAGGCTTGTTGCACAGCTTGGCGAATTCCGCGCCCCAGCCTGTGCCGCCCTTGACGGTCTTGTCTTCCTGAATGCTGCCTACCACGATGACTTCCTGCCCGCTGCTGACCTGCCAGCAGATGGACTGGAGCACCTTGCGGAACATGGGAGCCCGGGTGTATTCGCGGCCCATGAGGCGGGAAACGTAGGTCATGCTCACATCCTTGAGGGCCAGCTCGTCGCTGGTCAGCACGCGCACGCCGCGCTTGCGTTCCAGTTGATGGCCTTCAAAGCTGAAGTTGACTTCCTCAATGCCCCACGCTTCGGCCTGCGCCCCGAAAAACTGTTCGGTGCCGGCCGCTCCGCCGCTGAAGAGAACACACTGTTTTGGGTCGAGCATTCTTTCCTCCCGTCCGCCTGCTGTTTGGTGAATTATGGAGTTGCCTGTAGGTGAACCGCCTCCCGGGGCGGGGCGGCTTCCGACTTTGGTGAGCCGGCCGCGTCAGCGGGGGGCGACGCGCGTTGTGCCGTTGCCGCGCATGACCATGACATGCTGGCCGGGGGTGAACGTCATGTCCGCGCCCTGCACCACGGCCAGAGTCCGGCCGCTGTCGAGCCTGACCACAACTTCCACACCGGTTTGGTTGCCGATATTGTTGGCTCCCGCCGCGCCCAGCGCCGCACCGCCGAGGGCGCCGACCACCGTGGCGATGGTGCGGCCGCTTCCGCCTCCGATGGCGTTGCCGAGCACGCCGCCGAGCACGCCGCCGGCGCCGGCACCGATGAGTTCCTTGCCGGAGTTTTCATCGTTGATGCGGACATGGCGGAATGAAACCACCGTGCCGTATTCCACGTCGTAGGAGCCCTGAGCGCCGCTGACGGCATAATCGCTGCCGCCCACGCGGGGAGTGCAGCCTCCCGCCAGGGGAGAAGCGATCAGAAGCAGAGCCAGAAGGGCCGGGAGTGTTTTTCTACAGCCGTGCATAACTGCCTCATGTCTTGTTGACTTTGTCGTTGAAGAAAACCGGAATCCGGTTCCCCGCCATGCGCGGGCGGGCTGGAATGTTCAGAATTCATTGTATCCAGCTTGGATTTAAAGTCCAGTTAAGAGGCACGGCGGCCGAAAGGGACGGCGGACGGAACTCTAAAAAAAACCCCGGAAGACCGGGGCTTTTATTCCGTATGACGGCGGTGCCGCTCAGCGCGGCAGCCCGCTAGTAACGGGGAGGACGCGGAGCGCGGGGCTTCGCTTCGTTGACGCGAAGGGTGCGCCCGCCGAAGGAGGCATTGTCAAGCGCTTCAATAGCAGCCGACGCGCCGGGTTCTTCCATTTCGACGAAGCCGAAACCGCGGGCGCGGCCGGTTTCGCGATCGTTCACCAGTTTGACGGAGAGCACTTCCCCGTGTTCAGCAAAAAGGTTCTGCACCTGTTCTTCGGTGGCGGACCAGGGAAGGTTCCCGACATAAATAGACTTGGCCATAGAAAAAAAACCTCAACGAAAAAAACATCGACTGCCACGCGCTGTTCGGACAAACCTATGCCCCCGCATGGACTCCTTGTAGGGAAGGCTTGCCTCAAGAAAGAGGGCAAGTCAACAGGAATCGAGTTTTTTTTCTGGAAAATATGCCGGAAAAATTACGTTTTTGTCGAAAAAGCTTCCTCCCGCACAGAGGGATGGCGCTTTTCCGGGCTGTATTTGTTCATTTTTTTGCAAAGTCGGAAATGGATGAAAAAATATTTGCGCGGAGGCCCCATTGAGCGTCTGAACAGTGAAAAAAACAGCCCGCCTGCGGCTGCGGCTTCAGGCGTGAAGCCCGCGAGCCGGAACACCTTGTCCGGATCTGATGCTTTCAACGGTAAAACGCTCTGAAGTCTGACAGGCAGGCATTTTCAGGCATGGCATGCGCTATTGCCGCCGCTTGAAGAGCTTTTCCAGATCCGCCGGATCAAGGGTGACGGCGCAGGGTCTTCCGTGCGGGCAGTAATCCGGCTCCTCGGTTGCCAGCCACTGGCGCACCAGTTCCAGAGCGTCGGCGGGCGTGAGCTGCTGTCCGGCCCGGATGGCGGAATGGCAGGCATGGGAGATCCACAGCGAGGCAAGATCGTCCTTCCTTCCTGCCAGAGCCTCGCGCAGAAAGGCGGAGGCGTCGCCCCGCTCCATGGCCGGAGGCAGGGCGGAAACGCGGCAGGCCGCGCCTCCCCCGGTCAGTTCGGCGGCGAAACCGAGATCGCCCAGCGTCTCCCGGATTTCCATGAAGCGTTCCGCCTCGGAGGGATGGAGGCCGAGAGTCAGAGGCATGAGCAGGGGCCGTGATGTGCCCCGCAGTCCGCCGGCGCGGAACTTTTCAAACATGATCCGTTCATGCACGGCGTGCTGGTCGAGCAGAAGCAGGGTATCCCGTCCCCTGGCCAGGACAAGGTAGGTTCCGGCCACCTGCCCGAGGTAGCGGAAATCTCCCGCGGGGTTCATGGCGGACCCCGCCGCCTGCTGCGGAGCGCCGCTGTCCTGCCCCGTGTCCGCCTCTTCATCCTCCGCAGCGCGGAGTCCGGCCGTGTGATTCCGTTCGGGGGCGGTCCATGCGGGAGGCGCGGCAGGTTCGGCCAGCCCACCCGCCGGAGCGGCGGAAGGGGTGAAGGGATCAGAGGGATGTTCGCGTCTTCCGGGGCGAGCGGGCGTCTCCCCGGGGTCCGCGCGCGGATTGTCGGCGGCGTTTCCGGAAAGCGGGAGAGGGAACGGCGCGTCGGAAGGGGCGTGGCGCGGCATGATGCGCATTTCGTCCGCCGCGCCCCAGAAGCCCGGAGGGCGGGAGACAAAGGCGGGCCGCTCTTCCTGCGCCGCATGTTCCGCCGCCGCATGTTCCGCATCGTCTCCGGGCTCTGCCCCGCGGGCCGTGCCCGGTGCGGCGTCCTGCGCGTTCAGCGCCTGCCCCACGGCGTTCAGGGCCGTGACGAACACGGACTGCTCGTCACGGAAGCGCACCTCGTTTTTGGCGGGATGCACGTTCACGTCAACGGCTTCTGGATCAATATCGAGGAAAAGCACGATTTGCGGATAATCCCGGGTGGTCAGTCTGCCCTGATAGGCCTGGCGCGCCGCGCGCAGGAGCAGGCGGTCATTGACGGCGCGTCCGTTGACGAAAAAGAGCATGCGATCCGCGCGGGGCTGGGAGGAGCGCGGGTTGGAGGCCAGCCCGCGCACGGTCATGCCGTGCTGTTCCAGACGGAAGGGGCGAAGGGATTCCACCACCAGCGGCGGCCAGATCAGGGAAAGGCGGCGGGGCAGATCCATGCCCGGTTCCACCCGCAGGGCCGTGCGCCCGCCGAGTTTCAGAGTGAATCCCACTCCGGGGTTGGCCAGGATCAGCCGGTACAGCAGATCCTGCGCGCGCTTCAGTTCGGTGGCCGGGCTTTTGAGAAATTTCAGACGGGCCGGAACATTGGCGAACAGTTCGCGCACCTCGGCCACGGTGCCTCCCGCCAGCGCGGCCGGGCCGACGCGGGAGACCCTGCCGAAATCCACCTCCAGACTGGTGGCCTCGCCGCGTCCTCCGGCGGCGTTGAGCGGGGCGGAAACCATGCGGAAGCGGGAGACGGAAGCGATGCTGGGCAGGGCTTCCCCCCTGAAACCGAAGGAACTGATGCGGGAAAGATCCTCGATGCCGGAAATCTTGCTGGTGGCATGCCTGGTCACGGCCAGTTCCAGTTCGTCCGCCGGGATGCCGCGTCCGTCGTCCGTGACGCGAACCATGTTCCGGCCTCCGTCTTCCAGTTCGACCTCGATGCGCGAGGCTCCGGCGTCAAGGCTGTTTTCCACCAGCTCCTTGAGAACGCTGGCCGGACGTTCCACCACTTCCCCCGCCGCGATCTGGTTGGCCAGTTCCGGCGGAAGAAGCTTGATCTGTCTGCGGGGCGATACTGCGTGCGTCATGGGGGCATATTAATGCCCCCCGGACGGAGAGACAAGAAAAAAGAAACGTCCCGCCGGGGGGGCGGCGCGGAAAGTCAGGCCCGTTTCAGCGCTTCCTCGAAATAGGCGATGGTTCTTTTCAGTCCTTCCCGGAGCGGAACCGCCGGTTCCCATCCCAGGGCTTTCCGCGCAAGGGAGATATCGGGGCGGCGCTGTCTGGGGTCGTCTTCCGGCAGGGGATGAAAGATCACCCCTGAACGGGAGCCCGCAAGTTCGATGATCGTTTCCGCCAGCTCAAGCATGGTGAATTCCGAGGGGTTGCCCATGTTGACCGGCCCGGTGAAGTCCTCCGGCGAGGCCATGAGCCGGATCATGCATTCCACCAGATCGTCCACGTAACAGAAGGAACGGGTCTGTGTGCCGTCGCCGTAAATGGTGACGGGCTCGTTCCGCAGCGCCTGCATGATGAAGTTGGACACCACCCGGCCGTCATGGGGCAGCATTCTGGGACCATAGGTATTGAAGATGCGGCCCACCTTCACGGGCAGGCCGTGCTGCCGCCGGTACGCGAAGAACAGCGCCTCGGCGCAGCGCTTGCCCTCGTCATAGCAGGAGCGGACGCCGATGGGGCTGACGCAGCCCCGGTAGTCCTCCGTCTGGGGGTGGACTTCCGGATCGCCGTACACTTCGCTGGTGGATGCCTGGAATATCCTCACGCCAAGGCGTTTGGCCAGCCCCAGCATGTTGATGGCTCCGTGCACGCAGGTCTTGATGGTCTGCACCGGGTCATGCTGATAGTGGACGGGGGAGGCGGGGCAGGCCAGATTATAGATTTCATCCACCTCCACGAACAGGGGAAAGGTGACGTCGTGGCGTATGAGTTCAAAGCGCCTGTCGTCCATGAGTTCTTCCACGTTGGCGCGCGAACCGGAAAAGAAATTGTCGACGCACAGCACCTCATGGCCTTCATGCAGCAGACGGGCGCACAGATGCGACCCCAGGAAGCCGGAACCTCCGGTGACCAGAACGCGTTTGCGCGGAAACATGGGAACAGCACCTCCATCATGGCGGCCGAATTGCGGAGCCGGTTCGCTTTATACAGGAATACGGCGGGAAAATCGAGAGAGAAGCAGGGGCCCGTGCGGGAACTTGCGGTCGGGGAAGGGCTGGGATATTGCAGCGGACACCATGAACAACGCTTTTCTCAAACTGCATCTTTCCGTCGTCCTGGCCGGCTTCACCGGCGTATTCGGCAAGCTCATCACCCTGAACGAGGGGCTGCTGGTCTGGTATCGGCTGCTGCTCACCTCGCTCATGCTGTTTGTCTTTCTGCGGTTCAGCGGCGGGCCGGAAAAAAGCGCCCCGCGTCATGCGCTGGCCGCGGGCGCCACGGGGCTGCTGCTTGCCCTGCACTGGGTCTGCTTTTACGGCAGCATCAAGGCGTCCAACGTGTCCGTCGGCGTGGTCTGTTTTTCCACGGTGGGATTCTTCACCGCGCTGTTCGAGCCTCTGCTCTGCCGGAGGCGCGTTTCCGCGCGGGAAATGCTGTTCAGTCTGATCACCATTGCCGGCGTGGGGCTGATTTTTCATTTTGATGTCCGCTACCGGCTGGGCATCGCCGTGGGTGTGCTGGGAGCCGCGCTGGCCGCGCTGTTCACCGTGTGCAACAAGCATGTCAGCGCCGGACGCGACACGCTGACCACGCTGCTGTATGAAATGCTGGGCGGTGCGGCGGGGATCGGCGCGCTGCTGCCTGTCTATCTTGCGCTTGCGGGCCATGAGCTTGTCCCGCCTCCGCTCGCGGACATGATCATGCTGCTGCTTCTCTCCCTGTTCTGCACGGTTTTTCTGTACGTCCTGCAAATTCAGGTGCTGCGCGACATTTCCGCCTTTACCGTGAACCTCACCTATAATCTCGAGCCGGTCTACAGCATTGCCATGGCCATGCTTTTTCTCGGCGAGGCGCGGGAGCTGAATGCCTCCTTCTACGGGGGGCTGGGGCTGATCATCCTGTCCGTGGCGCTTCAGACCTGGAGCAGCCTCCGTTCCGGCGGCGCGTCCCCGCCCTCCTAGAGCGTTTTGCATTTGAGAATGTCCGCCGGCGAGTCCCCTGGGTTCCGGCCCGCAGGTTTCACGCCTCCATCGGAGCTTGACGCCGCAAGTGGATTGCGGCGGCGTCCCGCCCCGTTCGACTCCGCAGGGCATTTCATGGGCGAAATGCTCCAGAGTGCCGAAATATCTGAAGTTTCGCTGTGCAGACCGCCGTGAATGAGCCGAAAAACGTGTTTTTCGGCGAATGAGCATGACACAAAATACGAGGCATTTTGTGTCATGCAGCACCAGTGATGCCACGGGAGACACGTATCCTTTCGCTGAGGCTGTGTTAAAGTTTCCGGCTGATACAGCAATCAGGGGGAGTTCATCTGCCCCGGTTTCAGCGGCGACATTCGTTGCCGTGAAGGCCGCCGCGCGGCGGGGGGCGTCGCTCAAAGCTCGCGCCTCCGGCGGTTAAAGGAGCACAATTCTCTTTGCCAACCGTAAACCTGAACAGAGCCTTCGCTGATTTTTCAAAAATTCATTTTTGATTTCAGATAGTTGAAATGCAACTTTCTTTGCGGAAGCGAATGTCCCGGATGCGGGGCGCGCTTGACTTCCCGCGCCGCCCCCCGCAAGCTGGAACTCCGCCGGCGGGCTGAACTCATATTGCTCTGGAGCGCATATGATCATAGGTTTGGGCATGGATCTGGCCTCGCTTCCCCGCGTGGGGAACTGCCTTGAGCGTTTTGGCGATCATTTCTGCCGCCGGGTGCTGACCGGAGCGGAACGGGAGCTTCTGCCCGAATCCCCGGGCGCGCGCGCGGCCTTTGTCGCCGGGCGTTTCGCCGCCAAGGAGGCGGCGGTCAAGGCGCTGGGAACCGGCTTTGCCGAGGGCGTTTCCATGCGGGATGTGGAAGTGCTCCGTCTGCCCTCGGGACGCCCCGAACTCCGCTTTTCGGGGGCGGCCGCGCGCCGGGCCGAGGAGCTTGGCGTGAAGGCCGTGCACGTTTCCCTGACCCATGAGCGGGATGTCGCGGGCGCGGTGGTGGTGCTGGAAGGGTAGCGCGCGCCGCGCGGCCGCATTTTTTTCTGATGGAGACCTGAAAATGTTCGTACCTGTGCCCGCTCCGGCGGAAATGGCCCTCTGGGATGCTCTGGCCCTTGAGCGGGGTCTGCCCGGGGACGTGCTGATGGAAAACGCGGCGCGGGAGGCCCTGTCCGCCCTGCGGTCCGTGGCTGCGGCGCGCGGGATGCCGCTGCGCGGCGCGCGCGTGCTGCTCCTCATGGGGAGCGGCAGCAACGGCGGCGATGCGGCCTGTCTGGCACGGCATCTGCTGGATGAGGGCGCGCGGCCGCTGGTTCTGTTTGCCCGCGCTCCCGGCCGCATGCGCGGAGCCGCCGGGCGTTTCGCGCGGCTTGCGCGCGGGCTGGGCGTTCCGTTCCGCCCGCTGCCCGCATCGGGCGATCTGTCCCGCATTCTTTCCGCCTTTGTTCCCGATATCATCGCGGACGGCCTGCTGGGCACGGGGTTTCACGGGGAACTGCGGACGCGGGAGCTGAATCTGGTGCGGAATGTCAATGCCCTGCGCCGCGCGGCGCTGGTGTTCGCGCTGGACGTTCCTTCCGGCCTGGACGGCCTGAGCGGCCTGCCCCGGCCGGAGGCCGTGCGCGCGCATGCCACCGTGACCTTTCAGGCCGCCAAGCCCGGCCTGACCGTCCCCGGAGCGCGGGAGTTCACGGGGGATCTTCTGGTGCGGCCCATAGGCATGCCGCGCCGCGTCATGGAAAGCGCGCCCGCCTCCTTTGTGATGTGGACGGGGGAAAACGAGGGTTCCGGAAACCTGAGGCGGCCTTCTTCCGCGTTCCCCCGTCACAAGGGCGAGGCCGGACGGGTGCTGATTGCGGGAGGATCGGCGGATATGACCGGCGCGCCGCGCCTGGCCGCGCTGGGCGCGCTGCGAGCCGGGGCCGGCCTGCTGGCCGTGGCCGCTCCCGAAGGCGCGCTGCCCCCCATCCGCGCGGGTCTGCCCGAAGCCGTCACCCACTCTCTGCCTGCCGGGCAGGGAGGACGGGAATGGCATGCCGGACAGATGGCCGCCCTGCGCGATCCGCTTGCGGCCTGTCGTGTGCGGGGGGCGGTGGTGATCGGCCCGGGCATGGGACGGAACAACGGGGCGGGGGAGTTTCTGCGGGCGCTGCTGGAGGAACCGGGGCGGCCGCCGCTGGTGCTGGACGCCGATGCCCTGTTCGCGCTGGCGGCGGAGCCGGAACTGTTCGGCCTGCTGACCGCGCGCGACGTGCTGACTCCGCACCCCGGCGAAGCGGCCGCACTGCTCGGCATGACGGCCGCAGAGGTGCAGGCGGATCGTTTCGTTGCGCATGCCCGGTTGAGGGCGCTGGCTCCGGCCTGCTGGGTACTCAAGGGGGAAGGCTCCTTGAGCGGCGCGGCGGGCGGGCCGGTCTGTCTTTCGCCGTGGTCCGTGCCGCAACTGGCGGTGGGCGGTTCCGGCGATGTGCTGGCGGGAGTGATCGGCGCATTGCTGGCGTCTGGCCGGGATGCGGCATCGGCCGCGGCGCTGGGAGTGGAACTTCATGCCCGGGCGGGGGCGGCACTGGCAAAAACGTGGCCGGAACGTGGCAACGGGCCGCGCGAGATCGCGGATGCCGTGCCCGTCGCGCTGGCGGCCATGGGCATTCCGCATCCCGGCGAGGAGATGGAGATTTCATGCGCGGCGTATGAGCTGCGGGCATACTTCAACTGATGGAGTCATCATATGGCCTGGCTGCTGGATAATGCCGGGGAAACGGAAGCCCTGGGCCGGATTATCGGCGAAAAACTGATCGACGCCCGGGGCACGCTGTGGGAGGGGCTTCGCGCCCTGTATCTGCGCGGCGCGCTGGGCAGCGGAAAAACCACCCTGACGCGCGGTCTGGCGGCGGCGCTGCCCGGCGGAGGGGAGGCCGAGGTCGCCAGCCCAAGCTTTACCCTGTGCAACATCTACCCCACCCGTCCCGTCCTGCTGCATGCAGACCTGTACCGGCTGGGGGATGCCGGCGCGGCGGCGCTGGGGGAACTGCCGGAAGACATGGCGGACGCCATGGACGAGGGCGCGCTGCTGGTGCTGGAATGGCCGGAATACCTCGCCCCCGGACTGCGGGAGGAGAACCGGCTGGATATTGAGCTGCGCCCTGTATCCGGCGGCGGACAGGGAGAAAATCTGGACATTCCGGGGCAGTCGTGCGAAATGAAGCGGTCAGCGGTGATAACGGCGCACGGCGCGGCGGGGGCGGCCCTGCTGGAAGCCCTGCGGCCCGTGCTGTCATCGCGCTTCGCCGTGCGCGGGGCATGAGCCTTATCCTGTCTTCCCGGAGGGGAGGAAGTTTAGCGGGGGATCAAACAACATGCGGATTCTGGTGCAGAAATTCGGCGGCACCTCCGTTGCCGATCTGGAATGCATGAAAAAGGTACGCGGCAAGGTGCGTGAAGCTCTGGCCGAAGGCCGCAAGCTCGTCGTCGTGCTTTCCGCGCGCTCGGGCCGGACCAATGCCTTGCTGGAAATGGCCCATCAGTGGTCGGATGAGCCGGACCCGGCGGAAATGGACGTGCTGCTGGCCACGGGCGAGCAGGAATCCGTGGCGCTGTTTTCCATGCTGCTGCAGGACGACGGCATCAGGGCCCGTTCGCTGCTGGGTTTTCAGTTGCCCGTGCTGACGGACGGCGCGTTCGGCAGCGCGCGCATCCAGTCCATTGACGCGGCCATGCTCCGGCGCGAGCTGGAGAAGTATGACGTGCTGGTGATGGCCGGCTTTCAGGGCTGCACGGCGGAAGGCCGCCTGACCACGCTGGGCCGGGGCGGTTCCGATACCTCGGCGGTGGCTGTGGCCGCCGCGCTGGGCAGCGTGGAGTGCCACATATTCACCGATGTGGACGGGGTATATACCACGGACCCGCGCTTGTGCGAGGAAGCCCGCAAGATCGATCGCATCAGTTATGACGAGATGCTGGAAATGTCTTCCATGGGAGCGAAGGTGCTGCAAATCCGTTCCGTGGAATTCGCCAAGAAATACAAGGTTCCCGTGCGGGTTCGTTCCACGTTCAGCAGCGACCCCGGCACGCTGGTCACACAGGAGGATGACATGATGGAGTCGGTGCTCGTTTCGGGCATTGCGTATGACAAGGACCAGGCCCGCGTGACCTTGTGCGGCATTCCCGACAAGCCCGGCATTTCCGCCGCGATTTTCGTGCCGCTGGCCGAAAAGGGCGTGCTGGTGGACATGATTGTCCAGAAGGCCAGCCGCGAGGGCATTACCGACATGACCTTCACCGTGTCCCGCAAGGATGTGAAGCGCGCCGAAGCCATTGTGGAGGAGGTGCGCCACGCCATCGGCGGGGAATGTGTGGAAACCGACCTCAACGTGGCCAAGGTCTCTGTCATCGGCGTCGGCATGCGCAATCACAGCGGAGTTGCCGCCCGCGCCTTCGCCGCTCTGCATCAGGCCGATATCAATATCAACATGATCAGCACTTCCGAAATCAAGATTTCCTGCCTTATCGACGAGCGGGAAGTGGAAAAGGCGGTGCAGACCCTGCACAGGGAGTTCAATCTCCGTCTTTCCGCCGTGGAAGAACAGCAGCGGTGACGCCATGAGCAGGGAATACGCGCTCTATGACACCACGCTGCGCGACGGCGCCCAGTGCGAGGACATGCAGCTCACCACGCCGGACAAGGTCAAGATCGCCCTGCGCCTGGACGAACTGGGCGTGGATTACATCGAAGGGGGCTGGCCCGGCGCGAACCCCGTGGACAGCGAGTTTTTCCGCGAGATCGCGGCCTGTGAACTGAAAACGGCAAGGGTTGCGGCCTTTGGCAGCACGCACCATCCGTCGCATGCGGCCGAGAACGATCCCACGCTCATGGCGCTCCTTTCCTGCGGGGCAGGGGTGCTGACCATCTTCGGCAAGTCCAGCGAACGCCATGCCAGAGACGCGCTGCGTCTTGATCCTGCGCGCAATCTCGACATCATCCGGGATTCCGTGGCTTTTCTGCGTTCCCGCGCGGAAGAGGTCTTTTTTGACGCCGAACATTTTTTCGACGGCTGGAAGGAGAACCGGGATTATACCCTGGCCGCGCTGAAACGCGCTCACGAAGCGGGAGCTTCCGCCCTGGTGCTGTGCGATACCAACGGCGGCAGTCTGCCGGAAGAGATCGCCGCCATTACGGCGGAAGCAGTCCGGGAACTGCCGGGCGCGGTGGTGGGCATTCACGCCCATAACGACTGCGAGCTG
Organism: Candidatus Mailhella excrementigallinarum; assembly: GCA_944324075.1. Taxonomy (GTDB): domain Bacteria; phylum Desulfobacterota; class Desulfovibrionia; order Desulfovibrionales; family Desulfovibrionaceae; genus Mailhella; species Mailhella excrementigallinarum. Next base: position 68,276 of record CALUUZ010000008.1, read on the forward strand.
GGCGTGGCCAATACCGTGGCCGCCGTGCGCGCCGGAGCGCGGCATATTCAGGGAACCATGAACGGGGTGGGCGAGCGCTGCGGCAATGCCAATCTGTGTTCCGTCATCCCGGTTCTGGAACTCAAGCTGGGGATTCGCTGTCTGCCCGAGGGCGCGCTGGGCCAGATGACCGCCGCTTCCCGCTACGTTTCGGAAGTGGCGAACATGACGCCGTTCAGCCGTCAGCCCTTTGTGGGGCGTTCGGCCTTCGCGCACAAGGGCGGCGTGCATGTGAGCGCGGTCAACCGCGATTCCACCCTGTATGAACACGTCAGACCGGAAAGCGTGGGCAACGGCCAGCGCATTCTGATCACCGAGCTGGGGGGACGCAGCAACATCGTTTCCCTGGCGCGGCGTTTCGGCTTTCACCTTGACAAGGACGAGCCTGTGGTCAAGGGCCTGTTCAATGAGCTGAAGAAGAAAGCCAGCCAGGGCTATGACTACGCCGCCGCCGAGGCCAGTGTGGAGCTTCTGCTGCTGCGCAAGCTCGCCCGGCGCGGAGTGCGCGAGTTCTTCCGTCTGCACAAGCTGCGCGTGCTGGAAACCAAGGACAGTTCGGGCGCGCCGCTGGCCGAGGCCACGGTGATGGTGGAAGTCGAGGGCGTGGTGGAACACACCGCCGCCACCGGGCAGGGACCTGTCAACGCGCTGGACAATGCGCTGCGCAAGGCTCTGCTGCCGTTCTATCCCCGCCTTGCCGAGATGCGTCTGCGCGACTTCAAGGTGCGTGTGCTTGCGGCGGCTGCGGGGGGCGAGGGCGACGCCGCAGCAGGAACGGCCGCCGTTACCCGGGTGCTGATTGAAAGTGCGGACAGCGAGGGCGCATGGGTGACTGTCGGCGTGTCCTATGACATTATCGAGGCCAGTTGGCAGGCGCTGGCGGATTCCGTCGTCTACAAGCTGTACCGTGACGAATGGGCTTCGCACGGCCCGGAGTAGACGGCGCGCCTTCCGCAGCGGTTCACCTGCGGCGGCGTGAAACCTGCGGACCGGACACAGGTCTGACCGGCAGGACAGTTTCAGGTGCAGAACGCCCTGAAAAGACACGTTCCGCGCCGCGCTGTCAGCACGGTTATCCTGATGGAGCGATTCAGAAAAATATCGCGGCATGAATCAAGTACGCATGCCGCGATATTTTTTTTGCTTCCGCGTACGGCAGTTCGCACGTTCAACGTCTTTTCTGTGTATTTCCGCGCACAATATGTTTTCTGCATGTGTTGAAATTAAAGCACTATTCTGCATCTGGCGCACTCTTTGCTCAAGTAGATTGAAATATGTGCGGTCCTGAAGAAAACTGAATCGCCCGGCCCCGCTTCTGCGGAAAACTGTGTCCGCTGAATGTGCCGCTGTTCCGGAACATGATGACCATGCAGAAGTTTGACCTTCCCTCCACGGAGCTTTGTCGGGAGTTCTTCCTGCGGATAGGCAAAGAGATACAGGTGCCGCGCGGTGCGACGCTGCCTGCCGATGACGTGTTCTATATTCTGGAAGGGCATGTCGCGCTCACGGCAGTGACGGCGGATGGAGAATGCCATTCCTTCATGTATTTCAGGCCCGGTCAGTTGTTCAACTTCTTTCCCGCCGTGGCGGGGGCCTGCGGAATATCCCTTACTGTCCGCAGTTTCAGTCTGTTTACCGAGTCTCTGTTCATGCGGACAAAGACGGCCTGCCGTCTTGTTCTGATCGAGCGCGGCGATTTTCTGGAGCGCATGGACAGCCAGCCGCTTCAGGGGGTGCTGCTGCGGGCGTTGGCGGATAATCTGCAGAAGGCGCTGGCGAAATCCGCAAACAGTTGCCTTGCGACCGCTCCTGTCCGGGTTTGCCGGCTGCTTGCCGCGTCCATGGCCGAGGAATCGCCTCATGAAATCCCCGGATATCTGACCCATGCCGAGATTGCCGGCCATCTTTCACTGCACGTCATGACCGTGACCAAGATATTTCACGCCCTGCGTGAACAGGGAATTCTGGCAAAACAGGGGAGAGCCGTCATGGTGCGGGAAACCGGCCGTCTGCTGCAGATTGCGAATCAGGAGAAAATTCTTTTGTACTGACGGCGCTTCCATGCGTCCCCGCGGCAGGCGGAAGCGCGGCCGCATATGCATTCACGCCCGCCGCGCCGCGGGAATTTTCAGACCTGCCGCGTCCTCTTTTTCAGGTGCATGTCCATAAGCCTGTACAGGTCGTTGATATTGACCGGTTTCGCCAGATGACCGTTCATTCCCGCTGCCGCTGCGGCCGCCACGTCCTCGCTGAAAGCGTCGGCCGTCATGGCGAGAATGGGGATGTCCCGCGCGTCGGGGTGACCCGATGCGCGGATCGCCCGCGTCGCTTCATGACCGTTCATCACGGGCATCTGCACATCCATGAGTATCATGTCATAATACCCGGGCGCGGAAGCGGTGAATCTGTCCACAGCTTCCCTGCCGTTTTCCGCATGTTCCACGGCGGCGTTCGCCATGCCCAGAAATTCCTGCCCTATTTCCCTGTTGAATTCATTGTCCTCGACCAGCAGAATCCGCCTGCCGGAAAAATCATATTCCGGCCCGGCGGAATGCGGGCCGTCACCGGCTGTGACTCTGAGGCGCTGCGTCGAGGAAAGAAGCGCATCATACAGCGTGGAGGAAAAGAACGGCTTGGCGATGAACCCGTCAACGCCGGCGGAACGCGCCTCTTCCTCAATGGGGCCCCAGTCATAGGCGCTGATAATGATGATCAGCACATCATCACCCACCACGCCGCGGATGTTCCGGGCGGTTTCCGCCCCGTCCATGCCGGGCATCTTCCAGTCGATAAGGCAGACTTCATAGCCGCTGCCGGCTTCATGCGCCGCTTTCGCGATATCGACCGCTTCCCGCCCGCTGAGCGTCCAGCGGGGGTGCAGCCCCATTCTCTCCAGCAAAAGGGCGGCATGCTCGCAGGTTCCGTGATCATCATCCACAATCAGCACCCTGAGCGGCGGCAGACTGTCATGTTTTTCCGCTGCGCGCTCGCTCAGGCCGAAGGGCAGTTCCACAGCAAATGTTGTCCCTTCGCCCTCCCTGCTTCTGACTGAAATGACCCCGCCCATCAGGGAGACGAGATTGGACGTTATGGGCATGCCCAGCCCCGTTCCGCCGTATCTGGCCGCCGTGGACGCGGATGCCTGCTCGAAAGGCTGATACAGGCGCTGCAGAAAGTCCTCGCTCATCCCTATGCCGGTATCGCTGATGATGAAGCGCAAGCGGATGGTATTGCGCTTTTTGGCAAGCTGCATGATTTCCAGGCGGATGGAACCTCCCCGGGGCGTGAACTTGAGGGCATTGGACAGGATGTTGAGCAGAATCTGGTTGAGCCGCAGCGAATCGCCGCAAAGTTCCTCCTCATCCACCCCTGTCAGAAAAATGTCGAAATCCAGTTGCCGCGCCTGCGCCTGCGGACGGATAAGATTGTTGATGTTCTGAATGGAACTGCGGAGATTGAACGGTTCATGACTGATGGACAACTTGCCGCTCTCGATCTTCGACATGTCAAGCACATCATTGACAAGCTCCAGCAGATGACGGGAAGAGCCGGCTATCTTGCCGAGACAGTCCGCCACGCGGGAACGGTCATCCAGCCTGTTCGCGGCGATGGTGGTCATGCCGATGATGGCGTTCAGCGGCGTACGGATTTCATGGGACATGTGCGAAAGGAAGCTGCTCTTGGCCGCACTGGCCGCATGCGCGTTTTTCAGGGCGTCGTTCAGCGCCTGCTGGTGCAGGAAAGAGCCGGTCTGATCGATGATGGTGACGATGAACCGCTCCTGCCTGTGCGAGGGCATGCAGATGGAGTAGACGCCTATCTTGTAGAATTTGCCATATGCTTCAAGATGCACGTCCCGTTCGGCGGTCCCGGCAGGCGGATCGCCGCTGTCAAGGATGTTCTTCAGCCACTCGCCGTCAGCGGGCGGAAGAAACGTGTAAAGTTTTTCCGGCGTCCGGGAAATCTCGGAGGCCGCCAGGCTGATGAGGCGTATGCAGTTCGGACTGACATACTCGAAGGTCCGGGAATCGGAAGCGATCATGAACACTTCGTCGACATTCTGGGAAAGCTGGCTGAACAGTCCCTCGCGGTAGGCGATTTCCCGGTTCTTGATCTGTTCGCGTCTGTCCGCATAAATGAGCGCTCCAATAATGGCGCACCCCCAGATGACGGAAAGCAGGATGGTGATATTTGTCCTGCGGAGCATTTCATCCTGTATTCTTTGCGTCATGTTCTCCGAAACCTGAAAAACGTCGTCAAGAGCATCGTGTACTTTTGCCGCATAAGGCTCAATGTCGCGCTTGTAATGCTCCATTGCCCTGTTGTAGTCGCTGTTGTCCTGCAGAGTGCGGGCAGCGTCACGGCGGACCTGGCGTATGTCGGTAAACGCCTGCCGGACGGCATCCAGCTTGTCCTGCTCTTCCGGCAGCAGCTCTCTGACCTTCGCAAGGGATCTGTCCTGCGCGTCATCCTGCTGTGTGAAGATATTTTCGATATCATCAAGGGTCAATTCAGGCGAAGACAGCAGGCCGGGCATGGTATTCCGCATTTCCAGCACGCGCGTTTTCATTTCCCGTGTTTCGCGCGAGACTTCCGCAGGATACTGACGGACAAATTCCATCATGGCGTTGAACTGATACATGTTTGTTCCGACAAACAGAACATAGGCGACCATAAGAACATACAGCAGATATTTCCAGTGCAGCTTTTTCGGCATGACTTTTTCTCCTGTACCCGGCACTGCCGGGAAGACACATGAGACGGGGCTTTCCGCATATGTTTCCGGTGCGGACATGATGCGCCGCCCCCGTCCCGTAAACGTCATTTCCTGAAACTATCCAGCCGGAGTGTCTTATGATTGAAACCGCCGGTCAGCCGGAGCAGGTTCGCTTCGGCATGTAACAGCACAAATAAGTTGCGCTTATGCCTTCGCGGCGGTCGCCTGCTCTCGTCCCCGGCTCCGCCGGAACCGCGCTCCCCCCACAGGCTCCGGAAATGTTTCAGCGGCGGCCTGCCCTGACAGTATCCATGCCTGCGCATTGCGCGCTCATGGCAACTGTATGTTTTTACAGAAAAAGATACAGTTTTCCTGCTGCGATGGCAGAGGCCCGTATCGCATGATGCTGCAAAATCCGCTGAATGCCTGCAACCTGAACATAACCCGGATACTGCATGATTACAAGAATCCTCGTTTTCCGCACATATATGAATACATATTGTCAGACACGTCATTACTTCTGTCCATAAGTATTCATGTTTTTCATATATATATTATATAATGCAAAAACATCTCAATCGTTCACTATCTGTCATGTTGTTAATACGGTATGAACAATATCATGACCTGTGGGGACAAAAAATAAACATTATAAACAAATTAAATACATTATTTTCATGAGAAATATACTAGCATGGCTGAAACAAATGCAGCCAAATCTGAATTTGTTCGGCATATATATTTTTTATGGAGGGTGTTTATTTTCTCTTTTTTTATGAAAAAAATAGTAATTTTTCAAACAAATAATGTTATGGGCGATAGTCCATGCAAGGCTGTTTCATACAAAAAACTGTATCCCTCCAGCAAAAGCCATTCATCCTCAAACATCAGTAGAAGGCAAGCGGCACCATGAAACTGGCAACCAAACTTTCACTGTCCCTGGGAATTCTTACCGTATTGATAGCGGGACTTGGGATTTTCTGCGTAGCGCAGATGGCAGACATAAACAGTTTTTCGGATACAATTTCAGAAAAATGGCTGCCACGAGTTATTCTGACTGAAGAAATACGGGTGAATGCAGACAGTTACCGCAGGCAGCAGATGCGGCATATCATTGCCCGGACGCAGCAGGAAATGACGGAGATAGAAGAAGAACTTGCAGATTTTGCTGTTGCCTTCAACGACAGACTTGAACGTCTGAAAGCTTCCCTTGACATCCCCGAGGCAAGAGAGCTTCTGAATGAAATAGAAGTCCTGTGGGACGATTACAGAAAAGAATCACGGACTATTCTTGATCTGTCAAAACGGAACAGACCCGATGAGGCTGTGCCTGTGCTCACAGGCAAATCCAGACAGAACTTTCAGATCATCAACAACAAGCTGACGGAGCTGGCCGGAATATCCATTGACGGAGCGGAGCGTGCCAGCAGAGCGGCAGGAGAGGCCTACATATCCTCACGCACCATGGTGCTTGCGGTTGTTGCCCTGGCCGTTGTTCTGGCCGCAGCCCTTGCCATGCTCATTGTGCGGAACACGCTGCGCCAGTTGGGCAAGGACCCGGGAGAACTGCGCTCTCTCGCCGTCGAAGTGGCGGGCGGCAAGCTGGACATCGACAGGGAGCCGGAGGCTGTGGGCGTGTACGCGGAAATTCTCGTCATGGTGGAACGCCTCAGGAAGAATATCGAAAATGCGCACAAGGAGTCCGAACGGGCGCAGGAGGAATCGCGCCGGGCGCAGGAAGCCATGCGGCAGGCCGACGAGTCGAGCAGGGAGGCGCAGGCCAGGCGTGACGGCATGCTGAAGGCCGCGGTTCGCCTGGAGGAAGTGGCGGGCATCGTTTCCGCCGCATCCACCGAACTTGCCTCACAGATTGAGCTGTCCGAACAGGGGGCGGCGGAACAGGCCGCCCGCGTCACGGAAACCGCTACCGCAATGGAGGAAATGAATTCCACCGTGCTGGAAGTGGCCAGAAATGCGGGGGCGGCATCCGAAGTGTCCTCCTCCACCCGGGAAAGGGCCGAACAGGGCGCGCAGGCGGTGCAGGAACTCGTTTCCGGCATCCGGGACGTGCAGGGCGCGTCTCTGGCGCTCAGGACCGATATGGGAAAACTGGCGGAAAACGCCCAGGCCATCAGCAGGATCATGGCTGTCATCTCCGATATTGCGGATCAGACCAATCTGCTGGCCCTCAATGCCGCCATTGAGGCCGCCAGGGCGGGTGAAGCGGGGAGAGGTTTCGCCGTGGTGGCGGATGAAGTGCGCAAGCTGGCCGAAAAGACCATGGCCTCCACCACGGACGTGGGCAACGCGATCAAGGCTATTCAGTCCAGCGCCGCCAAGAGCATGGAACAGGTGGATCTGACTGCAAACAATATCGGAAAGGTTACAGAACTGGCCATCCACTCCGGCGAGGCTCTGCATGAAATTGTGAGCATGGCGGATAATACGGCGGATCAGGTGCGGGGCATAGCAGCCGCCTCCGAACAGCAGTCCGCCTCTTCCGAAGAAATCAATCGCTCCATCGCCGAGGTGAACTCCATTGCCGGGGAAACGGCCGCCGCCATGCGGGAAGCGGCGCAGGCCGTTTCCGACCTTGCGCATCAGGCCAGCGTGCTCAGCGGACTCATCGACGACATGAAACGCGCATAGCGGAGCGCGGCTGCAGATATCAGGTCTCTTCCCGGCGCGGCATCCCCCCTCCTTCGCAGCCGCGCTGCGGGAACACGGGAGTTCGCTTCTCCCGTCGAGAGACCGGGGGGAAGCCTGCTTCCCCCCTTTTCATGTTTCTGTCATTCGCCGGGCAGCGGCAGGCATCAGGCCTCCCTTGATCGCTGTCCTCCCCCCTGTATGCAGCGGGAGCGCGGGAGCTTCTCCGATCCCGCCGGGAGGCCGGGGGGGGAAGCGGCGCTTCCCCCCCGCAACATACGGCAGACGGAAGGAATACCGCTCATCACCGCTGGATAACAGGATAAAAGAAGGAAGCTTTCGCATGTCCCAGACAGGAATTCTGCTGGAAGCCGGTACCAATGAGCTGGAAATCGTCGAGTTTTACATCGACGAACCGAACGGCTACCGGGGCTATTACGGCATCAACGTATCCAAGGTTATCGAGATTTCACGTTCCCAGACTGTTACCGCCATGCCCCGGATGCGCCATCCCGCCATACAGGGGGCCTTTCCCTACCGGGACGGAAGGATCGTGCCGCTGATCGACACAAGCAGGTTTCTGGACAAGGGCGGCGTGAGAAACAGCGACAGCCGGGTGATCATCACGGAATTCAACAAGACGCGCACCGCATTTCTGGTTTCCGGCGTGACGCGCATCCACCGTATCAGCTGGAAACAGGTGGAGGCTCCTTCTCCGCTTCTTTTAAAGATGAGCCGCAACTCGATTACCGCGGTGGTGCGTCTGGAAGGCCGCGTACTTTTTGTGCTGGACGTGGAAGCCATTGTCGCCGCAATGAACCCGGCCCTGTCCATCCGCATGGACGAGACCCGCAGCGGGACAAGACCCGAACATTCCTACCATATCATCCATGCCGACGACTCGGCCAGCATCCGCCATCTTGTGTATGCCGAACTGGAGAAGGAAGGCCGCTTTGAAATCACTCAGACCGAGGACGGGGAAAAGGCCCTGAAGCTTCTGATGCAGTACAGGAAGGAAGCCGGGGAAAGAAATGTGCCGGTGACGGAACTTGTGCAGGGCATTATCAGCGATATCGAAATGCCCAATCTGGACGGACTCACCCTGTGTCGCGTCATCAAGGAAGATCCTGTTCTCCGGGAGATTCCCGTCGCCATATTTTCCTCGCTCATTTCCGAGTCCCTGGCCCGGAAGTGTGAAAGCGTCGGCGCGGATGCCCAGTTCGCCAAGCCGGATCTGCAGGCCATCAGCGACAGGATGTATGAACTTATCCGGAATGCCGGTATCTGAATTTCCGGCATCCGGCCGCCTCATTTCTCCGGCCGGTTTCTGCGCGCCGTCTTGCCCACGGCGTGTGCGCGAGCCACAAATCCGCCCATGGCAAGGTATTCCCCGGCCATGGGCGCATATGCCAGAATATCCAGACGCGCGGGGTCCGGCATGCCGTCCTCGCGCAGAGCCTCCCTTTCGACCTTGAGATCCATGATCTCACCCACGAACAGCGTATGAGAACCAAGCTCGCGCGTATGCGTCAGGGCCAGCTCCAGCACGACGGGGCACTCCGCCGCATAGGGCGCGTCCACATGCCTCCCCGCTGCGGGAGTCAGCCCCAGAGCGGCAAACTTGTCTTCCTGCCGGCCGGACACCAGCCCCGCAAAATCGGCCTGCGCGGCCATGGAGCGCGACGGCAGCCCCACACTGAACGCGCCGCGCTCCGCAATGGATCTGTGCGTCCAGCTCCCGCGGGACATGGACACGCAGAAACTCGGCGGCTGAAGGGAACAGATGCCTCCATACACAGCCGTAGCCAGATTGGCGCGTCCGGAAGCATCATAGGTTCCCACCAGCAGCACCGGCAGGGGCAGACAAAAGGGCTGCGCGCCAAGAGAAACATGCATGATTCTACCTTTGCGAAACAACGGCGGAAGGTTTGGGAAGCGGACGATTGACGGCGGGGCGTCCGGGAATTTCCCGGATTTTCTCCGAAAGCGCAAGGATGGTGTTGGCGTAAATGGCAAGATTGTTATAACGGCGCAATACCTTGATTTTCTGGGGAATGGTCGAATCCCTTTTCCAGCCGTGCAGGGCCAGATAGTTGCTCAGACTGGCCACGGCATCCGCCGGATCAAAGAGATCAATGATGCCGTCCCCGTTGCCGTCCTGCGCGAACCTGGCGACGCTGGACGGCATGAACTGGCACAGCCCTACCGCCCCGTAGCGGGAGCTGGGGATTTCGAACGGGTCCACGCCGTTTTTCAGACTGTATTGCAGCAGGTGTCTGAGTTCGGCATAGGCCCAGTCGGCCTTGTCCGCCATGCGCCTGCTGATCCATTCCAGTTTTTCGGGAGCCTGATCGGGAAGAGCGGCCATCCAGTCCGGAATTGATTCAGGACTGCGGGAAGCCGCCATGCTCGCCAGCGTGACGAACGCGTTCTGATCTCCCAGGTAGTCGCCCAGGCGTGTTTCCACAAACAGCAGGGCGGCGGCCACTTCCGTGGGCACGCCGTAGGTTTCCTCCGCGGTGTGGAAGGCGGGAGCGTACATGTTGATGAAGGAGCGGCAGCGCCGGGCGTTGGCGTCGGTCACCACCCCCTTGTACCAGGGTTTGGGAATGGGATCGCCTCCTTCCACGGCGGGAGCCTGTTCCCTGCTTCCGGGTTTTGGCAGATATTTGACGTTATACAGTTCACGCACCTTGTGCCCCATGGGCTCCTGAGACAGTTCATCGCCCAGACGCACAAAAAGCCATGAAATCTCCTGACCGGCGATGCCGTCTTCCTCAAGCTGACGGACAAGTGGACGCCATACTTCCGGCACGTTCTCCAGTGTCACCGTCCCCCCGGCGGTCTCTTCCGCCGCGGGAGGCGGCAAAGCGGCTTCCGCAGGCCGGCCCGTGTCGACCGCGCGCGAGCAGGACCCCGCGGCGAGACACAGCGGCAAAATCAGGAAAAGGCGGAACCATGATCCTCGCGTCATATCTTCACCTTTCATGCTGCAATCCACTGCCGGTTCCTGCCGGCCGACGCCGTTTTCCCTTTCATGTTCATCAAGGATTCCTCCGGAACATTCTGCCATTGAAAATATCCGCCACCCGCGGCCCTGTGTTCCGGCCCGCGGGTTTCACGCCTGAAGCCGGATCTGCATGCCGCAGGCGAATTGCGGCGGCACCGGAGAAGGGAGGGCAGCGCGGCGGCGCCCCGCCCCGCTCGACTCCGGGAGCATATTCAAAATGAAATGCCCTACAGTTCCCGCATGGCCCACAGGCAGCGCCCCACCATATGCCTTTCCAGATCGCTCCCGGTCATTTCAAAGGGCGGAAGCGACGCATGATCCGCACACAGCAGGATTTTGTCCCCTGCATGGGAAAAACGCCGTATGATCACGCCCTCTCCGGGCATATACACCGCGAACAGCGCGCCCGAAACAGGAATATGATCGCCGGAATCCACGCCGACCAGGGAGCGGGGACCAAGAGTGTCCCGCATGGCGGAACCTTCCACCCGGAAAACCAGCACGCCTTCTCCCGTAAAACGGCGGGAAAGCGTCTCGTACCCGACAACCGGAAAGGCGGGCCTTTTGCGCCCGCGGGGCCACTCGCATTTCGTGCCGTATATCCGCACGGGTTTTCCGGCATGTTCCCGCAGACGCGCACTGCCGTCCTTTCCCGCAGTTTCGCCGAGCAGCCCGGGGAAGGAGTCGTCCTCCGGCGGAGGCGCCGGCCAGCGCTCGTTGCCCAGCAGCCTGCGCAGACGGATAATCCAGGACAGAGGCACTCTTCCCCGCTGCTTCGCGGCGGAAACGGTAGGCTGCTTCACCCCCAGAAGTTCCGCGAGATCCTGCTGGGTGAGTTCACCGAACGATTCCTTCACCTGAGCCATGAACAGCCCGAAATCCCGTTCCCGCGCCGCCCGCAGGACTTCTGAATTCTCTTCGGCCGGGAGCCCCGGCCGCACGGCGGCGCGGCGTCTTCCGCCCGCGCATTTCCGTTCCGCTTCGCCCTGGCCGGCTGGCGGCGCTTCATCCGGGGCTTTTCCGGACTTCCGCGAAGATCCCATATTACTCCTCTGGTGCGGGTTAACTTTGAGAGCGTTTTGCCATTGAATGTATCTGTCTGCCAGGACTCCATGTTCCGGCCCGCAGGTTTCACGCCCGAAGCCGGAGCTGTACGCCGCAAGTGAATTGCGGCGACACCGGAGAAGGGGGCGTCGCTGCGGAGTCTCGCCCTGCCCGGCTCCGCAGCGCATTTCAGGAACAAAACGCTCTGAAACCTTTCGCGATTGAAAATATCTGCCTGCCGGAAACCCGTGTTCTGAGCCGCAGATTTCACGCTGACGCCCGAGTATGCGCCCCGGCGGCTCTCCTCTACTGATGCAGAGGCTGGAGCAGGGGGCTGTCCGGCGTCAGAACAATGCGCGTATTGTCCCGCAGAGATTTCTTCATGGCCTCCAGACTGCGCTGAAAGGCGAAGAACTCCGGCGACCGCGTAAACGCCTCGGCAAATATCCGCGCCGCCTCGGCATCGCCTTCCCCGCGCAGGATCTGGGCGTCACGGTTGGCTTCCGCCAGAATGAGCGCCCTTTCCTTGTCCGCCGTGGAACGGATTTTCGTGGATTCCTCCGCCCCTTCGGAACGGTATTGCCGGGCCTGGCGTTCGCGTTCCGCCCGCATGCGCTCGAATATGGCGCGCAGGTTTTCGGCGGGGAGGTCGGTGCGCTTGATGCGGGCATCCACCACTTCGATGCCGAACTCTTTCATCTGGGCGGATGCCTGTTTCGTCACGGAATCCATGATGCTGGATCTGGCGCTGTCCACCACTTCCGTCAGGGTGTGACGGGCCACATGGGCGCGCATCTGCGAATACACCACGGCGTCAAGCTTGGCCTGGGCGTTGGGAATGGTGCGTACCGTGCGGTAGAAAAGCAGCGGGTCCACAATGCGCCAGCGGGCGTAGTTGTCCAGCACGATGGTCTTGAGATCGCTGGTCAGGGCCTCCGCCGGGCGGGCGTCGTAGTCGAGAATCCGCGCGTCGAACAGCACCACGTTCTGAATGAAGGGAACCTTGACATGCAGCCCCGGGCCGTACACCCGATCAAGAGGCCTGCCGAGCTGGAGCAGAATGGCCTGCTGGCTCTGATGCACCACGAACAGCCCCTGCCAGCCAAGCAGAACAAGGATGACGGCGATCACGCCGCCGACGGAAAGAAACGATTTGTTCATTACATCGTCCCCCTGTGCATGCCGGCCGCCGCGCGGGCGCGGACATCGCCGTCCTGGCGGGAGACGCGCGGCGAAGCCTGTCCGCTTCCGGCGGAAACGGGCGAGGAAGATGAGGGCGGCGAAAACGGTTCGGATACGGATGCGGAACTCCTGTCCGCGGCGTCGGAAGCGGGGACGTTCCCGGTCAGGGGCCTGCCCGCCCCGGAAAAGCCCTCGCCCAGGGGCAGGAGGGGGAGCACGCGGGAAGCGGCGTCCGAAGGCAGAACAAGTTTTTCCATGCCGGGCTGGCTCATGATTTCTTCCATGGTTTCATACAGCATACGCTTTTTCGTCACATCTTCCGCCTTTTCGTATTCCCTGAGTACGGAAAGGAAACGCTGGGCCTCGCCCTGGGCGGCGTTGACGCGGGTCTGCCTGTAGGCTTCCGCCTGATTGCGGATTTCCGCCGCCTGTCCCTGCGCCTTGGGCAGAATATCCCGGCGGTAGGCTTCGGCCTCGTTGGCAAGGCGCTGCTTGTCCTCGCGCGCGCTGGCCACATCCTTGAACGCCTCGCTCACCTCGCCGGGGGGCTGCACGGCCTGCATCTGCACGGCAACCACCTGCACGCCCACACGATAGCGATCAAGAATATCCTGCAGAAGTTCCGTCACTTCGCCCTGAACCTTCACGCGTCCCTCGGTCAGCGCCGCTTCCAGGGTGGTCTTGCCGATAACCTCGCGCATGGCGGCTTCCGCCGCTTTCTTCACCACCGCGTCGGGCTGCGTGACATTGAACAGATAGTCCACAGCGCCGTCACCCGGCTTGATATGATACTGGATATTGAACTGCACGTTGACGACGTTCTCGTCGCCGGTAAGCATGGACGCCTCCTCGTCCACGGCCTGCACCTGCCCCTGCTGGAACACCCCGCCCGTGGAACGGGATCGGTATCCCACCTCGGCCTGACGCACCTGGGTGACCTTGGGCCGGTAGACTTCCTCAATGGGCCAGGGCAGATGGTAGTGCGGCCCCGGCTCCACGGAACGATCATACGCGCCGAAACGGAGGACCACCCCCGCCTCGTCGGGCTGCACGATGTAAATGCCCGTCGCCAGCCATACGGCCACCGCGCCGAGAATCAGCCATTTCGCTCCGGGCAGGGAAAAAGAGGCGACAAACTTGCGGGGATCTCCGCCGTTGCCGGAGCCTCCCGGCGAACCGGCGCCTCCGCCTCTGCGTCCGCTCAGAAAACGAAAGCCTCCCGCATCGCCTTCATCCTCCTTCCTGCGTTCGCCGCTTCCGCGCGTCTCTTCCCGATCAGCGTCTCCATCCCGCTCCGGCCTCCCGGCCGGCCGCCACGGCTGCTGGCGCTGACGTTTTTCCTGAAGCTTGTCCCAGTCCCAATTCATTCGCTATCCTCCGCGCATGGGCGCGCTCCGGGGCATGCTGCGAGAGAAGCCTCTCTCATCCGGACGTATCCCGATCCCGGCTTGTTTGACAAACGGCCTGGCCGATGTTTCTATTTCAGAATATTGATACAGGTTAAGGCAGGATGCAGGCCCGGTCAAGGCGCTTGTCCGGAGCGGCCCCGCGCCGCCTTCCCTCCGGCATCACTTCAAACACGGCGAGAACACGATATGCCGCTTTCCCCCGCCGCGCGGAGCGCCTTTCGCGCCTGCGACATCAGAGGCAGAACGGGGCCGGGCTTTGACGCCGCCTTCGTCCGTGAGATGGGGCGGGCCTGCGGCACGCTCCTTCTGCGTCAGGGCGTGCGCCCTGGCCGGAATATCCGCGATGTTGTGGTCGCGCGGGACTGCCGCCTCAGTTCCCCTTCCTTTCACCGCGCGCTGATTGAGGGCCTGTGTTCCGCCGGGCTGGACGTCATCGATCTCGGCCTCGCTCCCACGCCCTGTCTGTACTTCGCCGTACTCTGCCTGAAACGGGAGGCGGGCGTCATGGTGACGGCAAGCCATAATCCGCCGGAGGACAACGGGCTGAAAATCTGGCTGGGGGAAGGAACCGCGGGGGAAAAGGACCTGCTGTCCATCCGGAACATTCTGGAGCGCGGCGACTATGAACAGGGAACGGGCATGAGTTCCTCCTTTGACGTTACGCCGTCCTATATTGAGGACATTGTCCGCCGCCTGGGAAGCTGCCGTCCCTTCAGGGTCGTGCTGGACGGGGGAAACGGAGCGGCGGGGAAGATCTGCGCGCTGGTTCTGCGTCGTCTGGGCGCGGAAGTCGAAGAGCTGTTCTGCGAACCGGACGGTCGTTTTCCCCATCATCCGCCCGACCCCGTACGGGAGGAGAACCTGACGGCCCTGCGGGCCGCCGTGCAGGAAACCCGCGCAGACCTCGGGCTGGGACTCGACGGCGACGGCGACAGGCTCGCGGTCATGGATGAGCGGGGCCGCCTGCTCATGGGAGATGAACTGCTGGCCCTGTTCGCACGGGATCTGCTGACGCGGGAGCAGGGAGCCCGTGTGCTGGGCGATGTCAAGTGTTCCGCCCGCCTGTTCGACGACGTGGCCGCGCGCGGCGGCGTGCCCGGCATGTGCCGCAGCGGTCACTCCCTGGTCAGAGCGGCGCTGCGCGAACAGGGGGCGCTGCTGGCCGGAGAGCTTTCCGGCCATATCTTTCACCGGGAAAACTGGTACGGCTTTGACGACGCCACATACTGCGCGGCCCGGCTTCTGTGCATTCTTTCCCGCCTCGGGGAACCCCTTTCCGCTCTGCCCGGCTGGCCGCGCGCATGGATCACGCCGGAACTCAATCTGCCCTGCCCGGATCATCTCAAGTTCCGCGTTGTCGAAAAGGCCCTCCGCTGGTACAGGGAGCGTTTCCCCGTCTGCGATCTGGACGGGGCGCGCATTGATTTCGGCGGGGCCTGGGGCCTGATCCGAGCCTCGAACACCTCGCCCAGTCTCTCCATGCGCTTTGAGGCCGACAGCCCCGAACGCATGGAATCCCTGCGCGCCCAGGCGGAACGCCTGGCCCGGCAATGGATGGAAGAATGCGCCGGAGAACAGGCCGGTTCCGGAACGGCATGCCCCGGCGATCGGAAACCCTCCTGCCGGGCGTCCTGTACGGACACCGGCAGAATTTTCCGAAAAACTGAAAAAAATGCTTGACGACAGTCCCCTCTTCTTCTAATTTCCATTTTCGCAGTGCGCTTGTAGCTCAGCTGGATAGAGCAACAGGCTACGAACCTGTAGGCCGGGAGTTCGAATCTCTCCAGGCGCACCATATTTTTCAAGGGTTATGGCATATATGTCATAACCCTTTTTTTTGTCTGGCTGTGTTTAAAATTCCTGGCTGATACAGCAATCGGAGGTCGTTCACCTGCCCCGGTTTCAGCGGCAACATTCGCTGCCGTGACGGCAGCCGCGCTTCCGGTGCGGTGAAAGGCCCCTTCGGCAACGGCCGTCCGCGCTTCGGCCCATGCGGCTTCGCCGCTTTCGGCCGCGCTCCGCGTGACGTTGCTTCCGCGATCTCCTGCAGCGTATTGCGCGGAAAAGCCGCGCCCGCACTTCGGCACTCTCTCCATGCCGGCCTCCATGCGCCGAACACGCGCGCGGCTCCTGGGCCGCTCCGGGCGCCGCGCCGGAACAGCACATGGAAATATTTTGTAATATTATGAAAAAATAATGAAGATTTTTATTGCATAGTCTATACTTGTTTCTTTTTTAACGAGAGTGCGCTTTTAACATGAACAAGACCCGGGCACAGCAGGAAGACCGCGCGGGGCGGGAAGTGCCTCCGCCTTGTCTGTTCCCGCCCGGCTGCCGCCGGGCGGGCGGCCTGATGGGATGGAGAGAAGGCGCTGGTGCCGGGCGTTCTGTTTCAATATTTCGGAAGGGGGAGCTGCGGGAGAAATATTCTTGTCGGCGTTTTGCCGGATTCGCGGCGGTTTTTCCCGCCTGCGGGGGAGTCCGGCGAAGCTGGATGCGCCGCGCACAGGGAGAGTTGTTTTGTGACAGTGCCGGCCCATGGGATTGCAGGGGAATCCCTGCCGGACGTGTCACAGCGCCTCAATCAGATATTCCGGCAGATATCCGGAATTCTGATGCGGTGAAAGACAGTGCGGCATCCGGCGGGCGGTGAGGCTCATCATCTGAAATCTTTTACCAGGGTGTGTGCTATGAAGAAATTTCTGACTCTGCTTCTTGCCGCAGGCATGGCGCTTTCCTCCGTGAACGGCGCTTCCGCCGTGGATCTCAAGGTGTCCGGAGCATGGCTCGTGGGCGGCAATGTGACCGATGGCCTGTTCGGCGGGGATGGAAAGAACCCGGCGACGGAGCCCCTGCGGAAAGATGCTTCCGACGGCAGTTTTACCGCCCGCCAGCGTATCCGCATCAACCTGGACATGAGCGTCAATGAATCCATTTCCGGCTTTGTGCAGTTTCAGGTCGGCAACGGCGCGAGCATGCCGCATGCCAATACCTGGGGCGAGCAGGGTGTGGGCGGGCCCGGCAAGGCCGTGACCGCGCGTCTTGCCTATCTGGACTGGCTTGTTCCTTCTGCCGACGTGCTGATACGCATGGGGCGGCAGGAAGTGATCATGCCCAGCTATGTGTTCAATTCTCCGGTGCTGGACGGGACTCTGGACGGCGTGACCGTGCATGCTCCCATTAACGAGATGGTGTCGCTCAATGCCGGCTGGCTGCGTCCTTCAGCGGCCCTGAACAAGTGGGGGACGGAACATTACGCGCACAGCAGCGTGGATCTGGCCTTCCTGACTGCCGATTTCAAGGGGGAGGGGTATAAAATCAGCCCCTGGGGCATGATCGGGCTGCACGGAAACGGCGTCAGAAGCGTGGCCGCTGACGGCACGGAAACCCGTGTTCCTGCTCTTGACATGATGGGGTACGGGTACGGTTCCGCCATGAATGGTCTTGATTCCCGCACCACGGTGTACTGGGCGGGCGTGGGCGGCGAACTGAGCCTGTTTGATCCCTTCCGGTTCACGGCGGATTTCATTTACAGCGGCAACGATGCCGATGGCCGTGCCCGGCGCAGCGGCTGGTATGCCGCTCTGGGCGCGGAGATGAAGACATCCTGGGCAACGCCTTTCCTGCGCGGCTGGTACGCATCGGGCGATGATGCCGATTCCGAGGGCAGCAAGCGCCTGCTGAGTCCCAGCGGAACCTTCAACGCCTCCGCCATCTATTTTGACGCGCTGGGCATGCTTGCTCCCACCATTGACAACTGTTCGCCGGCGGGCACCTGGGGGGTGGAACTCGGCGTAAAGGGCGTTTCCTTCATTGATGATCTGAATCATATGCTGACGGTGACCTATTTCCAGGGCACCAACAACACCAATCGCGTTACGGATGCTTCGGTGAGCAGACCGGCGGATATCAACCGTACCCCGATTCATTACATGACCACTGCCGATTCCGCATGGGAAATCAACTTCCTGAGCAATTACAGCATATACCGGAACCTGACCGCCAGCGTTCTGCTGGCGTATCTGGTCACTGACTTTGATGAGAGCATCCGTACCGCAGAGTACGATAACGCGTTCAGGGGGGCCCTGATGTTCACCTACGCGTTCTAGCTCCATGACGCTTCATGGCGCGGAGCGGCGTGCTTTCGCCGGAGTATTCCGTTGTTGAAATGCTCTGCGGAGTCAGGCGGAGCGAGGCTGCTCCCTGTTCTCCCCGTCCGCTTCGCGCCGCCCCTCTCCGGTTCGCCGCAATTCGCCTGCGGCGCCAGGCGATGGCGGCGGCGTGAAACCTGCGGGCCGGACATGGAGCCTGGCCGGCGGGGATTTTCAATCGCAGCACATTCCGGAACCTGTTTCTCCTGCAAATGCCGGGAGCGGGCAGGCGGCCCGCGGAAGAGCGGGAGAACAAGCCGGGCGGGGCGGCCACGCAGGCACGGACGCCCCGCCCGGCTTCACGCGTGTGAGTATCGCGGCGGGGCCGTTTCGGGAAGCCTGCAATGTTCCGGCCTGATGACGCCCGGACGCCGCCGGTCTGCGGGCCGATCCCGCGGCGGCAGGATTCGGATCTGCGGGGCTTCCGCGGATGGGCCTGTCGCCGGAAATCCTGACGCAGCCTTCCGGAACCGCCGAACTTGAAATTTTTCCGCGTTGGGGCATGGTGAGCGGCGAACTCTGCATTTCCCGAGGTCATGCCATGTTTCTGAATCTTCCCGTCCCGCTTGTCACCGTTCTGCTGCTCATCGGCTCCAACTGCTTCATGACCTATGCCTGGTACGGGCATCTGCGGCATCAGGCCATGCCGGTCATGGCCGCCGTAGTCATAAGCTGGGGGGTGGCCTTTTTTGAATACTGTCTGCAGGTGCCCGCCAACCGTGTCGGCTACGGGTATTTCAGCGCGGCGGAACTCAAGACCATTCAGGAGGTCATTTCCCTGACCGTGTTCGGCGTCTTTTCCACGCTGTACCTCGGAGAAAGCCTTACCTGGAACCATCTGATCGGGTTCGGGCTGATTGTGGCCGGAGCCTTTTTTGTGTTCAAGGGCTAGCGGGCAGTCCGGGGGAGGCCATGGAACTGCGCCAACTGCAATTCTTCGTTGCCGTGGCGGAACGCCTGAATTTCAGCCGCGCGGCCGAGGCGCTGTATATTTCCCAGCCGTCTCTCAGCTATCAGATTGCGGAACTGGAGCGGGAACTCGGAGTGGAGCTGTTCATGCGTGACCGGCGCCGCGTCGCGCTTTCCCCCGCCGGGGCTTTGCTGCTTGAACCGAGCCGGGAACTGCTTGCCGTGTCCGAGCGCATCCGGAATATTGCCGGGGAGATCGCGCGGAACGGCGCGGGGCCGGATGCCGGGAGCGGCAGACTGCGCGTGGGATTTGACAGCACGGAAGATCACTTTGAATGTATCGGCATAACGGATGCGCTGGCCCGTTTTTCCTCGCTGTTTCCCGGAGTCGATCTGGACTGCCGCCAGCAGGATTTCGACCTCTGCACCCGCGGGCTTCTGGACGGAGAACTGGATGTGGCCTTCCTTACCCTGCGGCACAATGAGCATGTGGATGCCGGTCTTGCCGTGGAAACGATTCAGGAAGATCGTCTGGAGCTGGTGTATCGGGAGGAGAACCGGGAAGGCGCTGCGGAACCGGACTGTGAGGAACTGCTGGCACGTTTCGACCTCCTGCTGGTGGCGGCAAAGCCGCGCGGACGCTCCCGCCTGCTTGCGGCGCTGGAGGCTTACCGGCCGCGCATCCGCACCGTGGACAGCCTGCCCGCCTCGTTCACCCTGACGCAAAGCGGCAAGGGCGTCATGGTTCTGCCGCGCAACTACCTGTGGCATCACGGCTACCGGGGGCTGAGATCTGTTTCCATCCCCGGCGATGCCGTGCGTATCGAGCATTGCATGGTATGGAACAGAAACTGCCTTTCCCCCCATGTGGATCGTCTGCTCGGAGAGTTCCGCGCCGCGCGGATATAGTTCGCCCCCGGCGGTTCCGGTCCGGGCTTTTTCAATAAGAGTTATCCGGAATCGCTATTTCCCCATTTCTGCCGGATCTCCTATACGGAAAACAGACAGTTCCGTCCGTTATCTTTTCCCGTAAGGAGCCAGGGCATGAATCAGCATTATCCGCACATGTTCGCCCCGCTGACCGTGGGGAACATCACCTTCAAGAACAGGGTGTTCTCCGCCCCCACCACGGCGCACATGATACAGAACAACGCGCCGTCCTACCCCGAGCCGTCCTATATTGCCACCTACCTGGAAAAGGCCAGGGGCGGCGTGGCCTGCGTAAGCTGCGGGGGGCAGAAAGTGACGCTTACCGGACGCAATCCCGTTCATACCGAGTTCAACATCACTGAGCCTGCGGGCTGGCGCAACTTCATCCACATGACCAGCGCCATGCATTTTTATGATGCCCGCTGTTCCTATGAGCTGATACATTTCGGCTCCGAGGGAGAATACACGGAAGAGGCCAGGAAGGACATCATTTACGGCTGTTCCGATTTTGTGCGCGGCGACGGGCTGCGCTTCCACCAGATGCCGGTGGAGGAGATGGAAAAGCTGGCTGCACGCTATGCGGAACTGGCGGAGTGCGTCAGGTTCTGCGGTTTTGACACCCTGCTGATTCATGGCGGCCACGGCACGCTGCTGCAGGAGTTTGTTTCTCCGCGGGGCAACCATCGGACGGACGAGTTCGGCGGCTCTCTGGAGAACCGGGCGCGTTTTCCTCTCATGGTGCTGGACGCCATACGCGGCAGAGTAGGGCGCGATCTGCTCATTGAGTATCGTATTTCCGGATCGGAATGCGTCCCCGGCGGATTCCGGATTGACGAGTGCATAGAGTTCGTCAAGCTCATTCAGGATCGGATCGATATCATCCATGTTTCGGCCGGTGTGGTGCGGGAACCGCGCCTGCGGGCCATTACCCATCCTTCCGGCTTTCTGCCGCCCGCCTGCAATGCGTATCTGGCCAAAGCAGTCAGGAACTGTCCGGATATCCGCATTCCCGTGCTGACGCTGGGAGCCTTCCTGCGGCCCGAGCAGATTGAGACAGTGCTGGCTGCCGGAGAGGCCGACATCGTGGCCATGGCCCGCGGCCTCATTGCTGATCCGCAGACGGTACGCAAGGCGGGCCGGGGCAGGGCCGGTGATATCGTCCCCTGCATCAAGTGCTTTCATTGTCTGGACGAGTTCAAGAAGACCCACAGCTATTCGTGCTCGGTCAACCCCGAGGCGGGGAGAGAAACGCAGCTTGACATGCTGATCCCCCGCCGCTGTGAAAAGAAGAAGGTGGCCGTGATCGGCGGAGGTCCCGGCGGCATGAAGGCTGCGCTGCTGGCGGCGGAACGCGGACATGCCGTAACGCTCTTTGAGGCGCGCGGCGTGCTGGGCGGCCAGCTCAATGACGCGGACTTCATGAGTTTCAAGTATGATCTGCGCAATTACAAGAACTATCTCATCGAGCATGTGCGGAGCGCGGAGGGAATCACCCTGTGCCTGAACAGCCGCGTCACCCCGGAAGAGCTGAAGGGCATGGGGTTTGACAGCGTGATCTGCGCTATCGGAGCCGTGCCACTGATTCCCCCCATTCCCGGTGTGGAGGGGGAAAACGTTCTGTGGGCGGGAGACAGCTTCTCCGCTCCGGAAAAGGTGGGACAGAACGTGGTGATCATCGGCGGCGGACAGGTAGGATGCGAAACCGCCGTCCACTACGGCATGATGGGCAGGCGCGTTACCGTGCTGGAAATGCGCGGCGCCCTTGCGGCGGATGCCATGCGCACCTATCGGGAGGAACTGGTGGGGCAGGTGGGGGATCATGCCTCCGCCGTCACAGGGGCGCGTGTGACGCGGATTTGCCCTGAAGGTGTCGCGTGGGAGGATGCCGCCGGAAACGAACGGATGATGCCCGCTGATACGGTTCTTCTTGCGGCGGGCATGCGGGCGCTTTCAGCCGAGGCCGAGCGCTTCCGCGAGTGCGCCGAAGAGTTCAGGCGCATCGGAGACTGCGCGCGGGTGGGCAACGTCAATACTGCCACCCGTTCCGCCTTTGATGCGGCGATGTCCCTTTGAAACACGGAGAACTACCGTTTATCGCAACGCCGCGCGCCGATCCTTCCCGCCGCCGACAGATGCGGCGGGAAGGCCGCGGCTCTTTCCGGAGGTGCCTGTGGAAGCCTGCACAAGAAAAAGCCTGCTGAGCTGGGCCGTGACTCTTCTTCCCCCGCTGATCCTGCTGCTGATTCCAAGCGGGGAACACTATACGCCTTCCATCAAGATTTTCTTCGCCATTTCGATCATGGGCATCGCCATGTTCTGCCTGGACGAACTGGATAATGCCGTGGCGGGCATTCTGATGATGTCTCTTTACGCCATGACCGGGCTGGCCCCCGTCGAGGTGGTGTTTTCCCCCTGGACGACCCCCATCCCGTGGTTCATTCTCGGAACCCTTCTGCTTGTGACAATCCTGGAGGATACTTCCATCCTGAAGCGCATTGCCTGCAAGTGCATCATTCTGGCCGGAGGCACCTACTCCGGCATTGTGTGGGGCGTTACCTTCACTGCGGCCATTTCCATCGTCATCGTTCCGGGCACATGGACCTGCCTGGCCGTGGCGGCGCTGTGCGTTTCGATCATCCGCGAACTGGGCTTTGAACAGTCACGGGCCGCCGGGGGGATCATGATGGCCGCCTGCTTCGGCTTTCACGGCGCATCGGCCTTCGTGTATTCCCCGTCGGGCATGGGCATGTTTCTGGAGATGTCCCGCAGCGTGGCGGTGATGGATACCAACTTTCTGGATTACTTCGTCAAGAACTGGATTTTTCTGCCGCTGCCCTTCATCATGGCCTTCATCATCGCCCGGCTGATGCGCCCGGAGCGGGAAATCGACGGCAGAACCTGCTTCATGGAGCAGTTGAAGGCGCTCGGCCCCATGCGCTCCAGTGACAGGAAGGTGCTTTTGGTGCTGATCGGGCTCATGCTGTATCTGTTCACCGCCCAGTGGCACGGGGGAAACATGCTGTGGGGCTTTCTCGTCGCGCCGGTGGCGCTGTTTCTGCCGGGCTTGCGGATCGGCCGGCGGGAACACTTCAGCCGGATCAATTTTTCCGTGCTGTTCTTCATTGTGGCCTGCATGAGCATAGGTACCGTCGCGGCGCGAGTGGGGGCGGGTAGCTTTCTCACCGACGCCATTGTGCCCATGCTGGGCGGCGCGGGAGAGCGGAGCTTTTTGACTATTGTGTATTTCTTCGGAATAATTGTAAATTTTTTGCTTACGCCACTGGCGGCCATGTCCGCCATATGTCCCCTGCTGGCGCAGATTTCCCTGGATCTGGGCGTTCCGCCCATGATGACGATCTTTTCCTTCTATATGGGGCTGGATCAGCTTCTCCTGCCCTATGAAATAGGCACCTATCTGATATTCTTCGCCTTCGGGCTTACCTGCCTGAAAGATTTCGTGCGGCTGTGCGGGATCAAGATGGTTCTGACAAGCCTGTGGGTCATGCTGGCGGCCATTCCATGGTGGCATGCCGTCGGGTTTTAGAGCAGTTTCAGAATGAAAAAGCTCCCGAAGTTGAGCGGAGCGAGGCTCCGCCGCGCTCCCCCAGGGTTCACCTGCGGCGTCAGGCTCCGGCTTCGGGCCTGCCCCCTGCGGGGCAGAAACAGGCTTCGGGCAGGCAGAGCCGCTCAGCGGCAGAATGTTCCGCAGGACATTCAGTCAGGATTGCGCCCAAGGCTCTCGAACGCCTTGCGCAGGGGGCGCACCATGTCGCTCTTGCGGCTGATCATTCCGGCGATCCAGGCTTCGCCCCCGTGCAGGGGGCGGCCGAAGGCCAGTTCAAACAGATCGGGACGCGGCGAGGCTGCCAGAATCAGCGAGCCTTCGCGCCCGAGATCCGTGACGGCGAGCATGACGCT
The DNA here is from genome assembly GCA_944324075.1 of Candidatus Mailhella excrementigallinarum. Lineage (GTDB taxonomy): Bacteria > Desulfobacterota > Desulfovibrionia > Desulfovibrionales > Desulfovibrionaceae > Mailhella > Mailhella excrementigallinarum. Next base: position 92,231 of record CALUUZ010000008.1, read on the forward strand.
GTGTCTCCCCTCGGCGGCGAGTTCCGCGCACGCGGCAAGCAGCCCGCCCTTCAGGGGTTCCACGGGAGTGATGTCGGGCATTTCCAACTGGCCGACGCCCACGATGCGGCCGTTCATCGTGAAGTCCTTGAAATCGCGCAGCACCAGTTCCCGCATGGTGCAGCCGGAAATATCCGCCTTGGCCGTCAGCAGATCCGCGCCGAGAGCGGCAATGTCCGCAACTCCCGCGCGTCTGGCCAGGTCTTCCGCCGCACGGAGATCCTGCGGCGTTGCGGCGGAGGATTTGAACAGCGAGGTGTCGGAAAGAATGGCGCACAGCATCCCTCCCGCCAGCCCCGGCGGAAGAACGACATCATAAAAGCGGAACAGGCCGGCAAGCAGGGTGGCGCAGCAGGCGACGGGGGCAAGCCACAGTTCCGGCGCCCGGGACGCGATATCCCCGTCACAGCGGTGATGGTCGAATACGGCCGCAATATCCGCTTCGCGCAGATCCGCCGGTCCCTGCCCGGCATTGGAAAAGTCCACCAGAGCGACTCTCCTTCCGGCTGCGGAATCCACGCGGGGCGGGCAGGGCAGACTGAAGCGGCGGAGGACAAAGGCGCTTTCCGGCGTGAGGGGGCCGGGCATGGCGGCCTCGGCGGGGATGCCCCGGCCGTTCAGCAGCTCCGCCGCCGCCAGTGCGCTGATGACGCTGTCGGTATCCGGGCACAGATGGCCGAACACAAGAATGGGGGAAGACTCAGACAAGACTCCGCTCCGGAAGAGAAAGGGTTTCGGGCCGCAAGGGATGTTCAGGCATTTTCGTCTGGCTCTGTTCCGGAATAGTGTTGATCCTGACCTTGGCCGCCGGAGGCGCGCGTCAGCGCGCATGAAGCGACGACCCCGCCGCATGGCCATGCGGCATGGAGGGGGCACGCGGTGCGAGCGGCGTTTTCCGCGCGAAACCCAGGCGGGAGCAAATATCGGCAAGGCCGATCGAGCGCCATCGGGAGGTCGCGGAAGCCATGTCCCGCGGAGCCGGGTGAAGCGCAGCTTCACGAAGGCGCAGGCGATCCGGCCGTGGATACATGCTGTCTTTCCCCCGTGTGGAACACGGGCCGCCTTGCGGCAATGAATATTGCCGCCTGTGCCGGAGCGAATGCGCTCCGCGCAACGCTGCCAAACGGTTCTGTGACAGAGCCTTTCGTTTTGGGCATGCTCCCGGAACCGGGCGGAAGAGGCTCTTCTCCGCTCTCCCTGTCAGCAAGGCGCTTCGCGCTGAAGCCGGCGTCACGCCGGAGTCTCGCCCTGCCCGGCTGAAGCAGGGCGTTTCACTGACGAAACGCTCTAGTCGCGCTTGCGTTCCTCGGCGGGAAGGATGCCGCGCTCGCTGGAGCGCACAAAGGTGATGAATTCCGCAATTTCCGGCAAATGACCGTATTCGGCTTCCAGTTGAAGCAGGGCGTCCGGCCGGGGAATGCCGGAGAACCAGAGCAGACGGTAGGCCTGCTTGAAGGCGGAAACCAGTTCCTGTGAAGCCTTGATGCGGCGCAGCCCCACGATATTGGGCGACTGCACCAGCGCGCGGTTGCCCACGGCCAGCATCCACGGGGGGAGATCCTGCGAGATGCCGGACATGCCGCCCACAAAGGCGTGCCTGCCCACCCGGGTGAACTGGTGCACGGCGGAAAGGCCGCCGATGATGGCCCCGTCCTCCACAAGACAATGTCCCGCAAGCGTGGCGTTATTGGACATGACGATGTTGTTTCTGACCGTGCAGTCATGCGCCACATGCACATAGGCCATGAGCAGGTTGCCGTCACCGATGCTGGTGACGCCGCCGCCGCTTTCCGTTCCCCGGTGCAGGGTGGAAAATTCGCGGATGCTGTTGCGGCTGCCGATGATCAGACGGCTGACTTCCCCATGGAATTTGAGGTCCTGCGGTTCGCCGCCCACCATGGCATGGGAGTGAACGTGGTTGTCCTCTCCCATGGTGGTATAGCGCTTGATTGAGGCAAAGGCGTCCACGCGGGTGCGCGCGCCGATGACCACATCTTCCTCGATGAGAGCGCAGGGGCCGACGACCACATCCTCCCCGAGCTCCGCCCGGGGAGAAACAAACGCGGAAGGATGAATGACGGGCGCGGCCATTACAGGTCCCGCCTGGGCTGGGCCGCCGCGGTCAGCGTCGCTTCTGCGGCCAGCTTGCCGTCCACATAGGCGCGGGCGTCCATTTTCCACAACTGGAGCTTGTGCTGAAGATTGCTGCATTCCATGTCCAGCCTGTCGCCGGGGATGACCGGACGGCGGAAGCGGGCCTTTTCAATGCCGGTGAACAGGCAGAGCTTGTCATCCAGCGTTTCGCCCTCGGGGAGGCTGTGCGCCACAAGGATGATGCCGGTCTGGGCCAGAGCCTCGATGATCAGCACGCCGGGCATGACGGGCGTACCCGGGAAATGCCCCTGAAAGAACGGTTCGTTGAACGTGAGGTTCTTGTATGCCCTGATGTTCGACATGCGCTGGATTTCCACCACGCGATCCACCAGCAGGAAGGGATAGCGGTGGGGAAGAAGATCGAGAATGCGTCCGATTTTGAGAGGGGCGGCGGAGATGTCGCTCATCGAAAATTCCTTTGTGGTTTGAGACCTCCCCCTTCAGGGGGAAAAGAGGAGTTGGCAGGACGGCGAAGCCGGTGAAATCTTTTTCCGTACCCCCTCCCTTCAGGGAGGGGCAATCCGCGCGACCCCTGTCCGGCGGCTGCTTCAGTCATCGGCGGATGGGGCGACTGTGGATTGAAACATGGTAATCCCCAGGGGAATGGAAAGGACGGCAGGGACGGCGCGGAAGGGATCATTCCCCGCCGCGCAGTTCCTCCATTTCCTTTTCCAGTTTGGCAATGCGTTTGAACAGATCGGGGAAACGGGGCATCAGGGAAAGCGTGCGCAGATAGGTGCTGTAATCCACCGTGGGCGTGCCGCCCACCACCTTGCCGGACTCGATGTCCTTGGCCACGCCGGCCTGCGGGCCGATGGTCACGCCGTCACCGATATGCAGGTGCCCGGCCACGCCGACCTGCCCGGCCATGGTCACGCCGTCGCCCACCCGGGTGGAGCCGGAAATGCCCACCTGGGAAACAATGAGGCATTCCCTGCCGAGCCGGACATTATGGCCGACCTGAACCAGATTGTCGAGGCAGGTGGAATCCCCGATGCGGGTGGCTGAAAGGGCCGCGCGATCCACGGCGCTGTTGACGCCGATTTCCACTCTCTCGCCCAGTTCCACATGACCGATCTGGGGAATTTTCTGAATGCCCGCTTCGGTGCGGACAAAGCCGAACCCCTCGCCGCCGATGACCGCTCCGGGCTGAAGCACGCAGCCCCTGCCCAGCACGCAGCCCGCCATGAGCACGGCATTGGGGTACAGGGTGCAGCCCTCCCCGATGATGCAGCCCTCCCCGATATAGACGCCGGGAAAAAGCGTGCAGCCGGCCCCGATTCTCACGCGCGGGGCAATGTAGACGAAGGGGTAGACGGTGCAGTCCGCGCCCAGTTCCGCCTCGGGCGAGACGGAGGCCAGGGGGCTGATCCCGTGGAAGGAACCCTGCCGCACGGCAAACATGCCGATGGCGCGGGCGAATGCCGGATAGGGATCGTCGCCGATCAGGGCGTTTTTCACCTCGCCCGCGTGTTCGGGGCGCACAATGACGGCTCCGGCTCTGGTGGACGCCAGTTGCGGAGCATACCTGGGATTGGCCAGAAAGCTCAGTTCCGTGGGGCCTGCCTCATCCAGCGTGTTCACGCCGGTAATGACGATATCGTCGCCCTGAAGGCGAAGCCCCAGAGCTTCGGCAATGCGGGAAAGCGGATAGCTTGTCATGGGGGTTCCTTCGCGGATTCCCGCCGCGCCGGGCGGGTGCGGAAACAGGGCGGGCCGGGGCGCGCCCGGCCCGCGCCCCGGTTTGCGGCGGAGGCGTTACTTCACGTTGAACTTGCCGCCCTTCTTCTTCCAGATTTTGTTGGCTTCGGCGAGCACGCCCTCGCTCACATTGACGCTTTCACTGGCGAAAGGCGTGATTGAAGGATTGTAGTTGAGAATGAGATCATAGCCGTTGGCCTTGGCATAGGTGGAGCAGGCTTCGGAAAGCACTTCAAGGAGCTGCTTGTCCACGGCGCCCTGCACCGGAGCGATGCGCTGGTTCAGATCGTTCTGCTTCTTCTCAAACTCCTGGATGCGGGTCTGAAGATCCCGGCCCTTCTTGTTGCGGGCGTCTTCAGACATCGCGGCGGCCTGCTTGCGGAACTGATCCATGTCCTTCTTGAGCGATTCGCCCTGTTTTTCAAGCGAGGTGCGCTCCTTGCCGAAGCGATCCTGCAGGAGCTTGTCGGCGGCCTTGCCCACATCGCTGTTGGCGGTGATGCCCACCAGATTGATGATGCCGATTTTTCCGGCCGCGAACGCGGGGGCGGAGCAGGCGAGGCAGATGGCCAGAGCCATGATGGTGCTGCGGATCATGAAAGACTCCTCACATAGGGGATGGGGGCGCGGAGTGACAACGGAGTAACAGGGCGCGCCCGTGTTGTCGAAAAAAGCCGCGATGGAACTGCGGCGCAGAAAACCACGGTTTCCGATGATACGCTTCCGCCCGGCGGGGCGTCAAGGCATGATTGGCCGGTGCCCTGTTGCAGAATAGTGTTGAACATAACCTTGACCGCCGGAGGCACGCCGCGTCAGCGGCGTATGGAGCGACGACCCCCCGCCGCATGGCAATGCGGCATGGAGGGGGGCGAGGAGCGGAAGAAAAGGTTCGCGGAACGGAGCCGGGCGAAGCGCAGCTTCACGAAGGCGCAAGCGGGCCGGCCGTGGACACATGCTGCCTTTGCCCGTGTGGAACACGGGCGGCCTTTGCGGCAACGAATGTTGCCGCAAGAGGAGAGCGGAACCTCTCCCGTATCTGCCGACAACGTCGGCAGCCCCGAAAATCAGTCGCCTGCGGCGCGGCAAGGCCGCGACCCGCTCCCGATTTTCGGGGCTTTCCGTCAGGCCGGGTTCACTCCTGAAGCCGGAGCCCCGCCGCCCGGAGGGGACTCCGGCCTATTCATCCTCGATGTTTCTGACGTACATGCCGCCTTCCAGTTCGGCAAGCTCCGCCGCCTTCCTGAGCTGGGCCTCGCGCTGCTCCCGGGCCTTCTGCAGACGGGCGCGCTGCATGGCCTCGCGCTGAACCCGCGCTTCCTCCAGCATCTTGTCCCGCCGCTTTTCGAAGGTCAGCGTGGAACGCAGTGAAGCCATGCCCAGCGCGGCGATGCTGATGATGATCAGAAGAACCTTCTGAAGCTCCCAGAAGTTGAACTTGATGACGCGCTGGAGCCAGAGCAGGTTGAAACTGTCCCCGAAAAAGAGCAGCACGCACATGACGATCATGCACAGGATCAGGCTGACAAGCTCAATCCAGAAGAAGCTGCGCAGAAGAATCAGCACGAACAGCGTGGCGTCGCGCACCATGCGGAGAACCTTGAGCCGCTTTTCAAGCTTCGCCAGCTTTTCATCCAGCACGGGCTGGGAAGCCTGGGCCTGCCGGAATGCCTCGGGAGAATGAAAGTCGGAGGTGAACGCCTGGTTCAGGATGCCCGCGCAGGTATTGAAATCCCGATTGAATTCCACCAGCGCGCGCTGGAAGGGGAACCACGACGCTTCGTCCCGCACCACCTCCAGCACGCCGAGGTAAGCCTTGAAGCGTTCCTGCAGGCGCCTGATCTCCTGCTGGATAAAGGCGTTCATCTCCTCTTCGAGTTTGGGGCGGGTTCTGCATACGTTGAGGCAGGCCAGATAGTTCTCCGTTTCGCTTTCCCTGCGCAATTCGTCGATCCGCTCCAGAAACTTCGCCGCCTTTTCATGCTCCGGCGGAAACCATTTCCGCAGTTCCCTGCCCAGGCGATCCAGCTCGGCCCGCTCGGCGACGCACTTCTTGCGGGCATCCTGCCACAGGGGATACACCGCCGTCATGAGGGCCACATGGCCGCGCTCCAGTTCGGGGTCAACCAGCAGACGGTTGAACAGCGCGGGGTCGGCGCGGATCTCGTCCGCAAACTGCGCCTGCACCGCTTCGGCAAAGCCCATCTTCACCCGGCAGACCAGCCTGCGGTAGACGGGCAGCTCCCACTGGGGCAGAAGGCGGCGAACCGTTTCATACATCTCCATGGCGTCATTGAAGCGCCCCTGCACCTCGTGCAGGCGGGCCTGAAGGAACGTATGCCATGCCTGATGCAGGACGGAACTGCACAGAACCTCCGCCTCGTGCCAGAGGGCGGCCGCCGTTTTCAGATCGCCCCGTTCCATGGCGATGAAGCCCCGCAGGCTGCGCAGCCGCCAGTCGCGCATGACCCGGGCAATCGCGGCCTGCGTATCCTTGTCCAGCCCCGGAAGATCATTGGGAGAAGCGCGGCGGAAGCGTTCAAGCAGTTTCCAGACGGGGCTTTCCTCCGCCGGCGAATGCTCCTCTTCCGGCTCGGCATGGATATCCTTGCCGGAAAGCTTCCATATCCGCTCGATGGAACGCGGCTGGATCACGTCGTTCACCGCGAACAGCGCGGAAAGCACCCGCCCGGCAGGCCCCTCCCTGTCCATCAGCCCGGCATAGGCCGCCGTTCCCTTGCGGTTCAGTCCCATCTCGATGGCGCGGTACGCCTCGTTGATATCGCCGAGCGCAAGTTCGGAGCAGCCCTCCCAGAACCCCCGCGGAACAGGCTCCAGCCTGTGGCTGGGGCACCGGGCGGGATCATGGCTGCCCACTCCGCAGTAGAAACAGGGCTTGCGCCCGCCGAGAAGCTGCCCGGACATGAGCAGAGGCAGTGTTTCGCCCCGGCTCTCCCCGTCCGCCATGCGGACGGTGCACCAGGTATCCATGGTGCTGTTCCCGCAGGAAAAGCTCAAATCCTGAATGGCGAAGCCCTCGCCCAGCAGATAGGCGTTGCGGTAGCTCATGTACGGATAGTCCGGCATGAGTCCGTCCCAGTTGATATTGACCTTGTGCGGAAGCTCGTTGTTGAAGTTCAGCCCGCGCCTGTCCACCACGGCGCTGACGCACGGCCAGTAGTGGGAAGGATCGAACTGCCGTATGCCGGAAAGCGCCAGCAGCAGCTCGCGCACCCATACGCGCAGCTTGCCGAGGTTCTCCAGCGGAACCATGAGATAGTTGTCGTTCAGGCTGTATTTCAGCTTCTGTTCGCGCAGAATGCTTTCCAGCCGTTCAAACAGGAAGCGCCAGCCCGCCTGAAAGGCCTTGTCCAGCGGACTGCCCAGCGGACGCAGCAGCGCGTACCATCCCTGGGAGGACACATACGGCAGGCGCGGGTTGGCCCCGAGCCTGGTCCAGTCCAGAGAGGCCATTCCCTCCGGCGCGGCGGCCTGCGTGTAGCTGAGGCCGGGAATATTGGCGCCCAGCTCCTGCAGACGGGGATGAACCCACACTTGCAGTTCCGCCGCCGCTCCCGTAATATTCTGACGCGCCAGCGCGCCTTCCATGGAAACGGAAAGGCTCTGCCCCACCCCCACCTGGAGCGAGCCGGGAAATATCTGGGCCAGCGCGGTCGTGGCATTGTATTTGCCCCATACCACAAGCTTGGCCAGGGCAAGCAGGGCATCGGCGGAAAAAAAGAACCACAGGGCCTGATTTTCAATGCTGGTGACGCACAGACCGCCGTAATCCTGAAGGGTCTGCCCCACGTTGTGGTCCAGCTCGCCCTCCCAGGCCAGCCAGATGACGTACCCGTCGGAAGAGACGTTGACTTCCTGAAAGGAAGGCTGTTTTTCAAGCAGACTGGATATGGACGGCATGTTTTTTTCCGTATGTGCAAGGAGTGAATGACATGGACATCAACAAAACCCTTATGGAACTCAAGCAACTGCCCGGCTTTGCCGACAACGTGGGCATGATGCTCGTGCATAACGGCGTGGTGCGCGGCTGGGCCCGCGGGGATCATGCCCCCGTGGGCCGTGTCCGGGTGACTCCGGACAGGGCGCGCATGGAGGAAATCCGCGCCGAAATGGAGCGGCGTCCCGGCATTTTCAAAATCGTGGCCGAAGCCGCCGAAGGCGACCTGAAACCCGGGGACGACCTGCTCTTTCTCGTGGTCGCGGGAGATATCCGCGAACATGTGAAGGCCACCTTTGCCGAACTGCTCGACAGGATCAAGTCCGAAGCCGTGGTCAAGCAGGAATACCCCGCGTAACGGACGTTCCCGCGCCGTTATGCCTTATATCGGCATATCGCGTGAAAGCATTATGGCAGGAATCCGTTTCCGCCCTTCCCGGTTCTGGCCCTGGCCACCATCGAGCGCGTCAGAAGACGGCTTTCCAGCACGGTATCCCCCTCTCCGCCGCTGATTCTGTTGCTGAGAAACTCCAGACACCAGCCGGGAGCGGGGCGGCGCAGCAGCTCAAGCGGAGCCAGCCTTTCCTCTTCCGCCGGCAGGCGCTCCATGTACATGCGCGCGGCTGCGGGATATATGATATGATCCTCCGCCGAGGCAAGCACTATGCCGTTCAGCCAGGATACCTCCGCACTCGCCTCCATCGGCCTGCACAGCAGCATGGACGCAAGATCGGCATGACTGTCATCCTGCGATTCAAGAATGAGCATGAGGCTGTTGCGGGTCGAAAAGAGCTGCCCCGTATATTCAATGCAGTATTCTCCCTGCATGGAAAAGCAGCGCGTCATGACAAACGGATGTTCCAGACTCTCGAAGCGTATCAGCGACGCATGCACCGCGCCGAGGTTGTTGAGGACAAGATTGTACGCCAGAAATGCCCCCCGCAGCCGCTCGAACAGGCGTGAACTCTCCGCCGGAGAACAGGCGTCGAACGCCCTGAAGCGCAGGCCGGAATAGAGGAAGGAGCGGAAACGGGCGGCATGGATTCTGCGTTCCTCCTCCGAAATGCCGTTGGCGTCGCAAATCCGCCGCATGAAGGCGTCCAGTTCAAGATGAAAGTCCACCGGCTCGATATTGGCCGCCCTGCAGAACTGCCGAAGCTTGGGGTAGCTGGGCAGATTCTGCCCGGCCCGCCAGGCGTTGAGCGTGGTGACGGTGAGCTGCCCCCCCGCGTCGCGGATCTTCTCCACCAGCACGCGCGGAGAGAGCAGCAGCAGGGAAAAACGTATCTTTTCCGCAAAATCCGCAATATCCGTAATGCCGTATCTGGGCATCGCCACCTCCGGGCCGTCTCCGGCAGGGATTTCCCGTTCATGCATCCAGAGCAGATCAGCTTTGAACTTTTGCAGTTTTAAAGTCCGGGGACACGCCCGCTCCGGCATCTGACAGCGCAAAGAACTGCGCCTGCGCCTGCGCGGCGGCCGCCTGCTCCGCAGTCGGAAGGGCATTTTCAGGCCGAAAATGCTCCATATGGGGTGAAGCGCCGACATCCCGGACCGTCCCCGGGGTTCCATGCCCGGAGCCGGAAAAACGCGAAACTCCCGCCGCGCTCTGCTTCCGTGTCCATGTTCAGGCCGGGCCGCTTTCAATATCAGCATAATTCCATGCGGAGAACCGCGTCAACTGCATCGGCGCGCATGTCGTGCCCCGCGGCCTTCGTCTTTGAATGTCTGTCCGGACAGACATTCAGGGACGAAACAAGGCAAATGAAAGGGAAAAAATATTGTTGAGGAGTTTCGGGGCATCATGTATCAGGGACAATAAGGAAGCTCCCCGCGGTTCTGTCGCCGCCGGGAGGAAGTTATGCCCCTTCAGCAAAGGAATTTTCGATGAAAACACTGCAATGCGACGTCGCCGTCGTCGGAGGCGGCCCGGCCGGGACCTTCGCCGCCGTCAAGGCGGCGGAAAACGGAGCCAGGGTCATCCTGCTCGACAAGGGCTATGTCGGCAAGAGCGGATGCGGCACCTTCGGCGCGGGTTCCTTCAAGGCCTGGCTCAGGGAGGAGGACTCCCTCGATCTGTGGTACGGCAAGGCGGTGGAGGAAGGCTTTTTCATCAACGATCAGGACTGGCTGAAAAAGCATTTCGACACCATCGGCGACCGCGTGAAGGAGCTTGAGGCATGGGGCGTGACGTTCGAGAAGAACGAGGACGGCACCTACCGCCGCATCGAAGGCCAGGGGTCTTCCGACAAGCGCCCGATCAAGACGCTCATGTTCCACGGCCCGCAGTTCATGGAAGTGATGCGCAGGGTCTGCCGAGAAAAGGGCGTGACCATCGTGGACAGGGTCATGGTTGACGCGCTGCTGCACGACAGGGACAACCCCCGCGCCATCCGCGGCGTCGTCGGCTTTCACGGCGTCAGCGGGGAAATGCATGTGGTCAGGGCCAGGGCCGTGGTGCTCACCGCCGGCGCGCAGGCCTACAAGTCCCATTACGCCGATCTGCACATGGAAACGGGCGACGCCCATATCATGGGGCTTGAGGCCGGAGCCGCCCTTGCCAACTATGAATTCAACTGCCATCAGCTCACGCACGGAAACTTCGCCACGCACGGCATGAACGTCTCGCAGGGGCTCGGCGCGAAGTTCGTCAACGCCCTCGGGGAGGATTTCACCGCAAAATACGATCCGGAATACGCCTCGCACGGCAACCTGTGGCGTATTTCCGCATCCATGGCGATGGAAGTGAAATTCGGGCGCGGTCCGCTCTATTTCGACTACTCCTCCTACACGCCGCAGGACTGGGAACTGTTCGAGCGCACCCTGCCTCTCATGTACCGCTCGTACGAGCAGGCCGGTTATGTGGACGGAAACCGCAGGGTCATCCAGGGCAAACTGAGCTGGGTATCCGCGCTGATCGGCAATGTCGGCTTCGGCGGTGGCCTGTTCATCGACCTTGACGGGCGCACCACCCTTGAGGGGCTGTACGCGGCGGGCGACGCTTCCTACGGCCCCACTTCCGGCGTGGAAGGATTCTGCGCCTATGCCATGCCCGCGGCATCCACCACCGGAGCGGCCGTGGGAGAGGCCAGCGCGAAATATGCCGCCACTGTGGGCAGTTTCGAGATCGACGAGGCCGAAGTCGAAAGCCTGACGCGGAAACTCACCGCCCCGCTGCGCAATCCGCAGGGCGTGGACCCCTCCCATGTGGTCATTGCCGTGCAGGAAGCCCTGTTCCCCTATGACGTCTACATCCTGCGCACGGAGGAAAAGATGCTCGCCGCGCTGAAGCGCATCCGCGAAATCAAGCGGCATGACGTGCCCCGCCTGCGCGCGCTGGACGCCCACGGCCTGCGTTTTGCGCTGGAAGCCCGGAACATGGTTCTCAGCGCGGAAGTCATGCTTGCCGCCGCCCTGCACCGCAAGGAAAGCCGCGGTTCTCACCTGCGCCTCGACTACCCGGAAATCGACAACGAAAACTGGCTGAAATGGATACTTGTCGAACTCCGGGACGACGAACCGGTTCTGAGCACAAGGGACATTCCCATTGAACGTTATCCGCTCCGTCCGGAGCACAAGCGTGAACTGCACGCGTCCATCGCCGCCGCCAGAAGACTCGGGGAGGAAATATAATGGGCATCCGGCATATCGACTACGACAAGTGTACCCGCTGCGGCCGCTGCGTGACCTACTGCCCGCAGGACGTTCTGCGCCCCGACGGGGAAAGGCGTCCGGTCATCACCTATCTTCAGGACTGCCAGTCCTGTTTCCTGTGCGAAAAATACTGCCCGGCCGGAGCCATTGCCGTTTCCGCCGACCGGGAACGGCGGCCCATCCTGCCGTGGAAAATCTGACGGGAAGACCGGGAACATGCTCCGGAACGCCGTCCTCCCGGCCAGGGCGGCGTTCCGGCACGCAGCCGGCAGACAATATCCCCGGCTTCCGGCAGTCAGGAAGCCGGGACAGCACATGGAGGACATTCCCATGATAGCCAACATGCCCGCCTCAACCTTCCTCCTGTACATCGGCGCATTTCTGGCCCAGTTCGTCTTCGTCATCGCCTACGGCATCTGGTGGTGCCTTCAGGGCCGCGGCGCTTCGGACAAAAACAAGCGGAACTGAGGGAGACACGTCATGATGATCGCCATTCTCGTCGTCTATTTCGGCCTCATGCTGTTCATCGGATACCTTGCCTCGCGCCGGGTCAAGGACTCCAGGGACTACTTTCTCGGCGGCAGGGGCTTCGGCCCCTGGTTCACCGCCTTCAAGTTCGCCGCCACATGGGAAAGCGGCGTCAAGCTGGTGGGCAGTCCGGGCATGGCATGGAACGCCGGCTGGTCGTCCCTGGCCATGGGGATCGGCACCCCCCTGTGCTACTTCTTTTCCTTCCGCGTGTTCGGGCAGAGGCTCAAGCTGGCCTTTGACCATTTCAACGTGCTCACCCTTCCGCAGATGCTGGAAAAACGCTACGACAGCCGCGCCGTGCGCGTCATTTCCGCCGTCGCCATCCTGATCGGGCTGGGCGGATCGCTGGTGGCGCAGTTCAAGGCCACCGGGGAAATCTTCTCCGCCATTCTCGGCACGGACTATCCGGCCGGCCTGCTCATCGGCTCCGTCATCGTGGGAATCTACTGCATCATGGGCGGTTATCTCGCCTCGGTCTGGACCGACTTCATCCAGGGCATCATCATGGTGTTCGGCTCCGTCGCCATTTTCGCGGCCACGGCGCATGCGGCCTTCGGCGGGCTCTCTCCCGACCTTCTGTCCCAGCTCAACGCCGCGCTCGGCTCCATCGATCCCAACCTGCTCGACATCACGGGCGGCGGCAAGATGAGCTGGTCCAACCTGTTCATCATCCTCGCCATCACCATGCTGGTGGGCATCGCCATGCCCCAGCAGAGCGTGGCCATCTTCTCCATGCGCGACGTGCGCACCGCGCGCGTGGCCATGATCGTCTGCGTGGTGTTTTCCGCCATTCTTGCCTGGAGTCTGGCCCTGACCGGGATGATGAGCCACATGGTGCTTGATCCGGCGGACGTGAAGAATCCCGATCTGGTCATTCCCCTGCTCATCCCCAGGGTGCTCTCTCCCCTGCTCGGCGGCATCTATCTCGCCGCGGTGCTTGCCGCCATCATGTCCACGGTGAGCGGTTCCATCGTGGTGGCGGCCTCCTCGCTGACGGAGGACATCTTCAAGCTGGCCATTCCCGAACGCTACAACCGTTCCCCCATGTTCTACAACCGCGTGGGCTCCACAATCTTTGTCCTTCTGCCCCTGCTTCTTGCCGTCAAACCCCCGGCCATCATCTTCTGGATCGGCGTCTTCGCCTTCGGCTTCCTGGTGTTCACCTTCCTCATGCCCATGGCGGGCGTCATCCTGATCCCCTCCGCAACCAGACAGGCCGTCATCGTCCAGATGATCAGCACCATGATCATCATTCCCGTCTGGACCATCTGGCTCCAGAAGGCCACGGGCATTCCCGCCCTGCTCATCGGCCTGATCGGCGCGCCGCTCATCTTTTTCATCGTCAACGCCGTCTGCAGGAAAAGCGAACCGGCTCCGGAAATCCACGCGCTGTGGGACAAGTTCCGCCAGCTCTGATTCTCCTCCGCGTCCGGCGTCACCCGGCGCCGGACGCGAAAAACACGGAACACGACCATGACCCCGCAAACGGACGCCATACTCCTCAACTCCACCCGCGTGGAATGGGACGAGAATCGCCTTGCCCGGCGTTATGCCTTCTTCCGCAGACTGCGGGGCAGGGTCCGGCTGGATCTGCTGTACTACCCCTACTGGCTGGCGGAACTGCGCGGCAGGGCGAAATGGCGCTTCTTCGGAGAAAGGCCCCTTGTCCTGCTTCTGGCCGTTGACGCCCGCTCCGGACGCTGCCTGCGCATCAGCGCCCCTCCCGCGCTGCGGGAAGAGAGCCTTGTCCCCGCCGGAACCGTGAAAGGGGAAGGCTTTTTCCCCGCCGTCCTTGAAGGCGCCGGGGATTCCCGGACGGTGCAGGCGCACGTCGCCGGGAATCATATCGGGGAAGAGTGCGCGAAGCGCGCGGCCGAAACCTTTGCGCTCAGCGCATGGGGCCGCCGCTGCAACCTTCCGCTCGGCCCGCGCGCCGATATCGTCTGCACGGATCGGCAGATCGCCCTCCTGCACAAGCCGTTCTGGATCATGACTCCGGACGGGGATGCGGAACAGCGGAAGGAAAAACTGTTCATCTTTGACGCCAGCACAGGACTCGGAGGACTCTCCGAGTACTGGAACATAGCGGAATACGTCATGGAACTGCGCGGCAGGAACGCGCCTTCCGCCTGACGTTCCCTTCTTTCGCCATTCAGGCCCGCGGGTCACAGGCCCGTCCCTTCACATAAACCAGAGGTTTTTCTCATGCAGCACGCACTTCCCGAACCTTTCCGCTTCAAGGCCATCGAACGCATCCATCTGCCCTCCGCGGAGGAACGCGAGCAGGCGCTGAAGGAAGCAAACTTCAACATGTTCGCGCTCAAGGCCAGGGACGTTTATATCGACCTGCTTACCGACTCCGGCACCGGCGCGCTGAGCAAGGAACAGTGGGCGGCCCTCATGCTGGGCGACGAGTCCTACGCGGGAGCCGACAGCTTCTTCCGTCTCAGGGAATCCGTGAAGGAGATGCTGGGCTTCGACCACGTCATCCCCGCGCATCAGGGGCGCGCGGCGGAAAACATCCTTATCGGCTCTCTGGTGAAGCCCGGAGATCTCATCCCCATCAACATGCCCTTCGACACCACCCGCGCCCACATGTTCAACGCGCAGGCCACGCCCGTCAACTGCGTGGTGGACGCGGCCTTCCAGCCCGAACTTGAACAGCCCTTCAAGGGCAACGTGGATATCGCCAGACTGGAAGACGCCCTCAGGACGCACGGCGACAGGATTCCCTTTGTCATGGTCACCGTCACCAACAATTCCGGCGGCGGTCAGCCCGTGAGCCTGCAAAACCTGCGCGATGTCAGCGCCGTGGCCGGAAAGTACGGCAAAAAGCTGTACCTCGACGCCGCGCGCATGGCGGAAAACGCCTTCTTCATCAAGGAAAGGGAGCCGGAATGCGCCGGAATGAGCGTGGCCGCCATTCTCAGGGCCATGATGGATACAGCCGACGGCGCGACCATTTCCTGCAAGAAGGACCCCATGGTCAACATAGGGGGCCTGGTTGTGCTGCGCTCCGAAGAGGACTATATGCGCCTGCTGCCCCGCGTGGTTCTGTTTGAAGGCTTCATCACCTACGGGGGACTGGCCGGGCGCGATCTTGACGCGCTGGCCGTGGGCCTGCGGGAAATGGCGGACGAGGAGTATCTGGCCCACCGCCTGAGCCAGGTGCGCATGCTCGGCGACATGCTCATCGAGGGAGGCGTGCCGATTATCCGCCCTGTGGGCGGACATGCCATTTTCATCGACGCGGGGCGCTTCTTCCCCCACATTCCCCAGAAGCATTTCCCGGCCGACGTGCTTTCCATCGAAATCTACAGGGAAGGCGCCGTGCGCGGCGTGGGCCTCGGCGCGCTGGCATTTGAGGACAAGGACCCTGTGACCGGCGAAAAGATCATGCCCAAACTGGAGCTGTACCGCATGGCCATAGCGCGCCGCACATACTCCAACAGCCATATGGAGTACATCGCGCGGACGGTGATCGAGGTGTACAGGCGGCGCGACGCCGTGCGCTACGGGCTCAGACTCACCTATGAACCGCCGGTTCCCGGCATTACGCACTTCCTTGCGCGTCTGGAGCCGTTCGCGCTCTAGCCGGAGCATTTTCGACCCGAACATGCCCCCCGGAGTCGAGCGGGGCGGGACTGCGCCGCGACGCCGGAGCAGCCGCAATTCACCTGCGGCGCCAGCGGACAGGGGGCGGCTGTGCCGCCGCGCCGGGCCTGCGTCTGACGGCCGGCGCTCCGGAGCATTTCACGCTGCGGAGTGCCGGCACGCGGACGGCAGCCAGAACCGCTCCACCCTGGCGGGCGGCAGGTTGCGGGGAATGAAACGGAGGATGTCGCGCCGGAAGCCGTTCCGCGCATAGGGGGACTCTCCCAGCAGGGCATAGGTGAACTGGATGACGCAGCCCCTGCCGCCGATGACCTTTTGTATCTGTTCAAGTATCGCCCCGCGCAGGGCGGAAGGGAAGTTCATCAGCGGCAGGGAGGAGACCACGGCAAGCACCGCGTCAGTTTCCGACACATAGGAAGACAGCAGCGCGGCATCCCCCTGCACGACATTCAGCTCCGGAAACTTTCCGCGCAGGATGCGGCAGAACTCGGGCGAGCGCTCCAGCACCAGCAGGCGGGACGGGGCAACGCCTCTGGCCAGAATGGCCCGCGTCACCGCTCCGGTTCCCGCGCCGATTTCGATCACCAGCCCTTCGCCGTCCGGAATGCAGGCGGCCATGGATGCCGCAAGCTGCGCGCCGCTGGGACAGATCGCTCCCACTGTCCGGGGGTGACGCACCAGCTCCGCGGCAAAGCGGGGCGCGTTCCGCCCCCGGCGCAGAACCGCGCGCCCGTCGCGCAGCACGCGCAGACCGATTCTCCGTATGTTCCGGGGCATCCGGACGGGGATTCCCGCTTTCCCGCGCATGCCGGAAAACCCGTTCAGCTTTCCGACGCCGCCCCTGATGCCTTCCATGACCGGATTTGAGCGGATCAATATGCCCAAACCGCTTAACCAGCGAGTTTTCATCAGTATTTCCTTTATGGTTCTCCGCCCGCGCCGGAGCCAAAATACACGTCCCGCCCGGTGTTATCAACATGCCCCCCGAGCCTTTCCCCGCAACATCCGGAAGACCGCGGCTCAGCATTCCCCGCGGGGCGCGGCCATGCGCACTTCAGGGATTCGGCGGCAAGGCGGGCCTCCATATACAGCGAGAGCACGGAAACAGCCCTGTCGCATACCGTGAACACGGGGATGTTCCGCGCCCGGAGCGCGCGGCGCAGAGGCTCGAACAGTTCGCCGCCGTCCACCACCGCGGCCAGCGGCTTGGAGCTGTTTTTCCTCACTTCCGCAAGACGGGCAAGAATGCCCTCCGGCGCGTTCATGTCAAAGAGGCCGCCGTCGTCCGCCAGCGTGCGCGTCACCGGAGAAAGCGGGTCCAGCCCGACGACCACGGCGTCGATATTGTCATCCTCCAGCATGAGTTCCGCCATGCGGGCGTGGATTTCATCGTCCGCGGCGGGATTGATGTCCAGAGGGTTGCCCACGGTCACCAGCCGTTCCAGCCCCCGGGACGCGACAAGTTCGCTCATGGCCGCGCGCGTGGCGTCCGAAAGACGGCCCAGGCTCATGCTGTACTCGTCGGCCTGAATGGAATCCGCCATGCCCACGGCCTCAAAGCCCGCGCCGCTGACCGCGCCGAGCCGCTTGCCCCTGATGCGCACGCCGCTGAAGCACTCGGCCAGCAGGATAAGCTCCTGAAATTCCGTAAAGCTGCGGGCGATGATGGCTCCGGCCTGGCGCATGCAGTTCTCGCACACCATGTAGTCGCCCGCCAGCGACGCCGTATGGCCGCTGGTGGCGCTTCTGCCTTCCGGAGTGCGCCCCGCCTTGTAGAACACCACCTGCCTGCCCGCGCACACGGCATCGCGCACGGCCCGCGCAAAGGCCAGCCCGTCCATGTCCCTGAAGCCCTCGGCGTACACCGCGATAACGTCCACGTCTCCGGAATCCCTGAAATAGCGCATCATGTCGCCAAGGGAGAGATCCGTCTGGTTGCCCATGGAAATCATGTACGCCGGGCGCATTTCCGGGGTCTGACTGAATCGGTTGAGCAGAAAGGCCCCGCTCTGGCTGATCACGGCCACGCGCCTGGGCGCGCCGCTTCTGTCGCGCGGCAGCTTGGCGGAAGGGATGAACCATGTGTCATAGTTCCCCGGACGGGAAACCACCCCCATGCAGTTGGCTCCCAGAAACACCGGGCCGCCGTCGCCCTTCCCGTGGGCCGCGGCGATGCGTTCCGCCATGCGGGCGGCCATTTCCCGGCTCTCCTCCGTTTCTCCCATGCCTCCCGGAATCAGCATGACGCTGCGCGCGATGTTCCTCCTGATAATCTCGTCGACCAGCGCGGGAACCTGCGGAGCGCCTATCGCCACAACAAGCAGATCCAGCGGTTCGGAAAGCTCCGCCAGACGGGACACGCAGCGGATGCCGCTGACGTCCCGCCCTCCTTCGCGCACAATGACCACACGTTCCGGATCGTATCCGGCCTCCAGAACATTTTCCAGAATGACGCGCCCGAAATTCCTTCGTGTGGCGGAAACGCCCGCAATCCCGATGCTGCGGGGATGCAGCAGGCTGTCTATCCCGGCGGCGGGACGTCCGGGCGGAAGGCCGCCCGGCAGGGAAAAGCGGCACATGCCGTCCAGGGGCACCATCAGATAGTCGGTGAAGGTGAAGGGATTGATTTCCAGCTCGTCGATCACGAAGGGGGCATCCGGATTGCAGGGAGAAAAATAATTGCCCATCCGGATGAAGGACTCAAAGCACTCGATGAGCTGATCGTCCGTGACGATTCTCCGCTGGCCCCGCGTAAGCCCGGCCAGCTTGCGATAGGATACCGTCCTGCGGAACAGATCGAAAAACGCGTGTCCGTCCGTCATTTCCGTCAGTGCGGCCACGATGGCCTGCCCCTTGCGGAAACGTTCGGCGTAAAGCTCGGCGTCCGTCCCGCCCAGACCGGCGCTGATCACCATGCCGAACTCGCGGGTACGGCGCAGCCCCACGATCAGCTCATTGCCGAAAGCCGGAGAGTCCGGCGGCATGAACTGCACCAGGAGCACGCCCCGCAGGTCTCCCGCCACGGCGTTCCGCAGCGCGGCACCTTCCAGCCCCCGGTACGCCGCAGGCGCGGCGTCCTGATTGCGCGCGATCCACTCGGCGTAGCGTTCGGGCACTTCGGACAGCATGCGTCTGACGGCGGAGCGTATTCTGTCCGGCGTTTTCGGCACAATGCGCACGCCGCCCACCTCGGTCTTGTGGATGATGGAAGGCGACACGATCTTGAGCACCGCCATCTCTCCCGGCAGGGCCATGAGTTCTTCCTCCGCCGGGCGGACGTTTCCGGGCAGAAACAGACTCCTGGGCGGCGTTTCCGATCCGGAAAGGGACAGCAGGCTGTACACCTCGTATTCGTACAGAAAGTTCCGCCCTTCCTGCCGGGCATTGCGGAAAAGTTCCGCTATGGGCTGGTATTCTATGGTCAGATCCATGGTGCATCCTTGTGAAAAAGCCGGACAGCAGAGCATTTTCGCCCGGCTCTGTCATGGAGCCGTGTTGACAGCGTTGCGCGGGGCGCATCGTTTTGCGCTCGAAAATATCTGCGGCCAGCCCCTGTGTTCCGGCCCGCAGCTTTCACGCCTGAAGCCGGAGCTGTACGCCGCAAGCGGATTGCGGCGACACCGGAGGAGGGGACGGCGCGGCTTCAGTCCCGCCCCGCTCGACTGAAGTGGAACATTTCAGCAGCGAAATGTTCCGGCAACCGTAAACCTGAGCGGAGCCAAGGGAAAAACCCCGGTGGCCGTCGCGCCGCCGGGGTTTTTGTCCGTCAGAAAGAAAATGGGGCCTGCCGCGCGGCTACGCCATCTGCTGGATGCCGTCCAGCCGCCAGGAATCGTCTCCGTCCCGGCCGCGCACGAAATGCCACAGCTCGCGGACCTGCTCGGGCTTGGCCTGATCGGGGTCTTCCCGCATCAGCACGTCAAAGAGAACCGACGCCATCTGCTCGCCGCCCTCTTCGCGCACTTCCACCACGGAAGCATCCACCTTGAGCAGTTGCGTCACGCCGGGGTTGGGGTCTTCCGCATACTGGGCGCGCAGTTCCGTCAGCACGGCAGGCGTGGCGAACTGGGCGATATCGTCCAGATCCCGGCGATCCCAGGATTCCTGAAGGCGGGTATAGGCCATTTTCGCTCCGCGCAGAAATTCCTCCTGATTGAAGTCGGCGGGCACAGCCGAGGCGCGGGGCATGTCATGGCTCCGACTTCCGGAGGCGTCCGTCAGCCTGTCCCAGGAAGAAGCGCCCGGCGCGGCTTCGGAACGGGGTTCCGCCCGGTAGCGGGACACGGCATCCTCCCCGGCCTGCTGATTTGCCTTGAAGCGGCGGAACAGCCTGATGCCGAAATAGACCACAAGACCAATCAGGATCAGATCCAGCAGGCCGCCGCCGGCACCGGCTCCCGCCATGCCGTTGCCGAACAGCATGGAGCCGATGAAGGTTCCTGCCAGCAGACCGCCCAGCATGCCGCCCCAGCCGGGCCGGCTCATGGCGGCCGCTCCCGCTCCGGCGGAGGGATTCGTCTGCTGACGGAAGGTATTGCTTTCCTGCCGGAAGGCGCCGCCCGGAGCGGAAGGCGCGGCGGGGCGGCTCATGCTCGGCGAGCTGCCGAAGCTTCGCCCGCCCCCAAGCCGCCTGGCATCCGCATCCGAAGGCATGCTCAGGGAAAACGCCGCCATGCAGGCGACGCACAGAGTCAGAACTTTCCATGTTTTCATCAAAAATTCCTTTGTGGTTTGAGACCTCCCCCTTCAGGGGGAAAAGAGGAGTTGACACGACGGCGAAGCCGATGAAATCCTTTTCCGTACCCCCTCCCTTCAGGGAGGGGCAATCCGCACGATCCCTCTCCGTCGGCTGCTTCAGTCAGTCGGTGGAAGGGGCGACTGTGGATTGAAACATTAATGATTCCTTTCAGAGCGTTTTGTTCCCGAAAGTATCTGCCGGCCGGCCCCTGTGTTCCGGCCCGCAGCTTTCACGCCTCCATCGGAGCCTGACGCCGCAAGTCAATTGCGGCTGCACCGGAAGAGGGGGCGTCGCGGAACCGCGCCGGGCGCTGTCTCTGTTCGGCATTCTATCCCGAAGCGCCGCCGCAAGTAAAGTATGGACAGCAGATCGGGCTTCGGCTTTGCCTGGAACCTGGAGCATTTTCAAAACGAAAGGCTCTGTCATGGAACCGTGTTGACAGCGTTGCGCGGGGCGTATCGTTTTACTCCGGCACAGGCGGCAATATTCATTGCCGCAAGGCAGCCCGTGTCCACACGGGCCAAAGGCAGCATGTATCCACGGCCGGCTCGCTTGCGCCTTCGTGAATCTGCGCTTCACCCGGCTCCGCTCCGCGAAACACTGCTTCCGCTCCTCGCCCCCCTCCATGCCGCATGACCATGCGGCGGGGGGGCGTCGCTCCATAGCTCGCTACGCTCGCGCCTCCGGCGGTCAAGGATATGTTCAACACCATTCCATGACAGAGCCGAACGAAAATGCTCCAGGTCCCCTTGTTCTGGTGCGTTCTGTCCACTGGGGCACAGGGAAGAGGGGCCGCCCCCCCCGGCAGGGACACGGTCAGTTCACGGCAACGCGCAGGGCGTCTCCGGGCCGCACGGTATTGCTCGTCAGCTTGTTCAGGCTGCGGATCTCGCCAGGAGAGGTGTTGAAACGGCGGGAAATGCTCCACAGCGTGTCGCCCGAACGCACCGTATACATGACGTCCTTGCGCTTTCCGGCGGGAATATTGACTTTCTGCCCCACCCGCAGCTTGTGCGGATCATCCAGATGGCTGTTCGCGTCGCGCATGGCCGTCAGGCTGATGCCGTATTGCCGGGCGATGGAGGCCAGGGTATCTCCGGAGCGCACCTCATGCGACCGCGTTCCGCCCGCGGAGCGTTTTTTCGCGGAACTTTCGGCGGGCGCGGATTTTTTTGACGCGGCAACCGCGGTCGCGGCCCCGCTTTTTCCGGAGGGCCTGGCGGCCGCCCGCTTCGCGGGGGCGGCCTTCGCGGGGGCGGTCTTTGCGGGAGACGCCTCCGCCGAAGACGATTTGGCGGAAGCGATCATGTATTCGCCGCCCTTGCCGGTTCCGGGAATACGCAGTTTTCTGCCGATCTTGAGAGGCTCGCAGCGGGGGTTGGCCTGTCGCAGCACGGTGACGGGCACGCCGGTACGGCGGCTGATTTTGCCCAGGGTATCATTGCGCACAATGGTATACGTCGCCCATCCCCTGCCGGAAAGTTTGCCGTCGCGGAGCAGCTTGTCCGCGCGCGCCTCGGCATGGTAGGGCACATACACCGAGACATGCCTGTCCGGCGGGGTGATATATCGCTTGAACGCCGGGTTGTAGGCGGAAAATTCCGCCCAGCTCATGCCCAGCGCCCCGGCAAAGGCCGCCAGATCCGTGCCGGGACGGGCGCGCAGTTCACGCGCGGGCGCGCTCACCAGATCCCCTGGACGGGGCTCGGCCGCGGTGAAGCCCAGCGCCTCGGCATTGCGCATGATCTTGCACATGGCCAGAAAGCGCGGCACATACTGCATGGTTTCCGGTCTGAGCTTCCGCTTTTCATCCAGCACATCGTTATTGCGGCACAGCGAGAAAAACTCCTCCTCGCCCGTGCCCTCCAGGGCGCGGCCCATCTTGCCCGGCCCGGCGTTGTACGAGGCTATGGCCAGATGCCAGTCATGGAACATGTCATAAAGTTCGGCCAGATAGTCCGCCGCCGCGCGAGTGGCCTTATAGGGATCAAGGCGCTCATCCATCCACCAGTCCTGGGCAAGATCATACTGCCGCCCGGTGGCGGACATGAACTGCCACAGCCCCATGGCCTTGGAACGCGACACCGCCGTGGGATTGTATCCGCTTTCCACATAGGCAAGGCAGGCCAGTTCCTCGGGCAGCCCCTTTTCCCTGAACACCTTGCGCGCATAGGCGATATAGGGGCGGGAACGCAGCAGATTCAGCTCGATGGTCCGCCGGTTGCCGTGAACGTAGAACTTGAAATATTTCTGCACTTCCATGAGGTCGGCCTTGCTCAGACCGCGATCCAGCTCCCCCTGTGAAAGCAGTGCGTCACGCTCCGCATCGGTCAGCGCGATGCCGTCATCCTCCAGAATGATCCCGGAATAGTCCGGGGCGGCGTTATCAGGCCCGGGCAGGGAGTCCTGACCCGCGCCGCACCCCGAAAGCAGCAGCGCACACAGACAAACAGCGGCCCAGCGGGCTCCGGGAATTCCATTCCGGCGTTTTCCGAATCGCATATGTTCTCCTGAAACGTTCTGTACTCGCAAGGCATATGCCCGCCCGCAGCGCGATATTCAGCCCGCGTCACGCTCCCCGCGGCTTGCGGCTGCTCCGAAACGCGCATATCCTGTCGGGGCAGGTCCGTCTGTCCGGTTTTTCCGGAGCTTTTCCCCGCATGCGGGAAGGCACCTTTCCGGCAATGTACAGCGCTCCACGCGCCGCGACAATGCGCCAGAAAAAGTCTAGACCCTGAATATTGCCGTTTTTCTCACCTATCAACAGGAAATATATTGATTTTTTATGGCAAATGAAAATTTTCTCCCCGGTCTCAAGCCCGTCCTTGAGCTGCTGCGCTCCGCCCCCGGCGATATTGATCAGATCTATCTGCGCAAGGCGCGTCCCAGTCGTGAGAGCGCGGAAATGCTTGATCTGTGCCGCGCGGCGAAAGTCCGTTTCGCGCTGGTTCCCGACGACGCGCTGGCCCGGCTCTGCCCCGGAGTGCGGCATCAGGGCGTGCTTGCGCGGCTGCGCTCATCCTCCCGCGTGGCGTGGGAAACCCTGCTGACGGAAGCCGCCGATGCTCCCCTGCCTCTTGTCGTGGCGCTGGATCAGGTGCAGGACCCAGGCAACGTGGGCACGCTGGCCCGCACCCTGTACGCTCTGGGCGGAGCGGGGCTGGTTCTGCCCAGACACAACAGCGCCTATCTCGGCCCCGGAGCCCGCCGTTCCGCCGCCGGAGCGCTGGAACGCCTGCCTCTGGCCGAGGTGGTCAATCTGGCCCGCGCCGTGGAGCAGGCCCGCGAGGCGGGATTCTCCACCTATGCCGCGCGCTTCGCGGAAGACGGCATGAACGCCCTTTCCGCGCCGCTGGAATTTCCCGCCCTGCTCGTGCTGGGCAATGAGGACAGGGGGGTGCGGCCGGGAGTGGCGAAGCAGTGCGCCCACAGCCTGCATGTTCCCTTTCTGCGCGACTTTGACTCCCTGAACGTGGCGCAGGCGGGAGGCATCCTCATCTCCTGCTTCGCACGCGCGCACGCATGAGGCCGACGCGGGGCAAAGACGGCCGCGCTTCCCCTGCGGGGAAAGACAGCTCTCCGCAGCCGGAGCCTGCCTCCGGAACCCTGCGTTTCATGCGGACGAGCGCGTGCCGATGCTTCTCGCCGCGCCCTCATCCTGCGCGGCCCATGCTTCAAGAATGCCGTCCAGCGCGCCGTCGGCCTCGGCCTCGCGCATCAGACGGCCGATATACTGCAGGTGACGGCGGCGGGCCTCCCTGCTGCCGAGGCGGCGGTATTCGGCCAGAGCGTCCCGCAGGTCCGGCGTCAGGGGGAGAAGCTCCCGCCGGGCCGGGGCAAGAGCCGCGAGCTTTTCGCCCAGTTCCTGCAAAGCCGCGCTTTCCCGCTTGCGCCGGGATCGGCTGACGCGTTCCTCCTCCCCGTTTTCCCCGGGGATTCCGCTCCACTGGTGACGGCGCGGAGGCATTACTGCTCCAGCCCGCCGCCATGGCCTTCCATGGCAAAGGGAACGCCTCCCTCCTCTTCCATATCCAGCATGTCGATCTTTTCCTCAAGCCATTCCTGCAGGGCGCGGGCGGTATGATAGCTGAGCACGACCTTGGAATGGATGCGGCGTGTCACCACGCGCACATCTTCGTCAAAAGGCGCGTATTCCTGGCCGAAGGAACCGTCCGGCTCCACCTGCCGCTCGGAAAAGGGCGGCAGCTTGTCGCTTTCCAGGTAGAAATTGATCTCGATCTCGCCCTGCGGATTGATGCCGCCCCATACGCCGTGCGCGTACTGCAGACGGGCGGCGGGATCCTGTTCGTATTCGTAACGGATGCGGGCGGGAAATTTGGACTGGCTCATGCATACTCCTGCTGCGCCGCGTCGCGCGGCGTGAAACGTGCGATCCGCGCGGGAATCCCGCCCGGAACCCGTCTGATGTACCCCGCCGGACGCCGCAAGTAAAGGGCGGCGGAACGCGCGAAAGGGGGCGGGAAAAGCCGAAGCTGTTCCCGCCCCCTTTCCGGTAGGTCATCCGCGCGTCACGCGCCGTCCCCGGACGGGGAACGGACTAGAACGCGTAGGTGAAGTTCAGGGTGCCGCGGAAGATGTTGTCGTAATCCTGCCCCCACACGTTCTTGTCGAAGTCGGTGATGAGGTAGGCGAGCAGGATGTTCGCGGTCAGGTTTTCATACAGCTTGTAGCTGTTCAGGAAGTCGATGGACACGGCGGAATCTTCCGTGGTCATGTAGCCGATGGGGCCGCTGGCGGACTGGACGCCGAGACTCTTGTCGTCGTTGGTGCCCTGGAAGTAGGTCACGGAAAGCATATGGCTCAGATCTTCGATGAAGGAGACTTCCTTCACGCCGAGCTGCACGCCCCAGGTGCCGGCGGCGCTGCACACGTCGGGCGTGGCGGCCAGCAGGCCATAGGCGTCATAGTAGATGGAAGAAGCGTCAAACGCCGCAGCGCCGTCCACGGAGAGGAAGCGTCCGCCTTCACCGTCCGCATCGTCGTCATCGCCGGAGGCATACCAGCCGCGCAGGAAGGGGGTGGCGTAGGCGGTCTTCATTTCCGCGCCCAGAGCCGCGTACCAGCCGGAACGCTTCAGCCCCTTGTCTGCATCGTTGCCGCTGTACATGAAGTCGGCGGTGAACTTGAAGGGATCGAACAGGGTCAGCTCGCCGCCGATGCCGACCCAGTAGGCGGTGACATTTTCCTCTTTTCCAGTCCCGTTGCCTACCATGTCAAAGCCGCTGCCATAGGCCACAAACTTGCCGTCCTTGTCATATTCGGCGCCCGCTCTGCTGCCGCCGAATCCGACCATGCCCCAGGGAGTGACCTTGAAGCCGTCAGCGGCCACGTCCACGGACAGGAAGGCCAGGTCAATATTGGAGTGCGCGTGATGGTCACGCCCCCAGCCCTGCATTTCACCCACAGGACGCAGCCAGCCGACGGTCACGCCGACCATGTCGGTGATGGGCGCGTTGACCACCACGCCGTCGATGACGTCGTCAAGCACGGAAGAGCCGAAGGTATAGGAAGGCATGGCCACGCTCTGACGCCCCATGCGCACCAGCACGTCGGTGGTGGGAATCATCCAGTCCAGATAGGCCAGACGCGCGGTCACTTCGTAACCGGGATCACCGGCGCCTTTGGTTCCCCATTCGTACCAGTTGGGAGCGTCAGCGCCGCTGGCGACCTGAAGCTGCACGCGGCCGGACAGGTATTCGCTGGCCACCATGTCGAAGTTGATGCGGATACGCTGGGCCGCCTTGAAGGAGCCGTCGCTGCCTTCCAGCGGCGCGGGATGCTCTTTTCCGCCGTAGGCATTATACATGTTGTCGGCAAAGGTGAAAGACGCCATCCACTCGCCGGAGACCTTCATTTCCACGGCGGACGCGCCGTTGGCGGCGGAAACCACCATACCGGCGGCGAGAAGGAGAGTCAGGAGCTTTTTCATGATGCACATCCTTGACGTTTAAAGGTTTTGACCGATGCGGCGCGCTGCGACGCGACATGCCGCATCAATGCCTTTGACTGGTTCAAGGTGTACAAAAAATAATACGTTTTTGCACCATCCTTTCGTAATAATTGTACTTTAATCCCCTGTTCCCCTCTCCACTCCGCACATGAACAGGCCGGTTTTCTCCCTGATCAGGGGCAATCTGTTGAAAATTTTGGCTCCGGTGAAACCTTCGGGCATGTTCGTTTTGAAAATGCTCCCGGAGCCGGGCGAAGCGGGACTGAAGCCGCGGCGCCCCCTCTTCTCCGCTGTCGCCGCAGTTCACTTGCGGCGTATAGCTCCGGCGGCGTGAAACCTGCTGACCGGAACATGGGATTCCGGCCGGCAGATATTTTCAATAACAAAACGCTCCCGGTTGACGCTCCACTCGGGAAACATCCTGCCTGCCCGGACAGAGAAGCGGCATCCATCCGCGGACGGCCCGCCTGCGTTTTGCGCGGAAAACGCCGCGCCCGCGCCTCCGCCGTCCAGGCTTCCCGCCCCCGCTCCGCAGGTCGGCAGCGGCTTTTCCCATGCTGTTCACGGCACGCTTTCCACTTCCACCGCAAGTTCCGCCGTGCGCCCCAGGTTATCCACCACGCGCAGCACATGCCTGCCCGGAGAGGGATTCCATGTCAATTCCCCGCCTGTTCCGTCCGCGCCCAGAAATTCCCGTCCATCAAACCAGAACAGCTTCTCCGCGTCCTCGTCGGCCCGCGCGATCAGGGGAATGGACAGATTTTCCTTCACTCTTCGCGCATAGGCCACTCCCGCGCGGGGCGACACAATGGCGGGCGGACGGCCCGGAGCGCCGCCTGCCCCGCACTCCGGCGCGAACGGCGGCGGCGCGGCCTTGCGGACGCCCGCCCGCCGGAACAGTTCGCGCATGTCCGCCGGCCAGAACTCCCATACCTGCCGTTCCGTCACGCCGGGGATATCCCGGCACTGCCGCAGACCGCTGCGCGTATCCACCACGATTTCACGCAGAATGCCGGAATCCCTGATGGGCGACACGCCGGGGATGAACCAGCATGATGCGCGGGGGCGTTCGCCGCACAGGGCTAAGCGCACATCCCCGGTAGGCGCGCAGACCTGCACCCGGCGCACGTTCAGGCCGTTTTTCTCCGCATAGGACGGGGAAAGCGCGATATCCCGCAGGCCTTCCCGCCTGACCAGGCCGCGCGCGATATCAAAAAACAGCGGCGCCGCGGCGTGCAGGCCGGTGAAACCGGGATTGGACGAATTGTCGAAATTGCCGACCCAGACAACCAGCACATAGGGGCCGAACACACCCGCTGTCCAGGCGTCGCGCAGGCCGCTGGACGTGCCCGTCTTCCACGCGCAGGGAATATCTCCGAAACCCGCCCCTCCCAGCCCGGACAGCCAGGGCTGGCGCAGCATGCCCAGCGTGACCCACGCCGCCTCCGGAGAAAGCAGATCCCTGCCTCCGGAGCCGTCGGATGCCGGGAGCAGGGACGGCTTGCGCCAGCGCCCCAGACCGGGAAGCATGGCATACAGTCCGGCAAGCTCGCGCATGGTGGTTTCCGCTCCGCCGAGGACAAGAGCCAGGCCGTAATGATCCGCGCCATGCTCGAAGCGGACTCCGGCATCCCGCAGAAAACCGTGCAATCCCGGCGCGCGCAGGCGTTCCGCCAGCCATATGGCCGGAATGTTGCGGCTGGCCCGCAGCGCCTCGTCCGCACGCAGCGGCCCCCGGAACGCGCCGTCCGCGTTTTCCGGCTCATAGCCGCGAAAAACCCGGGGTGTATCCGCCAGAATGGTGGCGGGATGGATAAGCCCCTGCTCCAGCGCCAGCGCATACACGAAGGGCTTGAGCGCGGAGCCGGGCGAACGGCGGGCCGAAGTGCCGTCCACCTGTCCGGATATGGCGGCATTGCCAAAATCCGCCGACCCGGCCAGCGCCCGTATCTCGGCCGTGCGCCAGTCCACCAGCAGGGCTGCGGCGTTGCGCATGCCCCAGCGTCCGCCGCGCTCCACGCCCCGCCGCAGCGCGTCTTCCACCATGTGCTGGATATTCAGATCGAGCGTGGTGACGATCACGCCGTTCCTGCCGTCCGCCGCTTCTGTCGGAACGGCATCCGGCCCGTTCAGCAGCGAATCCACGGCATGGGGAGCTTCGGAAGGCAGATCGCGCGGGCCGCGCACGCGCAGCGGAGACTCGGCAAAAAGTCTTCCCCCCGCGCCGGGGTGTGCCTCGCTCCACAGCGCATGCAGGCGCCGGCGGGCCGCGTCCAGCTCTTCCTTCCGGCCGGAAAGCGGGCTGCGCGCGGCGGGATGCTGCGGCACGAGCGCCAGCGCCATGACTTCCGGCAGGCTGAGGGCCGCCGCCTCCTTGGAAAAGTATATCCGGGCCGCCGCGCCCGCTCCCTCGATATTGCCGCCGTAGGGGGCGAGATTGAGGTACGCCTCCAGG
Organism: Candidatus Mailhella excrementigallinarum; assembly: GCA_944324075.1. Lineage (GTDB taxonomy): Bacteria > Desulfobacterota > Desulfovibrionia > Desulfovibrionales > Desulfovibrionaceae > Mailhella > Mailhella excrementigallinarum. The sequence continues at coordinate 121,044 of CALUUZ010000008.1, forward strand.
ATCTCCCGCTTGGAGTAATGCCGCTCCAGAACCAGCGCCCGCCAGATCTGGCGCAGCTTGCCCGGAATACGGGAGCTGTCGATGTCCCCGGTCATGCGGGCCACCTGCATGGTCAGGGTGGAAGCCCCCATGCGGCGTTCCCCGGACAGCGTACTCCATGCGGCCCGGACCAGAGCCGGAAGGCTGACGCCGGAATGCGACCAGAAGGCCCGATCCTCATACAGCAGCGTGGCCTCGCGCAGTTCGGCGGACATGGCGTCCAGCGGCGTGAATATCCGGTATTTTTCGTCTCTTGTCAGGCACACGCGCAGCACGCGGCCTTCCCTGTCGACAAACACGCGGGAAAAGTCCGCTCCGCCGTACAGATCGGGACGGGGCGACCAGAACAGCGCGAAAAAAAACACCGCCGGCAGAAGCAGTGCCGGCGCGGCCGCCGCCGCAATACAGCGCATGCGGCCACCGCGCCGGAACAGTTTTTTCATCAAAAATTCCTCTGTGGTTTGAGACCTCCCCTTCAGGGGGAAAGGCTCTGTTGCAGAACCGTGTTGACGGCGTTGTGCGTGGCGTGCGGCTTTGCTCCGGCTTGAGCGGCAACATTCGTTGCCACAAGGTCAGCCCGTGTTCCACACGGGCGAGAGGCAGCATGTATCCACGGCCGGCTCGCTTGCGCCCTTGTGCGGCACAGCCGCACAAAGGCTCCGCTCCGCGAAACATTGCTTCCGCTCCTCGTCTCCCTCCATGCCGCATGACCATGCGGCGGGGACTCGTCGCTCCAGGCTCGCTACGCTTGCGCCTCCGGCGGTCAAGGTATTTTTCAACACTATTCTGCAACAGAGCGAGGGGGAAAAGAGGAGTTGACACGACGGCGAAGCCGATGAAATCCTTAGCCCCTCCCTGAAGGGAGGGGCAATGCGCACGACCCCTGTCCTTCGGCTGCTTCAGTCAGTCGGCGGATGGGGCGACTGTGGATTGAAACATGAGCGTCTATTCCACCACCATGCGCCCCGCCGCGCCTGTCGCGCTCAGGCGGGGATCGTACATGGCCTCCGCATGCAGCGGGGGCAGGGTGAATTCCCCTCTGGTCACGGCCCGCGCCCGGTAGGCGAAGACGCCGTCCCCGGTTCCGACGGACGTGAAGAGCAGCATGCGATCCTCACGCCGCTCGGCATGGTCCGGGGCAAGCATGGCGGATTTCGTGCCGCCGGGAATGGAATCCAGCCCCGCCTCCAGCGCGCCGCCGCCTTCGGCCATGATCATTTCCAGCCCGCCGGGCAGGATGTCGCTGACGGCCACATTGTCCGCCGGACGATCATAGGCGCGCACATGAAGGATCACAATCAGCTCCTCGCCCTGCTTCACCGCCCGCAGGAAGCGCCCCGTTCCGTCCATTACGGTGTTTCCCTCCCTGTCGCGGATCTCGCGGAACGCCTCCATGCCCCTGTACTCCGGGGCGGAAGGAAGCACTGCGTCAAAGCCTGTGCCCAGAACTTCCCAGAACAGCGGAAGCCCCGCTTTCAGGCGCAGGGACGCCACATCGGCGGGTGAAGGCGAAGAGGCGGCCTGCCCCTGTTCCAGCGCAATCCGGGCCATGCCGTCCGTCATCGCGCCCCGGGCCAGCACCGCGCCGGAAGCGTCCAGCGCCTCCAGCGCCGCGTCCGCCTCCTTCCCCGCCGTATCGGCGTCCATCCCCGCCCTGAGCGCGCGGGCACAGGCCAGCATGGCGCGGGAAGTCTGCGCGGCGGAGAACGTGGTGAAGGACCCGGAGGAAGCCAGCTCCAGCATCTCATCCACCATTGCCATGCTCTTCCGTTCCCCGAGCATGTCCGGGAACTGCCCGGCCAGCACGGAAAGATAGAAGGCGCGGGCGGCCAGTCCGTCAAAGACGCCGGGGCTCCAGGCCCGCACCGGATCGGGCGTGAAGCCCTCCACCAGCTTCCGGCCTTCCTCCGGCCGCATCATGAGCTGCCAGCACCCGCCCATGAACACGGCGGCGATATCCCCGCTCCAGGCGGGCCTGCCGTCAGCCGTCACATGGCGGTTCAGCCAGGCATCCAGGTTGGCGAGAATATTGGACGTGAGCACGCCGTTCCGGGTCAGCACCCAGGCGGCGTAGGCGCGCACCCGCGCGTCATGCAGGGAGCCGGGCACGCTGGATGCGGCTTCCTCCAGCCCGGCCAGCAGACTCCGCTCCAGATTGTAGGGCGGCATGATGCCGGCCTCCTTCGCGGTGGTGAGAAAATCCGCCGCATAGGTCGAAAGCAGCAGGTTTTCGCGCGCCCAGCTCCCGGGCCACATGGAGAAGTTTCCGCTGCCGTCGCTGCGGGCGGCAAGCATGGACAGGGCCTCCCGCACCGCGGCACGCAGCCTTTCGGCATCAGGAGAACCGCCGGCGGGCACGAATTCGGGCATGGAGAGCATGACCAGCGCCGGGAAGGCCGCGCTGATCAACTGCTCGGTGCAGCCGTAGGGACAGGCGTTCAGATAGCCCATGAAGCCGCGCACCACCGGCAGCGGCAGAGCCGAGGCCGTGGCGGAAAATGCCGAGAATTCCGGGCGCAATCTGCGCGAGGCCTTCCACACCACGCCGTCCGAAGAGGCGGAAGGCGTCATGCGCCCGAAGGAGACCGCGGCGGCGCGGGGAATCGCGGGCCGCACGGAAAGCGCGGCGGAACGCGTCACCTCACGCCCCTGTTCCCCCTCGGGCGGCGCGACGCGGAACAGCACCCTGTCGCCGCCCAGCCTTTCCGTGGCGCGCAGACGCATGGTCACGGTCCGGCTCCGGGCATGGTACAGCTCCACCTCTGCGGGAGGAGGAGTCAGCAGCTCCAGCCCCGCGCCGGGTTCCACGCTCACCCGCAGACGGCGGCCGGGGACGGCCCTGCCGGAGGCGGAGCCGCCATCCGGCGCGCCGGGCGCAAGCCCGCTCATGTCCGTCATGGTCAGCGCGGCCTCGAACTCGTCGCCGGGCGCGACAAAAAGCGGGAAGGAGGGCCGCAGCACCACCTCGGCCTGCACCCTGACATCCCTGCGGCAGGAGGAAAGGCCCCAGTCGTCCCCGTCCGCCGAATACGCCACGGCCATGATCCGCAACTGCCCGCTGAAGTAATCCGGCAGGGGAATGTTCACGGTGCGGGCTTCCGGCCCGGCATCCACGATGCCCGACCAGAAGGCCACGGACTTTTCCCCCGGCCTGCGGAAGGGATTCTGCCCCATGGCGGCGGCTTTCAGCCCCTCGCCCCCGCCGTATGCCGCCAGAGCGGCATGCAGCAGGCCGTATTCCGGCATGAGCAGATCAAAATACTGGGATGTCCTTACCTGAAGGGCGCGGTCGCCCAGCATGGCCCTGAGCGGATCGGGCGTCTTGAAGCCGGTAAGCTGCAATACCCCTTCATCAACGGCAAAGACCACGGCCCTGCAAGGGCGCTTTGCCCGCACTTCCACCGGCAGATCGCCGCCGGGCCGGGCCACGGCCTCTCCCCCGGACCCGGTCAGGCGCGGTTCAAGGCTGAGTTCAAGGTCCCGCCGGGCCATGTTCACGGTGAAAGGCTGCGCCAGCGCGGCGTGAGGCCGGGTGAAGATATCCCTGTCGTCCGGCGAGCGGAAATAGGTGACATTCAGGTAGGCCCGCCCCTCGAAATCGGACGGCAGGGCAATTTCCCGAATTTCGGTTCCCCCCTCGGAACGGAACCACTTCTCCGCCACCACGCGCTCGCGCTCCACCGTGATCAGCCCCGCGCCCCTGTACGGCGTGGTCAGCATGACCTTCATGGTTTCGCCGGGGTTGTAGTCCTTCCTGTCCAGATTGACGCGCAGCACGGGGTCGCGCAGCGCGTCGCCCAGAACGGGAGCCGTGCCCGCCACGACATAGGGTATGCGCGCCAGAACCGTGCCGTCGGCGGCGCGCACCGCCAGCACCCTTTCCCCGGGAGTCGACGTGTCAAGCAGTATCTTCCGCTCTTCCGCGCCAAGAACGGCCTGCGCCGACGCCAGCGGCGTCTCCCGGCGCATGTTTTCATAGCGGTACATGCCGCGCTCATCCCGGATGAGACTCTTCGTCCAGATCACTCCCAGGGTTTCCAGCGTCACCTCGCCCAGCGCACGGGGCGCAAGGGAGGAATCCACGGCCAGCAGCGACAGTTCCGCCTTGCCGCCCTGCGGCAGCCAGTCCAGCTCAGACGGGGACTTCCAGCCCAGAACATACTCCAGAGGGGACACCATGACGCTTGCGCGGGCCGTTACGCTCCGGCCCCCGCCCGGCTCGAAGCCGCGCGCCGTGACATCCAGACGGCAGGAGGCTTCCGACCACGCGTCGGCGGGCAGGACGAAGCGCGCCGCGCCGTCCGCTCCCGTTTCCTCCTCTCCAAGCTCCCGTGAGGAAGCGCGGGCCAGCGGCGCGGCATCGTGAAAATGCCAGCCGGAATAGCCGGGGAGGGAGAACACGGCCGGAGAAACGTCCAGCCGCCCTTCCACCCGCGCTCCGGACGCGGGCGCGCCGAACAGGTTTTCAAGCTCCAGCCCGGCCGCCAGCCCTTCCTTCAGATCCTGCGGGCGCAGCCAGCCGCCCCCGGCGGGACGGGGAGAGACGGCCACGTTCAGGCGCAGGGTATCGGGCTGAAATTCCTCCACCCGGAAGAACAGCGCGCGCAGGAGTTCCCCTTTCCCGCTCCCGTCACGCAGGCGCAGCTCGAGCGAATACAGGCCGGTGGGTGCTGTTGCGGCAACGGGGTATTCCAGTTCACCGAACCCCGATTCCGGCAGGAACAGATCCCAGGCGGCCGCGGTGTTGCCGCGCGGATCAAGCAGTTCCGCCCGCAGCGGCAGATTCTTCATGGCTTCGCGCATGGCCGGGCCGCCGCTCTGGCGCACAATGTAGGCCGCGTGCATGCTTTCTCCGGGGCGGTACATGTCCCGTTCACCGAACAGGAACACATTCAGCCCGTCTTCCGTTTCCGTTTCTCCATGAACATCAAAACGGGAGAAATCCGTCTCCAGACTGGCGGCGGCCCATCCTCCCCAGGGCAGAAAGGCCAGATCCCCCCTCCGTTCCGCCACGATGGCCACCGGGGCCCTGTCGTCACGCAGGCCGGAAAGATCGGGCAGACTCACCTTGCCCGCCTCGTCGCTTTCCGCTTCAAACACCGGGATGCCGTTGGCGCCGATCACCCGGACAGCCACCCCGGAAGCGGGCCTGCCGGAAGACAGCGACGCCGCGTAGATCGCGCCGCTTCCGTCCGCCCCGGCCTTCCGGATCAGCCCCAGATCCGTCACCAGTACAAAACGGCGTTCCGTCGAAACCTCCTCTCCGTCCCGCAGTCCTGTCAGATGCAGCACAAACAGCCCTCTGCGCCCGTCGGCGCGCTCCCTGAGCAGCGGCGCCAGATCCAGCGCGGAAAACTGGGGACCTGACGCATTGCGCCGCGTCAGGGGCAGTTCTCCCTCCCCGATCACGGAAAGGGAATTCAACTGCGTTTCGGAAAGAGCCGGACTGGAAAAATCGCCCTCGTTCATCCCCGCGAACTGATTGATGAACGAGGAGCGCACCTGCCAGGCCTTCCACCTGACGGAATCAAGATTGCGGCTGTACAGCGACAGCTTCCCCTCCCCGCCCAGCGCAAGCACGTTGCCCTTCTGCAGGATGCGCAGTTCTTCGGGAAATTCGGGCACGCGCACAAGAAAGGACACGCCGCCTCCGGTGGAAAAGCCGTCCTTGCCGGACAGCGCGCCGAGCGAAACCTGAAGGTAGCGTCCGGGCTCCAGTTCCTCGTCGAAGCCGAAGCCGAGCGTGGCAAACGCGGCGTCGGGGTCTTCCGGCAGGGTCAGGGAGACCGCGCGGGATCGGGCCAGAACCTCCGGCGTCAGTTCCGCCGCACTCCACCAGACGTAGGGCGGACGTTCTTCCGCCGGGGTGTTGTCCGCGCTTTCCGCCTTCTGGCGGGGCAGAAGCCGGACGCTCAGGGCCTTGCGCGCTTCGCGGGCGCTGACGGGCAGGGAAAATTCCAGCGCGAGCGCCTGCCGGGCGCGCATGTCCGCGCCTGTCACCACCACGGCTTCCGCGCTGTTGAGCCGGAACAGGTCATGCCTGCCGGGCAGGGAGACATTCAGTTCCACGCCCTCGCCCGGCTTCCCGCCGGAGGAGGCCATGCAGCCGCGCGCCACGGACACGCGCAGCATCCGGCCCTGTTCGTCCAGGGCGCGCACGGGCACGCTGAAACGCAGCGCGTCTCCGCCTTCATTCCACAGGAAGACAGGCTCTCCGATCAGGGCCTTCCCGCCGTCCGGCAGCATCGCGGACGCGGCCACGCTTTCGCGGCGCATGGGGTAATTGAAACGGATGACGCCGCTCACCGCCATCTCCCGCGGATTCTGCGGATCAACACGGAAATTGCCCTCCCCCTCGGCTTCCACGCCGCGCGTGACGAACGCGAGAGGATGCGTCATGCGCGTGGAGGAAGGCAGGGCGCTCTCCGGAAGCTTCACCTCATAACGGGTTCCGGCAGGCCAGGGAGCGGCAGGGGTGAAGGTCAGCAGACGGTCATCCGCCCAGCGCCACACGCCGGGCATCGCAGGCTCAAGCGCCGCGCCGGGCGCGGGCTTTCCGGCCAGGCCCGTGGGACGGGCGCAGACCGCATACCACTGATCCCCGTACCTGGCGGCGCACATCTCCTCCTGCGGCGTGAAACGCAGATTCAGGCTCTCCGCGCCGGAAGGCGAAAACGCCTGCGGCGATCCTTCGCGCAGAGCTTCCGCCGTCCAGTAACGCGGAAGCTCCGTCCCGTCCGCGGACGCGGCGCGCGGAAGCAGCGCAAGAAAAAGAAGAGAGACAAGACAGAACAGAAAAGGGGAGCGGCCGGCGGAAACAGCGGCGGACATGGAACCTCCCTTCCGCCGGTTCCGGCGGCCCGGGCATATGGATATGATGCCCGCAAAAAACGGGACATTTTTGCGTCACCCTAGCCCAAAGCCTCCGGATTGTCGATGCGGGCGGCAGACTCGCGGGGCCATGCATGGCGCAATGCGGGGCGCACGGCCTTGCTCCGGCACGGTTCTGCAACAGGGCACCGGCCAACGCTCTGCTGCAGAATAGTGTTGATGGCTCTGTGCGTGACGTGTTCCTTTGCTCCGGCATGGGCGGCAACGTTCGTTGCCGCAAAGGCAGCCCGTGTTCCACACGGGCGAAAGGCAGCATGTACCCATGGCCGGCTCGCTTGCGCCTTCGTGCGGCAAAGCCGCCCGAAGGCTCCGCTCCGCGAACCTTTTCTTCCGCTCCTCGC
>CALUUZ010000009.1 GCA_944324075.1 Candidatus Mailhella excrementigallinarum
ATGTTGCCGCTCAAGCCGGAGCAAGGCCGCACGCCACGCACAACGCCGTCAACACGGTTCTGCAACAGAGCCTTTCCCCCTGAAGGGGGAGGTCTCAAACCACAAAGGAATTCTTGATGAAAAAAGTGAAAATTACCGTGCTGAAAACCACGCTTGATCGGGAATTGGCCGCTGAATACGGCGCGGAAGGGCTGGGCCCGTGCCCGATGCTGAAGGAAGGACAGGTGTTTTTCGCCGACTACGCCAGGCCGGACGGGCTGTGCGACGAGGCGTGGAAGGCGATTTATCAGTATGCGTTTGCTCTGGCGCATGGCGCGGACAAGGGGCTGTTCTACTACGGGGACTGGATCAGAAAGCCCGGCGTGGCGATCTGCAGTTGCAACGACGGGCTGCGTCCGGTGATCTTCAGACTGGAAGCAACAGACGAGGAGTCCGTCATCGACTACACCCCGGTTCGGTAACAGACACACATCCCGAAGGGGGAGCAGGATGTGTTGCAGCATAGTGTTGAACTATCCTTGTTTTTCCGCTGAAGTCAGAATGCCTCAGCCCGCCTGCTCGAAGCGCTTGGCGCAGCCCGCGCAGCCTGCGGGCGGACACTCGGTGAGGATGCGGGCGCGGTAGTCCGCGAAGGCCGGATCATGCCAGATATCCAGCGCGTCCCGTTCCCGCACGTTGCCGAACACGCGGTGCTTCGGCCCGCTCCCTCCGTTGGGCACGTTGAGGTAAACGCAGGGCGAGACGTCGCCTTCGGCGTCGATATACACGGTGCGCCGGGTATTTTCCCGGCACTGGGGCGCGGGAGCGATGCCCGGCAGGGCAAAGTGGAAATCCCTGCCCCGCGCGGCGGCGCGGCGGCGCGCCTCTTCCAGCACGGCGCGTGCGGATTCGATTTTCGCGGCGGCTTCCGGCGTGAGGGGAGGGGCGAAGGCCAGAGCTTCCATGCCCGGCGCGGGAATGTAATCCATGGTGCTGATGACGGCGGCGTGGATGTCCAGCTCGTCCATGAGCCGGGGCAGGTTGCGCACGGCGTCCACGCCGTCCGCCAGCATGAGATAGGCCAGGTGGATTTCCAGATGCACGCCGTTTTTCGCCCGGCGCACACGCTGGAGCGTGCGGATGGCTTCCAGCACCCGCGCGAAATCCACGCCCGCGCGCGGCGCATTGGAGCTTTCATCCGTGCCGGCCAGGGAAAAGGCAATGACGTCGATGCCGCTGTTCACCAGATTTCCGGCGATGTCCTCATCCATGCGCAGCCCGCATGTGGTGGTGGAGACGGCGCAGCCTGCCCGCCGGGCAAAAGCCGCGAAATCGAAGAAACGGGGATTCAGCAGCGGTTCGCCCCAGCCCTGAAGGTGTGCCCTCCGGCTTTGCCGCAGCAGCGGCCAGAGCCGGGCGAAGGTTTCCGCCTGCATGTGGCGTGATTTCCAGCGTTCCCTGTCCGTGGTATGCGGGCAGTAGAGACAGCGGCCCGGACAGGCGGAGCTGACTTCAATCTGCGCGCAGTCCAGTTCCCTGGGCGCTCCCAGCAGGCTTTCCCCGAGTTCTTTCCAGAAACCCACGCGGAAGGCGGGACTTCGCAGGGGATCGACGGCTCCGGTCATGGGCGTTTCCTTTGCAGCTTGCATGTTATGCGCCGAAAATCCGGGCCAGCAGCCCCCGCCGGACGGGACGGGCGGGGGCAATGCGCCAGCGGCGTTCATGGTAGGGCAGGCTCTGCCGCGCCCGCCATTTTTTCTTGAAGAATTCGATGCCCGGCCCGATGCCCAGCCCCAGATTCATGACCGTGTGCCCTCGCCGCGCTCCCTCCTCCATGAGCGCGGCGAGCAGCGCGTCCGCGCAGCCGGGCGGTGCGTCCGGGCGGCGGAAGGCGAACATGTAGAAGGCCGTTCCCAGAGCGCTGAAATCGCCCACGGCGCAGGCCGCAAGACTGCCGTCGGCACGGCTTCGCGCGGCGAACAGACGGGCCTCCGGGCAGGCGGACAGATACTCGCCGATGCGTCCGTAAATGAAGCGCGTGCCCTGTTCCAGCCTGCGCGCGCGGCAGTAGGCGACGGCCAGGGAGGCGGCTTCCGGACCCCATTCCTCCTGTCTGATCTCCACGTCACGCTCTGCCCGGCGCAGCATGTTGCGCACCTTGTCGGAAGGAGGAACGCATGGCAGGGGGAGTGTCCAGTACCAGTCCTCCGGATCGCGGGAAAACGGGCCGTCCGGCGTTGCCTGCATCCCGGGCGGCAGGGGGAGGATATCCGCCGGCAGGGGCGAGATCAACGTCAGCTCGCGGGTTTCCGCCGGAAGTTCGGCAAGGGCGGCTTCCAGCCCGGCGCGAAACTCGTCCGCGCCGCCCCGGAAGCCGCCGTTCTGACTGAGCGGAACCTCCGGGCCGTTCAGGTACATTTCGGGGATAAAGGGAGGATAGGCCACAAGCACGGCGCTTTCCCCTGAGAGATACAGAACGGAGGATTCCGCCCCGGAGCAGGGCAGAACTTCGGCGCCGCCCGCGGTCCGTACATAGCAGGGCAACTGTTCGGGAACGGAAGCTCCTGCCGCGAGAAGAGCGAGGCGGCGGGAGGAGGGGGAGGAAGAAAGGCGGGGAGGGAGATTCATGCTCCGTTCCCTCCGTTTTCGCTCTTCCTTTCCTCTTCCTGCGCCTCCCGCCGGAGCGGCCGCGTTTCCGCACTGGGGGCGGGCCGGAGATCGGCGTCGGGCTTCCTCCACAGGGCGCGCAGGCGATGCCTCCATGTGGGCAGAACCCTGCGCACGGCAAAACCGTCCTCCTTCAGCATCCAGCGCAGATTGAGCATATGCGCCGAGCCGACAAACACGGCCACGTTTCCGCGTTCCAGCCAGGGCCGCATGCGTTCGCGGAAGCGCTGATCCCGGCTGTCGATGATTTGTTCCGTGCGGGAGGGGAATTCCGTGCTGGTTCCCATCATGCCTTCCAGATCCCCCCGCAGGTAGGCGGATTCGTTGCGGCGGCGGTAGGCATCCCATCTGTCGCAGTTCCGCAGAAATCGCACGATGCGGGGCATGGGAGCGGATTCCAGGGCGATCATCTGTTCGGGAATGGTTTCCATGCCGAAAACCACTCTGTTCATGGAGCGGGCCAGCTCCCATGCCTCGAGATCCACGGAGTTTTCCCATCCGCGCCGTTCGAGAAAGGCCGTCCACAGCGAGAAAAAGGCATACCAGGGTTTTGTTTCCGTCAGAAACCAGAGCAGCCTGTCTTCCGGCAGACGGTGGCTTTTCCTGCCGTAGTCCCGCCATTCCGGGGCGCAAAGGCGCTTTTTCAGGCGGGCGATGTCGTCGGGCGTCAGAAAGTCGATGACCCGCTCGCCGGGCGGCGGGGGAATTTCACCGTAATCGTCCGTTTCCAGCAGGCTGTCCACATCAAGCGGCCCTTCAAAGATGACGGTGTCCACCTTCTCGAACAGCCGTGTCAGGGAACGCCTGAAGGAACAGCGGCAGAAATGGGCCGAACCGGCTATCCATGAGACTCTGCCGTTCTTTTCCAGTTCCCAGAGCATGGCGAGGGGGCGCTGTTCCGGCTGGCGGAGCATGAATTCCCATTTGGATATCCTGCCCGGCGTGAGCATGGCCCGTACAAGCTCGTCGGCGACGCCGTCCGTTCTGCGGGACGGCGAGCGCGAAGCGCCGGAACCGCCGCCTCCGGCGGATGCCGCGCCCCTGCGGGAAAAGTGCCATTCCCCCATTGCATAGGGCAGGGCGGGGACGCCGCCCCACTTGCGCTTGAAGCGTGTAATGCCCTCATTAACGCCCAGCCCGAGCTGGATTTCTTCCCTGCCTTCGGCCCGGGCGGCTTCCAGCATGACCTTGAACAGCAGATCCGTGGCGTGGGGCGCGTAATGGCTGCGGGAATGCGCTCCGATGACATAGCTGACGAACCGCTCCGGAGCGAAGTCCAGCAGCAGGGAGGCCGTGACGCGGCCCTCGGCGTCCAGCGCATCGAACAGGCGCAGATCCGCGCCCGGCAGGTTTTGCGAGGCTTTCAGCACGGCTTCGGTACGGGCGTAGAGCTCGCGCACGTTGGGCTTGAGCGCCGTGCGGCCCATGAACTCCGCCCACAGACGGCGATGGCCGGGCGTGAATTCGCGCCCGACAACCACGCGGAGCGGGAGAGTCTCAAGAATGTTGCGCAGGCGTCCGGGTACCGGGGTGTCGGCAGGGAGGGCGTAGAAGATGTCCTCTTCCAGAGAGAGGGCGCTTTGCCGCATGGCGGCGGGCAGAAGCGGGGCCATGGCGAAACAGTGTTCCGCTCCGCTGGCGTCCAGCGCCTTGTCCAGCGCGGCGGAAAAATCCCGCGCATTGGCGTCGAGGTCGTCGCCGGGGGCCAGCCCCAGACGATAGCCCACCGCCATGAGCCAGTCCGCCCGGGAGGACCCGGGCATGCCGCTCCCCGTGAGAAAAAGAAAATCATCAATGAGCAGCGCCTCGCCGCCGGACATGATCTGCATGAACAGGGGAGAGTGTTCGGGGATGGAGGCGAGCGAAAGGGCGCGCGCAAAGTCGGGGGAGAGTATGTCGGGCATGGCGGCGCTCCTGGCGCAGGTTGATGCAGGCAAGCGTAACACCGGCGGCTGTGCGCCGCAAGACGCGAGGGCTGTGGATGGGGAAAATCAGGTTTCAGGGGGCATTTCGTGTCCCGGTACCGGGGAGACGGCTCTTTGTTCCCTTTTCCAGTTTTTCGGGACGGTTTGTGATCGAAAATATCTGCCGGCCGGAACTTGTGCGCCGCAAGCGGGCTGCGGTGAACCCGGAGAGGGCGTTGCTGCTCCCCTGGCCGTGAGCGCAAGACGATTTACGGACAGAGAGGCGGGGATGAGTCTCGCCTTGTCCGGCTCCGCAGGACGTTTCAGCGGCGAAATGTTCTCCCGCCTGCGTTCCTTCCCGTGGGGCGGATACGCGCATGGAGCGCGGATGGCACGGGAAGGGAGGAAAAACTTCGGTGTTTCCTCCTCTTTTCTGCTGTGCAGGCAGGCGGGGCGGAAAACGGAAGAATGCAAAATTTTCAACAGACTGAACCCCGGTTATGGAGAGAACCGGTCCATTCATGTGCGGAGGGGAGAGGAAAACAGGGGATTAAATACAATTATTACGAATGGATAGTGCAAAAACGTATTATTTTTTGTACACCTTGAACCAGTCAAAGGCATTGATGCGGCATGCCGCGTCACAGTGCGCCGCATCGGTCAAAACCTTTAAACGTCAAGGATGTGCATCATGAAAAAGTTCCTGACTCTCCTTCTCGCCGCCGGTATGGTGGTTTCCGCCGCCAGCGGCGCGTCCGCCGTGGAAATGAAGGTTTCCGGCTCCTGGCTGACCTCCTTCACCTTTGCCGACAATCTGTTCGGCAAAAACGCTCTCACCAAGGACGCCGATGAGGGCACCTTCAACGCCGCCCATCGTGTTCGTGTCAATTTCGATATGGTGGCCAGTGAATCCCTGTCCGGACGTGTGCAGCTTGAGGTCGCCAACCTGTCCAAAACCGAACACAGTGACGGTCAGTATTATACATGGGGTACAAGGGGCACGGGCGGCAACGGCAGTATTCTGACAGCTCGCCTGGCTTACCTGGACTGGGTACTCCCCACCACCGATGTACTGGTGCGCATGGGCCGTCAGTCTTTCACCGTGCCGTCCTATACCTTCGGTTCTCCGGTGTTTGACTCCGTTATTGACGGTGTGGTGGTCAATGCCCCTGTCAACGACATGATCGGTGTGAGTTTCGGCTGGCTTCGGCCTTTTGCGACAGTGAACAAGTGGAATACCGAACATTTTGCACACAGCAGTGTTGATCTCGCCTATGTTGGCGTGGATGTGGCAGGTGACGGTTTCAAGATCACGCCATGGGGCATGATCGGGCTTCACGGCAATGGAGCTGTTGCTGATACTGTGGAGTGGAACAGCAGTACGGGACAGTATGAAACGAAACAAAATGCAGTTCCTGCCATGGATATGATGGGCGGCGCTTCTGCGGATTCCCGCACCACCGTGTACTGGGTCGGCCTGGGCGGCGAACTGACCATGTTCGATCCCTTCAAGTTCACCGCCGACTTCATCTACAGCGCCAACGACGCCGACGGCGCGGCCGGACGCAAGGGCTGGTACGCCGCTCTCGGCGCGGAAATGAAGGCCGGCTTCGCCACTCCCTTTGTGAAGGGCTGGTACGCCTCCGGCGATGACGCCGATTCCGAAGACAGCGGCCGCCTCATGTCGATCAACGGAGGCGGCGCGTTCGATGCCTCCTCCACCTACTTCGACGCCAACGGCCTGCTGGCCGCCAGCATCGACAACTGCAATCCCGCCGGTACGTGGGGTGTGCAGGCCGGGGTGAAGGGCGTTTCCTTCGTGGAAGACCTCACCCACGCGCTGTCCGTGACCTACTTCCAGGGCACCAACAATACCGAGCGCGTCGGCGGAACGAGCCCCGTGAATTACATGACCACCAGCGATTCCGCGTGGTCCATCGACTTCCTGAACAGCTACAAGCTGTACCAGAACTTCACCGCCAACCTGCTGATTTCCTATCTGATCACGGACTTTGACGAAAGTATCCGCACCGGGAAGTATGACAACGGCTTCCGCGGCACACTGAACTTCACCTACGCGTTCTAGGTTCAGCCCCGGCATGCGGACGGCATGCCGCCCGCGTGACGCAGACGTATGGACATGAAGAGGGGAAAGGCCGGAGCCTTTCCCCTCTTCTCGGCAAATGTTCCTCAAAAATTCCCTGATGGCTTGAAATACCCCGTGAAGGGCTGCGAAGCGGAGTTTCGCCGCGGGAACGGTTCGGGAAATGCGCCTCCCCGCGCCGGGAGGTGGTTACGCTCTCCCGGTTTCTTCCGTTCCGGCGTCCGTTCCGCTGTCCTTCTTCTGTCCCCCGTCCTTTTCATTCTCGTCCAGCAGCAGGAATCTGAAGATGCGGGTCATCTGCTCCGTGTATTTTTCCATGCTCCAGCCCCGGACGAGTACCAGTCTGCGGTAGATGCCCGGCGCGGAATAGGCCCAGTACAAGTCCGTGGCATCTTCCACGGAAAGCCCCTTTTTGAGCATGCCGCTGGCGGCCATTTGCCGGATGGACTGCAGGCTTTTTTCATAGAGCATCATGTCATTGTCTTTTTCCAGCTCGGCCAGTTCCGGCGAGATGACTCCGGCCCCCCGCATGAGTTCAAAGCCCGACGCGGAATTGTGCTGCATCAGGGAGTGGAAGCGGGCCATGGTCGCCACGCGTTCTTCTCCTGTCTTCATTTGCGGGATGGAATCCCGTATCTTGTCGTATTTCTGCTCGGCCACGGTACTTTCAAGAATGCGCGCCAGCGCCCCCTTTTTGGAACCGCACACGGCATAGACCGTCTGGGATGCGACTCCCGCTTCCCTGGCGATGGAATCAAGGGACATGTTGGCGTAACCTTTTTCCTTCAACTGGCGGACAGCCGCCTGAATGATGCGCTCCCGCGTGTGGTGGGCCTGTTCCTGCCTTCGGGGGGAATGATATGCCCGTTTGGGCTGCGTCTTTTCCTGTGTGCTCATGGTTTTTCCTGTAGACTCCGTGAGCGGTTTCCTGAAATCGCTCCGGTATGCGCGGTCTGCCGCGGCATTTCGAGCATTTTGCCATTGCAAGGTGTCTACCGGCCAGGACCCTGCGTTCCGGCCCGCAGGTTTCACGCCTGAAGCCGCAGATGTGCGCTGCAAGTGAGTTGAGGCGGCGCCCCTGGCCGTCAGCGCGAAACGCTTTGCGGATAGGGAGAGCGGAGAAGAGTCCCGCTCCGTCCGGCTCCGGGAGCATTTTCAAAACGGAAATGCTCTCAGATGGATGCCGATTCTGGTATATAGTTACTGATTGAATAGAGTTTGTCAAATTTAAAAGACCTGTGGCTTTGTCATGGAGCCGTGTTGATGGCGTTGCGCGGGGCGTGTGGTTCCGTTCCGGCCGCGCGGCGGCATGCGCTGCCGCAGGGACAGCCCGTGTTCCACACGGGCAGGGGCGTCATGCATCCACGGCCGGCTCGTCTGCGCTTTCGTGCGGCTCCGCCGTTCAAAGGCTCCGCTCCGCGGGATGTTCGACCGCGATCTCCTGATGTCGCGCGTCTGCCTTGCTGTACCCGCTCCCGCTTGCGCTTTGCGCGGAAAACGCCGCGCTCCGCGGCCCGTTGCGCCCGTGCCTCCGGCGGCCGGGGAAAGCTTCGGCGCAATTCTGCAGCGGAGCCGGAAGACGCCGTCGCTTGACAGGGGCGGATATTTTCACTAGAAAATTTATTAATCAATAAGCATCGCCTTTCCGCGCGTCTTTCTGCCTGCGGCTTCGCGCGGAAGGCGGACGCGGCACGGCCGCGAAGCGAGGTAGTCATGCGTATGGGGAGCAGGTTGGTCACGCTGCTTGCGGGGGTTGCCCTGGCGTTTTCCGCCGGGCCGGCGGAAGCTCGCGAGCTGACGTTTCAGACTCCGTATCAGGGGGATCATGTACTCAACGCCAGGCTGTTCGAGCCGTGGTTCAAGGCTTTGGAACGGGAGAGCGGCGGACGCCTGCGCATTGTTTTCCATCGTACCGGGGAAATTGTATCCGCCCGGGATGTGCTGCCTTCCCTGATGCGGGGGCGGCTCGACATGGCCGGAGTCAACGCCCAGTATCAGGAGAGTCTCTTCCCGCACAGCATGGCCTTTACCGCGCCGTATCTGACACATGACAGCGTGCAGGCCAGCGCGCTGTGTCAGCGGGCGCTGGCCTCGCTGCCCGAGGTCGCCGCCGAATGGAAGAAGGCGGGCAAGGCGCTTTTCGCCTGGGGGAGTGACCGGAGCGGTCTTTTCTCCACGGCCGGCCCCGTTCTTTCCCCCGCCGATCTCAGAGGGAAGCGGGTTCTTATCTGGGGCCTGAGCCAGATGGATCAGGTGCGCAGCTGGGGCGGCATCCCTGTGCTGATCGTTCCCGGCGATACGTTCATGGCTCTGGAGCGCGGGCTTGGCGACGTCTTTTTCGGTCCGTTGCCCACGGGGGTCGCCTATGGTCTGCTGAACCTGAAAAGCGTCAGGGATGTCACCGTGCTGCCCGCGACCACGGTTTTCCTCGCGTTCGTCGTAAACAGCGAGGTATGGGATTCCCTGCCCGCCCGGGATCAGGCCCTTATGGAAAAGAGCGCGGCGGGCAAAAGCGCAGAGGCCGGGCGTCTGCTTTACGAGCGCACCAATCGGGACATGGAGGCCATGCGCAGGGCCGGATGCGCCGTGCATGTGCTGGACTCCGCGCAGTTTCAGGCGTTCAGGGCGGCAAACAGCACGCTGCTGGCCAACTGGTGGATCAGCAAGCTCGGCAAGCTGGGTGTGCGGGACGCGAAGGCGTTTCTGCGGCTCGCGCAGAAAATGGCCGAGGAAACTCCCGGCGCGGGGACTCCGGGAACCGGGGCATAGCGCCGCCCGGATCTGAAGCGGCCGCCGGAGGGCGGAACCCATCGCCCGGAGGCAGAGCGCACTGAGCGCAAAATGCTCCCGGAGTCGGGTTGAGCCGTTTCCGAAAAAAAACATCAACCCGGGGGGACAGAAGTTCCGCCGGACGACACATGGAGAGCGGATATGGGACATCCAACTGTCTATCCCACCGGCGTCACCATCTTCAATCCGGAAAAAGCCTGGAACGGCTATACCATTCTGCCCGCCCCGGACAAGGGCGCTCTGCTCATCGGCATGAACGGGCATGAAATCCGTCTTTGGGAAAACGTGCAGGGTTTTCCGAACAAGATGTTCCCCGGCGGCATGCTCATGGGCAGCCGGGGAACCCGGCATCCCAAATACGGGCTTCAGGATCAGCTTGACCTTATTCAGGTGGACTGGAGCGGCAACGTGGTGTGGGAATTCAACAAGGCCGAATTCATCGAGGACCCCGGCCAGAAACCCCAGTGGATGGCCCGTCAGCACCATGATTTCCAGCGCGAGGGCAGCACTACCGGCTACTACGCCCCCGGCATGGAGCCCAGAATCGATTCCGGCAATACGCTCATTCTCTGCCATCGTGACGCGCATGTGCCGTACATCAGCGACAAGCCCCTGGTTGATGACGTGATCTACGAGGTCAACTGGGAAGGCGAAATCATATGGGAATGGCAGTGTTCCGATCATGTTGAGGAAATGGGCTTTTCCGAAGAGGCCCGCAACGCCATGTGCCGTGACCCCAACTTCCGCGGCGGCAGCCTGATAGAGGAAGCCCCCGGCCTGGGCGACTGGATGCACGTCAACTCCATGTCCGTGCTTGGCCCGAACAAGTGGTACGACGCGGGCGACGAGCGCTTCCATCCCGACAACATCATCATTGACGGGCGCGAAACCAACATCATCCTGATTATCAGCAAGAAAACCGGGAAGATCGTCTGGCAGGTCGGCCCCGACTACAGCAAGCCGGAATTCAAGGCCCTTGGCTGGATCATCGGCCAGCATCACGCGCACATGATCCCGCGCGGCCTGCCGGGCGAAGGCAATATTCTGGTATATGACAACGGCGGATGGGGCGGCTACGGCGCGCCCAATCCCGGCGCGCCCCACGGCGTGAAGGTCGCCCAGCGCGACTACTCCCGCATTCTGGAGTTTGACCCCGTCACCCTCAGGATCGTGTGGCAGTACACGCCGCATGAGGCGGGCTTCCTCGTGCCGCTGGACGCCAGCCGTTTCTACAGCCCCTTCATCAGTTCCGCCCAGCGCCTGCCCAACGGCAACACGCTGATCACCGAAGGGTCGGACGGACGCATCTTTGAGGTGACCGCGGAACATGAAATCGTGTGGGAATACATCTGCCCCTACAAGGGAACCGTGGGCATGCCCATGAACTGGGTATACCGCGCCTACCGCGTGCCCTATGAATGGGTGCCCCAGGCTCCGCATCCCGAGCATGTGGAAATCAGGCCGCTCAATGTTCATGAATGGCGCGTGCCCGGCGCGGCTCCCCTCGGCCCGCAGGAAGTGATGAAGGTGGAAGGCACCATCGGCTACTACGCCGAGGCCGGCACCTGCGTCGGCACGACAGATTGAGCCGCAATAAAAGAAATACGAAAAAACGGACGGATAATGTGCAGCGGGCCTTTCGGGGGCGCCTGCAGAGGCTGCTGAACAAAGAGGGGGCTTCCCGCCCCCTCAGACTGATGACAAACCCCGCTTTGCGGAGTTTGCGCCGCCCAGGCCGCTGAAGCGGCCTGGCGGGAAGGCACGAAAATCAGCCGATTGCGGCGCGTCCGAGCCGCGACCTGCTCCCGATTTTCGGGGCTGCTGGCCTTTGTCCGCAGCCTCAGGGGACTTCCCCCCCCCCGCTGTTCCAGAGTCGTCCGTCATGACATGCCAGCCACACAGGGAATCATTGATGTTTCAATCCACAGCCACCCCCATCCGCTGACTGACTCCGCGGCGGACAGGGACCGTGCGGATTGCCCCTCCCTGAGGGAGGGGGCTGCAAAAAGGATTTCACCGGCTGCGCCGACATGCCAACACCTTTTTCCCCCTGAAGGGAAAGGGCTCAGACCATAAAGGAATTTTGATGAACATCATTCTGTACAAGGCGCCCAACTGTCTGCGCTGCAATATCGTCAAGTCCTATCTGGAGGCGAACGGCATCCCCTACGGAAAGTTTGATCTCGCCGACGACAAGGATATCGTCAACAGGTTTTACCGGGATAACCGGGCGCGTCTGTACCGGAACCCCGAAGGTGTGGAATTTCCCATGTTCCATGAAACCGAGGGGGATGTGATCCTTCAGGGAACCGGCGTAGTGCTGGCTTGGCTGCTGGCCGGCGGCGCGCTTGACGCCTGTGTGACCCGCAGCGACCTTCTGCACGGCTGGATTTCCGGACTGTATGTTTCCCAGTGCCCGGACGGGCAGGAAGACAAGTTCATCGAGCTGATCCGCCTGCTGTCCGGGGGCGGTCTTCAGGTCTGCCTCCAGTCCGACGGGCGCAGAGCCGATCTTCTGGAAAAAATTCTGTCCGAGGGGCTTGCCGCCCGGGTGATTCTGAATATCCCCGGCCCGGCCGCGCTGTATCCGCAGGCGGTGGGCGGGGAAGCAGGCGCGGAGTTCGCCGCGGATCTGAAAAAGTCCGTGGAACTGGTCAAGGCTCATCCCGATCATGTCATCCGCATATGGCTGACCCCGATCAGGGAAGCAGACGGTTCCCTGCGCTGGATCACTCCCGCCGAGGCGGGCGAAGCCGCGAAAATGGTGGCCGACGCCTGCGGCGACATGATGCTGCCCATCGGCATCCAGTCCTGCGCGGAAGCGCCCAAGGGCATGGAAGCTCTCGACAATCTGCTTCCCTATCGTTCCAAGGTGCGCAATTTCCTGCCCAAGGCCGAAATCATCAAGGGCGAGGCATAAAGACACCGGAAGCCCCCTGAGCCTGTCTGACGGGATCAGGGGGCTTCCGATGCCTTTCCTGTTCATGTCCTTTCCGCCGGGAACCTCAGCAGTTGATGGGTCTTTCACTGAGCATGGATGCGGCGAATGTCTTGAATACGTCGTCGAGCTCAAGCAGCCCCAGAGCGCGTCCGGCTTCCGTCACCACCGCGAAGTGCCCCATGTTGTCGGCAAAGCGGCGCAGGATTTCCGGCAGGGGAGTATGGGGCGCGACTTCCAGCACTCTGGTGAACATATGGTCGCGCACGGTATGTCCCCCCACCATGCGGCACAGGGCATGCACGGCGCGATCCACGTCGATCTGCCGCGAGGATTCAAAGATGCCGGCCTTTTCAATGGCTCCGCCGATGGCGCGCAGGGCCCGGTGTGTGGAAAGCGTGCCGAGAAAGCGCCCGTTTTCATCCTCCACGATGCCGCAGGGGGAACCGGGGTGGCTTTCCGCCCGTTCCAGAAGTTTTCTGACGGCGGAAGCAAGGTCTTCATCAGGGCGCAGAATGAGCAGGTCTTCCTGAGCGAGATCCCAGGCGCGCAAAAGATCCAGCATGGCGTCTCCTTATGGACAGGGCTGCGGGCACAGGTTTTGCATTGCCATTGCGCCCGTGCGGCACGGCGGCGGAGCCGGAGAAAGCTCCCCGCTGATCTCCGCGCGGAGGCGTGCCGCGTTTTCCGGATTCCGCGCGGGCGTATCCGTCCGGCATCTGAAAAATAACGGATGGACTCCGGGCTGTCCAGAGATGCCGTCAGGCTGCGCGGTGAAAAAAGGCGCGTATATTGCGCGCCCCCGGGGCGCATGGTACTTTCGGAACAAGGTTCAGGTTCGGTTCTGTTTCGATGCCGGTTCTTCGGGGGGATCGGAAATCGCGGACACTCAACCCAACAAGAGGAAATTGACAATGCCCATGCGCATAACCATCATCGGCGCCGGACCCGGCGGGTATACCGCCGCGTTCGAAGCGGCCAAGGCCGGGGCGGAAGTGACCCTGGTGGAATCCGCCCTGCTGGGCGGCACCTGCCTCAACTGCGGCTGCATCCCCACCAAGACCCTGAAGGCTTCGGCGGAGGCGCTGGAAACCGCGCGCCGCGCGGCCGAGTTCGGTCTGGCCGGAACCTGCGATCTGAAAGCCGACATGCCCGCCATTGTGGCGCGCAAGCGCCGCGTGAGCGATACCCTCCGCGGCGGGCTGGAAAAAACCTGCGCAAAACTCAAGGTCCGGGTCGTCACGGGACGCGGACAGGTGATCAGCGCCTCTCTCGTCAGGGTGACAAGGGACGACGGAAGCGTGGAGGAAATCGCCGGCGACAGGGTGATCATCGCCACCGGATCATCTACGCTGAATCTGCCTTCCCTGCCTGTTGACCATACGCATATTCTGACCAGCGACGACGCGCTGGAACTGGAGCATGTGCCCTCCAGCATCATCATCGTGGGCGGCGGCGTCATCGGAACGGAACTGGCCTTCATCTACCGCGCCTTCGGAAGCAGGGTCACGGTTGTGGAAGGGCAGACCCGCATACTGCCCGTGCCCGGCGTGGACAGGGACATGAGCGCCCTGATCCAGCGCGAGATGAAAAAGGCGGGCATCGCCGTGGAGCTGTGCCGCACTGTCAATGCCACGGAAACAAGGGACGGCGCGGTTGTCGCCCATCTTGGCCCGTCTCCCTTCCTGCCGGAAGACGCCATTCCCGCCGCCGCCAGAAAGGAGGGCACGCTGGAAGCCGAGGCCGTCTTCGTTACCGTGGGCCGCGTGCCCAACACCGACGGGCTGGGCCTGGCCGAGGCGGGCATCGCCACGGACCGGCGCGGCTACATTGCGGTGAATGACGAACTGGAAACCGGCGTGCCCGGCGTGTATGCCATCGGCGACATTCTGGGGCCCGCGCGCGTCATGCTCGCCCACATGGCGGTGGCCGAAGCGTTCGTGGCGGTGAAGAACTGCCTTGGCGGGCACGAGACCGCGAAATATGACGTGGTGCCTTCCGGCATTTTCGCCTCGCCCGAAGTGGCGGACGTGGGTCTTACCGAGGAACAGGCGAGGGAAAAGGGTTTTGACGTGGCCGTTTCCACCTTCCAGTTCCGTGAACTGGGCAAGGCTCAGGCCATGGGGCATTTGCCCGGCGTATTCAAGCTGGTGGCGGACAGGGCCAGCGGCAAACTGCTGGGCGCGCACCTGGCCGGAGCGCACGCCACGGATCTCATCGCCGAAACGGCGCTGGCCCTGCAGATGGGCGCGTCCGTTCAGGATATCGCGCATACCATTCACGCTCATCCCACGCTGGCCGAAGGCGTGTTTGAAGCCGCTCACATGTTTTAACCCCGCAAGGAGCCTTTCATGAAAGCTTTGTCTGACATCATTCTGCCCGCTGACCTCCGCTATACCGACGAACACATCTGGATAAAAATGGACGGAGAGGAAGCCGTGGCGGGTATCAGCGATTTTGCCCAGGATCAGCTTGGAGAAGTCGTGTATGTGGATCTGCCCTCCGAGGGCGACAGCTTCTCCGCCGGGGACGCCTTCGGCGAAGTGGAATCCATCAAGTCCGTAAACAAGCTGTTCATGCCCGTGGATGGAGAAGTCACCGCCGTGAACGGCGAGCTGGACGGCACCCCTACCCTGCTGAACGTGGGCTGCTATGACAAGGCGTGGCTGATCCGGATCAAGCCCGCCAATCCTGCCGATATCGACAGACTGCTTGACGCGGACGCCTATAAGGCGGTTCTGGCGAAGTAACGCCGTGCCTGTCCGCGGGGCATGGATCGCCTGTCACGGCGAACCGCCCCCCCTTTCAGGGCTTCGTTTCCCCCCTGCGGGAAACGGGGCCTTTTTTCATGCCGCTTGCGGAACACGGTTTTCGCCGCTCCGCGGAGCGGCGGGCGCGGGAGCCTTTCCCTCCCTTGCGACAGCAGGCGCCGTCAATACGGCCCTCCTTGTCGAGTGACAGTCTTTTTATCATTGATATGCGATAGTTGGCAGCATATTAAAAGATAAAGCCCCTGGAGCGATTTCATGTCGGAATTGTTCCCCAGATCGAACAGGGCGGGACTCCGCCGCGCCGCCCCTCCCGTCCGGTGTCGCCGCAGTTCACTTGCGGCGCAGGTATCCGGCTTCAGGCGTGAAAGCTGCGGGTCGGAACACAGGGGCTTGGCCGGCAGACATTCTCAAACGCAAAACGCTTTAAACAAGGAGAGCCGCAGTCATGCCTAACTTTGCAAATCCCTTTCAGGGCAATGTTGATCGCAAACTTTCAAATGCGGAACTGATGCAGGCTCTGCGTCTGGATATCGCCGGAGAACTGGAAGCCATTTTTCTGTATGAAGCGCATTATCTGGCCACGGATGATCCGGTGGCCAGAATGGTGCTGGCCGATATCAGGGATGAGGAAAAGGCCCATGTGGGTGAACTCGTAACCCTGATGCGGCATCTGGATTCCAGAGAGACGGAACTGTTTCTGGAAGGGGAGGGCGAGGTGAACGCCATGCTGGAAAAGCTGGGCATTGCGGCAAAAGGCGCAGGCGGCCCCGCTCCCGCGTCCGGCCCGACCGTGGGAGATATGGCGGGAAGGTAGGCGCGGCAGGAGAACAGTCCGCCGGGACTGCGCATGAATCCGGGGAAAGCGCAGACAGGCCGCCTTTACCCCGCCGATCCGCTTGGAACGCCGAAAGGCTGTGAAGAAAAGCAGAAGCAAGGAGCAATATGATGGATTACCTCGCCAGAGAATCCGCGCCGATATCGTCGGAACTGTGGGAAAAGATAGATGCCGTGGTGATTGACGCCGCAAGGAAGCACATGGTCTGCCGCCGCTTCCTGAGCCTGCACGGCCCCCTCGGGGCGGGAACGTCTGTCGTGGCCGTGGACGGCGCAGACAAGGAGGAAAGCCTGAGGAACGGCATCGGCCGGACAGTCGGCCGCCGTCTGGTGGAACTGCCGCAACTGTACCAGGATTTCACCCTGCTGTGGCGTGATCTCGCGGAGGCGGAAAAGGCCGGGCTTGCGCCGGATCTTTCCGTTGTTGCCGCCGCCGCGCAGAAAAGCGCCAGACAGGAGGACAACCTGATTCTTTTCGGCTGCGAGGAGCTTGGAGCGGAAGGGCTGCTGAACGCCGCCGGAACGCATCAAATCAAGCGAGGAGACTGGAGCACGGGAGAAGACTCCTTCAGGGATGTGGCCCGCGGCGTCGCCTATCTGGCCGGCAAAAGCATGCTCGGCAGGTACGCCCTGGTTCTCAGTCCGGAAATCTATCTGGAACTTCAGCGCCTTCAGCCCGGCGTGGGGCTGCTGGAAATGGATCGCATCGCCCGGCTGGTGGACGGAAGGATTTACGCGGCGGGACGCTTTGGAGCGGGCAAGGCCGCGCTGCTGTGCGCCGAGCCGCAGTATATGGATCTGGCCGTGGGAGCGGATCTTTCCGTTGGATATCTGGAACAGAGGGATCTGAATCACTGCTTCAGGATTCTTGAGACAGCGGCGCTCCGGATCAAGCGGCCGGATGCGATTGTAGTGTTTGAATAGCACAATCGCGTTTTCCCTGCATAAAGGCCCCGTTCCACATGCGTTATGGAGCGGGGCCTTTGTGCAGGGGGCGGTCATGCCGCAGAGGCTATTTTGCCACTTCCGATGCCTGGTCAATCCCTTCTTCTTCAATCATGGAAATGCCGTGACATTCCGGCTCCACATAGTTGCACAGCAGATAGTTACCGTCGCGTTTGATGATTTTCAGCCAGCATATGGTCAGCAGAATGGACGGCAGGGCCATGAGCGCTCCGGAGAAGTTGCCGAATATCTTCGCCACGCCGAGTCCGCCGATGGACAGCAGGCCGAGGGCCAGCAGCGCCTGGACAAGCGCCCAGAAGGAGCGGTGCCAGCGGGCGGGGTCGTCGTTGACGCCCATGCGGGTGGTGGCCACGGAGGAAACGACATAGCAGCCGGAGTCCACCGAGGTGGCCAGAAAAATGGTGGAGAAGGCGCAGTACACCAGCATGACGACCTTGCCGAAGGGCAGGGTGTCCAGCACGGCCATCATGGCCGCCGGAGCGCCGGACTCCCTGAGGATTGAGGCGGCGTCAAGTATGCCGTGGTACTGGATGTACAGGGTATAGGAGCCGAAAACCCCGTGAATGAGGAAGCCCCCCGCGCAGCAGCCGGCCATGCCCCAGCCGATGACTTCCCGCACGGTGCGGCCGCGCGAGATGCGGGCGATGAACAGCCCCATGAAGGGACCGTACCCGGCCCAGAACAGGGCATAGAAAATGGTCCAGTCTTTGGGGAAGGTGCTTTCGTTGAAAGGCGAGGTCCAGAAGGTCATGTTCCAGTAGTTGCCCAGCCATTTGCCGACGGCGTTGGTGAAAATGTCGAACAGCCCGGCCGTGGGACCGCATATTGCGCCGTAGACCACCATGGACAGGGCAATGATCACATTGAGATCGGAAAGGCGCTTGATGCCCTTGTCCAGCCCCATCCAGACGCTGCATCCCGCGATGCAGGCGCTGACGATCAGAATGACGATTTCCACGCCGAAAGAGGGAGTGATGCCGAATACACTGTGCAGGGCGGCTTCAACTGTGGGCAGGGAGATGCACATGGTCACGGCGGTGCAGAACAGCAGGCCGAGGATGAAGAAAACATCCGTGGTGCGGCCGATCAGTCCGTCGGTCTGCCTGCCCAGCACGACTTCCGCGGCGGAGCTGATGCGCAGCACGGGCCTGCGGCGGATATGGAACATGTAGGCGATGGGCAGGGCGGTGATGAAATAGGTGCACCATGCGTTGGGGCCCCAGTGCATGAGCAGATAGGCCAGCGACCAGTCAAAGGCTTCGGTGCTGAGAGGAGCGGCATACTGGGCCGGGGTGATGATGTCCCACAGAGGTTCGATAATGGACCAGAACATGACCGCGCCGGCCACGCCGGAACAGAAAATCATGGCTACCCACGAGCGAAGGCTGTAGCGAGGTTTTTCGCCCGGTTCACCGAACTTGATGTCTCCATAGCGGCTGCATGCGAAATAAACGCACAGTCCGATGAGAGCGACGGTAACCCACAGATACAGCGCGCCGAACTTGGCGGCAAAGGGCTGATAGATGGCGCCGATGATTTCTTCGGATGCTTTGGGGAAAAGCAGCATGGGCAGACTGATTACCAGGATGCTGATCACGGCGGGCCAGAAAATGGTTTTTTCGGGGCGCAAGTCCTTGGTCTGCTGTCTGTTCTGAGGCTCGGTCGACATGAAGTCCTCCTCGATAAATAGTGAAGATCGCGGGAAAAGCCACTGCCTCCACTAAGCAAGCATTGTGCCAAAAGGTACATTGGAAAAAATGCCCATAATTCGCGCACTGCAGGGGAACAAGAGTGAGAGGGGCATTCGGTGGCGACAAAAATGTCGTAACTGGCGACAGAATATGATTTTTTTAAAAAGATAAATTATTATAACTGAATATCGTATATTATGAATTGTGGCGACATTTCTGTCATGCATGAAGAACGCGAGAGGAAGGGGGGGCACCCGTGTTCTTGTGTTCTGTGGAGTGGAAAGAGAAACACAAGGCTGCTCCCTCTCCGTGACAGGCCGGAGATGCGCCGAGGAGGGCGGGCCATGCGCGGAAAGGAAGGCAGGGCAGAGGGCCGCAGGCCGTTTTGCAGGGCAAAACGGCCGCTGACGAAACTGCTGAAGATTTCTGGCACGCTTTTTGGATAAGGGTACGGCAGCCGGACACTGAGTCCATCCCCCCGTTTGTTTCAGGTTGTCTCAACATCTTCATGTGCAAGGAGAACACACATATGGCCGCCAAAGCGAAACGTGCCGCCCTTATCGGTTACGACTGCCTTATCCCCAAACGTCTTGAAGCCATGCTCGCGCAGGGAGGTCTGGACAACTTCCGCCGGTTCATGGCCGAAGGCAGCTTCATTCCCGAAGGCTACAACCTGCCCACCGTGACCCCGCCATCCTGGGCCACGATCTGCACCGGAGCCTATCCCCGCACGCACGGCGTGGAAGACTATTATTACTATCATGAAGGGCGCAGCCTTGATTACAAGGAAACCACGCAGGCCTTCGGTTCGGACATTCTCACCGCCCAGACCATCTGGGACGCATGGGACAAGGAAGGCAAGAAGTGCATCGTGGTAAACTACCCCATGTCCTGGCCGTCGCACATGAAGAACGGCGTCATGATCATGGGGGAAGGCCTCTCCCCGGCGGAAACCCGCTGGCCCCTGCACGGCAACGAGCACAAGGAATTTCTGGCTTCCGAGAGCGTGATTTCCTCCGATTTCTACCCCATGGGCGTGCAGTGCCGCTTTGACGACGCCAGGGGCTGGAAGAACCTGCCCGAATGCGACGAGCCGCTGGAAATCGAAGTGAAGATGCATTTCAAGGAGGCCATTGAGCCGGTGAAGGATCAGATCTGGTACGGCCTGACCTGGGAAAGCGGCGACGACGGCTATGACGTGTTCGCTCTCTGCCCGGAAAGGGACTACTCCAGGGCATTCTTCACCATCAGAAAGGGTGAATGGAGCGGACCCGTCCAGCACGATTTCACCATCGCGGCCGACGGACGCACCGAGAAGGGCGTGTTCCGCTGCAAGCTGATGCAGCTTTCCGACGATGCGGAAGAGTTCAAGCTGTATGTTTCCGGCATTGCGGGCCGCATCGGTTTCATCGCCCCGCCCGAAGCCGCGCAACAGATTGATTTCTCCAAACATATCACCGCCAACGACATCGGTCTGGTGGCCTATCTGCATGGCATCATCGATACCGATACCGTGTGCGAACTGGTGGAATTTCACAGCGCCTGGCTGTGGAACACCGTTGAATCCCTGCTCAGGGCCAACCCTGACTGGGATCTGTTCTACATGCACTCCCATCCCATCGACTGGTTCTATCACGGCTGGCTGAGCGAGCTTGACAGCAAGGACCCGGAAGTGCGCGCCAGAGCGGAAAAGATGGAGCGTCACATCTACACCGTGGAAGACAGGCTGCTCGGCAGGCTCATGGACATCATGGGCGACGAAACCCTGATGTGCGTATGCTCCGACCACGGGGCCACTCCCATGGGCCCCATTCTCAATACCGCCCATGCCCTCAGGGAAGCCGGGCTGTGTTCCTATGAACCCAAGAAGTCCGAAAACTACTGGGATATCTACGAGGAAACCGAAGGCTTCAACTATGTGCTGGATGTGAGCAAGTCCCAGGCGGTGCCCCAGCGTTACATGTTCGTGTACGTCAACCTCAAGGGCAGGTACCCCGGCGGCATTGTGGAGCCGGAAGATTACGAAAAGGTGCGCGATCGGATCATCAACGCCCTGCTGGACTACAAGCATCCCGAAACCGGCGAGCGGCCCGTGCTGCTGGCCGTGCGCAAGGAAGACGCCCACGTCTTCGGCATGGGCGGCGCGCAGGCGGGCGACGTGGTGTATGTGCTCAAGCCCGAATACATGGCTGAACACGGTTACGGCCTGCCCACCGGGGAATCCGGCTGCGGCAGCCTGAAGAACCTGCTCATGTTCCGCGGCCCGAACATCAGGAAGGGATTCCGGTATCCCCGCCCGCGCTGGCTGGCCGATATCGTGCCCACGCTGTGCTATATCACCGGCAACCCCGTTCCGGCCGATGCCGAAGGCGGCCCCATCTACCAGATCATGGAAGACCCCGATCTGGTGAAGTAGCCGGCCCGGAACGTTCCGCGCGAAACAGTCCGAGTTTCTGAACCTGTCTGATATCACGCCGCAGCCCCCTCAGAACCCTCCGCGGCGTCCCTGAACCGGGCCGGAAGCACGCGCGCCTCCGGCCCGGACAAGGAATATTTCATACAATCAAATCCCCCTGTTCGGGGAAAACAAGGAAAGTGACATGGCTGAAAAGAAAGCGATACTCGTTCTTGCCGATGCTCTCGATCTCAATGCCTCCGGCGAGGCGCTGGACGCCCTGAGGAAAAAGGCCGCTCTGCTGCCCGGCGCCGACTGCGCAGGGCTGGCCGATCTGGCTGAAAAGCTGGGCGCGGTGAAAACCGACGGCTCCGGCATTCAGGCCGCTCTTGACGGCGCCAGGGGAGATTCCGTGCTGGTCATGGCCGAAGGCGACGCACTGGCCGCCGCGCTGGAAGCCGCAGACCGCCGTACGCTGGTGGTGGTTGCCGCCGGCAGGGGAGCGGCCTTTTACGGCATGGCGATCAACGCCAAGGCAGGCACGGTGGAGCGCGCGGTGAACGCGCAGGATATCGCCGTGACCATTGCCACGATCGCGGATCTTCCCGTGGATGAAAGCTGCACCGGCGCGATCATCTATCAGGTGATGAAGAACCCCAATCTCAAGCTGGATGAAATCCGCAAGCTCAGGGAAGCCCTGGTGCGCATGGAATCCGTGATCCAGCGCGACAACCGCGAGCCGTGGGACAAGCACGACTGCGCCTGATGAAGGCGCGGACGCAGGACGATATCCGGTTCCGCGTGAACGAGCGAATGGCTGAAAAGTCCTCCCGTCCTGGCATTCCAGGGCGGGAGGACTTTTCATATGTCAGTTGCCGACGGAAGTATGTTGCCGTCGGCATATCTTTTGCCTTATCTGTCGGACAAAGGGGAAGAATAAGCAATTCAGCCAGCAAAGTTGTCAAAGGAGAAGCGCATGGACCCGATACTGAAAGAACTGGTGGAACGGCTGCGTGAGAATCTGGGAGCTTCCGCCGTTATCATGGATACGGAACATCAGTACACGGCGGAAATGGAAGGATTTCTGCTGATGGTGCATCACCTGGAGGATTCCGGGCAGATTCTTCTGGGTACCTGTGTGGCTCCGCTCCCGCGGGAGGGGCGGGAGAGAGTCCTTCTGGCCCTGCTTCAGGGGCAGTATTTTTTTCAGCGCACCGCGGGCGCGACGCTTGCCGTGGACAACGAGGCATCCTTTATCGTGCTGCAGGCGGCACACTCCCTGCGCCTGCTGACGGCGGACAGCTTTGTCCATGCCGTGGAGCGCTTCATGCAGGCGGCCGAATACTGGCGCGGCGAATGCGCGAAACTGGCGGATGAGAGGCCGGAAGACGAAGGCTTCCCCGCGCTCATGCTGAACAGCGGTCTGCGAGTGTAGCGCGGCGCCTTTGGCACGTCATGTTTCTGTCCTGTCCTTTTTCGGAGCTGATACCATACCGGAGGCGCACATGAATTCCGTCGGCCCTTCCCTGCTTGACTTCTCCCGCGCGGCCGCCCAGGCGGCGGATACTTCCAGAATCAAAGTTTCCGGCCAGAATGTCGGAAGTACGAAACTGCCCACCTGGGCTTCGACCAACCATGCGGCCATGACGGCTTTTGTCGAGGCCATGCGCCGCGAACTCGGCAGCGTCATAGCCGATGCCACGGCGACCCGGCTGCACGTGATCCTTGGAGATGATCGCCCTCTGACCGCGCGCCTGGTCCGTGAAAGCATTGACGAGGCGGTGCGTATGGCCCAGAGCGGTTTGAACGGCCGGGACAGATTCCTTTCCGACATTGATCCCCGGCACGGTTTTTCCGCCGCCTTTGACCAGGCTGTCGCTCCGCTGCGGGGCAAGCTCGATGACGAAGGGCTGGCGCTGCTGCGGGATGCCATGAAACAGGAAATCATCACGCGTTTTCCTCCCGGAGCCGATGGTGCGGGCGATCCCGCCGCGCTTGCCGGGTTCATGAGCAGGCGCAGCTCCGTGAGTCATTTCTGTTCCCGCATGCTGGAACTGCCGATGGCCGGACAGGTGGGCGCTCGCGCCGGGGATTTGGTGAGTCTGGCCTTGCGGATGGGGGTGAATACGGAATACGGGGGCTGCCTGTGTCAGGCCCTTCCCTCTCTGCGCGACTTGCAGCCGCAGGGGGAACTGAAACCGGAAACCATATGGCAGGGGCTGTTCGGCGAGTCTCTGCCCGAGGGAATGCCAACACAGGGAACTGCGTTCAGCGACGCGCTTGTCCGGCGGCTGGACGCGCATCTGGAATCTCTCGTCCCCGGCAAGGGCGCGGTCGTGCGCGACCTGTGCGCGCATATGCCCCTGGAAAGGGCAAGGGAGATCGTCGTCACGGGCAGGCCCGTGACCATGAACGATCTGTCCGCTCCCGGGCTTTCGCTGCGGATGGGGCTGTCTGCCGGCTATTCCGGAGAGCAGTTGCTGGCCCGCGACATGGGCCGCCGCATGGGCACGACATTGGCCGGAACCGACAGTGCGGTCATTTCCACACCTCCCCGCATTGAGGTGGGCGGCAGGACGTTTGTCGTAGGCAGGGAGACGCCCTTCTCCTTTGCCTCGGAAGCGGATAAAACCAGCTACAGGCAGGGCAGGCCGTCCACTCTCTCCTCCGGGATCATGGGGGCGTTCCGTGAGATTTGCGGGGGCGGCAGCGCGGAGCCTCGCCAGGTTGAAATGCTGGGCGCGCTGGCCTCACAGGCTCCCATGCGCAGCCTGCTGGGCACGGGCGGCGTGGGGATATTCAAGGGCGTCGTGAATACCCCGCTTACCGAGCATTCCTCCTCCACGGTTTCCGTCAGCATGGGCGATGACGGCGTGGCGCATGTACGTATATCCACCAGTGAGGAGCCGGATGCCGTATGCTTCTCCGGTTTCGCAAGCGTAAGCTATGACGTTGCGCCCGACGGCACGGCCACGCCGACGGATGTCGTCGTCGCGCCGGTTTTCGGCGATGCGGCGCAGGCCATCGTCACGCAGGCCGGAGAGAATGAAATCCCCACGGCTGAACTGCGGAACAATGTGGCGGAAGCCCTCCGGGCCGGAACCATCTCCCGGTGGGAAGCGGACAGGCTTGAAGCCCGGCTGGCCGACCGCATCGTCGGCCCGGAAGATTTGGGCGAGGCCGCGCGGAACATGCGTGAGCTCCGGGCTGAGCTGTCTTCCCGGGAGTTTGCCGCCTATGTGAACTCTGAACGTGAGATGGGCACAATCAGTGCGGCGGAGGCCGGATTCCTGCTTTCCGAGCTTCCCCGCATCGCGTCGCAGGGCGATCTGGTCGACTTTCTCAGGGGCTTGCCCGGCGCGCCCGTCCACGGAGCGGTGGAACATGCAGGAACGGCAACGGATTTTGCGGGGAGGGAAAGTTCCCTCTACACGTTCAGGGGGCTGGTGTTCCGGGGCGACTCCCGCGCGCCCGACGCCATCCGTGATGCCGGCGGCTTCAAAAGCAAGAACGACCTGAGCAGGCCCGAGGATCTGCGGGAGGCGCAGGGGCTTGGGCAGGCCATTGGCGCCACGGGCACCGCGGGCGTCTCCTGCGCCAGGGAACTCGGGCGCTGTCTGCCCTATTGCGATTACGGCAGCCCGTATGGCAGGGGCTTCGTGTATATCATTGATACAGCGAGACTCGGTGAAGGCCGGCAGGCCTACGATATGGCCGCCATTTCCGTGCGCAACGGGTACAAGCGGCAGGATGAAAGCGGAGGCGAAGTCAACGTGACGGATATCCCGCATTCGGCGGTCGTCGGCTGGCTGGAAATCCCCGATGCGGACAATCTGCGCAAAGGAGACCCTGATGGCGGTGTTGCCGCGCTGATGGATACGCTCGAGCCCAGGTATGTGCACTTCAACCCGCAGTACCATGCCTGACGGAGCATGCCCCCCGATCTTCATGGAGAGCGGGGGGATTCCTTTCCGGGGCGCTGCTCCGGCGGAAGCGCGGAAAATCGCGTCGCTTGACAAGAACAGGAAATTCGTGGACTCAGAGAGCATGGCAGTTTACATGAATGTCATCAAAATCCGGAGCATCTTCGTTTTGAAAATGCTCCCGGAGTCGAGCGAAGCGAGACTCCGCCGCTCCGGCTTCAGGCGTGAAACCTGCGGGCCGGAACATGGAGTCCCGGCCGGCAGATACTTTCAACAGCAAAACACTCTGATCGAAAACTGATGTACGGAGGATGCCATGCGCAAGGTCTGGAAAAAAATGACATTTTTGGCAAGCGGACTGACTCTTGGTCTCGCGGCGCTGGGCTTGACCGGAGCATCCTCCGCATGGGCCGGAGAAGTGGTGCTGTATTCTTCCAACCAGCCTGAACTTCTCGACGTCATCGCGCAGGGATTCAGGGAAAAGACAGGCCACACCCTGACTTCGGTGCGCATGGGCACGGGAGAGGCCATGAAGCGCATTGCCGCCGAGCGTGAAAATCCGCTCTGTGATGTGTTCTGGAGCGGCGATCTCTCCGTGCTGGACAATGCCAAGGCCGATTTTGCGCCGTACAGATCGCCCGAAGCGCGGAATCTTGATGCCGGCATGGTGGACAGGGACGCCCTGTGGACGGCTTCCAATACGCACCTTATGGTGTTCATGGTGAACACCAGCCTCATTCCCGAAGAGGAAGCGCCGAAAAGCTGGGCGGAACTTCTCGAACCCCGCTGGAAGGGAAAGATCGTCATGGCCAATCCGGACAAGTCCGGCACGGCGTATGCCCAGGTGTACGGCGTGTACAAGATGTTCGGCGATGAAGGGCTGGCGAAGCTGGTGGACAACGCCACCATTCTGGACAGTTCCAGTCTGGTGTACAAGGGGACGGCAGAAGGCGAGTTCCCTCTCGGCATCACCATGGAGTATGCCGCGTTCCGCTATGTGGCGGGCGGCAACAGGAACGTGAAGCTCATCTACCCCTCCGACGGCGTGATTTCCGCCCCCGAAGGCGCGGCTGTCATCAAGGGGTGCAGGCACCCGGAAGAGGCTCAACTGCTGGTGGACTATCTCCTCTCCAAAGAGGTGGAGGACATGATCTTCGAAAAATACTACCGCAGACCCGCCCGGCCCGACGCCGCCGCCATCGAGGGGCTGCCCGCCGCCTCTTCCCTGAATATCCTGAAATCCTTCGACCCGGCGGAGGCCAGCGCATTGAAGGGAACCATCCTGCCCAGGTGGAAAAAGCTGGTGCTTGACAAATAGGCCTGCCGTCAGCCCC
The DNA here is from genome assembly GCA_944324075.1 of Candidatus Mailhella excrementigallinarum. Taxonomy (GTDB): domain Bacteria; phylum Desulfobacterota; class Desulfovibrionia; order Desulfovibrionales; family Desulfovibrionaceae; genus Mailhella; species Mailhella excrementigallinarum. The sequence continues at coordinate 26,297 of CALUUZ010000009.1, forward strand.
GGGCGCGGGCGGAATATTCCGCCCGCGCCTGAACGCATCGGCCGCGCGCTCCCGTGCGCGGTGAACCGTTCGCCTTCCCGGAGATGTTCATGCTTGTGGAATTGAAAGGCATTGTCAAGAAATTCGGCCAGAATACTGTCGTCAATCATGTGGATTTGCTCATCAGGGACGGGGAGTTTTTCACGCTGCTGGGGCCGAGCGGGTGCGGCAAGACGACCCTGCTGCGCATGATCGCCGGTTTCAACGACCCGGACGAGGGGGATATTCTGTTCGGCGGGGAATCCGTTCTGCATCTTCCGGCGCACAGGAGGGATACCGGCATGGTGTTCCAGAACTATGCGCTGTTTCCTCATCTGAGCGTGGCGGAAAACGTGGCCTACGGTCTGAAGGCCAGAGGCGTCAGGGGCAGGGAGATGAAGGACCGCGTGGCGGCCATTCTGGATGCCGTTCAGCTCGGCGGCATGGAATCGCGCTATCCCCGGCAGCTTTCCGGCGGTCAGCAGCAGCGCGTGGCTCTGGCCCGTGCGCTGGTCATCCGGCCGCGTGTGCTGCTTATGGATGAACCTCTTTCCAACCTCGACGCCAAACTGCGGGTTTCCATGCGGGAGGAGATACGCCGCATTCAGCAGACCCTTGGCATCACGACTGTGTATGTCACGCATGATCAGGAAGAGGCCATGGCCGTGTCCGACCGCATCGCCATTTTCTACGCCGGGCATCTGCAGCAGGTAGCCAGCCCCGCCGCCATCTATTTTTCTCCGGCCAACCGTTTCACTGCGGAATTCATGGGATCCTGCAACATTCTTGAGACGGCGTGTACGGCATTCGACGCCGCTTCGGGCATGGCTACGGCCACGGCCGGAGACAGGGAGTTCGTGTTCCTTGCCGGGGAGGCGGAGCCCGGCGCGCCTCTGCACATCATGCTGCGCCCAGACTGGATTACGCCCGCCGGACCGGATTCCGTCAACCGTTTCGGGGGCACGATTCGTGAAAGAATGTTCCTCGGCGACAGCATCGTGTATCAGGTGGAAGCTCTGGGGCGTATTCTGCGGGTGGACATGCCTTCCCTGAACCGGGCGGAAATGTTCGTTCCCGGCGATCCGGTGGAGCTGTGCTTCGCGCCCGAAAGTCCGGTGACGGTGCGCGCATGAACAGAACAGGTCGACTCTTTTCCGTCTGGAATGCGGTGTTTCTGCTGGCGGTTATCGTGCTCGTGCTGCTGGTGGTCTACCCCATGTATTCCATTTTTCAGGCCAGCCTGATCTCCGCCGACACCGGCGGCTTCACCTGGGATAACTACCTCAGCGTCTTCACTACCCGTTTTTACCGGCGCTGCCTCTGGAACAGCATCTTTCTCAGCGGGCTGGCCACAGTATTCAGCGTGATCATCGGCGTGCCGTTCGCGTTTCTCACCACCCGCTACAGGCTGCCCCATGCCAGCATTCTGAAAACTCTGGGCACTCTGCCCCTCATTCTGCCCACCTTCATCGGAGCGGAAGCCTGGCTGCTGCTCCTCGGGCGCAACGGCATCCTCACCCAGCTCTTTCATTCCATGGGACTGAACACGCCCAGCATTTACGGCTGGCAGGGCGTGGTGCTGGTGTACACGCTCCAGTTTTTCCCCTTTGTCTTTCTCATGGTGGCCGCGGCGATCAATTCCGTGGATCGCTCGCTGGAGGAGTCGGCCCGCAACCTCGGAGCCTCCCCGTGGCGGGTATTCCGCACTGTGACGCTGCCGGTCGTCACGCCCGCCATTGCCTCCGGCGCGCTCATCGTGTTCTGCATGTCCATTGAGAACTTCGGCGTACCCACCATTATCGGCAATGATTACAAGGTGCTTGCGGAGCAGGCGTACAGCGAGTTCGTCAGTGAAATGGGCGGAAACCCGTCCATGGCCGGAGCGCTCAGCACCGTGCTGGTCATGGTGACGCTGCTGCTGACCATACTCCAGAAGTTGTGGGTGGAACGGAAGAATTACGCCATGTCCGCCCTGCGCCCGCCGGAAATCCTTCCCCTTTCCCCGTGGAAAACCCGGCTGGCCTGGCTGTTCTGCGCGGGCGTGGTATTTGTTTCGCTTGCGCCGTTCATGGTGGTTCTGGTGGCGGCGGTGACCAGGACCAGCGGGCCGGTCATGCATTACGGGCAGTTCAGTCTGGATAACCTCAAGCTGGCGCTGCAGGCCGCGCCCCGCCCCATTCTCAACTCCTTCTTTCTGGCTACCACGGCAACCTTCATCGGCATGTTCTTCGGCATGGCGGTAAGCTACATTGTTGTGCGCAGGCGCGGGATGGCAGGCTATACGCTGGATCTGATCATGATGCTGCCGCTGGTCATCGCGGGATCGGTGCTGGGCATTGCCCTGGCCGCTACCTACAACAAGGGGCCGTTCGTGCTGACGGGAACCTGGGTGATTCTGGTGCTGGCCTATTTTGTGCGCAAGACGCCGTTTTCCGTAAAGACCACTTCCGCGCTGCTGCATCAGATCGACGCTTCGGTGGAGGAAGCCTCCGTCAATCTGGGTGTGCCGCCCCTGCTTTCGTTCATGAAGGTCGTGGTGCCCGTGATGCTGCCGGGCATCATCTCCGGCGCGATCATCATGTGGGTGACGACGCTGGCGGAACTCAGCTCCACCATCGTGCTGTATTACGGCCCGTGGTCCACCATGACGGTGCAGGTATTCCAGTATATCGGCAGCGGCGACTTCGGTCCGGCATCGGCCTACGGGGCCATTCTCATCCTCTCGGTCATCGTGCCCCTGTTCCTGCTGAACCGTTTTCTGGGGCGCGATCCCATGCAGTCGCTGTAGGGCTGAAGGAAACGCCCCTGAAAGGCGTTTCCTTCAGCGTTCGTTCATGCCCAGCCGTTTCATCTTGCGCTGAAGAGTGCGGAGGTTGAGCCCCAGAGCGGCGGCCGCCTCGCCTCTTTTCCAGCGGCATTTTTCCAGCGCCTGGCGGATCATGCGCTCTTCCATCTGAAGGGTGGCGTCTTCCAGCGTCAGACCGTCATGGAAGTCGGGCAGAACAAGCCCGGCGCGGCCGGCTTCGCCCAGCGAATCCAGCGCGGCCTCGCCGAAGGCCGCGTAACGATCGAGAAAATTATACAGCTCGCGGATATTGCCGGGCCAGCCGTAATGTTCCATGGCCAGCCGCACGGGGAGGGGAATGTCGATGGATGTTCCCCTCTTTTCCATCCATGCCGCCGTCAGCAGCGGCAGATCGGCCAGGCGCTCGCGCAGCGGCGGCAGGGTGATGGAAAGCACATGCACGCGGTAGTAGAAATCCGAGCGCATGGTCTTTTCCCGGACCATTCTGGTCAGGTCCTGATTGGTGGCGGCAATGAGGCGGAAACTCGACTCGCGCGGAGCCGTGCCGCCCACCGGGGTATACATTTTGTTTTCCAGGGCGCGCAGCAGCTTGACCTGAAGCTGAAGAGGCAGTTCGCCGATTTCGTCAAGAAACAGCGTGCCGTTGTTGGCCGCGCCGATATAGCCTTCCTTGTTGCCCGTCGCGCCGGAAAAGGCCCCTTTGGTATGACCGAAGAACTCGCTTTCCATCAGTGATTCGGGGATGGCTCCGCAGTTTACCGGAACATACGGCCCCCGTCTGCCGCTCAGGGCATGAATGGCGCGCGCGGCCACATCCTTGCCGGAGCCGGTTTCTCCGTAAATGATGATGTTGCTCTCCGTTTCCGCCGCCTTGAGTACGAGTTCATATACCTTGCGCATGGCCTCGCTCTTGCCCACCATGCCGCCCAGACCGAACAGGGAATCGGATGAGGTCTTGAACTGGCGGTTTTCCTCGCGCAGGCTGAGTTCCATGAACTTCTGCTCGCTCACGTCCATCATCAGCCCTTCCAGATACCACAGTCCGCCGTCCGGCCCCGTGACCCCCTCGCCCTGATCCCATACCCATTTGACGCGTCCGCCCGGCAGAATGAGCCGGTACATGGCCTGATAGGGCTGTCCCATGACAACTTTGTCGTAGATGGATTGCCGCTGACGCGGCAAATCGTCCGGGTGCGTCATCCTTTCGATGACGTTCTGATTCTGCTCGATCATGTCCCCGGCGGGAATGCCCAGCAGGTCAAAACTGCCCCGGCTCACAAATTCCAGCACATATTCAAAGCCCTGCTCGCTTCCCCGGGCCTTTTCCACCCGGCAGCGGTAGGCCATGCCGGGAATATGCTCCAGCAGACGATGGTAGCTTTCCTCCACGGAAGGCAGAAATTCGTGCGTCATGGCGGACTCCTTGCGGGGATGTCGCGGTATGCGACAGATATGTCGTGTCTGACACGGAAGAGAGGCTCCGTCAAGGCGGAAACGGCGGCATATCCGGTCATGCGCGGCACAGGCGCGCATGGCACGAAAAATGCTTATTCTTCCGCGCAGATTCTTCCCGGCCGTGAAGCGGCGGGAGGAACGGCATATTTCGCAACCATGCGGCGGCCGGATTGTCCGCCAAAGTCTTTCCCGGAGGACGCCATGTCTCATCAGCAAAGCATCCGTATGACCCGCAAGGGCGACCTTATTGATCTCGATATGGAATCCGGCCTGTTCGGCACGCTCCATCTGGACAACGGCGCGGTTCCCGCCGAGGAACGCCCCGGCACGGCGAAAAAGCTGCTTGCCGCTTCCGCGCTGTACTGCTACTGCGCCGCGCTGGACAAGGCGCTGGAATCGCGCGACGCCAGATACCGCAGCATCGAAGGGCGCGCCACGGTGGAAACCGGAATCGACGACAAGGGACGCGGCCGTGTGGTAGGCATGACTCTTGACGTGACGGTGCATATGGACGAGGAATACGAGTTCATTTTTGACCGTGTGGCCAAAATCATGCGTCAGGGCTGTCTGATCACCGGCTCGCTGGAAGGCGCCTTTCCGGTGAAATACAATCTTGAACTTGACTGCGACGAGGAATAGCCTTTTCCCCGGCGGCGCGCATGCGCGCCGCCGGGGAAAGCACGGTGTGAAACGGCCCCGGAACACACGCTGTTCCGGGGCAATCTGGACAGGGGGGCGATCATGAGCGGCGCGGTAACAACCTACGGTCTTCTTTTCATTGCCATTCTGGCGGAAACCTTCGCCACATCAAGCCTGAACGCCTCCCAGCAGTTCACCAGACCTGTTCCCACGCTGTGTTCCATTTTCGGGTATGTCGTGTCGTTCTATACCTTTTCCCATGTGCTGAAGAGCATGCCCGTGGGCATCGGCTACGCCATATGGTGCGCCCTCGGCATCGTGCTCATTTCCGCGGTGGGCGTTTTTTACTTCAAGCAGCATCTCGATCTGCCCGCATACATCGGCCTGGGCCTCATCATCGCGGGCGTGGTGGTCATCAATGTCTGTTCCGGATCGGTGAGGCATTAGAGCATTTTCGTTTTGAAAATGCTCCCGGAGCCGAGTGGTGCGAGACTGAAGCCGCGACATCGGGCAGCCGCAATTCACTTGCGGCGTACAGCTCCGATGGAGGGTGAAGCCCGCGGGCCAGAACGTGGAATCCCGGCTGGCAGATACTTTCAACAGCAAAATTCTCTCGTGCGCTTCCGCCCTGAACCTGTTCCCGGATTGGGCGGCAGGTCTGTCAGAAGCGGTAGCCGAGCGACAGATTCAGCCGTTGCCGCTCGTGTTCCTGCGTCCATATGTTTGAATCCCGTCTGACATAGGTATATTGCAGCGTCGGCGTGATGTCGTATTTTTCAAGCAGGCTGGAAGAGAGGGACGCGAAGACCTGCCATGTTCTGTCCCTGCGCCGCGTTTCAGCGATGCGGTAATCGCGGGCGATGTACCACTGGGCGCCATGATAGCGGGCATCGGTCAGACTCAGTTCGCCGAACAGGGAAAAGCCGTACGGCAGAACGCGGTAAAGACCCAGTGCACAGCGCAGGCTGTCGCTGCCGTAGGCGTCGGCTTCGGCGTTTTCCCTCTGAAAGGCCAGCCCGGCCTGAACAAAGGTTCTGTCATTCAGGATATAGCGAACCTGAAGGTGGGAAAACAGGCTGTCTCCCTCCAGAAATTCATTGACATAGCTGTCATTGTAGCGGATGCGCGCCCAGGAGAAGGCTCCGCCCAGCAGAAAGCGGTTCAGCATCCATTGCCCGTCAAGGCGGATGCCGTATTCCTCGCTGTATTGCCGCCCGGCGTACCAGCGCTTGCGGAATGTGGGTTGCAGGCTGATTTCTCCCTGCTCAAAGGTATGGCGCGGGCCGCTGGCAAGAAAAAGCTGATAGTCGTCAAAGTCGTTCCGCTCATATTCGAGCGCGTTCAGGCTGATGGTGCTGCGCAGGCCGAAATCCCTGCTGAAGCGCAGATAATGGTTGAGTGTTCCGCCCACGCCAAGCCCGATGCCGCTCTGTTTTTTTTCCAGCGGGCGGCAGAGCAGCATGCCGCCGAGAGCGATGCACTCCTCTTCGCCGCCTGACGCCTGATTGAGGTTGGAATCGGGAACGAGCGCCGCGTTGAAGCCGATGCTCCAGTCCTTTCTGCGCCGGATCTGCGTCAGGAACTCGTCCACCTTTTCCTGCACTTCCGGCGGAAGTCCGCTCCCTTTCACAAGTTCAAACTGGAGTTGGGCGTCTTCATAGTCCCTGTTCAGAAAGTAGGCCCGCGCCAGCTCCAGACGCACCCTCGGCAGGTTCGGATTCCGACGCAGAATGTCCAGAAACAGGAGAGAGGCTTCCCGAAAGCGGCCTTCCAGCATGAATATTCCGGCCAGTTGAAAGGCCGCTTCGATCCGGTACTCCTGAATCCGGCCGCGCGCGATCAGTTCCTGATACAGGGCGGCAGCCTCGTCCCTGCGTCCCTGCCCGGCAAGGATGCGGGCCAGAACAAGGGCTTCCCTTTCCGTAAGGCGTTTCTCTCCGGCGGGAGCGGAAGCTCCCGCCGCCGGAGGGGCTTCCCGCTCCGCGCCCTCCGCTGCGGGAAAGGGCGCAAGCAGCGCGGCAAGCAGCAGAAGCAGCGGAAAACGGGACGGGGAGAATGGAAAGCGCATGGCCTGCCTACTGTTTTACACCGAAGGAGCCGTCGAACATGAACCCGTCTCCGGTGATGTCGTTTTTCGCGCCGATTTCAAAGCGCCCGGACGCCTCGCTGGCGGAACCGGAAGGTCCATAGAAATTGCCGCTCAGGGATGCGCCTGTTATATTTTGAGGGAATTGAATGCCGGAGGTGTTGCCGTTATCCGTGACGGTGGGCATCTGTCCATCACCGTGGAATTCGCTGTTGTATACGTTGAACTTGAATCCGATATTGTAGAAATCCGGGAAATTCATGGCCAGATTGCCGCTCTTTCCTCCAGTGTCGATGGTCAGCGTGGCGTCCCCCTGGAAGAATTCCTGAACAGGTTTTTCCAGCGTGGTTCCCCTGTATTGTGTCGCCATGGCTATGGCTTTTCCCGTGAAATTCGCATTTTCCGCCGGAACCGCATTATGTGCGGAATTTCCGCCGCTGACAGGGATAAAGGTAATATCTGTATAAGGATCACCTTCTGTGTAGGTTTTTGACTGTCCGTTCCACTCGAAGGTGCCGACCCAGCCGGATTTTACTCCCCATGCGCCGAAAGAAGCATACATCAAATCCACCAGACCGGAATTCAGGGCCATGAATTCTGTTGCACCAAGAGCTGTTCCGGTGAAATAGACTACTGGTTTCGCGGGATCCTCGTTCATGGGACCCCAGTCTGCGTGATCATACCTGGTTCCCCGCCGATCTTCTTCAAGGAAGTTGGCGGTTTCATCCGTCATATCACCAATTCCAATAACCAGTTCAGGCCCGTTTTCACCGTGCTGCGGGAGTTCGGCAAATTGGAATTCCCTGAGAACTCTTTCATTCGGGCCTCCATAGTCAGCTATGATATCTATGGAATTGCCGTGCCTGATAGTCAGCTTCTGTCCATCAACATCGGCGGTGAGCCCGTCGTTTTTGAGCGTGGCTTCCAGTCCGCCGTTGTCTCCTGTGTTGGAGTAGTCCTCCGCAAGATAGCCCTGTTGGGGCATGCCGCCGGTGATCTCACTGGCGGTGATGGTCGGGCGCGGAGCCAGGGGAGTGCTGCCGCTCCCCCCGCTTCCTCCGCCGCCAACGCAGGCCGTCAAGGAGACAAGGCCGACCGTTACGGCGAACAGCATGGATTTTTTCGATACTGTGTTCATGCAAACATCCTCCCGTTATAAGGTTATGGTGATATCCATTCGCTTCTTTGCATCTTCCGAAACAGAGCACGGCGGCGGAGAGTTGCGGATGACGCGCCGACATTCCGGAGCAGGATGGCGTCACCGCACATATTTTCCCATGGCCGCGCGTATGGGCGCATAGAAATGCTCAGCATCCGATTTCATGGCGGCAAAATGCCAGGTGTTGAACAGCGGCACCTCGCGTTCGCCCAGAGCTATGCTGCACACCTCAATTTCCGGTATCGTCTCGTCAAGGATGCGGATGTCGCCCAGAGAGGGAAAACTGGCGCGCAAGTTCATGGCGATAACAATATCCGGATGAATGATTTCCATTTGTTCACGGAAAAAATTCCGCTGGCTTCGGGAACTTTGTTCGACGAATTCCGCAATGGTCGGCGTATCCGCCTGCCACGAGCTGTTATCAAGATATTCATGGCTGAGCTTGGACAGGTTCATGAATGCGAAACTGACGCCGCCGTCATTCCCGAATGTCTCGGCAAGCCGGGCGGCATCCGGTATGCTGTCCCATTCCGGCAGGTCGTGGTTGATGCCGTAGGCGACTTTCAACATGCGCCGGAAAAAGGATGACCGGTTAACGAAAGTTCCTCCGATTTGTTTCTCATGAATAGCATTATACAATATATCAATATAACTCTGTCCCGCGATATCAAGAGATTCTTTTCCGATAAAAAGAATCTTGAAACGCTGCTCAAGATAGCCGGGAAAAATTCCATCCGTAACAAAATAGTCGATATCGTATTTTTCCCAGAATCCGATTGACAAGAGAAAATCGCTCCATTCGCGGAACAAGGCATCAAGGTTTTTGTTAAGAGTATGCTCTTCTTCTGAAAAAATTGCCAGACTTGTTGTTTTCATTACGGAATTCTCCTTCAATAAGAGCGGCTCAAGCTGGAAGATATGCCGCTGACAGGTTGATGAATTATTTGTTTTTCAAACTGATAGATTGTGTTTAGCGTATTATCAACATCTATGGATGGTTTTATATGTATAAAACTTGTCTGTTATTCTTGATAGTGAGTTGTCCTGAAAAATGATGCGGCATGTTTTGCGGAAAATCCGGGCGAAAGGATCGAAAAGTTGCGGAAAAAAGCCCTGACTCAGGAACGGGCGGTTGAACTTGCCGGTATTACCGGGGAATATTGGGAGAGGTGGAGCGGGGCTGTGCCGCTGTGTCCTCGGTGGTGCCGGACGGGGTGTTCAAGGTTCCTGGGGCATCCGTGGCGGACGTCATGGAGACGGAGCATCTGTATACGCGTCAGGAGATATTGGAAAATCTGAAACCTGCCTCCGGCAGTCGGATGCTCACACCCTGCGCCTGTATCTGCGCCTGCTGCGCACCTTGCAGATGCAAGCGCCGCAATTTTTCTTTTGAGCTATTATGATGTGGTGTTGAGACTGACCTTGACCGCCGGGGGCGCAAGCGAGCCGTTCGTGGATACATGCTGCCTTTCACCCGTGTGGAACACGGGCTGCCTTTGCGGCAACGCATGTTGCCGCCTGTGCCGCAGCAAAAATATACGTCCCGCATAGCGGTATCGGCATAGTGCCATAATTGCCTTTCCCTTCAATGAACAGGGACAGCAATGATTCCGCAGTTCCTCCCCTTGTGTCCTGCCCGGAAGTGGTATAGAGCGGCCATGCCGCCTTTCGGGCAGATGCTTTTGTCCGGCCGCGCGGTTCATTCCGGATTTTTTGGGGGGAGGAGCCATGCCTGTTTCAAACATTCAGACTCGTGCGACGCTGATCGGACTGACGGCTCCCGTGTGCTGGGGGATGACCGTCGGGCTGATCCGCAGCATTACGGAATCGTTCGGTCTGGCCGCCGGACTGACGCTTCTTTACGGCGCGACCATTGTATTTCTGTATGTTCTTCTGGGCAGGCCCCGTCTTCGGGCATTTCCCCGCAAATACCTGTTTTTCGGCATTCCTCTGGCCAATGTCTGCTCAATCTGTTTCTGTCTGTCCATGTATCTGTCCGCCGGAGGACAGCAGACGGTGGAAGTGGGCATGATCAATTACACATGGCCCTGCCTGGTGGTGCTGTTTGCCATTCTGTTCAACGGGCAGAAGGCCGGATGGTGGATCGTCCCCGGCGTCATTGTCAGCTTCGCGGGCATCATGCTTGTGCTGGGGGGAGAAAGGGGTATTGATCTGCCGGGCATATGGGAGCACGTGCAGGGCAATCCCTGGAGCTATGTGCTGGCCTTTTGCGGGGCTGTGGCCTGGGCCGCCTATTCCAACCTGACCAGAGCATGGTCGAACGGGCAGAATCCCACGCTTGTGGTTTTTGCATTGGACTTCATCATCTTTTCCGCACTGTGGGGCGCAGGATACGGCGATCTTTCCCACGCGACGCTCATGGGCTGGATCAGCGTTGTCGTCGGCGCGATTGCCATGGGCGGATCGTATGCCGCCTGGAGCTACGGCGTGACCAGAGGCAACATTACCATTCTCGCCATCGCCTCCTACTTCACGCCTGTTTTGTCCTGCCTGTTCGCCACGGTCTGGATCGGGGCCAGCCTTGACGCGTCGTTCTGGAAAGGCGTGGCGGTGGTCGTTGCAGGGTCGCTCATGTGCTGGAGTTCCACCTATTTCCGGAGGTAGGGCATGTTGTGATGCTCTGCGGAGTCGAACAAGGCGAGACTCCGCAGAGCATTTTCAAACCGAAAATGCTCTGACGCGCGTTGCGCTTGCGGCTGAGGGCGCCGCGCCTCCCTCCGTCCGGTATGGCCGTAGTTCGCCTGCGGCGTAACGCTCCGGAGAAGGTGCGCCGGATTCCGGCGGAAAGACAGGTGATTTCTTCCGGAATCCGGCGCGGGAACGCAGGGTGTTCAGCGGCTTTCCCGAATGAGGGCGGCAATGCGTTCCAGCCCCGTTTTTACTGTATCCCGCGACGGGCCATAGGAGAATCTCACCCAGGAGCGGTAAGGTTCCTCCGCCGGCCGGGTACGGTAGGGACGCACATCGAAGAATCGGCCGGGCACGGTCATGACTTTTCTGCTCAGACAGGCATGAAAAAAGGCGTCCGCATCGTCGAGGGGCGCGGGAAGATCACGGATACAGGCCCATACATAGAAGGTGCCGCGCGGCTCGGCGGCGGGACGGATGCCCATGGCCGCCAGTCCTTCCAGCATCATCCTGCGCTTTACCGCGAATTCGGCGCGCAGGGCGCGCGTTTCCTGCTCCGCACGGGAAGGCTCAAGCGCGGCCAGTGCGGCCCGCTGGGTGAGCATGGAAGGTCCGCCGTCCACCGCGCTGGCGGCACGGTTGAGCATCTCGATGATATGGCGGGGACCGACAGCCCAGCCCGCGCGCCAGCCGGGATAACGGTGGCTTTTGGTCAGGCCGTCGAAAATGACGACCGGGTCCCTGTCCACGTCTTCCACAAATTCGGCGGCGGAAACGGGGCCGTTCGCAGGAGAGCCGTCTTTCTCATAGATAAAGTGAGAATAGAACTCGTCGCTGCCGAGCAGGCAGTTTTCCCGCCGTGCCGCGGCGACATAGCGCTCCAGTGTATCGCCGGAAATGAGTTCGCCCGTGGGATTGCAGGGATTGGAGAAAACAAGGGCGTCGGCGCGTTCCTGATGGATGAAGTTCTCCATCTGCGCGGCGGGGATGGAGAAGGCGTGTTCCTCTTCCGCCCGCATGGGCAGCAGGACGCAGCGGTTGCGCAGGCTGTGGAGATAATCCTCATAGGCGGTATAATCGGGGTTTTTGTAGGCGATGCGCGCGCCGTCCGCCAGAATAGTGAAAAGGCGTGTCAGGGCAAGGCGTCCGCCCGAGGCGAAGCTGACGTTGTCCGCCGTATATTTCGTTCTGCCCCGGCGGTATTGCCGGTTGACCATGTCGGCAATGGCTTCGCGCACTTCCTCCGTGCCTCCCACGGGACCGTATGCGTGATCCGAGGGAGAGAGGGACAGGCTGTTGATGCGTGCGGGCGCGCCGGGCATGTCGCCGACTTCCGGCTGGCCCTGTCCCAGATTGCACCATTCCGGATGTCCGTTCCGGAATCCCAGTTTGGAGGCTTCGTGTACGACCCAGATGACGCCCATGTACGGAACGTCCCGGACCATGGGGAAAGAGGCAGATGCATCCATGGAACATGCTCCCTGAAGTTTGCGGTCCGAGCATCTCACGATTGAAATGCTCTATGGTTTCGAGCAGGGCAAGGCTCATCTCTGCTCTCCCTGTCCGTAACGCGCTTCGCGCTGAAGGCCAAGGGCGTCTTGACGCCGGAGCAGCCGCAATTCATTTGTGTCTGCTCCGGCGGAAGCGTGAACCCTGCGAGTCAGAACATGGGGGCCTGGCCGGCAGATATTCCCAATCACAGAAAGTTCATGGAGAAAAAAGCGGGAACCCTGTTCTGCGGGGTTCCCGGAGGGAAAAGGCTGACTGGGGGTGGCGTCACTGCTCGAGCGTTTCCAGCGGAGTAAAGGTTCCGTCCGGGTTGGGGCGGAACACGAAATGCTCTTTCAGATAAATGATGTCGGAGCGATGCACCGACTGCAGTTCGGCCAGAATGGCGGCCCTGGCCACGACATCGGCTCCGGCGGTTTTGGCCAGGTTCTCAATGGCTTCGATGGATTCGCCGGTGGCGATGACGTCGTCGATGAGCGCGACGCGTTTTCCCCTGAGTTTTTCAGCATCACAGCCGTCAAGCCAGAGCGTCTGTTCCTTCTGCGTCGTCACGGAGCGGACGGAATGGGAAACGGCGTTCTGCATGTAAGGCTTGCGGCTCTTGCGTGCCACGACGAAATCTTTCATGCCCATCAGACGGCTGAGTTCATAGGTCAGGCAGATCCCCTTGGCTTCGGCGGTCATGAGGACGTCCACTTCCGGCAGGCGCTTCATGAGTTCGGGGGCGACGGTCTGGATCAGTTCGGTGTCCGAAAGAACGACAAAACTGGCCAGGGCGAGATGATCCCCCACCTTGACGAAAGGCAGTTTTCTTTTCAGCCCCATGATTTCAAAGTCAAAATACTGCACCATATCCTCCGCTTGCGTATTGCGCATGAAATTGATGTTCGGTGAAGAAAGGCAGGCCGGAAAAACGGAGCAGGGCGAAACGGCGCTGTCGGTGCCGGAACGCCCTGCGGAAGGGGTTCGGCAGGATTACATGTAGACGGGCGCGCCGGGGCCGAGCGGAATGCCGAGTTCCATCCAGATGATGAGGAAGAGCCCCCAGACGATCAGAATGCCCAGAGCGAACGGCAGCATCAGGGAAATGATGGTGCCGAGGCCCACGTTCTTCGCGTATTTCTGCGCCACCCCGATGACAAAGGCCATGAACGGTTCAAGCGGAGAAATGGCGTTGGTGGTGGAATCCGCGATGCGGTAGGCGGCCTGGATGAAGTAGGGGGAATACTGCATCTGCATGAGCATGGGTACGAAAATGGGGGCAAGCAGAGCCCATTTCGCCATGGCGCTGCCGATGAAGAAGTTGATGCAGGCCGTGAGAACAAGGAAGCAGATGATCAGCGGAATGCCGGAGAAGCCGGTATCCTTGAGGAAGGCCGCGCCCTTGATGGACAGGAACATGTCCAGGTGAGTGTAGGAAAAGCTGGAAACAAACTGCCCGGCGGCGAAGCAGAGAACGATGAACGGCGCAAATTCCCGCATGGCCCTGCTCATGAAGCGCACCACGTCCTTGTCGCTGCGGATGACTCCGGTAGCGGCTCCGTAGGGAAGCGCCAGGGCAAGAAAGAAGCCGAACAGAATGGGAACCAGCGAGTCAAGGAAGGGAGAAGGGACGATAGTGAAGTTTTTGGGGTCGCGCAGAATGCCGTGTTCGGGCACAACTGTGGCCAGAATCAGCAGCAGATAGACGACGCATCCGATCAGCGCCCAGCGCAGGCCCCGCCGTTCCAGCGGCGTGAGGGACATATCCTCGGCCTCCATCGCGCCCTCATGCATGTCCATGCCTGCAAGGCGGGGTTCCAGAAACTTGTCGGTGATGAACACAATCAGTCCGGTAAGCAGGAAGGTGGAGGCGCTCATGAAGTACCAGTTGACGGCGGGGTGAACCGTAATGGCGGGGTCGAGAATCTGCGCCGCCTGCTGGGTAATGGCCGCCAGACCGACGTCTGTGCCCACGACGAGAAGATTGGCGTTGAGACCCGCCGCGCAACCAGCGAAACCGGCCGCCATGCCTGCCAGCGGGTTGCGCCCCAGCCCCTTGAAGATCATGGCCCCAAGAGGCGGCACGACCACGAAGGCCGCGCTGGAAGCCATGTTGCCCATGACGCCGCAGAAGGCGATGATGGCCGTGACCATGCCTCTGGGCGCGCTGAGAATGGTGCCGCGCAGCACGGCGGAGAGCAGCCCCACTTCCTCGGCCACGCCCAGTCCCATCATCATGACCAGGACAAGGCCCAGCGGCTTGAAGTCCACAAAGTTTTTCACGCAGTTTTTCAGCAGCCAGATCAGCCCGTCGGCGGAAACGAGACTCTGCACGACCAGCGTCCTGCCCTTGGGGTCAACCATGCTGACTCCCTGGAAAAGCCACGAAAGGAGCATCACGATAAAGGTAAGCAGCACGAAGATGGTGACGGGGTGGGGCAGTCTGTTCCCGGCGCGTTCTATCAGGCCGAGAATGCCGGAAAGGTTTTCGATTCTTTCTTTCGCCATGAACGGGAACTCCTTGCGGCTGAAGAGAGATGGAGGGGAAAACAGCGTACTTTCGTCCCGGGAAGACTTCCGGAGTCGAACAGGGCAGGACTCTGCCCCCCTGTCCGGTTCCGCCGCAATGTGCCTGCGGCGCATGACTCCGGCGGGAATCTCCCGGGGAGGCGAGCCGGATGGGTCAATCAGGATCGCCGCTGGCGAAGGCCGCGCGGACAGCCTGCCGCAGTTCCGCGTCGGAGAGCACGTCGTAGCCGGTCATGGCCATGGCTCGCGCGGCGAGGAGCATGCCCCTGAAACCGCATTCGGAGTTGCTGGCTTCCGCAAAGGCCGGAGTGTGTCCGACAAGGTGCGCGCCGCCGATGGAAATATAGGGATGGATTGACGGCGCCCTGAAGCTTACGTTGCCCATGTCGGTGGAATAGCTGCTGGGCACTTCTTCGATATAGCTTTCGCCCAGCAGGTCAAGGTTGCCTGCAAAGGCGCGCAGCAGCGGCATGTTGTGGCGCATGGTGTAATAAGGATGGGCGGAGTGCCGCCAGGAAAATTCACAGCCCAGGGCCTGCGCGCAGCAGCGGGCGCAGTTGACCACGCGTTCGATGGCCCGGTCCAGCGTTTCCGGCCTGCGGGCGCGCACGCCGTAGCGCAGACGGGCAAATTCGGGAATGGTGTTGATGGCCGTGCCGGTATCGGTCAGAAGACCATGGATGCGCACGTCAGAGGTCATGTGCTGGCGCAGGCTGTTGATGCCCATGATGGCGAGCGCGGCCGCGTCCTGCGCGTTGATGCCCTGTTCGGGCGCTCCGGCGGCGTGGGCCGCCCTGCCGTGAAAGTCCATTTCCAGATTGGCGCGGGAAATGAGCTGCTGCCTGAGAATGGTGCGGCCTTCGGCATGGGTGGAGATAACGGCGTCCATGCTGTCGAACAGGCCCGCCTCCGCCATGGGAACCTTGCCGCCCGCATCCCGGACATTGCCTTCCTCGGCGGGGGTGCCGAAAACATGAACCGTTCCCGCGGGCAGGGAGCGGGACAGGGCAATGCCCGCGGCCGCCGCAGCCACGCCGAACATGTTGTGCCCGCAGGCATGTCCGAGCACGGGCAGAGCGTCGTACTCGGCAAGAAAGGCGATATGGGGGGCCTGGCCCGAACCGGCGGCGGCATGAAAGGCCGTGGGCATGCCGAGCAGTCCGCGTTCCACCGTGAAGCCGTTCGCTTCCAGAAAGTCGGCAAGGCGGGCGGAAGACCTGAATTCCTGATAGCCCAGTTCCGGTTCGGCAAAGATCGCGGCGGCGATCTCCTTCATCTGCGCCGATAGATTATCGACATTTTCTTGCAGGGCAAGTTTCTCACGCGGCATATCGGACATGGCGACTCCTTTCCATGAGCGGTTGATGGAATGGGCTGGCAATCGGGCGAGTCTACCCGTTAGGGCGGCGGGTGGCAAGGGACTCGCGCCGAAGCTGCGTCAGGGATACGCGCGCCGCCTTGTGACGGTTCTGTTCAGGTTTTTCGGATGCCTGACGAAGAGGCGGAACTTCACGGGGTGGAGTGCCGCCATACATGACAGGAGGATGGCCCTCATTGAACTGAAAACAGGGCTGCATGGATGGAAAAATACATTTGTATTCCGACCCGGCTGTATAGTTTCATGTTATGCGGTACAATAACAAGAGTCGTCAATGCTGCATGGCGCTCCGGGCGTGCGTCTGAACGCAAATGCCGGCAGCGCGATACTGCCTCGGCGGTCTGCGAAAACTCCTTTCGGGATGCGGGCGGAGAAAGCTGCTCCGCCGGACCAGGATCGGTCAGGCAGCGCGGTATGCAATAAATGTTGAAGAGGGGAGTCATAATGACTTTGCGGGGAAGGTTGATAACGGGCTTTTCGGCGGTGTTGCTGCTGATGCTGATTCTGAGCGTCCTCAGTTTCTGCCTGACGGAGAGGATGAGCGTTCATTCAAAGATGGCCGGACATGTGGACAAGGGCAGGGTCTTCCTGTTGAGCGTGCAGACAGGTTATCTGAGATTCGCTGCCTACAGGGAGCAGCAGTATGCCGAACTTTCCCTGAAAAATCTGGATTCAGCCATCGTCGAATTTGAACAGGCCGTTCCCATAGCAGTTACCCCCCAGTTCAGAGAGCGTCTGGAGCACGGCATCAGGGAACTGCAGCGTCTTAAAGGCGTTGTCGTGGGAGTGCTTGCGGTATTGGGCGAGGACAACCGCGCTCATGACGAAGCCGAAAGGGGGTTTGAAAATCTGCTGAGAAGTTTTGACGCCCTGAGCGACGGGCTCCGCGCCGCAGCAGACGTGCAGGGGAATGAACCGCACAGGCAGAACCTTCTGCTGCAGCTTATGGCCTTGCGCAACAAGGCCAACAGGGCGCGGGCCGCCGTCAATGACTTGTCCACGAGTTCCCCTCAGGAAGAATTTGACAATGCGCTGGAAGATCTGAAAACCATGCAGGCCGCGGCCGCGGAACTGGAGAACCGTTTTCAGGCTTCGGCCGAAAGCGCGCGCATGGAGGCTCTCGCCAGCGAGATGGAGGGGTACTATTCTCATGCACACGCCTATCTGAGTCTCGTCAGCGGCGAGGCGAAGGAGCTGAAAGCCACCGGCGCGGCTTTCGGAGAGGTTGAGAAGCTCGCTGCGGAACTGTCGGAGTTCGGCGTTTCGCAGGTGCAGCAGGACAATCGCAAGGCCAATGTGATAATCCTGTTGTTCTCCGCCATGGGGTTGTTCCTCGGAGTTCTGATTATCTTCTGGCTTTCCCGCAACACGCTGCGGCAGCTTGGCAAGGACCCCGGCGAACTGAACGCCCTTGCCGGACGCGTGGCGGACGGCGACTACAATGTGGAGGACGGCAGCAAGAAACAGGGCGTTTACGGGGCCATTGTGGAAATGGTCCATGCCCTGAAAACCCATATTGAAAACGCGCAGCGCGAGTCCGAAAACGCCAGGGAGCAGTCGGCCAAAGCGCAGCAAGCCATGCGGAAAGCGGAAGTCGCCGGACAGGAAGCCCAGGCCAAGACTCGGGCTCTGCTGAGCATCGCGAACAGGCTGGAAGAAGTGGGCAACGTGCTTTCCGCCGCCTCTGCCGAGCTTTCTGCCAGGATTGAGCAGTCTGACCGGAGCGCGGCGGAAAGCGCCCAGCGTCTTTCCGAGGCTGCCGCGGCCATGAACGAAATGAACGCCACCGTACAGGAAGTTGCCCGCAATGCCTCTTCCGCGTCTTCCGCCTCCGGCGACACCAGAAAAAAGGCCGAGGCCGGCGCCCGGGTGGTGGAAAAAGCCGTCCGCAGCATTGAGGATGTCCACCATATCTCGCTGGAGCTCAAGGGGGACATGTCCCGGCTCAATGAGCACGCGCGTTCCATTGATCGGATCATGGGCGTCATATCGGACATTGCGGATCAGACCAATCTGCTGGCTCTCAACGCCGCCATTGAGGCTGCCCGCGCGGGCGAGGCCGGGCGCGGATTCGCCGTGGTGGCCGACGAGGTGCGCAAGCTGGCCGAAAAGACCATGGCGTCCACTCACGATGTGGGCAACGCCATCAAGGCCATTCAGGAAAGTACCGCCAAGAGCACGGATTCCATGGACAATGCCGTGGCCCAGATCGAGGAGGCCACGCATCTGGCCAATGAATCCGGACGCGCTCTGGAAGAAATCGTGGCCACGGCAGACGCCACCGCCGATCAGGTCAACGCCATCGCCGCCGCCAGTGAGGAGCAGTCCGCCGCCAGTGAGGAGATCAACCGTTCCATCCTCCAGTGCAGCGACATGAGCGGGCAGATTGCCGAAGCCATGGCCGAGGCGGCCAGGGCCGTGTCCGATCTGGCGGTGCAGGCACAGGGGCTCACGGAATTGATCCGTGAAATGAAAAACGCCTGACAAACGCTTTGGTCAGGAAAGGGAGCGCCTGTGGGGGAACCGGCCGTATTGTTCCGGTTCCCCCGTTCATGGAGCATTCCGATGGCGAAAAGCTCCGAAGTTTATTTCAGATCGATTCTGTCCAGAATCCCCGCCAGCCAGGCCAGCGCCACGCCGTAATTCGTCATGGGCACGCCCTGCGCCGCGGCGTGTTCCTGCCGTCCCAGCATGTAGGTACGGTTGAACATGCAGGCTCCGCAATGAATGACAAGGTCATATCCGTTCAGATTTTCCGGGAAGTCCGTACCCCGCACCCATTCGATATGGAGTTTTTCTCCGAAACGATTGCGCAGCAGACGGGGAATCTTGACGCGGCCGATATCTTCCGGCAGCGGCGCGTGGGCGCAGGCTTCGGCAATGAGCACGCGGGAATCCGGCCCAAGACGGCCCAGCGCCCTGGCGCCTTCGGCAAAGGCGTCAATATCGCCCTTGTAACCGGCCATGAGTACGGAAAAGGAAGTCAGACGGCTGCCTGCCGGTTTTTTCGCATACACCTCGCCAAACACCTGGGAATCGGTGATGATCAGTTTCGGCGGTCGGACAAGGGTGTCCAGCGCGGCGTCCAGTCTGTCCGTGGTCACGCTCATGATCAGGCATTTCCTGTCCAGAAGATCCCTGATGGTCTGCACCTGCGGCAGAATCAGGCGGCCCTGCGGAGCCTGGATGTCCTGCGGCATGACCAGCAGCACGAGGTCGCCGTCGGATGCCATGCCGCCCGTGATGCTCCGGGCGTTCCAGTTTTCCGGCACAAGGCGCGCCAAGGCATCGCGCAGGGCGTCCATGCCCCGCCCTGTGGCTGCGCTGATCGGGACAGGCGCGACCGGGTTCACGCCGCCGCCCTGCATGTCGAGCGCGTCCGCGACTCGCGCGGCCAGCTCCTTCAGGGTGTCGCCGTTTTCGGCGGCGGGCACGGTGTCGGCCTTGTTCAGAACAATGAGCGCGGGTGTTCTTTTCTCGACGAGGCGCACGAGCCAGTTTCTTTCTTCCGCAAGAGCGGCGGAAAGCTCCTCATCCGTCAGGGAGCGAAGCGCGTCAAGCGCGATGACCACAAGAGCCGCATCCGTTTTTTTCAGGGCTTCCTCCGTGCCCCGCACGCGCAGTTCCCCCATGGGGCCTTCGTCATCGAAGCCCGCCGTATCAATGAGAACACAGGGGCCGAGGCCATGAATCTCCATGGATTTGTACACGGGGTCGGTGGTGGTGCCCGCCGTTTCCGAAACAATGGCCGCCTTGCGGCCGGTAAAGGCGTTAAGCAGGGAAGACTTGCCCGCATTGCGGCGTCCGAAGATGCCGATGTGCAGACGGTCGGAACGGGGAGTGTCATTGAGGGACATGGCAACACCTCTTTGGATATCGGGGCCGCGGACATCATGGTCACGGACGCCCGGAGGGGCATGGGGCATGGATGCCTGCAAGGAGCCGGGACTGGAACCGTTACTTCCAGTCCCCCCGATCTGTCACGATCTCGTAACCGATGCCGGCAATCCTTTCTCCAAGGGAACGCAGATTTTCCGCCGCTTCATCGCCGTCGGAGATCTTGTTGTCGTACAGCAGGTATTTTTTTCTGTGCCCCGGCGGGGAGAGGTTGGGCATAAGCACATTGGCTCCTGCCAGAATGCCGCGCTCCCGGCCGTCGCCCGCCGCCGTGCCCAGAGCGGTGGTCGCGGGCAGCAGCGCACGCGGCAGCATGAGGCGGGTCAGAGCCAGCATGACCAGCGTTTTTTCCACGCTTCCTGCCGGAACCTTCCTGAACGGCGTATCATGATGCGGGATAAACGGGCCGATTCCCGCCATTTCCGGCTGGAGTCCGCGCAGAAAGCGCAGATCCTCGGCCAGATCGTCCGTGGTCTGCCATGGTGTGCCCACCATCATGCCCGCCCCTGTCTGAAAGCCCGCGGCCTTGAGTTCGCGGAGGCAGCGGCGGCGGGCCGCGAAGGTCTGCGCGGCGGGATGCAGCCGGGCATAATGGGCCGGATTGGCGCTTTCATGCCGCAGCAGATAGCGATCCGCGCCCGCTTCCCGGAAGCGGCGGTAACTTTCCGCGCTGCGTTCTCCGATGGACAGCGTGAGCGCGCTGTCCGGCCACCCGGTTTTGACGGCATGCACCAGCTCGACGATGCGATCGTCCGTAAAATGCGGGTCTTCTCCTCCCTGGAGAACGAAGGTGCGGAAACCGAGTTCATGGCCGCGTGCGCAGCAGGCCAGAATTTCCTCCGGCGTCAGGCGGTAGCGGGCGGCGCGGGCGTTGGAGCGCCGGATGCCGCAGTACAGGCAGTCGTTGCGGCAGAAATTGGTGAACTCGATGAGGCCGCGCACATAAATGCGCCTGCCGAACGAGGAAAGCGCCGCCTCCCGCGCGGCGGCGAAAAGCTCCGCGCGGAGCGCTTCACCTTCGGAACCGCAGGCGGAACAGGCGTCGATGACGCGGACAAGGGCGGCGCGATCCGGCATGCCGTTACGCTGCAATGTGCCGATGACGCCGGAAAGAAGTGTGAAATCGGTGGCCTGGGGCATACGGCTCACAAAGGATTTAAGAAAAGTTTTTGAAAAAGGAGGGGGTGTGGGGGGGGGAGGGAAAAATTTTTTCAAAAGTTTTCCCTCCCCCCCCACATGCATTCAAAACCTCAAATCCCGTTCGCCGTTTCTGATGCGCTCCAGATAGGCGGCGGCGCGGGCGCGCTGCCTTTCGCTGGGAATATGCTCCAGCTCCCGGGCAATCATGGCGGAACCGAGCGCCTTCAGCTCCTCATCCCCATAATCCGTCATGTATTCCTGAAAGGTGAACAGGGCGTTGGGCAGGCAGCAGTTGCCGATCTGGCCGGACTTGGCCAGCGGCATGAAACGATCTCCGGTGCGCCCCTCACGGTAACAGGCTGTGCAGTAGCTGGGGACATAGCCGTCTTTCACCAGCCCCTTGAGCACTTCCAGCGGCGCGCGGTGATCGGCCAGATCGAACTGCGGTTTTTCATTGTCCGGAATCAGTTCGGGATGGGCATAGCCTCCCACTCCCACACAGGAACCGGCGCTCATCTGTGAAATGCCCACGTTGAGCAGTTCATTGCGGAAGGATGCGCGTTCCCGCGTGGACAGGATCATGCCGGTATAGGGCACAGCCAGCCGGATGACGGCCACCAGCTTCTTGAAGTCCGCATCATTCACCAGATGGGGGAAGTTTTTGAGGTCTATGCCTTCGGCAGGCAGAAGGCGCGGCACGGAGATGGTATGCGGCCCTACGCCGACCACGGCCTCCAGATGTTCGGCATGCATGAGCAGGGCTACGGTTTCGTAGCGGAAATCGTACAGGCCGTAAAGCGGGCCGATGCCGACGTCGTCAATGCCGCCTTCCAGCATGGCGCGGTCCATGGCTTCGGTGTGCCATTCGTAGTTCTGCTTGGGGCCGTGATGCACGGCCAGATAGGTGGGCTTGTGGTAGGTTTCCTGAAACAGGATATAGGTGCCGATACCCGCTTCCTTGAGTCTGCGGTAGTTTTCGCCGGTGGTGGCGGCAATGTCCACATTGACCCGGCGGATGGCTCCGTTCTCGAATTTTTCCGCGTAGATGGTACGGATGCAGTCCAGCACGTAGTCAATGGGGCAGTTTTTGTCGTCTTCGCCGAATTCCAGCAGCAGGCGCTTGTGCCCCAGTTTTTCAAGCGCGCGCACTTCCTCGCTGACCTGTTCCTGCGTGAGCTTGACGCGGGCGATGCCGTTGGCGCAGCGGAACCCGCAGTATTTGCAGTTGTTCACGCAGTGGTTGGAAAGATAGAGCGGCGCGAACATCACGATGCGCTTGCCGTAAATGCGTTCCTTGATCTGCTTGGCCAGATGGAAGATGCGATCCAGCGTGGCCGGATCTTCCACATTCAGAAGCAC
The DNA here is from genome assembly GCA_944324075.1 of Candidatus Mailhella excrementigallinarum. Classification (GTDB taxonomy): domain Bacteria; phylum Desulfobacterota; class Desulfovibrionia; order Desulfovibrionales; family Desulfovibrionaceae; genus Mailhella; species Mailhella excrementigallinarum. Next base: position 48,903 of record CALUUZ010000009.1, read on the forward strand.
CGCGGCCTCGCGGTGGGTGAGGCCCCCGCATTCGGCAGCCCTGGCGAGGATGCGTTCGATGTTGGCCGGATCGGCGGCGAGGCGTGTCGCTTCTTCAATGCTGGAACGTACTTCGGCGTCGTCAATGAACTCGTTGGCGTCACGGGATTCGGGATTATACATGCCGGTGCTCCTTAGAGTGCTTTGCTTTCGAAAATATCTGCCGGCCAGACCCTGTGTTCTGATCCGCAGGTTTCGCGCGGCCGCCGGGGCTTCACACCGCAAGTGAATTGCGACTGCTCCGGCGGCGCGGTGGAGTCTCGCCTTGCTCGACTCAGTAGAGCATTTCATAAGCGAAATGCTCTACTGCTTCGCAATGGCGGATTTGACTGAAACTCCCGTCAGCTTGCCGAGTCTGCCGGTCATGGCGGAGATTTCTTCCATACTGCCGTCCACGACCAGCGCGATGACGGATACTCCCCGGTTGCGATAGGGAATGCCGAGACGGCCCACGATGAGATCGGCGTGCTGATGCAGGATGGCGTTGATGGCGGCGCTGGCCTCCATGTCTTCCACCACGATGCCCACGGTGCCCAGACGATGTTCTTCCATGTTGTTTCCTTGCGGGAGGCGGGAGGGAAAAACGGGCGCGATTTTCCCCGCCGGGAAAAAAAGGCGCCTTCCCGAGTAAAGGAAAGGCGCCGGACGGATTCCGCAAGGGGCGTGACGGCGGCTCTGACCTTTCCGCTGGGAAGCGCTGTCGGGGCGCGTCTTTGCGGTCGGGATGCCGGAAGGGTGCGCCGCGCGGGGGCGGCATCCCGCCGGGGAATGAATCCCCCGGAAGGACAGATTCATGATAATCATGGAAAGGATAGTATGCAAGCGCGTCCGTCCCGCGCCTTCCGCATGAGCGGCAATGCTCCATGGAATGAATATGTCATGGCAGATACAAAATATAACAGAAATGATACATCTGATGCATGTTCCAAATTGTGCGTGCCGCGCCGACTTCGGGGGGATTTTCTTTTTTTTGTTACCGGAATGATACATATTCAATAAGATACACTCCTGTTTATATTGGTATAATATATTGATTTTATATATAAAAAAGATGTGGCACGGAGCTTGCTTCATCAGGGCGCAGACGGCGTGAACATTTCGCGCCGTAAAACGTCAATGCCAAGACAAAGGAGTCCGTTATGCCCACTCATGTTCATCTTACCGGCGTATTACAGTACAAGCCCGAAAAGTGCTGGAACGGATATACGCTGATTCCTTCCATCATAGGTTCTTCCACGGCGCAGGGCGCCGTGCTTTATGACATGAACGGACGTATCGTCAACAAATGGGAGGGAGTATTCGGCTGTTATGACAACAAGCTCGTGCCGGGAGGGGATATTTACGGCACGACAATGCATACTCCCGGCTACTGGCTTGATTGCACCAATATTGTGCGGAAGGACTGGAACAACATTACGCAATGGGAGTTCCGCAATGGCGAGATCCTGCCGGATCTTGACACGGGAGAACCCATTCAGAGCGCCAGACAGCATCACGACTATCAGCTTGAAGGCAGCCCGTGCGGCTACTACATCCCCGGGATCACGCCCAGAAAGGACGGAAAGATGCTGGTCAACTCGACCGTGAACCGTAATCTGCCGGAATTTTCCCCGCATCCTGTGGGGGATACGAAGATTATGGTCATCGATCAGGAGGGGAACTGTCTGTGGTCATGGAGTCTGTTCGATCACTGGGATCAGCTCGGCGTGGAAACCATCGGCAGGGCCGTGCACTATCACTGCGCTCCGGTGTTCGGGCGGGCGGACTATGTGAAAGTGACCTACTGCAACAATGTCAACTGGATAGGCCCCAACAGATGGTATGATGCCGGAGACGAGAGATTCCACCCGGACAACATCATTTCCGATATCCGCATTCTGAATACATCGTTCATTATCGATCACCGCACGGGAGATATTGTCTGGCGCATGGGGCCCGACTTTGAGGCGGACAAGAAGCTTCAGGATATCGGGCAGATTGTCGGTCAGCACCATGTGCACATGATCCCGCGCGGGCTGCCCGGGGAGGGGAATATTCTGCTGTACGACAACGGAGGCCAGGCAGGGCTTGGCAGGCCGACCCCCTGCGCCCCCACCGGTTATTACAACGCCACACGCGGTCATTCGCGCGTGCTGGAAATCGATCCCGTGCGCATGGAAGTGGTGTGGAGCTACAACGACCGCAAGCGCGAATTCGCCGATAACGCCGAAACCCAGGCCTTTGCGGATTTGCTTTACAGCCAGTACTGCTCCAGCGCGGATCGCCTCCCCAACGGCAATACCATGATTACCGAGTTTGCGTGCGGGCGGGTCATCGAAGTGACGCCGGAGCGTGAAATAGTATGGGAGTTCATCAATCCCGGCGATATGGTTTTCCGTGCGCACAGGTATCCCTATGACTGGTGCCCCCAGGCGCAAAGACAGGAGGAAATCCCCGTCACTCCGGTAAAGAACAACCGGATGGCGCTCCTGCCTGACGGTACGCCCGTACTGGTTGATGACGATCCGTTCTTTGCCGACGAGCGCCTTTCGCTCGTTCCCGATCAGAAGAAATGACGCATCGCACGGGTGCCGGGCATATCGCTCCGGCATCCGCCGGGCAGGCACTCCGTGCCGGGAAGACGCATCCTTTCCGGCACGCGCAATCCCGTGATTTCCACCATGCCAGAGGAGTCCACCGTGAAGCAAGAGCAGATGACATGCGAAGAAGATTGGCCTGTCGGCAAAAAGGCGGCCTTTTTCACCCTGACCGTGATTATTCTGTTGGCGATCATAGATTTCATGGACAGACAGATTGTGGCCTCGCTTCTTCCTTATATCAAGGAAGAATACGGAGCCACGGACTCGCAGCTCGGTCTCATGATTTCCATCGTCAACTATTCCATGGTGATATTCGTCATTCCTTCCGGCTATCTGATAGACCGGTGGAGCAGGAAGAAGATGCTGTCACTCATGGCCATAATCTGGAGCCTGGCAACTGCCGCCTGCGGGCTGGCGGGAACCTTTTCCCATCTGGTTGCGGCGCGCTTTTTTATCGGAACGGGAGAGGCCGGCTACAATCCGGCGGGGCAGACTCTTCTGTCCGCCAGTTTTCCCCGGAGGCTGAGGGCAAGCGTGTGTGCCGCGATCCCGGCTTCCATGTGGCTGGGCGCTCCGCTGGGGCTGATGATCGGCGCGTTCATAGCGGAACACTGGGGGTGGAGGCATGCCTTCGGAGTTGTCGCCGTCCCCGGCATAGCTCTGGGCATTGTGGCCTTGTTCTGCAGGGACTTCAGGACGGTTCGGCAGGATATTCCCGGAGAATGCGGCGGCGGAGAGGAGCCGGAGAGAGAGCCATACTGGCGAACCGTTGCCTCCCTGCTGAAGATGCCCACCATGCCGCTTCTGTTTGTCGGTCAGGCGACCGGACTCATAGCCAGCTCTTCCCTCATCGGGTGGCTGCCCTCCTATTTCAATCGCGTGGCCGGGGTCTCGGTGACCACCGCCAGCAGCTACAGCGCCATATATATGGCGGCGCTGGCGGCAGCCACGCTGATCGGCGGCCCGATTCTCGATGGCCTGTTCAGAAAGGGCACGCCGTTTGCCCTGCGCGTTCAGACCATAGCCCTGATTGCCGGTTTTCTTCTGACGGCGCTGGCCTTTTCCTTCCTTGCGCCGGGAAGTGTCGCTCAGGTTTCATTGCTGGCCTTCCATACCCTGTTCACGGCCACCGTGATTACACTCGGGTATGCTCTGGTTCTCAATCTGGCGCAGCCTCAGCAGAGGGCCACGGCCACCAGTCTGATCGTTCTGGTGCAGAATGGCCTGGGCAACGGGTTCGGCGCGCTGCTGACGGGGGTGTTGTCGGATGTGTTCACGTTGTCGACCAGCATGCTCCTGATTACGGGAAGCTATCTTGTGTCCGCCGTCTGCTTCTGGGCTGCAAGCCATACCTATGAAAAAGACCTTGCGACGGTAAAGCATGTGACGGTTCGTTTCTAGAACGCCTGATGATTGAAGATACCTGCCGGCCGGAATGCACGTTCGCGGCCGGCAGATTCCGCGTCCGGAGCAGATGGCATTCGAGAACGCGGCGCGCGGGACAAACGGCTTTTTCCCGGAGTATTTTGCTCTTGAAAGTATCTGCGGCCAGGCCCCTGTTCCTGACTCGCAGGTTTCACGCCTCCATCGGAGCTTAACGCCGCAAGTGAACTGCTGCTCCGGTGTCGCGGCGGTGTTTCGCTCCGCTCAACTCCGGGAGCATTTTCAAAATGAACATGCTCCGAATATTCCGCAGATCGGATTCAATGCGGTATCGCAAGGGTGCCGCGCCCGGCGGCCCGTGCTCAGGCATGCTTATCGGATATGCCGTGTTCGCGCATTTTGCGGAAAAGCGTGATCCTGGTGATGCCGAGCGCGTCCGCCGTCCGCTGCCTGTTCCAGCAGTTTTTTTGCAGGGCCTGCGCGATGGCGTTTTTTTCGGCTCGGGCAAGCTGTTCTTTCAATGGGACGTCTTCCCGTTCCTCCGGCATACCCGGAGTCCGCGTCTCCTCTCTCCCCTTCACCGGCACGGGATGAAAAAATTCAAGGCTGCGTTCGGCGGCATAGCGCATGATGACATTTTCCAGTTCTCTGATATTGCCCGGCCAGCTATGGGTGTACAGTTTTTTCAGGACTGTTGAGGACGGCGTGAAGGATATTCCGTTGCGCCGGAGAATTGCGTTGACAAGGAGCGGAATGTCATCCTTGCGCATGCGCAGCGGCGGCAGCGTGACATCCAGAACATTGACGCGGTAGAACAGATCCTCACGGAATGTTCCTGCCCGCACCATGTCTTCAAGATTGCGGTTGGTCGCCACAATGAGACGGAAATTGCTGAGAAGCTCCCGCGTGGAACCTACCGGGGTATAGGTTTTGTCGCTGAGGGCCTGGAGCAGTTTCGACTGGGCGCGCGGGGAAAGTTCCGCAATTTCGTCAAGAAAGAGCGTGCCCTGATCCGCCTTGGTCAGAAAGCCTTCAGCGTCACGGATTGCGCCTGTGAACGCTCCCTTGACATGCCCGAAAAAACTGCTCTCGAAGAGTTCGTCCGGAATGGCGCCGCAGTTGACATAGGTGAAGGGACCGTCCGCCTTGGAACTGAGCTGGTGAACCAGACGCGCGGCCAGGCTCTTGCCTGTGCCGGTTTCTCCATAGATGGAAACGGTAACCAGAGAGAGGGCGGCTCTGAGCAGGTTTTCCATGGTTTGCCCCATGACGGCGGAACGCCCTGCGAACATGGTGAGCAGTTCCTGATAGGACTGATGCCGCTCCTTTCTCTGGGCTGCAAAGACCCCTTCAAGCAGGAAATCCCGTTCCTTTTCCGCCGTGATGTCCCGGACCAGAGAGAAATTGGCCTTTTTTCCGTTGACCCGGATGATGTTGGGCCATGACTGCGTCCAGACCTTTTTTCCCTCCCGCGTGCGCTGAGGCCAGTGCAGAACAGTATGGGCGCTGCTCGCTTCGGTCAGCGAGTTGATGGTTCTTTCATGATCACGGGCGGCGGCATCTTCCATGCTCAGGAAGACGGATGTGCCCATGAGTTCCTCCTGAAGTGTGGAGGAGGAGTATATTTCGTCAATGAGCGGACGGGACAGATAGAGGTTGAGTTCGTTCTGATTGACGCCGAACCATGCGTCCCCGTTGCGGTCGAGACAGTTCAGGAGCCGGAAGAGATCCAGAGAGGGGGAGCGGACAAAGTCGTAACTCGGAAAACCGGCCCATGCGTAATAGGTGAAGGTTCTCCCTTCTTTTTCGTCAGTTCCGCGGCCGTAAAGCAGAAGCGTGGGAAAGGCTTCCGGCTTTTCTGGCGGAGGGGCAAGGCAGACGGCGCATTCGCTGTCCGTCCGGCTGAGGAGCATCGCTTCGGGAAGGCACAGCCGGGAGCTCTCTCTCTCTCTCTCTCTCTCTCTCTCTCTCTCTCTCGGACGGGCGGAAAGCCGATCCATGATGTCCCGCGCTCTTGGATCGAGGAATACCCTCATTCCTTCCTCGCGGCCGATAACTTCTTTTTCCGCAATACCCACAGCGTCTTCGGCGTGGCGGTTCCACCAGACAACGGTCCGATCCTCGCTCATGACGCAGGCAGGGATGAAGCAGAGGGCAAAATGAGCCTGGAGAAAGCGGCCGAGAGCAGGGTCCTGCAGCTTCCGGGAGAACGGCATCATCGTGGATTCTTGCATCATTAAAGTATATATTGTTGCAGAAGAGGATGCAATATCGGCCCTTGCGCACGGCAGGAGCCGTACATAACATGGATGCCCATACGCGAGGAGTACCTGATGTTTGCTGACATGCGGCGCTTTGAAACCCGCGCCTTTCTGCTTCTGCTGGCGGCGGCCACAGTGCTGTTCGGCTGGCTTCTTCTGCCCTTTTTCGACGTGCTGTTCTGGGCCGTGGTCATCGGCGTGCTGTTTTCCCCGGTCAACATCTTTCTGCGCGACGGAAGGGGGATGGGGCCGAACATCGCTTCCGCCCTGACCGTGCTGCTCTGCCTGTTCGTCATCATCCTGCCGCTGGCCTGGATTCTGTACTCCTGCCTGAGCGAGGGCGCGGCGCTGTATGCCCGGCTTGCTTCCGGCACCGACAGCCTGGCGGAAGCCGTGGATCGTCTGCGCGAGGCATTCCCCGCCGCACAGGAATGGCTGGCCCGGTACGGCTACGACGCGGCCCGGATCAAGGCGGAGGTATCCAGACTGGCGCTTTCCCTGGGGGGCCTGATTGCCAAAAACACTGTGGCCTTCGGCGGCGGGGCGGCCCATTTTCTTACCAATCTCGCTCTGGTGCTGTATATTGCCTTCTTTCTCGTGCGTGACGGGGAACGTCTTAAGGGGCTGCTGATCCGGGCGCTCCCCTTTGGCGATCACCGGGAGGAACGGCTGTTCCGCAAGTTCGCCGGGGTGATGCGGGCCACGGTAAAGGGGAGTCTGCTTGTGGCCATGGCGCAGGGCGCGCTGGGCGGCCTGATCTTCTGGATGCTGGATATCCGCGCCGCCGTGCTGTGGGGCGTGGTGATGACGCTGCTTTCCCTGATTCCCGTGGTGGGCGCGGCTCTGGTATGGGGACCGACTGCCGTGTATCTGCTGGTTACAGGGCATTACTGGCAGGGAGCCATTCTGATCGCCTATGGCGCGTGCGTCATCGGGCTGGCGGACAATCTGCTGCGGCCCGTTCTGGTGGGGCGCGACACCAAGCTGCCTGACTTTCTGGTACTGCTGTCCACGCTGGGCGGCTTCATGATGTTCGGCATGGACGGGTTTGTGACCGGCCCCACTCTGGCGGTGCTGTTCGTTACCGTATGGCAGATATTCATGGAGGAGTGCGGCAGGGGAGAAGTCTGTCCGGATGACGGACAGGATGGCGGTGCGTTTTCGCTCTGCGCCGAGGCGCAGCCGTGCATGGAAAGCATGAAGGAGAGAACGGCCGGAGCGGAAACGCTGTCGGGCGAGAGCGAAGCGTGCCGCGGGGAAGGGCGCGGGATGGGGGCATCGCTGCGCGGTTCCGGTACGGGGGATGCCGCATCCTGCGGGGATATTCCCGCGAGGGAGGATTGATGCCCTTTCTCGTGAATTATTCGGTGACCTGCCGCAATCCAGGCCGTCTGCTCGCCATGTGCGGAATGCGCCCGCCAGCCTGCGGCAGGGAGGAAGCCGGTTTTCTGCGCGCCCTGGCCTCTGTGCCGCCATCGGAGCTGAAAGCGCTGTTTCTGGTCATGGGGGGATTCATGGACGGGCTGAAAGGCTACGCGAGACAGATAGCTGAAAGTTTGCCGGAAGACATGGCCGCGCGCTGCGATGTCTTTTACCGGGAACATGATGAGGGCCGCCGCGCCCTGGATATCATCAGGCTGTATGCGGAGCGGGGCAGACCGCTGATACTTGCGGGGCACAGCTGGGGAGCAAGTTCGCTGGTGCTGGACGCTGCAGCTCCCGCCCGCGTTCCGGTGGCGCTGCTGGTGACGCTTGATCCCGTGGACTGGCGCGACCCTCCAGACTGTCTGCCGCATGTGGCGCGCTGGGTGAATGTGTATGTGGATTATGATGCGGCCCCCTGGGCGAACAGGGGAAATATGGCCGCGCGCATCGGACGGGCCTGGGAGGCGTTGCCCGGGGCGGACGTGAACCGCGTCTACTCCGCCGGCAGACATTCCCGCGCTCTGGATATGTTCGGAGAAGGGGCGATGGACGAGGTCCGGCGGGCGCTGGAATGAGGCGGGACATGGATGGAAAGCTCCATTAAAAATTCCTTTGTGGTTTGAGACCTCTCCTTTCAGGGGGAAAAGAGGAGTTGACAAGACGGCGAAGCCGGTGAAATCCTTTTCCGTAACCCCTCCCTGAAGGGAGGGGCAACCCGCACGACCCCTGTCCGTCGGCTGCGGAGTCAGTCGGCGGATGGGGCGGCTGTGGATTGAAACATCCTGCATTTTGCTGCTGAGCATATCTGCGCCGGATTCTGTGTTCCGGCTCACAGATTCCACGCCTGAAGCCGGACCTGTACGCCGCAAGCGAACTGCGGCGACATCGGACAGGTGAGGGCGGCGCCTCTGGCCGTCAGCGCGAAGTGCTTTATGGATAAGGAGAGCAGAGATGAGCCGCGCTCCGTCCGACTCCGGGAGTTTTTTCAAAACGAAACTGAGTCCGGCATGATGTCGTTTCTGAAGAAGTTGCATGAACTCTCCGGGATTCTTGCTTTCTTACGCTGCAGATACAGAGGAGGAACTGTCATCTCTTGAAGAGAGCAGTTCCCGGCATGCAGTAAATTACTTCCGCTCAAGCGTTATCTCTCCTTATCTGATGAAGCGCTGTTCAACGAGTTCCTCCGGCCAAGCCATGGGCAGATTCAGAAACTTCAACCAAAAGGCCGAGGAAATGGAGAGGGAGCGGATACATCACGAAACACGCGACAGGCAGGCACGTTCAACCTTCCGGTTGCGATGATTTTCCAGTGGTATCCCGCATTGCCTGGCGGGAATGGATAGACTGTAACGCAAAGCGCACGGTTGCTTCTTTTCACTGAGATGCCTGCGCGCGGCGCAAGCCGGAAAAGGAGCACGGCCATGAGACGTTCGATCATGGTCTCGCTTATCGTACTGGCTGTGGTGTTGTTGCTGGCGTCTGACGCCATGTAACGGCTGACCCCGGCCCACTCACGATGGGTCGGGGTCATGAAAAAACTGTAACTTCAGCAACCGTGCGGGGCGCTGTAACGCGCCGCGCCAGCTCCGGTTTCTGTCAGCGCAGGAACCGGATTCCCTTTTTATATAAGCCTTCCCCACAGGCTTGGCAAGAGTTCTCCTAAGCGCCGCCCAGCCTTTGCAGAATCCCGTCAATAGCCGTGCTGATGCCCTCCTGGGTATAAAAATTTCCGTTGACCAGGGCATGAGTCTTGAGTACGCGCTCGAAATCCGCAATCGCAGCCGCTTCCGGTCCGCGCGGATGGCTCCAGAAGGCGTCCAGCGGCATTTCCGCGTTGTTCACCGCGAGGCCGGGCATGGCGTAGATGGACGTGCCCACGCAGTAGACCGGCCTGTCCTGACGCAGGGCGGAAATCCCCATTGTGGAATTCAGCACCACCACGCCGAGGCTTTTGTCCATCATCTGGTGCGCCTTGCCGCCCTCAATGAAGTGCACCCGGTCACTGATGCCGCAGGCCGCAGCAAAGGAAGCAATGAAGCCCGCATAGTCGATAAGGCCGTTGTCCAGCGGGTGATTGCGGATGATGAGATGGGTATCCGCCGGGGCGCTTCGGGCAAAGGAAGTCAGCACGCAGGCAATGGCTTCCTTCATGCCGCTGTAGGGTGAATAGCGGCGTACCTGGGAATCGGCGTCAAGCTGGAGGGGAAAGAGAAAGTACGACGCATGGGCGCGGTACGCGGCCCGAAGGGCCTGAGTGGAACGTTTCCGCCGGGCGGAACGGTTCAGCACGCGCAGAAACCAGCCCCAGACCTCGCGGCTGGCGCTCTGCGGACGGTGCGTCTGAAAATGTCGGAACAGCAGCCAGAGAAAGATGGTTCCCGCATAATGGGCAATGGCCCGCCATGTCTTGACTGCTTGAGGGTTGCCGACTTTCCGGGCTTCGGGAACGTCCGGACAATGGGCGGCAAGTTCCGCCATGCCTTCTCTGGTGTCCGGCAGGGAGGAAAGACCGTTTACACCGCCCTGTTCCATTGTGATGTAGTCCGGGCGCAGATAGCCTTCCTCATAGGCCCAGACCCGGATGCCCCGGACTCTGGCCAGCAGGACGGCTTCCCGGTGCAGGGGCCGCCAGTCTCCGAAGACATGCAGGTCCGTCACCTGTTTTTCATCCATGAGCCGCGCGATCCATGCGCTCCAGACAGTGGCCTTTTTTCGGAACAGGCGGGTGTGGGGCCAGGGCCAGTCCACCACGTCGCCGCCACAGCAGTTGACGCGGATGACTGTATCCCCCCGCCGGGCCAATGCCCGCCCAAGCCGCCGAAAAAAGGGACCGTGCGGCCCCTGAAGAAAGAGATGGGTTTTCATCGTCCCATTCTCCGCAGGAAACCGCGTGCGACAGTGGCAAGCCGTGCCCAGACACACCCGCGCATCTGACCGTCCGGCTGGAGCAGACGGCGGCAGACATCCTCGGCCCGGCAAAAGCTCCCTGTCTGCCAGTCGTAATAGGAAGGATAGAGCAGCAAGGCCCCGGCCACCAGTTCATCCAGCGTCAGGCGGGCCTTGCGGCGAGGGAAATCCTGCCTGTCTTCCGTCAGTCCCCATCCCGCGTAAAACGGCCCGCCGTAGGTGAACACCCTGACCCCGCGCAGCAATGCCTCAAAGCCGGTCTGGGAAGTCAGGGTATGCACCTCATGGATCAGGGGCAGAAGACGGCCCATCGGGTAGTCGCGCAGTATGATATCCGCATGGCGCAGAACTTCCGCATCGGGAATCGCGCCCTGTCGGTTCCCGCTCTCCACATCCGGGTGCGGCTTGTAGATGATGAAGGAGTCCGGCCTGGCTTCCCGCGCGGCCCGCAATACATCCGGATTGCTCATGCCGAAGCCGCCGCAATGCACGGAGGCGTCATCCTCCACCTGCCCCGGTACAAGCACGATGGTTTTCCCTTTCGGGAGTTTTGGCGGCAGCGCGGCACGGAATCCCGTATTGTACTTGGTCAGTCCCTTGTCCAGAATCAGGGCGCGGAGGGCGGCGGCACGTTCCAGCAGCGCGGTACGGTCGGGATGTTCCGGTATGGTGTTACAAATATCCTCAAGCTCGCTGGGCCGGGAGGGATCGTAGTAAATGCCTTTTCTGTCCACCACCAGAGAGTAAGGCCAGTTGAAATCCGACCCCAGGCCCACGGAGCGGATGAAACCATCCTCCATGCGCGCCAGCGTCACGCCCGTGTCGTCGCACTCCTTTTGCAGAGAAGCATCCACGTCGGAGGACCATGCCACGATTTCTCCGCCCCTGGCCCACGCCGCAAGGACGGCCTGTTTTCCGTCCCGAAAAAATTCCGTTTCTCCTCCGGTGGAGTGCAGATAGGCTTTTGCGTAAGGCCGCCTCCACCAGCGAAAGCCCACGCAGGCATGGAAACAGCGGTTGCGTTCGTTCTGCCTGCACTGTTCGGCCAAAAGGCTGATGGTATCATGAATATCGCAGCGTTCGCCGCGTATGGGATTCACATAGCGGGCATAGAGCAGATAGGCGGCGGCAAAGACTTCCTCAAGGCTCCGCTGCTGTTTTCTCCGTGAGCAGGTCTGCCTGTCTCTGGTCAAACCCCATCCGGCATAGAACGGCATGCCGAAACAATGAACCTCCTTGCCGAGCATGAGGGCTTCAAAGCCCATCTGTGAGGTGACGGTATACACCACATCCGCCCCGGCCAGCAGGGAGAGCGGCGCATAGTCCGTGGCAATGACCCTGACGCCGCGTCCGGCGGCATAGTCTGCCAGATAGCCGCGTTTTTTCCCGGCAATGACATCCGGGTGCGTTTTTACCCGGATATGGGCAGGCGGGTATGCGGCCAGGGCCGCTTCCAGCATGGTCTGAAAACAGTCTTCATGCGTCATGCCGAGCGTGACGCTGGCATCGCCCGCGGTCTGGTCGAGAACCAGCACACGGGGAGCCGCTACGTCTCCCCATATCCGCTCCGGCGCATGGGGGGCGTGGTTGTATTTGCTCAGGTTATGCCGGATGATATCCCGCATGGCGCGTCTTGCGGAATCCATCAGCTCCGGCGTTTCCCAGCCGGAAGCATTGAGAAGGTTCTCCAGATCGGACGGCTCCCCGGCGTCATAGTAGATGCCCGTATGGTCCACCACCAGAGAGAGCGGCTGTACTCCCTTGCAGCCCACGTCCAGGGAGCGCAGAAAACCGTCCTCCAACGCGATGTAGGGGAGGTTGTGCCGGGCGGCGTAGCGACGGGCCTTGTCCGCTGTTGGTTTATGGCCCCAGCCCGCTACCGCCATGCCGGCAACTTGACTTTCCCGCGTCAGAAACGTCCCCAGAGACTGATTGCGTTTCAGGGTGGAGGAAAAATACTTGTACATAAGCCGTCTTCAATCCGCCCGGATAACCATGTCTCTTCCAGACACATGCCAGTTCCAGGCATCTTCAATAATGGTGTCCACACGTGAACGGCGAGGGGTCCAGTGCAGAATTTCCTGCGCACGTGTTCCGTCCGCCACCAGCACCGGTGGATCGCCCGCCCGGCGCTCTCCTGTCGTATATGCCAGACGGCGTGCTGTGACCTGTTCCACGGCATGCAAAATTTCCTTCACGGAAAGTCCTGTTCCCGTGCCGAGGTTGAGAGAAAACCCCTGTCCGGAGGCTTCGCTGTGCAGGCGTTCCATCGCAAGCACATGCGCGGCGGCCAGATCCGACACGTGGATGTAGTCTCGTATGCAGGTTCCGTCCTGTGTGGGGTAGTCGCTTCCCATAATGCGGAAATCTTTCAGTTCGCCGGTAACAGCCATAAGCGCGCGGGGAATGAGATGTGTTTCCGGGGTATGGCATTCTCCACATTCGCTTTCCGGGTCAGCTCCGGCCGCGTTGAAATAGCGCAGCGCCGTCCACGAAATCCCGTATGCCCGCGCGAAATCCGTCAGCATCCATTCCATGAACAGCTTTGTTTCCCCATAAGGATTGATGGGATGCGCGGGCATGTCTTCCGTTATGGGGCAATGTTCAGGGATGCCATATACGGCAGCCGTGCTGGAAACCACGATATTCCGAACGCCCGTATCCCGCATGGATTCCAGAATGTTCAGCGTTCCGCCCACATTGTTACGGATATATCTGTCCGGATTACTGACAGATTCCCCCACCTGGGAGAAGGCCGCAAAATGGATGATTCCTTCCGGTTTATGGGTATGCAGGCAGGCCCGCAGTTTTTCTTCGTCAAGAATATCTCCCCGGATGCATTCTCCCCATTTCGCCAACTTGCGGAATCCCGTGGAAAGATTATCGTAGACAATCACCTCATGACCCGCTGCGGCCAAAGCCTTGCAGGTATGGCTGCCGATGTATCCTGCGCCGCCTGTTACGAGTATCTTCATAAGGTCGCACTCATCGGGAGTATTCGAGTTTCAAAAACATGCAAGGCGTCGGCAACGGCCTTGTCCATATCCCAGTAGCGGTATGCGCCCAGACGTCCCCCCAGAATCAAACCGGGCGTTTGAGCGGCCTCTGCGGCATAGCGGGCGTACAACGCGGTGTTGCGTTCGTCATTGACCGGGTAACAGGCTTCTTCTCCCCGGCTCCATGTCGCGGGGTATTCCCGGCAGATGACGGTTTTTCCCCCATTGAACGGGGCTGTTCTTTCCGGGTGGTAATGCTTGAATTCATGGATGCGGGTCCAGGGGACATCCGGATCGGCATAATTCATGACGGTTGTTCCCTGAAAATCCCGGACATCATGTGTTTCCCACTCAAAGCGGAGCGAGCGCCATTCCAGTTCCCCGTACTTATAGCCGAACAGTTCATCAGGCATACCGGTATAAATGACCGTGGCGTCCGAGGGGATTTCGCTTCTGATGCTCGCGTAGTCGCAGTTCAGGCGAACGGTGATGTTCGGGTGCGCCAGCATGTTTTTGAACAGAGTGAAGTATCCGTCCCTGGGGACGCCCTGCCAGGTGTCGTTGAAATAATCCATATTGTAGCAGGTGCGGAACGGCAGCCTGCTGATAATGGCAGATGGCAGTTTTTTGGGATCGCGCTCCCACTGTTTGCGGGTATAGTTCCTGATGAAGGCCTCATACAGAGGCCGTCCGATGAGAGAAACAGCCTTTTCTTCAAGATTGGCGGGTTGTTCAATGCGATCGCGCGCAATCTCGGCGGCAAGAAAGGCTTCTGCCCCGGACGGCGTGAAGTTTTTGCCGTAAAAGGCATTGATGGTGAACAGGTTGATGGGCATGGCATAGACTTTGCCGCCATGTGTGATGAGCACCTTGTGCCGGTAGGAGGTGAACTCGCAGAACCGGGAAAGATATTCCCATACCTGCGGTATGGAAGTATGAAAGATATGTGACCCGTAACGGTGGCACTCAATGCCCGTTTCCTCATCCAGCGAGGAATGGCAGTTGCCGCCGATATGATCGCGTTTGTCAATGATGGTCACAGGCTGTTTCATCACCGTGGCAATGCGCTCGGCAATGGTCGCCCCCCAGAAACCGGAACCAACGATAAGGTATGACATGAATTTCTCCCGACTAAAGATACTTAATCTATAAGCCTCTACTTCAGAGCCCTTGCTATATATTCATCCATCAGTTTCCAGAACCAGTCATTAATATGTGACGTTTTGTAACCAAGCTGGCGAGCTTTATTCATGTTCATCGAAAAGGTTTTTTCATTAAACTCATGAAAGGGAGATTTACTACCATTTTTAGTATCGATGATGGCTTTTTTGCCGGTTTTTTCTTCGATGTATTTCAGTATTATATCGATGGTCACCATCCCTTCACTAGCTAAGTTGATGGGGCCGCTGAAGTCCTGGGCGGCGATCCAAGGAAGAAATGAGCCAACTTCAGTATCTCGAATGAAGGTAAACCCACGTGATACATCATCAATATTCATGGCATCCTGATTGACAATATTCTTGCAATAGTAGAACAGACGATCTATTTTAGTCAAATAGGGAATACGTACAGTTGTTACTGACAGATTTTTAAAGTGTTGATAAGCTATCGCTTCGGCCAATCGCTTGCCCTTTATATAGCCTGCAGTGACACTACGGATCTCTACATGCAACTTGTAGGGGTTAAAGTACTCTTCCTTCATGTCAGGTATCAGATATTCATAGGCTTCCACTGAGGAAAGTTGGATATATTTGCCACACTTCACATGGGAAAGTACGTTGTTGACATACTGTGAGCAGTAGGCAAGATTGTCGAATACGACATCAAAGTATTTTCCGGATAATGCGGCCTTTACGCTTGTCTCATTGGAAACATCTATAACCAGACGATTCACATACATGCCGAAATTATCTCTATTAAGGCCGCGTGTAGCAATAGTGACGTCATTACCAAGAGCAATCAACTCTTTTACAAGTTGTACGCCCATGAATCGTGTTCCACCGATGACCAGCACTTTGCGGCCACTGATGGGAGCAGAAGCAGGACTTGTTAAAATGGCATACTCAGGACGACCACAGTTTTCCAAGTTATTCGCCATGCCATCGCGACTCCAGGCTACGTTTTCTTTGACTTTTATTGCGGGATTACCGGCAATGGTACAGTTATTTGGGAAAACTCCTTTCACTACACTGCATGCACCAACGATGCTACCGCTACCAATATTGGTTCCGTGCATGAGAAAGGCTTGTTTACCGACCCATACATGATTGCCGATCACAAGATGGTTAGAGGGGTGATAGACGCCACTCATATCACGATTGGTGCATTTGCCGGACTTAACATCGAATATGGCATGCCCATCACCAGCCCAAAGATCATTTTCAAAAGAAAACATGCAGTCACAGCCAATGATGATTTTTTTACCCATATTGACATGCAGACCGAAGTTAGATGTAGCAGTACAGTGATCACCGATGATGGCTGTGGATGGTGTATAAAAACGGAACAGGCCACCTAGACGGAAAGAACAGTCATTGCCGATTTTTAGCAGGGATCCGTATTCGAAGCCGCGAGATTCGATTTGCGTAGGCGCATTGAAAGATACTCTTTCTCCGATATCAACGCGTGAGTTGGCACAGAGATCAAAGGTCAAGAAACGCGCACTTATCATGTCTTTGCCAAACATGATGTGGTTATTGAAGCCGCGGAAGATAACCTTGCCAACTGTAGAGCGAAAACCTTCGATGGTATTTCCGAATACATCGGAGTAATTGCCCTTGGATAGATCGAGATTTTCCAGCACGATGGGCTTGAAACGGCGAAATACAAAATCACGTTTCTCTAAGTATCCGTACGAGGCCAGAAGCTTATACACTCCATCGTCATAAGCTTTGTCAAGTGAGACCAGATAGTAGTCATCACTCTTGCCTTTGAGAGTCGCAATATCTTCCACACTGCCTTTGATGATGCTTTCGCGTCGCATGGTGACACCGAAAGACACAGATAGCCCGAAATAGCGTTGTAATATTTTCTCAAACTTGTTGGACCGAACCCAGGTCACAATTTTACGACCGCGATAGTTCTCAGCTGCGAATTTCGCAATAAAGTAGAACTCCTGATCCTCAGGCGGAACAAGTTTTGACAATTCGATGAATTCCTGTTCATACACACGATTGCTGATACAAGATGCTTGTAATGTATCAAGATTTATCTTTTTGAAGTTTTTAAAGAACATCTCACGATTTTTATTCATAGGGTAGGAGTGCTCAAGACTGCGGTTTCCCATAATGGCAGTAGCCAGTGGAGCTTCCTTCACCACAGCCATGGAGGGCTTCAGCTTTACAAAAAAATCCTCTCCCTTTTGACTGTTGACCAGTATAAGTGAGGTACCTTTATTGTCATTCAGGGAGGGATCAAAGGTGCCGATTTTCCAGAAGTCGCCGATAGTCAAATCACCCTGACGGGGCATACGGTTTGAAGTACAATCAGCGCAGGCCACATTTTTGGCCAAACTTTGTAAATAGCAGCGAAAATACGGGTCAGTTTCTAAAGGCTTGGAGTATTTTGTACCATCATCAAACCAAGCATTGACGCCAGCATGCCACCCCCAAGGCTGCTTGGCTTTGAATTCTAAACGAGTGATTTTTTTCCCGCCCAGAACTTCCTGATGATATTTTTCAAACACTTTTGAAGAAGTGATACCGTGGCAGACCAAGTCCATGGTATATAAATTGTCATAGTTCTTGTCCAGAAAGGAACATAAGCCAGCAACCTGACAGGGCATGCCTGTGAATAATACTGTTTTCCCCTGTTGCAGCAATTCCCGTACACGGGGGTAAGCAGGAGCAGCGTTGCTCTGCATATACTTGGAACCACGGATACGCTCCAGATCTGCTTTGTGGTCAACCACAATGTGTTCAACTTCAAAGTTGGCTTTGTAGGCAGCACCACAGACAGCACCGCCTTGATTTAATACATACTCAGCTGCTACGGTGAACATGCCACCAGAAGAACTGACTTTGCGAATTTCGTCAGGTGCCATCATCGCATAACAGCCGGGGTTTGTACTATTCTTGTATTGTGGATGCAGAGCAGGGCAGCGCTTTTCGCAAAGGCCGCAGTCCACACAAGTGGAGGCGTCAATAATAGGACGCAAAAAGCCAAATTCATCGGGCCTCATTTCAATAGAATACGAAGGGCATACAGCTGAACAAGTTCCACAACCTGTACAAGCCCGTGGCACATCCAGTATATGGGTCACATTATGGGTCAGTCTGTGACCATTCATACCCACTAGCCGTTCTCCCAGTCCTTCAATCGCGTCATTCAACCATTGCCGACAACGAGTACGATCATTGTCCAAGATGGCGTTGATACGGGTGTAGTCCACCGGTTGCATAAACTTCTCGTCCTTTAGCTCCCTAGCCGGATCCATGATGAGACGATCTGTAATATCTAGCAGATTGGCGATGGAGCGGAAACGAGAATACCCACGATGCTTGTTGGGCAAGGGAAGAAATTGTTTGTTGAATAGTACTGAGAAGCACATACCGTGGAAGGAGTCTGTGAGCACATAGGAGGTGTTTTTAAAGAAATATAGCCAATCATAAACTTCGAGCTTCGTGCGCACGCAATCATCCATATTCAGTATCTTACGGTTCACTTCAGCATTGCTGCCAAAGCCATCCAGCATGATAACGGGGCGTAGTCCTAGGCGTTTAGACATATGCAGCAGCAACGATTTTTTTTCTGGTGTCGTGTCCAGAATGTAGGCCAGCATATATGGGCTTTGTTCGTGGAAATGGCTGCGCTCGGCAAAAGCAGTATAGTCCTCGGGATTGGCAAGAAACACGGGGTCTAATACACGGGTGGCGTCGACATGGTAGACATCGCGGCAGAGACGAACTCCATCATCTTCGCGTACAGCAATGGCATCAAAGCGTTTCATCAGACGGGAAATAAGCACACGCTCTTCTTCTGGTGCAAAGTCGGTTCCATGACCAAAAGAGGCGGCATAAGCAATTTTCTTTTTGTTGTCTTCCGCAAAATCAAGATAGAAAGTCTTGCCAAAAGCTCGGCTGATGCCGTAGTTCCAGACTTGGTCTGAGCCGATGATGAAGCCATCACACAACTTGTTCAACTCATGTTGGCGATTCAGCGGTCGTGTGCCGCTGGTCTGGAAATGTTCGTTAGCAAAACGGCGGGCGTGTGTATCACGACGTTCAAAGTCATCATCAGCTGCACCGGGCTTCTCAATCATGAGAGGGGACAGACCCATCTGTTTCAGCACGGACTGTAGCGCGTAATAAGTGAGTACGCTGCCATAATTGAGGCCATACCATACACCTAGGATACCAATATCGAATTTTTTGTGTGTAATAGTCAACATGTTGTTCACCTCTGTTAGGGGTTACTTATCAAATTGTTTTATCCAAAATTTTTTGGTACGTTGAGTTTTTGTTTTCTGCGCATATTGTTCACATAAAGATTTATAGCGTAGTAAAAATATAAAATTTAGCCGTAAAAAGGAAAAGATATTCATGAAATAATGTGCTGCATCTCGCATGAGTACTGTTTTTCTTCTACTAACCGTATCAAGTACGATAACCTGATCGCGCATATATACACGGTTGCGATTCGGAGTCATCCACTTATATATCATGTCCTTGGGTGTATGGCGCACCATGCGTCCTGGAAGAAGGTGCCCATTCAAGCTCACCTTGCGAAGAAAGGCCGGAAATAGGCGCGTTTTTATGTTCCTGTCCGCAAAAACAAGTTCTCGCCGTTCCTCTTCCGTATAGGATACGGGCTGTTCACAGGCGGAAAGTTCCTTGATTTTTTTCAGAATAGCCGTCGGGATCATGTTTTTTTCCCAAAATTCCGGCCCCTCCAGTATGTGCGTTATAGCCAGATTCACACAGGCGGCCGTGCCGTAAAAATAGGAATTATTATAGGCTGCAAAATGCCCCCACAATATCTTCCAGATGGTCCGGAACGAACATTTGAGGTGGGGAATTGTCAGATGGTGCATCACATGACTGCGAATAAAGAGATAGACGGTCAGGGCGTTTTCCTTGGTTTTGAAATCCTGCTGCCAGCAGGAAATGCCATTCAGCAAAACGACCTGAAAATCATTTGAGTAGGAAAAATCAATATCATCACCGCGCACAAAAAACGGGAAAGAATACTGCTTTACTTCACTGATGGGAAACAAGAAGAACCACCATGCGCCGTAAATACGTGTTGTGCTTTCCTTTTCGTTCAGAAGCAGATTTTGCGCATCTCGCAAGTCCAGGTTGCGGTGCAGTGAATGACAGCCACCATCGAACCACGCGCCGTTTTCCCATTGCAGAAATTGTATATTTTCATACAGCATGGCTCCGCTTAATGATGTCTTTGAATCTCTACCATGCCGCATGAAAGACATGCTGCGGAAGAGCGAGCCCGCTTCGCAACTGGCGTCATCGTCCATAAACAGACAATGGGTGTATGCTCCTTCATCCTGATAATGAATGAGGCTGCGCATAAAGCCGCCCGTCCCACCGAGATTTCTGTTCGGAATCAGAGTAGCGTCGGGTATATCTTCAGGGGCAAGCGTCTGCCCGTTATCAACCACTGTAATATCGATGGCGTCGTGATAAAGCGGATGTTCGGCAATGGCCTTGCCAAGACGGGCCACGGATGCCTTGACCGCGTCCTCGCGGCGATAGGTGGTGATGCCGATGCCCAGGCGCACGGGCTGGGTTTCAGGGGCATCCGTCAGATATCCTCCACCGTACAGTGTGCACTCCTGTTCGGCATGAATGCGCAGGCCGATGATGCCGGTATCGGGATACGCGCCGAGCGGCAATTCCAGTGTGGCACGGCGGGCAGCCTTCAGTTTCCATGCGGCAAGAACGCTTTTTCCCTTCTCACTGATGTGAATAATCTCGGCCAGGGCTTCGCCTGCAAAATCAAGATATGCCGACAGATGGTCGACGTTTGTATATTTCTTCCACTTCACGGAGCTGAAGGCGTTGAAGTAGGTCAGCAGGTCCACTGAAGTGTCTTTCTTCAGATGAACAGTTTTGTCCTCAAAGGAGTAGTAGGCACGATCCCCGGCAAATCGGTAATATAGCGGCTCTTCACAGCACAATTCATATGTGGGGGACAGAAAATCATACAGCACATGTTCAGGGTGGATATCTTTTTGGGTGGCACAAACAGGACTGTCAAATACAACGCTTTCTTCCAGCGCATGCAGGCTGATTTCCAGCGTGCCCGTCTGAATCCTGCCCAGGTCGATTTCACATGCGCCCATGCCGGGCTTGTGAGCCTCGACAGTTTTTTCTCCGCACCAGGTAAAGGATTTTCCTTCAGCGCTGATACCGACTTTGATCAAAAGTTTTCCAACGAAATTCAGAGATAGAGAAAACTGATCGCCATACCTTTCTTTCAGCGACGCTGCATCCAGGGAGGCAAGCTGGATCTGATCCCATCGAAACCATTTTCCTTCCTCAATGTATAATTCATCACCCATCAGGCATGGTTCGGAAGACAATCTATCCACTAACTGAAAGATATCCATACAATTACTCCATTCACATGACATGAAACATGATATGGCAAATTTTATGCAAGAGCATACTTCATTTTTTGCCTTATTGTCGGGATATTGCTGGAAAGACAAATTTTACTCTTGCGCAAGTCTCTGAATTTTTTTACAAGTTTTTCCCTGTTTTCAGGGTATACATTCCCCATAAGACTATGCATCTGGGTAAATACCTTATATAAAAAGAAGTCGTAATCCATGAATCCGTTATGGGATATCCAGTCTTTCTCCATATCCCATGCATTGATAACAAAATCTACTTTATCATTTGCAAATTTTATTGATTGCATATTATGAATCATATATGTGTATTTTATATCATTTATTATATATATTGACGGGTTGGAATAAAACAAGGAGACCATGAACATGGCGTCCTGAAATGACGCGCCTGGAGTTTCACAAAAGAATACAGACTTCTGCAAAATAAAATTTTTTCTGTATATACCATTAAAAACAGAAGGGTGAGAACGCCAGAATCTCTTCAAGGCATATTTGTCAATGATTCTTCCTGTAAATCTTTTGTTCCAATGATACAGAGTACGTGATATGCCATTTTCGTGGCGATATATTCCATTGTATCTGATAACATCTGCCTGTATGTATCGCTCGGCAATTTTGCGAAGACTGGAATAGAAGTCATGAGGGATAAAATCATCCGGCTCAAAAATGGCAAAATAATCTCCAGAGGCTTGTCTGATCCCGAAATTGCAGGCAGAGCCGTATCCTCTGTTTTTCATGGTGAATATCTGAAAACGAGCGTCGCCCTCGCACATTTTCTGCATCAAGGAAAGGGTGGAATCCGTTGAGCCGTCATTGACAAGAAGAAATTCCAGGTTCGGCTCTTCCTGCTCTTGCAGACATGAGATCGTCCGGGCAATAAAATTTTCCATATTGTATATGGGAACGATGACGGAAATTTTCATGTTCTTCCTTACAATCCCACGGCGACCTTGACGGCCACGGCCATCTGGTACAGCACCTGGGTCACGTCCTTGACCAGTTGCAGATTCTTGGAATCAAACCTGGGCATGACCAGAATGCGGTCGCCGGGTTCGATGGACTGTCCCTTGGCGTGGGCGACTTCCCCATTCAGGCCGACAATCAGGATATTGTCCGTATCCGCGCGATCGGACAGGCCGCCCGCACCGTCGAGATAGCCTTTCAGGGAAAGGTCCTTTTCCCATGTCACAGCGGCGGGAATGAGCACTTCGCCGGAAACATGCACCACGTCTGTTTTACGGGGGATGACGATTTCGTCGCCTTCCTCCAGCAGCACATCGGAAATTCTACCGTCGCGGGACACGACCAGCACGCCGTCCGGCTCCATCTGCGAGGCCCGTTGCACGAAGTTCTGGATCAGCTCCGCTTCCTTTACTCGGATGCCGGCCTCGTCCACAGAAGCGGAGGTGGCGGTCAATGCGCTCTGTTCCAGACGGCGCAGGGCGTCGGCCAGAATGATTTTCTGCTCGGCGGCCACGCTCCTGCGACGGATGTAGATGGATCTGATGTCCGCAAGCTCCGGCTCCACCGCGATATATTCCAGCAGCGTCTTCAGCCTGGTCTGTTTGAGCACCGGGAAACGCGAAGCACCGTGAATGGCCCCGGACGCGGCCACCATGATGGTTCTGCCCCGCGTGTCGGCCACAAACTCCACGCGGTCCCCGTCCTCAAGACGCAGATTGCGGAAGTCCTCCAGTGTCACATAAACATTGAACGGCTCACCGTTGCGCATACCGCCCACACTGACATGGGAAACGCCGTTCATGGGCAGGGCATAGGCCAGCAAATCCTTGCCGCTGGCCGCGCCTCTGAACTCATAGCGGGCGGGCTGGCGCAGCAGGCCGTAGGCCGCCACGGACATGCCGAACGGTTCCACCAGAATGGTGTCCCCGTCTTTCAGGCGGATGTGCGGCAGCTCTCCGCGCATCATGTAATTGTAGAGATCCACTCTGCCGATAACCTGCCTGCCGCGCAGAATTTTGATGTTCCGGTAACTGCCCTGTTCCGGGAGGATGCCTCCGGCCCTGTCCAGATAGGACATGACGGAATCCTGCGGTCCGCCCGCGTAACGGCCGGGATTGGGTACGTTCCCGGCCACATAGACGGCCACGGGCTGGGCGCTTTGCAGGTTCACATAGATATTGACATTCTCCGGAAAGACCGAGGCCAGCTTTGCCCGTACCGATCCGGAAAGCGCGGCCTGCTTCAGCCCGGCCACCTGTACCGGCCCCACTTCCGGCAGAAAGATGTTGCCCTGCTGGTCCACAAAGAGCACATCGTCGTAGTTGCGCGCGCCCCAGACGCGCACGGTGATTCTGTCGCCCGGCAGAATGACGTAATCGTCGTTCATGCCGCTGCCGTAGGTGGAGGCGAAGTTGCCCCGGAACAGATTCGCGCCGAAAGGTTTCAGACTCTGCGTCATGTCCGGGCGGTAGGTATCCAGTGCCCATGCGGGCAGGCCCGGCATGGCTTGGCGCAGGCTCTCTTCTTTCTGGTAGCCGGAGTCTGCCCCGTACATGGATTGCTGAAAGATGGCTTCCCGCTGATAGCCGCCCGGCAGATAGGACGGAGGCCGGGTCTCAGGCGTGCCCTGAATACCGCCGCTGCCGCCGGGGCTGGGATTGCCTGATTTGCCCAGACTGCCGCCGTAGGCGGCATTGGTCTGGCGCGTATCCTCCGCCGCGTGTGTCGGAGTTGCCAGAGCCAACAGCAGAACAATAAGAACCCACTTTATCGAGGGGGGCCGGGGGGAATCATTCCCCCCGGCGGGGTACGGGGCAGCGCCCCGATACTTTAACCAACCTGTATTCAACATATCAGAATCCCGCGTGTTCGCGCACGGCGGCTATAATCAGGGAACACAGGCCTGCCAGCACCAGAGAGCCGGCAAGGGCATAGGCCGCAAACAGGAAAGGACGGGGGTAGAGGGATTCGTCCGGCAGAGCCGGAATCTGGAAGGCCACCACATAGCGGGACTTGGCTTCCGCCTTCACTCGGGCCGTTTCCAGCGAAGTCATGGCCGAAACAAGCTGCTGGCGGGCGAACTCGCTTTCGGTCTGCAAGGCTTCGTATTCCCCGGCAAAGGTGGTCAGGCTGTCTTTACGGGCAGACTCCCCGGCCAGACGCAGCTTTTCCGAGGCAAGCTGTTTTTCCACCGCCTTCAGACGGGCGCGCAGGCCCACCAGAGCCGGAGCGTCCTTGCTCATGTAGGTGGAGGCTTCCGCGATTTCCGCACGGACTTTTACAGCATCGCCTTCCAGTTGACTGACGATGCCCTGCAAGCCGCCAGCCGTGCTGGCCGGGTCCAGCATGCCGCTTCTGTTGCGGAATTCCCGCATGGCTTCCTGCGCGGCGCTCACCCGTTTTTCCGCTGTTTTTACTTCGGACATGGCCAGAGCAATGGCGTCGTCCTGTGCACGGCGGCTCATGGCGTTGACCAGTGCCTCGCTTCTGGCCAGCACGGCCTCGGCCAGTTTTTGGGCCGTGACCGGATCATAGGCCTTGACGCTCAGGGCAATGATGCCGGTTTCCGGGTCAAGGGAGGGTTTCACCGCCCATTGCCAGAAGGAAAGGCGTTCATCCCGCGTGGCGTCGGCGGCGAGACGGCTGATGATATCGTACTCGCGGCTGGAGAAATGGCTGAAAATGTGCAGTTCTTCGTCAATGGCCTCCATGATGTCCGGGGACTGAATGTATTCGGCCACAATGTGCGCGTCCGCGCCAACGGACGCGCCGGAAGGCAGCAGCAATGCGGCAAGGCCGCTGGCCCCCCCGCTGGTTTCCGCGCCGCGCACGGCGAAACGGGCTTCGGCGATATACATGGGCGAAGCCCACAGGCCGAAGTACAGCAGGGACAGAAGTGTGGGCAGCAGCACGGCCAGCAGCAGCGCCTTCATGGCCGGGGAAAGGCGGGCGTTGATTCTGCCGAGCGTCGTGACCACAGGGGGCGCCGTCAGGGCAAGATCGGGAATGACCTGAGGCGCGGGCTGTTCGGCGGGCGCGGGTATAGTCGGCGGTACTGCGGGCTTTGAGGGGCCAGCTGTTTTGGATATCGTGGACGTCATTTCGGCAGGTTCTGGCGGAGCCGCCCTGGGAGAAGTGGGTTGAGCCGTATTTTTGTTTTCCGCCTTTGGCGGCACGGTGGAAGCACCTCCGCAGGGCGCTGTTTGTGCCATAGATTCCCCTTTGAGCGGAGCGTGCGGCGTTGCCTGCGCGTTTGCCTTCGGAGACGCGGCGGGAGAAGAAGGCTTTGCGTCTGGAGCTTTTTGAAGCGCGGGCGCTTTGACTCCGGGGGCCTGCATGTCGGGGGTGCCTGTCTTAATGTCCGGCATGGCAGATCCCCGTATAGACGCGCAGGGCGTCATTGAGCTTGTCGTACATGGTCAGCAGGCCATTGTGCAGCACCGCGGCGCTGTCGCAGTTCTTGCGAATGGTGGCTGCATTGTGGGACACCACGAGCAGGGTGGCATGCTCCTTGCGCGCCTCGAAAAGTTTTTCGGCCTTGGTTCTGAAGGATGCGTCGCCAACGGACCATGCTTCGTCAATAAGGTAAAAGTCAAAGCCTATGGACATGCTCAGGCCAAACGCCAGTTTGGAACGCATTCCCGACGAATAGGTTTTTACCGGCATATCCATATACGGACCGAGTTCCGTAAAATCTTCCACAAATGAGCTTACTTCCCTGATATCCGCGCCGTAGATGCGGCAGGTGAAGCGCAAATTTTCACGTCCGGTCAGGCTGCCGTTGAATCCTCCGGAAAATCCTATGGGCCAGGATACCCGTGCCCGGCGTTTGACCATGCCGCTGTCCGGACGTTCCGAGCCGCTGATAATGCGGATAAGCGTGGATTTGCCCTGACCGTTCAGACCCAGAATCCCCATGTTCACGCCGGGGCGGAAGGTGATACTGACATCACGCAGGACGTCCCTGCGTCCTCCGCGCGGCAGGCGGTAGGACTTGCAGATGCGGGAAAGTTCAATCATCTGAGTTCCCTCCCGCGGGCGCAGCGTTCCAGCAGCAGACCAAGGGTGAGCGAACCGAGGCACCAGACCGCCGCATAGGATACGCTGTATGCGGGCGCGGCGGATGATGCGGAAAAACCGTAGCGCTGCCATTCGATGAGCTGGGCCACGGGATTGAACAGCAGCGGTTCGGAGAGACGGGCCGGAAGTTCAGATACCTGAAAAAACACGCCGGAAGCGAAGAAAAGAAATCGCATCATAATGGGAACCAGCCTTTCCAGGGTAGGCCAGAACCGGGCGAGAGACGCGAAGATCAACCCCATGCCCAGACCAAGAAGCGGCGCAAAGAACAGCGTGGCCGCAAGCGCGCCTGGACGTCGCAGTTCCATTGGCTGTCCCAGAGCGGCGGCAAGAGCCAGAATGATAGCGGCGCAGACAGACTGCGTTCCCCATACGACGATGAGTCTCCCGAACATCAGATCCAGTTCCGTTACCTGAGGAAAGGTCAGCAGGGCGCGATTGGCGCTCACGGCGCTCATACAGCGTGCAAGAGTGTTGTTGAACATGTTCCAGGGTATAAAGCCGCAGAGGAGGAATACGGCCATGCCCATGCCGTGCGGCGCGTGTGCGCCGAACATTTCACGGAAAAGCCAGAATACGCTGATATTGAACGCCGTCAGAATGACCGCCCACAGATATCCGAGGCTGGTATTGCCGTACAGCGTATGGATTTCCCGCAGAATCAGAGCTGCAATGACCCGGCCCTGTACGGTCAGGGAGGAAGAAGCGGATGGCGCGGAACAGGCAACGGCGTTCATCGCAGCATGCTCTCGAAAATGGTGGGGATGAAACGCCACTCTCCGTCCTTTTCCCGGCAAACGACGAACCTGTGGCTTTTGTCTCCGCTCGCGGCGCGGGCCGAACGACATTCATGGCCCATACCGGAAAGATAGCTCCCCTTCGCCTCAATGGAGGCCGGACCGAAGGGACTTTCGGCAAAGTATTGTATGGAACCTTCCGGCAGCGCGGCTATCTGTTCGTTGAACGTCAGAGCGGCGGGAGCCGTCTCCGGAACGGAAGTTGCCGGAGAGGCGGATTCACGCGCGGCGCAGCCGGAAAGTATGGCGCAGAAAACCAGGAAGAGCAGGGATTGCCTCTGCATTACTCCACCCCCGCGCGCAGGCAGTCATGGACATTGAGAATGCCGACGGGCTTTCCTTCTCTGGTGACGAACAGCGAGGTAACCTTGTTTTCCTGCATGAGCCGCAATGCTGCTACGGCAAGAGTGTCTTCGCTCACCACGACAGGATCGGGATGCATGACCTGTTTCGCCTTCTTGTCCATGAGAGACGGCCCCATGTGGCGTCGCAGATCCCCGTCGGTAATGATGCCCGCAAGTCGCTTTCTCTCGACTATGCCCGCGACACCGAACCCCTTGCCGGTCATCAGCATCAGCACATCCGGCATGAGCGCGGAGCCCGGAAGCAGAGGCATGTCCTTGCCCGTATGCATGATTTCCCTGACCATCAACAGTTTGCGTCCGAGCGAACCTCCCGGATGCCAGCGGTGAAATTCTTCCGGGGAGCAGCCGCGGCGACGCATCAGCGTCAGAGCCAGCGCGTCACCCAGGGCCATTTGCAGTGTGGTGGACGTGGTGGGAGCACAGTCCAGAGGGTCGGCTTCCGGCACAAGCGGCAGCAGCAGAATATGCGTGGCGTGTTTGCCCAGCAGGCTGTCCGTGTTGCGCGTCACACCTATCAGAGGAATGTTTCTTCGCGCGGCGTACAGCACGATATCCGAGAGTTCCGTCGTATTTCCGGAATTGGAAAAGGCCAGAACCGCATCACCGACGGCAAGCATGCCGAGATCACCATGGCTGGCCTCGCCGGGATGGATGAAATAGGCCGGGGAACCCGTGGATGCCAGAGTGGCAGCCACCTTGCGAGCCACATGACCGCTTTTGCCCATGCCCGTGACCGCAATGCGCCCCTTTACGCCATACAGACAATCCACCACCTCGCAGAACGCGGCGTCCAGACCACGCGCCAGCAGCGCCAAGGCATGGGCTTCCTGCCGCAGTACCGATGCAGCAAACGACGTTTCCCGCAGCCTCTCCTTCTGAGACGGGCTGGAATAGTTTTCTGCGGGACGGTACACGGGCATAGGACTTTCTCCTGGCAGTTTCCGGTCATGAAGTTTCTGAAGAGCATGATGCTCCCTGCACCAACAGACGCTCTGTCGGTTTTTTACATGGAAACCGAGAGATAGAAATGTGCAACCTGATGAATTTACGGAGACTTTCTTAGAAAAAAGATACAGGGAAAATTTTTCTCCAGAAGCTGATATTGCCAACAAACGCGCTTTAATGTATCGATTTCAGACGATTCATCGACAGAGCGTCTGTCGATGAGCTGTCTGTATACAGCCGAATACTCTCGGCAGATTCGGAGCCGTCCAAAGCCGGTCAGAAAATCTCTGCTCCTCCTTTTTCGTGTATAGTTTCGTCATCCCCTCACAGGCGTGCCGTCCCGTGTGCCGTTCCCATTTCCTGTGCGGTCGGATGCGTCCTCTCCCACAAGGAAGTTCTCGCGGCGGGTAGCCGGAAAAAGCTCTGTATTTCGCCGCCGCGTCCGGACGGAATGAAAAAACCGCTCACGGTTTCAGCCGCCGCCAGCAGCAATGCCTGTCCCAGATGGGCATATCTCATGGTAGTCCTGGGATCGCCGTGTCCCAGCATCTTCTGCGCCTCGTACAGCGAATGTCCGGCATTCACGAGAAAACTGGCGAAGGTATGCCGCAGATCGTGAATGCGTACATCGGCAAGTCCCAGTTCCTGTCGGAGTCTGTTCCAGAACAGATAGAGATCGGAAAGCGGCTTTCCCGGAGCATGGCCGGGGAACAGCCATGGATTGCCGGGCGTGCGGGGCATGGAGCGAAGAACTTCCAGTGCGGCATCGGACAGAAGAATATGACGAGGCCTGCCGGACTTGGACAGAGGGACGACAAGCAGATGCAAGTCCATGCGGACATGTTCCCAGCGGGCTTTGAGGATTTCGCTCTTGCGTGCGCCGGTCAGCAGAAGCAGGCGGATGGCAAAGGCTTCCGAGCGGTCGCTTTTTTCCAGCGCGCGCATGAGCCGCTGTGCCTCGTCTTGCGTGAGATAGCGTTCCCGCTGCGTGTGAATTTTGAAGGAAGACACACCCGCACACGGTGATTGGCCCGCGGGCAGAAGGCCGCGCATTGCGGCCAGAGAGCAGATTGTCTTGAAGACCGCCAGAATACGGTTGCAGGTGGCCGGGGCCAGTCCGCCGGATGACAGCCCGTGCAGCCAGTCCTCCACTTCGTGCCGTTGTATGTCGGCAAGTTCCCGCGCTCCGAACGTCGGGGACAGATGCTGCCGCGCAATGCGTTCATCCACACGCCAGCTCCGTTTGCGTAAACGGACATGCGGCAGATAGATATGTGAGACAAAGGCATCGAGATTTATGGAGTCAGGCTTTGCCTGTCTGCCGAAATCGTCAGTCTGCGTAGAGGAAGCTGCTGGGCGGGTAGAGGGAGAGTGACGGACCATGTGAAGTTCTCCTTGCAATGGGGTGTTGACGGGCCGCATACCACTCTGAAGGGGGGCGGGTATATCAGCAATAGCGTTTTGCCAATGTCCCCTGAACGGCGGAACGGGATGAGGGGGACCGTTTGCTGAATCCTTCCCTGGCCACAGGTTCAATGAATACCCACAGATACTCTGTCCGCCGTGCCGTGCGCGGTGCGATCCTCTGATGAATATGGGACAGGGTCCGGTGTGGCAGTCCCTCCGCCAAGCGCGTTTGCAGAGGGGGAAGAGGGCGAGAATCCGGGGCAGACGGGAAAACACGGGGAGGAATGGCCGGATAAGCATGGGACATGAAAAAGCCTCCTGAATCATATGGGATTTCAGGAGGCTTATAGAGCGGGAGTACTGGAAATATTCTGCAGCGGATATGGAAAGCTGGAGGAAGAACTCTCTGTTCCGGCTCACAGATTCCACGCCTGAAGCCGGACCTGTACGCCGCAAGCGAACTGCGGCGACATCGGACAGGTGAGGGCGGCGCGACGGAGTCCTGCCCTGCTCGGCTCCGCGGCGCACTTCAATGACGAAATCCCCTCATGGCGGCAACCTGTCGAGGGGGATGGAACTTTCCATGAAGCCCATGAGAGCGGACTTCCTTGCCCCCGGCTGGATGAAGCTGGAAGGAGAAATCCCGAAAGTCCGCTGAACAGCTTGACTTTCGGGATTCAAATGGCTTTCGCCGGATGAACTGATGGTGGAGGCGGGGGGAGTCGAACCCCCGTCCGAGAACGATCCGCGCAAGGCGTCTACAGGTTTAGTTCAGGTACAGTCTCACCGCAAACTTCGCCCCTGAACAGGCAGCTGGCGGTCAGCCCGCCGTATGATCTCGCCCGCGCGCCGGTGGGCACCCGCGCGGGCCAGCCTGATGGATTTGACACCTCGG
This sequence comes from Candidatus Mailhella excrementigallinarum, assembly GCA_944324075.1. Lineage (GTDB taxonomy): Bacteria > Desulfobacterota > Desulfovibrionia > Desulfovibrionales > Desulfovibrionaceae > Mailhella > Mailhella excrementigallinarum. The sequence continues at coordinate 79,539 of CALUUZ010000009.1, forward strand.
CGACGTATCAGGCGTCGGTCACTCCGGCGTGACGGCCGAAGCCGTCAGGAACCCTGCTGCTTACGCAGCGTAGGCGTAGTCGTAATCGTTGTTGGCAATTACTTTTGTTGCCACTTTTTACGAGGCCAGCGGCGCCTCGACCTGCAACCCCGGCTTCCCCATCCCCGTCGAAACCATTGCGCCCCCAGGGGGCTTTCCTCCGGTGAGGAAAACCTGCGCTCCCAACAAGAGCGCATCTGATTGTCATAATACTATAGGCATTCTTTCATTGTCTGTAAAGCCCGGCAGGGCAGACGCAAGCACCCGAAAATGCGCGGCGGCAAGTCCGTCCGGGTGGGAGACTCGTGTGCAGGTGAAGCACGGCCATATTTAAAAAGCAGATTTTCAGTTGACAAAAATTAGATATCGAACTAAATATCCGTCAACAAGTTCGATGTCTAATTAGTTTCGATAGCCGAAAAGGCAGGAGGCAACTATAAAATTTGATGTCGAACATTATGGCGTGTCGCAGAGTTTTCCGACAAGACTGCGGCAACGGCAAGGTGGCATGATACTGTTTAACAAAAAGGATGGAAGGTATGAAAAGAGCGCTGGTATCCGCCGCGGCGGCCGTGCTGTGCATGGCCGGGCTGGCCCGGGCGGCCGATTTTTCTCTCTCTCAGGGTCAGGTATACAGCAGGAAGGCGGGGAACGTCACGCTGCATGACTATGTCACCAATACGGGCGGCGCAGCCCAGATTGTGGAAACAGATCGTCTGGTTGTTTTCGATGTTCCCGGCAATGCTCCGCAGAATAATGAATTCAAGGCACTTGTGGAATCTCTGGGCAAGCCGGTTGAGGCGGTGATCATTTCTCATGCGCATGAGCACCATTGGCTGGGCGCGGATGCGCTGTTTCCCGGCGTAAGAATATACAGCCTCGAAGCCGGGGCGATAAACGGCAAAGAAGGCATGAAGGCGCTGGAAGCGGCCCGGGCCGCCATGGGCGAGGAAATGATTCCGTATGGTTCCGTTCCCGAGGTGGAACAACTGTCCGCTGGTCAGCGGGTGTTCGGCGGTGTGGAATACATGTTCACGTCTCTGCCGGATCTGGGAGCGACCGTGATTGCCCTGCCCGCCGAAAAAATGGCCATGGTGCATCACCTTGGGTACGTGGGAGTGCATGTGCCCATGCCGCCCTTTGAGGCGCGTCTGGCCCAGATGAAGAAACTGCAGAGCGAAGGCTTCACCTGGTTTGCCGCAGGGCATGGGGTTCCGTCCGAAAGTCCCCTGTTCATCTCCAGAGTTGCAGAATACTATGCGTTTGTGGACAAGGCCGTAAAGGAAGCGGGAAGTCCGGAAAAGGCCAGAGAGATGATTGTTGCGCAATACCCCGACTATGGTCTGGTACCGCTGCTTGATGTCTTTCTGCCCATGCTGACGGACAAGTAGCCCTCCTCCTGTCGCGCAGCTCCTTCCATGCATGATGGAAGGGGCTGCGCCGCACGGATTCACAGGCGTTCCATTCGCCATCTGTTTTTGCCGTCGCCCTTGGCCTTGTACAGGGCGCTGTCAGCCGTCCTGTAGAATTCTGCGTAGGAGTGGCCGGACGTCTCGCTCAGCCCTATGCCGATACTGGCATGAAGGGGAAAGGGGAAATCGGCCTGTGCCGCAAGTATGTCGAAAAAACGCTCGCAGATGCCCTTCGCGAAGGCGTTTCCCCTGCCTGTGGCGAAAGCGGCGAACTCGTCGCCGCCGAGTCGAAACACGATGTCGTCCTCGCGGAACGCCTGATTCAGCACATCGGCAAAAAAACGGAGTACGGCGTCGCCGATCTGATGACCGTGCGTATCATTGATCTTCTTGAAGTCATCCAGATCAAAAAGGAAGAACGCCTTGCTATGGGGGGATCTCTCTCTGTCGCTGAACAACCTTTGTGCGGCTTTCAGGTTGTACAGTCCGGTGAGAGCATCGGTACATGCCTCCTTTTCAAGACGGAGCCGGTGAAGAACCTCTTCATGGATGTTGCGCGTCATGCCGAGTATGCGCTTTTTTCCTGAAACAGGGCAGGGATAGGCGATATAGGTTATTTTGTACCACTGGAAATCGTCCTTTTTCCCTGTCATGTTCAGTTCAATTTCCTCGGTGACTTCTTCCGCTCCCTCTTCCAGACGGCGGAACATTTTTTCCGCAAGGGGCAGGGACTCGGCGCGCATGACGCCGTAATCCACAAAGCACCTGGGAACATTGTCGAAGCGGGGAGGCAGGGTTTTGAAGCGGAGCAGGGTATCCTTGTTGTTGATGATAGAGTTGCTTTCCATGTCATACAAGAACAAGGCGTCCAGAGAATTTCTCAGTGCCACGTCAACGCTGCGCCGCGCATCTTCCAGTTCCCGCTCAAGAGACACCTTTTCGGAAACATCCGTCAGAATACAGGCGCAGAAACCGTGGCAGGGTTGATAACACTTGATTTCAAGAAAGCGATCAATTTCCGGACTGAAGTCGTTGAGCGTCTGCACCGTGCCGCGTGATGCGGTTTCCCAGTAGGGGGCAAGCCACTTCCTGTCCCCGCTGGGGAAGATATCCCGATAAAAGGCTGCGCCAAGCAGACGATCAAGGGGGACGTTTTCCAGTTCTGCCAAAGCCTCGTTGGCATAGACGAAGGTGAAATCCTCCGGATTCCCGGTTTTGTCCAGATCCAGGCGGATGATGGCCGCGGCCAGCGGCATGTTGTCCAGACACGCCAGCAGAAGGCTGTTATTTTTCCGGAACTCGTGCACACATGCGACGTCCGGCTGCATTGCGGAAGACATGGATATTTTCTCCCTTGTCAGGGCATGGAAAGTGCGGGGCTGACAACTGCAAAATATAACGCCAGGTTAAGTTAGAGGGTTTCGCTGCATCAGGAAAGATGAAAAGATAAGATTATCAATAGAAATGGATTGCTGCATCGGTTCTGAGGGCGTACTCGGGCCGGATGAACGGAAAGCGGCTCGTCCGTCAGTCAAAGTCCGCGAGCAGGGTTCCTACATTAAAGGAACCGAGCGTCATCAGGCGGTATTCCGAGCGGATTCTCGCCATGGCCTCATAGAGATGCGGAGAGGAAACTCCGTTATAAATGGAACTGTGCGCTTCAATGAAGGCGGCCAGAGTGTCGCAGACCTTGACCAGCCTGCCGTCCTTCGGATCCAGGCGGTTGGCGTTGCAGTCCTGATGCAGCTCGTCAAAGGAGGAAAGCGCGTGCGTTGCCCCTGACGCGTCACGGATGGTTTCCTTGAACTCTGACCCCACATCCACACCGAGATAATACCCCAGACGATCCCGGATGTCCTCATATCCGGCTTCCGCCAGAGGCACAAGCACTCGCCGCTGAAGTTCCTCCTCCTCGCACTGATGGATAATGGCGGCCAGTTGTTCCACAGAGCGTTTCACCGGCGTGATGATGTCACGGGTCAGGAGCTCGGGCAGATCATGGAAAAGACCGCAGAAGAAGTTGTTCAGCCGCCTGGCTTCGCAGGTGTCCAGCATCAGGCTGAGAAAGTAGGCATATGCCGCAACCACGAACATATGCCCGAGAACCGAGGTTTCCGGAATGCGGGGAGTCTGTGACCAGCGGATCTGGAAGCGCAGTTGCCCGCACAGATTGGCGGTACGCACCAAAGCGTTGCCGGCGGCGGCCAGGAGTTCGCTCACGCCGTCCAGATCCCGCATGGCAAGAAGCTGTTCGGTAAAAGATGCGTCGATATCCCGCAGTTCTTCATCAAAGTAGTTCAACGGGCGGATAAGATTGAATTCCCACTTGGAGGCATACAGGTGGGCTGCGCGCAGGATACGATCCGCCGTGGAAGGATGTTCCGCCGTTTCCCGTACGGGCCGGGCATGATACTCCACAAGACGCTGCCAGAATCCCTCGTTCAGCGGGCGCACGCGCGGTTCCAGTTCGGCCAGCACCCAGCTTGTCAACTGGGCGTACTGTTCCTGATTCTCCTTGATCCTGTAAAAAATGGGCGGCTTGATGTCGGTGATGACCAGGCGGTAGAAGTAATCGAAAAGACCGCCCTCGATGACCTGTCTTCCCAGCGCCAGCCGTTCCTCTTCGCCGAGGCTGCGGCATTGAAGCTGATAGAGCAGAAAGGCCGTGATCATCTTGTGCGCCTGCTTGTCCACCTCGTACAGTTCCACGGGGCGCAACTTGTCGTTCCAGCGTCTCATGCTGGATCCGGAAAACACGAATTGCAGCAGGCTTTTTCGCAGGGATTGCATGACGCCTCCGCTTGATTTTGAATCGTTTTCATGTTAACTAGGCGAATTCGCGCGGCCCTGCAAGCCCGGAACCGGCCTTCCCCGTTGGCCGGAGGGTGAACTGGCGCGTTTTTCCGATTGTCTTCGTCTGCGTGCGCCGGCTTCCGGCGTGGACGCTGCCGTTGATTGTCTGGTTTCGTGTTTTTTTGTTGACACTGCCCCGAGAAGGGCATACACAGTCGGTCTTTGCTATTGAGCGAGACAGGAGAATACATAATGAAAACGTTCAGCCCCACGCCGGAAAACATCGACCGCCAGTGGTATGTGGTGGATGCCAGTGATCAGGTTCTCGGTCGCCTGGCTTCCCAGATTGCCCATCGTCTGCGCGGCAAGCACAAGCCTGAATTCGCCCCGCACATGGACAACGGCGATTTCATCGTCGTCGTCAACTGCGAAAAGATTCGCGTGACCGGCAGCAAGCTCCAGAAGAAAGTCTACTACAGCCACACCGGCTGGGTTGGCGGTCTGAAGGAAACCACCCTGGAAAAGAAGCTGGCCGCGAAGCCTGAAGAAGTGCTTCGTCTTGCCGTCCGCGGCATGCTGCCCAAGAACCGCCTCGGCCGTGCCATGCTGAAGAAACTGAAAATTTATGCCGGCGCCGAGCATCCTCATGCCGCGCAGGCTCCCAAGCCTCTGACCTTCCAGAACTAGGAGCGCGAGCCATGTCTACCTCATTTGATTACGGTACCGGTCGCCGCAAGACGGCTACCGCCCGCACTCGTCTGTATGCCGGTGGGGGCCAGATCGTGGTGAACGATCGCCCCATGGAAGATTATTTTCCCCGCAAGACCCTGCAGATGATCATTCGTCAGCCTCTGGCTCTGACCAAAACTCTTGATCGTTTCGACGTGAAGGTCAATGTCAGCGGCGGCGGTGTTACCGGGCAGGCTGAAGCCGTGCGCCACGGCATTTCGCGTGCGCTGCTTCAGGCTGACCCCTCTCTGCGCGCCGTTCTGAAGCGCGCCGGCTTCCTGACCCGCGATGCCCGCAAGAAGGAACGCAAGAAGTACGGCCTGGCCGCTGCCCGCGCCCGTTACCAGTACTCCAAGCGTTAAAAGCCGCTTTCTCCAGTCCGCCGGGCAGACCGGATATCCGGTCTGCCTTTTGCCTTTCAAGCCCCGGACATCTTCCATGGAAGATGTCCGGGGCTTTGCTTTTGGGGAAGCGCGTGCTACTCTTTTGCCGTTCCGCCCTTGCAATATGACTGCCGCGGATTTTCCGGCTGGAGCGTTTTCGCTTTGAGCATGCTCCCGAAAAAATTCCGGGTGTCGAGCGGAGGGAGGCTGCTCTCCTTATCCGTAACGCGTTCCGCGCGCATGGCCGAGGGGGGCGTGCCCCTGTTTCCCCCTGTCCGTCTGTTGCCGCAATTCACCTGCGGCGCATGGCTTCGGCGGAAGCGTGAAACCTGGGAACCAGAACATGGGGCCTGGCTGGCAGATACTTGCAAGAGCAGAATGCTCAAGAACCGTATGCACCCGTTAGCGCGGATTGAAATATGGATACCCACGTTCCCGAAATGCTCCGTCAGGATCTGCGCCCTGATCCTGTCCTCCCCCACTTTCCCGCAGGGGCGGGAGTGATCCTGATCGGGATGGCCGGAGCGGGAAAAAGCACTGTAGGGAAGGCTTTGGCGCAGCGCCTGAACTGGGCCTGTGCGGATACGGATCATATTATCGAAGCCCATTACGGGGTGGTGTTGCAGCGCATTGCCGATACCCTGAGCAAGGATGAATTTCTGGATCTTGAATGCAGGGTTGTCCTTGAACTGCGCCTGAGCAGAACGGTGCTGGCTACCGGGGGAAGCGTCGTGTACCGGGAAAGGGCGATGCGGCATCTTTCTTCTCTCGGGCCGCTTGTCTATCTGGATGTTTCGCTGCCAGTCATTCTGGAGCGCATTGCGCGCAAGCCGGATCGAGGTCTGGCCATCGCGCCGGGGCAGACCGTGGAAGACCTTTTTCTTGAGCGGGAAGAACTGTACCGGCGCTATGCGGACATTTCCCTGCCGGTGGGGGAAATGACGCCGGAAGAATGCGCGGAGGCCATTGTCGCACGACTTGGGGAAATACGCTGAAGCACAGCGTCATTTCCGCCTTTTCGTGTTCAGCGATGGGGCGGCCTGGTTTTGCGGCAGAGCTGGCGCAAGGTCACATTCATGGGCGTCGCGTCGTCCGGCGGACACCGCAAGGGATGCGCCGCAGATCGCGGGGCGTACAGGCACGGACTGCGGAAGGCTGCTCCGGCCTCGGTCGTGAAACCTGCGAACCGGAACATGGGGTCTGGGGCGCAGATACGTTCGGTTGCAACATGTTCTAAAGTCTGCCCACTTCTTCGGCTATGCGCAGGCACAGCCCGGCGCGGTTCAGCGTATAAAGGTGAATACCCGGCGCTCCGCCGTCGATAAGGCGTCGGATCTGGGCTACCGCAAACCTCAGCCCGGTTTCTTTAACCGCCTCCGTACCGCCCCTGTCGTGTGCTTCTTCCAGTTCCAGATAGAATTTACCGGGAATGTTCGCCCCGCACAGGGAGAGTGTGCGCCGGATGGAGGCCAGGCTCTGGATGGGAAGCACGCCGGGAATGACCGGAACATCAATCCCCATGCCGCGCAGCCGTGTCACCAGTTCAAAATATTCGCGGGTGTCGAAAAAAAGCTGGGTAATGACGAAATCCGCACCGGTTTCGATTTTTCGACGAAGATATTCGCGATCGTGATAAAAGGAAGAGGATTCCGGATGCGGCGCAGGATAGCCGGCTACCCCCACGCCGAAGTTCCCTCCTCGGCTGCGTATGAAACGCACCAGCTCTTCCGCGCAGGAAAAGGTTCCCGGTCTCCATTCAGGCCCGGCGTTGCGCGGCCTGTCGCCGCGCAGCGCAAGCAGGTTATCCAGCCCGGCATTGCGGAATTCTTCAAGAGACCGCGCAATGTCTTCTTCCTTCGCGCTTACACAGGTAAGGTGGGGCATGGGTTCCACATCGTGATCCCGCTTCAGGCGGGTGGCGATTTCCAGCGTGTTGGACTGGACGGACCCTCCAGCTCCGCAGGTTACGGATGCAAAAAGCGGGTTCATGGCTTTGAGCCGGACTACCCGCTCAAAGAAGGCGGGCCACTCTTCCCGATCCTTTGGAGGGAAGAATTCCAGAGAATAGAAAGGGGTAGAACGCTGACGGATGAGATCGAGGATTTTCATTTGAAATTCCTTGCGCTTGGCTGTTCTTCCCGAACCTGACCACAGACGACGGTCCGTGGAGTGTGCCGGCAGTGCATGCGCCAATCTTGTTTTACTATATCAATATAACCTGATATGTCAACATGCAATCCTGCTCCGACACCAGGACGGCAGCGAATGTTGCCGCAAAGGCAGCAGTATCCACGACCGGCCCTGCCGCTGCGCTCTCTCCTGTGTCTTGTGCGGAAAACGCTGCGCTCGCGCTTCGCACCTTCCCATCCTGCCGCATGGTCGGCCTTGAAGCCCGCTGTGCCCGATCCTCCGGCGGTCTGGGAATTTTCAGCACGGGTCCGCGGCATAACGGGGCAGAATGATGCTTGCAATTTTTTTCTTCTCTTTTTAGAGCAAGAGATATTGCGAATAAGCGGCAGCGGCATCCCTCTGGCTTTCCTCATGGCGATTCCGCTGTTCCCTCCGGGATTGGTCATGTTGATGAAGGTTTTGCTCGGCACAGTTTGTTCAGGGCGAATATCCGGAAGGATATTCCGAATACTGGCGCTGGTGCTGGGCATTGCGCTGTGTCCCGCATGGTCGGCGGCCCTTGAGGCGGAAAACGCATCTGGGGAAGAAATGGCACTTCCCGGACCGGATGCCCCGCTGAAGGGGGGAGACTGGCGTGAGCTCGCTCCGGGGCTCCGGGTGCGCGAATATGTCAGGGGAGAGGCGGAGAGGGTGGAATTCGTCGCGCTGCGGATGGATCCGCAGCGCTGCGAGATTGTCTTGTGCAGCGCGGCCTTTGACGGGAAGGCTCCGCGCACGCCGGAGCAATGGGCCGGGGAATATGGCCTGAATGCGGTGATCAATGCAGGCATGTATCTGCCGGACGGGCTTACCAGCACGGCCTATATGCGGAGCGGAGAAAAAACGAATAACGGGCGCATTGCGGAGAAATACGGCAGCTTTTTCGTTTCCTCTCCCCGCCAGCCCAGCCTTCCCGATGCAGCGCTTCTGGATAAGGACGCGGACGACTGGAAGGCGCTGCTTCCCCAGTATGACGTTGCTGTACAGAACTTCCGCCTGCTCGGGCCCGGAGGTGTTCAGCGCTGGCCGGAAAACGGCCCCCGGCATTCCATCGCGGCGGTAGGCATGAACGGGCAGGGAGAGATTTTTTTTCTTCACTGTGAGACTCCGGTCAGTGTTCATGAATTCGTCCGCATCCTGCGTGAGGAAAGCGGGCTGGGCCTGACGCGGGCCATGTATGTGGAGGGCGGCGCGCAGGCTGTTCTGGGAGTATGGACCCCCACGGAAAAGATATACCGGAAGGGCAGACATCCGGCGAATTTTCTGCTGGGCGGTCCTGTTCTGCCGAATGTCCTCGGCGTACGTCTTCTGCAGAAGGACTGAGCCTCTGTTCCCGCAGCTCGCCGGCTCCGGCAGATCCGGCCATGCTGCCGATGCGGGATTTAACTGCAGAAGAAGCCAGAGCACTTCGCTCATGAAACGGGCTGCGGAGTCAAGCGGGCGAGACTCATCTCCGCTCTCCCTGTCCGCAAGTGCTGCGCCCCGGCCGGCAGACATTTTCAAATGCAAGACGCTTCGGAGCATTTTCAAAGTGAAAATGCTCTGCCGCCTGCGAGAGCAGGCGGCCGCCGCGAAGGCATAAGCGCAACTTGTTTGCGCTGTTACATGCCAAAGCGGGCGTGGCTTTCAGCTTTGACTTTGTACAAAGTCAAAGCGAATCTACTCTAAAGATAAATGTTTTTCCGGACGATATCCTATAATTCAGAGTATTTTGAAATGAAAAAGCTCCCGGGGCAGGGCAGAGCGGAGCCTCCGGCGAAGGCGTGAATCCTGCTGGTCAGACACAGTGCCTGACAGGGTGTGTTTTCAATCTTGAAATGCTTTCATTTAACATGTTCAGGGGGAACCATGAAGCTGCGCACAAAAATTTTGTCGGGATTCGGCGCCATGCTGGTGCTGACAGGTATTCTGGGATATGTGAGTCTGTCGCTCACGGACAACATGAGCGTATACTCCGCGGAGGCGGCGCTGATCGACAACGCGCGGACAACGCTTGTGCAGGCTCAGGTTGCGTGTACTTTCTATACGTCGACCAATGAGCAGCGCTATGCGGATATAGCCCTGCAAAGAATCAGGGATGCGGAAGCCCTCTTCCGCCGGGCCATGGATATGGACTCCAGCGAGTCCAACAGAAGCGGGCTGGAGGCCGCCGCCGACGATTCGGAAAAGCTGCACGCCCTGCTGGAACGTCTGGTGGCCCGGCAGCAGGAGGCCAATGCGCTGAAGCGCAGGGCTGACGAAATTCTGGCCGAAACAGCCGTGAAGTATGATGATATTCAGGCGCGTATGGAACGGCTGGTGCGCTCGGAAAAGATGGATGCGGATATTGATACCTTCGTGGCCCTGAACAATATCCGCACCAGGGTTGATATTGAAGTGCGCACCGGCGTGGCTTCCTTCAGCATGACGTCGCCGGCGGGAACAAAGGATTCTCTCGTCAGGGTGCTGAATGAAACATACGGGAGTCTGGAATCGCTGCAGGCGAGATTCCGGCTGCCGGACAACCGCGCCGCTTTCGGTGAAACTCTCGGACTGTACGGGGAGTATGTAAAGCTCGCCGTCCAGTATCTTGAGGTTCAGGCTGACGTGGGGATCATTCAGGTGGAGGTTTCCAGAAATGTGGCTTCCATGCTGGAACAGGCGACAAAGCTGTCGGAAACAGGCACCAGGGCCGTGCAGGATTCCAGCTCCACAGCCACCATGGCTGCGCTTGGCGTCACTGCCCTGGCGCTGCTGCTGGGGATTGCCGTGGCGCTCTATATCAGCACCAGCGTAAACCGCCAGTTGGGCATAGACCCCGGCGATCTGGCCGTGCTGGCCGACCGTGTGGCCGGCGGGGATTTTGATATTGACGATGGCTCCCGGCATATCGGGGTGTTCGACAATCTGTTGAAGATGGTGGCAAATCTCAAGAAGCATATTGATACCGCACAGGAACAGTCCGAACACGCCAGGGAAGAATCGGAAAAGGCCATGGCCGCCATGAAGGCCGCGAACAAGGCCAGCGAGGAAGCTCAGGCGCAGCGCAACAATATCCTTGCTGCCGCGGAGCGCCTTGAGGCCGTCATCAACGTGGTATCTTCCGCCTCCCAGCAGTTGTCCGCCCAGATCGAGCAGTCGGGCCGGGGGGCGGAGGAGCAGGCTGCCCGCATGACGGAAACCTCCACCGCCATGGACGAAATGAACAGTACCGTGCTGGAGGTTGCGCGCAATGCAGGCAAGGCTGCCGAAGTCTCCTCCGAAACCAAGCAGCGGGCCGAGGCCGGAGCCCAGATCGTACACAGCGCGGTGAACAGCATTCAGGATGTCCAGCGGCAGTCCGTCCAGCTCAAGGAGGACATGGGCGTTCTGGAAGGGCATGCCCAGTCCATCAACAATATCATGGCGGTCATTTCCGATATTGCCGATCAGACAAATCTGCTTGCCCTGAACGCGGCCATTGAAGCCGCACGTGCCGGGGATGCCGGACGCGGCTTTGCCGTCGTGGCGGATGAGGTGCGCAATCTGGCGGAAAAAACCATGGCTTCGACAGCCGATGTGGCCTCTGCCATCCGCGCCATTCAGGAGAGCGCCACCAAGAGCGTTCAGCAGCTTGACATTGCGGTGCAGACCATTTCTCAGGCCACGGATCTGGCTACCCAGTCCGGTGATGCCCTCAGTTCCATTGTGAACATGGCCGAGGAAACGGCGGATCAGGTTCGCGCCATTGCCGCCGCAAGCGAAGAACAGTCTGCCTCGAGTGAGGAAATCACCCAGTCCATCGGCCATGTGACCACCATTTCCGGCGAGACGGCAGAGGCCATGCGGCAGTCTTCGGAAGCCGTAGCCGAACTGACCAGACAGACGCAGGAGTTAAGCAGTCTGGTTGCCGAGATGAAACGCAGCTAGATCATTTCGCCATCGGAATGTTCCACGGGGCCTGGCAGGGTGGGACTCTTTTCCGCTTTCCTTATCCGTAAGGCGCTCGCGCTGAAGAGCAGGGGGGCCGTCCCGCTCCCGTCCCCTCTCCGGGTTCCGCCGCAATCCGTTTGCGGTGTGAGGCTCCGGCTCCAGGAGTGAAGCCTGCGTGCCGGAACACACGGGCTGATCGGCAGACATGTTCAGCCGCAAGGCGCGCAGGGCAGGAATGATGAGGAGTTGACGAGGCGCTCCCGTCGTCGGCTCCTGAGGGAATAAGCGAGGGGGGGATGCGTCATGGCGGAGTTCAGCTCCGGGAGGAGCTTCAGGACGGGATGCCCTCTGGAGCGTATTTGAATGCCCGTGACTTGAGCAAGACACCGTTTGTTCACGGGTATTCTCATGCGGTTTTTAGTGCATTTTCTGCTTGAAAGTGCTCTTCCGCCTGCGGAGCAGGCGGTCGCCGCGAAGGCACAAGCGCAATTCATTTGCGCTGTCAGATGCCGAAGCGGGCGCGTCGTGGAGCATTTTGCTGTTGAAAGTAACTGCGGGCCAGGATTCCATGTTCCGGCCCGCAGGTTTCACGCCTCCGCCGGAGGTTCGCTTCGCTCAACTCCGGGAGCGTTTTCAAAACGAAAATAAAGTAACTGCCTCAGGGAAGATGCCGGGCGGCCTCAGCCTGCGCGCCTGCCGCCGCTCTCAAGGCCGGGGTTGATTTCCCCCATGGCCACATACAGCGAGGAAAGGGCGGTGAGATAATCCGTCTGGGCGGAAATCAGGGAAAGTTCGGCTTCCGCAAGATCGGACTGCGCGGTCAGCAGATCCAGGTTGGTGCCGAGCTGAAGTTCATAGCGCATTCTGGCGTCGGCATATGATTCCTGGGCACTGGCCACAGCTCTGCGCGCCACCTCGATCATGCGCAGGGTATCCTGCACGGAGGAGAGGCAGGATTTGATTTCATAGGCGGAATCGTTGAACGTGCCGCGCAGCCGCGCTTCCAGCGCGGCGATGTTGGAGCCTTCCTTCCGGGCGGAATAATAGTCCCTGCCGGATTCGAAAATGCTCCAACTGGCAGTGAGGCCGGCCTGCCACTGGCTGTAGTCGCTTCCGGCATATCTGCTTCCCGCCGCGCGCGGGGTGTCCCCTTCGCTCTGCCATTTGAAGTTTGCCGCCAACTGGGGAAAAAAGGCGCTGCGGGCCATGCCCTGATCCCTGCGCGCGATGTCCACGGCAAGCTGCGCCAGCCGCAGATCGGGCCGCAGCCGGAATGCCCGTTCAAGGCAGGCGTCCAGCGTGCCTCTGAACGGAACGGTTTTCAGATCCCCCACATAGTCGGTGTCGGCATCCACCTTGAGATCAAGCAGGGTGTTCAGTTGGGCGCGGCAGATGTCGCGGCTGTTCTCGCACTGGATCAGCACGGCCTCGTTCCGGCTGACGTCCAGTTCCGCCTGAAGCACATCAAGGCGGGGGCGCGCGCCTACTTCATACGAGGCGCGGGCCAGAGCGAGCTGGGCGCGGGATCGTTCCAGCGAGCGCCGGGTGCTGCGGATATTTTCCTGAGCCTTCAGATATTCAAGAAAGCGCGCCTGTACCTGCCCCACAAGGGCAAGCCTGGAGTTCTCCAGCTCCAGCTCCTTTTCGTCCTCCTGAAGTTCCGCCTTCTGATAGGCATTCAGCAGATTGAATCCGGTGAACAGCGGCTGGCTGACGGTCACACCGTAACTGTATTCCTTCTTGGCGTTGCGGGCGGGGCGATCCTTGTCATAGAGCGTGGCCCCGTAGTTCAGTCCTATGCTGGGGCCGAAGCCCGCGCGTGCCGCCTTGCGGCCGGATTCGGCCGCATCCAGTGAATGGCGGGCGCTTTCCACGCCGGGATTGACCCTGAGGGCCTGGTTTACGGCTTCTTCCATGGTAAAGGTAACGGCTGCCGGGGCGGAAAGGGGCGCTGCAAGTGTCAGCGCAAGAGCCAGTGCCGCGTACAAAACCGGGCGCGGCGCGGATGTGCGGAACGGAGGCATGATGCGTCCTTCTTGTGGAGATGGCCGGACAAGGCGGCGGACGGGTTCCGCCGCTTCCGGAACTGGTCGGAAAGGGCGTCCTGCTTCGCGCGGCCTGTCCAGAGAGCTTGCGCGCAAGGCGGGAGGCTGTGACACCGGATATACCGTAAAGCCGGGTTCACGTCCACCTGTGCCGTTTTCCGCATCCCTTGTCTCTTCCCCATCCGCCGGAAGAGGCTCTTGACGGATGTCCGGCTTTTCCCCATGCTTCCCCCATGCTGCTGTATATACATGTCCCTTTTTGTCGTTCCAAGTGCCGCTACTGCGCTTTTTATTCCGAACCCATCGGAGGAGGGCTCCTTGATGAAGCGTCGGAGCGCATGCAGCTCTGGATGGACAATGTCGTTCTGGAAATGGCTCAATGGGGTGACCGGCTGGGCCGTCCCCCCGTGCGGACCGTATTTTTCGGAGGTGGTACGCCCAGTCTGCTGCCGCCCTCGATCATCGGCGGCATTCTGAACCGGGCCGCCCGCTGTTTCCGACTGGACGGCGCGGCTGAAATCAGCATGGAAGCCAACCCGGAATCCATCAGCCGGGCAACTGCCGGGCAGTATCTGCGCGAGGGGGTCAACAGGGTCTCCCTGGGGGCGCAGTCGCTGGATGACACGGAACTCGCCATGCTGGGACGCGGCCACTGTGCCGCGGATGTGACCCGGGCGGTATATGCCCTGCGGGATGCTCATTTTCATAATATAGGACTGGATCTTATCTGGGGGCTGCCCGGTCAGACTTCACGCCGGTGGAAAAAACAACTGAAGGAAGTCGCCCGCCTGCGCCCTGAGCATCTTTCCTGCTACGGGCTGACGCTGGAAGAGGGGACGCCCATGCGCGAACTGTGCGAGAGCGGCGCGCTGCTCCCTCTGCCGGACGAGCGCGAGGCGGCGCGCATGTATGTGCAGGGAGCGGAACTGCTGGAAGAACTCGGCTACCTTCAGTACGAGATTTCCAATTTCGCGCGCATGGGGTATCTGTGCCGTCACAACATGGGGTACTGGGAAGGTGAGGATTATCTTGGTCTGGGGCCTTCGGCGACTTCCACCATCGGGGGGAGGCGCTGGACCAATCCCGCGAACATCGGGCGCTGGGCGCGGCAGGTAAAGCGCCATGCCACGGGAGCGGACGCGGAAAAGCTGGATCTGACCGATCGCGTGCTGGAGCTGATCATGCTGCGCCTGCGCACGGCCCGCGGCCTGCGGGTAAAAGCCTACCGCGAGCTGACGGGCCGTGATTTTCTGCGCGATCACAAGCCTCTGGTGCATGCCCTGCACCGTCACGGCCTGGTGCGCATCAAGGATGGATACCTGCGTCTGACCAGAAACGGGATGCTGGTTTCCAACAGCATTCTGGAACGCTTTTTCGACGCCTCGCGCGAGGCTCTGCGCGCCGGGGAAGCGGCTGGAACGTGCCGGACGGACGAGGGCGGCGGAGTTTCCCCTTCCGTTCCCGGGGCTGCCTGCGGGCCGGAGGAAGCGGAATGAGAGCCGTGCGCGGACGTCTTGCACCCAGCCCCACCGGGCCGCTGCATCTCGGCAATGCCTGGGCCTTTCTCTGGGCCTGGATCGCCGCCCGTGTGGAAGACGGAGGCGTCACGCTGCGCATGGAAGATATTGATCCGGCTCGTTCCCGCCGGGAATGGGAGGAGGCCGCTCTTTTCGATCTGCGCTGGCTCGGTCTGGACTGGGACGCGGGACCGGTGCGCCAGAGCGGGAGGAACGCGCTGTACGAGGCGGCCTGTGAGCGGCTGGACGGGGAGGGGATGCTTTATCCCTGCTACTGTACCCGCCGGGAACTGCGCGAACTGGCCGGCGCGCCTCATGGTCCGGAAGGAATTCCGGGAGGAGTGGGCGACGCCGGGGCCGCATATCCCGGCACATGCCGCCGTCTGACGCCGGAAGAGCGTGCCGCGCGGGAGGCGGAAGGCCGCCGCCCCGCCTGGCGTCTGGCCTGCCCCATTTCCGGTCCGGAAGGGGAAACTGCCTTTGAGGACATGATAGCCGGGCCGCAGCGCATGACGCTTGCGGACTGCGGGGGAGATTTCGCCTTGCGCCGTTCGGACGGCGTATGGGCCTATCAACTGGCCGTGGCGGTGGATGACATGGATATGGGCGTGACGCAGATTGTGCGGGGTGAGGATATCCTTTGTTCCACGCCGCGCCAGATGCTGCTGTACGATCTGCTGTCCGGCATGTTCGGCGGCCGCCGCCCTGTCGTCTTCGCCCATCTGCCTCTGCTGCACGATGAAAAGGGTGAGAGACTGGCCAAGCGGCACGGGAGCATGGGCATCGCCGCTCTGCGGGCGGCGGGAGTGTCCTCCGGGCGGCTGATCGGCATGCTTGCAGCAAAGGCCGGACTTGCGGCAGAGGGAGAAAGCCTCCCGCCTCCCGCTCTGCTTGAGCGCGTCCGCCGCGCGGGAGGGACGCGGGCGCTGTGGGCGGCCCTGCGGGCGGCGGGAAGGCGCGGCCCTCTGAGCATATCGCCGGAGGATATTTCCGGGCTTGGCGCATTCCGCCGTTGAGATGCTCCACGGAGCCGGACAGGGCGGGATTCATCCCTGTTCTCCCCTTATCCTCCCATGTCGCGGAGCGCGATCCGGAACGGCTGGAATTTTGCGAGCTTTCCTGTCTTCGGGATTTAAAACGAGCTGCGCCGGCCCTGCCCGGGATGCGCCCTTCGCTTGACGCCGCCCCATAATTGACATACGCAAACTCTTTACGGTTAAGGTTGAAGGGCGCCGTTTCGCACGCCGGGGGAGGCGCTCACCCTCATGACGGATACCATCACCCCCGCGCAGGCAGTCCCGGAGAGTTCCCTTGAGCACGCAGAACAAAACACACAAGCCCATCAAGCTTGCCACGCAGTCGGAGCATGCGGCCTATTTCATGCCCATGCTGGAGAGTTTCGCCGAACACGGCGACCTGAATGAAGTGGTCAAAAACTGCGTGGTGAAATCCTGCGAGCTTCTGGATTCGGGAGTGCCTCTTTTTCCCAATGATTTTCGCAAGGAGAACGACGCCGGCAGCGTGCGCGCCGAATACGAGGCATACAGCGGCGATGAGCTGGAAAATCTGGACGAAACCTTCGCTCTGGCCGGGCGCATGCTGTCCTCCCGTTCCTTCGGCAAGGTGATCTTTTTCCATCTGCAGGATCGCACGGGCCGCATCCAGTGCTATGCCGAGCGGGAAGCTCTGGGCGACGACGCCTTCAAGGTGTTCAAAAAGCTGGATGTGGGGGATATCGTGGGCGTGACGGGAACCCTGTTCCGCACCAAAACCGGCGAACTCACTCTGAAATGTTCCGGCGTGAAGCTGCTGACCAAGGCGTTCCGCCCCCTGCCCGACAAATATGCCGGGCTGACCAATGTCGAGCTGCGTTACCGCCAGCGTTATGTGGATCTGATCGTCAACCCGCGCACGCGGGAGATTTTCCGCAAGCGTTCGCGCATTATCCGGGAATTCCGCCGCTTCATGGAGCAGCACGGCTTCATGGAGGTGGAAACGCCCATGATGCATCCCCTGGCCGGGGGCGCGGCCGCGCGGCCCTTTGTCACGCACCACAATGCGCTGGATATCGATCTGTATCTGCGCATCGCGCCGGAGCTGTATCTGAAGCGCCTCATCGTGGGCGGCCTGGAAAAGGTGTTTGAAATCAACCGGGCCTTCCGCAACGAGGGGACGGATACCCGGCACAATCCGGAATTCACCATGTGCGAATTCTACTGGGCCTTTGCCACGTTCCGCGATCTCATGGATTTTACGGAACAGCTTTTCGCGCATATTGCGCTGGAGGTCTGCGGCAGTACGGTGATCACCTATCAGAAACAGGAAATCGACCTGACGCCGGGGCGCTGGCGGCGGCTCACCTTCCATGAATCCCTGGAAAGCGTGGGAGGGCACAAGCCCGACTTTTTCTGGAATGAGGACGCCCTGCGCGCGCATCTGACCGCGCGGGGAGAAAAGGACATGGAACGCGACGGCATCGGCAAGCTCCAGTCCCGTCTTTTCGATCTTGATGTGGAGCCCCGGCTGATTCAGCCCACGTTCATTTACTTCTACCCGGCCGAGATTTCGCCCCTGGCCCGCCGCAACGACGAGAACCCGGAACTGACCGACCGTTTCGAGCTGTTCATTTCCGGCGGAGAATATGCCAACGCCTTTTCCGAACTGAATGATCCGGTGGATCAGCGCGGCCGCTTTGAAGCCCAGATGGCCGCCAAGGCGGCGGGTGACGAGGAAGCCAATCCGCTGGATGAAGATTACCTGCGCGCGCTGGAATACGGGCTGCCGCCCACGGCGGGGCAGGGCGTGGGAATTGACCGCCTGGTCATGCTGCTTACCGACGCCCCGTCCATCCGTGAGGTTCTCTTCTTCCCCCTGCTGCGGCCGGAGCTTTAGCATGTTCTGCGGCGCGGGACTGGTGAATGCATGAAGTTTGCGGGATGGAGACGGGATTCCGGCATGTGCCGTTTCAAAACCAGAGAGAGCTAGGCGGATCGCATGGGCTTTGAGCTGTTCATCGCGTCGCGCTACCTGATGTCGCGCCGCAAGCAGACCATCATCTCCGTCATCTCGCTTATGAGCGTGCTGGGCGTGGCCATCGGCGTGGCCGCCCTGGTTGTGGTCATGGGCGTGTACAACGGTTTCACCTCCGATATCCGGGACAAGATCCTGGGGGCAAATGCCCACGTCACGGTACTTTCCGCCGACCCGACGGCATTTGACCCCACAAGCGAACCCTTTGCGCTGGAGGCTCCCGCCGGGGAGGGGCATTCCGCCAAAAGCGAACGGGAAGCCTCCTCCGCCGTGTCCGTTCCCGCTTCTTCGCCTGTCACGCCGGTGCTGGCGGAAGTGCAGTCCATACCCGGCATCAGGGCCGCCACCCCCTATATCTATACCGAAGTTCTGCTGTCCACGCCGCGCGGGGCAACCGGTCTGGTGCTGCGCGGCGTGGACCCTCTCCAGGCGGGAGAGGCCCTGCATCTGCTGCGTGACATGCCCGAGGGAAAGGTTGAAGATCTGGCGGCGGAAGGAATACCCGGCATCGTGGTGGGAAAGAATCTGGCCGCGCGTTTCGGCCTGAAGGTCGGCAGCCGCATTAATCTCATGTCCCCGATGGGGGAGAGAAGCGCCGCGGGCTTCAGCCCGAAGATCAGGCCCTTTCGCGTGGCGGGCATGTTCAGTTCCGGGATGACGGACTATGACAGCCGTCTGGCCTATGTTTCCCTTGACGCTGCCCAGGAGCTTCTCGGCTTGCCGGGAGGGCGCGTGTCCGGCATTGAGGCGTTCTGCGACGATCCGTATCAGGCGCGGGAACTTGCGGGCCGCATTCAGGAAAAACTCGGCCCGCCGTTTTACGCGCGCAACTGGATGGACATGAACGCCAGCCTGTTCGCCGCTCTCCAGCTGGAGCGCATCGGCATGTTCATCGTTCTGGCCATGGTCATTCTGGTCGGTTCTTTTTCCATCATCACGTCGCTGGTCATGCTGGTCATGGAAAAGACGCGGGATATCGCAATTCTCATGTCCATGGGAGCCACGGCGGGAGCCGTGCGGCGCATTTTCATGCTGCAGGGGCTGATTATCGGGGTCGTGGGCACGGGCATCGGCTACGCGCTGGGCCTGAGCCTGGCCTGGCTGCTCAAGAGATATCAGTTCATCGATCTGCCTCCGGGCGTCTATACCATGGACAAGCTGCCCATGCTGATCAATGTGTCCGATACCGTGATTATCGGCGTGGTGGCCATGATCATGTGCTTTCTCGCCACTATCTATCCCGCGCGGCAGGCGGCCCGGCTGAGGCCCGCCGAGGCGCTGCGCTACGAGTGAACCATGTCGGAACTGTATCGCGTGGAAGACCTGGGCAAGACCGTGTGCGGCCCGGCCGGGGAACTGACCATACTTTCCGGTCTGAACCTGAGGGTGGACGCCGGGGAATCCGTGGCCATACTCGGAGCATCCGGATCGGGAAAGTCCACGCTGCTGCATATGCTGGGCGCTCTGGACGCCCCCACTCGCGGCATGGTATATTTTGAAGGTCGTCCTCTCGGCGGCATGAGTCCCGCCGAGGCGGCCGTTTTCCGCAATCGCCGGCTGGGCTTTGTGTTTCAGTTCCACCATCTTCTGCCGGAGTTCAGCACGGTGGAGAATGTGGCCATGCAGGCCGTCATCGGCGGCATGGAGCGGCGGGAAGCCCTGAAGCGTGCCGAGGCTGCGCTGGAGAGCGTGGGCCTGGGAGAGCGCCGTGCGCACAACGTCACCACGCTGTCCGGCGGCGAGCGGCAGCGCGCGGCCATAGCGCGCGCGACCCTGCTGCGTCCCAAGGTACTGCTGGCGGACGAGCCGACTGGAAATCTTGATGAAAAGACCGGAAGCATGGTGATGGACCTGCTGCTGGAACTCAATCGCGCCGAGGGCATGACCCTTGTCGTCGTGACGCATAATCGTGACCTCGCCGCCCGTATGGGACGCAGGTTCGAATTGAAATCCGGAGTACTCTATGAAGAGGGAAGCGTTTAAAGCTCTTCGTCGTGCCCTGGCGGCGTGCCCGCTGCTTGTCTGCCTGGCGGTCTGTCCGCTGATTCCTGCGCCTGCCGGAGCCGCGCCGTCTTCTGCGGACGGGGCCGCCAGGGTTGCGGAGGGCAGGGAGCCTTCCGTGCTGGTGCTGCCGTTCGCCGTGCATGCCGCGCCGGAACACGCGGCGCAGCTGCGGCAGGATATGCCCTCTCTGCTGCGTTCCTCTCTTGCCGAAACAGGATTTCGCGTCCTGCCTCCTTCCGGCAGCGCGGGCGGCAGGGCTCCGGCAAACGACGGCCGGGCGCGTTCTCTGGCCTCTTCGGCCAGGGCGGACTACGCTGTCTATGGTACGCTGAGTCAGCTTGGCGACGCGTTCAGCCTGGACATGCGCATGGTCTCCGCTTCGGGTGGGGAAGCCTATGCCTACCATGCCGAGCGGAACTCTCTGCTTGAGCTGGCTTCCGCCGTGGAAAGTCTGGCCGGACAGGCGCGGGGAGCGGCCCGGGGCAAGGGCGGCGTGGCGGATATCGAAATCCGTGGCCTGCGCCTGATCGATCCGGAGCGCGTCAAGGTGCGCCTGTCTTCCAGGGTGGGCGGTGCCGTGGATGCGCTCAGCGCGGATGAGGATCTGCGCCGCATATGGGAAATGGGCTATTTCAGTGACGCTCGGGCCGATCTGGAGCAGACGCCGCGCGGCCCCGTGCTGGTGTTCACCGTGACGGAAAAACCGCGCATTGATGATGTGCGGGTGGAAGGCTCCGATGCGGTGAGCATGGGCGATATCACCGAGGCCATGTCTTCCAAGACGGGGGATGTACTCAATGACAGGGTGCTGGCCGATGATCTCCAGAAGATCACGGAGCTGTACCGCAAGAAGGGATACTATCTTGCCGACGTGACCTATGAGGTTCAGGAGCGTTCCGGCGGAGCCTCCGCCGTGCTGCTGCTCAGGGTCAACGAGGGAAACAAGCTGTATATCAAGGAAGTTTCCATCGAAGGGCTGGAACAGGAAGATCCGGATGACCTCGCGGGCAAGCTGTCTCTCAAGACGCGCGGCCTGCTTTCCTGGATCACCGGCTCCGGCGTGCTGAAGGAAGAGGAGCTTGAGCGTGACTCGCAACTGCTTCAGGCGACTCTGGTGAACAAGGGATATATTGACGCCCGTGTCGCCGCACCGGAGGTCGTCTATGACCCCGACGGCATCCGCGTCATCTTCCGCGTGCGTGAAGGCGATCGTTACAAGCTCGGCGAGGTCGGGTTCAGCGGAGATCTCATTGATACCAGGGAGAAGCTTCTCGCCCAGACAAAACTGGATGACCTCGCGGAGGACGGCGAATACTTCAATCTGGAGACAATGCAGGAAGACATCAAGAAGCTGACCGACTTTTACGGGGATTACGGCTATGCCTTCGCGGACATCGGCGTGGAAACCATTCCCCGGCACGAGGACGGCGCCTTTGTGGATGTCACCTATACCCTGAATCCGAGGGAGCGGGTCTATGTGCGCCGGGTGGAAGTTGAAGGCAACAACAAGACCCGCGACAATGTCATTCTGCGCGAGCTGCGCCTGGCCGACGGACAGCCTTTCAGCGGATGGGCGCTGCGCCGCAGTGTGGAGCGGCTCGACAAGCTGCGTTATTTCGATGAGGTCAATCCCCAGTTGGTGCCTACGGGCAACCCCGGAGAAGTGGATCTGAAAGTCGGCGTGAAAGAGGGCAATACCGGCTCCATCAATGTCGGTTTCGGCTACTCCACCTATGACAAGTTCGGCATCGCGGGCGGCATCAGCGAGGCCAATCTGTTCGGGCAGGGCTACTATCTCGGGCTGCAGGGGTATACCTCCACCAAGGAAAACTCCGTGCGCGGCACCTTCATCAACCCGCGCCTGTACAACAGCAACCTGGGCCTTTCCCTCCAGTTGTACGGCGTAGAAGAGGAATGGACGGACTTCGACAAGCGGACCGTGGGCGGCCGCATCAGCTTCATGTATCCCATAGGGGAATATTCGACGCTGAACTGGGGCTATCGTCTCGACCGCTATACGCTGAAAAACATTGAACCCTGGGCCACCAGCATCATCAAGGATTATGAAGGAACCAACTGGGCCAGCGTCGCATCCGTGGGCGTGGGACGCGATTCCACCAACAGCGCCACGTTTCCCTCGCGCGGCACGCGTGAGGGCATTACCCTGGAATATGGCGGCGGAGGTCTGGGCGGCGACGACAACTTCTTCAAGGTCACGGGAGAATACGGATTCTTTTACGGCCTGAAGGAAAATCACGTGATCCACGCCAAGGCCAGCGCCGGGGCGGTGTTCCGCAATACCGGCGACAAGGTGCCGGTATTTGAACGCTTCTACCTCGGCGGCATGAACAGTCTGCGCGGCTACTCGGATGATGACGTTTCCCCGCGCGATCCGAAGACCGGCGAACATATCGGCGGCGACCGCATGGGCTACGCTACACTGGAATATATATGGGCTTTCAAGCCTGATGCGGGGCTTGCGCTGGTGCCCTTCTATGACGTGGGCTTCAACAGTGATTCCGCTGAGGAATCCCTGTTCAACAAGGTGTATCAGTCGGTGGGGCTGGAGCTGCGCTGGCGTTCGCCCATGGGCGATCTGCGCTTCGCCTACGGCTGGCCGCTGTCCGAGAACGTGGACGGAAAGTCACGCAACAAGGGACGTTTTGAGTTCTCCATGGGGCAGGGATTCTAGAGCGCTGAGCCCCGGTGCAGTGAAATTCCGCCGAGAAGCCGGAGCAGCCGCAAGTAAGTTGCGGCCGCTCCGGCGGAACATGGGAACTGGCCACCAGGTATGTTCAAACGCAAAACACTCCGGCATCATTTAACACTCGTTAAATGATGCCGGAGTGTTTTGCCGAAAATGCGGTTTCGGTTCGCGCGCGGCGGTTATACCGCTGCGTCTGGCTGGCGCCTGGTCGGCATTTATGGTCTGAAACCTGCCCCATCAGGGAGAAAGGAACTGCCGGCACAACGGCGAAGCCGGTAAAATCCGTTTCCGCAACCTTGGGCTGTGGAGTCAGTCGGCGGATGGGGCGTGTGGCCTGGGAGAGGTCACAGCGTGCTAGAATGCCCGCAGGCACTGCGCCGCTCCGATGAGCAGGCAAAATACGCCGATGGTGATTTTCAGCGCCCGCGCGGGAATGTGCGGCGCGATGCGGTTGCCGGACACCACGCCCGCTGCGATGGCGACGGCCACGGGAATCAGCAGCGTGAAATCGATCTGCCCGCGCAGAATGTTCCCCGCCGAACCCGCCACGGATGTGGCAAGCTGAAAGGGCATGCCGGAAACCACGGCCGGAAAGGGAGGCAGTCCCAGGGCGATCAGCACGGGAATGGACAGCACGGGGCCTCCCGCGCCGGTCAGTCCGGCCATGAGGCCGGCAGTGCCTCCCACGGCGGCGATTATCGGAAAACGGCGCGGGGAGGTCCGGAGATCGACGCCGGAAAGGGCCTTCCATGTATGCAGCGCGCCGACCCCCGCCAGAATGGTGATCAGGCCCAGCAGGAAAAGCAGGAAGGAAGAAGGCAGGTATGAATTGAGCCATGCTCCTGCGAAGGTGGAAGGGAAGCCGCCGACGCAGAGCGGCTTCCACACCTTCCGATCCAGCACTCCCATGGCCCGGAAGTTGAGAATGCCGACAATGCTGGTCAGAAACAGCGATGCCAGCACTGTGCCCATGGCCACGCGCGGGGGAAGCTCCGCCAGCGCGATCAGAGCGGGAATGGCGAGAATCCCGCCGATGCCCGTCAGCCCGATGGCGACGCCGATGAACGCGGAGAGAAGGAGGAGCGGGAACATATGCACCTGACCCGGAGGCTGGAGAATGAAAGCCGGCGGAAAGGCATCATGCGTTTTCCCGCCGCGCACTGGCCGCGATTTTTTCATACAGGGCATCGGGCAGTTCCAGCCCTTCTTCCCGCCTTTTTTCCCGCAGGGCAAAGCGCCGCGCTCCGGGCAGGCGCGCTCCGGGTTGTCCGCAGATATGCTGCGTCAGGCGTTCCAGCGTATGGGGAAAATCCGGATTGACGCGGGTGGGGGAAATCAGAATGAAGCTCTGCCCGATACCCGGCGCGGGACCTTCTGCCTCAAAGAAGGAACTGGCCTCAAAGGCGTGATTCGATCCGGTCAGCGTGGCGGAGAGTATTTCCACCATCAGGGCCAGCGCCGCGCCCTTGGCGTCGCCCATCGGCACCATGGTTCCCCGGAGAGCCTGCACGGGGTCGGTGGTGGGCATCCCCCCGGCGTCCAGCGCCCAGCCTTCCGGGATGGAGCTTTCGCCTTTCTGCACGGCGTTCATGATTTTGCCCCTGGCTGCCTTGCTCAGGGACATATCCACCACGATGGGCTGTCCGTCCGGGCAGTGGGCGCAGGGACAGCCGAAAGCCAGAGGATTGGTGCCGAAGCTCGGCTTGTTTCCTCCCCAGGGCGCCATGGCCGAAGGCGTGTTGGAAAAGGCGAGGCCGATCAGGTTATTCCGCGCGATGCTCTCCGCGTAATGGCCCAGCACGCCGCAGTGATGGGAGCGGCGCACGGCCAGCAGCGCGATGCCGTACTGTCCGGCCAGAGGGACGGCAAGCCGGAGTCCCGCCTCAATGGCCGGAAAGGCGTATCCGTTTCGGGCGTCGACCACGATGAGGGCCGGAGCCGGCTGGGTGATTTCCGGGCGGGCTCCGGCGTTGACCTTGCCGCTGCGGGCCTGATCCGTGTAAAAGGGAATGCGCGAGAAGCCGTGCGAAGGCATGCCGTCCAGTTCCGCCAGAAGAAGAGCGTTCGTTACGCAGGCGGCGGCATCTTCCGGGACGCCCGCCGCGAGAAAGGCGGAAACGCCGAGTTTGCGCATATCGGAAAAGGAAAGTTTCATGCCGGTTCCCCTTTCAGCGCCGCGCTGACCTTTTCGGCGATCATGGCGCTGACCCGCCGGTTGGATTCATGCGTAACGCCCGCGATGTGAGGGGTAAGCAGACAGTTCGGCGCTCCGGCCAGAGCTGTGCCGCCGGGCAGGGGTTCCGCGGCGAACACATCCAGCATGGCCCCGCCCAGCCCCCCTGAACGCAGCGCTTCGGCAAGGGCCGTCTCATCCACGATGCCGCCGCGGGCGGTATTGATCAGGAACGCTCCGGGCTTCATGGCGGCGATGCGCTCCGCGTTGAACAGATTGCGTGTCCTGTCGTTCAGCGGCACATGCAGACTTATGGCGTCGGCTTCGGCCAGCATGGCGTCCAGCGCCACGGGCGGGACGCCGTATTCCTTCCAGACGGGGGCATCATCAGGCACAAAGGGGTCATGGGCGATGACCTTCATGCCGCAGGCTGCGGCGCGGCGGGCCACATCGCGGGCGATGCCGCCGAAACCGAGCAGCCCCAGCGTCTTGCCGCAAATCTCTCCGCCCACCATGCGTTCGCGCGGCCATCCTCCCGCAGCGACTTCCGCGCCGTTCAGATAACAGCCGCGCGCAAGCATGAGCAGACCGGCCATGACGTATTCCGCCACGGAAATATTGTTCGCTCCTGTCGCTGGAATAACGGAAATGTTTCTTCTCCGGCATTCCTCCATGTCGATATTGTCCAGCCCGACGCCAAGCCTGCCGACAACCCGCAAGTTTCCGGCGGCCTCCAGCAGCGATCCGCGAACCTGGGTCTTGTTGCGTACAATAATCGCACCGCAATCAGCAACAAGTTCAAGAAGTTTGTCCTGGTGATTGACAAGAGTTTTGTCATAGATGACATTGAAATGTTCTGAAAGGGCATTAACTGCATCTGTATCCATGAATTCGGTAATAACTATGGATTCCATACAGACTCCTGCAAGGTCAAAATTGAGTATGATACAGTGTGGAGGAAAGGGTAAATGCAATGCTTGACAATGTGAGTTGCTGCGCTATAGTCGCCAGATTCCAGCTCTAGCACAGGGGAAAACATGCCTGCCGTATCCAAACCTGCCTTTACGCCGCTGTACGCCCAGATAAAGGATTCCATACTCAGCCGCATTGTGGCGGGCGAATGGAGCCCCGGGAGCTTTCTGCCCAGTGAAATGGCGCTGGCGGAGGAGTACGGCGTCAGTCAGGGCACGTTGCGCAAGGCGCTGAATGAGCTGACGCTGGAAAAGCGTCTGGTGCGCTATCAGGGCAAGGGGACGGCGGTGGCCGTTCTGGATGCCGACAGCTCCCTGTTTCCTTTCTTCATGCTGTACGACGCGGCGGGCAGGCGCGTGTATCCCCTGTCCCGCACCGGAGACATTCGCAGCGGCACGGCGGAGGATGACGAGGCGGAGGCGCTGGATTTGGAACCGGGAAGCGAGGTCATCCGGATTCACCGCATCCGCGTGCTGGACGATCAGCCGGTCATCAACGAACAGATTGTGCTGCCGGCGTTCCGTTTTCCGCGCTTCAGCCTGAATCTCCGGCTTCTGCCCAATACGCTGTACGAACATTACCATCAGAAATTCGGCATTTTTGTGGTACGCGCCACAGAGACGCTGGAAGCCGTCCGGCCGGACGCTCTGGATCAGAAACTCCTGCGCGTGGATGCTGACGAGCCGCTGCTGGAAGTGCGGCGCAGGGCCTTTGACGTGCGGGACAGTGTGGTGGAGTTCCGGCGCAGCCGCATTGTCACAAGACACCATCATTACCGGATCGAACTGCGCTGAGCCGCATTGCCCGACGGCATCCCCACGCCTGGCGGCGGAACCTCCCATGGGAGGTTCCGCCTTGTCCGCCCGGACGGGAGAGATTGCCGGGCGGCATCTGTGCGCCTTACGCGCTGCGGTACAGCTTGGTCATGACGATTTCACGGTGGCCGAGCACTTCGGCGCTGGTGTTGCGGCCGCTGGCCGTCTGCACCATCATGTCAAGCAGCTTGTCGCCCGCTTCGTCCATGGTCATTTCCCGGCGCAGGAGGGCGGTCACATCCACGTCGATGTGCTCGCTCATGGTGCGCACGGTGCGGGGGTTGGCGGAGATCTTGATCACCGGCAGGATGGGGTTGCCGATGACGTTGCCCTGACCGGTGGGGAAGAAGTGCACCACGGCGCCCGCGGCGGAAACCAGAGTCACCATTTCGGCGGCGGCGGAGGAGGAATCCATGAACCACAGGCCCGGCCCCCTGGGGGCTTCGGCCGGGATCAGGCAGCCGTCCACCATGCACTTCTTCCCGATTTTCTGGATATTGCCCAGCGCCTTTTCCTCAATGGTGGTCAGACCGCCGAGAATGTTGCCCTTGGTCGGCTGGGAATCGGAAAGGTCATTGGTCTTGTTGGCGATGATGAAGTCGTTGTAGTCGCTCCACATCTTCATGAACTGGGCGGCAATTTCCGGAGTACGGCAGCGCTGGGCCACCAGATGCTCGCCTCCGGTTATTTCCGAGGTTTCCCCGAACAGCAGGGTATTGCCGTTTTCATACAGCTTGTCGAAGGCGTTGCCCACGGTGGGATTGGCCGCGATGCCGGAGGTGGTGTCGGATTCGCCGCACTTGCAGGATACCATCAGTTCCTTGACCATGCACTCCTCGCGCTGGAGGCCGGTGGCCCACTGCACCAGCTCCTTGGCCTTGCGGGAGGCGGCTGCCACGGTATTGATGTCGCCGTTCTGCTCGATGGAGAAACCGAACACGGGCTTGCCGGTCTTGGCGATGCCGTCGGTGATCACCCTGGTCCATTCGGGTTCGATGCCGATGACGACCACGGCGGCCACATTGGGGTTGCTGCCGATGCCGATCAGCGTGCGGAAATGAAGCTCAAGATCGGCTCCGAACTGGAGGCGGCCATAGTGGTGCGGCAGCGCGAGAGTGCCCTTCACATGATTTTCCACCGCGAGGCAGGCCGCGTTGGAAAGGTCGTCGAGGGGCAGGAGAATGACGTGGTTGCGCACCCCGACGCGTCCGTTCTCACGCCGGTATCCCATAATTTTCTGCTTGGACAGATCCATGACGACTACCACCTTTTGGTCTTGACGTTGTGAACGTGGAGATGCTCGCCCTTTTTGATCGGAGCCACCACCTTGCCGATATCGACGCCGTACTTGATCACCGTGTCTCCGGGTTCAAGATCCACCAGCGCGACCTTGTGGCCGATGGGAATATCGTCCAGTGCCTTGAAGTTGAGCAGCTTGTCTTCCTTCATGACCCAGCCGGTCAGCTCCTGACCGGCTTTCACGCCTTCCACGGTGACGACGCCGACGCTGTCGCCGTCCTCATGCACCACGAACTGTATGGCCATACTTGCCTCCTGGTTTTGTACCCTGAAGATGAGGTACGGTTATTCTTATATAAGATATCTTATATAAGACAATCAGTAAAGCTTTTTTGGCTGGCGTACATTCTGGAACCAGTTTCTCTGGAAACGGAAGCTCCCGGAACAGCACGCAACCGATAGTGATTATCCGCTTGTGGAGGAGAAGGGCATGCAGAGTCTTTTATTCCGGGAACGCTCTACATGCGAAGTACGCTAGTCATCCGAATCACACGCGCATGCGTCTTCCAGGCCGTCGGATTTGGCCTGCTTCCAGACTCCGCGTGCTATGGCCAGGAATGCCAGGCACATAAAGAACGCGGCAATAGGGCGAGTAAAGAATATGCTCAGGCTTCCGTCGGACAGCATCAGTGACTGGGCAAGTGAAGTTTCCATCATTTGCGCAAGAACCACCGCAAGAATCAGGGGAGGAACAGGGAAACGGAATTTACGCATGAGATAGCCGATAACTCCGAAGAGAAGCGCCATCCAGACGTCAAACATCAGGAAGCGTACACTGTAGGCCCCAATGACGGAGAAAATGAGAATCAGAGGGCCGAGTACAGGGAAGGGAATGACCGCTATGCGAGCCCATATGCTGATGAGCGGCAGGTTGAGCAGCAGGCAGAGCAGATTGCCCACATACATGCTGGCTATAATCGCCCATACGAATCCGGGCTGCTCCTGAAAGAGCATGGGGCCGGGAGTCAGACCGTACATCATGAAGCCTCCCAGCAGGACGGCCAGGGCGGGACCGGTGGGCAGGCCGAAAGCGAAGAGCGGCACGAAACCGGCGGAAGAAGTCGCATTGTTCGCGGCTTCCACCGCAGCTACGCCGTCAATGGCTCCATTGCCGAATTTTTCGGGATGCTTTGAAAAGCGTTTCTCGACATCGTAAGCGATGAATGTGGTGACTGCCGGTGCACAGCCGGGCAGCAGCCCGAGGAAGAATCCCACAACTGACGCCCTCAGCATGGCGAACCGGCAATAGAGGACTTCGGCCCATTTGGGTTTCCAGTCCACCTTGCTGTGCGCGAGCATATACCGTGTATGTTTTTCCACGTTGGAAAATACTTCACTGATGGCGAACAGGCCGATGATAACGCTGATAAAGTCAATACCGCCCATCAGGTCAAGGCTGCCAAAGGTCAGACGGCTTGTTCCCGTAAGGGGATTCTGCCCGATGTAGGAGATAAGAAGGCCGAAACTCGCGGCGATGAGTCCTTTCAGCAAGGCTCGGCCGGCAAGGCTGATGATGAGGGCAAGGGCCATGAACATGAGGGAAAAGTATTCAGGCGGGCCGAACTTGAGAGCCAGGCTTGCCAGAGGTGGAGCAAAGAAGCTGAGACCGATCACTCCCAGTGTTCCGGCTACCCAGGATGAAATAGCGCAGATGGCGAGGGTAGGTCCGCCGCGGCCCTGTTTCGCCAGTTGAAAACCATCAATGGCTGTGCATACCGATGAAGCCTCACCGGGAATGTTGACCATGATGGCGGTGGTTGAGCCTCCGTACATTGCGCCGTAATAGATAGCGGCCAGCATGATGATGGAGCCGGTAGGATCTCCCAGCTTGGCCGTGAGCGGCAGCAGGATGGCTATGCCGCTGGTAGGTCCGATGCCAGGCAACACTCCGACCAGAGTTCCGACCAGACAGCCCACTGCCGCCCAGAAAATATTGATGGGCGAACAGGCTGTCCACAGCCCGTCCAAAAGATAAGTAAAAGAGAAGTCCATTGAAGCTTCCTGCCATATGTAAAATAATGCGGTTGAAGTTGATGTTTATGACCTTGCGCGGAAGAAAGGGCTACTCCAATATGCCAAGAGGATAGGGCATTTGCAGAAATTTGATGAAAATATAATGGAAAAGAAGCCCTATTCCCAGTCCGACGGGGAGGGCGAAGGTAAGTTTGCGATCGTAGAACCAGATAAGGCCTGTGGTAAACAGAAAAGCGGAAATGGGAAGCCCCAGTATGGGCATGAGCAGATACAGGGCTGATAACGCTGCAATGGTAACCAGGATATTCAGCCATCCGTCGGGAGCAGGCCAAACGACTTCAACATCTTCTCCGGTATAGCGCCAGGCGCGGAAGGCCAAGAACAGCCCAAGCGTCAGCACAATGATGGAAAGACTGAGGGGAAGGGTTCCGGGGGGAAGAGGCTCATCAAATAGGTTTTCGATTTTCAATGCTTGGCTTATCATCGCGCTGCCGAAGCAGGTGCAAACCAGTCCGCTGACAATATCCGCATGACGTAGACTAGACATAAAATCTCCTGTGAAGCGGCAGGCTGTGGGCAATTGTCCACAGCCTGCCGCAGGTGGAAGGTATTATTTCTTTCTGACGTCCTTGAGAATATCTCCGTAGAATTTTGTCATTTCTTCAATATAGGCGACGGAATCCTCATGCCCCATGGCTACAGGGGAGAATCCCTCCTTCTCCTGAGCGCTGATGATTTCAGGACGCCGGGCAATATCCATGAAGGCTTTTTCCAGCGTGGCTATGACCGGAGTCGGAGTGCCGGGCGGTACGGCCACTCCACGGTCGATGGAGAGAACCATATCAAAACCCTTTTCTTTAAAAGTGGGAACATCAGGGAAAAGGGTCATGCGTTCAGCGCTGGTCACGGCGAGAATACGAGCCTTGTCCTTGAAGCGGCACAGATCGTCGGAGTTGGCCATAATGGCGTCGTAGTGCCCCCCGAGGAAGCCGGTCATCTGAGTGGCAGAGCCGGTTTCCGGAATATAGGTCAAACGCAGACCGCCCTGCTTCTGCAGTGAAAGGACGGCAATGTGATGACCCGAAAGGGAACCGGAACCGCAGAGCTTGAGCTTGCCGGGCGCGGCTTTGGCTGCGGCGATGAAGTCTTCGAGGGTTTGGTAGGGAGAATCCAGAGGAACAGCCAACCCCAGGAAGGTTCGCTGAAAAATGCAGACGGGAACGAGCTGCTCGGTCTTGTACCCCACTTCCTGCAGCAGAGGCTGGAGAATGACATGGGGGATATTAAAGCCCGCAAAGGTATAGCCGTCAGGTTTTGAACCGACCAGTTCCTTCCAGCCCATGGCGCCGCCTCCGCCGACCTTGTAGTCAACAAGAACGCTCTGTCCGAGAAGTTCCTTCAGGAGAGGCTCCTGCCTGCGGGCTTCACGATCAGACTGACCGCCGGGATTGAATGTCACCATGTAGGTCATGGCGCGCGTCGGGAAAGTCTCGGCTGAATATGCAGATGAAGCGCCCAGGGCAGTCAGCAGAAATGCTGCGGCAACATGCCTAAAAAAGTGTCCCATAACAGTCTCCTTATATTGGGGAAGAGGGTTTTAAGGCATTATATCGGGTGACGCTTGAAGGCAGGAGCGGCGGAGACGATGAATCGTTAAGATGTTCTGTATTATATCTTATATAAGACTGTCAAGGGAGGGAAGAAACGACAAAGGGTGCATGTCATCTTTTCAGATCTGCCGGGTGCTTCAAAAACTGGATTCCCGGCAGATCTTGTCTTACCACCATTTGATGCGTTCGGTGACGTAGTCGCGGATTCTGACGAATTCCGGATCGTCGTAGCGCCGGGGGCGGGGCAGATCGACGATGACCTCCTCGCGTATGGTGCAGGGTTTGGGGGAGAGGATAAGGATGCGTTCCGCCAGGTACACGGCTTCCTCGATGTTGTGGGTGATAAACGCCACGGTGCTGCCCAGTTCCTTCCAGATGCGCATGAGTTCATCCTCAAGGTAGTAGCGCAGCTTGACATCAAGCTGGCCGTAGGGTTCGTCCATGAGCAGCAGATCCGGGTTGATGGCGAAATTCCGGGCGATGACCACCCGCTGTTCCATGCTGGCCGAAAGCTGCTGGGGAAAGTAGGTGCGGTACTTGCGCAGTCCCACGATATCCAGCATGCGTTCGACGCGCCTTTCGATTTCTTCCTCGGGCAGACGCTTGATGCGCAGACCGAACCGGATGTTGTCCTCCACGGTCAGCCAGGGAATGGCCGAAACCTCCTGAAAGACAAAGGCGATGTTGTGGACTCTGGGATCGGCGGGCGCGCCGTCCACCAGAATGGAGCCTTCCGTAATCGGGATGAAGCGGGAAAGGCAGTTGAGAAAGGTCGTTTTGCCGCAGCCGGTGGGGCCGACGATGCACAGCATCTCGCCCTTGTAGATGTCGAAGTTGATGTCGTTGAGCACCAGCAGATCGTCATAGCATTTGGTGAGATTGTTCACCGATACCTTGATTTCTCTGCCGCTGACGTATTCCTCTTTGTTGCCGAAGCGCATGGGGCCTCCTGATCGCTTTCCGCATCCTGCGGAACAGAACGGGACTGATGATGCCGGCGCATGGCGAAGCGCCCGCCGGCCGCGTGGAACATGGCGTTTACAGCACCAGTTCCGTGTCGTCGGACACTTTCTTGCGCAGGGCGAGGAAGGCCGGGTCCGTATAGTTGCGGGGCGCGGGGATGTCGATGGCGTACTCGGTTTTCACTCTGCCCGGCAGGGCGGACATGACCACCACGCGGTCGCCGAGGTAGATGGCTTCCTCAATGTTGTTGGTGACGAAGAGAACGGTGCGCCGTTCCTTTTCCCATATGGTTCTGAGTTCCTGTTCCATGGCGTAGCGGGTCTGCGCGTCCAGTGCGCCGAACGGCTCGTCCATGAGCAGGATGTCGGGATCATTGGCGTAGGCGCGGGCGATGCTCACGCGCTGTTTCATGCCGCCGGAGAGCTGGGCGGGATACGCCCTTTCAAAGCCTTCCAGTCCCACCATTTTGATGTAGTGTCGGGCCTTGGCCAGGCGTTCCTTCAGCGGCACGCCGCGTACGGCCAGCCCGAAGGCCACGTTGTGTTCCACCGTTTTCCACGGAAAGAGCGCGTAACGCTGAAACACCATGCCGCGATCCGGGCCGGGGCCGGTGATCGGCCTGCCGTTGATGCGGGTTTCTCCGGCGCTGGGTTCAATAAGCCCGGCGATGCAGTTGAGCAGGACGGTCTTGCCGCTCTGGCCCGGGCCGAGAATGACCAGAAACTCGTTTTCGTAGACCTGAAGGGATACCCTGTCCAGCACATGCAGCAGTCTGTCCTGCCCCGGGACATGGAAGGCCTTGGAGATGTTGTCGCACTCAATCTTGATTCCGGGGGTCCGGGCGTCTTGATTCTGATTGTCCTGTAGCATGGGCGTTCTCCTCACACCAGTTCTCTGCGCCAGGGGCAGAGCAGCTTTTCAGCCTGACGCAGCGTTGCGGCGAGCAGGGAGCCGATGATGCCGATAAGCACCATGCCCACGAGGATCATGGCAGGCTTGTTCAGATCCATGCCCTGAATGATGATGAAACCCACGCCCTGCCGCGCGCCCACCATTTCCGCCGCGAGTACGCACATCCAGGCCATGGAGAGCGCGTTCTGCACCCCGGCGAAGATGGAGGGCATGCAGGCGGGCACGGCCACGTTGAAGAACTGCTGCGTGCGGTTTGCGCCGAAGGATTTTGCCGCGTCGATAAGCAGCGGGTCCACATAGCGCATGCCGGTATAGGCATTGAGAATCATGATCACGAACGCACCCACGAAGCAGATGAAGATCTTGGAACCCTCGGCCACGCCCAGCCACAGAATGGCGATGGGAATCCAGGCGATGGGCGGAATGGGCCTCAGCACTTCAAAAATGGGCGAGACGATTTTTTCGCATACCCGGTTCCAGCCCATGTACAGCCCCAGCGGAAGGCCGAGCAGGATGGCCAGGAAAAAGGCGATGAGCACGCGGCGCAGGCTCCAGCCGATATGCCCCCACAGACTGGTGCCGCCGATGTTGGCGTGGAGCAGCCGCAGGGCTTCCTTCACCACGGCCAGGGGCGAGGGCAGGAATTCCGCGCTGACGTTGAGGGAGATGATGCCCCACAAAAGGATGAACACGCCGATGGATGCCGCCGGAGCGATGAGGCTCGCCCCGCGTTTGGAGAGGATCATGTGAGCCTCCTGGAAGAAGCGAAGCGGGCTTCGATTCTGGTCAGAAGCCAGGACATGAGCGCGCCGAGAAATCCGATGGTCAGCATGCCCACGATAATGATGTCGGGGCGGGCCAGCCTGCGCCCGAGCTGGATCAGATAGCCCAGTCCCATGGATGCTGCCAGCAGTTCCGCCGCCACCAGCGTGGTCCACGCCGCGTTGAGCGAAAGCTTCATACCCGTGAAAATCATGGGAATGGCCGAGGGAATGCCGATTTTGACAAAGGTTTCCCAGTTGGAAGCGCCGTAGATCCGGGCCACGCGGATGAGTACGGGGTTGGTGAGGCGTATGCCGGTGTAGGAATTGATGACGCAGGGCACAAAGGCCGCCAGAAAGATGATGAACGCCTTGGCGGGCGTGCCGATGCCCAGCCACAGGATGGCGATGGGAATCCAGGCGATGGGCGGAATGGGACGGATGGCGTCGAAAAGCGGGCGGGCGGTCATGTTCACGGCCGGATACCAGCCCATGAACAGACCCAGGGGGACGCCGATGACCACGGCGGCCAGAAATCCCGCCAGGGCAAGCCCCAGACTGGCCGCCGCGTGCTGGTACAGGAGGGCGCCGTCCGGGTTGGCGTTGGAAAATTTGTCGATGAACAGGGTCACCACTTCCGAAGGCGGAACAAGCTGATAGGGGCCGACGATTTCAAAACGGCAGATCAGTTCCCAGAAGATGAGAAACAGGGCGAAACTGACGAAAGAAATCCAGTTTTCCCGGGCCGCGGTGGCGAAATAGTTGGCCTTTTCGATTTCCAGACTCAGCGCTTCGGAGGCGGCGGCCCGCTCGGAGCCGATGGGGTCCCGCATGAGATCCTCCTTGGGTATTCAGGATTGTTTCAGGCGCGGCATATCCGCGCGGAAGACGCCCGGCCGGATGCGGCGGACGGCCTCCGCGCGGAGCTTTCGGTTATCTGGCCGCGGCGCGCCGTTCGGCCAGCTTTTTCATGAAGCTGGGGTCAATGTGGAAATTCGCCTGAGCGTAACGGTCGTATTCCTTCTGGCTGATGCGGCCCTGTTCGAGCATGAAGTCGGCCACGCCGCGCAGCCATGCGGGCAGTCTGGCCGGGTCTTCCATGGCGGCTATCTGTTCGTTCACGTCAAACAGATAGCGGTACTTGAACTCCTTCTCCACCATGTCGCGGCTCAGTTCAAGACCGCAGTAGTCATTGAAGTACGACAGCAGCGGCTCGACGCTTCCGGCGGGGTCGTTCTTCATCATTTCCACGCCGCGCATGTATACGTCGAGCCAGTCCACCACGAGATCAGGATGCTTTTCCGCAAATTCCCTGCGCACGCCGATGCCGCCCGCGATAATCGCCTTGGCCGCCGTGCCGGAGGAAACCTTTTTCCAGCCGCGGGCCTCGGCCATGTAGCTCTGAGGGGCCCACAGCACGATGATGTCGCCTTCACCGGCGTTGAACGCTGTCATGGCCTGGCCCAGCTCCATGTGCACGATATCCACATCCTTGTCGGAGAGGCCCAGGGCATGCAGCGTGGCGGACAGGGCGTAATGGCCCGTGGATACGGTGGGACCGAGGATTTTCTTGCCCTTCCAGTCCTCGGGCGTTCCGTAGATATCGGGATAGTCGGGGTTGGCGCCCCTGGTCTTCAGCAGGGGCGAGTCGGGACGCACCCATATGTCGTTGGTTTCGGACTCGTCGTTGGAGATGCCGATGAGCTTGTAGCCGTAGCGCATGCTGGCCATCATGGTGGGCACGGTGCCCATGGCTCCGCAATCCCACTGATCGGCGGCCAGGGCTTCGGTCTGGGGCGCGCCGGAGGGGAAGAACAGAAATTCGCTGGCAAATGGGGCGTCCTTCAGCCATCCCGCCTTTTCCGCGTGCCACAGTTCCATGCCGTGCAGGCAGGGCTGGGCGCTGGTGCGCACCACCGGCTTGTCGGCGGCGTCTGCCGGCAGGGGAGAAGCGAGCGCGCAGCCGAGGCAGGCCGCGATGAGGGAGGAAATCAAGCTCTTTTTCATGAGGGACTCCTTCGTGGCTAAGGTGTTTTTCAGGGCAGCAGCACAATTTTCGCGGCCGGGGCTGTTCCTTCGGCCAGATCGCGGAAAGCCCGCGGGCCGTCTTCCAGCGGACGCTGTTCCACCCAGGACAGATCGCCGAAGACGCCTTCATCCAGTGCCGTCACCGTGGCCTGAAGGTCCGCGAAGCTGTAGGTATAGGTGCCCAGCACCACCAGTTCGGCCAGGGTGATCTTGCGCATGTCCACCTCGCTTCCCCATTCCTGCAGGCCGATATGCATGAGCACGCCACCCGGGCGCAGCGCGTGGATGGCCATGTCGCGCGTGACCTTGCGGCCCACGGCGTCCACCACATAGTGATAGGCGTTTTCCGCCGGGGGTTCGTCCGCCGGGCTGAAGACCCGGGCGGCGGTATGTTCCGCGGCGGAGGCTCCGCGCCGGGGGTTCGTTTCCGCCATGTCGATATGCCGTACCCCGCGGGATTGCAGCAGCAGCGCCATGAACATGCCGATGGCTCCGCCGCCTATGATCAGCGCGCGCTGTTCCTGCACGGGCCGGGCCATTCTCGCGGTGGAGAGATTGAGAGCATGCACCACCGTGGCGGCAGGCTCGGCCAGCGCGCCCAGAACAAGGGGCATGCGGTCGGGCAGTGGAATGACGGAGGCGGCGGGAATGGACATGTATTCGGCATACGCTCCGGGACGGGTCATGCCCACCATGCCCCGGTTTTCGCACAGATTGTCGCGTCCGGTGCGGCAATAGGCGCAGCGCCCGCAGGTTATGAGCGGATCGACGGTGACCTTTTGTCCGGGCGTGAACAGCGGGGATTCACTGTGCCATATTTCGCCCGCCGCCTCGTGTCCCATGACCAGGCCGGGCCTGCGGCGCGGATCATGGCCGTGATAGGCGTGCATGTCCGATCCGCAGATGCCGGAAGCCTTGATCCTGATGATGACTTCGCCCGGAGCCGGCTGCGGATCGGGAAAGTCCTGAAGCCGGATTTCGTCGGGACTGGTATAGACAAGGGCTTTCATGGAAAACTCCTTTCGCGGTCAGCGGGCGGTGAACCCTCCGTCGACCATGAGCGTCTGGCCGGTGATATATGCCGAGGCGTCGCTGGCCAGAAACACCGCGCAGCCGTACAGATCCTCAAGAACACCGTTGCGGCCGATGCAGGTCTGGGCCGCGTTTTTTCCCGCGAGTTCAGGGTTGGAGAAAACCGGCGTGGTCAGCGCGGTGGGGAAGAATCCCGGCCCCACTGCGTTGCAGGTGATGCCGCGCGCCGACCATTCCTGGGCAATGGCGCGGGTCAGTTGTACCACGCCGCCCTTGCCCGCGCCGTAAGGGGCGCTGTCGGCAAAGGCCCGGAAGGACTGGAGGGAGGCTATGTTGATGATCCGCCCCCATCCGCGTTCGGCCATGGCCGGGGCCAGCGCCTGCGTGAGAAAGAAGGGCGCGGTCAGATGCAGGGCGATCTGGCGTTCCCAGCTTTCCGGAGTGATGTCCATGAAAGGCTGGCGCAGATTGACCCCGGCCGCGTTGATCAGAATGTCAATGGGGCCGAATGTCTCGCCGGCCCTTTTTCCGCAGGCCAGCGCGTTTTCCGGCGAACTGAGATCAACGGGCAGAATGTCCGCATGGATGCCGTCGGCGCGCATTTTTCCGGCAGCCTCCTCCAGCGCGCTTTCGCGCCGTGCGGCGAGCACCAGACGCGCCCCGGCCAGTCCGAGGGCGCGGGCCATGGCTTCGCCTATGCCGGAATTCCCTCCGGTGACCAGCGCGGTTCTGCCGTTCAGGTTGAACAACTCAGCGATATTCATGTGATGTCCTCTCTTGCGCGTCCGGCGGCGCGTCCGCGCCGCCGGAAAGCCGGTTATTCCCTGACGGGTTCGCCCAGATCAAAACTCTGGCCGGGAGCATACTTGGCAAGGCGCACATCGCAGGTGCGCGCATGCGCTTCCATGCCTTCCAGCCGGGAGATGCGGGCCGACACGCCGCCGATATGCACGGCCGCGTCACGGGTCATTTCCTGCCAGGTAAGGGTTTTCATGAACTTGTGCACCGAAAGCCCTCCGGAGTATTTGGCCGCGCGTTTGGTGGGAAGCACATGGTTCGGGCCGCTGCACTTGTCGCCGAAGGCAACGGTGGTTTCCTCGCCCACAAAGAGCGAGCCGTAGCAGGTGAGGTTGTCCAGCCACCATTTGTGATCGGCGGCCTGCACCTCAAGATGTTCGGCGGCGTATTCGTCGGACTTGGCGACGATTTCCTCGCGGGAGGAACAGAGGATGACCTCTCCGTAATCGCGCCAGGCATTGCCGGCGGCATCCTTGGCCAGAGGCGGCAGGGTTTCGATGAGTTCGGGCACGCGGCGCATGACCTTTTCCGCCAGTTCGCGGCTGGTGGTGAACAGCCATGCCGGAGATTCCACCCCATGTTCGGCCTGCCCCACCAGATCATAGGCGACAATTTCGGGATCGGCGCTTTCATCCGCAATGACGGCCACCTCGGACGGTCCGGCGAACACGTCGATGCCCACCGTACCGAACAGCGTGCGCTTGGCTTCTGCCACGAACTTGTTGCCCGGCCCGACGACCACATCGGCCTCCTTGCCGGTGAACAGGCCGTAAGCCATGGAAGCGATGGCCTGCACGCCGCCCAGCGTCATGATGATGTCGGCCCCGGCGGCCTTGAAGGCATACAGCAGATAGGGGTGCATGCCGCCGCCCCGGAAGGGGGAGGAACAGGCGATGATGGTTCTTACGCCGGCGGCCTTGGCCGTGGCCACGCCCATGTAGGCGGAAGCGATGTGCGCATAGCGTCCGGCGGGGGCGTAGCAGCCCACCACATTCACCGGCAGCACTTTCTGACCCGCGGTCACGCCGGGGTACAGCTCCACGGAGAAATCCCGGATGGACTCGCGCTGGGCCACGGCAAAGTCATGAACCTGCTTTGCGCCGAATTCAATATCCCTCCTGATCCCGGCGGGAACATCCCTGACAGCCTTTTCGATGTCGGCTTCGGACATGATGATGTCGCCCGACCATTTGTCCAGCTTCAGCGAGTATTCGCGCACGGCATCTTCCCCGCGCTTCCGTATTTCAGCCAGCATTTCTGTGACGACCTGCTGGGCCGCCGCCGTGTTGCTTTCCGGGGTTTTGCAGGCTTTTTTCAGGTATTCCACGGACATGATCCACACTCCTTTGATTGCTTGAAGAACGGTAATCACGTTGCGCCATGCTTCGTCCTCCGGCCTTGCGAAGGTATCCGCACTCAAGCACATGTAATGCCAAAGCCAAAGAGAGAAAATAAAATCAATATGTTTTATGGCTTGTCAGGAAATTTTTTACGGTACTATTTTTTATATATATGCCCGTTTATGGGCATAAGTGATGATATATACACATTTGGACGATGCCAATTCATGATGTATATTTGATAGCAGTCCTGTTTTTTATCAGAAAAAAATTCATGAAAGGAAAGTTGCGTTGAAACGTGAGGAAGATTGCATGCGGTTTGCGGTTCGTACATGAAATCCATGTGCGGGTAAAGGCATGGCCGCCATGCCCCGGCGGGCTGACGATGGAGGTCCGCCGGAGAGCGGCCGGTTCCGGCCTGAAACGTCCAGACGGAAGAGGGATTCATACCATGCAGACAGAGAATTTTCACGGAAAGGCGGAAGGCATCGCAAAGCGCCTCTTGAGCGGACTGGGCACGGATATTTCCCGCCCCGCCTTCTTCAAGGTTCTTGCCGAAGAACTGTCCGCCGTGTTCAAATTCGATCGGCTGGTGATCAATCTGTATGACTCGGACGGCGGCATGCTGTCCTATTTCACATCGGCTGAAGGCGCGGTAGTCAGCTCCCTGTCGCCGGTGCGTCCCGCAGACGCCTCGAATACCGTCGCCGGAAGAGCCATAGCCGGGCGCAAGCCGGTTATCATCACCGATCTGGCCCGCTGCTTTCCCGAGGCGGTGCCGCATCCGCTCATGGAGGCGGGCCTGACCACAACCATGGCCTTTCCCCTGATGCTGAACAACAGAGTATTTGCCACGCTGCACTGTTCCTTTCTGAAGCAGCCGTCCGAGCTGTACGCCATCACGAATTTTCTGACGGAACTGTGTCCGGCAATCGCCGTCTGCCTGGGGGCCATTCTTTCCTTTTCCCTTTCCGCCCCGCCCCTTTCCCGGCGGATCGAGGAGAAGCGGCAAGGACGGAAAAGCGGCAGGAGAAGCGCAGGTCCGGAGCCTGATGCCGCTTTCGTCTATCAGAGTCCGGCCATGCGGACCCTCATGCGGCGCGTGGACGCCATGGCCAGGCTCAATGTTCCCATCCTGATCCTTGGGGAGAGCGGCACGGGCAAAACCATGCTCGCGCGGGAGATACATCTGCACAGCCCGCGCCGCGACAGCCCCTTTGTCAAGGTAAGCTGCCCGTCCCTGTCGTCCACCCTGTTCGAGAGCGAGCTGTTCGGGCACTGCAAGGGCGCGTTTACGGGCGCGGCGGCCAAGCGCGTGGGACGCGTGGAAATGGCGCATGGCGGGACGCTGTTTCTGGATGAGATCGGCGAGCTGGGGGCAGACATGCAGAGCAAGCTGCTGCAGGTTCTGGACGAGTCCACCTTTGAACGGGTGGGAGAAAGCATACCGCTGACGGTGGATGTGCGCTTTGTCGCCGCGACCAACATGAATGTGGCCGCGGCAGTGGCCGGGGGGCGCTTCCGGGGAGATCTGTTTCACCGCCTTGCGGTCTGCGTGCTGGAAATGCCCCCGCTGCGCGGGCGCAGGGAGGATATTCCCCTGCTGATCCGCGTCATTTCCCGTCAACTGGCCGCGCGGTACGCTCTTCCGCCGCTGCCCGCGGCGGCGCTGCGTTCCGCCGAAATGATGAAGCTGTTCACTTCATGGGAATGGCCGGGCAATATCCGGGAACTGCGCGGCCTGCTGCTGCGCATGATGACCATGTACAGCGTGACGGGGAGAATCGGCATGGAGGAGACCCGGGCGCTTCTGGAGGAAAATGCCGCTCTGGAAATTTCCGCAGGGAAGGAAGCGGAAGAGCGCCGCCCCGCCCCGGCGGAACTGACTTCCCTGGCGGACATGGAGCGCGAACATATCCTGCGGGCGCTGGAAAAAACCGGAGGCAGGCTGGGAGGAGTCTCCGGCGCGGCGGCCCTGCTGGGACTCAACCGCTCGACCCTTCAGCACAGGATGCGGAAACTGGGGATAGGCGGGAGGAAAAGAGTGCAGCCCTGAAAGCATGCCGGGAGCCGGAGGGAACGACAGGTGTTTCTTTCAGGCACACAGACAATTCTGAGCCGTCATTTGAACTTCTGCCTTTGCCTCTTCAATGCCTTCCAATGCTTCTCCTGCAAAGCAATGTACCTTTGGATGAGAAACAAGACGAAAGTACGCTTTCATATTCCTTTCGCAGAACTGTCTGATGATCAGCCTTTGCGTATGAAATTTAATTGGTTCCGTTTGCACTTGTCCTCTGGCAGCTCGTCAGAAATTCCTTTGTGGTTTGAGACCTCTCCTTTCAGGGGGAAGTTGACAAGACGGCGAAGCCGATGAAATCCTTTTCCGTACCCCTTCCCTTCAGGGAGGGGCAATCCGCGCGAACCCTCTCCGTCGGCTGCTTCAGTCAGTCGGCGGATGGGGCGACTGTGGATTGAGACATTGGTTCCTGCGACACAGATTTTCGGGTGAAGAGGAGCGCAGGGCGGAAAAATGGAAAACGCGGCCGGGATTTGATTCCGGCCGCGGACGTGCAGAGGGAACACTCACGGAAAGGCGAAACACGTCATCCAAGGGGTTTGAAAGCTTTTTTGGATGCTCCGCATACCGGGCAGCGCCAGTCATCGGGCAGATCTTCAAACCTGGTGCCCGCCGGGATCTTCCCCTTCCGATCTCCCTTGTCGGGGTTGTAGATATAACCGCAGTTGGTCATCTGACACTGCCACATGTCTTTGGGATCGGCCATGAGAGCCTCCTTTTTGTTCGGTTGCATGTAAAAAGCCCCGCCGGAGGCGGGGCGCAAGACTCGGTATCGCGGAGCGCGCCGCCCGATCAGGCAAGAGCCTGGAAGTACGCCTGAGGATGCGCACAGGCCGGGCAGAGTTCAGGCGCGCCGTCACCTTCATGAATGAAGCCGCAGTTCATGCAGCGCCACACTTTCTTGGCCGGGTTTTTGAACACCTTGCCTTCCCTGATCGCCTCGGCAAAGGCGAGGAAGCGGCTTTCATGGTGGGCTTCGGCCACGGCGATGTTGCGCATGACACAGGCGATTTCGGGGAAGCCTTCTTCATCGGCAACCTTGGCGAAGTCGGGATACATGTGCTGATGTTCGTGGTTTTCTCCGGCGGCGGCAGCCAGCAGGTTGTCATAGGTGGCGCCGATCACACCCGCGGGAAAGGCGCCGGAGATTTCCACTTCGCCGCCTTCAAGGAACTTGAACAGACGCTTTGCATGTTCCTTTTCCTGATTGGCAATTTCCTCAAACGCGCGGGACATCTCCACATAGCCGTCTTTCTTGGCCTGTCCGGCAAAATAGTCGTAACGGTTGCGCGCCTGGGATTCGCCGGCAAAGGCGGTGAGCAGATTCTTTTCGGTGCGGGTGCCTTTCAGTGATTTCATCGGGGGGTCCTCCTTGCTTTCGTTCCCGAAAATCCGCCTGAAACGGCGGATTTGGCGAGACAGCGCCGGGAACATTCAGGTGTTTCTTTTAAATAAGTCCGTCCGGGACGAAGGCAAGCCCCGAGGATGCCTTGCCCTACTGCGTCAGGCGGCACTCGTCGCACAGACCTTCGAATTCCACCCGGACTCCGGTAACGGTGAAGCCCTCCACATGAAGAGAGTCATGCTCGGGTTCGGGACAGGAGTCCGCGGGCAGATCGGCCACCCTTCCGCAGCGGGTGCATTTGATGTGCCGGTGCGGCATGGTGTTGCCGTCAAACCGGCGTATCGTTCCCGCGCTGTCAAGGCGCAGTATTTCCCTTGCGGAAGCCAGCATCTCAAGATTGCGGTAGACCGTGCTGAGGCTGATGTGCGGCATGCGCGCCCTTACGCGGGAATACAGCTCCTCCGCTGTCGGGTGGGAACACATGCCGCGCAGTTCTTCCAGTATAAGCATGCGCTGGCGCGTCATACGGGTTTGGGGTTGGGCCATGCCTGACTCCTCTTATTCATTTTGCTTATGCTTAGCGATAATGAAAGAGGCTGTCAAGCCGCGGCAGACGCCGCGCCCGTGCGGGAATGCAGGCCGATGCGGAAAAAGGGCCGTCTGCCGGGGCCGCGGCGGCCGGTCATGTTTCCATGCCCTCCGTTTTGCGGGAAAGCCCGGTCTGCGTCCGGCGTTCCGTCAGCGTCAGGCCGCGGGCAGTCAGTTCGTCCCGCAGCAGTCCGCAGAGCAGGGGCAGGCGTTTCCGCGCCGTGGGGCTGAGTTCCGTGCCCATGCTCATGTAATCTTCCGGTTCCATGCCCAGAACCACGGCTTCGGGCCGTTTGCCGATGAGTTCGCAGAAAATCAGGGTGTCCGCCAGATCTGTCTGATGCATGGAATCGCGGAAGCTCAGGCTCTTGCGCAGATCGCTGCCCGTCAGACGATAGATTGCGCCCGCCTCGCCGCCTCCCAGCACGGCATCCAGCACGAACACGATGTCACACGAGGTCAGGGCGTCCATCAAGCCCATGCCCAGCGTGCCTCCGTCCAGCAGCGTGACATTCTCGGGGAAATCCCAGCGTTCCCGCGCCAGTTCCATCGCGCGCACCCCGATGCCTTCATCGGTGTACAGAATATTTCCCACGCCGAGTACAAGGATTCTTTCCATGTCCTTTCCTTCGTCAGAGCCGCGCCGCTCCTCCGGACTGCCTCCGCTTCCCGGGGCCGGAGCATCCCGGCCCCGGCCATGCCCTACAGCACGCGGAAGTCGTATCCTTCATTGGTGCGCCCGTCGATGACATGCACGCCGCAGGCCACACAGGGATCGAAGGAATGCACCGTGCGCAGGATTTCCACCGGACGTTTGGGGTCGGCCACCGGGGTGCCGATCAGCGCCTCTTCCACGGCGCTGCGCTGGCCCGCCGCGTCACGCGGGCCGAGGTTCCAGGTGGAAGGCACAACAAG
Source organism: Candidatus Mailhella excrementigallinarum (assembly GCA_944324075.1). Classification (GTDB taxonomy): domain Bacteria; phylum Desulfobacterota; class Desulfovibrionia; order Desulfovibrionales; family Desulfovibrionaceae; genus Mailhella; species Mailhella excrementigallinarum. Next base: position 123,860 of record CALUUZ010000009.1, read on the forward strand.
CTGGAAATTGGCGATCCTGCCGTCTTCAATGACAATCCAGTGCGAGAGTCCGCCCCTGGGCGCATTGACAAAGCCCACCCCGCGCGCGGACTTCGGCACTTCGCAGTTTTCCACGATTTTCGTGTCGCCGCCGGCGAGGTTATCCTTGAGTTCTTCCAGCCATGTGCCGGTCTGCCGCGCGACGGCCAGCGCCTCGATACCCCGGGCGGCCGTGCGTCCGAGGGTGGAGAACAGGGCTTCCGGCCCGGTCCCCAGCGCGGCGAGAACCTGATCCACCACCGGCTTCACGGCGGCTTGCCCCTGGGCATAGGCCACCAGCACCTGTGCCAGAGGCCCGGTTTCCACAACCTTGCCGTCATAGCGGGGGGCCTTCATCCACGAGTAGCGATCAGTGTCTCCCATTGAGGTGAACTTCGGCGCGGTTTCCCCTTCATAGGGTGCGCGGGCCTGCTCGCCCTCATACCAGCTATGCCGCACATGCTCTTCGATTCTGGAGGGATCAAAGGGCAGGATCGTGTCGATTTTGCGGTCAAGGATGACGCCGGGCTTGAGCCAGCGGGTTTCCAGCCTGCGCTCGTCGCCGGGAAATTCGCCGAATGTCATGTAGTTCACCGCGCCGCCGCCGATGCCGGCCCAATCCTTGTAGGCTCCGGCCACCAGCAGCAGATCGGGAATATAGAACTGCTCCACGAATTCCAGCGTTTCCCTGTACAGGGCCTCGAACTGTTCGAGAGGTTCCTTTTTCAGCGCGTTGTAGCAGGTTACGCCTCCCGCCACCGTGCCAGCAGGGGGTTGTGGGTGTCCACCACCGCGGTGCCGG
>CALUUZ010000010.1 GCA_944324075.1 Candidatus Mailhella excrementigallinarum
GACCAGAAAGCCCTCAGCGAACTGTATCATCAATATATCAATGTTGAAGAAGACTTCATGCGCGATCTCTTTGTGCAGGGAGAAACCGGTCTCGGGCGTGTCTTCGTCAGAGAAGACGTGCTGGGAGATCCCTATCGGCTGGAAATTCTCGACTATGAACGCGCCACACATATCATTGACACCTCAAAAGAAATTGGCATCAGCATGTGCTACTGCCGCCATAAAAAGTGGCATATGGGAACAAATTGCGATGCCCCCATGGATATCTGCATGACCTTCAATACTGCGGCGCATTCCCTGATCAAACACGGTCACGCCCGTTCCGTCAGCAAGGAAGAATGCGTCGATCTGCTGCATCAGGCATATGATCATGGCCTGGTGCAGTTTGGCGAGAACAATCGGGAAGGCGTCAACTTCATCTGCAACTGCTGCGGCTGCTGCTGTGAGGCGTTGCTGGCCGTGCAGCGTTTCGGCATTACCCAGAGCATCCATTCAAATTTCATCATCAGATTGGATGAGGAGAGTTGCATCGGCTGCGGAAAGTGCCTCAAGTCATGTCCGGTCAAAGCCCTGCACGAACCGGAAGAGAGCCGGATACATACCCCCCATGAGGCTGGAAAACCCCTCCGCCATATTCCCGAACTGAACAGGGATATCTGCCTCGGCTGCGGGGTCTGCGTCAACGGATGCCCGACCAGGAGCCTCACTCTCGAACCTCGCCCCGATCGCACCATCACCCCGCTCAACACGACGCACCGGGTGGTACTCATGGCGGCGGAACGTGGAAACCTTCAGGATCTCATCTTCGACAATCAGGTCATGTTCAGCCACCGGCTGATGGCCGGTGTATTGGGAGCAATACTCAAGCTGCCGCCTGTGGCACGGAATCTGGCCCGTAAGCAGCTCCGATCCCGTTACGTGGAAAAGCTGATGGAAAAAATGTAACTCAGCGCGCAAGGAAAGCAGAGACGAGTCGTCCCGCTCCGACCGACTCAGGGAGCATTTTTATCTTGAACATGCCCTGAGCATTCCGCCATTACACATATCTCATCTGGGGAAGCTCATGCCTGATTTTCCCGTCGCCCTGCGCTCCTGCGCCGACTATGGCGAAGCTCCGCTTGTTTCCCGCGTGGGTGAAGCGCTGGACGCCTGCGGCTGGTCACCCGCACGGGGTGACAGGGTTCTGCTGAAGCCCAATCTCATTCGGGCCGTGCCTCTGGCCTGTACGCATCCACTTGTAATAAAGGGAGCCGCAACATGGCTGCTGGATCGAGGTGTTCATGTCACAGTTGCCGACTCGCCGGGCTTCGGCACAGCAAAAGGCGTCGCTCGTGCCATCGGCCTTGAAGATGCCCTGCGCCCTCTCGGTCTGGAAATTTGCGAAATGGATAATCCCGTACCCATAGCTGTAGGCGAAAAAAGAAACAGAGTCCCTAAATGGGGAGTATCCCGTCTGGCTCTGGAAAGCGACGCACTGCTTTCTCTCCCCAAGGTCAAGGCACATGGCATGATGCGTCTGAGCCTTGCGGTCAAGAATCTGTTCGGAACGGTACGCGGCCTGCGCAAGGCATGGGCGCATACGCTGGAAGGCGAAAATGTTGTCGCCTTTGCCGCGTGCATCCTTGAACTCTATCGGGCACTTCCTCCTTCCGCAGCTCTTCTGGACGGCGTGACAGCCATGCATGTCACCGGTCCGGTTCGGGGCAAACCCTATCCGTTGGGACTTCTTGCCGCATCGCCCGACGTCATGGCGGCAGACAGCGCCATCTACCACCTGTTCGGCGTTTCCCCCGATCAGGTTCCTTTATGGGATACAGCGCAAAAAAGAGGATTGCCGCAGGCTTTTCCTGAGCACTTGTCTTATCCTCTTTCTCCTCCCTCTGCGTTTTCGCATCCAGACTTTTTACTGCCGGGGAGGCTGAACGACGTTTCCTTCCGCCCTCATCGACTCTTCTTCAGCCTCTGCCGGCGCGCATGGTATGCCCTGACGAACTGACTGCGCGCGCCCCGTATATCAACCTTGTCCGTACGTCATCATCCAGGTATAAAAAGACATGCGCCGTCCCTTCCTCTCTCTTTTTCCTTTTTCAGACACCAGATTGTCTGCTGTCTTCTGTCTGGTCTTTCTGCTGCTGGCAAGCGGATGCAGCCTTTTTTCCCGTGCGGCGGGCACACAACAGGCCCAGGAAAATGAAGATGCCCTGTTTGCCGGTGACCCCGTGCCGTATTCCGTCACTTTTCGTGTCATCCGTCAGAACAAGCGACAAGCTTCAGACAGTACATCTGCCCCTGCAGATGACTCGCGCCGGAAAGGAGAAGCAGGAAAAAATGATGTCGCCGCCGATGGCGTTCCGGATGTTTCTGACGATGAAATCCTTTCTCTCATGCGCTCCAACAGCATGCTTGAACAACTCAAGGCCCAGCCTCCCGACAGTCTGCTTGGACTGGAACGCCGGGCGCGCTCCGATCGCGATGTGGCGCTCAAGGTCCTCCATTCATTCGGCTTCTATGACGGAAGGGCTCGATACCGTCTGGACAGGGAGAGTTCCCCCGTCAAAGTGGTTTTTGATCTTATTCCCGGTATGCGTTATACAGTAGGTACTCTGAACATTACCTACGATCCCGCCCCGGTGATACCGGATGCATTCCGGAACCGGACTTTTACCACGGGCTTCCTCTGGAAAGAGGAACATAAGCTGCCTCCGCCCTCCTTTCCCTCACGCATACGGGGGCTGGAAGAAGGCTTGCCCGTTTCCGCAGGAACCATTCTGGATGCAGTGGAAAACTGGCCGACCCGTTTCAGAAACTATGGTTACCCCTTCGCCAGGGTCAGTTCCAGCCGCTACTTCCTGGACAAAGAGCATCGCTCGCTGAACATTCAGGCAAAGCTGGAGCCCGGACCGGCAGCAACAATGGGAAGCGTGCGCTTTTCCGGATTGGAAAGCGTGGGAGAGGAATACCTGCGCCGCCTTGTCCCCTGGAAGCCTGGCATGCCCTGGAGTGATCGCATGCTGGAACGTTACCGCACCTCCCTGTTGGAAACCGGCCTATTCCGTTCCGTCGACTTGCGTCCTCTGCGTCTGGACGAGCTGGAATATACCGCCAAGGAAAACAGCAGTCATGAAACCACCGCATCTTCCCCCTCTCCCGATTCCGCTCTTCTTCCCCCTGCGTCGCCTTCCTCTCCCTCCGATGCGCCTCTTGAACTTCCTGTGGCCGTCGATCTCGGCGAAATGGCCTTCCGTACCGTGGGTGCGAGCCTGCGGTACAGTACGGACAAGGGCATGGGCGTACAGGGTTCATGGGAACACCGCAATTTTTTTGGAAACGGGGAAAAACTGACTATTGCCGGTACTGTGGCTGAAGATGAGCAGGGTGTGAAGCTGGATTTCAAAAAACCCGCCTTTCTCCGTGCGGATCAAAACCTGCTTGCGGGCGGCTACGCCGGACGCAAGGTCACAGACGCCTATACCGCGCGCGAGGCAAGCATATCAGCCGGCCTGGAACGCAAACTCGCTCCGTTCTGGTGGGGAAGCGCCAGAGGAGGATTCGTACAGGGTGAAATCGACGAAGGCTACGGCACGGAAGAATATGATTACGCCTTCATGGAGTTCGGTATCAGACGCGATACCCGGAACAATCCCATGAACCCCACGCGCGGGTCGAGACTCGTCCTTACCCTGACGCCATATGAAGGCCGTTATATGTCGGAAGCATTCAGCGCATTTATGCCGCGCGTCGATTTTTCCACCTATTACAGGCCGTTCCGTTCCGACTGGCTGGTCCTGGCAGCGCGGGTGGCGGCAGGGGGCATGTTCGGAGCACGCTCCACCGAGATCCCGGCTACCCTGCGCTACTATGTCGGGGGAGGAGGATCGGTGAGGGGGTATGCCTATCAGGCCATCGGCCCGCGCAACTCTCGCAACGACCCGGCAGGAGGGACTTCCTTTCAGGAGGTCAATCTGGAAATGCGTTTCAAGGTAACTGAACACATCGGAATCGTTCCCTTTCTTGATGGAGGCATGGTCTATGAAAGCGCCCAGCCCGACTGGGGAAGGGATATGGACTGGGGAGCAGGCATCGGCCTGCGATACTTCACGCCGGTCGGCCCTCTGCGGCTGGATTTCGGCGTGCCGCTCGACAAAATCTCCGGGGAAAAGAACTACCAGATATATATCAGCCTGGGACAATCCTTCTAGGCATAACGGGAGCATGACCCATGTCTGCTGAAGAACGCCCGGACGAAGAACGCCGGACACAGAAAAAAAAAGACAGCCCCCGCCGCATCCGGCGGCTGCTCCTCCGTCTGCTGACGATAATCCTGACGCTGACGCTGCTTCCCGTTCTGCTTTTTGCCTCGGCCTGTATGCTTTCCCGCACAGACCAGGGAGAACGATGGATTCTCACTCATCTGAACCGTACCCTGCAAACGGCCCTTGTTCCTGTGGGGCTCTCGCTCCGTCTGGAAGATCTGCACAGTAACCTTCCCTTTGCCCTCAGCGTAAACGGCATCGAATTGAGCGATGCACACGGCATATGGTTCCGGGGTGAACGTCTCTCTCTGGCAGTAAACTGGCGTGCGCTGGTGAAACACGGCATCGAGATCTCCGATCTCTGTCTGGAGTCCCCGGCGCTTCTGCGCATGCCCGAACTTCAGCCTGCTTCCGATCCGGAGCCCGCATCGTCTTCTTTCTCTCTGACGCCGTATAATCTTTTTCAGTTTTTTCCCGCCTGGCTGGCTGCTCTGACCCCCGAACTCAGGCTTGATCGTCTTGTCGTGAACGGACTGGAACTGGCTCCCGGCATCGCAGGCGACCTCATGCTCATTGACCTGACAGCCTCGGCCAGTCTTTCTCCCACACAGCTTGCAACGCAAGCGGCTCTCAGCCGCAGGGAAACACACGGCGGGCCAATCGGTGAAACGCTGATTCTCGCACTCAGCCTGACACACGACGCTGTCCTGGGGCTGCATCTCACCGCGGATGCAGGTCCTTCCGGCATCATGGCCCGAATTCTTCCTCCGGATCTGGCAAAGCGGCCCGAAATGCGGGTCAGTCTGAAGGGACATGCGCCCCTTGATCAGTGGAAAGGAAGTTTCGGCATCGTCCTCGACGATTCAGGCGAAAACCTTTCAACCGATACGGGAGCCAATTCCCCCGATACGGCGTCGATTCCTGAAACCGATTCCATGACGGGAGATGACAGTGAGGAAGCAGCGGAACTGCGGGAACGGAACAGCATTCCCCCCTCGCCTTCAGTCGAAACCATGACAAATATCCCAGACGCCCGGCGTATAGCCGCCCTGACCGGGCAGGTATCCTTCGCTCTGCCTCCGCAAGGGGAAATTACGGATACGCCCTGGCTGCCCCATGATATCGTCCTGAATCTCACGGTGGAAAGCGGGCAGGCGTCGGAAGGGCTGGCACTCATGCCGGGCCTGACTCAGGGTGACGTATCCGCCGAAGTTTCCCTGCGGACAACTCTTGAACAGAAGAAAGCCGGACTCACTCTGGATACCCGCGCAGATATCTCTGCCCGCGTGGAACAAACCCGCTGGGAAGACGCCCGGCTTGCCGTACTGCTGGGAAATACCCTGAATGCCGCTCTCTCGCTCAGGGCCGACTACACACCGGAAGGGATGAAACTGGAGTTGCCTGCGCTGTCCCTTGAGGCGGGAATACTCTTTGCCAAGGGCAGGGGAGTCTTCTCCGTGCCTTCCCTCTCTGGGAGGGACACCGACTTCCCCATGGGAGACAAGGACAAAACCGGAGCGGCCTCGCCTGCAGAGGCACACATTGACGCCGAACTCCACGCCGTCGCCCGTCCCGGCAGGGAACTCGCCGCCATGTTTGTCCCCGAGACCGGGCAGAGCCTGACCCTGGAAGGACCGGCGCGGTTGGACGCGATGATTTCCGGGCCGCCCCTGTCACCCACCGCGCGTGTGGATCTGACGTGTCCCGGCCTGACGATGGACGGAAAAATACTGCGGAATATTTTTCTTCACGCGCGCCTGGACAATCTGAAAGACGAATCCTCAGACATCGCTCTGACCGGAGGTCTCGAGGCCGGTCTCTCCCTGCGGGGAGAAAGTATCGACCTGAAAACAGACTGGGACATCCGGCGCGGCCGTACAGGTACGCTGGACGCTGCGCTGCGCAATGCATCCATGCGCGGGGGGGGGATCCAGGCGGACGGTGGATTCACTATCCGGCTGGAGGAAGGAAAGACCCCGTGTCTGGACGGAGGACTACTGGCCGAAGTGCAGGACTGGAAACACCTCTCCGCTCTGACGGGACGCACGCTGAACGGTTCCCGTACCCGTTTTGAGCTGACCTTGAAACATGAAGGAGAAAAACAGTTCGCCCTTCTCAAGGGAGGAGCGGCATCCTTTTCCCTGGATGGTACAGCGAACGAAGAGAATACGGCTCTGGCACTGTCCGGACTGCATGTCAGCCTTGATGCCCGGGATATATGGAATGCGACGACACTCGATGCATCTGCAAATGTCTCCGGTCTGGACGCCGGCGGCATCGTGCTGAAGGACATTTCAAGCGGAATCCGCGGCTCTCTGTCCGGACCTCTGGCTTTGACGGCCAGTACGGAAGGCGGCGTCAAAACCCGTATTGACGCAACATGGAATCCAGGCATGGTAGCACTGAAGGAGTTTTCCGTCGAACCCGGTCCTGTCCGGAACGGTGGAAAAGTGCCGAGGAGGAAAAAACTGCCATTGAGTCTGCCTGGCATTGTGCTTCTTTCCCCCGGAAAACTGACCTACTCCGCCTCCTCCTTCTCCACTCCCGGCCTGGATTTCCGGTTGCCGCCAGAAGGAAAACTGACCCTCAGGGGAACCTATGATCCCGCCCGGATCAATCTTGACATGGATCTGAAGGGACTGCAGTTCGCCCCGCTGCGCATGTTTGCCCGTTCTCTGCCAGACGGAAATCTCAGCGCCGCTCTGAATCTGCGAGGCACCCTTGACCGTCCGGCGGGAACGCTGCGGGCCGAGGTGCGCGATGTGCGTTTTCCGGGCAGTGAACTTGTCCCCCTGGCATGTGATCTCAACGCGGAGCTGAAACATCCCGGCGGACAAAGTGTGCTGGACGCAAAACTGGAAGTCCCCGTCACTTCCCTGGTTCTCCTGGGTGCTCGTCAGGGCTGGGCCAGAGTGAGACTCCCGCTCGAACACTCCGGCAGTACCCTGCTTCCCGCCCGGAACAGAAGCATGACCGCCTCTCTGCGCTGGGACGGAGTGGTTTCCCCTCTGTGGGCATATCTGCCTATTGCGGACCGCCGTATGGCTGGCGGCCTCCACCTGGCTGCGGATATCAGCGGTACGCTTTCCCAGCCGAAAATCGACGCAAATGTGGAACTCAGCAACGCGGCCTTTGAGGATCTCGCCCTCGGCATCCTGCTCAAGAATATCAACGCCAGGGCCGCCTATACAGATCAGGGCGGAGGAACGAAAAGGGACGCCGGGCGTCAGGCTTCCCTTGCACTGTCCGGTGAAGATGGCCAGGGTGGCACGATCAGGCTCGATGGCAGCCTGGATCTGACCGCACGCTCCATGCAGGCGTCATTGAACATGAACAAACTCAAGCCCCTGCGCCGTCAGGATCTGCGTATCAGCCTCTCCGGAGACGGCCTCGTCATGGGGACGCTGGAAGCGCCTTTTGTCAACGCCAACATCACGGTAAACGAAGGGGAATTCTCGCTGGCCCATCTGCCTTCCGGCGGCATCAGGGAACTGCCGATATCCAGTGGAGAGGAAACCGAGACACCTCCGCCCAGGGGGGTTCTCAGCGTGCGCATAGACGTGCCGCGCCGCTTTTTCGTGCGCGGACGGGGATTGGAAAGCGAATGGAAGGGGAATCTGCATATCGGCGGCCCGCTCAACGCTCCGGGCATCCTCGGCTCCATTGATGTGGTACGCGGCGATTTCGAACTGCTCAACCGGGATTTTACCTTTTCCAAAGGCAGCATTCAGTTTGCCGGGTCCCAAAAGGTTGACCCGCGTCTGGATATCGTCATGACCTATACGACTTCAGCCATTGTGGCCGAGGCTATTGTAGGCGGCTCTGCCTCTCGTCCGAGCTTCAGGCTCGCGAGCCAGCCCTCCCTGCCCGAGGATGAAATCATCTCGCAAATCATGTTCGGCAAGTATGCGCGAAGTCTGGGGCGCTTTGAGGCCATCCAGCTTGCGGGCGGTGTTGCCGCGCTTGCGGGGATAGGCAACGGAGGGCTGGGCGTACTCAGCTCTACACGGGAGGCTCTGGGAGTCGACATGCTCCGTCTCAATTCCTCCTCAAATTCGGACTCAGATCAGAATGAAGAAGAAGCTCTCACGAGCACAACACTGGAAATGGGAAAATATATCAACGACAAGGTATATGTCGGCATAGAACAGGGGATGAAATCCGACAGTACCGGAGCGCTTGTGGAAATAGAATTGACGCCTGAAATAAGTCTGGAAGCAAAAACCAACAGTGAAAGAACTGAGGCGGCTATCCAGTGGCAGCACAACTACTAGAGCAGCTTCACCAAGGAGCGGAACTTCGCCGCAGGGTCCTCCGGCCCTCCCCGGCCAGCTCGCCGCGTTTCACCTGCAGCTCATCCGGTTCTGGCATGAAACCCGCGGTTGCGGCGGCACAACTGCCACCAGTGAGTCGGAACCACACTTTCGACGAAACGATCTTGATATTGAATAAGCAGTATTCAATATTATCAGGGAGTATTTTCATAGGGGATTCAGGCATCGCATCCCCCGAAGGGGGGCAAAAAAATGTAGAACAAGTCAGACGAAAACACGTTAACTTATGGCAGATGAAAACATTCAGACTCAGACAGCAATCATGAGGCTCCCATGAACGGAACCCCCCGGCACAAGACCCTGAACCGACTGAGCGCGGGCTTCCGCCGATTCAGACGGCACTGGTACTGTGAAGAACATAATATTTATGAAGATCTGCTGGAGGGACAATCGCCGCATGCTCTGGTCATAGCATGCAGCGATTCCCGCGTAGATCCGGCATTGATTCTCGACTGCCGCCCCGGAGATCTTTTTGTCATCCGCAATGTGGCAAATCTGGTTCCTCCTTATAGTCCGGACAGCGGTCATCACGGGGTCAGTGCAGCTCTGGAGTATGCCGTCCGCCATCTGCGAGTGGACACCATTATTGTCATGGGACATTCTCACTGCGGAGGCATCGCTCATCTGATGACCGATGCCGGCAAGGACAAAAACGAATTTCTCAGTATCTGGATGCGTGTTGCCCAGGATGCCCGGGCCCAAGCTGACGCACGATGTCCCGACGCTTCCGCCGAACAGAGGGAACGCGCATGCGAACAGTGGGCCATCCGTCTTTCTCTGCGCAACCTGCGCAGTTTTCCATGGATACGCACGGCTGAAATCAGAGGAGAACTTGGTATTCATGGATGGTATTTCGATCTGGCCAGCGGTACACTGCTGCAGTTCGATGAAGGCAGCGAACTGTTCATTCCCCTTGGCGACAGCTATGCGAATGAAGCAAGCGAAACGGAGACGGCAGAATAACACTCCTGCGGCGGATTCCCGCCACGCAAATGGAACAGCGTATGACCATGCATCCTGAAGATTTTGATTTTCCACTCACCGTTCGTTACGGAGAAATCGGCTTTGACGGTGTTGCAACCCTTCCTTCTCTGGCCAACTGGCTTCAGGAAGCGGCGGGACAGAGCGCCAGTTCTCTCGGCTTCGGCGAGGAAACCCTGGCCCCACTCGGGCTGAGCTGGATACTGGCCCGGCTCGCTCTGCGCATCATCCGCCTCCCCCATGCAGGAGAACAGCTCCGCGTCCGCACCTGGCCCTCTGCGCTCGATCGCTTCGGACATCGCGGCTATGAAGTCTATGATGCCCGAGAGCATCTGATAGTCACAGGAACCAGCGCATGGACAATCATGAACCTGAATGAGCGCAGGCTTGCTCCCATTCCCATGGAGCTGGCCGAAGTCTACCCGCAGAAACCGCGCCCCTGTCTCCCCTTCTGTTGTCGCACCCTGCCCCGGATGGCCGGAGAAATCAGCGCACAAGGCACCCTCCTGCGGGTCCGACGGGATGATCTGGATATCAACGGCCATGTCAACAATGCGCGTTATCTGGCCTGGCTCATGGAACCTCTTCCCGCTCCCCCCGCCGATTCCGGCAATCATCTGATCCCCGCCATGCTCGACGTCAGCTTCCGAGCCGAATGTTTCCCTGGTGACGAGCTGAACAGCCTATGCGCGCCCGCACCAGTATCTGACAGCATGCATGAACTTATCCGGCAGGAACACCATCTCTTTCCCCACCGACAATCAGACGGATACGCCATACTGCACGCCATCCACCGCAGGCAGGGCGGCAAGACTGAAGAAAGCTGCCGTGCTCTTTCCCTATGGAAAAAAAGTCCGCTGAACGCATAGCGCGGCCTCAGAGTACTACGGCAAACAGCTTTCATTGCTGTACGACAAATTCAGCAATATCAGACGGATTATACTGATAGGAAACAGGATCACTTCGGGACACACGGCAGAATCTCTTTAAAGCAGTATGATATTCCATCAAACGATCTGATAGTGGAAAGTCTGCTGGTGAAGCTCTCCATCCATACCTTTGCCACGCACAGTGAACAGGAAGTGGCCGGGTAAGCAGAAGCCATGGAACAGGTTTTCCAGTCTTGGGTACATATCTCATTGACGGAAAATTATATCCACCTGCTTCACCGGGATTTGCTCCGTCACAGCGACAAAGACAAACGCCATTGGTGGGTCAGTATAACAATACTCCCAACCGTGGTCACTTTTGCCGCTCAGGAGCGACAGACAGGCGTCGTCTTTGAATCGGGCTTTGCACCATTGTAATACAATAAATTAAATCAATTATAAGATTGGATTGATGATTTGAAGTTTTCTCCAAGCATAATTACCATCCTTGTTTGTATATATACCAAAATCAGTATCTTCACAATCTTTAGATTTATCAATGGTAATATTAGCTTTATATTTTCCATATATGCTATATATGTTATGCAACATTTTTGTAAAGTAAAAATACTTCGAAAGTTCACCGAGAAAATAGCTATCTGCTTTTATAAAAAATGTTTTCGCTTCCTTATGATTCAAGGAAAGAATATTGTTTGCCATAATACTTCCTTAGAAGAAATTTCTGACTTTACCTATCTGGGTAATAAATAGAAGACCTAACTTTCCTGATAGGCGCGCTCAATCAGGGGTTTGGCTTTGGTTAAATCGTCCATGGTGCGCAGGGAAAGTTCCAGATCGCCTGTTCCCCAGTGGCCTTTATCGCGCACATTGCGGCTGAAATTCCTTTCCAGTGTCACGTTGTCCGGGTCAAGGTGAAGCCAGAGCTTGAACCAGCCATGCATGGGACAGAGACAGACAAAGTTTTTCAGGCGAGTAAAGGCGACATACAGTTGCAATTCCTTTACATTGATATCGTCACCCAGGGAAAAGATGAAGCTGCACAGTTCCTCGTACAGGATACGCTGCTCATCGGGCATGGCGGCAAGCTGGTCAGCTACGCTGCTTCTGCTTTCAAGAGAAGATTCCGAATCGACGGGAACGGGTTCCGCAGGGGCGGTTCCCTGCGGGAGTCCGCCCGGCTCACTGGTGGACGGAGTGGCCTGCGCCGGATTTATCCATTCCAGCATCAGCAGACTGTCCCCAAAGTATTGATAGCGGATCAATTCAATATTGCGCCCGATCTGCGCCACGGCGTGTTCGTCAAATTTGGTAAAGTCTCCGGCGATGCACAGCACGCGCGTGCCGCTCCATTCTATGGCATCGGCAATTTCCCGGCCGAAACGATCCAGAACCAGCAATTTGAATTCCGCCCGGTGGTCAAGCAGCCAGTCCAGATAATAGAGGCCCTGGTTGATGACATTTTCATTTTTGTGGCGTTTATATTCCAGAATGACCGGACAATTGTTTTCATCCAGCCCAAGGGAATCTATGCGGCCGCCATGAATTCTGCCCGTGCTGTATTCACTGGCGACAAAGCGTATGCCAAGAAAACACTCCATGTGCTTCTGCATAAGGTTATGCAATTCTCTTTCAAGCGGGGCCGTATGGCTTGGCAGAGGATGTGCATCATCGGCTGAAAACTGAAACAGTTTAATATCGCTCATGAAATTCTTGCCTTGGATCCATGTTTTGTTTACCTGATACCTGCCGTAACCAGATTACATGCTTCCGTTGTTCTGTAGAGTGTCTCTCGCAGAACCATGCGTCCCCAACTCCCCCCGAAACGCCCTGGCCAGAATGGCTTTTTTCATCAGGCCGATCTGGCTCAACACATTTTCGGCGGCTTCTCGGATGTGCCGTTCCTTCGCAAGAAGATTATCAAGGATGCGGACAATTTCCTGTTGTTCGGGGAGGGAGGGGACAGAGATAACAAAAGCACCTAATTTTTTTGCATTTATATTGGACTGGTTGACACCATCACTTTTTACATTATTGCAGTATTCTTTAGCCTTATGCGAATTCATCACATAGTTTAGGTATGGACCAGTAAGACGATTTTTCTTGTAGTTCATTTTGATAAGATAACCTGCATATATTGCAGGACATTCTCCACGATAAATAGCTGTTTTTCCAACAAGTTCAGAACTATTAGTTCTATTGAAAAGGACATCGTTAGGAAACAATAGATATTTTTGAATATCATCTTGATCGTCAGAGTATGCTAAATTACTCCAATCTATTTCACCATCCTGTAAGTTTCCCATACGAAGAACAACCGTAGAGCCAATTTCCTTCGATTTTTTTGCAGTTCCATATTTAAGACTATGACAAAGTGAAGTGATAGATTCTTCTTTCCAACTAGAAATTTGTATCTTGTTTTCCTCTCTCCACCTCTCTGTCAGTTCCCCCGTAAACGCCTTGTGCAGAATGGCAGCCTTGCGAATCTCAAAGCCGTCAAGCACGGCTTCCGCTTTTGATTTGGCTTCATCCAGCCTGGCAAAGAGGGATTCGATGCGGTCAACGATGCGTTGTTGCTCGTCGAACGGGGGGAGGGGAAATACAGCGTCAAGTATGACTTTCTCTGAAACTCTAGGAAGATTGATGCCGTTGGAGTTGGCAATGGCGTATTCTTGAAAATAACCTAGATTAAAAAAATAATTGATGAATTTGCTATTTGCTCTGGATAGGCAATCAAAAACAAGAATATCAGTAGAACAAACACCATCAAAGTTCGCGATGTCGTGCTTATTCAGATACGGGCGTAACTTTCCGTAGAGTATCTGGCCAGGGTGGAAGATATTTTTTAGACTCCGAACTCCTTCAGCAGAAGCAAAACCTGTAATGCCATTATCTTTTTCAAAATGTTCAAGGCCAATATATCGAAGGGATAGTGAAGAAAAATCCTCGGTTTTTTCTTTTGAGGCAGAAAGTACATTCCCCAATCTCACCCACCTCCACCCTTCCGGCAGGGGATACGGCTGTTCCTCCACGGGAATCTCGGCCACTTCATCCGGCGCCAACAGAGAGCCTTGCACCTTGGCAGCGTTCTTGCGGGGGCGGGCCATCAGTCCGCCTCCCTGTTGGTCAGGTTTTGCAACTCCCGCACCACGCTTTTCATGAGGTCCACAGCCTCTTCCAGCCGAGCGATGCATTCCTCGCCGCTGTCGATGGGGTCGGGCAGGTCGTCATATTCCAGCAGGGAGTCATCCCGGATGAGGCCGAGGTCAAGGCTGTCCGCCCTGGCCTGTATCTCTTCGCGGGTGAAGACACTCCAGCGTTCGTCCCGCACCGCGCGGCGGTCTTTGGCCTCATAGGCGGTCTCAAAGTTTGCGAAGTGCTCTTCCCTGAGCGGGGTGGTTTTGCCGAAGGAAGGCATGTTGGTGCGCAGGTCGTAAAACCACACCTCTTTGGTATTGCCCTTGTCGCTCTGGCCGCGCGCGAAAAACAGCACGTTGGTTTTCACGCCCTGGGCGTAGAAAATGCCCGTGGGCAGGCGCAACACCGTATGCAGGTCGCATTTGTCCATGAGGTCGGCGCGGATACGGCCGCCATCGCCGTCGGCAAAAAGGACGTTATCCGGCAGCACCACGGCGGCCCGGCCGCCACGCTTGAGACTGCGGTAAATATGCTGCAAGAAATTCAACTGCTTGTTGCTGGTGGCAAAGGCAAAATCGTCACGGGTGGCCCGTTCTCCGCCTTTCTTGGTACCAAAGGGCGGATTGGTGAGTACCAGGTCATAACCTTTCAGAGCTTTGCCAGCGGTGGAGAGCGTGTCGGCAAGCAGGATTTCCCCTTCAATGCCGTGCAGCATGGCGTTCATCAGGGCCAGGCGATGCGTATCGTGCACCAGCTCGCAGCCGGTAAAGGCTTTCTGTTTCTGAAAGATAGCCTGCTCCTCGTCCAGATCAAAATACTCGTCGGTCTGATCCTTCAGGTAACGGTCGGCGGCAATCATGAAACCAAAGGTGCCGCAGGCCGGATCGTTGCACAGTTCTCCGACCCGGGGCTTCATGAGACGAACCATCACATCAATGAGCACGCGCGGCGTGAAATACTGGCCCGCTCCGGATTTTTTCTCATTGGCATTTTTTTCCAGCAGACCTTCATACAGGTTGCCCAGGCCCTCTTCCCGCGCGGAATACCAGTCCAGGGCATTGATGCTGGAAATAATCTTTTCCAGATTTTTGGGTTCGTCGATGTTGGATACCGCGCCCTGATAGATCTCCCGCACCCGACCCGTGCCGTTTTCACTCAGTTCGGCCAGCACCTGTTTGTAAACGTGTTTCAGTTCAATGCCGCTTTTGGCAGCCAGCACGTCCCAGCGGCAGGCTTCGGGAATGGCGGATTCCGTGCCGGTTTCCCCGGCCATTTTCAGGAACAGGATATAGGTCAGCTCGGTCACATACTGGTGGTAGGTGATGCCGTCATCCCGCAGGACATTGCAGAGGTTCCACAGTTTGGCGACAATTTCCCGTGTGGTCATGCGGCAAGGCCCCCATCGTCATACAGATAGGTATTCAATTCAGTCACAATGCTTTCCAGCTGATTGTTGAACAGTTTGTTCAGCGCGGCAAAGCCGCCCTTCTCCCGGAAGATGACGCTTTCGTCAAAGGTATGGACTGACAGTACGGACTCGTTGAGCAGGTATTTTTCCATGCGGTCGATCCATTTTTCTTCGGCCCTGGAAAAGTTGTGCGCCTGCTTCAGCCGGGCCACGGCGCGGCGGATGCGCTCCTCGTGTCCCAGAAGTTCGGCATTGATGCCATAGCGCCGAATGAGACTGATGATGTCGGCGGCAATATCCTTATTGCTCGTGTGAGAAAGGGCGGAGTTGAGCTGCCGGAGGGTAAAGCCCTCCCGTCCCAGAGCCAGACGCAGACTCTTGAGGCTTGCGCGACTGAGGTCGGCCGGGCGCGTGCAGATGATGTTCAGGGCCGCTATCTCGTCGCGTTGTTCCCGCACAAAGCGGGCAAAGGATTCCAGATAGTCGCCGGGGCGAAGATTATCCTTGCCGTACCCCCGCGTATGACCGGTGAGCGCATCCGGCGTGTCGGAAAGAACAATGGGGCGGCGGCCTGGAGAGCCTTCATTCTGGATAAGCTCAAACAGGTCGCGTTTGGACAGCAACAGGGCCTTTGCCTCACGCGGGCGCAAATCCTGCACGCGCTCGATGAAAGCATCGGGCGTGTCACCGGCCATATCGGCAAAGTGCTGCCTGAGTTCCTCCGTCATGGAACGCTTGCGGCGTTGCAGTTTGGCAATAAACTGGTTGATCTGGTTCAGGAGCTGCGCAGGCTCCTCCATTGCCTCCAGCCCGTCCAGAAGTTGGGAAAAAGTGGCCGCCGGGTTGCTGACCACAGGCTTCATGGAAGTGAGCGGCTCAAGGACCGAGTACAGCCCCACAGCGTCATATACTTCAAAATGGTCTTTCCCGATGTCCGGACAGAGCCTGGTGGCGCGACCCAGCATCTGTTCATACAGGATGCGGGACTTTACCCGGCGCAGGAAGACAAGGCGGGTGATTTCGGGCACATCAATGCCGGTGGTGAGCAGATCCACCGTCACCACAATGCTGGGGAGGCTTTCATTCTTGAAACGGCGTATGGCCTCATCAATATTCTTGCGATTACCGATGCTGCCGGTGATCTTCATGACGGCATCCGTATCCACCAGCTCCTCGGCGTAAATCTCCTTGAGGATGCGGACGATCATATCCGCGTGATGGTCATCGACGGCATAAATGAGCGTCTTGCCGGAGGAAGCGTCTTCGGGATCAATGTCTTTGGCGATTTCCCGCAAAATTTCGCGGTTGAAGTTCTCA
The DNA here is from genome assembly GCA_944324075.1 of Candidatus Mailhella excrementigallinarum. Lineage (GTDB taxonomy): Bacteria > Desulfobacterota > Desulfovibrionia > Desulfovibrionales > Desulfovibrionaceae > Mailhella > Mailhella excrementigallinarum. Next base: position 16,319 of record CALUUZ010000010.1, read on the forward strand.
TTGATCACGGTCTTGTTGAAGTTGTCCACATCAAAATCAAGCTCGTCTTCCAGCTGATCGCTGTTGGTGACTTCGCCGGTAACGGGATCATAGAGGGCCACGGTATCGCCGGGTTTGTAGTGAATGCCCTGTTCACTGAGAACAGTGCTGAGCTGGTGCGGCGCGTCATGGTCCACCAGAAATCCGTCAATAACCGCCTCCCGGTAGAGGTAGGTGAACACGGGGGGCCCGAAAATTTCCGTGGTGTGGAGCGCGGGCGTGGCCGTCAGAGCGATTTTGACCGCCTGAAAATAGTCAATAACCTCCCGGTATTTGCTCTGGTAGTCGCGCTGGTCGCGGTACAACTGCTCGTCGTCGGTCATTTCCCGGTCAAGGATATAACCCCGGTGCGCTTCATCAACGATAATCAGATCATAGTCGGTGACCGCGGGCATGGATTCGCTGCCTTCGCTGTACAGAATACGTTTGACCATGCCCTGCACGGTGGCGACGTGGACGCGGGTTTCCCTGTCGATGGTCTTATCCGTCAGCCCGTTGACGGCGTAGATTTCGTCCAGGGGATGCAGTTCCTCCAGCTTCACATCCTTGAATACGTCAAGGGCCTGTGTGCCCAGGGCGTTGCGATCCACAAGGAACAGGATGCGGCGGAAGCGTCCGCTTTTCAAAAAGCGGTACATCATGCCCAGCACGGTCCGGGTTTTGCCCGTACCCGTTGCCATGGCCAGCAGAACCGTTTGCGCGCCGTTCCTCACGGCCCGTTCGGCCGCCTCGACGGCGCGGAGCTGGTATTCACGCAGATTGAGCCCGTTTTTATCGGTAAGAAAGTCGGCGGCCATGGCTTCAAGGCGCTGGTTGCCCCGGGCAATATCGCGCTCCAGAAGCTCTTCAAGCCCGGAGGGGCTCATCCAGCCATGCAGGGCCTGGGGCGCGTTGGACGCATTGCGCACATCCTGAAACCAGATGCCGGATTTTTCCTCGTATTGCCGGACATAGGGTCTGCCATTGGCGGCAAAGAGAAAGGGCACGCGGAAACCGCGCCATTCGCCTATGGTGTGGGCATGATGCTCCTTGCGGATATGGCGGGCGTAGTCCTTGCACTGATGGTCGAGCACAGCGGGAATGTCCTTATGACTGACCTTGGCCTCAATGATGCCCACCAGCCGCGTGCCAGCAAACAGGGCATAGTCGGCAAAGCCCCTGTCGCCCGCCGAGGAATCCGTGGGCCATTCGGCTATGGCCAGATTCCGCCCGGCTTGCGGGCGTGTGCCGAGGGAATGGCGCAGGGTTTCGGAATCCGCCTCCCAGCCCACTTTTCTGAGCTGTTCGTCAATGAGATACCGGGTTTCAGCCTCAGACACACGGCGTTTGCCCGCGGCAACGGCGGCGCGTTTGCGGCGGATGTCTTCCGGCACGGCGGATGCCTGCGCGGCGCGGGAAACCGCCTGATCCGCCAGTGCGTTTTCCTGTCCGGCTTCCACTTTTGATTCGGATGGGGACGGTCCGGAGATTTCGGCATCTTGAGGCGCGACAAAATTCTGTTGCCGATAGGATTCATCGCCGTAGGTCTGAAAAAACCACCCGCACAGACTGTGCGTGATCTGCAAAAAGTACAGCGTCTTTGTTTCCGGGATTTTCAATCCTTCATGGGCAGCCTTGTTGCGGACCTTACGCATCAGGTGGAAGGCGGCGGCGACATCCGCAGGAAGCACCTCGCGCCGCTGAAGAATGTCGATGCGCTCCACCGCGTCGCAGGGCGCGGGCAAGGTGATGTCGTCCAGGGCGAACATGACCCGGATCATGCCTTCGCACAGCAGGCCAGCCTTCATCAGGCAGGATTGCGGATCCGAACGCAGATAGCGTTCGGCCAGTATGCCGAGTTCCGCCAGCTCCGGAAATTTTTCGTGCAGAAACGCAAAGTTGGAAGCCATGCGCTATCTCCCCAAAACGGCATTGTTTATCTTGCAACCCAATGCGCAGAACCTCTTTGCCGGAAAAGTTTCAGGCTCCCCATGGACTCGTTTTCCGACGCATACGGATTTGTCCAATATAAAAAACACTGTTATTATATATCCTATCCGACAAAAAGGCAAAACCATACGATGCCCCTGGTCCGTTTCTGCCCGCATCAAGCCGGTTTTAGCGTGCCTGCCGTTGGATTATCACTCCGGGCAGAGTCCTGTCCCGTATCTTTGGATATACATCGAAGGCGGCCCAAATGAAGGCGGGACATTTTCCGGCCCGGTTTCATCTGTTGGTGGCTGTGACTTCTACGACTCTCAACTTATTGATATCCATATCCGCCTGACAAGTATTCTGATATAATTCCTGTTCACAGTTCATCATCCGATGTATCCGCAACAATAAAGCTGTCGCGCTGTTCGCATTTCGGAAGCGGCGGGGCTGTGTCTCGCTTTTGGGCTTTTCGGTCTTCCCTCTGCCGTCTGGCCTCGGTCAGATCGAAGCCGCGTTTCTTCATCCGCTCCAGCGTCGGGGCAAGTGTGAAAATGGCCTGCTTCACGGTCATGGCGCGGTTTACGTCCAGCGTGACGACGGCGCGGGTTTGAGCCTGGCGAACTCCTGTCGGATTTCCTTCAGTTGGCTGGCTGCGATGCTCATGGTGGTTTCTCCTGCGATTAACGGGCATGTCCCCGGTTTTGTCTTCTGCCTTTGGCGGTCAAGCGACACGCTTGCCCACTGGTTTACGCAGTAAACCAGTTCGGCCTGCTGGTGGGCTTCCTCTACCTGACGCTCTCGCTCCTGCTGTTCTTCCTCCTCCCGCTGCCGCTGTTCCTCCTTTTCCTGAAGGAATGCGGCATGGAGCGGCATGATTTCCGGTGGAGGGTGAACTCCCGGCATTCCTCCAGTTCATCCTGAAAGTCCCGCCCCTGTTGCATCAGGCTGCGCATATTGTGGGCATTGACTTCCTGCTGTGGACAAATCCGGCATGGCGCACGGCTGCAAGTCCGGCGTGATGAGTGAAAGGTTTTTCAGCGCCTGCGGCGGGATGGCCATACCGCCAACAAGGGAGGACAAACGGCTCTGCATGGAAGTGGCCGGCATTTCTCCGTCCACATAGAGCGTCTTTTTGGGCATGGGCGCGCGACAGTTGAACACCGCTCCGCCGGAAGCAACGGCCACGGCCACACTTAGAGCGGCAAAGGTTTTGCCCACACCTCGCGGGGCGTAAAGGTAACCCCGGTCAGGTATCTGCATGGACAGGAACTCGCTCATGTCCAGAGCGACAAGACCATGCTGTTTTGTCAGGGCTGATTCAAGTTGCGAACGAACCACCTCAATGCTTTCAATCTGGTGAAGATCATTGAAATCAGTGCCGTTCCCGCTGGTGAATTGGGGCAGTACAAGTTGAGCGTTTGCAAGTCTGGCCGCTTCCTTGCTGAAACCCATGCGGCGGATACCATTCAAAAGCGCCATATCGGAAATACATTGCGAGGCTGAATGCCGTCCCGGAAAGCACAGTTCGCCTGTACCTGTGAGCAGATGCAGTGCGCGGAGAAGTTTGACCGCCTGAGTAGGCAGGGGCACGGCATGGGCAATGCGCATTTTCATGCCGCCGCCAGCCGCCATCCTTGGCGTTTTCTCTTCTGGCGGCAGGCACAATCCAGAGCGCCTTGTCCAGATCAATCCCGGATCACCTGCCGCCGCGAAGCTCGGCACTCCGCAAGGCCAGATAGGGCAGAATCTTGAGGGCATAACCGACAACGGCTCCGCCCTGGTATTCGTCTATGCAGCGCAGGAGATGGGATCGGTGATGGTGGCATGGTGCTTTGTCTGGATTGGCTTGAGGACTTCCTTGAGGCCGTCAGCCGGATTGAAAACGATATAGCCGCAAGTTCTGGCAAAGCGGCATATTTGTCCGGCGGTTTCGGCCAGCTTGTGCGCTGTGACCGAATGTCCTGCGGCCTCAACCGGCCTGATTGCGTTCAGAATATCGGCAGGCACCAGTTTACTGATGGGCTTATCGCCAATCCGTTCATTGAGCAGGGAAATGAGCCACTGTTTTTTCTTGATATTGGCCGCCGCGTAGGAATCCTGCTTGGTGGCGAACCATTCCTAGGCGACAACGGCGAACGTCAACGCCTGTTCACGCGCCGCCGCTTCGGCTTCTTCCTTGGCGGCTTTTTTCTGAGCGCCTGGGTCAATGTCGTTGGCAAGCAGTTCCTTGGCCCTGTCCCGCTTGCGGCGCGCGTCCTTCAGGGAGACGGCGGGATACGCGCCAAAGCTGAGCGTCTTTCTTTTTCCGGCATAGCGGTAATCCATCCGCCATAATTTTCCGCCGGAAACGGAGAGGTAGAGGCACAAGCCCTCAGAGTCGGCCAGTTTTGTCGGAGTACCGTCAGACTTCAAATTGCGGAGCGCAGTACCGATGAGTGGCATGGCTGAAATCCTTTGCTGGCAAGGGGTTGCAGGGTGACGGTATTTTTCGGGCTCGTTTCCTCCATGTCGGCTCATACCGCTGCAAATACCGTCATTTTTGCTGGTTATCCCCGTTTCCCACGCCACCTCGCTGGACATTCCATTGCCCCAAAAGCCAAGTCCCGCAAGGCTTTTTGAACCTTGCGGGACTTGATTGGATTCTTGGTTGGTGCCGAAGGGGAGACTCGAACTCCCACTCCCTTGCGAGAACTAGACCCTGAACCTAGCGTGTCTACCAATTCCACCACTTCGGCGCGGACATTTATCTATCCGAACTTCCCCTTCTTGGCAAGCATTTTTTCATATATAAATATGGCAGGATACAATATGCCCCTGCTCCACCTCAACGCTGGGGACAGGATTGGAGCAGCGGGACATCGCCCTGGGGCAGCGTTCCCTGAACAGACAGCCGGTTCCGCGCGCCGCAGGAGGTGGAACCGTTCCAGGGATTGTGGGCAACCGTTTTATGTCAGGATTTCCGATATCCGGCAGGCAGGCCAGCAGCCCCTGGGCATAGGGATGCAGGGGGCGGGCAAAAAAATCGTCATGAGAGGCGTGTTCGACAATCTCCCCGGCGTACATGACGGCGATATGATCTGCCACGTCGAATACCACTCCCAAATCATGCGTAATCAGGGCCATCCCCATATCTCGTTCTCTCGCCAGACGTTTGAGCAGAACCAGTATCTGCCCCTGAATGGTCACATCCAGGGCTGTGGTCGGCTCGTCAGCGATCAAAAACTCCGGAGAACACGCCAGCGCCATGGCGATCATAACCCGCTGCCGCAAACCGCCGGAAAGCTGATGAGGGTATTCACCCAGCCGCTCACCCGGAACGGGGAATCCCACGGACATAAGAAGCTCCACCGCCCTTTCCCGTGCTTCTCTGCGGGAAATCCGCTCATGCTGCAACACCGCCTCCATCACTTGCCTGCCTATAGGGAGCACTGGGTTAAGAGAGGTCATGGGCTCCTGAAAAATCATACCGATCTGTCTTCCTCTGACTGCGCACAACTCACGCTCACTCATGCCCGTCAGCCGGATATCGTTCAGGCGAACCTCCCCTTCAAGAATGCAGGCGTTTTCAGGTAACAGCCCCATCAACGCCAGGGCTGTCATACTTTTTCCGCAACCGGATTCTCCCACAAGGCACAGAGTTTCTCCTCGCCGCAGTAAAAAATTCACCCGGCGGACAATGGCTAAACCATCAATGGACACCGTCAGATCGCAAACTTCCAGCACGCCGTCACCTCACTGTCCCGACAAAAGCCACTCAATTCAGCACATCAACAAGTTTCTGTCCGACCCGCAGACAGATCAGGCCGATCATGATCTGTCCTGTCATGTTGAAGAGGCCCGGCATCCACCGACTTTCCGCGAAAAGAATATGGATATCAAAAATAAAAGTGGAAAAAGTGGTGAAAGCCCCCATGAATCCGGTGAGCAGAATCAGGCGCGCGGTGTCGCTGACCAACTCAAAATGATCGGCCAGCCCGACCGCAACGCCAAAAAGAAAGCACCCGACGGCATTGACCAGAAAAGTCCCCCAGGGAAAGGCTGCCCCGAACAGCCCCGTAACAAAAGAAGACAGCAGATAGCGGGTGACTGCGCCCATGGCTCCGGCCAATCCGATGAGAAGAATCATCCGCACTGTCCCCTCTCTGCCGCCCTTCTCTCCAGTTCAAGCAAATAGGTCTTGATATCCAGGCCGCCGCCGTAGCCGACCAGCCTGCCGTCCGCTCCAATGACGCGATGGCAGGGAATGATGATCGCGACAGGATTGCGGTTGCTGGCCATTCCCACCGCCCTCGCTGCCCTGGTATTGCCGCAGACACGGGCGATTTCACCGTACGAACGGGTCTGACCATAAGGGATGCACCTGAGTTCTTTCCATACATTACACTGAAAAGCCGTACCCCGAGGGTTCAAAGGGAGATCAAACACTCGCAGTTTACCCTGAAAATAAGCCTCCAACTGCAGGATGGACTCATGCAGCAGGGGCGTTTCCTCCTGAACGGCCGTGCCGCGAAAGAATTCTCCAAAGCGCCGCTGCGTAATCGCTCCTTCTTCCTCTACCAGCGTCACACGACCAATCGGGGTTTCCAGGCCGAACCAATACGCACTGCCCATGCAGACCTCCGCTGTCTTCAATCCGTCAGCCTGGCACGGATCTCCCGTCTGGCCAGCTCGAGAAAAGCGGGAAAATTTTCCTGAACGGCTGGGGAGAGCTCCATACTCCATGACGTGAAATCCTGCGGCTCCATGCCGATGATCACCAGACGAGGTCTCTTGCCGTGCAATCTTTCCGCCATATCCAGGGAATCAAGAAGATCGATGTCATGAATGGACAACCTGCGGCTTTCATCGCGCACCAGCTGTTCCTCGCTCAAAAGATACAATGTTCCCGGTTCCTTCCCCGCATGGACAATATCCAGAATGAGCAGTTCCTCATACCCCTCGAACAGGTAAAAGATATCCTGGGTGAAGGTTCCTGCGTCCAGCAGCTTTACGGAAGGAGGCCAGACCTCTTCAAGCAGCTGCCGGACGGCGTGAACACCGACGCCATCGTCAGTAAGCAACAGATTGCCGATACCAAGCACCAGAATATTTTTCATTGTTTCCTCACAATGCAGAGAATTGTGCCCCATCGACGAAACAAGGGCAAGTCCGACGCGATCTCCGCCGGGGTAACCCTGTTTCTCGCTGCAGGAAGCCAGAGCCTGTCGCAGGACACCGGCAAAGTGAACATGCTCTTGGAGTCGAACAGAAAGCTATTTCGCCTTTTGAGCATGTGAGAAACAGTGGACACAGCCCCTAAAGATAGGGGCTGAAAATCCAGGCCGCCGCATTGCGAAGCTGACGCGGAAGCGACAGGTGTTTCAGTTCTTCCAAGGTTACTTCACGCGATCTTGCCAGAATGGCATCCGCATATTCTTCCAGCCGCATGCACAGTTCGCGGGAGAACACTTCGACATTGAGCTCAAAATTCAGACTGAGACTGCGCGGGTCAAGATTCGTCGACCCCATGCACACATACACACCATCGATCAGGAACAGCTTGGTATGCGCAAACGGGGGCGGCTGCCGGAACACGCGTACCCCGCTGTCCAAAAGGAGGGGCAAGGTTCTTTCTCCTGCCCAGCCGACATAGGCATGATCAAGTTCTTCCGGCAGGATGACACGCACCTCCACCCCTCTTCCCGCCGCACAGGTAAAGGCGCTGAGCAATTCTCTGGTGGGGAGAAAATACGGAGTGAACACGGTTACCCTCCGCACCGCACAGCAGAGAATCCCGCACAGCAGGTCCTGCATGGGGTCATTGGGCGTACCGGGACCATCCATGACGATGCGGGTATCCATATTTCCCGCCGGAGGCGGCAGCAGAAGTGCGCCTGTATCGTCCTGTCCGGTAACAAAGGCCCAATCCATCAGGAAAGCTTCCCTCAAAAGCCCGGCTATCGGTCCAGCGCACAGAAAATGCACATCCTGAATCCGCCGGAATTGCCGTTCGTCAAATCTCTCGCAGGACGGCACACCATGCAGATTGCCGTCTCCAATGTTCATCCCGCCGGTGAACGCGGTCCCGTCACAGACCAGCACCTTCCGGTGGTTGCGCAGATTAAGGGAAAAGTCGGGAGGAAACAGGCGCGGGGGAAGGAAGCCTTCCACCTTTACGCCGCCTCTGCGCAGATGCCTCCAGGCTGGAGAGAAAAAAGACCCCATGCCGTCCAGCAGTACGCGGACATCCACACCTCTCCCGACAGCCGATGTCAGCGCCTCCGCAAAAACCTCCCCCGCCAGCCGCCCTTCAAAGATATAGGTGCAGAGAAAGACTTCCCGCTTTGCCCGGCGTATGGCTTCCAGCATGGCGGGATAAGCTTCGTCACCATTGAACAGGGGACGGACATCATTGCCGCCGAGCAGCGGCAGGGAACTCCTCTTGCCCTCCCCCACTCTGGCAAGGGCATCGCGAGCAAGCTCAACCGACGGAGCCTGAAACACCTCGTTTTTCCACAGATCGGCGTTCTCGGAAAGGAACCTGAGCCTGCGTGCGGCCCTGTCCCCCATCAGCCTGGCGGCTCTGCTGTCAACCCGGCTGATCCCGAACAGAAAATAGGCAAGAGACCCCGCAAACGGCAGCGATATGATAGCAGCCGCCCAGCCCAGAGCGGACTGGGGGCGTCTGGCCTTCAGCAGGGCGTGAACCAGCGCCACGGCTGCGACTGTGTAGCCGAGGACGAAAAAAACGGGGATTATCCACCCCCAGGGGAGGGACGCTGCATATTCCAGCATGCGCTGAGCTCCATCAGTAAAAGTAGCGCATCCCTTCTTCCGTCAGCTCAATGTCCTGCGTGATGGGATCGATGATGCGGCAATAGCCATAGTTCAGCCACATGTCGAGCGTATTCAGGAGATGATCGCGGCTGAATCCCTCCTGCACTGCCTCTTCAAGGATATGAGGAAAACGCCCGGCAGGCAGGGGGCGGGGAGAGCTTGCCACCCGCCTGGACAGCCATTCCCGTGTTTCTTCAAATGTGGCCGGAACCGTTTTTTTTCCTGTGGGCATATATTCCTCTGAAAATTTTCATGACGATGACGCCTGCTCCCTTCCGGCGGACAGACGTTCACGGTACAGGGCCAGCAGGACATCCTCCGGCCGGCCTGTCCCGTCCGGCATCTTCCCCCGTTCGCCTGCAGCGTTTCGGAGCAGCGCCAGGGCCTCTTCAATCTGCTCCACCCATACCCGGCCCGCACCGTACAGCATGAGCCCCGGAGCTTCCAGCGGGCCACGGACACCCAGCACCGGCACACCGCAGCCCCAGGCAATCCCTACCTCCACCCCGGCATCCTGCCCTGAAGCACCAAGATAGACAACGATATCCGCGTCACGACATGCCTGTTCGCAAAACGTGAACACTTCACCGCCGTGATCAGTATCCATCCATACCCTTCGCTCCGCCGGAGCAAGGCCCTCAGGGGGCCTTGCCCTGGCTGTCCAGTCCAGAATTTCAAAATCCGGACCGCACAGCGCCCTGCCGAACAGGCGGACAGCATGCAGATTTCTGAAGGAACTGGCAATATAGAGACGTATTGCACGCATGAGCGCTTCTTTCTGGAACGATTAACATCGGTTTCCATGTTCCTCCCACGCCAGCGGCGTGGAAAGCCATGCATCCAGAGCCTCCATCTGGAGGCTTACGGGTTCAGGCCCGGTGCCTCCGGGCGTATTGCGCCGCCGCACGGCGGTATCATAATCCAGTACGGCATATACATCCTCTTCAATCAGAGGCGAGAGCGAGCGCAGTTCATCCAGAGAAAGCGCCTCCAGCCCTGTCCCCTTCTCCTCGGCCAGGGCCACAGCCCGGCCCGTGACGTGATGGGCCTCACGGAAGGGCATACCCCGGGTGGCAAGATAATCGGCCAGTTCCGTCGCGTTCAAAAAGCCTGCGCCAAGCGCACGACGCATCCGCGCGGGGTTGAAGGCAGTGGCCTGAAGCATGTCCGCCATGAGTGCAAGGGAGTCCCGCACCGTCCTGTCCGTATCGAGGAAAGGTATCTTGTCTTCCTGCAGATCCCGATTATAGGTCAGCGGGATGCCCTTGAGCGTGGTCAGAAGATTGATGAGGTTGCCATAAGCCCTCCCCGTCTTGCCCCGCATGATCTCCGCCACATCGGGATTCTTTTTCTGCGGCATGATTGAGGAGCCGGTGGAGTGGGCATCGGAAAGAGTGACAAAGCCGAACTGAGGATTCGCCCACCAGATGAGTTCCTCACAGAACCGGGAAAGGTGAGCCATGGTCACGCTGCCGCAAAACAGGGCCTCAAGAGCGAAATCCCTGTCAGCCACAGCGTCCATGCTGTTGGAAAATATGCCGTACATGCCCAACTGCTCCGCCACAAAGGAAGGATCCAGCGGATAGGTGGTTCCCGCGAGAGCCGCCGCGCCCAGCGGACTGATCCGCGTGCGCTTTTCACAGTCGGCCATTCGCTCGACATCCCGTCTGAACATCCAGGCGTAGGCCAGCAGATGATGCGCCAGGCTGACGGGCTGGGCGGGCTGCATGTGCGTACAGCCCGGCAGCAGCACATCGGCATTGGCACGAGCCTGTTTGAGGTAAACGCCGCACAGCCTGCGCGCGAGGAGCATCCAGCGGCGCAGACTGTCAGAAACGAAAAGCCGGAAGTCCAGACAGACCTGATCGTTACGGCTGCGGCCGGTGTGGAGTTTTTTCCCTACTTCACCCACAATTTCCGTCAGGCGGGTTTCGATGTTCATATGCACATCTTCCAGCTCCTGCCGCCAGGGAAAAGTCCCCGCCTCAATTTCAGCACGTACCTGATCCAGGCCTGAAAGAAGCTGCTCTGCCTCGGCGGACGAAATTACCCCCTGCCTGCCGAGCATGGCTGCGTGGGCTTTGGAACCGGCGATATCCTGAGCGTAAAGCTCAGCGTCGAAAGAAATGGACTCGGTATAGTTTTCCACCGCACCGCTGGTGCGCTCCTTGAACCGGCCGCCCCAAGGTTTATCGGACATGTGCTGTTCCTCATGCGGAGCACTGCTCCGCCGGACTGAAGGGAAAATGACAGGTGCGGAGGAGGCAGGTCCCTCCTCCGCAATATCCCGGGCTGTACAGGTATTTCCGAATGACGGAACGCCCGGAAGCTACACCGCCGGGCCAGGTCCGCGCCTGACGGCTGGCACTCCGAAACATTTCATGTTGCGGAGCGCTAGCCATGAAAACGCTTTACGCGATCGGCATACCCCCGGATGCGCAAGCCCTGCAGACGGATGAAACCCGCTGCGTCCTTGTGATCATAGGTGGCGCACTCCTCAAAGGTCGCCAGATCATGACAGTAGAGGCTGTGGGGAGAATAACGGCCCACGGGCCATGCCGTTCCCTTGTACAGCTTCAGCCGCACACTGCCTGTGACGCCCTCCTGCGACTTGTCGATGAGCGCCTGCATGGCTTCACGTTCGGGAGAAAACCAGAAACCGTTGTATACGGCGGCGGCGTAGCGGGGCATGATCGTATCACGCACAGCGAGTGCCTCGCGATCAAGACAGATTCCCTCAAGATCCTGATGCGCCACATGCAGCACGGTACCGCCGGGAGTTTCATACACGCCGCGTGATTTCATGCCCACAAAACGGTTTTCCACCATATCCAGACGCCCGATCCCGTGCTTGCCCGCAATCCGGTTGAGTTCCATCACCATTTCCATGGGACTGAGTCGCCTGTCGTTCAACGCAACCGCGTCGCCCTTCTCAAAGTCAATGGTGATATATTCCGGTTCATCGGGGGCTTTTTCCACCGGGACAGCCATGATGTAGCTTTCCGGCCCCGGCTCTTCCCACGGATCTTCCAGTTCCCCGCCTTCAAAACTGCAGTGCAGCATGTTGCGATCCATGCTGTAGTGCTTGTTGGAAGCGTTCACCTCAATGCCGTGCCTTTCCGCAAATTCCGTCAGCGCGGTACGGGACATGAGATCCCACTCTCTCCACGGGGCGATCACCGTGAGATCTGGGGCCAGAGCGTTGATGGCCAGTTCAAAACGCACCTGGTCATTACCCTTGCCGGTCGCGCCGTGCGCGATGGCCTGAGCCCCTTCAGCCCTGGCAATTTCAACAAGACGTTTGGCGATGAGCGGGCGGGCAATGGAAGTGCCCATCAGATAGCGCCCCTCGTAAATCGCTCCGGCGCGCATCATGGGGTAGATATAGTCCCGGGCGAACTCCGCACGCAGATCTTCGATATAGACTTTGGAAGCTCCGGTCTTCCGGGCCTTGGGTTCAACACCGTCCAGGTCGTCTTCCTGCCCCAGGTCGGCAGTCACGGTAATGACTTCATACCCGTGCTCGACCATGAGCCACTTGAGAATGACCGACGTATCCAGACCGCCGGAATAGGCCAGCACTACCTTTTTGATTTTCGCCATGATGTTCCTCGCTGCGGTTTCAGACCGCGTTATGTTTGCGCAGAGCGGCCATATGTTCCAGAACCGCCGCCTGACAGGCAATGAGACAGGCCCGGCGCTCTTCCTCCCAGGCGGAGGGAGCGGTATCGGGCAGGAAGGAAAAAAGAAGCGCTTCGCCAAATACGCTGCGGGCTGCCTCCCGCAGCCCCATCGTCAGCAGGGGATGCCGGGGGCTCGGAGATGCCCGGCCAGTATGCCAGGGTACGGCGATGAGTCCGTGCGCCCCTTCGACCACCAGTGCGGGATCGTGGGAAAGAAAGATCTTTCCCCCCGCGTTCATGGCAAAGTCCAGAGCTTCGGCTCCGGGTTCCCCGCCGGGTGGAAAACTCAGAAACAGCTCATGCCGGAAACAGAGGCAGGAATCCAGCCACGAACCGGCCAGCCCGGCAAATCTGCCCGAAGCATTGCCGATCCAGCTCAGCCGCATTCCATCAAGTTTATCCGCGTCATGCCCGAAATGTCTCACCAGAGCAAGCAGATCGCCCAGAACCCGGCAGGGAGACGCGTTTTCGTTCCCGCCATTGATGACGGAAGGAGTCTGTTCCCTGTCGGCAAGCGCCAGCAGTTCTTCTCCGGAGAGACCTTCTCCTACGACGATATCCGCGCGGGAAACTTCATCCGTTATCTCGCAGCCCGCCAGCGCGGCGCTTTCCCGCCAGTTTTCCGCCTCAGCCAGGAACTCCGGCGCACAGACAAAGGCAACCGCAGTCTTTGTTCCGCCGGGGCAAGGCGGTTCTGCACAAGCGCGCAGCTCGCGGGCACGGAAAAATATCTCCCACGCGCCCCGGCATCCCTGATCCCGTAATTGCAAAAAATGTCCGCCCATATCAGAATACTCCTCGGCCACAGCAGGCTTTTAAAAGGAATGCCAGTCTTTGTAAAGGCACGTCTGCCCCGGCACCGGCGCCGGAAGTCAACCACACCCCAAGGACATCCCGATGTTCTCCTCCCACCCCTATTCCAGTCCGCTGCGAACCTACCGGCGGGAAAAAGCGCCGCGCGAAAACGAGCAGATCCTGCAGATTGTGCGGGAAGAAACCGATCTGCGTATTACTTTCTCCGCGCGGGCGGACAGGGCGGCGATGCGCGACCGGCTCATGACGCGCGCGGGTCTGTTGCGCGGAGAACTCACGCTGTGGATGACGCTTCATCCCGAGTTCCGCCACAGCCTGCTTCCCCTGCCCATCCCGGACGAGGCTCCCCCTCTGGTCCGCGCCATGCTTGAGGCCGGAACGCGCATGAATGTCGGGCCATTTGCCGCCGTGGCCGGGGCCATTGCACAGGACATGGCCGAATACGCGCACGCGCTGTTGCTGAAAAACGGCATGCCCGGCGACGTCATTGTGGAAAACGGCGGCGACGTGTTTCTGATTTCCGAAACGGAACGCGTGGCCGCGCTGCTGCCGGATCCGGAAAACCGCTCTCTGGTGGGGCTGCGCCTCGCGGCCTCCGACATGCCTCTGGCGCTCTGTTCATCTTCCGGACGTATCGGCCATTCTCTCAGCTTCGGACAGGGGGATCTGGCCACGGTATGCGCTCAAAATGCAGCTCTTGCCGACGCTGCGGCCACCGCCTACGGAAACATGCTGAAGTCCGGGGATTCCGTTCCCCTTGTTCTGCACCGGGCGGAGCAGGATCAGGACAGGGGCATCAAGGGCGTATTCGTACAGTGCGCGGGACGCATCGGCATATGGGGCGGCATGGAGCTTGCCGCCCTGCCGCTCTGACGCCTATTCGTCCCGGTGGTGACAGCCGAGACTCCGCTTGTTGCGCAGGGCCGCCTGGGTAATGAGATACGCGGTCTGACATCCGTGAAACAGCCGCACAAGCTGCTGGGAAAGCGGCGTATGGCGGTAGAAATCATGCAGATGTTCGGACAGATCGCGCAGGTCGGCGAAAGCCCGGCGCAGGCGGGCCTCCGTGCGCATGATACCCACGTAGTTCCACATGATATGACGGATACTCACCCAGTCCTGCGCCACAAGCGCGGGATCGTCATTATGTTCGTTGCCTGTGCTTTCCCAGTCCGGAATGGACTCGAGTATACGGGGGCTGACATTGTCCCTGCCTGCCAGAACGCCGGCGATGTCGTTCCCTGCGGAGACCCCCCAGAGCAATGCTTCCAGCAGGGATGTGCTGGCCAGCCGGTTGGCGCCGTGGATTCCCGTACAACTGCACTCGCCCACGGCATACAGCCTGTCCAGCGTTGTCCGGCCGCGCTGATCCACCAGGATGCCGCCGCAGAAATAGTGCGCGGCAGGCACCACGGGGATGGGCCGGGTGCGGATGTCAATGCCGATCTTCATGCAGCTTTCATACACGGTGGGAAATCGCTCCCGCACGTCGCAGCGCATCCTGGTCGCATCCAGAAACACATGGTCGTCCCCGGTAGAGAGCATCTCGCTCACAATGGACTGCGCCACGATATCACGTGGCGCGAGGTCGCCGCGTCCGTCGTAGCGGGGCATAAACGCTTCGCCCCGCATATTGACGAGATGCGCGCCCTCTCCCCGCATGGCCTCGGTGATGAGAGAGCGGGGCTGATCCCGATGATACAGAGCGGTAGGATGAAACTGCACGAACTCCATGTTGGTGATCCGTACCCCCGCCCGCTGGGCCATGGAAATCCCCGTGCCTATCGCCCAGGGGCAGTTGGTGGAATGCAGGTATACCTGCCCCACCCCGCCCGTGGCCAGCACTGTCAAATCCGCGAGATGGGGCTCCACCTGAAGCGTCCTGTTGTTGAGTACATATGCGCCCACGCACTGGTTGCGCAGATGGTAGCGGTAAGAGGCGGTGGTTGCGTGGTGTTCCGTGGTGATGAGATCCACGGCGGAACGCTGGGTCTGCACGCGTACTCTGGGATGACGCAGAACAGCGTCGTGCAGGGCATCCATGATTGCCTTGCCGGTATAGTCGGCGCAATGCACGATGCGCGGCGCGGAATGCCCGCCTTCCAGAGTGAAGTCCCAGCGGTCGGGGTGCTCCGGATCCCGGTCGAACGGCACATGAAGGCGATCCACAAGCATGCTCTGAACGGCCTCCCCGCCCTGCGTGGCAAGGTAGCGTACGGCCTTGCCGAAATTATAGCGGTGTCCCGCAATATACATGTCCTTTTCCAGAGCGCGCTGATCCTCCCGGCCGGTGGAAAAGACAATGCCGCCCTGCGCCCGTTCCGAATTGCCGCCGTCAAGCGACTCCAGTGGGGTCAGCAGACTGACTTCACAGCCCTGATCCGCCAGGGTAAGCGCAGCAGAGCACCCGGCCAGGCCGGAACCGATGATCAGAACATGGGAATAGTAACGGGGAGATTCCATATGGCTTCCTTGAGGCCGCCGGGGCCGGAAAGATCGGGAAATACAGCGGGAACGCGCCCGCCATGCATCAGCGCGCGCAATAATCCAGCATCCGCTGGAGCGAAGCCCTGGCCGGGGCAGTCATGGCTCCGTCCACGCGGACATCCGCGGCATCACCCCGGCGTATGCCCTCCAGCGTGCGGAGTAGACTTTCAGCGTCTACCTTCAGCATGTTGGAACAGGTGCTTTCCGTCAGGGGTTCTATACGCACCCTTCCCGCATGGCGCACCATAAGCCGGTGCACGAGGTTGCTTTCCGTACCGATGTACAGCACGGAACCGGGTCGGGCGGATTCCGCCTCCCGGATAAGATACGAAGTTGACCCCGCACCGTCCGAAGTGCGCACCATGGCTGGAGAACATTCCGGATGCACGAGAATCCGGGCTCCGGGATCTTTCCGTCTGGCGGCCTCGGCCAGTTCGGGGCGGAAACAGGCGTGTACGGCACAACAGCCCGGCCACAGCAGCAGACGCACGCCGTCGGGAAGAAACGCCTGTTCGCCGTCTCGGCGGATATTCACCAGAGCGCGTGCAGACTCGGAAAGTCCGAGACGCTCAGCCGTATTGATACCCAGATTTCTGTCCGGCAGAAAAAACACCGCGTCGCCGTTTTCCAGCGCCCAGCGCATGATTCTGTCGGCATTGGCTGATGTGCAGACCGCCCCCCCGTGCCGCCCCACCACGGCCTTCACGGCCAGGGACGTATTGACGTAGGCGAGGGGAAGCACCCTGCGCCCTTCCGCACTCACCCGGTCAAACACCTTTTCCAGCAGGGCCGCTGGCGTCATTTCAGACATGACGCAGGAAGCGTCGGGCGCGGGCAAATACACCCGCTGACCCGGACGAGCCAGCAGTGCGGCGGATTCCGCCATGAAATGCACGCCGCAGAATATGACATGCCTTGCCTCGATGCTGTCCATCATACGGGCAAGTTCAAGGGAATCCCCCACCCTGTCCACATGGGCGACAACATCATCGCACTGGTAATGATGCCCAACGATGACAAGATCCCGTCCAAAATATTCGCGCAGCGCGTCAATACGCTCATGGACTTCATCCGAAGCCCGCCTGATCGGAAACCCTTTCATGCTGTAGTCCTTGGAGAAAGGTGAAAAACGGGGCACTCAGCCAGCGCGGCGCTCCATTTTCATGCTGAAATCGGCCACAGGAGCGGAATGCGTAATCCGGCCGACGGAAATGAAATCCGCGGGACGCACGGGACATGCCAGAGCAAGCTCGCGGATATTGGCAAGGCTGACGCCTCCGCTGATTTCCGCCTCTATGGAACGGGGGATGAGCGGCAATACTTCGGAAAGCCGTCCGGCATCCATATTGTCAAGAAGGATGCGTTCCGGCCTGGCGGCGACAGCCTCCCCAACCTCCCGTGCCGTCCGGCATTCCACCTCAATGGGCGGACAGGGAGCGTAACAGGCGCGCAGCGCGGACACCGCCGCGGCGATGGAGCCTGCTGCGTCGATGTGGTTGTCCTTGAGCATCAGCATTTCAGCCAGATTCATGCGGTGATTGCTTCCACCGCCGACTCTCACGGCATACTTTTCCAGATGGCGCTGCCCAGGAAGTGTCTTGCGGGTATCCAGCAGCCGGACGCCCGTGCCCTCCAGCTCGTCCACATAACGGCGGGTCAGGTTCGCGACGCCGCTGAGATGGGTAATCAGATTCAGAATCACGCGCTCAGCCTTCAGCAGAACGCTGGTCGGCCCCCATATTCGGGCGACGGCCGTTCCCGCTGTAACGCGGGATGCCTCCGGCTTCAGAATCTCCCAGTGGGAAGAGGGATGCTCCAGCCCCATTTCCGCCAGCACCAGACTGATCAGGGGCAGTCCGGCCACCAGGGAATCCTGTTTTGCCACAATGAACGCACGAGATTCCTCTTCCGGCGGGAAGATGCCGAGGGACGTCAGATCCGGCCCGTCCTCGTCCAGAGCGAGGCGCACCAGCTGCCGCGCAAACTCTCCCGCTTCTCCGGGAAGGATGGCCGCTACGTCTTCGGGCACAAAACCGAACAGCCTTTCCCGTTCACTACGCGAACAGGAATGCTCATCACTTGTTGCCGGCCCCCCTGCGCCGCCGCAGGAAATGCAAGAGATATCTTTCATGCTTGCCCCATGCTGAGGAGAATGCTAGTTTAACTGACGGCCATGGTCGTCATGTCATGCACGTTAGGTTTACCTTGTTCCTTCGTCAAGTCGCGACTTCGGAGATTCTCATGTCCACCCGCCCCGCTTCCTCCTCTGAACGTCCCGAAGTCTCTTCATCCGCCGACGCTTTCGCCGCGTCCATACACAGAGGCGGAAACATGGCCCAACAGCCCCCGGAAAAAGAAACGCCTCCTCCCTGCGGCAACGAACTGAATGCGGACGCTGCGCATCCCGCCGATCGAGCGGAACAGCTTGAACAGCTCAGCCTTGCCGAACAGATGTGTGTGCTGCGTCATCTGCCTGCCGACGAGGCCGCCGAGGCCCTGGCGGAGCTGGACGGACAGGTTGCCCGTGACGTGCTGGAAAATATGGACGCCGACGACGCAGCCCGTATTCTTTCGGAAATGTGGCCCGATGACGCGGTAGACGTGCTGGACGAGGTGGATGAGGGCCACCGCGACGTGCTGCTTAACAGCATGACGCCGGAAGATGCCCTTGAGCTGCGCGCCCTGCTGACCTTTGACCCGGACACTGCCGCCGGAGTCATGAATACGGAAATCATTCTGGTCAATTCCGACGCCTCGGTGGATGACGCCATTCTCCAGATTCGCTCCGAACTTGAAGACAAGGAAATGCCCTACTATGTCTATGTGGTGGACAGCATGGACAAACTGGTGGGGGTACTTTCCCTGCGTGATCTCATGCTTTCCAAGCCGGGCACGCAGGTACGCGATGCCGTGGGCAAGCAGGATCTGATCACCGTCTCCTTTGATGCGGACAAGTCGGAAGTGGCGCGCATCCTCGGCCATTACAACTTTCTCTGCCTTCCCGTCGTAGATCGTGAGGGCCATCTCATGGGCGTGGTCACTCACGACGACGTCATCGATATCCTGCAGGACGAAGCCAGCGCCGACATGCTGGGCATGGTGGGCGCCGGCCAGACGGAAGATGTGGACACCCCGTGGCTGACCTCCGTACGGATGCGCCTGCCCTGGCTTGTCATCAACATGCTCAATTCCGCCATGTCGGCCTTTATCGTCTACATGTTCGAGGGCAATATCGCGCAGATGGCCCTGCTTGCCGTTCTCATGCCCATGGTTGCCAACCAGGCCGGCAACACCGGACAGCAGGCGCTGGCCGTCATGATCCGTCAGTTAGCCACAGAAAAGTTCGACAAGCGCAAGGCCTGGTTCGCTGTGCTGCGCGAAGCGAAAATCGGCATCCTGACCGGGATGATCATGGGGATGCTGGCCTGCTTCAGCATCATGCTGCTGACGGACAACCTGCTGCTCGGTGCCGTCATGGGAAGCGCGCTGCTGCTCGACATGATCCTGGGAGCTGTGGCCGGAGGTTCCATTCCTCTGATTCTGCGAGCTCTGGGCCGCGATCCGGCCCAGGCGTCCAGCATTTTTCTCACCGCCCTGACTGACGGCGCGGGCTTTTTCATCTTTCTCAGCCTGGCCGGGCTGTTTCTTCTGACCTGAAACGGAATCCGCCCGGCGCGCGTGAGAGGGAAGACCATGTCACTGAAGACCGAAACAGCAGGCAAAAGAAAGAGTGCCTTTCAACGTATTCCCGGCGTGGGGCCGAACATGGCGCGCCATCTTGAGCAACTGGGCTACGCCGATATCGGAGATCTGAAAGGAGAAAGCCCGGAACGCATGTATGAGCGGGATCGTCTTCTGCATGGCGGAACCCTTGATCGCTGCGTACTGTATGTTTACAGGCTCGCTGTCCGATTCGCGGAAAACGGGGGACAGGATATGCCCCCCGAACAGATGAAATGGTGGAACTGGAAGGAACGGGGAAACTGACGCGGAACGCGCTTCGGCAATTAAATATTTCCTGCCTGCCGCCGCATCTGCAGGCGGTCGCTTTCCTTGAAGGCCTGCACCGCGAAGGCTACCAGCACCGGCCCGGCCACCAGACCCACCGGCCCCAGAAGGGCCATGCTGCACAAGATGGAAAAGAGCAGCACGAACATGGGCGCTTCAATGCCAGTCTTCAGCAGATAGGGGCGGACAAGATTGTCCGAACCTGCCACGACCACCGTCCCCCATGCTGCGAGACCGACGGCTGCGCCGGGCGAAACCGTGAACCACAGCACGACGGAAAGCGGCCCCCAGACAAGGGCCGTACCCACAACGGGAATCACCGCCGCGAACGTCGCAAGCAGTCCCCAGAAAGCGGGATCAGATACCCCCACTATGCGCAGGCCTATCCCGGTCAGAGTGCCCTGCATGACGGCAACGAACAGAATTCCGATAAATACTGAACGAAACGCATGGCGCAGGGCCAGAAGGATACGGTTGAAGGAATCTTCCGGCAGGCGTGTGACCCGCAGGCTCATGCGCCGGATGGCTGGCGCGTAGATCACGCCGAGCGTGGCAAGTACAATGAACAGACACATAAGCCAGATCGCTGTCATAGTGCCGCCGGCGAGTCCTATGCCGCCGGAAACCAACGTTTTCAAACCGCTGTTGACGTAGGCGTCGAAATTTTCACCTATCTGATCAATCCATTCACTCAACCCCGGAACCTTTGAAAGCCAGAGCCTCACTTCATCAAGATACTCCGTCAGCTCCGGTGAAATCGCCCACCCGGAGGCCCTCCATGCATTCAGCCTGCGGATACCGCTTACTGCCTGCGGCGTAATCAACACCGTTACGATGGTAAAGGGAAGTATCAGGCAGAGACTCAGTCCTGCCGCATAAATTGCAGTACTCTTGAACCTGCTCATTCGTGCGCGTAGCCAGCGGTACAGGGGCAGCGTCAGGCAGGAAATGGAACCGGCCAGAAAAACCGTGACCGGATAGGACCAGAATATGCAGCACCAGGCCCCAAGGGCCAGCACGGCAAGCACACGCGCCATACTTACGTCTTTCATGTCTTCAATGTACGGGCTTGTCCTTCTCTTGTCGAGAATGATTCCCTGGCCGGATTCAAAAACATGCTTTCCTGGAAAATTTTACCTGGTATGCTTCTTGCATAAACCCAGCATAGGGAAACGATTGCGTATCAGCCTGTTGTCTGAATACGGACGTGTTCATTCGACACGACAGATGCCATGTCAGGCATGTCCGACAGTGTAATGCCGCAAAACGGTGTACAGATGTTCGTTTGCGCGAACCATGAAGTCTGTTTCAAAAAAGGGAAAAATTTGCCCTGGGGGAGGAGCGCGGTGACAAGCGACAATATATCTCGCTCCGTCATGCTGTCCATTCGTCCCGCTGGCACGCCTCCGCCCGAACGAGGAGAATGCGGCGCAGACCGGGCCGAATGGCAGGAAAGAATCGAGCATATCCTTCGGGAAGGAAGTCCCTTTCTGTCGGACAAACTTGACGATGCCTTGGATACATTGCAGGAGCACACTCTTGCGGATATCCATGCGCTTATGGAAAGCCTTGAAATATCATCCGCCAGAAGGCTCGTCTTCACGCTGGATAGAGAAGGCCGGCTGGATGCGGGGGAACATCCCCGGCGTGAAGCCCTTCGTGCCCTGCTCCGTGTTCATCCGGAAATCACCGGGAATATCCGTACCATGGCAGCCCTGGCTCTGGCAGAAAAGGGCATGGCAGAACTTCGCCTGGCCGATAAATTGCTCCGCAAGGCGCTTCAGGACGATGATACGGACAAGCCTCGGGATGACGGCGAAATTCAGCCGATGCCCCTGTTTCAGGCCTGCCTGCAGGGCGCGCTGTCCCATTTTCACTTGCTGAAGAAAGACTGTTCTTAAAGGAAGAAAAGGGAACGAAAACTCGTCCCCTTCCCGCTGACGGCGGCTGAACCATGCCCTCTTGCGCCAGATGTCAATAAACTATCGAATAGGCCATGGCGTCGGGACGGTGGAAATGAAACTCCAGCCGTCGGTTCCGTTTCCGGCTTTCTTCCGAATTGCCGGGCTCCAGTGGTCTGGTATCGCCATACCCCACTGCCCGTATGCGCGTGGGCGCCACGCCGCGCTCTGCAAGATAACGCGCCGCGGCGGCTGCCCGGGCGGCGGAAAGCTCCCAGCCTGACGGATAGGGAGAGCCGACCGCCTCTTCGCTGTCAGCATGGCCCCGGATAACAAGATACAGATTGTATTCCCGCAGGATACCCAGAACTCCGTCGAGCACCTTGAGCGCCACGGGAGAAAAGTCCGCGCTGCCGGGTTTGAACAGGGCGTCATTGGAAATGCGCAGTTGAACCCCCACATCGTCCGCGCTCAGTCCGGAAGCACTTTGGGGAATGCCGTCCTGCATCAGCATGGTCTGGAGTTTCCGGGCGATCAGATAGTGGGAGCGCTCCAGTTCGGACATCTTGGACTCGCTGAGGTCAAGCTTGTCCGTACGGTTGATCAGGGCATTATTGGAAATGGCGGAAACATTGGAAGCGTCGAGCAACGCCTCCTGCGCGAAATAGGAAGCCAGCCCTTCCTTTGTTTCCGGCGGAGTCATGTTGAGAATCCACATCAGCAGAAAGAACGCCATAAGAGCCGTCACAAAGTCGGCATAAGCCACTTTCCATGCACTGCTCATCAGCCCTTCCTCACATATTCTTCCATCTCGCTGAATGTGGGACGATGGCCCTGAGGAATGGAGCGCCGCCCGTATTCCACGGCAATCAGCGGAGATGCCCCGCGCAGGGAAGCCGCTATGGCCTCCTTGATGGCGTTGTAATAGAAATGCTCTTCGTTAGCGAAGTGTTCCAGCTTTTCCCCCATGGGACCGAATATGCCGTAACAGAAAAGAATACCGGTGAACGTCCCCACCAGAGCGGCCCCGATATGGTGGCCCAGAACCTCAGGAGGTTCATTGATCATGGACATGGTGAGCACCACCCCCATGACGGCCGCCACAATTCCCATGCCGGGCAGGGACTCCGCCATGTGCGTGATTCCATGGGCCGGAGTAAGGTCTTCCTCCAGAGAAACCCGCATATCCAGCTTCATCAGGTTTTCGATTTCACCCTGATCGCCTGTAGTGACATAAACCCGCAGCGTATCCGCGATAAAGTTCACAGCTCCGGGCTTTGCGGCTATGGACGGATATTTGCCGAAGATCGCGCTGTTTTCCGGTTTTTCAATATCCTGTTCCAGACTGAGGGGACCATCCCGGTTCATCTTGTTAAAAATGAAAAAGAGCAGTGCCAGCATTTCCAGATACTGCTCCCTGCCTATGCCGGGATCTCTGAAGAGACGTTTCAGACTTTGCAGCAGCAGCCGCCCGGAGTATCTGGTCTGCGCACCGAGAAAGGCTCCCAATCCCGCTCCGACGATGATCAGCAGCTCGGCGGGCTGCCAAAGCATAAGCGGGTTGCCGTTCTCCAGCATGAAACCGCCGAGGACTGAACCTATGACAATGACATAGCCTATGATCAGAAACATACAGATGATCCGCTTTTAAAATTAATACCCTGTCACCTGAACACACGAAGGCTTCCTTTTTCCTTACGCGAAGCGCCTTTCTTCGTCAAAGAACTCTTATCGGCAGTTCCGGCATTTTCCCATGGGCGGCAAGTTGCAAGACTTGTTTTTTTTCTGTCTCTGGGGCAAAAAAGGTTGCGTGCACAATCAACATTTCAGTCATTCGGCGGTCGGTATGACAAAAAAGGAAGCGCTGCTCAAAGCGGCAAAAGAACTGTTTGGCGAATATGGCTTTGCCGAAACGACATTCAAAAAAATTTCCGAGCGCGCTGGCGTGGCGCTTGGTCTGCTTACACATCATTACGGCAACAAGGAAAAGCTCTTTCTGGCAGCAGGCATGGATGTACTCAACAACTTTCTGCGAGTACTGACCAGAGCGACTTCGCGCTGCACAACCGGACGTGAAGGAGTTC
The DNA here is from genome assembly GCA_944324075.1 of Candidatus Mailhella excrementigallinarum. Lineage (GTDB taxonomy): Bacteria > Desulfobacterota > Desulfovibrionia > Desulfovibrionales > Desulfovibrionaceae > Mailhella > Mailhella excrementigallinarum. The sequence continues at coordinate 40,064 of CALUUZ010000010.1, forward strand.
TTGCCTTCTGCCGCGCCTACCTGGAATTTTCCCTCGATCCTTCCTCCTACTGGCTCGTACTTGTGCGCTGTTCCCCCTACAGTGACATGAAAGTAAGCGAAGACTGCGACATCATGTTCCGCAAGTTCGCGGAAGTGCATCTTCTGCTTGAAGAGCAAATTCGCCGGGGTATGGAAGACGGTACGCTGCCTACCCTGCCCGCAGCAGCGACAGCCCAAGTCATCGTCGCGCTCATGGTGGGGGCAAACCGAACCAGGGTACTGACCCCCTATTCCTACACCGTCCCGCATCTCTACGAAGAAACGCTGCGCTTTGTGGAGCGTGCCGTCAGCCTTCCCAACACGTCAGATATGATCTCTCCGGCGAGCGAACGCTGATGGAAGCTCTGTCAACTGCCGTTTTGCTCGGTCTGGTGGAAGGCCTGACCGAATTTCTGCCGGTTTCTTCCACAGGACATCTCATTCTGGCGGGAGAGGCTCTCGGTTTTTCCGGACCCAAGGCCGCCACGTTTGAAATAGCCATACAGTTTGGCGCGATTCTGGCCGTGCTCTGCCTGTATCGCGAGCGTTTTCTCGGACTGCTCAGGCCCGCCCCGGAAAAAAATCCGCGGGCCTTCGCAGGTCTGCGCGGGATAGGGCTGCTGCTTCTGACAACATTGCCCGGTGCCGTCATGGGGCTGCTGGCAGGAGATTTCATCAAGAACCACCTGTTTACACCGGCTTCCGTTGCCTCGGCTCTCCTTGCCGGGGCACTGCTCATGCTGCTGGTGGAATGGCGCAACGCCTGTTCCCTCAGAACAAGCCGCTGCAATTCGCTCGATGAACTGACACCGGTACTGGCGCTCGGCATCGGATGTTGCCAGTGCATGGCGCTATGGCCCGGTTTCTCCCGTTCGGCATCCACCATCATGGGAGGAATGCTCCTTGGCATGCGCCGGGAAACAGCGGCCGAGTACTCTTTCCTCGCCGCAGTTCCCCTCATCACCGGTGCGGTCGGATACGATCTGCTGAAGTCCCTGTCTCTCTTCAATCCGGCTGATTTACCCTTTTTCGCCGTCGGTTCTCTTTTCGCCTTTCTTTCCGCCATGATTGCCATAAAGGCATTTATCACTCTGCTCGGAAAAATTACCCTCCGCCCCTTTGCCATTTATCGTATTTTTCTTGTAATTCCGGTATATTGGTTTATGCTTCATTAATTTCTCAAAAAAATGCTTGCCATATGGATCACTTTCAGCTATAAGGCTTTCTCGCGACAAGTTGTCGCGTCCGTGGCAAGGTAGCTCAGTTGGTTAGAGCATACGGTTCATACCCGTAGTGTCGAGAGTTCAAATCTCCCCCTTGCTACCATCAAGAGAAAAAGAGGCTCAAGGATTTATTGTTATCCTTGAGCCTCTTATCTTTTTAAGACACAGCAACACTCCTCAGAGCCGCCCTGTAAAACCCTGCCCCATCATGATGCCAAAGCATCTTGTCCCCAGACGATTCCAAACACAGCCTTGATAAATGTTTCAATCCGCGCGATCCCCATCCGCCGACTGACTGAAGCAGCCGACGGATGGGGATCGCGCGGATTGCCCCTCCCTGAAGGGAGGGGGTACGGAAAAGAATTTCAGCGGCTTCGCCGTCGTGCCAACTCCTCTTTTCCCCCTGAAGGGGGGGAGGTCTCAAACCACAAAGGAATTTTTGATGAAAGCATTGGAAGCAACAGGTGGAAAACAGCCCGACAGACAAAAAGTCCGCAGCCTTTAACCAGCTACGGACTTATACGAACTTCAACGAAAATATTTATGGTGCCCAGGGGGAGACTCGAACTCCCACGACATTCGTCACTACCACCTCAAGATAGCGTGTCTACCAGTTCCACCACCTGGGCACGAAGAGGATATTTATAGAAAAAGTTCTCGCTTGGCAAGCATTTTTTTTAAAAATTTTCATTCGCGCAGCGTCGCCACACAACCATGTGGATTTATAAGCAAATCAAGAGCATCACAGATATCGGAAACGCAGATGTCGGAAACAGAAAATGCCCCCGGCGAACAGCCTTCCGGCCCCATGACACAAATGGAAAGCCCTGCCGCCTCCAGCATGAGCTTGTCTATGACTCCGTTTCCCACGGCACAGCAACTTTTTTCACCGAGCTTCTGGATAAATGTCAGTTTTTCCCGAGCACCGCTCACAGAAGGGTTTCCAGTCAGAACAGCGACAGCTATACGGCCGGAATCCAGTTCCTGTTCAAGCTCCGACTTCAGGTTCCCTTTCGCCCCACCATAAGTATCCGCCGTCAGCACATGAATCTGAAGCGATTTCGTCAATGTGCGCAGACGCTCAGCGACACCGGGCAGCAATTTTCCCCCGGCCGCAAGTGTGCCGTTGTAGTCCAGCACCAGGTGACGCAGGGATATCACATCCCCTCCGGGAATACAGAGCGTTATTCCATGCATGATTCCCTTTCTCCTCACAGCAGTCTTTCCGGCGCAACCCCCAGCAGTCCGCTCAATTCTCTTTCGGTCGTACTTGCGCGACCCTCCAGCCTGTGCGTCAGCATTCCGTTCTCCATCACAAGAAGCCTGTCTCCCATCTGCAGGGCCTGCCGCAGGCTGTGAGAAACCATAATCAGGGGATAACGCTCCGCAAGGTTTCGCAGCAGTTCCTCTACCTCGGCCGTAGCATGGACATCCAGCGAGGCAGTCGGTTCATCCAGCAGCAATATGGAAGGTTCGAGAGCCAGAGCGCGGGCCAGACAAAGCCGTTGCTGCTGCCCGCCGGAAAGATGTTCCGCTGGCATATGCAGCCGCTCCATCACATCCTTCCACAGTCCGACATCCTCAAGAGCTTTCCGCACACGGTCGGCAAGTTCGGATTTCGGGCATTCCGCCACAGTCAGCAACGGAATGGCTATATTATGAAACACGGACACGGGAAAGACATTGGGACTCTGGAAGACCATACCCACCAGCCGGCGCAGCTCCGGAAGGGGGCGGGGCCTTACGCCGGGAGCGGGATACACGGCTTCCGGTCCCGCGCCCAGATTCAGCTCCACCCTGCCTGAAGTCCGGCATCCGGGGAATTCCTCATTCAGGCGGTTCAATACCCGCAAAAGCGTTGTCTTGCCACATCCTGACCGGCCGATAATGACGGATATCCCCCGGTCAGGCAAGCTGGCGCTCACACCCCGCACCACGTCGCGCCCATTGAACGCCACATGCACATCTTCCATCTCTACGGCGGCCTTCACGCGTCACCTCCCCGCCAACGGCGGCGGTATCCATTCTCCAGAAAACGGGCAGCGCACAGCAGCATCACTGAAATGCCGAGCAGCACCAGTGCGGTGCCGAATCCCCGCAGAAGTTCAGCCTGATCCTGATATTGCGCCGCCGTGTAATAAATACTGAATGACAGAGACTCAAACTTGTCCGTCAGCCCGGCGGGCAGCCCTGCATTGGCAACTACGCCGGTGAACATGATTACGGCTGTATCCTCGGCCGCCCTCCCCAGAGCCAGAACCACCCCGCCGCCGATTCCCCGCACCGAGATCGGCAAAAGAACGTGGCTCAAACGCCGGGCAGGCGTCATGCCCAGAGCGGACGCGGCCAGCCTCAGACTGTCCGGCACGGCTTCCAGAGCTTCACGGGTTGTCGCCACGAGTACGGGCAGAACCAGAAGCGCAAGGCAGGAAGCCGCCAGCAGCATTCCGGTATTCGCCCTGGGGGCAACGCTGTGCCGCAACAGCAGGATCAGTGAAAAACCAAACAGCCCCATAACGATGGACGGCATGCCGGCCAGCATGTTCACCGCCCCGCCGATACGGCGCTTCCATGCGGGAGAGGCATACTCCGCAAGATATATTCCGCAGCCTACACCGGGAAAAACAGCCAGAAGCAGCGTCAGTCCCACCAGGCACAGGGTTCCCGCGCAAGCGGGCCAGATACCGTCCCATACGGGGCGTGCGCCCGTCAGGCCGTCCCATACAGGAGTAGAGCCGAAAAACAGGGAAAGCCGCAGCGTGGGGGCGCCGCGCCAGGAAAGATACCCGATCAGCGTCCCCACGCAGACCAGCAGCAGTGCGGGAGCTGTTCCGGCGGCAAGCCGAAACAGATGCAGCGAAAATGGACGCTTCATCTTCTCCCTCCTTTCCTCTCCTGGCGGGATGAACATTCCAGCCGGCAAGCGCACAGGCTGACAAGCGCATTGATCAGCAAAAGCAAGGCTCCGGCCATGAAAAGGGAATTATAGGCGGCGCCTCCCACTTCGTTGGAGGTGACCATGGCCATATGCGCAGTGAGGGTACGCAGGCCGGCGGAACAGGCATACGGCATTTGGGGGGCATTGCCCGCCAGCATGAGGGGGATGAGCGTATCACCCACGGCACGGCCAAATCCAAGCACAAGCGAGGAGAACAGCGTCTTTTTCGCCTCCGGCAGGACAAAAAACCACATCAAATCCATACGGGTGAAGCCGAGTGCCAGACCGCCGGGCAGAAGCCGCTCCAGGCGGGGAGCCAGCCCTGCCGAAAGCAGCAGCACAATGGTGGGAAGAATCAGGACGGCCAGCATAAGAGCGGCGCTCAACCAGCAGAAGCCTGTGCCCCCGACTGTCTCGCGCACAAGGGGAGTCAGCAGGAAAACGGCGGCAAATCCATACACAACTGTAGGAATGGCAGTCATGATCCGTACCAGAAATCCTACGATGCTCCGAGCCGAACGCGCGAATCCGGACTGCCCGTTCACGGGGCAAAACAGCCAGCAGCATAGCACAAGCCCAAACGGCCAGCCGATGCACAGTGCCGACAGCGCCAGAACCAGGCTCCCGGCAATCATCGCCTGAATGCCGAACTGCCCCTGTCCAGGCGCCCATATCCGGGAAAAGGGTCCCCCCGCGCTCTGCTCCGTAAACACAGGAAGAGCAAACGCAATGATCATGAGGAAGAGCAGCAGGATGCCGAGAACAGCGATACCCGCCGCAAAGCGCAGTACGCTTCGGGCGGGATCGCGTCCAGATGCTCCGCGCTCTTCCGCAGGCACCGCGGAAGAAGACGGTTTCATGGAGTAGTGCTACTTGTCCAGCGGGATATACCCGGAGGATGCGATAAACTTCTTGCCGTCAGGGGAATAGATATAGTCGATGAACAGTTTTGTCAGTCCCTGCGGCTCTCCCTTCGTATTCATATACAGAAGGCGCGTCACATTGTAGGAACCATCGGAAGCGTTTTCCTGCGAGGGAATCATCCCGTCAAGCGTGATCCCCTTGATGCTGGAATCAAGATGCCCGATTCCCACATAGCCGATGGCGTTTCTGTCGCCGGCGACCGTAGTCTTCATGGAACCATTGGAGTTGACCACGTTGGCCCCCTGCATGGCCGTCCCCTTGTCGAGGGCGCGCTCCTCAAAGGTTTCTCTCGTGCCGCTGCCGTCTTCGCGCACATACAGGGAAATGGCCGCGTCTTCTCCGCCCAGTTCCTTCCAGTTGACGATTCTGCCCGCGAACACGTCCTTGAGCTGCTGTTTGCTCATGGCTGAAACCGGGTTGCCGGGGTTGACCACGACGGCCACCCCGTCAATGGCGAAGGGAAATGTTCTGAGCCCGTACTTTTCGATTTCGGACGCCTTGAGAGCACGTCCTGTATTGCCGATCTGGACGAGCCCTTCACCCACTTTCTGGACGCCGACTCCCGATCCGCCCCCCGCGACGGTGATGCGGATGCCGGGATTGCTTTCCATAATGGCCTGGGCAGCCTTTTTCATCACCGGGATATGAGCGGTTCCGCCCGCGATATCCAAAGTGCCCTTCTGCCCCTTGAAGGCATCCAGCGCAGTGTCGGAAGCGGCCTGAGCGGTCGCGGCCAGAGATGCCCCGACCAGCAGCGCGGCCAGGGGGGAAATCAGACGTTTCATGCTAACAGCTCCTTGCAGGTGGAAGTTTTGACGGCACACCCCGTCCGGGCCTTCTTCATGCCAGGCTCTGCCTGGCCTCGGGCATGAAGCCCCTTCGCACATGCGAAACGGGCGGCAAATGCAGAAAAATTACTTCCGCCTCTGCAGATCGTCAAGCGGGAGAAAGCCCTTGGACTAATCTTTTCCGGCTTTGGTACGACAGAGAAATATATCTTCACAAAACTCCCGTTATGCGCGCCTCTTCTCCAGCCTTCCGACGGAAACACACGGCGTTTCTTCCGGGCAGAAAGATACCGCCAACGCAGGGAGATCCGTGGAAAACGCCGATGACGCAAACTTTTCCGCCGCCGGTCTGGACAAAGCCGATTGATTTTTCCAGTCCCGTATGTTCAGGGAACGGACAAGGCGTCTTCCGCATGGGCAGTTATACCGCACAAGGTACTCTGGCGACATTGTCGGGAGAGGAACAGAACGACGGAGTCTTCAGCATGGGCGACGGATCCAGTCTGGCTGGCGGAAACGGGGACGATTTGCTCAAGGTAGTGCGGGACGTGCTGCACAGAGCTGACATTTCGGAAGGGCTGGGCATGAACGCGGCAAGGACTGCTCGGCTTTGAAAAAGGCCAGTCTGTTCCTCTTGATGGAGGAGACGGAAATGATGCTCTGATCTCGGAGGTCAAGCTTCGCAACGCACGTGCCAGCGGAGGAAGCGGCGATGACGTCTTCGAGCTCGGCACGCTTGTCAAAAGCGCTCTTGATGCCGGCACAGGCAGCGATTTCATTTCCGTCGATGTCGCCAGCAGTTCCACCCTCAAGGGAGGGGAAGGAGATGACGCCTTTTTCGTGGGCACGGAATTCCCCTTGCCGGAGGAAAGCACCAACAGTACGAAGCGGCTTTGCGCCATGCGGAAGAAGCGCTGCGCGCCTGACCTGTTTCCGGGCATGCCCCCGCAGGAACACTTTGGAAAGGGCATACTGGTCACGGTATCACAGATCCGCCGAACACTGTTTCAGCCCGGCGGATGCGTGAATGACTCTATCTGTCTTTTGCTGCCAGTTCCAGAATCTTGAGCGTCATTTCCAGAGACTTGAGAAACGAGGGTATGGGTAAGAATTCCGCAAAGGAATGGAAGTTCAGCCCCCCCGTGAAGTAGTTGGGGGTCACCAGGCCGCGGGCGGAGAGCGCCGATCCGTCGGTGCCGCCGCGCATGGCAATGGTATTGGGCGTAATCCCCAGAGCCCTCACGGCTTCGTACATGAGCGCAATGGGGTAGCGATCACTTTCTCCCAGCGTATTGCTGATGTTGCCGTAAACGTCTTCCGCCTTCCAGTCAATCCTCGCCCCCGGGTGGCGCGCGCGAACGTACTCCACCACTTTTCCCACATATGCCTTGCGAGCTTCATAGCGTTCCCTGTCAAAGTCGCGGATATGCATACGCAGGGTGGCATGAGCGGGATTGGATTCCATTCCGACGAACCACCAGTAGCCCTCCTTGCCCTCGGTATGCTCGGGCGTCTGCGCGCGATCGAACCCGGCCATGATATCCGCCGCCACAAGCAGCGGATTGACCAGCACGTTCTTGGCCGACATGGGGTGCGCCGTCACGCCGTCAATCTCGAAGATCACGGAGCCGGCATTGAAAGTTTCATACACCAGTTCCCCCACCGCACAACAGTCGATAGTGTATGCGAAATCAACGTCAAAACGTTCCAGATCAAGCAGCTTGGAACCCCACAGTCCGATTTCTTCATCCGGCACGAACGCAACCCTGATTTCCCCATGCGCGGGACGCTCCGAGGTCATGATTTCCAGCATTGTCATGATATTGGCAATGGCGGCCTTGTTATCCGCACCGAGTACGCTGGTTCCGTCGGTGAAAATGATCTCCTGCCCCTTGTAGGGCAGGAGTTCGGGATGCTCCGCCACCCGCAGCCAGATATCCCGCTCCGGATTGAGGCAGACATCCCCGCCGTCAAAACGCTGTATCCGGGGATGTACTTCCGGTGAAAGCGCCACATCCACCGTATCCAGGTGGGCGACAAAGCCGATGCGGGGAACTCCACGCATGGTGGCCGGCAGGACGGCCGTCACAATGGCGTGCTCATCAACATGGACATTCTCAAGCCCCATGTCTTCCAGCTCTCCAGACAGCATACGGGCCAGCTCAAGCTGCCCCGGCGTGCTGGGCACCTGTCCGGCTGATCCGTCACTCTGGGTATTGACGGCCGCATAGCGCAGAAAACGTTCCGTCAGCATGTGCGCATAGTTCTGACTCATGACAACTCCCGAAAAAAATCAATGGGCTGGAGGATACACATAGCCGCTGTCGAAACCGAGCGGAATGCCGATCCCCCAGTAGGCATACAGAACAACTGTCAGCACCAGCAGAAGCGCCAGCGTATAGGGCAGCATCATCGAGCACAGCGTCCCGACCCCCGCGGCCTTCGCATATTTCTGGCAGTACATGATGAGCAGCGGATAAAAGGGAAACAGAGGTGTGGAAACATTCACGGCGGAATCACTCACCCGGAAGGCGGCCTGCGTCAGTTCGGGAGAGATGCCCAGCATCATCAGCATAGGCACGAAGATGGTGGACAGAATAGCCCACTTGGAGGTGGCCGATGTGATGAAAATATTCAGAAAGCCGGTCAGCAGAATAATCCCGAACAGAGTGAATCCTGAAGGCATGGCCAGAGATTTCAGAAATTCCGCACCCGCGATGGCCAGCAGCGTGCCGAGATTGGATGTTCCGAACACATAAAGGAACTGTGCCGCGAAAAAGGCGAACACCAGGAAGGAAAGCAGCATTTTCAGCACATTTTCCATTGACCTGATGACCGCTGTGGAATCGCTGAATGTTTTCGCGGCAAAACCGTATGCCAGACCGGGCACAGCGAAAAACAGAAAGAGCAGCGGCACAATGGCCTGCATGACCGGAGCCTGGGGGCTGGTCAGACTGCCGTCCGGAGCGCGAAACAGGGAATTTTCCGGCCAGCAGAGCGCAGCCAGAGTGAGACCGAACACGGCCCATGCCAGACAGGCGCGGCGGAAGGCCCTGTTTTCGATATCGCTGACGGGATGCAGCTGGAGTTCCGGGTTGTTTTCCAGACCTTCGTCCAGCGGCATGGTCATTTTCAGACGGGGTTCGACAATTCTGTCGGTTATGAACCAGCAGGCCGCAATGACGAAAAACGTGCCTCCCACGGCAAAGAAATAATTGCACAGCACATTGACCGAATAGCCGGGGTCTATGCTGCGCGCAGCCGCCTGGGTGAAGCTCTGCATCACGGGATCGATGATTGAAGGAGTATAGCTGGCGGTGAAGCCGCCCGCAAGTCCGGCAAAGGAACAGGCGATGCCGGCCAGGGGATGACGGCCGCTGGCATAGAACATCAGGGCGGAAACGGGCATCAGCACCACATAGGCCGAATCGGACACAATATGGCAGAGGATGGAAACCATAATGACCGCGGGAGTCAGCGCACGGGAAGGAATGATGCCGAGCAGTTTTTTCAGCAGAACATGAATGAATCCGCTGCCTTCCGCGATGCCTATGCCCATCGTGGCCACAATGGTCATGCCGAGCGGCGGGAAGTTCATGAAGTTTCTGACTGACGACACCAGCAGTTCGACCAGTCTCGGCCCGGACAGCATGTTCAGCACCTGAATTGTCTCGCCCGTATTCGGATGTCTGTAGTGAAACGTGACAAAAGAAAGAGCAAAGGAAAGCAGGCAGATGAAAACCAGCGCATAAATAAACAGCATGGTGATGTGAGGCAGTCTGTTGCCTGCCTTTTCCACCATGTTCAGAAACCGGTTCACGGCACCCACGCCCGACCTGTCGTCATTCTCGTGCATGTGGAACTCCCCTGAAGATATATTGCCGAACGCATTTCCGGAAAACGGAATGCGGACGCACTGTCATACGGCAAGGACCGTTCCCTCGCAAGACATTTCGCGCAGAGGCCACAAAACACGGGACACGCAGCCGATGCGCCCGCGCGCCCCGTGCAGCATGCGGACTCCCGTTTCTCACTCGTCGTCGGATGAACCGCGCGCCACTTCCACCACCCCCGAAATGCCGCGCAGCTTTTCAATAGTCTGATACAGCTGCACGGCATCCCTGACCTCTACGGTAAAATCCATTTCCGCACGCCCGTCCACCATGGAATAGACCTGGAGCGTATCAATATTGATATCCTGTTCAAAGAGCGTCCTGCTGAGCCGGGCGAGCAGCCCCTTCTCATTCCTGCCGATAAGGTGGATTTTTGCGGGGAACGGCTTGCTTTCCTGGTTGTTCCAACTGACTGAAATCAGCCGTTCCGGCTCCAGATTCTGCATGTTGGGGCAGTCAAGGGTGTGGATGATCACCCCGCGCCCCCTGCTGATGAACCCGACCACGGCATCGCCGGGAACCGGATTGCAGCAGCGCGCGAAGTGGATAAGCGTATCGTCCAGCCCCTGAATCGTGATCCCTTCCGATACCTTTCTGGAAGGAGTATCCCTGGGCACGGGGGCAATGGGAGCTTCCTCCTCCTGCGGCCGGGTCAAGGTGATAAAACGATTGAGCACCTTGCGCGGAGTCAGACGCGCATAGCCCACCGCGGCATAAAGATCATCCAGGGAGTTCAGTGAATATTCCGGCAACAGCAGCTGCAGTGTGCCGTCCTTGGCGGCCTTTCCCGCATTGACTCCCAGCTTGCGCCCTTCCTTCTCCAGCATGTCCTTGCCAAGCTCGATGGCCCGCGTACGTTCTTCGGTGCGGATATAGTGCTGGATACGGCTGCGGGCCTTGGCCGTCTTGACCAGCTTGAGCCAGTCCCGGCTGGGCAGACGGTTCTTGTCGGTGATGATCTCCACCGTGTCGCCGCTCTTGAGAGGAGTGGACAGGGGCATCAGTTTGCCGTTGATTTTCGCTCCCACACAATGCGACCCGATGTCGGAATGGATGAGAAAGGCGAAATCCAGCGGGGTCGCTCCTTCGGGAAGCTGTTTGACGGCGCCGCGCGGAGTGAAGACATATACTTCGTCCTTGAACAGATCCATGCGCAAGGACTGCATGAACTCGCGGGAATCCGTCTCGTCGCGCTGGCGATCGAGCAGATCCCGCAGCCATTCAAACTGCGGCATGTCCCGCATGTTCATGGCATGATGGCGCTCCTTGTACATCCAGTGAGAGGCTACGCCGTGTTCAGCGAGATTATTCATCTCTTCCGTGCGGATCTGGATTTCCACCCGTTCACCTTCAGGTCCTATGACCGTGCTGTGCAGGCTCTGATACCCGTTGGCCTTGGGCATGGAAATATAATCCTTGAAACGTCCGGGCACAGGTTTCCATAGGGCATGCACAAGACCCAGCACGGCATAACAGTCCCGCAGCTCGCCCACGATCACACGAAAGGCGATGATATCGTGCATTTCATCCAGAGTGGTGCCCTGCTGCTGCATCTTGCGGTAGATACTGTAAATCTGCTTGATGCGCCCGAATACCCGGCCCTTGATGCCGTTTTCCTCCATGATGCCGCGAATTTTCTCAATAACCCGGGAGATGAGCTGCCGCTCCTCCATTCTGTTGTCCTCAAGCCAGCTTGTGATATGGGAATACACGTCCGGCTTGAGATAGCGGAAGCTGAGATCCTCCAGCTCCTGTTTAATCAGATGCAGCCCCAGACGGTTGGCAAGTGGCGCATAGATATCCATCGTCTCGCGGGCGATGGAAACCTGCTTGTGCGGCTTCTGGAACTGGAGCGTGCGCATGTTGTGCTGACGGTCTGCCAGCTTGACGATGGGCACGCGGATATCATGCGACATGGCCAGGATCATCTTGCGGATATTCTCGGCCTGAGCCTCTTCCTTGGTGTCAAAGGTCATCTGGCTGATTTTCGTTACGCCGTCGACGATATCCGCCACCTGTTCCCCGAATTCCGCTTCCAGCTCGTCAATGGAGGCGCTGGTATCCTCCACGGTATCATGCAGCAGTCCGGCCGCCACGGTATGCTCGTCAAAACCCATCTGGGCAAGGGTCAACGCCACCGAGGCGGGATGCATCATGTACGGCTCGCCGGAAAGACGCATCTGACCGGCGTGTGCGGCTGCCGCGTAGTCATAGGCTTTGCGGATCATGGCTTCGTTCGCGCCGGGATTGTGACGCAGCAGCGCGTGGACGATTTCGTCGGCCTGGGGCATGCTGCCGCGCCTGTGGGGCTGAAGCCTTTCCTGCTCAGTGGGGGGATGGACTGATGGCGCCGGGGAAGGAGTCTGATCCTGAGTGTGAAGATTGCTCATGCGTCACCTGCTATCGTTGCAAAGCCCTGGGAACCCACCAACGATCAAAATTATAGGTGATCCCGGCAAGCGCCGGTTCTATGCCGCGGAACCTGGCCTGTACCATGGGCAGGGCATACGGCACGTACAGAAAGAGATAAGGCTGATCCTCGTGCAGGATTTCCTGAAACCGGTCATACAGGCGCTTCCTCTCCGCCCGATCCGCCGTGGCTCTGGCCTTTTCGAGCAGCTCATCCACCTCGGCGTTGCGGTAGTTCACAAAATTGAGCCCATTGGCGGAAATGGCGGAAGAGTGCCACACATCAAATATATCAGGATCGTCCAGAATGTTCCACGCCAAAATGAGCGCGTCGAAACGGCCCGGATGCACAAATTCCTTGAGAAAGGCTGCCCATTCCACGGTGCGTATGGAGGCTCGTACCCCTATGGCCCTGAACTGCTGCTGCAGAATGGTCGCGACCTTGACCCGTTCTCCGTTGCCCTGGTTGACCAGGATGGTGAAGTGAAACGGCAGGCCGTCCTTGCGCAGCACTCCGTCCGGGCCGGGAGTCCAGCCTGCTTCCGCCAGCAGCGCCGAAGCCCCGGCGGGATCGAACGGATAGGGACTGAGCGCGTTGTTATAGACCCAGGTGCCCGGCTTGTACGGACCTGTAGTGGGTTCCCCCATCCCCCATAAAGCCCCCTTGATGACATCATCACGATTCACAGCCATGGACAGGGCCTGCCGCACCCGGCGGTCGCGGAACAGGGGACTTTTCAGATTGAAGCCCAGAAAGGTGTATCCGGCGGAAAGATACTTGTATTTCTTCCAGTTCCGTTCCCACTCGGGGCCGACTGTCTGACGCAGGTACTGCTGGGGGGTCAGGCCGAGAAAGTCGATCCTGCCGGCTCTGGCTTCCAGAAAGATGGTCGAAAGGTCTGGAATAATGCGGTAGACGACCTCGTCAAGACAGGGGCGACCCTTGAAATACAGTTCGTTGGCCTCCAGGATGATGCGGCTGCCGCTCTCCCACGATTTCAGCCTGAACGGCCCTGCTCCCACCGGATTGCGCGCAAAAGACGTTGTAACTATATCCTGCCCTTCCAGAATGTGCCTGGGCAGAATGGGATGCATCCATGTTATGGCCGCGCGGGCATAAGGGGCCGCATAACGCACTTCAAACGACAATGATCCGGTCTGGCGGTATTCCTTGATATTGAGAAAATCTGCCGCGTAGGCCGTAGGCGTCTTCGGATCGATCATCAGCTTGTAGGTGAAGGTCACGTCATCAGCGGTAAGCGGGGCGCCGTCCTGCCACTTCAGCCCTTCCCGCAGCTTGAAGCGCATGAAGCACCCGTCCTCGGAAACTTCCCATTCCTCGGCGGCAAGCTTCACAATCTGCAGGTTCTTGTCATACTCAAGCGGAGCCGTGTACAGCAGTCCCGCCACTTCCTGCGAGGCGGAATCCGAGGCAAGATAGGGAATCAGGTTGGATGGCTCCCCGATGCTGCCCATCAGAATGCGGCCGCCGTAAACGGGTTCTCCACCCGACGCGCGGGCAAGTGCGCCTGTCTCCGCAGCAGGGGAACAGAGAGGAAGAAACAGCAGAAGGAGCAGCATCCCGAGGGAGTGAAAGGAAAAAATATGCATAAAATGTCCATACCATAGTTCTCCCCCCTTGAAAACTGCCGCCATGTGTACTAGTGTACGATTATCGTCGTATTTAAGGCCCGCTGATCCGGGAGCCTTTTTATTCATCCGCAACCCTCGCGCAACCTGAGGTCTTTTGCCATGAATCGCAGAGAGGAAACAGCCGCTCGCAGCCTGACGCAAAAATATATCGACAGCACGCTGCCGGAATACATTGCCGATTTCGGCCGGGAAATCCTGGCCGACGGCGGCGTCGGAAAATTCACTCTGCGCGAGGAGGGGGAAGTCTGGACTGCGGAAGGCACGGTTCAGGGCGAAGATTTTCAGGCGTACAAACCGGTTCTGACAATTAATTTCCGAGATCAGCGGGTGGACGGCGCCTGCAACTGCATGGAGGCATTCAATGGCCCCTGCCGCCATATCGCGGCGGTCGCGCAGAAGCTTGTCGCCTCCCTTGCCGCCTCTGAAGGCGAACCGGAAAAAGAAGCCAAACCCAAAAGCGAGTGGCGGCACAGTTTCCGCAATTTCTTCGGCGGCACCTTTGAACCGGAAACAGGCCGTCACTATTTTCTTTTCCGCTTCTATCCCGAACCGGGCCGGCTTTCGGTCGCCTTCTTCCGTGCGCGGCAGAACAAAACGGGGCTGTCATCAGTACGGCAGGAAATCACGCTCGATCATATCCTGCGCAACCCGGAATGGTGTGAACATTCCCCCGAACTGCCGCAGGTCGTCCGCCAGATCGCGCAGTATCTGGATTATTACGGCCATCGGGTGGAAATCCCTGACGGACTGTTATCCTGGTTCTTCTGGGCAATCCGCAATGAGGACTACCTGTACTGGCAGGATACGGAAATTCCCTGCCGCATTGAAAGTTCACCCATGGCGCTCAAACTCAGACCGCACCTTGACGAGGAGGGTCTGCGCTTTGACGTGATGCTTCAGCGCGAGGGCAAGCAGCCCTTCTCCATAGTGGACGACGACGATGAAAGCGAAACCGGTCCCGCGCACAGGGGGTGCGCCACTTTTCATGGCCAGATGCCGCTGTGGGTATGCTGGAACCAGGGGTTCTACCCGGTGCAGACCTGTCTGCACCATGAAGTAATCCAGTCTCTGGTGCATGACGGCCCGCTGGTTCCTCAGGAAGATATTTCGGAATTTCTCGACCGGGTCTGGACCCGTCTGCCCTCTTCGGAACTGTATGAGCAGGATGAATTCCTCAAAATCATGGAACCCGCTTTCCAGCCTGCCACCTATAACCCCAAGCTGTTCCTCGATGAAGAAGGGAGCCTGCTCACGCTGGAAGTGCAGAACATCTATGAAACCGTACACGGAGAATTCACTCTGCCCGGCCCGAATCCGGATTTCCAGACAGGCAGCTATATCTTTGAAGGCAAAACTTTTCTGATCCGACGGGATCAGAAGGAGGAATCCTCTCTGATCAGCCAGCTTGCGGATATGCGCTTCCAGCCTCGCAGCACCCGGCTCTGGTTCATGGAGCCGGAAGAGGCCATCGCCTTCCTGCTGGACTCCTATCCCACTCTGGTGGAAAACTGGCGCGTGTATGGCGAAGCGACGCTCTCCCGCTACAAGGTGCGCGCTTCCTCTCCCATGGTCAATGCCAGCATTGAAAGCAATGAGAAGGACAAATGGTTTTCCCTGGATATTCAGGTGGAATACGACGGGCAAAGCCTGCCGCTGGAACGTATCTGGAAAGCCTGGCTCAAGGGCAAGCGCTATGTGCAGCTCAAGGACGGTTCCTACGCCAGCCTGCCGGAATCCTGGCTGGAAAAGCTGGCGCACAAGCTCAAGGTGCTCGGCCTTGATCCTGCCAAGCCGCCCAAGCGTCAGTTCAAGCAGTATGAAGCCCCGGTGCTGGACAGCCTGCTGGAAGACCTCCCCGCCGCCCAGGAAGACTCCTTCTGGAGCAAACTGCGGGACAGCATACGCAACTTCCAGGAAGTCAGACAGGTTTCCATGCCCAAGGGGCTGGCGGCGGAACTGCGCCCCTATCAGCTACAGGGGGTTTCCTACCTCAACTTTCTTAATGAGTACGGCTTCGGCGGCATTCTGGCTGACGAAATGGGTCTCGGCAAAACCATCCAGACGCTGGCCTTCATCCAGCACATGGTCAACAACGGGGCCACGGGGCCCAACCTGATTGTCGTGCCCACCTCGGTACTGCCCAACTGGGATCGCGAAGCTTCCAAGTTTGTTCCCAATCTTTCCCGTGTCATCGTCTACGGTACGCGGCGGGAAAATATCTTCCGCAAGATCGCGGACGCTGATCTGGTCATCACCACCTATGCCCTGCTGCGCCGTGATCTTGAAGAGCTGGAACAGCACAATTTCAACGCGATTATTCTGGACGAGGCGCAGAACATCAAAAACCCGAACACCATTACCGCCCGTTCGGTACGCAACATTCACGCGGGCATGAAGCTGTGCCTTTCCGGCACGCCCATTGAAAATAACCTGTTCGAACTGTGGAGTCTGTTTGAATTCCTCATGCCGGGCTTCCTCGGTTCCCAGCACGCCTTCCAGCGCGGCGTAATCAAACCGATCAAGGAAGGCGACGCCGAAACCCTTGAATATCTGCGTTCACGCGTCAAACCCTTTATCCTGCGCCGTACCAAGGCCGAGGTCGTCAAGGATCTGCCGCCCAAGATCGAAAGCGTCACCTACTGCGCTCTGGCTGAGGAGCAGGCGGAACTTTACGCGGCTCTGGCCCGCAAGCTGCGCGATCAGGTGCTGGCCGACGTGGCCGAAAAGGGTATGGCCAAGAGCCAGATGTCCATTCTGGATGCACTGCTCAAACTGCGTCAGATCTGCTGTCATCCCAAACTGCTCAAGATGGATATGCCCGGTTTCAATGCCAATATGGTTTCCGGCAAGTTCGAGGCATTCAAGGACATGATCCTCGATATTGTGGAGGAAGGCCACAAGGTGCTGGTCTTCTCCCAGTTCGTGCAGATGCTTCAGCAGATTCGCGGCTGGCTTCAGATGACGGACATTCCCTTCTGCTATCTCGACGGTTCCAGCAAGGATCGTCTGGAACAGGTGGATCGTTTCAACAACAGCCCGGATATTCCCATCTTTCTCATTTCGCTCAAGGCGGGCGGAACGGGCCTCAACCTTACCAGTGCGGATTACGTCATCCACTACGACCCGTGGTGGAACCCCGCTGTGGAAAGCCAGGCTACCGACCGTGCCCATCGTATCGGCCAGGCTCGCCAGGTTTTCTCCTACAAGCTGATCTGTCAGAATACCGTGGAAGAGAAAATTCTCAAGCTGCAGGACATGAAGCGAGGCGTGGCCGAAGCCGTCATCCCAGGTCAGGATTCGTGGAAGTCTCTCACCCGCGAGGATCTGGAAATGCTCTTCGAGGTCTAGAGCATTTTGCGTATGAAAACAGCTGCGGCCAGATCCTATGTTCCGGCCCGCAGGTTTCACGCCTTCGCCGGAGCTGTACGCGGCACCTGAATTGCGGCGTACAGCTCCGGCGTCGCAACGGAGCCTCGCCCTGCGCAACTCCGTGGAGCTTTTCATGAGCGAGATGCTCTGATGCCATGCAGCCATAGAACCATGTTGGTAGTGTGCGCGGAGCGTATGGTTTTGCTCCGGCACAGGCGGCATATTCCTTGCCGCAAAGGCAAGCCCTGTCCCGCACGGGCCAAAGGCAACATATATCCACGGCCGGCTCGCTTGCGCCTTCGTGAAGCCATGCTTCACCCGACTCCATGCAGCATGACCATGCGGCGGGGGGCGTCGCTCCATAGCTCGCTACACTCGCGCCTCCGGCGGTCAGGGGTATTTTCAACACTTTTCTGGAACAGATCCAATACGTTATATTCAATGCCGATTTCGGCTCGCTCACGGCGGCTGCGCTCCGAAACATTTCATGTTGCGGAGCAGGGGAATCCTCGTGTCGGAATGTGCCGTTGCAGAATGCGGCTACGTCTGTTCTCCCTCCGCCCGGCGAGCCTGCGCCAGAGTCTGGCATTGCAGTTCGCGGAGGTAGCGGCCGGAGGCTTCTCCCTGCCCGCGTTTCTCTTCCGGCAGTCTGACCCTGAGAATACAATCCAGTGCTGCGTCGGCCTCGGCCTGGAGCCTCCGCCCGCTGTCAGCACTGGCAAGCGCCCAGAATTCCTCGTGCAGCCGCATGGTATGGACTTCCCATAACGTGTCGCGCAAAGTCGCGGGGCGGAGCTTCTCAAGCATTCCGGCCTTCATGTGCAGACGGGCGGCCATGGCGCCCGCACGGATGAAACGCTTCGGCAACGCCAGACGGCCCCCCAGAGTACGGGCGGCAAGCTCACCCCGGAGTTCATGACCATAATGATGGGGCAGCATCGCCGCATCAGTTTCGGCCTTCCCCAGATCATGGCACAGCCCCATCCACACGGCCAACTCTCTTTTTCCGGCGGGCAGCCCGGAATTCCGCGCAATGGAATCCATGATTTCCCCGGTATGCTCAAGTACGGAGTTGTCATGCCAGGGACGCGGCCCCGCCGGGATATCCGAACACCCGGCCAGTTCGGCAAACCAGGGACGCAGGCATCCGCCCCGTTCCAGCGCGGAAAGAAAACGGGAAGGACGCGGGGCGGCAAGCGCCTTGAGTGTTTCCCCGCACACCCGCTCCGGAGGAAGCGATTCCAGCAGGCCATGCGCCGCTGTTTCGCGCATCTGCTCCACAGCCTCCTCCGCCAGGGAAAAGTCCGGCAGCGCCGCGGCCAGACGGGCAAGACGATACACGCGCGCGGGATCGTCGAAAAAGGCGCATGTCGAAACAGGGCGCAGTACGCCTTCGCGCAGATCATCCAGCGATCTCGGGTGCATATACAGCCTGCCGCGGTCGTCCAGTAACAGGGCATTGACAGTCAGATCGCGCCGCATCACGTCTTCGTCAGGCGATCCCCCTGTCAGCGGACAGAACTCGAAGCCCCCGGCGACCCAGATCGGCGGGTGTTCACTCGTCTTGCGGGCATGGGGAAAGCGTTGTACAAAATCTTCTTCCGTGCCGGAAAACGCAAAATCCATGTCATGTACGGGCCTTCCAAGAAGCATGTCACGTACGGCTCCGCCGGCCAGAAACAAGGATGCCATTTCGTGTACTCCATCATCAGATTATTGCATCAGGGCTGGAAAGATTCCGCCGGACGGGAAATCGCCGCGCCGTTTTCCTCCGCCCTTCTGGCCGAGTCTCCGCTCGCTCCGGGCGTTCCTCTCGGGCCCCCGTCCGGAGAAGTCCCCTGGCTGGAAGGAAGTGCGGCGGGCGCGCCGGTCCCACTGTATCTGGCGGGAGCCTCCACTTCAAGCCTCGATCTCGCGCACGCGCTGACCGCGTTCGGCGAGTTTCCGGAATGGGGCAGCGTTGTCGCGCACACGCAGAGTTCCGGGCGTGGACAGTTGCGAAGACACTGGATATCGCCCCCGGGAAACCTGTACGCCGCACTCCGGCTTCCGCTGCAGGGAGTGTTTGCGTCCGGGGCAGCGTCTCTCGCCGTGGGAGCCCTGCTGGCGGAAGGACTCAACGCGGCAGGATATCCCGTGTTTCTGAAATGGCCGAACGATCTTCTGCAGCGCGGCAGCGCAGAGGCTCCCCATGCATGGCGAAAAATCGGCGGCATTCTGCTGGAGGAACGTGACGGAACCCTGATAGCGGGAATAGGCATCAATCTGGCGTCCGCGCCGTGTTCCTCCCTCCTCAGGGAAGAACACGCCTTTCCGGCGGGACCTCTGTGCCCCCCGCTCCTTCTTCCATCCGCGCAGCATCACGTCGAGCAAGGTTTCGGACAAGTTTTCACATTATGGCGTTCGCTTGTGGAGCACATATTTTTCTGCTACACACAAAAGATATCTTCAGCCGGAATGATATCCGACGGGGAAGACTGGTGGTTCAATATGGTGAGCGCCTGTCTCGCCTTCCGGCGGCAGCCGGTGCGACTTGTGAACGCCCAGCCCGCGAGCGGGGAGAAATGCCCGGAACTCGTCGAGGGAATCATGGAAGGGATTGACGGGGACGGTGCCCTGTGTCTCGCGACCGAGCGCGGCAGAGAAAAATTTATCGGCGGCTCACTTGCGCCCATGCGCAAAGCTGACTCAAAGAGGTAACAATGGCATTTCGAACGATGGAAGAGTTGGGGGCATTTCTCAAAAATAAACCCATTCTCGTCGCAAATCGCGGCATCCCGGCCCGGCGCATCTGCCGCTCCATCCGCGAGCGCTTTCATGCCGTCGCCGTCATGACGGCCACCGATATCGACAAGACTTCCCCCGCCGCATCCTCGGCCCAGGAACTCATGCTGCTGGGCGCGGATCCCAATGCGTATCTCGATCTTGATCTTATCATCAGCAAGGCCAAAAAGCGCGGCATTGTCGCCATCCATCCCGGCTGGGGCTTCGCGTCGGAAGATGAGAGCTTCCCCCGCAAATGCGCCGAGGCGGGAATTGTCTTCATCGGTTCCACAGCGGAATCCATGAACCTTCTGGGAAACAAGGTTCAGGCAAGGCAGCTGGCCATGAGCCTGGATGTTCCTGTGGTGCCCGGGTCCGAGGGAGCCGTCGACGTGGCGGAAGCCCGCTCCATCATCAAGCGGATGGGGCTGCCCGCCATGCTCAAGGCGGAAGGCGGTGGCGGCGGACGCGGCATTTTCGTCATCCGCAATGAAGAAGAACTGGAAGACGCCTTTCTCAAGGCATCCACCATGGCCGAGGCATCTTTCGGCAACCCCCGCCTGTTTGTGGAAAAATATCTGGAACATGTGCGCCATATAGAAATCCAGGTTATTGCGGACGCGCACGGCAACGTCTTCGCCTTTGACGAACGCGACTGCTCAATCCAGCGTAACCACCAGAAGCTGATCGAAATCACGCCCTCCCCCTGGGTCGGGCTGACCGAGGAACTGCGCGCACGTCTCAAGGAATATGCCCGCCGTCTGGTCAGCGCCGTACATTACCAGTCGCTGGCTACTGTCGAATTTCTGGTCACGCAGGACGGCACGCCGTACATGATCGAAGTCAACACGCGCCTGCAGGTGGAACACGGCATCACGGAATGCCGGTACGGCATCGACCTTGTGGAACAGCAAATCGCCGTGGCCTTCGGCGTACCTCTGACTCTGACCACGGAAAACACGCGTCCTTCCTGCACGGCCATGCAGGTGCGCATCAACTGCGAAGATCCGCAGAAAAACTTTTCCCCGAACGCCGGGCGTATCCGGCGCTATGTCTCCCCCGGCGGCCCCGGCGTGCGTCTGGACTCCAACCTGTCCGCCGGGTATGAATTCCCCTCGAACTACGATTCGGCCGGGGCTCTGCTCATCGCGTACGGTTCAGGATGGGACAAGGTGCGCGGCATCATGGAGCGCACGCTGGATGAATACAGCATCGGCGGGCTGAAAACGACCATCCCCTTCTATCGGCATATTCTGAACAACAAGGCGTTCTGCGACGCAGCGTTCGATACGAGTTTCGTCGCCGACACGCCCGAACTCATGAACTTCCAGGACATGCCCCATGAAGGCGAACGTCTGACCCGCCTTGTAGCGGAAATTTCCGCTCGGGGCTACAACCCCTATGTCCAGCTTGGAGAATACCGTACGGCGGATACGCCCCGCCTGCCCGAATTCAACCCCGTTCTTCCCTCCATTCCTTCCCAGCTCAGAAGGGCGCCCTCTCCCTACCCGCGCGAGGATCGCGCCGCTCTGCTCTCGTTTCTGCGGGATTCCGGCAAGGTGCATCTGACGGACACCACCACGCGTGACGGTACACAGTCCAACAGCGGCAACCGTTTCCGCCTGGCGGAAGATCAGCTTGTCGGCCCCTATCTGGACAACTGCAGCTTTTTCTCGCTTGAAAACGGCGGGGGCGCGCATTTCCATGTGGCCATGATGGCCAACATGACCTACCCCTTCAGCGAAGCCGCGGCCTGGAACCGCTTCGCTCCCAAAACATTGAAACAGATTCTGGTGCGTTCCACCAATGTTCTCGGCTATACGCCCCAGCCCCGGAATCTGATGCAGATTACCGGGGAAATGATCTGTGATCATTACCAGATCATCAGGTGTTTCGATTTTCTTAACGATATCAGAAACATGCGCCCACTCGCGGAAGTCGTCATGTCCCGCGGGGACGTCGTGTTTGAACCTGCCGTCTCACTTTCATGGACAAAGGGGTTTGATGTCGAGCACTACCTTGGTGTAACCGAAGCCACGCTTGATATGGTGGCTTCCGTCATGGGGGCGACTCAGGCCGAAGCAGCCCGCAACATTATTCTCGGTCTCAAGGATATGGCCGGCCTCTGCCCTCCGCGCTTCATGAAGGAGCTTGTCGGGGCGCTGCGCCGCCGCTGGCCCGAACTCGTGCTGCATTATCACCGCCATTACACGGACGGCCTGTTTGTCCCCAGCGTGGGAGCCGCCGCCCAGGCAGGAGCCCACATTCTCGACGTTCAGCTCGGAGCCTCCGTCCGCTCCTACGGGCAGGGTGATGCCCTGTCCACCATTGCCTATCTGGAGGAAGAACTTGGTCTGGAAACACTGGTCGACAAGGATATGCTGCGCCAGGCAAACTTTGTGGTCAAACAGATCATGCCCTTCTACGATCGCTATTGTTCCCCCTATTTTCTGGGAATCGATCACGATGTCGTGAAACACGGCATGCCCGGCGGGGCCACGTCCTCCTCGCAGGAAGGAGCGATGAAACAGGGCTATATCCACCTTCTTCCCTATATGCTCCGTTTCCTGGCCGGGACGCGGCAGATCGTGCGCTATCATGACGTGACGCCAGGCTCGCAGATTACATGGAACACCGCTTTTCTGGCCGTTACGGGAGCCTGGAAGCGCGGCGGCGAGGAAGCCGTCCGGCACTTGCTGCAGGTTCTTGAGCGGCAGGTTGCGACACCGGACGATCAGGTTCCGGGAGATCTTCGGGAGGCCCGTCTGAGCTTGTATCGGGACTGCAACGACGCTTTCCGCAACCTGCTGCTCGGCAAGTTCGGCAGGCTGCCTCTTGGCTTCCCGGCCGACTGGGTTTACCAGAGCGCCTTCGGTGAAAACTGGGAAGCCGCAATCCGGGAGCGGACCGAGGATTCTCCGCTCCAGCATCTTTCCCCCGTCGACATCAGAGGCGAGGTAGAAAGCTGCGCGGCCATCATCAAGCGTCCGCTGAACGAAGAAGAAGAGGTACTCTACCTCAATCATCCCGGAGACGCCGTCAAAACCATGCAATTTGTCGCACAGTTCGGAGACCCGAACAATCTGCCGCTTCATGTTTGGTTTGAAGGGCTGAAGCCGGGCCAGGAAATGCAGTTCACCGACTCCGACGGCAAACCGCACGAAATGAGCATATTCAGCATCAGTCCCGTTTCCGATCAGGGGACGATCATGGTGCGATACCGCTATGATTCCGAACTGCTCTCCCATGAGGTGAAGGTGGCAAGCGCCACGGGCGGGGCTTCTCATTCCGTGCCCATGGCGGAGGCGGGCAATCCCCTGCATGTGGCCGCGCCGTCCAACGGAGACTTGTGGGTCGTGCATGTCAAGCCCGGCGATCTGGTGAAAGCCGGGCAGGAACTGTTCAATATCTCCATCATGAAACAGGAAAAGGCGGTGCTGGCCACAGTTGACGGAATCGTCAAAAATGTGTTCAAAACGGCTGACTACAAGACAACAAGAAAAATGGTGCCTGTTCGCGAAGGTGAACTCATTGTTGAATTGGGGCGCGCGCCGAATTTTTGCGCGAATCCCGCCTGCGCGAAGCCTCTGCCTTCCGCTTCCATTCTGTACTGCCCCTGGTGCGGTCATAAGGTAAGCGACTAGTGCAGTTGACGCTGAAACTCTCCCCGGCCGGGATGCCGTTTCCGACACGACGGACTGCGGTTTCAGACGCGGGCCTTCGGCTTCGGCGCGAAAGAACCGCAGTTGAAGAGCGCGGTTAAATTTCGTTTCGTCCGATTTCGCAGAGCAGATTCGGGATGAAGCTGCTCCAAACGGCTCGGTTTCACTATTCTAACCCAAACCTTCATGGCAAATTTTCCTATCTGGAGGAACACGATGGGTAAAACCGGCAGCACGAAAAAGATGGATTCCACGGCATCGAACGAAGAGCTGCAGCGGAAGCTTGTCCTCACCGGTGCCGATATCATGACCATAGGTGAAGTCGCCGAAACCATTGTCGGCGGCAAGAACTACAACACCGCCCATATTCATGAGATTCCCGGCGTCAGCACGCCGCAGTTCCGCGCCGTTTCGTCCCTATGCTTCCACAAGCTGCTGGATGAAACCACGGTCAACGCGGCGCTTGTCCGTTCCCTTGTTGAACGAGAATATGCCCGGATCGACTGGAATGATCCCGAAATCAACCGGGATTCCGAATTCCTGCAAAAACTGGTGCGCAATCTCGGCAAGGAAATCCGCAGCGCAACGGAAGAGCAGAAAGAGGCTACGCGCATCCGTCTGCGTACCTTTGTCAATAATGTGGTGGAAGGATTCGCAACTTCACAGGAAGGCATAGACCAGTTGCGCAAGCGTTCCGTGCTGGTACAGGCGGCCATTCTTTCCGTCCCCATGCCTGCCGATGTGAATGAGGCCGTGCGCCAGGCCTACCGCGACATCTGCGCGGAGGCAGGAGAGGCGGATGTTCCCGTGGCCGTGCGCTCCTCGGCTGCCGGAGAGGACTCCCGCAAGAAAGCCTTTGCCGGTCTGCAGGATACCTACCTGAACATGGTGGGCGAAGACAATGTTGTTCTTGCATATCACTGGGACTGCGCTTCCGCGTATAATCTGCGCTCCATGACCTACCGCCGCGAGGCCATCCGCGACGGCATCACCCGCGCCGAGGCCACGGGAGACGAAAGCCTTGCCCTGCAGGCCAAACAGGAATGGGCCATTGAGCATACATCCCTTTCCGTCTGCATCATGCGCATGATCAATCCGGTTATCGCCGGCACGGCTTTCAGCGCCGATACAGCTTCCGGCTGCCGGGGCACGGGCCGCAAGGATCTGGTCAGCATCGACGCCAGTTACGGTCTGGGCGAATCCATTGTGGGCGGCATGGTCACGCCGGACAAGTACTATGTCTTCCAGCGCGACGACGGAGCCGAAGTCGTCATCCGGAACCTGGGCTGCAAGGACAAGAAAATCGTTTATGACGCCAAGGGCGGCACAAAGCGCGTCAGTGTTCCCGAAAAGGACGTCTATAAATGGGCGCTGTCCATCGCCCAGGCCGAGGATATCGCCCGCTCCGTCCGGATCATCAGCAAGGCGTACGGCGGCATGATCATGGATACGGAATTCTGTTTTGACGCCAAGGGCCAGCTGTGGTTCGTCCAGGCCCGTCCTGAGACGCGCTGGAATGAGGAATTCGAACTGCATCCCGATACGATTTTCATGCGTCGCCTTGAAGTGGATGAAAAGGCCGCCGCTGCGGCTGAAGTTCTGCTTGAGGGCAATGGCGCTTCCCGCGGCGCCGGACAGGGAACCGTGCGCTTCCTGCGCTCTGCGCTGGAATTGAACAAGGTGGCCAAGGGCGACATTCTGGCGGCGGAACGTACCGACCCCGATATGGTGCCCGGCATGCGCGTAGCTGCGGCCATCATGGCCGATGTCGGCGGCGACACCAGTCATGCCGCCATCACTTCCCGCGAACTCGGCATTGCCGCCGTCATCGGTATCCAGCGTCTGGAAACCCTGCGCGCTCTTGACGGGCAGGAGGTGACCGTCGACGGCACCAAGGGCTGTGTCTATCGGGGCCTTCTGCCTCTGCATGATGTCGGCGGCGAAATGGATCTCGCCGCCCTGCCTCCCACCCGAACGCATGTGGGACTTGTTCTGGCCGACGTGAATCAGGCTCTTTTCCTTTCCCGTCTGCGCAACGTGGACGACTTTGAAGTCGGCCTGCTGCGCGCGGAATTCATGCTCGGCAATGTCGGCGTCCACCCACAGGCTCTCGAGGCGTTCGACGCGGGTACCCTGCAGGGCATCATGGAGGCCAAGCTGGCCGAAATGGATAACGCCCTGACCAAGACAGTGCAGGAACAGCTTGCGTCCGGCCTTGTCGTGCTGGATCTCAAGCTGCGTGAGTATGTGAGCCATGTCACCGGCCTGGCTGCGGAGATTGAAAAAACTGCGGCATCCGAACCGCACAGCACGGAAGAGGTTCTGGCCCAGCAGCGCAAATTGCGCGAACTGGATCACAAGCTGGATGAATACGTCGAAAACGCCGTGCGCTATCAGGATATCCTGAAGACATCCGTCAAACTTGACGAGCATGTCCGTATTATCTTCGGATATGAGGAAGAGCTGGCCCTGCTCAACGGTACTCCGGATGAGGTTCATGCCCGCCGGGAAGCCATCACACGGGAAATTGAAGCCCTGTGCGCCAAGGTACGCGACGATGAAATCGTACAGGCTGCCTTCCGGCACATCGCCGAACTGCGCCGTGAAGTCGGCCTGAAATGCGGCCTGATCAAGGAAATGGACGCCCTCAGGGCTGTACCCAGAAAAATCGAGGAAATCATCCGCGCCCGCGGTTACCGTTCCGGCAAGGAGCATTACATTCAGACTCTGGCCCAGGGCCTCGCTCTCTTTGCCATGGCCTTCTACGGCAAACCAATCACTTACCGCACTACCGACTTCAAATCGAACGAATACCGCAATCTTCTGGGCGGGAATCTGTTCGAACAGCATGAAGACAATCCCATGCTCGGATACCGCGGAGTTTCCCGCCAGATACACGACTGGGAGATCGAAGCCTTCAAGCTGGCGCGCGGAGTGTACGGAGGCTCCAATCTCCAGCTTATGCTGCCCTTCGTGCGCACCCTGGAAGAAGCCCGCTCCATGCGCCGTTACCTTGAAAGCGTGCACAACCTCAAAAGCGGGCAGGATGGACTCAAAATCATCCAGATGTCTGAAATTCCGTCAAATGCCATTCTGGCCCGTCATTTCCTGGAAGAGTTCGACGGCTTCTCCATCGGCTCCAACGACATGACCCAGATGGTGCTGGCTACGGACCGCGACAACGCGAGCCTCGCCCATATCTATGATGAAGAGGATCCCGCCGTGGTGTGGGCGCTGCTTACCACCATCTTCACCGGCCTAAAATACGGCAAGAAAGTGGGCTTCTGCGGACAGGGCGTCTCGAACAGCGCAATTCTGCGCGGTCTTGTCGCCATTGCGGGTATCTCGTCCGCGTCTGTGGTTCCGGACACCTATTACAGAACCAAGCTGGAAATCGCAGCGGTGGAAAAGGAAAACATTCCTGCGGAAAAACTGGGAAAATGGTTGTCTGAACAACATTTTGCACGCCTGTGTGCACTGATGGAAGAGCATGGATTCGGGCATTTCCTAAAAAAATACAAGACCGGGGAGGAAGTGCGCGAGTGGTACGAAGGAGAATCCGTACGGCTGCATGAAAAACTGCGCAAGAGTATGGGAACCCCCAAGGAAGCCGAATGCCGCAAGGAAATGCAGACTTTTCGCTCCATATTCCATAAGCCTGCCATTTATGCGGCCTGGCCGTGGAATGAAACCGTCAGCGATGCGCTGCATCAGGCCGGATTTTCCAGCTTTGACGAGCATGCGAAGGCTCTGGCTGCATGGCGCTCCGCGCACTGAGCCTCCCCAGCCGATAATCATTGACGCTGTTTGAGATACATCTGAAACTGGCGGGGAAGAGATTCCCCGCCAGTTTTCATAAGAACGGTCAGGATGTGACTCAGACGGTCCATGCCGTAAGCGGAAGCCCTCTTTTCATCCCACCCTGGCAGGAGGTTCCATGGATTTCCTTGATATCATTCATACCAGGCGCAGTATCCGAAAGTTCGCTTGCGATCCCGTATCCCCCGAACTCATTGAAAAAATCCTCAGAGCGGGCATGGCGTCGCCCACGGCCACCAATTCTCAGAGCTGGCGTTTCATCATCGTCGATAATCGTGATACCCTGAATGAAATCGCGCGTATTCACCCTTATGCAAAACCTGCCGCAGATGCACCTCTTGCCATTGTAGTCTGCGGGGATACAAGCGCGGGGCATGCCCCGGAATTCTGGCCACAGGATGCGGCGGCAGCGGTGCAGACAATGATGCTGGCCGCTCGTTCTCTGGAGCTGGGCAGTCTGTGGTGCGGCATTCATCCGCATACCGGAAGAGAAGACGCCTTTATCAGGCTGCTCGGGATTCCCGGCAGTGTGCGTCCTTTCGCGCTGCTTATCATAGGACATCCCCTGCAGCCGTTCACGCATGAAGATCGTTTTGATGAAGCCAAAATTCATCACAATCGCTGGTAAAATCCCCGAGGCCGCCCCCATTGCTTCCCCGTGTAGGGTGTGGTAACAAAAGACAAAAGCTAGATCACCCTTTTTAAGGAGACTGCCATGTCGCTCTTTTCAACCATTATCTGTTGCGTTAATCTGACCGAAAATTCCCAGGATATCGTACAGTACACCAAAGATATCGCCAAAATCGACAACGCCAAGATTCTCGTGGCGCATTCCCTGCCTTCTACCGACAATCTGCGCAATTATATCACGTCGCCGATGGTAGAAGAAGTTCTGGAAAACAGTAAGGAACGCACCAGAAAATTCCTTGAAGAATTTGTAGCTGCCAATTTCCAGGGTTTTAACGCAGAACCTGTCATGCTGAGCGGCAATCCTGCACGTGAGCTTCTTGAGCTTGTCGACAAGCGTTGTGCCGATCTCGTGATTATGGGCAGTATGTCAACCAAAGGCTTTTTCAGTTTCCTCTTCAGCCGGCCTTCCGAAAGTGTCATCGGGAATACTCGGGTGCCGGTCATGGTCATCCCGAATGACCTGAGCCTGGAATGTACCCCGCCTGAAGACTTTTAAAGCCCCCCCTTGAGTCCTCCCCATACCCGATTCATGCTGCGGGGATTTCCCTCTGATCTGTTGTCGGCCTGTATTCTTTTGAATACAGGCCAATCTTTTGGAATGTGAAAACTACGATTTATGCAGACGGAAAAAGGCAGCATGTCTGCAGCCTTTTTCGGATGGTGTCCGGCATCAACTCCGCAAGGGACTTTTATTTTCCCTCTCTACCTTTCAGAGCGTTTTGCGTTTGAACATGTCTACCAGTCAGAATCCTGTGTTCCGGCTTGTAGGTTTCACGCATCCACCGGCGTATAACGCCACAAGTGAATCGCTCTGCTCCGACGCTGCGGCGGAGTCTCGCCCTGCTCGACTCCGTAGAGCATTGCAAGAGCGAAATGATCCAAAACAACGGTGGTACCCCCCATCTGTTGACTCGCCGGTTCACGGCTCGCAGAGCCCCTCGCCGGACCTCGCTCTGCTCACAACTCAGAGAGCATCTTGATTTCAACATACTCTAAAAATTACGCATCATACGGTGTCATCTGCCCCGCAAGACCCTTACAGGCCCATTCCCAGCGTTTCAGGGCATGAATCCTTACCTCCCAAAGCAGCAAGCTTCTCGTGCAACCCTCGTCCGGCCTGGAACATTTGGGTATTCAGTCCGGCAATCTCCCCCGCAAGCCTTCGAATTTTCTCGGGATCTGCCCGGGGGTTATGTGAAAGGGCGTTCAACTCAAGTTTTCTGGTCTGCAGTTGTTTCCGAAGAGGCTCAATTGCCGTCAGATGTTCCGCAAATAATTTGTCCACCTCTTTTCGCTGGTCCGCGGTAAGGGGTACACTATATCCGTTGTCGGGGCGGAGGGTCATCTGTGGCGCAGCCAGCGCCGCATCCGTTGTCCCCAGGAACAGCACGGACAGAATAAACCCTGATGCCAATTTGTTCATTCCTACTGTTTCTCCTTATCAGACATGCTTGGACTGTTAATAAAACCAAACGGTTCAGAATGATGGGAAGTGCAATATACTGGAGTCTGCCCAAAAAGCAGACCGTGTTCGACGCATCGGCAAAAGCAAAATTCGCGCCAAAGTGGACAGAAACAATAACCGCCTGAAATAAATAATATCCTTCCAAAATATATTTTCTCCTCAAAAAGACTGCCCTGAATCATTGTTCAAAAAGCATCCAGAGCATATCAACCAGTGTCAAAAGCCTTTACACATGTGCATCATCTGCGGCAAGCCGGAATTTGAACGGCGAAAGCAGACTTTCAACTTGACCTGAAGCCCAAGCTTTTCTAAAAAAGTTCATCCGCGCCTGTAGCTCAGTCGGATAGAGCAACTGCCTTCTAAGCAGTCGGTCCGGGGTTCGAATCCCTGCAGGCGCGCCAGTTTTCAGGATGCTACATATAAAATCATGTGGCATCCTGTTTATGTTTTAACACCTGATCTTGCCTGTGGTGCCCGCTTTCCCTATTTTTCTCCTCCTAAAACAACAGGGGAACGCCCCTTGCCCCTCAAAAACAAAGCACAAACCCGCCAGAAAGGTCCTTTAGACGGCCGCTCGCCCTCTGCCCATACCCATTCACACCATCGGTGAAGACACTTCCGGACAACAAGGGAGATCAACTGGGAAAACTCCCCATACTGCGACCGCGAACCGCGGAACGGAAAATACGGAATAACGGAATGCTGTTGGAGAGCGTGGTGTCGGCTAACAGGCCATAAAAAACGCCCGCCGAATGCCTCACTTTTGGAGCATCCGGCGGGCATCGGCTGTTCAGAACCCACCCGCGTTTTTTGTGATTTTGATCAGAACCATGCCGCGCTCGCGGCCTTGCCGCTTGCCCGCCTTTCCGGCTGGTATTTCCCGCAAACCCCTGTATCGCAGCAAAGACCCTATCCTGATGTTTCTCCTTTGCTCCCTTCATATCCCGGATCAAAACCATCTGACGGGCAACCACGGACACGGAACACCTAGACCGGCAGCCCCTGCTCCATTCGAGCTCGCTTCAGACTTTCCAATACAGCTTCACTGACGCGCAAAGCTCCATGCCCTTTCCCCAGCCGGACCAAGGGCTTGCTTTCTCCATGAAAATCGGATCCTCCGCTGAGCAACAGGCCGTGTCGTGCCGCCAGCTCCACACAGACACGCTCATCCGCAGCTCCATGCTCGCTGTGATAAGCTTCCAGAGCATTCAATCCATGCGGTTTCAGACGAGCAATAAGGTCATCCAGCTCATGCACCGGGCAGCGCATCAGCATGGGATGAGCCAGAACAACTGTCGCGCCACTTCCCGCCAGAAGCTCCACTGCTTCCTCCGGTTTCATGAGCTCTCGGGGAACATAGGCGGCCCCCCTGTATCCCAGAAATTTTTCAAATGCCTCACGAACGGATTTGACAACCCCCATTCGCAGCAGCAACGCCGCAAAATGGGGACGTGCCACGACTTCTCCACCTGCCAGAGCTTCCACATCTTCCAGCCGCACAGCAAAGCCAAGCCCGCGCAGCTTCTCCGCCATGGCGACATTCCGCCTAAACCTTTGCGCCCGAACCTCCGCCAGTTTTTCTTTCAGATCGGACACATCCCTCTCTTCCCGCCCAATCCAGAGACCAAGTATATGCGCTTCGGCCGGGCCGCATCGAGAACTCAGCTCACAACCTCGAATAAATTCAAAAGAAAAATCCGGGGACCTTGTCCCCTTTTCTTGCACTGCCCTTTCCGCTTCATCCAGCCCTTCAAGAGTATCATGATCCGTCAATGCCAATGCCGCCAATCCAAGAGAACGAGCTTCACCGACCAGCCGGGAAGGGCTGAAAGATCCATCCGACGCTGTACTGTGCGTATGTAAATCAATAAAACGCAAAGCCATCCAGACCTCCCCGGCTCCATCCGCCACGGGGAACGATACCGGACATATAACATTCGTACGGCATATGAACTCCACATGCCGCCCCCCGATTACGCACCTCCACACATATTCCAGCGACTTTCAAGCTCTGCACTCCACTTTTCCACCTGCTTGGACGATCGGGATCCCCGTATGGCAAACACGCCCCAAGGTAAAGATTCACAATTTTTCACAGCGGTCTCAAAGACCATGCCGAACACCGTATTTCTCCGCTCGTCGTCGGCTATGAGCACAGCCGCCGTGCATGCGGCGTCATAGCGCCCCAGCGTCAGGGCATCCGCTGCGAGAGCACGCAGCCGTTCATCCTTGAAATCTCGAGCGGCAAACCCGCTGGATGCCGAGGCAATTCTCTCTTTCCAAAGGCTTCCTTCCGGACCGCTCAAATCAATAGTAATATTCCTGGCCTGCCTGAGCAATTCCGGAGGCAGCTCATAACGCGGTTCAGGCGAAGCTCTGAACACAGCAGCCACGCCAACAATACCCATAACTGCCGCGCAAAACAACAACGGTACTTTCCAGCCGGTTGCCTTTTTCCGTTGTGATATTCCACCGTTCACGGCGACCTCGCTATTAAATAGTAGTACAAGTGTCAGAGTGTTCCATTCTGCCTTCTTTCCCACATATGGTAAAGAAGTAAAGATCTGGCGCCCGGCAGCAGGATAAAAAGCTCTATTAATTTCTGATGATATTGCAAAATATCATCTTTTGCGGTATTGCACGGTCAGTTTCCCCTTCAGGGGGAGAAATGCCTTCGGGTATCCCGCCCGAAGGTACAACGACATGATTTCACGAAGGAGAAGGTCATGCCCTGGATTCAGGAATACGCTCCCGTCGGGGGCGTCGTCGTTTCCGCCTGCGTGGCGGCAATCCCATTGCTCATCCTCTTTTACATGCTCGCCGTCCGCAAGGCCAAGGGACACATTGCAGCAGTCGCTGGTCTTGCCAGTGCTCTGATTGTAGCTGTGGCCATATGGGGGATGCCTGTCTCCCTGGCGATCAGCTCCACTCTCAATGGAGCTGCCTTCGGTCTCTTCCCCATCGTGTGGATCGTCATCACGGCAGTATGGGTCTATAACATGACCGTGGAATCCGGCGAGTTTGAAATCATCAAGGATTCCCTCGCCCGCCTTACAGATGACCGCCGCCTTCAGGCGCTGTTCATCGCATATGCATTCAGCTGTTTCATTGAAGGCACTGCAGGATTCGGCACGCCCGTGGCCATTGCCGCTGCCATGCTGGTGGGCCTGGGATTTACCCCGCTGTGGGGCGCCGGCATCGCACTGATCGCCAATACCGCCCCTGTGGCCTTCGGAGCCATTGGCGTACCGCTCATTGTGGCCGCCTCCGTCTCCGGCCTGGATCAGATGACGGTCAGCGCCATTGCCGGACGTCAGCTCCCCATTCTGGCCCTTATTGTGCCGCTGTGGGTCTGTGTGACCATGTGCGGATTCAAGCGCAGTCTTGAAGTTCTGCCAGCAATTCTGGTTTCCGGAGTATGCTTTGCCGGAGCGCAGTTCCTGCTGGCCAACTATCATGGCCCCACGCTGCCTGACATCGGTTCAGCCATCGCCACCATTGTCGGCCTCGCTCTCCTGCTCAAAGTCTGGAAGCCCAGCCGCACATTCCGCTTTGAAGGCGAGCCGGAATCGGGCATCAGCGGCTCCGGTTATCCGCTCACCGTTGTTCTGCGCGCCTGGGGACCTTATATTGTACTCGCAATTTTCGTGTTCTTCTGGGGGCTTCCTGAATTCAAAAATGTACTGGCCGCAGTACCTGGTTCTTCCTTTACGTTTGGATGGCCCGGCCTTGATGGCGAAGTCATGAAAACAACGCCCATCGTCAAGGAAAATGCGCTGTATGCCGCGCCCTTTACTTTCAACTGGCTTTCTGCCGGCGGCACGGCTATTCTTCTTTCCGGTCTGGTTTCCGTTCCCATGATGCCCGGATACGGCTTCGGCAAGGCCATTGCCTGCTTCATGCGGACACTGCGCCAGCTGGGTCTTACCATTGCCACCATTGCCATGATTCTGGGGCTTGCCTATCTCATGAATTACTCGGGTATGAGTACCACCCTCGGACTTGCCTTTACACATACCGGAGCGTTCTTCCCCTTCTTTGCCCCGATTCTGGGCTGGCTCGGCGTATTCCTGACCGGATCAGACACCTCTTCCTGCGCTCTTTTCGGCGGCATGCAGAAAGATACGGCCATCGCTGTGGGCATGTCTCCTGAACTGGCCGTGGCATCCAACGCTTCGGGCGGCGTCACCGCAAAAATGATTTCTCCGCAGTCTCTTTCCGTAGCTACCGCGGCAACCAACATGGTAGGGCAGGAAGGCAATCTCTTCCGATTCACTATCGGGCACAGCATCGCCATGACTCTGGTACTCTGTCTTCTGACCTATCTGCAGGCCGGACCTCTGGCTTTCATGCTTCCTTAACTCTCCTGCATCCGGGGCATGTCCTGTGCAAGACTGCCCCGGATGCATTTCCGAAGGGATTCCCTCGTTTACAGGCGCAAAAAAAGAACCCCCGGTTGTAGCCGGGGGTTCTTTTTTTGCGCCTGTAAGGCTCTTCTACCAGCAGCACCCAACTTATCCTCATCCAATTGCTTCCTGATATAATTCCTTCATCTTGTTCTTATTTTTACCTGCCGCATCCACATAATAGCCACGACACCAAAGTTCTCGACTGCGACATTTAAATTTCAAATGCCAAAAATACTCATATATCATCAGACTGACTTTCCTTTCACGCACCTCATAAAATTCGAAACACTCATCTGATGGAATATCTCAAACAATATATCGATGTAATCGTGACAATATTATGCCTCGATAGTATTTATCCCTTTCCATTCACATAGTTTTCTTAATATTTTACCAAGTTGACGTCTCTTTTCACAATAAAGCACATGGCGTCGATATGTTGGAGCAAAAACCATATGATATTTGCAGTTACATTTCGTGTGTGATAAGGCCGTGTTGTCGCCCATAACCACCTCCTTTTGATTTGTTAGTGACCACAGTTGCCAGACCGCAGGCCAATGCTGACAAATCAAAAGGAGTTTTTCTTACTTGCTCAAAACTTTAAGTTTTTTTGAACCTCCCGCTAGGCGGGAGGTTTTCAACGGACAGGAAAGGCAACACGGTTCACTTCAGCAGTTCTTCCAGAGTCTTTTCTCCGGGAGTGGCCTTTACCGCAAATTCCAACCCATCGGGCGCCCCCAATGCAAGAAAGCCCAATGCCGCCAGGGGGACGGGCTCTTCCGGCATGCAGGACACTTTCAAAACACCAGGTCTATCCAGCATAATCCTGACAGACTTGGCCAAGCCGACGATCCCCATTTCCTGCTGGACAACGCCGGCCGTTTCCATGACCTCTTTTTTCAGTTCCGTAACGCTCTGTCCGCTTGACGCCGTTCCCAGGCTGAATATAAACGGCAAAAAGCCTTCATCTCTATATTCCAGATTTGCGCCGCTCACCATGGAGGTCAGTAGAGTATCCTTCAGTTTGGAAAAGCTTTGTGAACCAGAATTTTCTTCTGTTATCATTTCAAAAACGGAATTCATCCTTCCAAGCCCCCGGATACCGAGCATGAATTCCACAGTATCCGGTTCCAGCTCCGCCTCTCCAGCAGCCTTTTCAGCCGGCAGGCCTGCAAGAGAAAGCTGAACGGCTGCATCCAGAATCAACCCGTTTGGCAGAAACTTTTCCCGAAGCCGGGCCGGAACTCTTGCCTCCTGTTCAAACCTGTCGTCCAGTCCTCGGGAACGAATGCCTTTTACCGATACCCCTGCTTCCATACGTGCGCCCTCGTCCAGAGTACACGCCAGTTCCTCAACGGACCACCCTGGAAGACCGCCGCTTTCCGGGCCGTACTCGCATTCAAGTTCCTTCAGTTGAATGGCGCCGAACGGCAAATGTCCTTCCCATGCGGCAAGAAGTCCTGTCAGATACTTGTTCCATTCCTCCTCGGACGGTTTATGCTTATTCATCCATTCCGGCATCTGCTGAAGCGTCAGCAAGGTATCCGTATCCGGGATATACACATCACGAAGTTCAATCCTCGCCGTACGCGTGTTCATCCACCCTTCCAGCTCCGTTATGACGCCCTCTCCTACCATGGAAACACGCAGCTCTCCCTTTTCCTCACCGGGACGGAACCCTATTCCCTCTGGCAGACTTACCCTTTCAACCCGCGAAACCGCCGCAAGCGTGCGTACCGTACCGTCAACCAACGGTATGGAAACAGTCCCTCTTGCTTCATATCCCTCGTACACCAGTTCATCCACGCGATAGCGGCGCAGCCCTTCCAGCATGGTTCGCAGGGATTTGTCTTTCAGCACTGCCTGTGCGCTGGTGGCGAGATTTTCGTACCAGCCCTTTCCATACAGACGCTGTATGCGTCCTTCCCATTTCTCCCCGTTTGCCAGGCTCTCAAAACTGAGCCCTTCAACCGAGAAAGTGTCGGCCAAAGGCGTCAGATCGCCATTATCGGCATCAAAGGCCGCCCGGTGTACTCCTGACAGCAGCACGGAATCCACCTGCCCCGTGAGTTTTCGCCCGTCTTTTTCATATTCCAGCGTTATTCCACGTATGCTCAATTCATCGGACAACAGGCTGAAATCCACTTCCTCAGCCGTACAGGAATGGACGGCCATCCACTGCCTGATCTTGCCTTCCACATCCCCCTGGGCCATGTGCAGGATAATAAGTCCGGAACCCAGCACCCATAGCGCTGCCCCCCCCCATATATAGCGTTTTTTCATTCCTTCTCCTCCATTCACATGTTCAGATTGCAATCCGCATGAACATACGCGAGGACCCGCCGGGCGGCAAGGGAGGCGAAACTCCACACGCACGAAATGAATGGCTTGACAGCAGCACGCGCGCCGCGTAGTCAGAGTGGAGGTGCCCTTGAGGCTTGATAGGGAATCCCGTGAAAACCGGGAGCGGACCCGCCGCCGTAAACCCCTTCACGGTCCTTATGGATCGGGCGTTTTCATGACCCACTGGCCGAACGGACCGGGAAGGGGAAAACTGCCGGGAACAGCCGGAAGACCTGCCTGACGTGACGCAAGAACGGCGTATCCCGCAATGGGGAATGACAACGGGTTTTTGTCAATGCCTTCATGCCTCCGCCTTTTTTACGGCAGAGCGAAAACGGAGCTCTCCTTCCGCATATGCGGTGGAGAGTTTTTCCTTGATGAACACGTCACAGCTTTATACCGTCCGCCGTTCTTTTCTCCGTTGTGCGCCATCAGTGCTGCTTTGTCTGTGCTGGGTGCTTTCCGTTCCTCTGGCCTGCATGTTCGGCCCCGTAGACTACAGCGCCTCCCAGGTACTGGCAGCTCTGGCCGAGACTGTGGGAATCCCCGGGGAGCAGGGGG
Source organism: Candidatus Mailhella excrementigallinarum (assembly GCA_944324075.1). Taxonomy (GTDB): domain Bacteria; phylum Desulfobacterota; class Desulfovibrionia; order Desulfovibrionales; family Desulfovibrionaceae; genus Mailhella; species Mailhella excrementigallinarum. Next base: position 76,993 of record CALUUZ010000010.1, read on the forward strand.
CTTTGTCTGATGATTCTCTGCTCCTCGTCGTCGGTGAAATCCGTTTTTCCCGTACTGTGCTTGCCCTGTTCGCCGGAGGGGGACTTGCCCTGGCAGGGGTCGCCATGCAGGGCGCTCTGCGCAACCCTCTGGCGGATCCCTTTCTGATGGGCGTCTCTTCCGGCGCTGCTCTGGGGGCCGGAGTAGTACTGACGCTGGGCAGCGCAGGACAACTGAATACGGCCCAGGGTGCCATGCTCGGAGCCCTCGGAGCTCTGGGGCTGGCTCTTCTGCTCGGCCGGGCGGATAACGCCGTTCCGACTGGACGAGAGCGGCTTGTCCTGGCGGGGGTAGCCGTTTCCACCATGTTCGGTGCGGGCGTTTCCCTGCTCAAGGCATTAGACGAAGAATCGGTTTCCGGTATTGTTTTCTGGATTCTCGGCTCGTTTCAGGGCCGGGGGTGGAGAGATCTGCCTCTTGTGCTTATTCCCTCTCTGCTGGGAATCGCGTTGCTGCTGCCGTGCTGGCGTGCTCTGGACCTCATGGGCCTTGGCGAAGAAGACGCCGCCCACCTCGGAGTCCGCGTTGCCAGAACCCGCCTGCTGGCACTGGGAGGTGCGGGCCTGCTCACGGCAGGCTGCGTCTCCGTTTCCGGCATTATCGGCTTTGTAGGGCTGGTCGCGCCCCATATCCTGCGTCGTCTCACCGGCCAGTGGCATGGCCCTCTGATGTTTACGGCATGGCTCGCGGGCGGTCTCTTTCTTCTTTGGGCAGATGTTGCGGCTCGCTGCATCCTGCCCGGAGGCATGGAACTGCCGGTGGGCGTCATCACGTCCCTCATAGGCGGCCCGTTTTTTGCCTTTCTCCTGAGTTCCGGCCGGGGAGAGCGCCGATGAAATGCCGGCATTTCCTGTTGTCCGTACAGGCCCTTCACGCCGGCTATGGAGGCAGAACCATACTGAAAGATGTTGACATTGCGCTGGCGAGCGGAGAAATCACCGCACTGATCGGTCCCAATGGCAGCGGAAAAAGTACCCTGCTCCGTTGTCTGTGCGGAGAAATGCTCCCCCTGCATGGAGAAATTCTGCTTGAGGGGCTTCCCCTTTCCCGCCTGAGTGCAAAGGCCAGAGCCAGACGTATCGCCGTGGTGCCGCAGAGACCGGAAGCACCTGATATCAGAGCCAGCGATATGGTACTCATGGGGCGTTATCCGCATCTGCCCTGGCATGGCTTCATCAGTTCCCAGGATAGACGGAAAACCATCGCCGCACTGCGAGCCGCCGGTGCTTCCCCACTGGCTGAACGCCCCGTGCGCACGCTCTCCGGGGGGGAATTTCAACGCATCATGCTGGCCCGCGCACTGGCACAGGAAGCGGACGTGTTTCTGCTGGACGAACCGGCCAGCGCCATGGATCCTGCCCGCCAGACCGAGCTTTTTACGCTGCTCGCTGCCCGTGCAGCCGAAGGGGCCGCCATTCTTGCCGTACTGCACGACATCAATACCGCGTTGCTGTACTGTGACAGAATCGTGGCGCTGCGCAGCGGACAGATATTTTTTTCATTGACGCCGTCTGAAGTCGATGCCTCCTTATTGCAAGTTCTGTTTGACACCCCCTTTGCTGAACTGCGCCACCCCTGCGGGCTGCCGCAGTTCAGTCTTACTCCCCTTTCTTCTCCCTTGCCTATTGCAGAGGCCGACGCATAAGGATTTCCTCATGCACATCATTACGAAACTGACCACACTCCTTGCCTCCGCAACTCTTGTATTGGCACTTGCCGTTCCCGCTTTAACGGCGGAAAGTTCTCCACTTGTTTTTCAGGATGACAGCGGCACGGAACTGCGACTTGCCGCGCCGGCAACACGCATTGTCGCCCTGTACGGGGCATTCAATGACATGCTGCTGGAAATGGGGCTTGAGGATCGCATCATCGCCCGTACCAGTGCCGACACACGCTCTGAACTGGCGGCTCTGCCCGTCATAGGAACACATATGCGGCCCAATTTCGAAAGCGTGGCGGCGCTTCGCCCCGATCTGATCCTTCAGTTTGAAGGCCGGCAGGAAGCGCAGGATCAGGTTCGCCGCCTGCGGGATCTGGGATTTACTGTGGCAGTATTCCATGGGGCGAATTTTACGGATATGTTCAGAATCATGGAAGGCATCGGTTTTCTTGCTGGAAAGGAAGACGACGCGAAAAGCTGCGTCGCCGCCATGCGAAAACGTCTCGCCGCCATTGCTGCAACGCGGGAAGGAAAAAAACGGCCCCGCATCTTTTTTGAAATTCGTTCCCCCAACCTGCTTGCGGCAGGCGAAAACTCCATGGCGTCCGCCATCATTGAAGCCGCGGGGGGCCTCAACGCCGTCTCTCTGCCGGATCGCGTTGCCAGACTCAATGAAGAGGAACTGATCAGGCTTAATCCCGATGCCTATCTTGTCCAAAAAGGTCCCATGAATACTTCTCCCGTTCCTCCCGCTCAACGGCCCCATTACCGCACCCTTCAGGCTGTCAAAATGGACCGTGTGCTGGAGGTGGACGAGGCGCTCTTCTCCCGTCCCGCTCCGGGAGCAGTCCGAGCTGCGGAAGAACTCGCGACATGGCTTAATACCGTTTTCACGGAAGAAGAGCGGGCAGCAGATTGAAGAAACCGCATACCCGGACTTGCCATTGAAACTGTTCCCGGTTTCGAGGACAGAAAGCAGATGTGGCCAATCGCAAAAATAATCTGATTCAAGCCAGCTTTCACTTTTTGCAAACCAATCGGAAAAACAGAGTCAACCCGATGTTCAGCACTCAGCCGAATTACATTCTCAACCTGCGGCGGTCACTTCTGTTTCTCTCATGAGAACAGCAGTCCCCCCTCTTACTCAATACAAGGAAAACAGATGAACATTTCTTCTTCCCGCACTTCCAGAGGAACACTTTTTGGTATCGGAGTAGGTCCCGGAGATCCTGATCTGCTGACGCTCCAGGCGATTAAGCGTCTGGAAAAAGTGGATATCATCCTCGCGGCCGCCTCTCCGCGCAACGAGCAATCCATTGCGCTGTCCATCGCACGCCCCCATCTTCGGGAAGATGTGGAAACACTCCGCCTGAACTTTCCCATGACCCGCGACAGGGAAATTCTGAAAGAAGCCTGGGACAACAATGCCCGGTTGACGCTCGAAATGCTCAATAGCGGCAAAAATGCAGCCTTTCTTACACTGGGAGATCCCTTTGTCTACAGTACCTTCGGCTATCTCATGCGTACGTTGAAATGTCTTGATCCGGAACTCTCCATACAGGTGACGCCCGGCATCACATCTTTTCAGGAGGCTGCGGCACGAACCGGCACAATTCTGTGCGAAGGGGGGCAGTCCCTGCACATCCTCCCCGGTATTCTCGACGAGGAAGAACTTCATGCCTGCCTTGCCGCCAGGGGAAGCGCCGTCATTCTCAAGGCTTACCGCAACCTCCCCGTCATCCGAAACTGCCTGGAAAAAGCAGGAAAGGAAAAAAGCTGCGTGTTTGTCTCCCGGCTGGGTCTCGATGGGGAAGCCATTCAGACAGGACTCGCCGGAATCGAAAAACCGAACTATCTCTCTCTGATACTTGCTCCGGCGGAAGAAAAGAATAAATGATTCACAGTGAAACTGCCGGGACAGTATACCAAGAAATGTACGAAAGGGATGCGCGGGGAACGGGCTCTGCTTACTTTTCCATCGGCTGCGAAATATGCCGCCGATAGCACAGGCCAGGCAAAAGGATATACTGCTGCGGGGGAACCCGTGTTCCTTGCGGACGGATGGCAGTCGTCAGCGACGGCATTGCATCATGCCCGTGAACATGACTTTCAATCAATATGTGGTAACGCCAAGTTTAAACACAATCCTCAAAAACCTTTTTCAATTCAGTCTCCCGGAAGCCCACCAGTGCTCTTTCCCCGCCGGGAAGCACCAGAGTCGGAAAAGACCCCCGAGGATTATAGAAACGCAGCTTTTCCACCAGCGCCCTGCGTTCCTCCCCCTGATATCTGTCAACATACACTTCATGGAAAGGAATCCCATGCTGTGACAGCCATTTTTTCAAACTGACACAATGCCGGCACACGCTCAGAGTATACATCAGGGCCAGACCGTCCTCTCCTGGGTGCAGCCCGGCTTCATACATTTCTGTCTCTTCGGGACTCAGGGGAGAACAAGGCCGCGCACGATCTTTTTCTGTCTCCTCTCTCTGACGGATATGCGGCTTCGCGCAAAAAAACATTCCCCCCACAAGGGCAAGCAACAATACAACAGCGGCGACAGCAAGCGGATTCAAGACGTCCCCCTTTCCGTATGGATGACGGCTGTGAAAATTTTCTTATCCATACCCAAAAATCAGCCGCCGGACAAGCGTTCTCCAATATGCCCGTAGCCACCGCACGCAGCACTCGCAGGAAGCATCTTCGACCGACATGCCAGAGTCTGGAACTCCAGAATCATCCCCTCCCGCAAATGCCTGGAAGCCATGCTTCCTCAATGGGCTGAATCCGTTAAACAAAAACGCCGATCAGGGAACCCCTGATCGGCATCATGACATTTTCATCCGTACGAATTACTTTTCGACAAGCGCGGCACGTGCCTGAGGACTCATATGACAGGGACGGCACCCTTTGAACTGGGGATGGGAAGCCGCCTCTTTCTTGTGGCATCCATAACAGGAACGGTCGGCATTCTTGTCATGATAGGCCATGAAGAGACTCATGGTGTCGCGTTCACGCGCACCAGGAGTCGCGTGACATTCCTCATTGGTACAGGGAACAAAGAGATCACCGTCCGATGTCTCCATGTGATGGCAGAGCTTGCAGTTAATACCCTTATGCGAGGAATGATTGAAGGTGACGGCCATACGCGGCGAAGTTCCGTCATTCATTTCAATGGGATTCTTCAACACATCCGCGACTTTTCTGCCTTCTCTCGCCATGGCTGAGCCGGAGGCCAGAAGAGCGATGACAAAAAGACCTGCAACAACATATCTCATGAACATCCTCCTTAAAACATATTCCAAAAAGACGGTTTGAGAGGACGCAGCTTCCTGTGTGAGGCAACCATATCCAGATGCATCATGCCCATCGCCATGGCATCCATATGGGGAATGCCCTCGCGTTCACGCAGATCCACCGTGGGGCAATAGGATTTGCACTGCGTACACCAGTCCAGCCGCTCTCCCCTGGCCCCCGAACTCTCGCGCAGAATTTCCATCACGCCGTCCCCCTCCTTTCCGCAGGAAGGACAGACACCGCGCCGGAACTTCCAGTTGGAGCCGCACAGGGAACAATGCAGATGCTTCTTTCCTCCCCCGCCCGAGAGATACGCATTTTTTTCATCAAGAGACGGCCTGTCCAGCCAGGCAATGGACGGAAACGTCCCGCAAACGGGACAATACCCCTCACGCCACACGCCTTCCTCTTCCCATGGGAAATCTTCCTCTTCCGATACGCCTTGCCAGACCAGGGCCCGCAACACGGGAGATACCACAAAGTCCGCAGCAAAAGCCAGAACTTCAGGAGGGATACCGCTCCTGTCAGCTATTCCGGCGAAAGCTTCCGTCGATCCGTTCAGCATGGCTTCCGCCAGGTTTTCACGAGCGTCAGCCTTTCCTTCTTCCACTGATCGAAGAAAAAACTCCTCCAGCGCCGCCGCATGGGGAGCCACCACCTGCTGAGCGAACAGCAGAGGAAGCATAATTTCCGCCGCATGGCGCATGGCCGGAGCCAGACCGGTGACAGGCATATCCGCCATCAGGGGTACGCCGCTGACTGCGCGTTCGCGCTGGAATGCCGGAAGATGGAATCCTGTAGTCCGTATCTCCTCTGCCAGTCTGGAAACCAGACCATCACGAGCTTCAAGCAGCGGCTCAAAGGTTCGCAAAACAGGCTCAAGGACAGGACGGCGGGCAATGACATCCGCCATTGTCCGGGCAGCACTTTGACAGGATGACCCCATAAATTGCTCCTCAAACGCGGAGAACATGCTTCATCAGACAGGCAGGGCGCGGGCGAAGGGGCCCGCGCCCGAAACAGCCTACATGAAAGAAGCGTACTCGTAGTAATATTCTTTTCCTTCCGCAAGCAGATACACCACGCTTACGTCTTCCGCATCCGCAAGGTACGCCTTGGGATACTGCTGTCTGACCTGTTCAAGACGTTTTCTCGCCGTCTCCAGCACCTCTTCACGCTCCCCGAAGACCATGGCCCCTGTGGGACAGGTTTTCACGCATACAGGAGGCAGACCTGCTGAAACCCGGTCAACGCACATATCACATTTTACCAGATGTCTTGTTTCCTCATTATAGCGAGGAATATTATACGGACACGCGTCGGTCACGGCCCGCACATCTTCGGGAGAGAGTTCCGCTGTCTTTTCCGTGAACAGCACTATACCGGTTTCCGGCTCCCGCACAATGGCGCCGGGAACAGCCATATCCGCCACATCCTTGCAGATGGGCGTCAGACAGTGACGGCACTGATCCGGAAAAAAATTCCAGACAACATTGCCCCGGGCATCCAGATGTTCATGAAAACGGACAATCTTAAGATTCCTGGGGTTCAGATCGGGAGGATTCTGATGCGAGCCGCGCTGTTTGGTGCTGTTGGCGGGCAAATCATGCCATTCCTTACAGGCTACCTGGCAGCCGCGACATGCCGTGCATCGCGTAGTATCAATCAAAAATGCCTTCGGCATTGCAATGCTCCTTGACGGGCGCGCCCTGCGGAGCGCGCCCATTGGGGTTAGGCTATTTCGGTCAGCTTGTCTGCCCTGGTGATATTCACGCAGCAGGCCTTCAATTCAGGAATGGAGGTGTTCGGATCACAGGCCGTAACCGTCAGACGATTGGTAGAGTCGCCGCAATCCGGCGTGGTCCAGCCGTAGGCAAAAGGCATGCCCACGAGATGGATGGTTCGGCCCATGACCGTGAACGGACGGATACGCACGGTGACCATTGCGATGGCTTCCACCCTGCCGCGTATACTTTCAATAATGACCCCGTCGCCGTTCCTGATCCCCTTTTCCTTTGCCAGTTCGTGGCTCAGCTCAATGTAAAGCTGCGGCTCAGTTTCCAGCAGATTGGGCACATTGCGGGTTTCCCCTCCGCCGCACCAGTGTTCCGTCATACTGTACGTTGTCAGTACAATGGGGAAGCGCTCATCCGCGGCTTCGGCGATCTTGTCCATATCCGAAGTGAAGAACTTGAATACGGGGCTGCTGTTCTGACGGGAGAAAGGATGCTTCGCCACAGGCGTTTCCGCAGGCTCATAATGTTCGGGCAACGGACCGTCCTTGAGTCCCGGCCCGTACAGCTGGGCATAACCATCCTTGGTCATGATAAACGCCAGCTTGCCGTTTTTGGTATCGGCCTGGGGCGGCCACGGCCCATCCGGCACATCCCCCACCCATTTCACGCCATCCCATTCAATGACAGCCTTTTGCGGGTTGTAGGGCTTGCCTTTCAAATCCACGGATGCGCGGTTATACAGAATGCGGCGATTCACCGGCCAGCACCATGACCAATTGGGATACAGGCCAATTGCAGCCTGCATGGGCGTCTGCGAAGGATCACGCCGCTTGGATTTGTTGCCGTCTTCTTCCGTATAACTGCCCGTATACAGCCAGTTCAAAGAAGATGTAGTGCCGTCGGCCTGAAGATTGCCGAAGGCAGGGACAAGCTGACCGCGTTTATACAACTTGTCTCCGACCTGAGTATCGGCCCAGAAGAAACCGTTAATGCGACGAGCCCATTCCTCGGCATCAAAGGTTTCCGGCCAGTTCATTTTCAGCAGGGGTTCGGGCAGTGTGCCGCCCTCGTTCCTGTACATATCACGCAGCCTGTTGATCAGGGGCACAAAAATGTCAGCAAAGCTGCGGGCTTCCCCACCCGGTTCAACGGCCTTGTCAAACCACAGCAGCCAGCGGCCGCTGTTGCTGATGGTTCCGGCCTTTTCCACCCGATGGGCGGACGGCAGTAAAAAAACTTCCGTTTTCCTGGTTTTGGGATCGACACCGGGACGACGCCAGTTATCCGTGGTTTCAGAATTATGCAGCTCGGCACAGACCATCCAGTCGAGATTATCCAGAGCGAGACGCATCTTGTTGGTATTGGGGAAACTGTTCATGGGGTTCACACCGAAAATGAAGCCTCCCTTCATCTGGCCGTGATACACCTTATCCATGATCTGCATGTAGGAATAATCTTCCCCGTCTTCTCCCTTGGGCAACAGACCATAACAGAAATCGTTCTCCGGTGTGGCCTCGTCACCAAACCAGCCCTTGAGCAGACTGGCAAAGTACTTGGGGCGGTTGCTCCACCAGTTGACGCTGTTCTTCAGCGCCGTTACAGGCGTGTTATCCTTGTTGAAATCCGCCAAAGTCTGCCACTTTGCCCTCGGCAGGGCAATGTAGCCGGGCAGATTGTCATACAGGAGAGCATGGTCAGTAGACCCCTGCACATTCGGCTCACCGCGCAGAGCGTTGATACCGCCCCCCGCCACGCCGATATTTCCGAGCAGAAGCTGAATCAGCGCGGAAGCGCGGATATTCTGCGCGCCTACAGTATGCTGAGTCCAACCAAGAGCATAGAGAATGGTTCCCGCTTTGTCCGGTTTTCCGGTGGCGCAGAACACCTTGTATACCTTGAGCAGATTCTCTTCCGAAACTCCGGTGGTGTCCGACACATTTTTCAGAGTATAACGGGCATAGTGCTTTTTCAGCAGATTGAATACACAACGCTCATGCGAAAGAGTCATATCCCGCACAGGAGCGCCGTCCGCACTTGTTTCAAAAGCCCATACGCTTCTGTCGTAACTGCGGGTTTCAGGATTATAGCCGCTGAAAAGACCGTCATTGAAGGAATAACCCTTTCCTACCAGGAAAGAGGCATTCGTATAATTAAGAAGATATTCCTTAAAATAACTCTCCGTTTCAAAGATATAGTTAATCATCCCCCCAAGAAAGGCGATATCTGTGCCGGAACGAAGCGGCACATGAAAATCGCTGCGGGCCGAAGTTCGAGAGAACTTGGGGTCGACATGCATGATGACCGCCCCATTGTCCTTGGCCTTCATGATCCATTTGAAGCATACAGGGTGATGTTCTGCAGCATTACTGCCCATAATAAGCACTGCATCGGCATTCTTGATGTCGATCCAGTGATTCGTCATAGCACCGCGTCCGAACGACTCTGCCAGAGCCGCAACAGTGGGGCTGTGTCAGGTACGTGCCTGGTGGTCCATATAGACAACCCCCAGGCCACGCATGGCTTGATGAATTACAGCACATTCCTCATTGGAGGCATGCGATGTTCCCATCATGAAAATGCTTTCAAATCGATTAACAGTTTTACCGGCCGCGTTCTGCAGAATGATGTCTCTGTCACGCGCTTCCTTTACGCGGCGGGCAATCTGATTCAACGTCCAGTCCCAATCCTTCTCTTCCCATTTATCGCTGTACGGAGCCCGATACATGGGCTTCAACAGACGATGCTGGCTGGTATACATGGTAAAAAGCGCCGCGCCCTTCGCGCAGAGAGCCCCCTCGTTGACGGGAAAATCAGGATCACCCTCTGTTGCAACAAGCTTTCCGTCACGCACATAGGCGATAACCTGACAGCAAACCGCACAGAAGGGGCATATGGTGGTAACCTCTTTTGCGCCCTCAATCTTGAGCGATCCGGCATATGCCCTGGCAGCTTCAAGATTGAACCCCATCTGCCCGAGTGTGAGGCATACTGCGCTCGCTCCGGCAAATTTCAAAAAACTCCGCCGAGTACACTTCATGATACCTCTCCCCCTTGGGATAGTTTAAATGCTCTTTGTCATCATCATAGTTCTGTCTATCGCGGCTTGTCAATGCAATCAGCGAAAAAAGCACTGTACTTGCGCGGGGATATGTACCTTTTATCACATGGCAACGGATACAATCCTTTCTTTTTCCGTCTATTTTTGCCTTTCCCCGAAAAATTTCCACTTCATCTGCATAAAAACAAAAATGAGGGGATAGGGTGTGCCCACGTGCGCAAGCATGTCGGCCTTCTGTCCGGGGCATCAGGAATTTTTGCATAATGCCCCCCCACCCGCTTGGCAGATGGTCTGGCGTTTCGGTCGCAACTGCCCTCAACACCCAAAGAAATTAATAATCGCTCTATTTAAACTTAAACCTTCGGTTGACACTCTCCCCGGGAGACACGCTGTCTGTGCGGAAAGAGCGGCAACATGTATCCACGGCTGGCTCGCCTGCGCCTTCGGCGGTCAAGGTTAGCCTCAACTCCACGCTTAAATTGAGACGGCCACCTTCCGGCGGCCATGAACAGCTGGCAGACATCATCCGGGAATATCATGCCTCAGCCTGGAGCTGATTACGGATTTCATCCCTGAACAGTTCCAGATCATTGGGTTCCCCATCCCGGTATTCATCAGGAAAGAGCAGGGCACTCATGTAGAATACAGAATCCAGAGCAAGGGCATTTTCCGCGCTGGCGGTGAACCGCGCCAGGCGCAGGCGCGCCTTTTCCCTCATTCTTTCAGGCAGAGCAACGATATGCGGCTCCCCTTCCCTCGCCATTCCCGCAAGCAACATCGCCTTTTCATGCATCACGTCGCGAAAAGCCTCCACATCACCTGCTACGCGCCTCGCTCCTCCTTCCGCTTCCAGCGAAGCTATACCTGAGCAACAGCCATCCAGCCATCTGACAAAATCATTTTCCATAAAATTCACCTCACATATGTATGCTGTCCATATCATAAACCCGCCAGGCGAGGAAACGCCAACACCCCATCAAAATCATGCCGACATATCTTGTCTTGCCTCTTTCGCGACTTACCATAAAAAAACAAGGAACAAAACATGTCAGTTCAGCCCAAGCGATATATGAAATTCCTCCTTGCCTGCGTTTTGTTCTTCCTGCTTACCCCCTCCATGCCGAGAGCCTCAGCCGGAGAGGAAAACATTTCTGCCATCTCCAACCGGATAACCAGGGAGCAAGTCATGAGCATGCCCGGCAACCATGATGCCATTCACGTTTCTGATCACGTTTCCATGCCGCCGCTGACAACGGAAGAAGAGCGGATCATTCTCCATAAAGGAACGGAAATGCCGTTCTCCGGCCGATACTGGAAAGAGACGGCCTCCGGCACCTATATTTGCCGTCGCTGCGGTGCGCCACTGTACAGATCCGATGACAAGTTCGACTCCGGCTGCGGCTGGCCCAGTTTTGATGACGAAATTCCCGGCGCAGTAAGGCGGCTGCCTGACGCAGACGGTCAGCGTACAGAAATCACCTGCGCAGCATGCGGGGCTCACCTCGGGCATGTTTTCGAGGGAGAGCATCTTACCCGGAAAAATACTCGTCACTGCGTCAACTCCCTTGCCCTGACGCTGATTAAGGAAGGTCAGAATACGTCTGACGCGAAAAAAAATGCAGATAACGGCGTAAAAACTCCGAACCTGCCGTGTTCCGGTGTGGCCTATTTTGCCGGGGGCTGTTTCTGGGGGGTGGAAGATGCCTTTTCAAAAACTGCTGGCGTGTGCGACGCCGTGTCTGGCTATGCCGGAGGCAGTACCGTCTCTCCCGACTACGAACAGGTATGTACGGGACGCACCGGCCACGCTGAAACCGTACGGGTAAGCTTTGATCCTGCCCGGACATCTTTTGAGGAACTGGCCCGCACTTTTTTTGAAATTCATGACCCCACCCAGGTGGACAGACAGGGGCCGGATATCGGAACACAATACCGTTCAGTCATTTTCTACACAGACAAGGCCCAGAAAGAAAGTGCCGAAAAACTGATCGCCCGGCTGCGCGAGCTGGGCTACGATGTCGCCACGCAGCTCGTGCCTTTTACAAGCTTCTATCCGGCTGAGGACTATCATCAGGATTTTGCGGCTCGTACCGGGCGGGGAGCCTGTCATATGCGTGTACCGCGTTTTGAACTGCCTGCACGGCCGACGCATGTGCTCCTGCCTTGATTCAGACAAGATTTGAGACTGCACAAAGAACATTTCCTCTTTGAAGGCATCTGCGGTTTTATCTGCATCTCGACGGGTTCTTGCTGCCTCAGCGTACGCCAGTGAACAGATTCGGCTCTGTCATAGAACCGTGCTGACAGCGTTGCGCGGGCGTATCGCTTTACTCCGGCACAGGCGACAGTATTCATTGCCGCGAAGCAGCCCGTGTCCCAGGCCCCCGCGGGGCCGCCATTCGGTCGGCCTCCATGGATCGCCACGCTCGCGCCTCCGGCAGTCAAGGATATGTTCAACACTATTTCCATGGCAGAGCCACAGATTTTTATTCTTGGAGCATTCTTCTTCAGAGCCGCAAGTCCACCGGCAGCGGAATCCGCTCGCCCTGCGAAAGCGTTTTCGCCTTGAAAGAAATGGCTCTCACCGGGCGAGCGGGAAAAGGACAGGGCCAGAGCATTTTCGTTTTGAAAATGCTCCCGGAGTCGAGCGGAGCGAGACTCCGCCGCGGCGCCGGAGCAGCCGCAGTTCACTTGCGGCGTATAGGGCCAGAATATGGAGTCCTTGCCGGCAGATACTTTCAAGAGCAAAATGTTCTAATGGGCGAACAGCCGGGCAATGGCCTTGGCATCCATTCCCCGGTGAATGCCAAGCATCAGCAGCACCCGGCTGTGCTGCGGAGAAAGGTTATCGGCATAGACGGCCCCGGCGTCAGCCAGACTTCTCCCCCCGCCCTCATAGCCGTAGAGGGGAAATACCCGTCCATTGGGAACCCTGCTGGCAATGACCACAACCACGCCGCATGCCACGACATCCCGAATGGCGTCGTACTGCGCGCGCGGCACATTACCGCAGCCGAGCGCGGACATGACTACGCCCCTGGCTCCGGCCTCCACAGCAGCCCGGATCAGGATGCCGTCCGCACCGGCATAGGAAGGCACAATATCAACGCGCGGCAGAGTATCCTCCCCCAAAGGCAGGAACTGTCTTCGCGCGGGACTGCGGTAAAATCGCACCGCATCCGGATCAACCTGTCCAAGAAATCCAAAATCCCCTGACTTGAAGGTAGCGACTTCCGATGTACTTGTCTTGGAAGCCTCACGGGCCGCATTGATCTGATCATTGAGACAGATGACCACTCCTTTTTCTCTGGCCTCGTTTGAAAGGCATATCCGCACGGCATTGAACAGGTTGCGCGGGCCGTCAAAGTCCGCTTCGGACGCATTGCGCTGCGCTCCCACCAGTACCACGGGCTTGGGGGAGTCTAGCGTCAGATCCAGAAACCACGCGCTCTCCTCCATGGTATCCGTGCCGTGGGATACGATGACGCCCGCTACCTCCTCCCGGGCCAGCTCCGCATTCACTGCACGCTGCAGCAGCACCCATTGTTCCGGCCCCATATATTCGGAGGGCATATTGAACAGATTGCGCACCTCCAGGCGCGCCAGCCCGGCAATATCAGGCCGCAGAGCCAGAAGTTCGTCTCCGTCGAATACGGGGCGCGGAGCATTGAGTTCAGGATCCACCTTCATGGCGATGGTACCGCCTGTAGCGATAAGTACAACTGTACGCACAAAAACTCCGTGGCAACAGGGAAAATCCTGCCCTGTCAGACCTCTTGGCAATTGGAAAACAGGACCTGTTACAAATGTCCCTCACCGCCCTGCAGTTTGCAGCGTTCGGCACACCAGAAGGGCGTCACAATAATACGCCCATCCTCCTTGTTGACCCACACCGGCAGCGCCCCTATCTCTTCCGCACTCTTCTCGCACAGGACAAGGGACCCCTCCCTTTTGCCGTGCGGACAATGCACTTCCTCATTTTTTTTCATCACGTATCCCTGTATTGCATAACGCTGATACCTGGCACCAGAACATGTTCACTCGGTTTCCTTCTTGCGGCACTCCGGGCAGATTCCGTACAGATAATGGGCATGCCCCAGCAGCTTGAAGCCGTACTCGTCGGCAATCCCGGTCTGCAGTCCTTCAATACCGTCGCTGTGAAACTCCACAGCCCTGCCGCATTGCTGACAAATCAGATGATCGTGATGAGCCTTGGCGGATATCGGCTCAAAACGGGCAGTCCCATCCCCAAACTGCAGCTCGAGAGCAAGATTAGCTTCGCAAAGCAACTTGAGCGTACGGTATACCGTTGTCTGCCCGATGCCCGGATCACTTTGGCGGATGATGCCATAAAGCTCCTCCAGAGTATGATGTCCCGGAAGAGCAAAAAAGATATCGGCAATTCTCAGCCTCTGCCGGGTCACGTTCATTCCCTTATCGCGCATATACTGCAAAAACTTGTCCTGATAATTCATGCCCCCTCCAGGGCTTTCGGCCAAACCTTTCATCAATCGGGCCATGCTTGAACATGACCGTCTGTCGGACACCAGTCCTCCGCGCAAAGGGCCTCATGAATGCGGCACTGTTTTGCCCCATTCTCAAAACGTCAATCTTCCCCATTCCCGGCTTCGCGGAAAACAGCCGGAGGCTTCTGCCGGAAATACAGATCATCCTGAACATCTGCTATTGAAGTGTCTGCGGGACAGCCCTGTATTCCGGCCGCAACTTCCAGAGCGTTTTGCTCTCGAAGGTATCTGCCAGTCAGGTTCTGGCTCGCAGGTTTCACGCCCGAATCCGGAACTTAACGCCGCAGGCGAATCTCCGGGTGTCCGGCCTTGCGGCTCCTCAACTGCCGGTACGGAATGTTTCATGGATGCAGAGAGCAGAAAAGAATCTCACACAGCCCGACTCCGGGAGCATTTTAGTGAGAATCCAGTTTTTCCAGCGTGACATGATCGTTGGTGAACACACAGATTTCCGCAGCAATGGACATGGCTTCCCGGGCGATGGCCTCCGGCTCCATTCCACCCCGGCGGACGAGAGCACGAGCCGCTGCCAGAGCGTAAGGTCCTCCGGAACCGATGGCGGCCACACCGTCATCAGGCTCAATCACATCTCCTGTACCGGTCAGAACCAGAGTATGCCCGGCATCCGCCACCAGAAGCAATGCCTGAAGCTGGCGCAGGTATTTATCTTTACGCCAGTCTTTTGCCAGCTCTACGGCGGCCCGTACCAGATTTCCCCCATTCTCTTCCAGTTTTGCCTCGAAACGCTCAAACAGCGTGAACGCGTCTGCCGTAGCTCCGGCAAATCCGGCAATCACCTGTCCCTTATACAGACGGCGTACCTTGCGGGCGCTGTGCTTCATCACCATGCGTTCCCCCATGGTCACCTGCCCGTCCCCGGCAATGACCACACCCTTCTCGTTCCGCACGGCGACTATGGTGGTTCCATGCATTTCCATATATTGTCCGCTCCTTTTCCAGACGGAGCCTGTTGTGATTGAAAGGGTCCGCCGGCCGGAACCCTTTATTCTGCCCCGCATTTTCATACCGCCACCGGAACCTGACGCCGCAGGCGAATCGCGGTTCCGGGAACAGTTCAAGGTGGCCTGCTCTATTTCCAGAGCTTCCGGCGGGCGCTCAGTTTTTCCTCAAAGTGCGTCAGATCTCTTTTCTCGGCTTCGGTTACCGCCAGGGGACGCGCCTTGTCCAGCCATGAATCAGCCCGGCGTCCATCATTGCTGTACAATGCAGCGTAGGCCAGATGCAGATATCCGGCAAAAGGCTGGTTGTTCTTGCCCAGAGAACGACCGTAGTAGGTATGCACTTCGGCATCCTCGGGCACATGGCGCAACACTTTCCCGTAGGTTTGCAGGGCCTTGTCCGACTGTCCCGAGTCATCAAGCAGCCGGGCATAGAAAAACAGCCCCATATAGTCATCCGGATCGAGTCTGAGAGCGGTTTCCAGCAATTTACGGGCCTGACCGGCATCTCCCATATTGTACTGAAATATCCCTGCTTCACGCAGGATCAGTTCATCCCTGGGCGCAAGTCTGAGCGCCCTGTCGAAGGCCTCCCTCGCCTCAGGCACACGGTTGCGTCGAGCGGACAGAATGCCCATCCCCAGAAAACGCATCGGCTCCTTCGCACTCATGGAAGAAAATACCTGCTCCGCATGCTGTGCGTCCCCGTAGCGAGCCCAGATCAGAGTACGTACGCGCAAAAAACGGCGATCATCGTCCCTGCGGTCGCGCTGAGCACGGGGCAGGCTTTTCAGATGAGCCTCCAGCAGGCTCAGGCGTTCTGTAATGCCGGGGTGAGTGGACAGATAGGTGGGAATGGCCCCGGCCCTTCCCCAGCTGAGTTCCTGTATATTTCGGAACGCTCCGCTCAATCCGGCTGGATTATAGCCCGCTTCGGTCAGATAGCGCAGACCAAAACGATCCGCGTCGCTTTCGTCCGCCCGGCTGTAGTTCAGCATGGCGGCGGAACCGGCCGCGCCGGCCGCCACCATGGCTGCTCCCCCGGCCTGTCCGCCGCCTCCGGCCGCCAACCCGGCAACAGCCGCTGCCAGCGTGGCCAGTGAAACAACCTGCCCGCGCTCCATGCGCTTTGCAATGTGCCGCTGCGTTACATGCGCGATCTCATGTGCCAGAACTCCGGCCAGCTCAGATTCATGATTCAGGTTCTGGATCAGCCCGGTATGCACGAATACGAAACCACCCGGCGTGGCAAACGCATTGAGAGACGGTTCAAGCAGCACACTTGTCCGGAACTTGTAGGGCTGAGGAGGCAGGGTCCCTACTATGCGGTTGACAATATCCTGAACATAATTCCTGACTTCCGGATCCTCCACCAACGGCATGGACGAACGAACCAGGGCATCAAACTCACGCCCCATCTCCATCTCATCCTTCAGGGTAAATTCCCCGAACAGGGCGGCCCGGGAGGGTACGGGGCACACCAGCAGGGCAGCCGAACACATCAGACTGCAAACAAGCTTCGTGACGTACCGGAAGTTCAATCCTTTCTCCTGTTCAGGCTATATCCCATACCGGACCAGCGGGAGTATCGCGCACTTCCACCCCCATGGATGCAATGGCCTCCCGTGCGGCATCCGCACGGGAAAAATCCTTCCGTGCGCGGGCTTCCGCACGCTCGGCAAGCAGACGCTCTACCCTCGCCGTATCCAGTCCCATGCGCACGGCCTTGATATCACGCAGTTCACGCAGAAAAACTTCCGGGTTCGTGCCGAACACGCCAAGAATATCCGACCACGCGGCCGAGGACACGGCAAAATCATCCAGCAGGCTTTTCGCCCCTTCAAGATTTCTGAATTTCTTGTCCTCCAGAACACGGTTGATCAGACGCACAGTGGCAAATACATGTCCCAGAGCGCTGGCCGTATTGCAGTCATCTTCCATGGACTCATAGAATGCCTGCTTCAACGTCTCGTATTCGCGGGAAATATCCGCCGGGAGGGCACCGGGTTTCCACTTGTCGCGCCCGCGGGCTGCGTCCGCCTCCGCAAGACACTCGTAAATCCGCCGCAGCCCGCGCTCGGCCTCGTCCATACCGTCAAAGCTGAAATCCACCGGACTGCGATAATGCTTGCCCAGCAGAAAAAAACGAAGCGTCTCGGGCTGGCGATGTTCCAGTATATCCCGGATAGTTTTAAAATTGCCCAGCGATTTGGACATCTTTTCAGAATCTATCTGCACAAAGCCATTATGAACCCAGTACGTTGCAAGTTCCTTGCCAAGGGCTGCCTCGCTCTGCGCGATTTCATTCTCGTGATGGGGAAAAATCAGATCCTGCCCTCCGCCGTGAATATCCAGCGGCAGGGGCAGGTTTTTCTCGCTCATGGCCGAACACTCAATATGCCATCCGGGACGGCCTTTTCCCCACGGGCTTTCCCAGAACGGCTCCTCCGGTTTGGCCGCCTTCCACAAGGCGAAATCCAGCGGATCTTCCTTTTCCTCTCCGGGGGCGACACGCGCGCCGGATCGCAGGTCATCCACATCCCTTCCGGACAGCTTGCCGTACAAGGGGAAGGAACGCACCCGGAAGTACACATCCCCGGAAGGCGTGGCATAGGCGTGCCCCCGCCCGATGAGCTTCTGACAGAGAGCGATCATTTCCGGAATGTATGCCGTGGCCCGGGGTTCAATATCCGCGCGCCGGACATTCAGCCGATCCATATCCTCGTGGAATGCGTTAATATAAGTATCCGCGATTTCCTCGCTCGTACGGCCCTCCCGGTTGGCGCGGGCGATGATCTTGTCGTCCACATCCGTAAAATTGCGCACAAAGGTCACCTGCAGCCCCTTATGCCGCAGATACCGGGCCAGGACATCGAATACCACAGCCGAACGGGCGTGTCCGATATGCGAAAAATCGTAGGCGGTAATGCCGCAGGCATACATCCCCACTTTCCCGGGACGGGAAGGGATGAATTCTTCTTTTCTGCGTGTCTTGGTATTGTAAAGCAGCATGATAGCTCCAGCGGCAATAGAATTAATGCGGACTGTTTCCGGCGCGCCCACCACAGGAAACCGATACGCTTTTTAATAAGGCGCAAGGGCCGTTCCGTCCAGATCGAAGGCTCGATAAAATCGCAAAAGATGCCCGTGTCCGACCGGAGAAAACTCCCCGGCCGGGCACGGGCGGCAAATCATGAAAGCGCCGAAACTTCCCGTCAGGCAAGGACCCGATCCAGACGGCGCAGACTTTCCTCACGGCCAAGGGCACACAAGGTCAGATGTACGGAAGGTCCCCCGGCGCGACCGATAAGAGCAGCGCGCAACGGCGGTCCCACCTGCTTGAACTTGAGCCCCCCCTTCTCCACATATTCATGGATAGCCGCTTCCAGAGAAGCTTCATCAAATTCAGCCAGTCCGGCAAATATCCCGCGCAGCGCGGCAATATGCCCCTTGCCCTCATCCGTCAGAGACTTGGCCGCCTTTTCTTCACATTCCACATCTGCGCCCGGCTGGTACAGCGCCATGTCTTCCGCAAGTTCCACCAGATTCGCGGACCGCTCGCGGTACAGGGGAACCAGTTTCTCCAGCATGCCCCGGTCAAGAGAGACTCCCTTCTTTTCCATGAAGGGTTCAACCATTTCGGCTATTCTGGCAGGCGGGGTCTCACGCAGGTAATGGGCATTAAGCCACTGCAGCTTTTCGGGGTCAAAGGCGGCCGCTGCGCTGTTCAGGCTGGTTCCGTCGAACAGGTGAACCAGCTCGTCCATGGAGAAAATTTCCTGATCTCCGTGCGACCAGCCAAGACGGACCAGGTAATTGACCAGAGCCTGAGGCAGAAGCCCGTCCTGTTCGTATTCGATCACGGCGCGTGCCCCATGACGCTTGGAGAGTTTCTGCCTGTCCGGCCCGAGTATCATGGGTACATGGCCAAACGTGGGGAGATCAAAGCCCAGGGCCTGATACAGCAGTATCTGCTTGGGGGTGTTGGAAACGTGATCGTCGCCGCGCAGCACATGGGTCACGCCCATGTCATGATCATCCACCACCACGGCCATATTGTATGTGGGCATCCCGTCCGCCCGGCGCAGCACCATGTCGTCCAGCTCGGCCACATCCACGGCGATATGTCCTTTAACCATGTCATCGAAGACAATACGCCCTTCATCTGGAACGCGGAGACGAACAACCCTGCCTTCCCCGGGGCCAAGCCCCCGTTCACGGCACCGTCCATTATAACGAGGCTTCTCTCCCTTGGCCCGGGCTACCTCACGCATGGCCTCCACCTCTTCCGGGGAACAGTCGCACCAGTAAGCGTGCCCGCTTGCAAGAAGCTTGTCCACATATGAGTTGTAAACGTCAAGACGCCGGCTCTGATAGGTAAGCTCGCCATCCCAGTCCAGCCCCAGCCATTTCATGGAGGCAAGAATGGAATCGGTATATTCCTGTCTGGATCGCTCACTGTCCGTGTCTTCAATGCGCAATCTGAACTCACCGCCGAAATGGCGGGCCAGAAGCCAGCAGAAAATGGCGGTGCGCCCGCCTCCTATATGCAAATGCCCGGTGGGACTGGGCGCGAAACGGGTAATGACTTTCTTCATGTCTCTTTCCGTGTTGCGTGTGAGCGGGAGCAGGCCCGCAAAAGCGAGAGGCAGAGTACCCCGCATCCGTCCTCATGACAAGGCATCGCAAGACGCCGGAAAAGCTCCCCTCCGCGGAAAGGAGCCTCATGCTTTCTGGCAGTTCGGACAATAGACTGTGGTCCTTCCCGCTATCTTGGCCGTTCGGAGCTTCGCTCCACAGACAAGGCAATTCTTTCCGCTTCTGCCGTATACCCTGAATGTATTCTGAAAAGCTCCGGCGTCACCGCGAGCTGTGCGGTAATCCTTGATTGAGCTGCCGCAGGCTTCGATGGATTCCTCCAGAACCTCCACAAGCGCTGCACGCAGACGGCCCAGGTCCGCGGCGCAAAGCGACCGTGCCGGAGCATCAGGGCGGATGCCGGCCCGGAAGCAGCTTTCATCCGCGTAAATGTTGCCGATGCCGGCAATAACCGACTGATCAAGCAAAAGCGCCTTGATTGCCCCGCCTCTTCCGGCAAAGCGCTCCCCAAAAGCCTTATCATCAAGTTCAAAAGGCTCGGGCCCAAGTTTGCGCCAGAATTCCCACTCCCGCAGAGAAGCCGGAGTAACGGCTCTGACATAACCGAACTTGCGCGCATCATCGAAAAAAATCATGCTTCCGTCATCCAGATGCAGAATGAGACGGGTATGTCTCTCCGGAGCCGTCCCCGCCGGATAGGCAAAAAGACGGCAGGACAAACTGAGGAGAAACGAAAGGCCGCGTATGGCGCTGTCGTTCCCCCGCTCCAGCAGCGCAGGGCGGCAAAGCCCCTGTCCGGTATCAGGGAACTCGTCTGTTTCAAAAAAAACAAGCAGTACCTTGCCGCGTCTTCCCGTCCCCGCAAACGTCAGCGGCATGTGGGCATCAAGCTCACATGCAGAGACGGCCCCCTGCCACGTGCCGGGATTAAGCACTTCAACCCGCACCAGACTCCGCCCGGCAAGAGCGGGATAAAGTGTGCGCGCCACAGTTTCCACTTCAGGCAGTTCCGGCATCAAAGACTCCTTCGCTTCGGTATGTCCGGATATGTTCGGGCATTTCCTTCCGGGCGTCAACACGGCCATTGCGCGGGAAGGCGCAGCATGGCATGATGCGGCCTGACCACCTTCTCAGGGAACTGCCATGACTGAAATCCTTGCCGTCATCATCTGTCTGGTTCTCATGCTGCTGGTTGCATGGCTGACCAGCCGTCTCGGCATCGTTGTCAAACCCGGCGGCTGAGGCATCCGGGCTGTGCCCCGGGAGGTGCACGAACGGGAAGAAAAAGATCCGGGAAGCGGAACCAGTCAGAAATAATGCTGTTTTTCTTTCAAAAAGATACTGCTCTCTTGCCTTCTTTTCATGTGTGAGATAGCAAACTCATACCCGCGTGAAATCATCTGAAGGAAAACTGAAGAGTCTTTTCCTGAAGCCAATCCGCAGCATCGGATGATTCCGGAACGTATTCCGTTTCTTTCCTCTGCAAGATGTTTCACGCCCGTAACAGGCAGGTGCCGCACGCTCTATTCACAGAGCTGTGCTCTGCGCGCAGGGCGCAGGGACGGACACAAAATCCGCGGACGAAGATATCGTTCCGCTCAATCTCAATTCCCCAGGAGGGAGAAGGGACATTTCATGAAAAAAATTCTGCTGACATTCATGGGAGCATGCCTGCTGCTCGCACCGGCGGGCTGCGTGGATCAGATCAACCTCAGCAACCTCGGCGGAGCCGCGGCGGATCTGCATACTGCCGCCACGCTGGATGATGCTGAACTCAAGGAAATGTGTGTACAGATGCGCAAAAAAGGCGATGCCGAAGCCAGGGTCGCATCCGCAAACAGCAAGTATGCCATCCGCCTGAAAAAAATCATGGGCAAGCACACCAGCGTTAACGGTACGCCGCTGAACTACAAGGTGTATATTACCGATGACATCAATGCCAATGCCTCCGCTGACGGTTCCGTGCGCGTCTATTCCGGTCTCATGGACATGATGACCGATGACGAGCTCCGTTTCGTACTTGGTCACGAAATCGGTCATGTCGCGCTGGGGCACACTCTCAAGGCCATGCGTCTGGCCTATACCGCCGCTGCTGCCCGCCAGGCGGCCGGTTCCCTGAACTCCACCGCCAACGCGTTGAGCGACTCCATGCTCGGCGACCTGATGGAAGAATTTCTCAACGCCCAGTTCTCCCAGAGCCAGGAACTGGACGCGGATGCCTACGCCATGAATTTCCTCAAGGAAAACAACTATAACACCGCAGCCGCAGCATCTTCGCTGCGCAAACTGGAATCTCTCGGTTCCAGCGGAGGATTCCTCTCTTCTCATCCGAATTCCGGCAAGCGCGCGGAAAAGATGGAAGAACTGGCAAAACAAAAATAGCAGGCATCCCGGAGAGCATAAAAAAACTCGGGCATACTTTCTGCTCGAGTTTTTTCATGTTCAGGCAGGCAGACTGTGATTCCGCATTCAATGCCCCAGAACGTACAAGCCTGCGATACTGATCCGGACACAAAACATGCAGAAGAATACCAGCACGGATTGGAATACCGCTGTGGCACGCCCCATGAATGTCAGACCTATGGTCACGCCGGTGGACAGGGCTCCTGCCCAGTAAAGCTGCGTATCCATCCAGTACAGCCCCATGAACTGAAGGGCTGGTTCCGCATTTTCTCCAGCACAGGGAACCAGTGCAAGAATAAGAAGCTGCCCCGCAAGAGCAACGCGCAGAGGCCAGATGAACGCAGGAGCGGCATTGTCCCCACCCTTCCACTGGCAGAGTTCCGCCCCCAGCCCCAGACTGCCGCACAACAGCAGGAGGAGAGGCACAGAACCGGCCACGGAGCCAAGAGCTGAGGGGCGTCCGTCAAATACAGGGACAAGGGAAGCTCCCTGCGCCAGAATGCAGGCCATCGCCACGAGAACAGCCAATGGAGCGACAAGCTTCATACGGTCTGATACAAACAGTAACATGCCCAGCAGCAGACTCAGCAGAGCCGGACATGCCATCTCTCCGAACAGGCCGGCGGCAGGAACGGCCAATGCGCCCAGTGCGGCACAAATCGCGCCGTACAGCCGCGCTCGGCGGGCAAAGGCCGAAAATGCGGCGTCGGCGGCAAAACGGCGCCTCCACAAAAGAAAAACCGCCAGTCCGGCGGCAATGTTACTCAAAAGCAAAAAGCACATCAAAAAAAACTGGCTCATAATATCCTCGCGCAGATGTGAACAGATTTCGTGAAAGATATCCCGATAAAGGCGCTCTTGGCAAGAGAGGTACAGGTCCTCTCAGAATTTTCGTCGCTCTGAAAATCCCATCCATTTGAAGACAGTTGGGACAAGACTGAACAGTTTATCCGATCTCGGATGAAAAGCGATGTCACTCTGCCGCAGCCAGTCTCCTCAGCAGATTGATTTCCGCCGCATAGCCGGAAAGTTCATTTGGGGTTTCCAGAATAAAAGGCAACGCGCTCAGAGCCGGATGCTTCACAATCCGCTCCATGCCCTCCAGCCCGATATATCCGCCGCCTATGACTTCATGTCTGTCTCTGCGGCTGCCCGAGGGATTTTTACTGTCGTTGAGATGCACGGCTTTCAACTTGTCCAGTCCGATTACACGGTCGAACTCGCTCAGCACTCCCTCAAGATCCTGCACAATATCGTATCCGGCATCGTGCACATGGCAGGTATCAAAGCACACGCCCATTTTTTCCGGCTGCCGGACCATACCGAGGATATCCCGCAACTCCTCAAAACGCCCACCGACTTCACTGCCTTTACCCGCCATGGTTTCCAGCAATACTGTAGTGGACTGCACACCGTCAAGCAACTCGTTCAGCAGCTCCGCAATAAGTTCGACTCCACGGGCGATGCCCTGCCCCACATGACTGCCGGGATGAAAATTATACAGATTTCCAGGCAGATGCTCCAGCCGCTTCAAATCTTCGTGCATGGCCTCCCGAGCGAATTCCCGCACGCGGGACTCAGCCCCGCAGGCATTCAAGGTATAGGGAGCATGGGCAACAAGGGGAACAAACCCGGCTTCTTTCTGCAAATGAACGAGCGCCGCCATATCCTCCGTATCCAGCGTTCGAACAGCCCCTCCGCGCGGATTGCGTGTGAAAAACTGAAATGTGTCGGCCTGGATGGTCAGCGCCGCCTTCCCCATGGCGAAAAATCCCCTGGCTGAAGAAAGGTGACATCCAATATGCAGCATATATTTCCCCCATGCAGGCGAAAAAAAACGGTCCCGGGAACTGTGAAATCTTTCTCGCTCATCCGGCATTATACCCGGTACAGCCAAGCAGAAACGCCCCGTACGGGGCGTTTCTGCTTGGCTCAATCATTCTCGAGCATTTTTGTTCATAGTCAAAACGGAACAAAACGCCTTCCTGTCCTCCCTTCCCGTAAAATACTTTACGTTCACGGCTGGAGACATTGCGACGCCCCATTCCTGTGTCGCCGCACACATGCGATACCATGCTCTGGCCCCATGTGTGAAATCTGCAGGCGGACCACAATATCCGGCCTGCAGATATTTTTCGCGGCATGCTCTAGCGACTGGCTGTGGAGATTCTCCCCAGCGCTCGCCGCATGGCAAACTGAGCGCGCATGATATCCGTTTCCGGACGCTGTTCTTCCAATCGGGCCTTTGCACGCTCATATGCCTGTTGAGCCCGATCCACATCAATCTCATCCGCAAGTTCAGCGGCTTCGGCAAGAACCGTGACCTTGTTGTCGGCAACTTCGGCAAAGCCTCCGGATACAAAGGCCCAGCGTGTCTGCACGCCCTGCCTGTAGTACATGCCGCCAATGGACAATGCCGCCAAAAGCGGAATATGTCCGGCCAGAACGCCGAATTCGCCATCCACGCCGGGAGCGCCGACATAGTCCACATCGGCCTGCAGTACAACCTTGTCAGGAGTGACTATTTCAAGGCGAAGCCCTTCCATGGCTGCCTCCTAGCCTTCCTGGCGCTTGTTGTATTTTTCGATGGCCTGCTCAATACCGCCCACCATGAACACATCCGACTCCGAGAGATAGTCGTATTCTCCGCTGAGCAGTCCTTTGAAACCTTTAATGGTATCCTCAAGCTTCACATAGACACCGGGAGCGCCGGTGAACACTTCCGCCACATGGAAAGGCTGGGACAGGAAGCGCTGGATACGGCGGGCACGAGCCACAGTCAGCTTGTCTTCATCCGACAGTTCATCCATGCCAAGAATGGCAATGATATCCTGCAGATCCTTATATTTCTGCAACACCTGCTGAACCTGGCGCGCCACAGTGTAATGCTCTACCCCCACGACATTGGGATCGAGGATACGGGAAGTGGAATCAAGCGGATCCACAGCGGGATAAATCCCGAGTTCGGAGATGGCCCGGGAAAGCACCAGCGTACCGTCCAGATGGGCGAACGTCGTGGCAGGCGCGGGGTCGGTCAGGTCGTCAGCAGGCACATACACGGCCTGCACGGAAGTGATGGAGCCGGCCTGAGTTGAGGTAATGCGTTCCTGCAAAGCGCCGAGGTCGGTACCGAGCGTGGGCTGATATCCCACAGCAGAAGGCATACGTCCCAACAGGGCGGATACCTCCGATCCGGCCTGGGTAAAACGGAAAATATTGTCAATGAAGAGGAGTACGTCCTGATGCTCCTCATCACGGAAATATTCCGCACACGCAAGCGCGGTCAGAGCCACACGGGCGCGTGCTCCGGGGGGTTCGTTCATCTGACCGTATACAAGCACGGCACGCTCCAGAACCCCGGCCTCCTTCAGCTCATGGTAAAGGTCGTTGCCCTCGCGGGTACGCTCTCCCACACCCGCAAACACGGAGTTGCCGCCATGCTGCTTGGCGATGTTGTTAATCATCTCCATGAGCACCACCGTCTTGCCCACGCCAGCCCCGCCGAACAGGCCAATCTTGCCCCCCTTGGGGAAGGGAATGAGCAGATCCACGACCTTGATGCCGGTTTCCAGCAGTTCGACATCCGTATTCTGTTCAGTAAAGGAGGGCGCCGGGCGGTGGATGGGAAGACGCTTGTCGGTATCAATGGGACCGAGGCCGTCCACGGGCTGCCCGACCACATTCAAAATACGGCCGATGGCGGCTTTGCCTACAGGGGCCATGATCGGCGCACCGGTGTCGACCACTTTCATACCGCGCACAAGTCCGTCGGTAGCATCCATGGCGATAGTGCGTACAATATTGTTGCCAAGATGCTGGGCTACTTCACACACCAGCTCCGGCGCATTGGGATTGTTGACGTTCTTGATCTCAAGGGCGTTGAAGATGTTGGGAAGCTTCCCTTCCGGGAAGACCACGTCCACAACAGCGCCAATGACCTGTACAATCTGGCCTGTATTAGCTGTCATGCCTTGATGCTCCTACTACTGGCTTTGCAGCGCGTTGGCGCCGCCGACGATATCCATGAGGTCGTTGGTAATCGAAGCCTGGCGCGTCTTGTTATACAGAAGCGTCAGAGACTCGATCAGCTCGTCACAGTTGCGCGTCGCGTTATCCATGGCGGCCATGCGCGCAGCGTTTTCACTGGCGGAAGTGTCCAGCAGGCCGCGATAGATCTGTACGTTGACATAACGCGGCAGAAGTTCGGACAGCAGGACTTCGACCTTGGGTTCGTATACGTATTCCGTCGCGCCGGGCGTTTCCTCCCCGGTCTCTGCGGTTGCAGGAACGACAGGGAGCAACGGCATGGTGGTGGCCACCTGGCGGGACATGCTTACGAATTCACTATATACCAGATACACTTCGTCGGCTTCACCTGAAGCGTACAACTGGGAAACGCGATTGCCCAGATGAGCTGCCAGTTGAAAGTTAAAACTGCCCATGACATCGGGAAAGGCGTCCAGAAGCTCCCAGGAGGACTTGCGCACCGCATCACGGGCCTTTCGGCCCACACACAGAAACCTGACCATCCTGCCTTCGGCCTCACGGGCTTTCGCCAGATGCTGAGCGGCAGTAATAAGGTTGACATTGAAGCCACCGCACAGGCCGCGATCGGAAGAAAACAGCAGAATCACCGTTGTCTTCGGCCTGTCGTGGACCTGGAGCAGCGGATGCGCTGCTCCATCTGTTCTTGCCGCAAGATCCCCCAGCATCTGCCCGAACTTTTCGGCATAGGGCCGAAAACGCTCGATGCGCGACTGCGCTCCGCGCAGCTTGGACGAAGCGACCATGCCCATGGCCTTGGTTATCTGCTTCGTCTTGCCGACGCCGGCAATCTGGAGTTTTACATCTTTCAGCGAAGGCATGGATTACCCCTCTGCCTGGAAGGATGCCTTGAACTCTTCAATGGCGGCATTGAGCCGTACTTCCAGATCATCATCCAGCTTCTTGCGCTCACGGATATCCTGAAGAATATCCGGCCTGACGCTGCGAAGCATTTCCAGCAGGCCCTTTTCAAAGGGCAGAACCCTGTCCACATCTATATCGTCAAGATGACCGCGGGCGGCAGCGAAAATGGACGCCACCTGCTCTTCCGTGGGCATGGGCTGATACTGGGGCTGTTTCAGCAATTCGGTCATGCGCGCGCCTCGGGCCAGCGTAGCCTTGGTCGCCTTATCCAAATCGGAACCGAACTGTGCAAATGCTGCCATTTCCCGATACTGGGCAAGATCGAGACGCAGCGTGCCCGCCACCTGCTTCATCGCCTTGATCTGGGCCGCACCGCCTACGCGGGAAACGGAAATGCCCACGTTGATGGCCGGGCGGATACCGGCATTGAACAGATTGGATTCAAGGAACACCTGACCGTCAGTAATGGAAATCACGTTGGTCGGAATGTATGCGGACACGTCACCGGCCTGCGTTTCAATAACAGGCAGAGCTGTCAGGGAACCCGCCCCCAGCTCGTCGCTCAGTTTGGCCGCGCGCTCAAGCAGGCGGGAATGCAGATAGAACACGTCTCCGGGGAAGGCTTCACGTCCCGGAGGACGCCGAAGCAGCAGGGACATCTGACGGTAAGCCACAGCCTGCTTGGACAGGTCGTCGTAAATGATGAGCGCATGCTTGCCGTTGTCTCGATAGTATTCCGCCATCGTACAGCCGGAATAGGCGGCGATATACTGGAGGGGCGCAGGCTCCGAAGCGGAGGCGGAAATAATGGTGGTATACTCCATGGCTCCATACTTGCGCAGCGTCTCCGCCACCAGTGCCACGGTCGACTTTTTCTGACCAATGGCTACATAGAAGCAGTGGACGTCGGTATTCTTCTGCGCGAGGATGGCATCCACGCATACGGCGGTCTTGCCGACCTGGCGGTCACCGATGATCAGTTCCCGCTGACCACGCCCAATGGGCGTAATGGCGTCAATGGCCTTGATACCTGTCACCATGGGTTCATGTACGCTCTTGCGCGACATGAGTCCGGGAGCCTTGAGTTCCACAGGACGGCTTTCGCTGGTCTCAACGGGACCCAATCCGTCCAGAGGCTGCCCCAAAGGATTCAGGACACGGCCGACCACGGCCTCACCGACGGGTACGGAAAATATCTTCCCCGTGCGCTTGACCGGATCCCCTTCCTTGATGCCCGTGTCGTCACCAAGAAGCGCGACGCCGACATTGTCTTCTTCGAGGTTGAGCACCATGCCCATAATTCCGCCGGGGAACTCGAGCAGCTCCATGGACATGGCGTTATTGACACCGTATACGCGGGCAATACCGTCACCTACATAAAGTACGGTGCCGGTTTCGCTCATTTCCACGCGCTGGTCGTAGTTGCGGATTTGATCCTCGATGATCTTTCCGATCTCTTCAGCCTTGATGTGCATGGCCTACTCACCCCTCTTGATGGAGTCCCTGAGGTTGTCGAGCTGCGCGCGCAGGCTCGCGTCCAGAACAGTATCTCCCATTTTGAGCACAAGGCCGCCCAAAACAGCGGGATCAACCGCCCACTCAAGCTCGAGCTTGCGCCCTGTTTGTGATTCCAACCGCGCCTTGATCTCCGCCTTGCGCTTGGCGTCAAGCTCAATCGCCGTAGTCAGCACACCGCGACAAATCCCTCTGGCCTTGTCGAGCAGCGCGCCATAGTCCGCAGCGATGGCGGACAGCAGGGGCAGACGCCCCTTGTCCGCAAGCAGTTCACAAAAACGCCGTTCCATCGTGCCGCCCCCGGCCTTTTCCAGCAGGGCCAGCACAACCTTCTTCTTTTCCTCCACGCTGAGCACAGGGTTGCGGAAGGCGTCCGCAAGGGTCCGGGATTCCTCCACAGCTTCGCCGAGAGCATTCAACGTGGCGGCATAGCGCTCCATTTCCTTTTCGCCGGCTTCCCTGCCAAGAGCGAAAAGAGCGGAAGCATAACGCCGGGATACAACATTGCCAATCACTGGAGCACCACCTTGGTCAGCGATTTGTCAATGAGCTTCTGGTGCTCGGCAGAGCCAAGCCTTTTCAGCAGCCCCTGTTCCATGGCCTTGACAATTTCGTCGGCCAGACCGGCACGAATGGCGTCAGACTCAGACTTTCCTTCCTGCTCGGCACTGCGGCGGGCCTGTTCCAGAATCAATGCCGCCTGTCTTTCCGCATCAGCCAGGATAGCGGCTTTCAGGCTCTCCGCCTGGGCACGGCCATCAGCAAGCAGCTTTTCGCATTCCTGCTCCACGCCTGCCACACGATGCTCCACATCGGCCAGATGTTCGGCAGCTTCCTTTTTCAGGCGCTCCAGCTCGGCCATCTCCCGGGCTACAGCCTCGCGATGTCCGACGAAAAACTTCCTGATAAGCGCGCCGGCGGCATACCATATAATACCGATAAAGATGATGACGTTCAGCACACGCAGTGCAAAGTTGTCCCATGCCAGCATGTGTTCGTCAGCAGCCATGGCGTGACCGGAAGCGGCAAGTACCGCCATGAGGGCGGCCAGAGATATCACCAGTTTTCCCACGCTGTTCTCCTTGCGAATTATCCGCCGGGTCACGCGCCCAGCATCTTGCCGATAGCGCTCTCCGCATATGCGGCAACCTTGCCTTCCAGCGCCTTCCGGGCCGCAGCGCTTTCCGTGCGCATGCGCTCTGCGGCTTCCTGCCGGATCGCACGGGCCTCAGCTCCGGCAGACTCCAGATGCTGCCGGGCATCCTGCTCGCCGGCTTTCCTTGCCGCGTCGCGGGAAGACGCCATCTGCGCCCTTGCATGAACAAGCCGGGCTTCATAACTTTCCAGCTTGCGTGCGGCGATATCCTTCATACTGCCGGCATCTCCCGCAAGAGCCTCATTATGAGCGCGGCGGCGGGCCAGCACATCCCGGATGGGACGAATGATCAGCGCATTCAGGATAAACAGCGTGATGAGAAAGTTCACCACCTGGAAAAAGAGTGTTACGTCAATACTGATCACCTCTGAACATCCTCCGCGCAAAAGTTGCGATCACCACGGGCATCCGCATCCTCGCGTACTCCCGCGCCTGTAGCCGTCTGGCTCGTTGAAAAGTACATGTTTTGCGGCGTAATGTCAAAGCTCTCCCGCAAAAAATCGGGCTAACTTCACAAAGTTGCTGTCAGTGCAATTCCCGCGATGATTGTGATTTTACTAACGCGGAACACACGAAATACCGGCTACTGCATTCCTTCCGGCAGAGCCTCTGCACGCTCGGCCTGCGAGCTTATTTCCTGCGGATTGGTGCGCATGTGGATATCGCCCTCAATGACGGCGCCTTCCTCCACTACCAGCGCGGGGCTTACCACCGTGCCGGTCAGCACGCCGCCCTTGTGCACGGTAACCCGCCTCTTGGCGAAAACCTGTCCTGTAAATGTTCCGGACAAAATGAGTTCCCCGACATCCAGGCGGGCTTCGATTACCGCATCCTTCCCCGCGATGAGCGCTCCCTCGGAGGATATTTCTCCGCTGAACACCCCGTCCACGCGCACAGCGCCCTGGAAGGTCAGCTTGCCCTGATATACGGTTCCCGCTCCAAGAAACGCATTGATCTCTTCTCTGCTCACGTTACACTCCTCATGTATCACTGGAGCATTCTGTCATTGAAAGTGTCTGTCGGCCTGAACCCTATGTTCTGACCCGCAGGTTTCACCTTTCCGCCTGAATCTTCCTCCACTCAGGGAGTATCTCAATGCGAAAATGCTCCAGATTGCAGTTATCCTTTGAATACAAAACGACGCATGGAAACGCTCAGCACTATTCCCAGAAGGCCGCAGTTGACCAGCATGGCACTCCCTCCATAACTGATGAAGGGCAATGGAATGCCTACCACTGGCATGAGTCCGACCACCATACCGATATTTACTATAATCTGCCAGAAAAAATAAAAGAAGATTCCGGCACAGAGGGTGCTTCCAAAACGCTCTCGGGCATCACGCACCGTATTATAAATGGCATAGAGAAAAAGGCAGAAAAGTGTAACAAGCGTCATACACCCCACAAATCCCCATTCCTCGCCGAAAACAGCCACGGCAAAGTCGGTGTGCTTTTCGGGCAGAAAGCGCAACTGGCTCTGTGTACCGGCCTGAAAACCCTTGCCGAACATTTCACCTGATCCGATGGCGATCTGGGACTGAATGATATGGTATCCCGCTCCGCGCGGATCTCGGGTCGGATCCAGGAAGGTCATGATGCGTTCGCGCTGATAATCGTGCAGAACGAACCAGGCCATGGGGAGCATAAGAGGAATGAGCAGCAGACAGACTCTGAGTACGCGCCACTGCACCCCATGAAACAGCACCATGCCTCCGAGCAGCGCCATGACAGTCAGCCCTGTGCCCAGATCCGGCTGCTGCACGATAAGGGCAAACGGCACCAGACCTATGCCCAGAACCTTGAACAGCCTCAGCCAGTCCAGTGATTCTCCCCCCCGAGACAGAACCTTCGCCCCCAGAATGAGTACGGCAAATTTCGCCAGTTCGCCCGGCTGGAGGCTGAATACGCCGAAATCAAGCCAGCGCTTCGCTCCGTAGACTGTCTTGCCCGCAATCGGAACCAGGCACAGCAGCCCCAGAACGACAAGATAAAACGGCACGGCCAGACGTTCAATGTGCCGATAGTCAATACACATCAGCAGCAGCATGAGGCACAGTCCCATTCCTCCCCAGACCAGCTGTTTCTGGTAAAAGGAAGACAGGAAGATGCCATCTTCCATGCGTATGCTGCTCGCGGAATAAAGATTGACGCTTCCCACCGCGAAAAGCAGGATAAAACAGAACACAAGCCCCCAGTTGACGTGCGGCAGCAGGCGGCGATCGGGCATGGTCATGACAAACGCCTCGGGGGTCTGAGTTTCCATCCGCCCGGAGTCCAGGCAAGATGGGGATTCTGAAAGGGAATTCCTCCCTGCTCCATACGGGAGGACATCGCTGCGGGCCGTGGAATTTTCCGATACTGGAGATCGGCTCCCGGCAGAACAACGGTCCGCAGCCCGAACTCACGGCGAGCCCGAAGGCAGAGATCAAGATCGGCAGGACAGCCCTCGCTCTCCCTGAACCCGCCAAGCTGTTCAAAGTGTTCCCGGCGACAGCACATGCCGGAAAGATAGGCCCCCGGCACGCTGTGCGCCATGTGCGCCCAGCCGAAATATCCCCCCGAACGCAGTTCCAGGCCCGCGCAGGAAGGACAGGCCCAGGCCCCGCCCTCGCCCGCCGCGCTTTCCGGGCCATATCCCACGGCATACCCGGCTTGAGCGACAGCCCCCTCCGGCGTGATGCCCCGGCAGGCAGCCACCGCGACATCAGGACGCCACAAGGCCCCGACCAGTCGCTCAGCAATATCCGGCACCAGTGGAATATCGCCAGCCTGAAGAAAGAGCAGCGTCCCGCCGTGTGCGTGCCCGGCAGCGAGATTGGCGAGCGCAGGCATATCATTGCACGGTTCGTGGAACAGGCGGCAGCGAAAATCCGCCGCCAGCCGCTCCAGATGTCTTTCTGCCTCCCGTGCATATCCGGATGGCGTACAACCCCGGCAGCAAAGAATCGTTTCCCTCTTGGCATACGCCGCACGCTCCAGAGCGGCGCGCACCCGTCCCGCAAGATCCGGTACTTCCCCAAACTCCTGCAGATCGAGCAGGATACAGAGACTCAAAGCCGGAAGCGGCGCGGGAGGAAGAAAACGCAGCCCGGTATATACAGATTGCGGCCGGGTTTCAAATATGACTGAAATTCCCGAACGCTCGGCGTGATCCTTCCTCGCCCGCAGAGACGCCTCCCGCGCGTATGGCTTGACGCCCAGGTTCCCGGACGTACTTCCGGTATGTCTGCGCCAGTGGTACAGCACACGGGGAATATGCCGCATGCGCCCGGCTCCTGCCGCTTCCAGCACCCGCAAAGCAAGATCATGATCCTGCGCCCCCTCGTACCCGATCCGAAAGCCGCCCAACTGTCGCAGCGTTGATGCGCGATACATCCCGAAATGACTGATACAGTTGCAGCCCAGCAGCAAATCCGGATCGCATTCCGGCTTGAACAGTGGATTGTCATGGAGAGTGGCTCCACTTTCTCCGTCCCGCCAGATCTGATCCTCATCAGAAAAAAACGCTTCAGCTTCAGGATGTTCCTGCACCGCGCGGGCCATTTCCGCCAGAGCTTCGGGGGCCAGGATATCATCATCGTCCAGCAGCGCGCACCATGCTCCTCTTGCAATGGCCAGCGCAGAATTGGACGCCGCACAGATATGCCCGTTCGCTTTGCGGAAGATGATGCGAAAACGATGATCCCGCCGGGCCGCCTCTTCCAGCATGGGCCGCACATGCGGCAGGGAAGAACAGTCATCCGCAATACAGCACTCCCATCCGTTCCATGTCTGGTTTGCCAGCGACTCCAGCGCTTCGCGGAGATGAGTCTCCGCCGGGTTGTAAACCGGCATGAGTACGGAGATGAGCGGTTCGTCGCCGTCGGAAAGGGGCGGAGCAGTCCGAAAACGATTCGCCTCCTCCAGTTCTCTCCATGCATCATAAGCAGGCCCGGACAGCGGGGGACGATCAAAATCCCCCCGGCGGAAACGCTCTCGCAGGAAGTCGGAGCCTGTGTTGCGCCCTTCTTCGGGCACCATTTCCCTATCCCGCATGGGAAAATCCCCATTTGAGATAAAATGCCTCCACCGCTGCGGCGGCGCGCCCCCAGTTGAAGTGCTCACGGGCAAAAGCTCTGCCGTTCTCTCCGATACGGCGCGCCAGGGCGCGATCTTCCATCAGACGGCGTACCTGAGCGGCAATGTCAGCGGCGGAGGAATCATGAAGATACAGACAGTGCTCACCGTCACGCAGCAGTTTGCCTATATTGGTGGGAGCTGTGACTACAGGCCTGCCGCTGGCCAGGAAAAAAGTCAGCTTGGAGGGAAAACGGCAGTCATCGAACGGCCCGGGCACACCAGGCTGCACGAGAATATTCGCGGCCCCGACAATATGGGGAAGCTCTCTGGCCACAACGTGTCCAGCCTGAATGCACCAGCGGGAACGCGCTTCCAGAGCCTCCCGGCTCAGCAGGGCGTCACAGTCGAACCCACATCGTATCAGCCGAACCGGATGCCCCTGTTCCGCCAGCAGTGAAAGCGCACGGAAAAATTCATCCATGAACCGTGCATTCGCCACATGCACCGCGCCAGGGTATGCAAGTACAGTTTCATCATCACGCAGGCCAAGCTGATGTCGCACTTTCCAGTTGGGCTCTGCCGGAATGCGGAAAAAGGCATCTTCACAGGAAGGCCAGAAAACCAGCGAAGGCACACCGGATGGCACGAAGCGTGTCAGCGCCTTGATGATACAGGTGACGCCTGCGGCTCCCCTCAGAAATTCGCGGTAATACAGAGGGTGACTGAACGCGTCGTTGCAGGCGATTCTTCCGGCCTTCACTTCCTGTACCAGGCTGGCATAAGGCATATGATGCAGGCTCTCCAGAATGTATTCCTCGTTGTCCTCCAGATGGACGAAATAAGGCCGGCCGGCCAGTTGTGCCAGGCTTCCCGCGAGTTTCCTGGGAATTTCGCGCGGCGTCCATGCATGAAATACGGCGTCACGGAGCAAAGGGGAATCTCTCCGGAGCAGAGCAACAGCTTCCTCCACGGCAAGAAAGGAATAGCGCGGCGTGCCGAAATAGTCAGGTTCGTACTCCTCCACAGGCAGAATGACATAACAACGGTGTCCCCTGTCCTGGAGGGCATTGGCAAGAAAGTGGATGTGTACGCCGGAACAACCGCCATACAGACTGTAATTGACAAAAACGATATTCACGCTTCCCCCGCGCTCGCACACGACAAGTCATCCCGGAACAGACGGAACTCAAGTTTCTGCCTCCCATGATGAATGTCCCGCTTCCACCCAGAGCGTTTTGTGATTGAAAATCTCTAGCAGCCAGAACCAAATTTCTGACCGCAATCCGCCTCCGCCGGAACCCGGCGCCGCTGGCGGATTGCGGCAGTTCCGACGCCCCTGGCCGTGAGCGCGGAGCGCTTTGCGGACAGAAAGCGCAGAGAGGAGTCTCGCTCCGCCCGTCGCCCGGAACCTTTTCGGGAGCATTTCAAAAACGGAAAAGCTCTCAAGCGAGACCTTCATCTATTTTCCGGACAGCTCCCGATCCCGGCGCATGGATTCAAGCACGCCATCCGTCACATGTCCGCGGACGGCCATGCGTTCCATATGATTGATCCCGTAGATGGTCGTGCCTCCGGGGGAACAAACCTGACGCCGCAGTTCGTCGAACGGGATGTTATCCCTCAGGGCAAGGGATGCAGTGCCTTCAACAGTCGCCGCGACAAGCCTGCGGGCCTGTTCGGCCTTGAACCCCATAGCCACGGCCGCATTTTCCATTCCTTCCATAAACAGACAGGCAAAGGCCGGGCCACAGCCGGCCACGGAGGAGAAGGCGGAAAACTTGCCGTCAGGCAACACCAGCACCAGCCCCATGACCCTGAACAGTTC
This sequence comes from Candidatus Mailhella excrementigallinarum, assembly GCA_944324075.1. Taxonomy (GTDB): domain Bacteria; phylum Desulfobacterota; class Desulfovibrionia; order Desulfovibrionales; family Desulfovibrionaceae; genus Mailhella; species Mailhella excrementigallinarum. The sequence continues at coordinate 112,732 of CALUUZ010000010.1, forward strand.
CAGCAGCAGCTCTTTCTGGGTTTCACACAAGCTTTCATCGTCCAGGCAGAGAGCAAAGGCTCCTTTTCCTGCCCTGGCCGGCAGATTGGGCATGAGCCGCACAACAGGACACACGCCTCCGACATTCCGCTGCAGTTCCTTCACCGACACGGCGGCGGCAAGAGATACGACCAGCTTGTCGGCATTCAGACAGGGACGGATGCTCGCCAGCATCTCCTCCATCTGATGCGGCTTGACGGCGAGAATCACAATGCCGGCCTGCCGCACGAGGTCTTCCGGAGTTTCCGCCCACGCCACGCGTCCCGGAGCTTCCGCCGGACTCAGAGCGTCCACCTTCGCACGGGTATGATCATGGCCGACCAGGCGCAGAGATTCATGCGCGCACAGGCCGCGCATAACCGCTCCGCCCATATTGCCGCAGCCGATGCAGCCGACTGCGGGGAGGCTGACGCTTTTCCCTGCCTCCCGGGAAAACGCGCTCATCCCACAATCTCCAGCGCGTTGAAGAAATAGGCCATTTCATACGCCGCCGTTTCCGGCGCGTCCGAACCGTGGACGGAGTTGGCCTCCAGGCTTTCCGCGTATTTTTTGCGGATGGTTCCTTCCGCGGCGCTGGCGGGATTGGTTGCTCCCATAAGTTCACGGTAGCGCCGGACAGCATCTTCTCCTTCAAGGATGGAACAGACCACAGGGCCGGAAGTCATGTATCTCACCAGACTCGAAAAAAACGGCTTTTCCCTGTGTACTGCATAAAAACCTTCCGCCTGTTCGGGCGTCATTCTGATCATCTTCATGGCCTTGATCGTGAGGCCGTTCTCCTGAATCATGGCCAGAATTTCACCGGTCAGGTTGCGGGCCACGGCGTCAGGCTTGATAATGGAAAATGTACGTTCAATCATGCTCATCTCCTTGATGTTGCAGTAAAACAGCCGGAAAACAGGTCAGGGTTGCCCGACATCGGGAAAGTCTCCAACCTTCAGATCCGGCCGGGAATACCCTTTCCAGACCGCAAGAGCGGCCAGCGTCTCAGGATAGGGGTGACCTATGGCAACGGCCATTCCATTCCTGCGTGCCAGAACAGCGGCTTTGTCCAGTTCGCGGAGTACAGCCTTCCTTTCCGCGATGTCATCAAGAAACACATCGCGGCGGAAAGCGCGAAATTCCTGCTTCTGCGCTTGTTCATAAAGGACGGAAGTATCCAGGGTCAAGCTGTCCAGAACCAGAAAGTCCGGAGCCTGCCGCCGCAATTCCCGGCAAAAGCGGGATACCGAGATTTCATCTGAGGTAAAGCAGGAGCCCATATGATTGTTGATGCCCACGGCATGGGGAACACGCGCCAGTGCCTGGCGCAGCCTTGATGCCAGGCCACTTTCCGGCATATCTACAGTCAGTCCGAACTTTCCCATTTTCTGGCGCGGATCGCAAGGCTGCATCGGCATGTGCACCAGAACCCGTCTTCCCGCTGCGTGTGCCAGCTCCGCCGATTTTCCGGCATGTGTGGCTCCTGGCCAGATCGCAAGGGTAACGGGATACGGCAATGCCAGCAAGCGACGGATATGAGCCATATTCTCGCCCAGATCGTCAATGACGATCACCAGAAGGGGATCTTTATCCTTTTCTCGAAAACCATCTGTTTTATCAGATGGTTCCGGCATATTTGAACCATCCGCCCCACTCTGTGCATCACCTCTTTCACTGAAAGGTGGCGGTGACGAAAACATTCCGCCGTACCTCACCCGATCTGCCAAATCCCGGGCGAGCCGGTCGGAAAGCATCTCCAGTTCCCGCGGCTCTCTACGTTCGGCCAGATGCCTCGGGCCTTCGTGCAGATACATGACGCCTTCAGGCATCCCTCCTCCGGCAGCAGTCTCCCCGGGAATATCGGAACGTCGAGGCGCCAGTGAAAAAACGAGTCCCAACGCGGCAACGGCCACAACCGATCCGGCCAGTGCGCGCAGAATACGCAAGGAAAAAAAAGAGGACGGCTTCCTGCACGGCGCAAGCCGCGGGGCACCATCCTCCTTCAGCTTCATCACTGTTCCGGACCAGAAATCAGCGCAGCTGCCGCAACGCAGGAAGCGTCTTGACGAACTGCAGAGCCATGCGCAGCTGGTTATCCCGTGCAAGCAGCTGCTCGTTTTCCTCTGCTGCCTTGTCATCGGCCTTTTTCCTGGACTTGCCGTTTTTTCCGGCCTGTTCCAGATGTCGGCTCAAGTCCTGCTCTCGCAGAGAAAGGTCACTCTTATCCTGCTCCCGGGGAGCCTCCCAGGCAAGCTCAAAGTCCGGAACAATGCCTTCGGCCTGAATGGATTTGCCCGAAGGCGTATAGTACAGGGCAACGGTCAGTTTAAGTCCTGTGCCATCCGGCAGGGGGATAATGTTCTGCACCGATCCCTTGCCGAAAGTCCTTTCACCGAGGATAAGCGCCCGCTTCTGATCCCGCAGAGCTCCGGCCACAATTTCCGCTGCCGAAGCCGTCCCCGCGTTGACCAGCACAACCATGGGGACATCTACATCATCGGCCTGGGATTTCGCGGAGTAACTGCGCGAGTTGCCTTCCTCCCGTCCACGGATGGATACGATCACACCATCTTTCAGAAAAACATCGGACACACTGACGCTCTGATCCAGAAGGCCGCCCGGATTATTGCGCAAATCAAGCACAATGCCCTTAATATCGTTCTTCTTCGCATCCCTGAGTGCATCCAGCAGTTCCTGAGTGGTGCGCCCGCTGAACCTGGTCAGACGTATCCAATGATAACCAGGTTCCAGCTCCCGCGCCTTGACGCTGACCACAGGAATGGCTTCACGCTTGATGCGCATGGTCACGGGACGCTGCTCGCCCTTGTGCAGAACCAGAAGCTCCACTTCCGTGCCGCGTTTGCCGCGCATTTTGCTTGAAGCCTCGGAAAGGCTCATCTCCATGGTATACTGTCCGTCCACGGCCACAATGATATCGCCGGAGCGCAGCCCGGCCCTGTAGCCGGGCGTGTCCTCAATGGGAGCCACCACCAGCACCTGTCCGTTTTCCATGGTGATTTCCACACCGACGCCGAAAAATTCCCCGTTGGTGCTTTCCTGCATTTCCTGAAATTCCTTGGTGGAAAGCAGCGTGGAGTGAGGATCCAGTCCCTGGAGCATGCCCTTGAGCGCTCCATCTATGAGTTCCTTCTGTTCGACATCCTTGACATAGTACTGCTCAACCATATCGAGCACCTGACTGAAACGCCGCAGCGCATCGTAGTCGGCGTCTGCGCTGCGTGCGCGCATCACTCCGCCCCCGGCAAGAAAAAAAACCATCGCAAGGGAGCATATGGACAAAAACCTCAACACCTTATGCATACCGCCCTCCAGAACAGGCGAAAAATATTTCAACCGACAATATACTGCCACAGTTCACGACCCGGATATTCCGGGCTTCCGCCACGCGCTGCTCTCTTTGGGCAGAGAGCCTGACGTGACACGGAGAAGTGCTGAATCTACGTCCGAACAGCGCAAAAGGCAACGAGCGGGAAATCCTCCGGGTTGCGGATACACCGGCTGCGCAAGCCCGGTGTCCTGAAGCCTGCTCGTGTGGGAGCTATCCCCAGATCCGGACCAGTATGGCAAACAGGCCGGTAAAAAACATGAATGGTGCCAGAAAAATGAGAGATTTTCTGCGCAGAGGTGACGCCGAGCGGCCTGGAAGATAGCAGCACAGCACGGCAAGAGGCAGTCCCAGCGGCAGCATGTTGTAGAGCAGGGTCATTATCTCGGGAGCCAGATTTCCAAAGGGCAGAATCCCTGCCTTCCCTGCCGCGAAAGGAGGCGTCACCCATAACAGCACAGCAGCAAAAGGCAGCAGCAGAGCGCCGCTCCATGCGGCACGGCGGGCGCGGCCGCCCACGGCAAACGTATAGTAGTCGCGTCCGAAATCATCTGAGCCACGCCTGACAAGATGCCAGAGCAACGCGCTTGTCTGAGCGGCCGAGGGAGCAAGAAAACAGAAAAAACCTGCTGCCAGCGCAGGAAGCGTCCAATCCGCCCGGAAACGGAACACCCAGTCCCGGAACTGTCCGACAAGCCCCTTCAAGATGGAAAGAGCATCGGCTCCTGGCGGAACGCCCATGCCCCCGGGTGCCTGTTCACCGCGCAGCAGACACCAGAGCAGGATCAGAAACATCAGATATGAGAGCGCGGCGGCAGCCCCGGCCAGAAAGGTCCCGGCAATGGCGAAGGATCGCCTCCTTCCGAGAATGCGGGAACACAAGACAAAAAAAGCAGCCAGACATTCTCCTCCAGCGAACAACAGCCATACAGGGCGGCTCAGGGATGAGGCCACGGCATCCATCCGCCCGTGAAACCAGACATCCGCACCAACAGCAGCGGCCAGGAGCAGCATCATTATGACACACAGTCCTGATATCTGATCTGCACTTTTGTCAAACAGGGAACGCTTTCTGATCCGGGCAAGCCGCCGGTCGCGCAAAACGAGAAAGGGCAGAGCCGCGCAGGCCGCACACCAGAACAGCAGTACGGAAAGAGTGGGCAGAAACAGAATATTCATGAAACGCTCCGCAGCAAAAAAGTAAGGAAAATCCCGCACCGGACGCTTGTTCCGGAAGGCCGACTTCCGTATCATGAGGGCGTCGGAACGCTCCGCGCAAACGCGGAACGGATCGTTAAGCGGTACGAAAAGTACTCAATGGCGTCAAGAGGAGAGAAAATGCGCATACGGCCGGGCATAGTTCTGCTTCTGATCTGGGGCATTTTCCTTGCCGCGGCGGATATCCTCTATCTCAGGTATCTTCAGCCGGCCCGCCTGGGAAAAACGGTATCCGATGTCCTGCATGACGCCACAGGGCTGAATCCGAGCATCAGACATCTTTCCTTCAGCCTTGTCCCCCGGGCCGGAGTGGAAATACACGGGCTTGAGCTTCACCCCGAAACAGGGCACGACATGACCATCAGCGTAGAGTACTGCCGTGCGGAACTCAGCTGGCTTTCCCTGCTGCGCCTGAAACCCGTACTCCGCAGGGTAGAACTCGTTTCTCCGCTCTTCAGCCTGACCCGGAAAAAGGAACCTCCTCGCGATGTTTCGGCCGGCTCCGTCTTTTCCTCCGGAAAATCCGGAACGGGAACAGGCAAAAACTTCTCATGGCCGTCCCAACTGTCCGGCATGGATATCATGCTGAAAAACGGAACCATAAATATTCTTGAGGAAGATGGTTCCTGCCGCCTTGCACTGACCGGCCTGACACTTGATGCCGCATGGCCCGGACTGCGAAACGGACATGCGGATATCCGGGCGGAACGAGCGGACATCGGCCTTGGAAAACATATTGCTCTCAATCTGAGCCCTGTCCGGCTGACGGCGGAAGATATCAATATCCGCAGGGACGCCACCCTTTATGCCGGACTGCGGCTTTCCCTCGATGCACAGATGAACTCTCTGGATGCGGCAATGGGACATCGCATTGCCGCTCCCTACCGCTATTTCCCCCTGCCCGAGCCTGCACGCCTCGGACTGGGAATGACCTTTTCTCTGAACCCGCGCGACGCCGTGTTCAGCGGTTCAGGAGAGCTGGAGCTTCAGGCGCTGTTTCCGATGAACAGCCACCTCACGCCGCTCTCTCTGACCATTCCCTTTTCCTGTACCGGCCCGGATACGCTGGACATCAGAAACATGCGCATCGCCTTCGACAAGGACCGGGGGGTTCTGAACGGCACTCTTTCCGGATTTAAAACGCTTGATCCCGAACTGCGCGGAACGCTGGAACTTGAGCAGTTCAGCCTGATCCGCTGGTTCGGCTTCGGGAGGGCCATGCCCGCCGGACTGCAGCAGGCTCTCGACCGCATTACCGGGCTGCTGGAATTCAGATTGACCCCGCAAGGGGTAAGCGCCCCTCGCCTGGTTGCCCGCACTGAGGGAATGACACTTGAAGGAGAAGGGGCCTGCGCCGACTTCTCTCATCCTGACGTTACCATCACAGGAACTCTGGAGCATGCGCAACTGGATCGCATCTTCCCCGAACTCGGCGGTTCAGGAAAAGAAAAAGCCAACCCGCAGCCTCCCGCGCTTCCTCCCCCGGCTTTGCCGCTCAGCAATGATGAGACTCCCGCCCCCGTGGGCTATAAAATCCTGCTGCACGCGAAGAGCGCAGATATTATCGGGCTGACGGCGAAGAGAGCCGTCTGCCTCATTACTCCCGCACAGGGAGCTTCCCTCGACGCCATGCCGCAGGCTGATCCCGCCGCTCCCGCCCCTCGGGATGCCGGCTATG
>CALUUZ010000011.1 GCA_944324075.1 Candidatus Mailhella excrementigallinarum
GACTCGTCGCTCCAGGCTCGCTACGCTCGCGCCTCCGGCGGTCAAGGTATTTTTCAACACTATTCTGCAACAGAGCGGTAATTTTCCCTCCCTTGAAGGGGGGGAATCCGTACGCCTCCGCGCCGTCGACTGCGAAGTCGGCCGACGGCGCGACTGGAGATTGAAACATTGCGTTTCTGCCGGAGCGGCAAGGAGTTCCCGAAACCGGGAGCGGTCCGGCTTCCCGCGGGAAGGTCGAAAGAACGATGCAGCGGCCTCTCAGTCTTCTTCGAGGCGTTTTTTTCTCAGAGGGCTTTCCTCACGCCGTGGGGAAGACTCCGGCCTGCGCGTCGGCTCTCTGTACAGTTTTCTTCCGGTGGTTGCTCCGCGCGGTTTTTTGCCGAACTTGCCGCTGTGCTGGCGGCGTCCTCCGGGGGCAAGGGGGCCGCGGGAAGATGAGCCTGCCGTGCCGTCACTCTTTTTCGCCTCCACCCGGGTTCCGCTGATGAACACCCTGGTATTGAGTACAGCCAGCACGTCGTCGGCCAGGTTCCCGGCGATATCCACCACGCAGGAGTCATTCCGGATATCAATGGCGCCGATGCAGCGTCCGGGGATGCCGCATTCTCCGGCTATAGCTCCGACGATTTCACGGGGCGTGACGCCGTGCATATGCCCTACGTTCAGCCTGATTCCGGTCATGGTCATGTCCGGGCGCTGCCTTCGCTCCCCTGGGCCTTCTTCGCGTTCCCGCGGCCTGTCGGCATCTCTCTGCCGTCTGGAAGGTCTTTCCGTCCGCTCCGCCCAGTCGTCTTTCACCTCCGCTCCGTCCTGATCGCCGAAATCCCGCTGCATCAGCAGCTTGAGCATGGCGGCGGCCATGTCCATGCTGGTGACGCCCCCGTCCGGGAACTGTTCGGCCAGGAATTCCTCCACCAGCGTCAGCCAGCGTTCCAGCGTGCCGGTTTCCAGCGCCAGACGTATTTCCTCAAGCAGTCTGGAGGTACGGATATTGGCGACGTCGCGCAGCGTGGGCAGGCGGCCCTGGCTGATGCGCGCCCTGGTATAGCGGATGATGTCGCGCAGCTTGTAGTTCTCGCGCATGGTGACAAAGGTGAAGGCCCTGCCTTCGCGTCCCGCCCTGCCTGTACGCCCGATGCGGTGAACGTAGCTTTCCACGTCATGAGGAATATCGTAGTTGATGACCGCATCAACGTCGTCCACGTCAATGCCGCGCGCGGCCACGTCCGTGGCGACCAGAATTTCCAGACCGCCGCTCCGGAAGCGGTTCATGACGCGATCCCGCTGGGGCTGGGCCAGATTGCCGTGCAGTCCGTCGGACTGGTAGCCGCGCCCCTGCAGATGTGCGGTCACATCATCCACGCCGCGCTTGGTGGAACAGAACACCAGCGCCTTGCGAAAGCCCTGCGAGTCCAGCACCCGGCACAGGGCATCCATCTTCTGATAGGGCCGCACTTCGTAATAGGTCTGTTCAATGGCGGGAACCGTGAGCATCCTGTGGGCGATGCTCAGCATTTCCGGATCGCGCAGGAAGCGTTTGCCCAGTTCCAGAATGGGCGCGCGCATGGTGGCGGAGAACATGACTCTCTGGCAGGTTTCGGGGGTCTGCTCCAGAATGGCTTCGATGTCGTCGCGGAAACCCATGTCCAGCATTTCATCGGCCTCGTCCAGCACGGCTACGGCAACGTCGTCAAGGCGAAGGGTACCGCGCTGCAGGTGATCGATGACTCTTCCCGGCGTGCCCACAACCACCTGCGCGCCCTTGCCCAGGGCCCGAAACTGCCGTTCGATGGGCTGGCCGCCGTAAATGGGCAGAATGGTCATGTTTCTCTTGTGGGCGGCCAGCCTGCCGAGTTCTTCGGCAACCTGAATGGCCAGCTCGCGCGTGGGACACAGCACAATGGCCTGAATGTTTCCGCCGGGAACAGCCTTTTCCAGAATGGGCAGGCCGAATGCGGCGGTCTTGCCGGTTCCGGTCTGAGCCTGACCCATCACGTCCCGCCCCGCCAGCAGCGGGGGAACGGCGAGAAGCTGGATCGGAGAGGGCTCTTCAAATCCCATGTCTTCAATGGATTTCAGGAGGTCAGGGGACAGGCCGAGGTCTTCAAACGATGCGTTCATGGAACTTCTTTTGCTTAAAAATTGTGGGAGTAGTCATGTGAACAGGAGGGAGGCAGGGAACGGATAGTCAGGGTGAAGCAGGCCGGAGAGCGCCGCTTTTGCCTGACCTGCTTTTCAGGCAGGCCGCGTCGGAACAATTTTCGCATGGGCGGCGGAGCCTCGCAGAATCCGGGGGCTGCCGCGGCTCTGGAACGCATGCTGCTCATGGCCTCAATGCCCTTGAAAGTTTACAGGTTACCGTATTATTCGATCATTCTGCCATTGAAAGTATCTTCCGCCGGAACCCTGTGTTCCGGCATTCGCAGGTTTCACGCCTGAAGCCGGATCTGCACGCCGCGGGTGAATTGCGGCGATACCGGATGGGGAGGCGTCGTGGCGAAGTCTCGTCCTGCCCGACTTCGCAGGGCATTTTCAGCCGCGAAATGTTCTCGGCGCGACTGTCAGCGCATGAGCGGGTTTCGCGGACAGAAGAACGGCGGATGCCGGAATTTGTTCAGGAGAGCCGGTCATGGTGAAACATGAAGGGGGCATGGATATCTGTCCATACCCCCCCTGTTTTTCTGGTGGGCGCTGAGGGGCTTGAACCCCCGGCATTCGCCGTGTAAAGGCGACGCTCTGCCAACTGAGCTAAGCGCCCGGGAACGCGCGCGAAGCGCGTTCGTCATAGGTAGAAAAAGAGAGCGCCGCTGTCAACGGGGAAAAGAGGGATCTGCCGTGAAGAGGGAAAATGCGCCCGAGGCGCGGGCGTGGCGGGCATGGAGGGGGCGAGGAACGGATATTCGGTTGCCGGGGGAATGAAAAATGTGAGAATCTGACCATGGCATGTTTCTTGCTCTGATTGATGCCCGATATTCATGCCTGCCAACCTTGTTGGCTGTTTCCCGGACAGGGAACATGTGTTCTGTGCGGATATGAGGCTCAGGTTGGCATATGTTTTCCATCATGGCGTATCATGACTGGCTTTCTCTGCGTCATGACAGTCTTACAGAAATTTATGGGGGAGAGTGTCATGTCTGTCAATATTGCTGATTTGTCCCTTTCTTCGGTTCGCGGCTGTTCAGCCGCGTCGGCCGAGCACGGGCCAGCCCGGGAGGATGGACTGGCCCGTGCCGCTCTGCCGGCCATGGAGGGGGTACTCCTTCCGGAAGAAGCCATTGCCCGGGTAGATATCGAGCCGCCCCGGCGTCAGGATTTGCCCCCGGCGGTCGCGCTGGAACTGCGCAAGGATGAAACGGTGCGGTGCGGAGTGTGCCGGCAGGTGGAAAAAGTTCTGGGAGAGGGGGGACAGGTGGATGCCGCGCTGTCTCGAATGGAGCAGCTTGTGGCCGACAAGCCGGACTCCGTGACCGGAGAAATGCTTGTACTCATGGAGCAGGCGCGGAGTGCGCGGGCGGCCCGGGAAGTTCATGGCGCGGCTGTTTCCCTGAAAGAATCCATGGCGGCGTCTGCAGAAGAAATGTCTCTGGCTGACGGCCGTATGGGAAAAAGCGATGTTTCCGCAAGCGCAGACGCATTGCTGAAAGATGGAGACGTCCGTTCCGATCCGGCGGGCGGGAAGACGCAGGAGATACTGGTTTCCGACGATCTATGGGAGGAGCTTGAAATAGTACGGGACGGAGAAGGAGTTCTGGCCGGTGACGCTGCGCTGGAGGATATGAAACGTTCCCGCGAACGGCTGGAAACGCTGCGGGAACGGGTGCCGGGCACGTCCGCAGCTTCTTTGCCCGTGCGCGTGGCGCTGGATGAAAAGGTTTTTCAGCTGGATCGCGCCATTTCCAGCAGGGAGCGCCTGAACGCCGCGCTTGCGGCGCTGGATGACGCAATGGCGCAGCCTCTGGAAGAGCGCGCTTCCCTGCTGGATACTCTGCTGCGGGACATGTTGTTCCAGTTCAGAGAGCAGGCCGAAGCATCGGAACGGATCAAGTCGCCGGAGCTTTCGGAAGCTCTCGCTGCGGAGAGTATTCTGGAACAGCGGGGCGGCATAAGCCCGCGTGATGCGCAGAAGCTGGAGGAGGCTCTGTGCCGCGGACTGGAAAAGAGCCTGGCGGAGTTCGCGAAAAAAAATGATGTGCTGTCATTGCTCCAGCCCGAAAGCTTTCAGGGCGTGGGCAGGCTGTGTCTGGATGCGGGAGTGGACATGCTGGAGATGGGACGGACTCTGGCCGATTGTCTGCGCCATATCCCGGGGGAGGAAGACGCGCCTTCCGTCCTGCTTAAAACCGCATTGAAGGGAATGACGGAAGGTTCGGACGCTTCCCGGCTGCAGTATGTGGATATGTTGTTCCAGGGGGCCTATCCCGAACGGGCCGATACGGCGCTGCTGCTCAAGCAGGCCGTGGTTCGCCCGGAGAGCAGGGAGGGGGTCGTCTGCCAGCATGAGCTGGTACAGTCGCTGCGCGTCATTCAGCATGATATCCTTGACGTGACGCGCAATGCCCGCGGCATGGGAAGCCGAGGCGTGGGACATGGCCGTACGGGAACGATCCATCGGGCGGCCGGGAGCATGTCGGCCCGTTCTTTCGTGCTGACGCCCAGTCTGGTGAAAGCCCTGAACAAACATGACGATGTGGACATTCCCGATCTTAATTATCACATGGCCCATGTGGCACTGCTTCAGGCAAAGGCCGAAAGCTGCGGACTGCTCGGCGGTCATGCCCCGGAAGGGAAAGGGGCGGAAGACTCGGCGGGAACGCCCAGGGAACGTACTCCGCTCCAGACCGGCGTATTCCGCGATTGGTGCGAGGCGCTCGGTCTGGACGAGGAGACACGGACGTACGCTTCTGCTCTCGCGGCCAGGCTGGAAGACCCGCAGACGGAAGCCCGGGCTACCCGGTTGCTGCTGGAGGCAAGCGAGCGTTTTAATAAAGGATTGAAGGGCACAACCACGCTGGACAAGGCGGGCAGACTGGTGGCGGATACGGCGTCCATGGCTGTGCATCGCAGCAGCGCGCGGCATATTCATGCCATGTTTCAGACCAGTCCGGAATTTTTGGCCCGCGAGGTGCTGGACAAGCACATCATCAATCTTACCGGTCTGATTGACGCCAATGAGCGTCTGGATATTGATGAGACCGGCCTGGAACTGGATTACGACAAGGTGGATGCCGCCATGCTGGAACAGATGCAGACCCTGAAGGGAAACAGCGAGGAGGGCATTAACGGCGGGGAGATTCAGCAGACGCTGCAGCAGGCGCTGGAGGCGCGGGCGAGGACATTGCGCGGCCTGCGCGCCAGACGAGGAAGGTTTATTACCGGGTCGAAGGCCATGGGAGAGTTCGCCAGGGCAGCGGGGGAAAGCCTTGAGCTGCGTGCGGAAAATGCCCGGCGTCACGAGACTCTGCAAAACGCCCGGATGGAAAAGGCGCTGATGAAGTTCGCCTGGCCACACCAGATCCGGGAACGTGAGGCGGTGTGCCGGGATGTGGTTCGTCTGGCCGAAGTGCTGCAGCATCTGAACGAAAATGATCCGAAGACATTACGGACGCTCAGTTCCAGAGGACAGACCCTTGCTGAGGAACGCGACAGCCTGCTGCGGAGACTTGCCGATGTGGATCTGCACACCATGCGGCATACAGGCCGGCCGGCAGACGCGCAGCCGGCCGGGGAGTTTGTTGAAACTGTCCTGCCTGCGATGTTGTCCAGAGCCAGAGCAGTACTGTATTTTGCCGACGGCTCGGCCGAAGAGGATCAGAAAGCCATCCGTAATGATATGCGTATGCTGGAAAAGCATCAGCGCACCATTTTTTCCTTTGCGGGAAAGGCGGAGAAGGTGTTCGGCCGTGATGTCATCCTGCGCCTGGAAACCATGGTGGTGGCCGCCATGCTCAGGGCTTTTCTGGAGGGCGGAGCTGACGCCGCGGCGTTCAGTGTGCGAGATCCGGCCACCCTTGACGCGATAAAAGGGCACTTGAAAAACTGGGGGCTGGATGCGGACAGGGGCGTCATGGAGGGACTTGTGCCCATGGTGCTCGGTAATATGACTTCGGCCAGGGGCGGCATCGACATGGCCCGTTTGCGTCGGGAAAACCGGCAGGTGCGACTGTCTCTGGCAGGCAGGGTCGCTCTGGGAGAGAAAGCCAGAGTACTGAGGGAGACAGGCAGGGGACGTCTTGCCGCAAGACAGGCGGCCGCAAAGCTCGTTTCAGGCGGAGAAACCCTGCGTGATGCGTTCCGTCGGGAAGGGGTACGGGGGCTGATGGCCGGTGCGGCGCGTCCGGGGCAGGGCTTCGTGTACGACAGAACGCGCGGCGTGGGGCTGGATTCGGGCAGAGTGTTTTCTCCACTTGATTCCAGGCTGGTGACCAGGCTCAGTGTGGGCAGTCCGCTGACAGCAAGGATGGAAGCGTTGCGCGGCAACAGTATGGCCGTCTCCAATATGGGAGGAGGGATATACCAGGTACTGCTCAAGGGCCGCGCCGCCGTCAATGTGGCCGCGGGGCTGAATATCCCTCTTGCCGCAGGATTTTCCGTCAAGGCGGGCGCGGGCATGGGCGGAGAACGTTCACAGGGAGTTGCGCTGCACTTTACCGGCGAGGAGAACTGCCGGGCCTTTCTGGAAGCGTTCATGGATTCGGAATCGGGGCTGTCCGACAGAATGCGCAACCGGGAACTGTGGCTGAAGGCCGATCAGATCCGTTTTGTCAACGGCAGCGAGGTATCGGCCAACGCTTCCCTGACCGCGAGTCATGCGCTTTTTTCCCAAAAGCTTGGCGCAACCAGGGTACTGGCGCTTACCGGGGCGGCTTCTCTTGCGTTTTCGGGCAGGGTGAGGCAGACGCTGGAGGAAAGCACCCACGGAGAAACTGCCGTTTTTGAGCGTTCGGGCAGTGTGCAGGCGGGATTTGCGGCAAGCACGGGGGTGAAAGACAGTGAAAGAGCTTCACTGAGCAATGTCAACCCGCTTGCCCGCAGCACGGGAGCCGGTTTTGACATGCTTCAGCGTTTCAGGGTATCTACCGGAAGAAAGGGCCTTATGTCCGATACCTGCATGGAACTGGAATGCGGCAACGACAGGCATCAGAGTCTGCAGCGTCTCAGAGTATTGCTGCCCGGAGAGTCCCGTGCCGGAGTACTGCGAGATCCGGCACTGTTCGACAGGGTTCGGCGCGCATTGCAGAAGGCTCCGCCCTCTGCTCGTCTGGTGGCTCACTATGAGCTTAAGCCCGGTCTGCTGGAAGAGCTGCGGGGGTGCTTCATCGAAGCCCGTCGCGCCGGAGACGGCAGAAGGGAGGAGCTGCTGAACGGTATCCACGAACGGCTGGCCTCCCGCGATTCCTATGAGCCAACCCGGCTTATTGTGCGTATGAACAGGCCTTCGCCCATTTCCAAATCCTATTCGCCCGGTTTGGGGGGCATGAGGATTGTGCGCTCAAATACCATGCTGAGCATGGACAGTATTGCCATTGATCTGCGTCAGTCGACGGCGCAGCCGGTTTTGTCGGAACATTCCTCCAGGGTTTGAAATCTCTTCTGCAGAGGGGTGTCGGCCGATGACTGGAGCGATTGCAGATTGAAATATGATGAGGAAGTTCATATGTCCCGCGCAGTCATGGAAGAACTTGTGAACAGGGCCCTGAACCTCAGCGGAATGCCTTCCGTCGCTCTGGATGAAGGCGGCTATGCTCTCGTTCATGTGGCCGGGATGGCCGTTAATCTGGAATACGATGAAATCCGGGAGCGGCTCTATCTGTATGCCAGTCTGGGAAAACTGCCGGACAGCGTACCCGTCGCCCTATATGAAGCCGTGCTGGAAGCCGGGTTCATGGGGGCGGGCACCGCAGGCGGGCATATCGGCCTGCACGGACCGACACGTGTGCTCGCCTACTCCCTGTCGCTTGATGCGGCCCGCCTGGATGAGCGGGAGATGGCCAATGCATTCAATCTGTTTGTCTCCCGCTGCGCGGAATGGATCGGCAAGGTGACGGAACTTCTGGAAACTCCCGCGCTCCTGCCTGGGGATTCCCTGTTTTCCGGCCCCATGCTGGGCAATATCATATGGGGATGAGGGGAATGCCCGGAGTGTTTTCATCAAAAATTCCTTTGTGGCTTGAACCCTCCCGCCTTCGGGGGGAAAAGAGCGGTTGACGCGACGGCGAAGCCGATGAAATCCTTTTCTGCAACTCCTCCCCTCAGGGAGGGGCGTCTGTGGATTGAACATTTTCTGGCAGGGTTCAGAGACTTTTCGGGAGGCGCTGTCCAAGTTTACGGTTGATAAAAAGAATCATGTTTCTTTAACCGCCGGAGGCGCGAGCGTCAGCGAGCTTTGATCGACGCCTTCCCCCGCCGCATGGCAATGCGGCATGGAGGGGGAGCGACCAGACGGCGGCCCCGCAGGGGCCATGCCTGTTGCCGGGGGGCCTTTCACCGCGCCGGAAGTGCGCCTGCCTTCACGGCAGCGGATGCAGCCGCTGAAACCGGGACAGAGGAACGACCTCTGATTGCTGCCCCAGTCAGAAACTTTATAACACAGCCTTTCAAGGAATAGACTCTCATATCCGGTACCGTTGCATACCGGGCGTTTTGCCGGTGTCTGCCGGCCAGAACCCCATGTTCCGGCGCGCAGCCTTCATGTCCGAACCGGACTTGACGCCGCAAGCGAGTTGCGGCGTCAACCGGACAAGGAGAGCGGAAATGAGTCTCGCCCTGCGCGATTCCACAGGGCATTTCAATGGCGAAATGCCCTAAAACCTGCCAAAGGCAGAATCGTCGCCGGATGATTGCCGCGGAGAGGCCGGGGGGCACTCCTCCGGCGCGGTCCACATATGCAGCAGCCGGGCCATGTCTCCCGCTACGGATGTGATGAGCGTACCCATGGGATCGGCGGGCATCCGTTGTCTGACTTCCAGCACGATGAAATCGCGCGGGGACTGATAGGGCATCATGCCCGCATGTGCCATGCTCCACAGCATCATCCCCGTTTTTACGTCATATACTTCGAGCTGGAGTGAAATCCTGGAGTCGCCGGTAGTGCCTCCGTCGAAGTAATAGGTGATATAGCCGCCGATCAGCAGCTCCGCTCCCATTCCGCGGGCCAGGGGAAGGGCCATGTCCGCCCGGTAGGGAGGCGCCATGTCCGCGAGTTCAAGGGTGGAGAATGTCTCTTCGTTCAGCAGGCTCTGCCATACCAGGCGGGAGACGCCTTCCGACACGGCGTCGGCGCTGCGCAGATCCTGCGTCAGGCCCAGAGGAACGAACAGCGCGGCGGGTTTGTGCGTCAGGTTGGCGTTGGGGTGCACCATCACCGTGATACCCGCGTAATAGCCGTTTTCATTGCTGAATATCTGGGGCTGCGAGGCAAGATCAAGGCGCGCGGTTCCGTTCGGCGAGGGCGCGCAGGCGCACAGGCCCGCGGCGAGGATGAGCGGAAAGAGCGCCCGGGCATGTTTCCGGATGAAATTCGCCCTGCTGAAGTACGTCATGACTGGACTCCTTGAAAATCTTCCGAAGACGGACCGCGCGGAAAAGACGGCAGCGATCCCGGATCGGAAACACATATGCAAAAAAAGGGCCGAAGCCCGCAGAGCGTGGATTTTCCGGAAAGAAACGGCGGGTGGAGGGGGCATAGCCCCCTCCGGCGTCAAAGCATTGACCGCATG
This sequence comes from Candidatus Mailhella excrementigallinarum, assembly GCA_944324075.1. Classification (GTDB taxonomy): domain Bacteria; phylum Desulfobacterota; class Desulfovibrionia; order Desulfovibrionales; family Desulfovibrionaceae; genus Mailhella; species Mailhella excrementigallinarum. The sequence continues at coordinate 9,717 of CALUUZ010000011.1, forward strand.
AGCAGCGACATCTGCACCAGCACGGCCACGCCGAGGATGAACAGCGGCGCCAGCGCCAGCGCCGTCTTTCCCCAACTGAGGCCGAGCGCGTACTTGCAGCCCGCAAAACTGACGGCCACACACCACACGGAGGCCACGGCGCTGCCCACAAACGGCACGATGGAGAACACGCAGGGCGCAGCGCTGTACGCAATCACCCGGACAACCACGCTGAAGTCCGCCTTGTCCGGCTGGGCCAGACGGATCATCAGCCCGTAGAGCGCAGCCAGAAAAAAGAGCTGGAATACGGCGGTAAACGGGGTCGCCAGCAGAAACATGGGGGTACTCATGTCGTGCATGAGCTGGTTGGCAAGTTCAATGGCCTGCGGATTGGGAGACGTTTCCGATACCTGGCGCAGCAGATCCTGCGACCAGAAGCGGATCGCCACGGCTTCCAGAAAACGCATGAGAACGAAAAAGACCACGGCTCTGCCCACGGGCGCGCCATGTCCCATGCCGCGGAAGAAATCCGGCGCGCGGAAAAGCACGCGCAACAGGGTGTGATAAAAACTGCCGAAAAAACCGAAACTTTCGGGGTGTTCCCAGGGGACGCCGGGCGTTTCAGGACGGGATGCGTGCCTTTCCGCCATGTGCGAACCCGGATCGGCGCTGTCCTTTCCGAGTGCGTCATGCACATCGGAAGGCTGATCCGGGGTGGTGCCGGAAGGCGGAATGTTTCCCCTGTGTTCCGCCGCGTCCGCTCTTTCGTTCTCCGCGGCGGGAGCGGCGTCGCGTCCGGCGGAAGAAGAGGCGGAGGGGGAGTCAGGTGAGGACTGCCCCGCGCCGTGTTCCTCTCCGGGGTCCCGAGGAATTTCGGCGAACTGCTTGCGGAAATGAAAACGGCGGCCGCAGCGCGGGCAGGTGGCTACCGTGGCGCTGGCCGGAATGCGGGTCAGGTCTATGTCGCGCTCGAACTGACAGTCTGGGCAACGAATCTGCATATTTTTTCTCCGGTTCTTTGGCAGAAGTGTAGGCCAGCCCGCCGGGCAGATCAAGCCGGAGTACCCGCCCCGCCGCCGGTTCGCTCCTTCTCCAGCGCGCCGAGCAGCAGACGCAGCGCCTTGCCCCGGTGGCTGCGGGCATTTTTTTCCTCCCGCGTCAGCTCCGCGGAGATGCGGCCCAGTTCCGGATCGAAGAACAGGGGATCATATCCGAAGCCGTTTCCGCCCGAAGGGGCGTCGGCAATATGACCTTCCCATACGCCGTGTACCGTCAGATCCGGTCTGCCCGGCCGCGCCAGGGCCATGCAGCAGCGAAAGCGGCCGGTTCGCGGATGAGGAACGCCCGCAAGCGCCGCCAGCAGCTTGCGGTTATTGCGCGCGTCGTCGTTCTCTCCGGGCAGTGCGGGAATATCCAGACCGTAGCGCGCGGAATACACACCAGGCGCGCCGTTCAGGGCATCCACCTCCAGGCCGGAGTCATCGGCCAGGGCAGGCAGGCCCAGGGTGTCGGCCACGGCGTGGGCCTTGAGCAGCGCGTTTTGCTCAAAGGTTGTTCCGGTTTCCTCGATTTCCGGAAAGTCGTCGGGCAGGGGGCGCACGTCAAAACCGAACCGGCGCAGGGCGTCCGCAAGCTCGCGCACCTTGCCGGGGTTGCGTGTGGCCAGAATCAGGGGCTGCTCCCGCACGGGGAGGGAAAAGGGGGTACTCATCGAAAATTCCTTTGTGGCCTGGAGCCTTCCCGCTCAGGGGAAAACGCTCTGTTGCAGAATAGTATTGAACATAGCCTTGGATCGCCGGAGGCACGCGCGTCAGCGCGTATGGAGCGACGACTCCCGCCGCATGGTCATGCGGCATGGAGGGGGACACGGAGTACGGGCGCGGCGTTTTCCGCGCAAGACACAAGCGGGAGCGAGTATCGGCAGGGCCGATCGAGCGCCATCGAGAGGTCGCGCAAGCGAGCCGGCCGTGGATACATGCTGCCCTTGCCCATATGGAACATGGGCTGGCTTTGCGGCAACTTTCGTTGCCGCCCGTGCCGTGGCAAAAATACACGCCTCGCGCAACCCCATCAACACGGCTCCACAACAGAGCCGGGGAAAAAGTGTTCTTGACAAGACGGCGCGGCCGATGAAATCCTTCCGCGGCTGAGATGCGGCGGAAGGATTCTGCGCGCCGACACGGCGCATTCATGAGGTTCCGCCTTCCAGTATGGCTCCCGGAGCAACTTCAAGGTGAAACTGCCCCGGAAGTCAAGCGGGTCGGGACTTCGCCGAGAGGCTGGAACAGCCGCGGAGCATCTGCGGCGCACGGCTCCGGCTCCGGGCATGAAACCTGCGGATCGGATACCGGGTCCGGCCGGCAGGTATCAGGGAAACGCTGATTAAAGCGTTTCCCGCGGCCTTGCGGGGCAGGACCGTCCGCAAGCCGTGAGGAGGGAAAATTTGCTTTTCCCGTTAAATGAACGAGTTGGCGAGCCTTTCCCGGGGAGCTGATTTATTCACGGAACGAATCAGCGGTTCCTCAACAGTGGAATGCTCCATACAGAGAGGGCGGCGGTGTTTTTCCGGCAACGGCACCCCGCGTCTTCAGCCTGCTCCCTTCTTCGGAAGGGATGTACGGGAGTCCGCATGCTGCGTATTTATTCCCAAAGTCTTGGCTGTCCCAAGAACCGGGTGGATACCGAGCGTCTGCTCGGTTCTCTGGGCAAACCTTCTCTCGGAGAGCCTGTCCTGACCGTATCCGAACCCGAAGAAGCCGATCTGGTGTTTATCAACACCTGCGCCTTTATCGGCCCTGCGGTTGAGGAATCCGTGAGAACCATCGTGCAGATGGCTGCGGATCTGGAAGATCTGCCGGAACGCCCGTTTTTCGTCGTGGGCGGCTGTCTGCCCGGCCGTTACGGCGTGGCGGAACTGGCTGGAGAGATCCCCGAGGTTGACCTGTGGCTGCACGCCGCCGATGTGGATGCCTGGCCCGCCATGCTGGCCGACGCGCTGAAGCTGAAGAATGCCGAGCCGGGCCGGCTGCTCAGTACCGGTCCTTCCTATGCATGGCTGAAGATCGGCGAGGGCTGCCGCCACCGCTGCTCCTTCTGCACCATTCCTTCCATTCGCGGCCCCCATGTTTCCTCCCCGGCGGAGGCGCTGGAAACGGAAGCCCGCGCCCTGCTGGAACAGGGGGTGAAGGAACTTGTTCTGGTGGCGCAGGATGTCACCGCCTGGGGTTCGGAGCGGACCGGAGGCAGAGGCGATCTGCGTCCTCTGCTGGAGCGTCTGCTGCCCCTGCCCGGTCTGGAACGTCTGCGCCTCATGTATCTGTACCCTGCCGGACTGACCGACGATCTGCTGTCTTTCCTGGCTTCTGCGGGCAAGCCGTTTGTGCCCTATTTCGACATGCCGCTTCAGCATGCCGATCCGGATATTCTCGGACGCATGGGGCGCCCGTTCGCGCGCGATCCCCAACTTGCGGTGGATCGCATCCGCCGCCATTTCCCGGAAGCGGCCCTGCGCACCACGCTGATCACGGGATTTCCCGGAGAAACGGACGTCCATTTCGGCAGACTGGTTGAGTTTGTGGAACGCAACCGCTTCCACCATCTCGGGGTATTTTCCTATGAAGCGGAAGAGGGAACCCCTGCCGCAGCCATGCCCGATCAGGTTCCGGAAAGAACCCGCCGCGCGCGGCGTGACGAAATCATGGCGCTGCAGCAGGAGATCAGCGAGGAGATTCTGGGCGGATACGAGGGCGAACGCCTTGATATTCTGGTGGACGCTCCGCACGGCGAGTGGCCCGGTCTGCATGTCGGCCGGGTCTGGTTTCAGGCTCCCGAGGTTGACGGCGTAACCTATGTGAGCGGACCCGGCGTGGAGCCGGGCGCGCTGGTGCTGGCGGAAATCACCGAGGCCGGAGAGTATGATCTCACGGCGCTGGCGTGAGCCGCGGCATCCGGGGGCTTTGGCCGCCGGAGGCGCTGGCGCGGCGCTTTCCGCGCAAAACGCGGCCGGGAGCGGGCATCGGCAGGGCCGGGCGAACGTTGTCAGGAGGTCACGGAAGCAGCGGTTCGCGGAGCGCGATCCTCTGGGCGGCACAGCAGCGTGAAGGCGCAGGCGAGCCTGTCGTGGATACATGGTGCCTCCGACCCGTGTTCCACACGGGCTTCTCTGCGGCAGCGAACGCGCCGCCCGTGCCGGAGCAGAACCGCACATCCCGCGCGGCGCCATCAACACGATTCTGCAACAGAGCCAATTTTTAATGAAATTGCCCTTCGGGTATTAATCTGGCATGCTGAATCTGTCTGCCCATGTCCCGGACATCTGCCCCCGTGCACGACGGGGCCTGCCCGGCGGTCAGCGCGGCAGCGCCCCTGTCCGTCGGGTTCGGACAGAGGATTCCCTTTATCCTGCTGTTCAAGGAGTCTGAAATATGCGTCATGCGCTTCTCGCGGCCCTGTGCCTTTCCCTCGGACTTTGCGTTCCTCTGCCCGGTCAGGCCGCGCCTCTTTCCCCGGCGGGGGACTGGCTGGATGAAAGCGGGGCGGTTCTCTGCCTCGACGAGGACGGCGCGTTTGCCATCCTTTCCCCCCATGAAGGTTCGGCGGGGCGTTTCGGCCTGAGCTGGAGCCGGGAAGGAGACTCCATTGTCTTCCGTTCCATGCTTTCTCCCTGCGCTCCTGTGGATCAGGCCCGCATGAAGATTACGGAACTGACACCGACCATGCTCGCCGTGCGCGGAGAGGACGGCAGGGAATGGCGCTGGAGCAAGGCCCCGGCGGGCACGGTAAGGCGTCTTGAGGCGAGCCTGATGTATCTCGAACGCATGGCCCTGCCGCCGGAAGTAATGGTCAGCGCGGCTCTGAGTCTGGATTCGGGCAAGGTCATATCTTCCGAACTGCAGCGGAAAGAGGGCGGCATTCCCATGCCGGTCCGCATTCACTATCTGGCCTCGCGTGCGGAAAACGCGGAAACGGCAAACCTTTCCGCCGCCATACTGACCCGTGAGGGAGCGCTGTTTTCCACGCCTGAGGCCGTGGATGTGCAGCTTGATGCCGGAACTCCCGCGCCCTCCGTGCGTCTGAACCGTGTGGCGGCAAATGGGGGGGAAGCCCTGTGCCCTCCCTCTGAGGAACGCCCCTCCGCGTCGCTGACGGAAACCTACTGGAAGCTGACGACGCTGGCCGGCAGCCCCGTGCATGTGGCCGAAGGCGGGCGCGAAGCGCACATGGTGCTGCATGAGGGAGGCAAGGGCAACGGTTCCGACGGCTGCAACGGCTTTTTCATGGGATGGGAGAGCAGGGACGGAAAGCTGTCCTTCCAGCCCGGCGGCGGTACGCTGATGATGTGCGGCGATGCCGCCATGAAGCAGGCCCGTACCTTTATGGAGACGCTTGGCGCGGTCGACGGCTGGGCGATTGACGGAGAGGAACTCTCCCTGCTCAGAGGCGGCGAGATCGTGGCAACCTTCCGGGCTGTGGCGCTGTAACAGCCTTTTTCCGCAGGGCGGTTTCCGCGGCGCCGCCCTGCGCCGGCGTCAATCGTTTTCCGTGCGGCGTCGCCGGCCTTTTTGCTGGACGAAACGGGATTTTACAGCTATTAATGACATTCACATGGAACAGTTGCATGGAATTCTGATTATCGACAAGCCGGGAGGCATGAGTTCCGCGCAATGCGTGGGGCGCATCAAGCGTCTGGGCCAGAAGAAAATCGGCCATGCCGGCACGCTTGATCCCATGGCCACGGGCGTGCTTATTGTTCTGCTGGGCCACGCCACCAAACTTTCCGGCTACCTCCTGGAGGGAGGGGAAAAGCGCTACGAGGGCGTCGCGCGTCTTGGGCTCGTGACCGATACATGGGATGCCGAAGGCAGAACGCTTGAGGAGCGGCCCGTTCCTTCCGCAGACAGCGTGGAAGGCCGCGCGCTTGAAGATGCCGTGCGCCGGGAAGTGGCCGCGTGGACGGAAGTGACGGAACAGCCCGTTCCTCCCTATTCCGCCGCCAAGCATCAGGGGCAGCCTCTGTACCGGCTGGCCCGCGCGGGAAGGGAAGTCCCGCAGAAAACAAAGGCCATACATATTTCGCACGCTGCGCTTCAATCGGTGAGGCTGCCGGACGTGCGTTTCCGGGTCGCTTGCAGTTCCGGTTCCTACATACGGTCCCTGGCCCACAGCTTGGGGATGCGTTTGGGGTGCGGAGCCGCGCTTACGGAGCTGACCCGACTGTACAGCCACCCGTTCGGACTGGACGACGCTCATCATCTGGATGCCGTACTCGCTGAACCGGAGGCTCTGCCCGGCAGGGTACTGCCCTTGTCCGCCGCTCTGCCCGACTGGCCCGTCCGCACGGTGAATCCGGTCGAGGAGGCGGCGCAGCGCAACGGCAGGCCTCTGTTCCACCGTCCGGACTTCGGAGAATTCCGGGCCGGAAGCCGTGCGCTTATGCAGAACGCGGCAGGAGAGCCTCTGGCCCTGGCCGAAGCCCGCGAACAGGACGGAAGGCCCGTCTGGGTCATGCTGCGGGGGCTGTTCACCCCATCTACCCCCTGAAAGCGTTTTTCAGGGACAGGAGGTTATTGCTGTGGTTATGGATACCGCTGAAAAACAGGCCGTTATTGCCGCTCACGCCAAGCACGAGGGCGACACCGGTTCTCCGGAGGTGCAGATTGCGCTGCTCACCGCCCGTATCGAAGGGCTGGCTGAACACTTCAAGATGCACAAGAAGGACTTCCACTCCCGCACCGGTCTGCTCAAGCTGGTCGGTCAGCGCCGCAAGCTGCTGAACTATCTCAAGAAAACCGACATTCAGCGTTACCGCGCACTGATCGAGAAGCTCGGCCTGCGCAAGTAACGGGAAGTTTTTATCCGGGACACACGCGGGGGAAGGGGGATCTTTTGCAAAGAATTCTTCTTCCCCCCGCTTCTTGGAGCATTTCGCCATCAGCATGCGCTATGAAGTCAGGCAGGACGAGACTCCTCTCCGTTCGCCCTGTCCGCAGCGCGCCTTGCGTTCTCGGCCAGGGGCGTCACGCCCCTCTGTCCGGTTCGTTGCAGTGTGTCTGGGGAGGAAAAGCGTGTCCTGGCCGGGTATAATCCTGAAGTCAATCTGCTCCGGGCTGCGCAAGCAGACCCGAAGCTGCATGCATGTTTGCCGGACTGGCTGAGGCTCGGGGCTTCGCGTCCGCATTGTTTTCATCATGTCCGGAGCAGGATGTTCCGGGCGCAACGCAAGGAAGGAGTATCCGCGAAAAGGGGCGAAGGGCGTTTTGCCCGGGGCCTGTGCGTTCTTCGCCGTTTTTTGCGGAGTCTCCTTCCGGGAGATTGATATGGGTCTTTTGGATGCCGTAAGAGTCACCGCCAATGTGGGCGGCAAGGAAATCATTCTGGAAACGGGCCGTGTGGCGCGGCAGGCGCACGGCGCGGTGTGGATCCAGTGTGAAGGCACCGTGGCTCTGGTCACAGTGTGTGAACAGCCCCTGGAAACGCCCCGGGACTTCTTTCCCCTTACCGTGGAGTACGGGGAAAAGATGTACGCCGCCGGGCGTATTCCGGGCAACTTTTTCCGGCGCGAAATCGGCCGCCCCAGCGATCATGAAACGCTGGTGTCCCGTCTGATCGACCGCCCGATCCGTCCTCTCTTCCCCAAGGGATACGGGAACGAGGTACAGGTGCTGGCCAGCGCCATTTCCGCCGACGGACAGAATCAGCCCGACGTGCTGTGCATCACCGCCGCCTCGGCAGCCGTGAGCCTTTCCCCCATTCCCTTTGACGGCCCCATCGCGGGCGGACGCATCGGACGTGTGGACGGCGAGTTTGTGATCAATCCCACGGCAAGGGAGCTGGAACGCAGCGATCTTGATATCGTGTTCGCCGCTTCGCGCGATGCCGTGGTCATGGTGGAAGGCGAAGCCAGATTCGTTCCCGAAGCCGTTCTGATCGACGCCCTGAACTGGGGGCACAAGGCCATTCAGCCGCTCATCGACGCCCAGGAGGAGCTGACGCGTCTTGCCGGCAAGGCCAAGAATCCCTTTACGCCCAGGGAAGATGATCCCGCCGTTTACGCGCATGTGGAAAAACTGGCCCTTGAGGCGGGCATGGCGGAAGCCCTGCGCATTCCTGAAAAGCTGGCCCGCAAGGACGCCCGCGCCGCCGTCAGGAAGCAGGTCAGGGAAATGCTCGCCGCCGATCCTGAGTGGGCCGAGAATGCGGACGCCCAGAAGGAAGTGGGCGTCATCCTCGAGCATCTGGAAAAGAAGCTGGTGCGTCAGCGTATTCTCAAGGAAGGTACCCGCATTGACGGTCGTGATACCCGAACCGTGCGCCCCATCGAGATTGAAACCGGTGTGCTGCCCCGCGCCCACGGCTCCGTGATCTTCGCGCGCGGTGAAACCAAGTCCGTCGCCGTGACCACTCTGGGCAGTTCCACCGACGAACAGCGCGTGGATTCCCTGAACGGCGATGAAACCAAGCGTTTCATGCTGCATTACAACTTCCCGCCGTTCTCTGTGGGCGAAGTGAAGTCCCCCCGCATCTCCCGCCGCGAGATTGGGCATGGGCATCTGGCGGAGCGGGCGCTCAAGGCCGTTGTTCCCTCCAATGACAGCTTCCCCTTCACTGTCCGCGTGGTATCGGAGACCGTGGAATCCAACGGTTCTTCCTCCATGGCCGCCGTATGCGGAGGCTGCCTTTCCCTCATGGACGCGGGGGTGCCTATTTCCGCTCCCGTGGCGGGCGTGGCCATGGGGCTGATCAAGGAAGACGATCAGTATATTGTGCTGACCGATATTCTCGGGGATGAAGACGCCCTCGGGGATATGGACTTCAAGATCGCGGGAACCAGCGAAGGCGTTACCGCCGTGCAGATGGACATCAAGATCAACGGCCTGCCTACCGAGGTCATGGCCCGCGCCATGCAGCAGGCCAGGGAAGCCCGTCTGCATATTCTCGGCATCATGACCAAGGCGCTGCCCGGCTACCGTGAAGAGCTGTCTCCCTATGCGCCCCAGCATGAGGAAGTGATGGTCAATCCGGAAATCATCCGCATGATCATCGGCCCCGGCGGCAAGAATATCAAGGCCATCACCACCGCCACCGGCGCGTCCATTGATATCGACGATTCCGGCCGTATCTCCATTTTCGCGCCCACGTCGGAATCCATGCGGCAGGCCAAGGAAATGGTCATGTATTACGACCAGCACGCCGAACTGGGCAAGAACTACAATGCCAAGGTGCGCCGCATTCTTGAAATCGGCGCCATCGTCGAAATTCTGCCCAATCTCGAAGCTCTGGTGCATATCTCCCAGCTTGATACCAGCCGGGTGGAGAAAACCGAGGATGTCGCCCGTCTGGGTGAGGACATGCTGGTCAAGGTGATCGAAATCAACGGAGATCGCATCCGCGCGAGCCGCAAGGCCGTGCTGCTGGAAGAGCAGGGTATCGAATGGAATCCCGAAGACACCGCCCGTCCCCAGCGGGATCGCGGCGATCGGGGAGAGCGCGGCGGCCGTGAACGTCGTGGCGACAGGGGTGACCGCCCCCGCCGCGAACGCCGCGACTAGCCGTCCGATATTGAACTGAGACAGAAGCCCCGCCGGGATTTCCCGGCGGGGCTTCTGTCTTTAAGACGTGCGCATTCCGGCGGGGATTTCCGGTGAACGATGCCGGTTGTTTCATTTGCGTGTACCTCAATTTCACATGTCCGGCGCGACACGGCGTGGTTTCCGGCAAAAAGACAGCTTCAGGCACAGTGACGGGCCGGGGCTATACGCCTTTCGGCACGGATGCGCAACCGCATCCGGGAATCAGCATTGAACCCCTTTTCAGGGGTTTGAGGGGACATGTTCCCCATTCAGGGTGGATCCGCGCCCCGGTTTGCAACTGACGCGGCAAGGGTACCACCAGGACAAGGGTCCGCCCCTCCATGAGCCGCTTCATGGAAAGGGGAATCTGTCCGGTTCCGTTTCCGGCATGGGGCTGGAAAGGGAAGATGTTCAACTTTCTGTTATCCTCCGGAGGATAAAACATGGCTGCACCTATCTGGTTTGATGAAAAAGCCTATCTGAGCAACAAGGCTGCCCAGCTCAATACCATCAAATATGATGGCAAGAGTGACTGGACTGCCGCTGATGTGACTGCCGCGTTCGGTTCGATGACCGCGTACGAGCACTTTCTTGCCAGCGGAAACGCCGAAAACATCAGCCCCAATACCGGTTTCGACGTGGCCGAATACCTGGCGGCCAAGGCTGCGCAGCTCAATGACGCCAAATTCGAAGGGCGTACGGACTGGGACGAGGCATCCGTGCTTGCTTCCTTTAATAAGGCCGGGATCAGCGCCTGGGATCACTACGTCAAGTACGGAACCACCGAAGGCATTAACCCTTCCAACGGCTTTGACACCAGCGCCTACCTTGAGGCCAAGGCCGCTCAGCTCAATGCCATGAATGACGGTGCAGGCTATGAAGGCCGTACGGACTGGACCGCCGCCCAGGTCGCCGAAAGCTTCCAGCAGGCCGGGATCAGCGCGCTTGAACACTACTACCTGGCCGGACAGTCCGAAGGGCTGACCATTCCCGCCGTGCCCGCGGGCGAACAGGTGACCACCGACTTCAACCCGTATGAAGATTCGGGCAATGATCCCGAAAAGCCCGGCGAAACCTATGAGCTGACCGAAGGCTGGGACAATGTCACCGGTACGGCCAACGACGATACCTTCAATGCCGAGCTGGGCGCTCTGAACGCGCAGGATCGCATTGATGGCGGCGACGGCAACGATACCCTGCATGCCTATGTGGCCGACAGCCTCCTGGGGGGAGGGAACTATGCCGTCAATCCCCGTATTGAAAATGTGGAGAACCTGTTCTTCACAGCTCAGGGATCGACGACGGATGGCGGTGGAGACAACCTCACCGGTGCGGCCATTGACTTCGATCGTGTGCAGCTTGCCGACGGCAAGACGATGACCATTGGTTCCGTGGACAGCCGCGGCGATCTTTCCATTGAGGATGTGCGCCACAACTCCAACGAAACCGTCATCCGCTTCCAGGACGCCGATCCCGGCGTGGGGCTTGAAGTCTACTTCCGTCCCCAGAACATTGTGTCCGAAGACGCCACCACCACAGGCAAGCTGTATCTGCAGCTCATTGATGCCGTGGGGGCGGCCGAAGCTCTTGCCGCCGGAACCGACTCCGAAGCCGGAGCGCTGCGTGACAACCCCTACACGGGCTTCCAGTTCACGCTGAACGGCAAGACCTACACGCTCGATTTCGGCGTGTACAACTCCACCACTGACGATACCCCCACCTATGAAGAACTGGCCGAGCAGATTCAGGCGGCCATCAGAGCCAATGCCGAACTGAAGGGCCTGGGTCTGGAGGTGAGCATAGGCTCTGATTTCGAGGCTACCGTGGGTATCGGACAGTACGAAGGCACCAGGGTCAATGGACAGACCATCGTGATCACCACCGAACAGGGTGAGCTGATCGGCGGCAACTGGATTGCCGCCAATGGTCTCCCCCCCACGAACTCCACTTCCGCCACCATGGCGAATCCGTCCAGCACGGACTGCCCGCTGACATCCACGACTCTTGAACTGAGCGGCGCCGGACATGTTGACTTCTCCGACAATGCCCTGTGCCTGCCCAACCTCATTCAGGGGTCCAGCGCGGGCGACGTCATCATCGGCTCCACGGCCGATGCCAACGGTGTCGAACGCATTGACGTGAAGATGGACGAAGGCTCCTGGCTCAGCGCTCTGGCTTCCACCAATGAAGCCCTGCGCATGGTGACTGTGGAAGGCAGGGATATCGACGGCGACGGCAAGGCCGAGAACGGCAGCCTGTTCATCGGCGACTGGAACGGCAGAGGTTCCCTCAAGGGGGATGGCTCCGCCTCTACCTGGACTGATGCCGCATCCCTGCTGTCGTCCGGCGCAAACGCCGGCCTTGTTGATGTCGCCGTGTTCGACGGGGCTTCCTATGCGGGAGACATCAACGTGGCCGCCTCGATTACCTCTCACAGCTATGACAAGTACCTCAAGGGCGTGGACGGAGACGAATCCGGCCTGGGCAACCCCCCTGTGGATGGCTACGACGGCTTTGCCTACAACACCGGCGCGGGCGACGACGTGATCAATATGACCGTCAGCGGAGCCGTGGCTGCTGACAATGATTTCAAGCTGAATATCAATACCGGCGCCGGTAACGACCTGGTGGCGTTCCGCTATGATGATGCCATCACCGGCAACCAGGGCACCAGCCAGAAAGGGCTGCAGAACGTGACCATCAGCACTGGTGAAGGCGACGATACCGTGTGGTTCTACGGCGACGCGAAAGGCATGGACGGCGCCGACTCCGACGGTTCCGCGGTTATCAGCGCAGGCGCGGGCAATGACGTGATCTACGTCAACCAGCAGGAATTCTTCACCGGCAAGGATCAGAGGCAGTTGGATTCCAGCGCGTATAACGCCGTGTGGGTACTCAACACCACTGGCACGCAGGTAGGCATCGCTGGTCTCGAGGGCGCGACGATGAACAACGATCTGTCTTCCGGACAGAGCCAGTTCAACGTGAACGTGCCCCAGGGGTCCACGCTGCAGGTGACGGTGTCCTTCAAGGGCTTTGAAGCGACTGTCGACGTCGATGGCGTGAACGGAACGACGGTTTCCGCCGATGCCGTCAATCAGGCCATCATCCGGGCGGTTGAAAATGATCCTGTCCTCGGCAATCTGCTTTCCGCCAAGGACGGCGCGGGCAACAGCCTGATTATCGAGTCGCTCATCAACGGGCAGATGACTCCTGGAGATCTTGAAATCTCCTTCGGCGTCAGGGACGCGGACGGCAAGGTTACCCCCGGCGGCATCACTGCCAACAACAGGTACGATCCCCAGTTCGCCACGGATTCCTCCAGCAATCCTTTCCAGGGCAATAACAGCACGGATACGCAGGCTGTGGTCGACGGCGGCGCGGGCAACGACCTTATTGTCATCGGTCCCAACGGCGAACGTGACGTGGTGGTGCTGGGCGGCGGCGACGATGTCCTCGTCGGCTTCAAGAGCGGAGAGGACAAGCTCAATGTGGCCGGTCTGCTCAATGCCATCACCGAGAAAGAACCTTTTGCCCAGGCCGGAACAGTCACGACCCTGACCAACAATTCCGCCGCGATCACCGACTTCAGCAAGACCCTTCCCGATGACAAGAATGAAGACGGCATTTACAGTCAGACGGAAATCAACACCTTCCTGTCGGAAGGAACACTGAAGCTCGGTTTCACCGGAGCGGAAAGCGGCGACAAGGCTGTGGTGCTTCTGCATAACCAGAATGCCGCCGGTCAGCATGTCTATACCATCCTGCAGGTGACGCCCAACGGCTCCGATGTTTCCGCCACCGTCATAGGTTCTCTGACGCTCGGCGCGGGTGAGTCTCTGGATATCCGCGATCTCGTGGTCAGCAATGACCTCGGTGCTGTGGACAGTGGAGCGGGTCTGCCGGGTATTACCGTCACCCCCGGCGCGGACGGCAAGGTTCCCGGAGTCGACAGCGGCGCTACCGTCTCTGGTACGGAGAACAACGATACCTTTGATGCTCTCAGCAGCGACCTGAAGGCGCAGGACGGCACTCAGATCACGAAGATTGAGGGAGGCGCCGGCAATGATACCTTCAATGTGAAGGGCGACATGGGCTCCATTGTCATTGACGGCGGTGCGGGCAGCGACGAGGTGGTCATGGGCAAGGCCGGCGGCACGGTGACCGTGGCCGGTGTGGAAAAGGTGGACGCCTCCGCTGCCACGAACGACGTGACTGTCAAACATGACGGAGACAACACCCTGAGCAGCTTCACCGGCGGAACCGGCAGCGACTTTGCCGTGGCGGACACTGCCAATGATGCCACGCTTGAAGGCGGCGACGGAGCCAATATGCTCATGGGCGGCAAACTGATGTTTGCCGGGGCGGCATCCGAACTCAGGGATGGAGTCTATGCCGAGTCCGAGGCCGCAGATCTGACGGGCGGCAAGATAAACGCCCATGTCAACACTGTGTTCAATGGAGACAGCGCAAACTGGCTTGGAGATGCCAAAAAGCTCTTCAGCGACCATAATGTGCTGGATGCCCACGGTCTGGACGGTGCGGATATGGTCGCTTCTTCGACCATGGATACCTTCCTCTTCCAGAACGGGAACATATCCGGCAAGGACAGGGAAGTCCCCAGCGCCGAAGCCACCATCCACAGCTTCAAGGTGGGTGAAGACAGCATCCTGCTCATGGGGCAGGGAGATATGGCGAAAACCGTGACGTCGGCAGATTCCGCCTTTATCGGTGAAATCTCCTCTGCCATTACGGTGGCAAAGGGCAACGACAACTCGGAAGCCACCATTACCATCAACTGGTCTGAACTGAAGACGGATGTATCCGCCTGGGCTTCACAGACCCTTTCCGATGTTGCCCAGACCACCATTCATCTGGTCGGCATTCAGGGATGGGATGGTGACACCAGCGATCTGGCCGACTTCTTCGGCACAACGACTCAGAACGCCTAGGTTCCGGTCATGACAAGTCCCGCCTCCCCCGGGAGGCGGGTCATCTGGCGGACGACCTGTCCGCCCGCTGTTCGGCCCGGCTCAGCCGCCGCTTTCCCATCGCGGCTGCCCGGGCCGAACTCTTGTTTCCCGCAACATATTTTGTCAGGAGCCGATATGCCTGTATCTCCCGTGGTTCTGAACAGAAAAACGCACGCCCGGTTAACCTGGAAGGCGCTGGAAGACTATTCCTTTGCCGCAGGCATGACGGTCGTCCCCCTGCTGGTATTTGAAGTCCCCGGTGCTGCGCGCTGTTTTCCGATAATTTTTGCCAATCCTCGCAATGCCATGCCGTATGCCCTGCTCGGCCTGGGCGGCAGAAATATTTTTGTGGATGCGCAAGGGCGCTGGACAGCTCCCTGTCTCCCTCTCATGTTGTCAAACTATCCCTTTTCCCTGGCGGAGATCCATCAGCAGGACGGAGAAGATGCGATTGAAAAAAGGGAACTGGCCGTCGCCATCGTCGAGGACGCTCCGCATTTTCACCAGCCCGACGGCGTCCGCCTGTATGACGGAAAGGGAAAGCCTACGCAGTTGCTGCGCCATGTTACCACCGTTATGGGCAATCAGTACCGTCACTATGCTGACAGCAGGAAGAGTCTTGAAGAGCTGAACCTGACCGGCGCTCTGCGCGAACGCGTGGCGGGCGTGCGTACGGGAGGCGGGGAGCGCGCAGTGGGCGGTCTGCGCGTGGCGGACAGGGAAGCAGTCATGTCCCTGCCCGACGTCACACTCGGCAAGTGGGCCAGGGACGGGGTTCTGGAAATGCTGTTCGCCCACTGGGAAAGCATGCGTCACCTCGGAAAGCTGCTGGATGATCCTTCCTGTCCGAAAGGGAAGGAAAACGGCGCGGGTGAAGAGGCTCCGGTACAGTAAACACGTCTGAACAAGACTCTTTTCAAATCTTCGCCAGAGCATTTCGCTCATGAGATGCCGAGTCGCGCGAAGCGCGACTCCGCCGCGCCGCTCTCTTCCGGTGTCGCCGCAGTTCACTTGCGGCCGCTCCGACGGAGGCGTGAGCCTCGCGGGCCGGAACAGGGACCTGGCCGGCAGACATGTTCAGACGCAAAACGCTCCGGGAATTCCGCACGCCTTTCTCCGCGGGCTGCGGATTCATACGGCGGGGCGAGACGGCTGCGGATTGAAACATGACGCCGAACTCTTGCCGGTGCGGTGAATATATGTCATATTCTACGCAAAAGATGCGGAGAATATGACATATATTCATGAATGCCCGGAGTGGCCCCACTTTCGATGGGATATGGCTTCACTTGCGCTTCCCCTTGCCGAACTGCGCCACAGGCAGGGCCTGCTTGTCGGCAGAATGAACGCCATGGGCTTTTCCGCACGCGCGGAAGCCGGCCTGGAAACACTGGCGCTGGACATGGTGAAATCCGGTGCCATTGAAGGGGAGTCGCTGAACATGCCCCAGGTGCGCTCCTCGCTTGCCCGCAGGCTTGGCGTGGATATCGGCGGACTTTCCCCGGTGAGCAGACAGGTGGAAGGTATGACGGAAATGATGCTGGACGCCACGCAGCGTTATGCCGAGCCCCTGACAGAGGAACGTCTTCTGCGGTGGCATCTGGCGCTGTTTTCCGGCGGAGCGCCCCGGCGCGTTGTGCCCGGCGCATGGCGCACGGCGGCTTCCGGTCCCATGCAGGTGGTTTCCGGCTACATAGGGCACGAAAAGGTTCATTTTGAAGCTCCGGCGGCGGAACGGCTGGAGCGGGAGATATCCCGCTTTCTTGAATGGTTCAACGCTCCTCCTGTGTCCGACCCGGTTCTCGGAGCCGGCATTGCTCATCTATGGTTCGTGACCATTCATCCCTTTGAAGACGGCAACGGACGTATCGCACGGGCTATTGCCGACTGCGCCCTTGCCCGCGCGGACGGCTGTCCTCAGCGATTCTACAGCATGTCGGGGCAAATCGAGCGGGAACGAAGAACCTATTATGAAATTCTGGAACGTACCCAGAAAGGCGATCTGGAAATAACCCCCTGGCTGGAGTGGTTTCTGGCCTGCCTGAGGCGCGCCGTTGACGGCGCGGAGACAACTCTTGCCGCCGTTTTCCGCAAGGCATCCGTGTGGAACCGTGCGAACAGGCATGCGCTCAATGCGCGGCAGCGCGCAATTCTCAATCGTCTGCTGGACGGTTTCGAGGGCAGGCTGACCAGCGGCAAATATGCAAAACTTGCGAAATGTTCTCAGGATACCGCGCTGCGCGACATCAGGGAACTGATGGAATTCGGCATCCTCAGGCAGGGAAAGGAAGGCGGCCGCAGCACAGGCTATGAGCTTTCCGGGGAAGGCGACGCATAAAGAAGCTGTCTCACGGTACGGAAAACAAACTCCTTTGCCGGGCTGTCTTGCCATGCGTATCGGCTTCGCATCTTGTTCCCTCAGCGCAGCCGATTGCCGTGCGCTCCAAAAATGCGGATGAGCGCGCGACAGGATCTGCCACATGCGGCACTGCCTGCCCGGAACGCGCGGAGCGGCCGTCCGGGTGTCGCTGAGCGTGGCCTGCCTGTCTTCCGGACGCATCGGCAAGACAGCGCTCTGATGATTCTCCGCAGGCCGGCAGCAACAGCCTCCGTCATTTTCTCCACAGTTTCCGTTCCCGGAGCGCGCCTTGCGGATTCCACCTTCGCAAAACGCGCTCTCCGGCATCACCCGCGCCGCCGTCATGCCTGAAATTCCCGGTATTCGCCACTGTCGGGCATGTCCGGCACATGCCGGAACAGGTTTCATGACACCGGACCGCGCTGTCGGCGCAGGAGGCAATGCCTGCTTCCGCGGTGTTTTCGGGTGTACCCTAATATGACAGATTTCGGCCGTATCCGGGGCTTCATTACGGGCACGCGGAAATTCAGGGACATGACGCAGCACACTGAAAACACACGATTTTCAAGGACGGACGCAACAGCGTTCCCCAATCCGCCGCAAAACGTCCCACCGGACGTTTCAAGGGGACACATTCCCCTTTCAGGATGGACCATTGCTCAGGTTTGCAACTGATACGGCAAGGGTACCACCAGGACAAGGTCCAGCCCCTCGCGTTCCCCACGGGAACGAAAAGGGGAGTCTGCCCGTTTCCTCTTCCGGCATGGGGCCGGAGCAGGAACACATTCAACTTTCTGTTATCCTCCGGAGGATAAAAACATGGCTGATCCCAAATGGTTTGATGAAGAGTACTACCTCACTGGAAAAGTTGCCCAGCTTAAGAGTCTGGATGCCCAGTACAGAGACTGGAAGGTTGACGATGTGAAGAAGGCGTTCAGCGATGCCGGTCTGACCGCATATGAGCATTTTACCCAGTTCGGGCACAGCGAGTGGATTTCTCCGTCTGAAAGCTTTGACGCCAACTATTACCTTGCTTCCAAGGCGTTGCTGCTCAATGAAGGATTCTACGGCGGCCGGGATACCTGGACTGTGCAGGAGGTGCTGGCGTCCTTCAAGGCTGCCGGTCTTTCCGCCTGGGATCACTATGTTCAGTATGGTTTTGCCGAGGGCGTCAATCCTTCTGCTTCCATGGATACTGACGCCTATTGCGCCGCCAAGGCCGTGGAACTCAACAAGCAGGCCTATGACGGCAAGACCGACTGGACTGTTGCAGACGTCAAGGCCGCTTTCTCCGCCGCCGGCATCACCGCTCTGCAGCATGCCGCCGAGTTTGCTGAACAGGAACATATCAATGTGCCTGCCGCTGAAGATCAGAAAGCTGTGGAAGAATTGCTTTCAGAAGAAAAACCGCTCCTTCCCGGTGAAACTCCGAGTCTGGATCTGGATGATGCCGTAGCGGCGGCCGTGGCTGAAACTCTGCCCAGTGTCTATAATCTGAATGAAGACAGCCTTGATGACAATAGTGAATATACCGTTGCCGAGGCTGAGTTCATCAAGGATGTCATAAAGGGTGCTGAAAACTACGATAAAGACTGGAGTGATGCAAAATACAAGATTGCTGATACACTGGATCACTTGCAGCATGGTACTGCTGTAGTTGTAAATGGGGCATCTGAAAGATGGATTGCCGACTCGTATGAAATTATAAAGGACGCCAAAAGCGAACTGTCAGACGTCGATGCTGAGGGTGCAACGGAATTGACTGCCAATGCCAGCGACTCCATACTCAATGTGGGGAAAGATATTCAACTGACGAAAGTACTCACGGTCGGCGGCGGTAACGGCGCGGACTGGATTCAGGTCGACAACAGCAATAGCAAGGGCACTGAAGCCATCTTTGGCGGCACCATCACGGAAAAGGATGTGAGGACAGGCATCTATGCGGAAAGCCAGGACAGCATCAGCAGCTATAAACTGTGGGATGCCGAGGAGTTTTTCGGAGAGAGCAACAAGTGGTACAGCGATGAGGCCGTGAATCTCATGAAAGGCGGCAATCTGCTGGATGTTCATGGCAGTGCCGTTACCATGGTTGCTTCAACCGCAAAGGACACCTTCATGATTCAGAATGGCCAGGCGAGCGGAAAAGACGCCGAGGCCCCCGGTGCTGCCCTCAGTATCCATCAGTTCCATGTGGGACAGGACGCCCTGCTTCTGGTCAGCCAGGGGAACTTTGACATTCCGGTGAAGACTTCCGCTGAGTTCACCGCGGACAAGATTAATCAGGCCTGCACGGTGAACCTTGACGCCAAAGGGAATATTACCCTCACAATAGACTGGGATCATAACGTTTTCAGTTCATGGGGCGATCTTAACACCAGCGACGATACCGTAATTACGCTGCAAGGCGTACAGGGTTTTGAGGCCGGCGTCACCACTGCTGCCGATTTCTTCGGTATTGCGTAAAACGGACTGAAGGGGCACCTTACCGTGCGCCTTCAGTCATGGAAAAATCCCCCGTACTCTCTGCTGCCAGAGAGCGCGGGGGATTTTTATTGAAAGATTGCGCCAAGTTGTCAGATATTACGCAATGCTGAAGAAGTCGGCGACGTTGTCAACATTTTCCAGCCCCTGCACACCCTGCAGGGTAATCTCGGTCGTCGCCTGCGTGGTATTGAGGCCATCCCACTTGCCGTCCAGCGTAGACCAGTTGATTGTAATGGTCACACTCTGGCCATTTATGAATTCCATTGTAATGCCGTTGGCTTCTGTCAACTGATCCAGAATATCGGCACTGCTTTCGGCAATCTTGTCGGTGGACTGCCCTTGATTCAGAATCATGAGAGCATCCTGACCAACCTTGAAATGCTGGATTTCCAGGTTGGCAACATTGGTTTCCGCTGTTTTGCCGTTCACGCCGTCGCCGCTCTGGAGCAGGAAAACATCCTTCGCCGTGGAAGCGACAGCAGTAGTTCCGCTGGCATTGCCGTGAATATCAAAGATATTGGCACCCTGGAACAGGGAAAGGGTTGTGTCGGAAATCCACTGCTTGCCTTCACCATTGCTGTTGACAAACACCTTGTCGAACGTTCCATTCAGGGCGTTGCTGGTGATGCTGTCCTGGCTTTCCGCATAAAGGCCGTTCTCGCCCTTTTCCGTGATGCTGCCGCCGAAGAGAACGCTGGAAGCAGTGTTGGTCCCCAGGTAATCCGCACCGTTGCCGCCGCCAAGCTGTGCAATGGTAAGGCCCTTGATGCCTTCCGTCGAAAGATATCCGTTGGTAGCGTCACCGGTCAATTCGGCCTTGGCAACTCCGCCCAGGTCATCAGCGGCTTTCACAGTTTCATAGGTGTCGACGATGAGTTTTTCCTTCGCAGAGTTGAATACGGAAGCGGACGCATTCTGCAGGTTCGCCAGCGTGTCTGCGAGGGTGTACGAGTATGAGAAGGGAGCGTCGGCCTTATAGTTGTCGGCGCCTTTCACTATGTCCTTGATGTGCCCGGCATCGGCGACGGAAAGTTCACCGGCATTAAGAGCGCTTTCATCCAGCTTATAGACATCGGGCAGATTTCCGGCTACGGCCGCCGCTACGGCATCTTCCAGGCTCAGGGTCGGAATATCGCCGGGAAGTACAGCAGAGCCCTTGTCCATCACGTCCTGCACTGCATCCTTGTCTGTAGCGGCAGGCACATTGATATTTTCCGTTTCGGCAAACTCGGCGGCATGCTGCAGAGCGGTGATGCCGGCGGCGGAGAAAGCGGCCTTGACGTCCGCAACAGTCCAGTCGGTCTTGCCGTCATAGGCCTGTTTGTTGAGTTCCACGGCCTTGGCGGCGCAATAGGCGTCGGTATCGAAGGACTCGGAAGGATTGACGCCTTCGGCAAAACCGTACTGGGCATAGTGATCCCAGGCGGACAGACCGGCGGCCTTGAAGGAATCCACGACGTCCTGCATGGTCCAGTTGCTGCGGCCGCCGTAGGCCATTTCATTGAGCTGCGCCGCCTTGGAAGCAATATAGTAGTTGGCATCAAAGTCAGCGGAAGGAGAAATCCACTCGCTGTGCCCGAACTGGGCAAAATGCTCATATGCGGTCAGACCGGCGTCGCTGAACGCCTTCTTCACATCGTCGACGCTCCAGTCCTTGTACTGCTTGTCCAGGCTCTGAAGCTGGGCAAGTTTTCCAGTGAGGTAGTACTCTTCATTAAACCATTTGGGATCAGCCATGTTTTTATCCTCCGGAGGATAACAGAAAGTTGAACGTGTTCCTGTTCCGGCCCCATGCCGGAAGAGGAAACGGACAGACTCCCCTTTTCGTTCCCGTGGGGAACGCGAGGGGCTGGACCTTGTCCTGGTGGTACCCTTGCCGTATCAGTTGCAAACCTGAGCAATGGTCCATCCTGAAAGGGGAATGTGTCCCCTTGAAACGTCCGGTGGGACGTTTTGCGGCGGATTGGGGAACGCTGTTGCGTCCGTCCTTGAAAATCGTGTGTTTTCAGTGTGCTGCGTCATGTCCCTGAATTTCCGCGTGCCCGTAATGAAGCCCCGGATACGGCCGAAATCTGTCACATTAGGGTACACTTCATTGGAACAGAAAATTCGCGAGTGTCTCAATCAGGAGGAGGATAAAATTTACTTTTGAACTACAACAATATGTTGTCATATGGTATCAGCAAAAAAATTATAAAATTTTTCTGCTGTGACATTATACACTTTTATTTTTGTTATACCATAACCTTATGAGGTGATATGACATGAATATTGGATATGTAAGAGTCAGCAGTTTTGAGCAGCACATGGACCGACAGCTTGGAGGTATCCAGTTGGATAAAATTTATAGAGATACTATTAGCGGTAAGGATACAGAACGACCAGAACTGAAAAAATGTCTGGCATGCCTCAAAGAAGGAGATGTACTGCATGTCCACAGTATTGATCGCCTGACAAGAAACTTGCGTGATTTGCTGCGTTTGCTTGAAGAAATGGCGACTCGTGGCGTAACGGTCAGGTTTCATAAGGAAAAATTGACCTTTACGAGTGACACGTCGCCTTTCCAAAAACTGCACCTGCAAATTATCGGGGCAGTGGCTGAGTTTGAAAGGGCTTTTATCCGGGAACGTCAGCGGGAGGGAATAGCTATTGCAAAGACAAAAGGTAAATACAAAGGACGCAAGGCAATGCTTTCTGATGAACAGGTCGATGAAATTTCATGGAGAGTAAAGAATAAGGAACGCATTGCCCGTATTGCCCATGAATACGGTGTTTCCCGGCAGACTATCTACCGCTCTCTGCGTTTACGGCATCACGCCAGTGACACCAACGTGAACGAATATTCTTTTTGGGAAGGAAAAAAAATGTCGAATCAGGATCAAATAAGTTGACAAGCCGCTGAGGGCTGGGGTAGTAGGGAGACGTGAATGGCGTTGTCTCAATGAAGTGTACCCTAATTATGAGGGTATGGTTGAAAGAAAGTTTTCTGGTGCATGAAAAATAGTTAAATGCGGCGGCGGAAATACGGCATTGAAGCATTGAAGAGTACTGGCATGTTTCGGGCGGAGGCTTGGCGTGCCCCAAGGCAAAGAGGCTTGTTGTCCGGATGGGTTGAGATTCTGATGAATTAGTAATTGTTTTGAAATGACGCAAGTATTGAGCAGGTAAAGAGCGCTTCCGGCTTGTTGAATGCCTGCGGCGGGGCAATCCCTTCTGTCTCGCTGAATGATGCGGCCTGCAAGGGGCCGATTACATGCGCAGGGGCGCGCCATCCCGAAAGGACGGGGGTCTAAGGTCGTAAGCGGACAGCTTGACGGCCTCTTGGTGTTTGTGCAATCTTTGCCCCGACGAGAATCAAAGTCATCTTACTGTTCGGCGCGCCGTGTCCGAGGGAGGGCACGGCGCATCTCTGCGGCGTGCGCTCCGCGCACGGGGCTTTGCCGCGCCAAACCGGAAGCGTTTTTTTATGCAAGATTTTCTGCGCGTGTGCCGCCGTTTCTTCGGCTACGCCTTTTTTTTCAGCCTGTTCGTCAACATCCTGCAGCTGACGTTTTCCATCTACATGCTTCAGGTATATGACAAGGTGCTGACCAGTTTCAGTCTGTCCACCCTTGCCGTGATCACCGTGGCCGCCGTCATCTGCCTTGTCGTCATGGCGCTGCTTGAGTGGATACGTTCGCGGCTGCTGGTGCGGGCCGGCATTGAATTTGATCACATGCTGGGTGAAACCGTACTCAGGGAGAATCTGCTCAGTGCGGCGTCTCCGTCTTCAGGCGCGCGGCGGGAGAATCAGGGCAGTCTCAGGGATGTCCAGATTCTGCGGAACTTTCTGGGCGGCAATGCGGTGTTTGCGTTTTTCGACGTGCCGTGGATGCCCATCTATTTTATTCTGATTTTCATTCTGCACCCCATGCTGGGCATGGTGGCCGTGGCGGGCGGGATACTGGTGTTCATTCTCGGTTTTGCCACCGAGCGTCTGACCCGCAGGCGGCTTGAAAACGCCACGCGGCTCAACGCGCACGCGTACGCGTTCACGGGGGCGGCCGCGCGCAACGCCAGCATTGTGCGTTCCATGGGCATGGTGGGGAACATAAGCGCCCGCTGGCGCAGGCTGAACGACGTGGTCATCCGCCTGCAGACCAGGGCGAGCCGCAGCGCGGGGCTGATCCACGCCGTGAGCAAGGCGCTCCGCGTTGGGCTGCAGGTGGCGATTTATGCCGTGGGCGCGTATCTGACGGTAACGCACGCATCCACCGCCGGGGTGATGATAGCCGCATCCATCGTCATGGGACGGGCGCTGGCGCCCATAGATCAGGCCATGGCCACCTACAGGCAGTCGCTGGAGGCCCGCGAGGCATACAGGCGCCTTGATGCGCTGCTCAGCCGTCCGGCGGAGCCTCCGCCCATGGAACTGCCGGATCCCGTGGGCGAACTGACGG
Source organism: Candidatus Mailhella excrementigallinarum (assembly GCA_944324075.1). Classification (GTDB taxonomy): domain Bacteria; phylum Desulfobacterota; class Desulfovibrionia; order Desulfovibrionales; family Desulfovibrionaceae; genus Mailhella; species Mailhella excrementigallinarum. Next base: position 33,520 of record CALUUZ010000011.1, read on the forward strand.
TCGAGGGGCTGTATTTTGCGGCGGGAGATCGCCAGATCATCAAGAACATCTCATTCCGGATGCCTGCGGGGCAGTCTCTGGCGATCATCGGGCCCAGCGCGGCGGGCAAGTCCACCCTGTGCAAGCTGCTGCTCAATATCTGGCCGCCTCTGGCGGGCAAGGTGCGCATAGACAGGGCGGACATAAGCTCGTGGGATTCCGAGCGTCTGGGGCCGCATATCGGGTATCTTCCGCAGGATGTGGAGCTGTTTTCCGGTTCGGTGGCGGAGAATATAGCCCGTCTTGGGGATGTTGATTCGCAGAAGGTGATCCGTGCGGCCCGGCTGGCCGGTGTTCATCACATGATCCTTGCGCTGCCCAGGGGGTACGACACACAGATCGGCGAGTACGGCGCGGCGCTGTCCGGGGGGCAGCGCCAGCGCATCGGGCTGGCCCGCGCCCTGTACGGGGATCCGAAGATTATCGTGCTGGACGAGCCGAACTCCAATCTGGACGAGGAAGGCGAGGCCACGCTTCTGCAGGCCATAGTCAACCTCAGGGAGCTTCGGTCGACCGTGGTTCTGGTGACGCACAAGCCCAATATACTGTCCCTGGTGGATAATATCATGGTCATGCAGGACGGACAGATCGCCCTGTGCGGGGCCCGTCAGGAAGTGCTGGGCAGGCTGGCGGAAATGCAGCGGAAACAGCGTGAGCAGGCCGAGCGCGCGCGGGCGGTGCAGGAATCGCTGGAGAAGCGGCGCAATGAGGCGCTGGAGCAGGAAGGCGGCGGGCAGGAAGACGGGAGGGGCGCGCCCTCCGGGGAGGCCGCACATGCGTGAGATCAGCCGCAAGGCGCCGCCCGTCATTGAGGCATCGGGAGTCAGGGCGTCAGGTTCCGCAGAGAAACACGGCGATGACGTGGAAGACCCCGGGCGCATCATCCGGCAGGGCATGCTGGTTATCCTTCTTTTCTTCGGCGGTCTGGGGCTGTGGGCCGTCTTCGGAGAGATCACCGGAGCGGTTGTTGCGCCCGGAAAGATAAAGATCGAAAGCGAGCGCAAGACCGTGCAGCACCTTGAAGGCGGCATAGTGGACGCCATTCTGGTCCGGGAGGGGGAAGAGGTCCGGGAAGGCCAGCCCCTGATCATTCTTGAATCCGTGCAGGTGGATGCCTCCGCCAGCATGCTCCGGAAGCAGCTGGTGACGCAGAGCGCGGCGCAGTTGCGCGCCGAGGCGGAAAAGGAACTGCGGGCAGAGCTGACGTGGCCGGAGGACCTGCGCGTCATGGCGGAACAGGCGCACTGCGGGGATGTGCTGGAAAACGAATACAGGAACTTCCAGGCGAGGGGGGAAGCCCTGCGCGGGCAGATTTCCCTGCTGGAGTCCCAGCTGGCCCAGGTGGATGCGCAGATTCTCGGCTACGAGGATCAGATCCGCGCGGAGACCAGGATCATCGGCACGCTGCAGGAGGAACTCAGGGCCAAGCGTCAGCTTTTCGAGGAACGCTATATCGAGAAATCGCAGATTCTGGAACTGGAACGCACGCTTGCGGGGCATGAAGGCAGCCGGGGCAGCATGCGGCAGTCCGTGGCGGAGGCCAGGCAGCGGAGCGCGGAACTGCGGCTGCGGATTGAAGACGCCAGGAACCGCTTTGTGGAACAGGCCACGGCGGAAGTGAACGCGCTTCAGAATGAAATTCTCCAGACGCGTGAGCGTATCCGTCCGCTGGAGGATGCCAGAAAGCGCCTCCAGATTGTCGCGCCCGTGGCAGGGCGCGTTGTGGATCTCAAGGTGCATTCCCGCGGCGGCGTGGTGCGTCCCGGCGAGGCGCTCATGGATATCGTGCCGGAAGACAATCCGCTGATTGTGGAAATACAGGTTCCCGTCAACAAGATAACGGAAGTTCATATCGGCCAGGAGGCGCTGGTGCAGCTGGACGCCTTTGACACGCGCCTGGTGCCTCATCTGTCCGCCAGGGTCACCTATATTTCCGCTGACCGTCTGGAAGAGCGCACCAACATGGGAGCCATGCCCTATTACCTCTGTTATGTGGAAATTGATCCGGAGAGTCTGAAGAAGGAGCAGGTATATCTTTCTCCGGGCATGCCGGCCACGGTGTTCATCACCACGAAAAAACGCTCCGTTCTCTTCTACATGCTGGAACCCCTGCTGAAAAGCTGGGACAGGGCGCTGAGAGAATAGCCATGCCCGTGTTCGCGTTCGCCTGCATATTGCTGCTCATGGCGCTGCCCGCGCCCGCGCCGGCTTCGCATGTCCGTCTGGAACCCGGCATGTGCTACATGGGGGAACAGTCCGGACACGGCGGAACGCGTGTGGAACTCCAGCTTCTCGATGACAATTTCTTCTCCCTGCGGGAGGTCTTTGCCCCTCGCGGGGGGCGGCGCGTCACGCGGGATTCCACCGGCGTATGGCGGCAGGTGGAGGACGGCTCCCTGTTGCGCCTGACGAACGGGTACGGACTGTCTCTGCGGCTCAATATCGGCGGCGAAGGGAACCTGTACGGTGAATTTTCCTTCAGAGCTTCCCTGCCTCCGATGAGTCTGACGCTGAAGCGGGTTTCCCGTGCTGTACGGCCCTTTGTGATCATGGGACGGCTGGAGAGGTCTGAAGGCAGACGGGCCAGCCTGACCGACAGTGCCACGGGGAGGGTGTTTTCTCCTGTGGAGGGAGGGGCGCTGGCGGCGCTTCCGCCGGAAAATCTCCTGTTTGTGGATGCCCTGGTTCTGCCGGAAGCGGCGGGGCTGCGCGTGGAAACGATCCGCAGCTTTTCCCCTTTCATGCCGGAAAGTCCGCCGGACAGCGGGGGAGAAGACGTCGCGCGCGGCTTTGCCGGCGCGGCGGAAAATCAGGTCTGGCTGCTGCCGGAACTGCCCGGCGTGACAGAGGCAAGCTGTTTCTTCAGCGGCATGGAGAGCGGTTCCGGCATGTTGGAAGTGAACGGGCCCGGGCTGCGTCTTGTGGTCTCCGTTGAGGAAAGGCCCGGACGGCGTCTGGCGTTCACGCTCGGCGAGGAGGATGCCCGGATGCTGCGTGCCGCGGGATTTGAAGAACTGCCGGGAATTTTTTCCGGCGAGTATGCGTGGTCGCGGGAAGGCGGCACGCTTGTGCTGACTGCCTCCGGTAGGCCGGATCTGCTGCTGGAGGGACGGTTCCGGGGCCGGAGGGATGCCGTGCCGGACACTTCAAGCCATTTGAAAAGGATGCCGTGATGATCTTCCGTCGAGTTCTGCTTTTGCCGTGCGCGCTTCTGCTGGGCGCACTGTTTGCGCCCGGCCTGCCTGATTCCGCGCGGGGCGCGGAATCGTTCACCATGCGGCAGGCCGTGGAATATGCCCTGAAGGCGAATCCCGGCGTGGAGGCAAAGATTCTGATGCTGGAACAGGCCCGGAGGAACGTGGGGGTGGCGCAGAGCTACTTCTGGCCCCGTGTGTCGCTGGTGGGCAGCGCCAACCGTCTTCAGAACGATACGGAAAGCTCGGCCTACAGCAGTGACGAATACTCGAGCCGCACCAGATCCTGGGGCCTGCGCGCCTCCCTTTCGCTTTTTGCCGGTTTTGCGCATCTGAACAACCTGCAGAAATCCCGCCTTTCCGTGGAAGTGGAGGAGGCGCGCAGACAGCAGGCCGAACTGGAGCTGGCCTGCAACGTGCAACTGCAGTTTCTGCAACTGCTGAAAAGCCGTGAGGATCTCAAAAGCGCGGAAGAGGCCGTGGGACGTATCCAGACCCAGCTCAGAGCCGCCGAGGAATTTGTCCGGGTGGGCATGGCCCCGTATGTCAATATCCTGCAGAACAGAACGGAACTTTCCCGCGCACAGCAGCAGGTGATCCGCGTGCGCAACGATATCCGCAATGCGGAAGTGCAGCTTAACAGATACCTGGGTTTTTCTCCCGAGCGCCCCGTGCGTTATGTGGGCCGCCTTGGCGATTTCCGCGGCAGGGTGGACATTTCGGAGGAGGCGGCCGTTGAACGCGCCGTGCTGCACAGGCCGGATCTCATGGTGGCGCGCAAGTCCGTGGAAGTGGCCTACAAGGATATGTATGCCGCCATGGGCGGCTTTCTGCCCCGGGTGGACGCCACCTATGACAACATGCACAGCCACAAGGATTACGACAGCAGGCGCTATCGCGACTATGACCGTGACTACTGGTCCATAGGGCTGAACTTCTCCTGGGAACTGTTTTCCGGGGGGGGCACAACCTTTTCTTCCCTTGCGGAACGCAAGCGCGCCCAGTCCCTGCGGAAGGAATACGAGGACGCGATGTCCGGCGCCCGCGCCGACGTCATCCGCGCGCTGCTGGATATCGCCGCGGCGCATGAACTTGTCGGCACGGCGCGCATCGGCGTGGAGGCCGCGCGCGAAAGCTATGCCATGGCGGACAAACGCTACATGACCAGTACAGGCACCATTACGGAACTGCTTGACGCGCAGCTCCGGCTGACCCAGGCGGAGAACGACGCCAGCCAGGCACTCGCCGAATACCACAGTGCAAGAGCCAGATTTTACTTCAATATCGGACAGCAGAATCCGGGACTGGAATAGGACGTTTTCAAAACGAAAGCTCTTCGGGCAACTGGGAGGGAGAGAGCATGGGAAAATCCCCTGCGCATGGGAATTTTTTCGCCGGAAAAAGTGAGCGGAACGAGCTTCTGACCGATACCCGGACAGGAGGAGGGCGGAGCCGCCTGGATGTTGCGCTCTGGAAAATCGCCAGAGAAGCGCGCCGGATCTGCCGCCATGCGGGACGGGCTCTTGGCCCGGGACGGAAGGACGGGAAGGGAAAGAATCTGTCGAAAGGTTTTCCGGAAGGACTGGGAACAGAGATGTTCTTCCGGCAGGGGCCGGACTTTGTCTCTCCCGCGCATATCCGGGCCATGATTTCCGATCCGGCCGTGAAGATTGTCAGTTTTGATGTGTTTGACACGCTTCTTGTCCGTCCCGCTCTTCAGCCGCGTGACATCTTTCATCTGCTGGCAAGGCGTGTGAATGCGCTCTATGGCGTGGATTTCATCAGGATGCGCTGGGATGCGGAGGCCGAACTGGGCCGGATCAACGCCGATATCCATGAAATATATGACTTCATGGCCGAAAAGCACGGTCTTGACGCCCGCACCAGGGATGCGCTTCTGGAGGAAGAGGTCCGCTGCGAGACAACCCTGCTTTCACCCCGCCCCGATGCGAAGGAACTTTATGATGAGGCCGTGCGGCTGGGCAAACGGGTTATCGCCGTATCCGACATGTATCTTCCGGGAGAGATCATTGCGGATATTCTGCGCCGGAAAGGTTTTTCCATGGATGCCGTCTATGTCTCCTGCGACTGCGCCGCGCGCAAGAGCGACGGCGCACTGTATGACGTCGTTCTTGCAGGGGAGGGAGGAGATCCTTCGGAAATTCTGCATGTGGGCGACAACTGGGAATCCGACTATGTGCAGGCGATCAGAAAAAGGCTCACTGCCGTGTGGCTGCCCTCCGTCGCTGAGATGTGTCGCCGCGGAGGGCCGGGATATGAAGAAATTTTTGCCGATAGCGCGAAAGAAGATCCCATGTGGAGCCTCTACCGGGGGTTCAGCCTGAACAGGGTTTACGGAAAATGGGAGAGCGCGCCGGCACATGCGGCGCGGGTGGATAACCTGCGACGATTCGCGGAACTGGATATCGCTCCCCTGCTTACCGCGTTCTGCATCTTTCTGGTTAACGACAGGGAGATCCGGGCTTCCTACGGGAAAATTCATTTCGCCTCGCGTGACGGCTGGCTGCCGTATCAGGTTTACAGCCATGTGCGCGCAGCCCTGGGCGGACTTCCCGGAGAATATTTCATGGCGGGAAGGCGCGCGTATTATCCTTTTCTTTACCGGGACTTTTTCGAGTTCGCGGCGGAACTGTCGGAGCCGGAAGAAAGCTATACGCTGCATGATCTGCTGAAGTGCTATTTCTCGGACAGCCCGCTGTATGACCTTCTTGAGAACTCCTTGAGCGAACAGGAAAAGGGACTGCAATTCTTTGCCGACAAGGGGGAATGCCTGAATATTCTGCGCCGCTTCGAGCAGGAGATCGCCGCCTGTCTGGAGGAAAAGCGGCATCGTGCCCGCGCTTACTACAGGAACATATTCGACAGTTCAGAAAAACGGTATCTCGTCTTTGATCTCGGGTATTCGGGCAGTATCGGCAAGGCGCTTTCAGCCGTTACCGGGAAGCCGGTGGACAAGATTTATTTCTGGTCCACTGAAAAAAATGAAAAACTTGATTTTGAACAGGGGACGCGAACCAGGGTTTTCATGGGAAACGGCTCCTATGCTCCTTATAACCTGTTGCTTGAAGAACTTTTTTCTTCCTGTGAAGGCGGATGTATCGGTTTTACCGACGAACAGACAGGATTAATTGAAAATATTCATATTTCTGATGAGCAGAAGCGTGACATGCACGATGTTCATTCGACATGTATTGAATATGCTGAAGATTTCATGTCATGCCTTGGAGAATATGCACAGTATGCCGTTCTGGAAAAACCGTGGCTGTCATGTGAGGTAAGCAGATTTTTACTGAAAGACAGCCCGTTTTGCAACTTGGATTTATTCCATAATATAATATTCCCTGATCCTGTATATCGAAGACTTTCGATGTCGCTGCAAAAGAAAATGGAATATTATATTTGTTTTAAAAATGAATTTTATGGAACAGGATTTGATAATCCGACAAATGTTATAAGTAATGTTCCAAGGAATATTCGGTCAGGCAGAGTTGGAATTCATATACACTTATATAATCATGTTTTATCTCATGAAATTGTACGATATTTGCAAGATTTTCCTGTAAAGTTTGATATGTATGTTACAATTACTGATGGAATGTATAAAAAAACAATAGAAAATATATTCAATAGGGCATTTATTCCGTTGCTCGAAAATCTTCTTGTGTTTCCAGTTCCAAATCGCGGCAGGGATATTGCGCCATGGATACTGGGAATGCGTCCTTATCACGGAGATTATGAAATTTTCTGTCATATTCATGGCAAGGAATCTTCTCATTTCACATTTGGTGAGGCATGGAGAAAATACCTTTTTGACAATCTCATCCAGCACGAGAAGGTGGAAACCATTATTGACGCGTTTTGCCATAATCCCGGCCTGGGATGTCTTTTTCCTCCCATTTTCGGAGAACTCAGGGAATTTATGCTTTCACATAATGTTTCACCATTTGGTGTGGACGGTGAGGAGGCAATGGGGGAAAAACTGCTCGCCAGAATGGGCCTGAACGCTGAAATACGCCGGTCCGAACTCTTTTTCTCACCGGGAACCATGCTCTGGTATCGGCCAGAAGCCCTTCGGCAGATGTTCACGTTTGATCTGCGCCTTGAAGAGTTTGGAGAGGAACCGATAACCGTGGGAGGGGACGTGGCCCATGCTCTGGAACGGCTGCCGTCCCTTGTCGCCTCACGCAACGGCTACATGGTCAGGAGTCTGTCTGCATAGAAGGGAAGGCTTTTCTTCCGGAAGTGTCTCCGCGAGTCCCTTCCCTGGACAGGAGAGGAGGTTATATGAACATCCGCATGGATTCACAGTCCTGCCGCGAACTTGGGGCGGCAACCAACGTGTTCCGGGCGCGGGCGCAGGCCCTGAATCAGCTTGCCGGCTCTCTGGACGCATCCTTTGTCGATTTTGCCAGGGCGCTGAGCGTGGTGCGGGGCAGGATTGTCGTGGTGGGAACGGGTCCGAGCGATTGTGCCGCCCGGCATATGGCGCGGCTTCTTTTCTCCATGGGGATACCGGCACTGCATATGACGCCCGAGGCGTTTGAGGAAGGCGCGTCTTGGCTGTTCACGCCAGATGACGCCGTGCTGGCCTTTTCGGATGGAGCCGGCGGGTATTTTCTGGAAAATGTCGCGTTGTCCGCTGCGCTTCGAGATATTGGCCTGTTTGTGGTAGCGGGACCCGGGGAGCGGGTTTCCCCGGCCGCCCGTCAGGTGTTCCGGGTACCCGGGACATCCCCGGCGGCGGGAGAACCGTTTGTGGCTCCCCTTGTGCGCATGGCGCTTGCGGATGCTCTTGCGCTGGGGCTTATGCGGTACAGGGGTGTGGATGTCTCTGCGTGCGGGGCCGTTCCCGCGGGAGGGGGGCATTTTCGTCGCGTAGGCGAAATCATGCGCACGGGAGCGGAGCTGCCGCTGCTCAAGGCGGATGCCACCCTGGCGCAGGCCAGACTGCTGCTGCGCAGGCATGCCCCCTGTGTGGTGGGCGTTCTGAAACGGGACAGGCTGTCCGGAGTTGTTTCCGATGCGGATTTCCGGCGTATGGGCAGCCGCGTGGATATGGATGCTCCGGTGACACGAGCCATGCGGGCGCCCGCGGCGACGCTTCAGGAAGACAGCACCGTGTCGGAGGCCCTGCTTCTTTTGCGGGAAAGCGGCGCTCCGGCGCTTTTTGTGCTGAGGGATCGCCGCCCGATAGGTCTTGTCGGCCCCTATGACTGCTTCAGGGCATAATATGTGGATGGACTGAGAGGCTTGCCGGACTGCATTCATGCCGGCAGTGAATATCTTCAGGCACGATACATTCCGGAAAATATGTTGAAAGAATCATCAGCTTCGCGCAGTCCCGGGCTGGATATGGCCCGCGCTCTGGCCATTGCCGCCGTACTGGCGGCGCATTCCGGTCTGTTCTTTGCGCGCTTCTGGCGTGATATGAACAGCTTTTCCTTCTGGAGCGGCGTATTCGGCGTGGAACTTTTTTTTGTCCTGAGCGGTTTGCTTATCGGGAAAATTCTGTTCCGTGACGTGCTTCCGCACTGTTCATTCCGGAAAATGGGAATCTTCTTTCTCCGGCGCTGGATGCGCACACTGCCTGCCTATTATGCTGTTCTTGCCCTGCTTGTCATATATGCGTTCGCGGCGCAGGCTCCTCTTCCGCATATCTGGCGTTATGCGGCTTTTCTGCAGAACTGCCCGCCGGAATACGCAGCCTTCTTCCCCGTGAGCTGGAGTCTTTCTGTGGAGCAGTGGGCATATATCGCCATACCTCCGCTGCTGCTGACGGCGGCGCACCTGCCTTTTTCCGCAAGTCGGGAGTGGCGCATGCTGTGGGGTATCGTCGCAGCGGTCGCATTCTGCGCCATGATGCGTCTGTACGCGGCAGCGGATGCTCCGGCGTTATGGGATGAGGATTTTCGCAAGCAGGTGCCGTTCCGTCTCGATGCCGTCCTGTTTGGCGTGGGAGCGGCCTGGCTCAGGCAGTATCGTCCCGGAATCCATGCAAGACTCGGCCATGTTTTTGTCTTTGCCGCCTCTGTGTCCTTGTTGTGGATATTTGCCCGCCATTATTCGGGAGCCGTATTCCAGCCGGAAGGAAATGTCTTCCTCAAGAGTTTCGGTTTTTCCGTCATTGATATGAGCCTTGCTCTGAGTCTGTGCTTTTTGGATTGCAGCGCAGAGCTACGTCATGCGCTGGACCCTGCGGCCCTGCCGGGAAAACTTGCTCTGCTGGGCAGCCGTTATGCCTATTCCGTGTATCTTGTACACTGGACTCCATTCATATTTTTTTCACAACAGGCGGAAGGTAAATGCATTTATGATGTAATAGGTTTTTATATTGTTGCTCTATTAATAACATTTTTCATGTCATACAAATTATATTGTTTTATAGAAAAACCTTGTATGAATATAAGACCAAAATTTTATGATGGTGTATAAGGTTTATTTTGGTGTGTTATAATGAGATATGAACGAAATTTATGTTATGAGGAATTACAATGAGATATGAAAGAACTGGGTATTATGATGAAAATATCAATGTTCAATGTGTATATGGTGATAAAAATATTGAACATATTATGAAATGTATTATTCCAAATCTTGCAATGACTACAAAAAAAAATATATTTTTTTTAACAATGAATTATAAAAAACATGGAAAGAGGATTGCATCAGGAAAAATGCATAATATAACTGTTGTAGACATAGAAAAAGATGAAAATAGGCCAACAGGATTTGCTGAAAATCATAATATTTTGTTTGAACATTTTACGAAAACTTCTTCCTTTGTATTAATGAATCCAGATTGTATACCGTTGCCTCAAAGTATTGATTGTTTATTAAATAGAAAAACTGATGAAGTTGCCATAGTTGAAGGTCGGCAATGGCCTTTTGAGCATCCCAAGGAGTACGATCCGCTTTCTCTAGAAACTCCGTGGGCTAGTGGGGCATTTGCGCTTATTGATAGTTGTTTTTATGAAAAGGTAAATGGCATGGATCCTCTTTATTTTCTTTATAATGAGGATGTTGATCTGTCATGGAGAGCATGGCTTAATGGATATAGAGTTTTATATGAACCTTCCGCACAAATTATTCATTTTACAAATGGATATTTTGAGAATAAAACTATTTTATCAACTGAAAAATATTTCAGTTTGAGAAACTTTATTTTAATATCAAGAAAATTTTTTGGAAAAGAAGGAGAATATAAAGCGATAGAAATGTTAAGAACTAGTATTGAAAAAAATATATTCAATTTGATATTGAATGATTATAATAATAATATTGTGAATAGTATTCAAGAATATTATTATGGAAAATATAATAAGCATATAAAAATACTTGGAATCAATTTATTTGCTGAAACAGGAGAAAGAGTATGAAAATATTTACTGTTGCACGATCTGAGTCTGCCGCCAATGATTTTGTGAGACGCCATCAATTTATAAAAAATGATATAGTTGTTCTGCTTAATGAATCATCTCTATTTAATATATTAAATCGTATTATAGAATATGAAATAGAACCTGTATTATTTGTTCATGATGATATATATTTTAACTTTGATTTTGTAGATAGGGTGAATGCTGCGGTGAAAACACTGGATAATGAATATTATGGATGGGGAATTGCAGGAAATGCTGGTATTGCATGTAATGAGTTGGGGTTTATGGCATCGAAAAAAGTCAGATACATTAGTGATCCTCATGGAGGGCCAAACCTTTCAGGGAAGATTATTCCAGCAGAGAGTATTGATGGGAATACAATGTTATTGAATGTTCCCTTGCTGAAAAATAAAAATGTTCGTCTTCCACATATGGAAGGATTTCAGCTATATGATATTACACTGTCTATAGAAACCGTTAAGGCTGGACTTGGGGTTTTTATTCTCCCCCACTTATTGTGTTTTCACTCTTCAGGTGGAAATCTTCAGGCGTTTACTCGTGCAGTTAAGTCAGATTCTTTCAAGGGCTATCTTGATTCTACTTTAAAAAATAATATATTAATGACAATAAATGGGGATATTACAATTGATTCTCCGCAGGGAGAACTTAATTTTCCTGAAAAAGCGTTAGAAAATTGTCGTCGAAAGTATGATGATACTTCTGTTGCTATAATAATTCGTACACAATTTAAAAGAAATGAATTATTGTTTAGGTCCATTTTAAGTATAAAATCTTTTATTGCGTCAAGCTGTAATTCTCATATATTTAAATGTTATATTGTTACAGATGATACGAGTATTGATCGTGATACATATTATGATATTCCTGTAATTTGTTTTAGGTGTGATATGCAAGATTCGAGATTTTTCTTGGTTTATAAATCTTTATCTGTAATTAATACAGATTATATATGGTTTGTTGACGATGATGACTGGTTATTTCCTAATGAAGCAAAGATATTAACAGACTCGATTTTATCGTTTCCAAAAGAAAGTACATTTTATATCGGCTCAGGATATTTTAATGAAAAAAATATTTCATATGGAAATAATTCATGGAAGGGTAATTCAAGAAGTGAATATGTACGTTTTTTTAACCCACAAGAGTTATTGAAATCTATTTTAGGGTATAATAGTATACCTTTTTGTGGAATTATATTTCCACGTAAATCGATTTTAAAAAAAATTAATGATAACATAGTTACTTCTATAACATATTATGAGGATTATTATGTAGAGCTGTCCAATATGTTTTTATATGACTTTTTTCCTGTTATTATAGATAGACTTTTTGTTGGGATATCTATTAGGGAAAGTGGTAATACTATAACAGAGAGAGATAGAACAAAGTGGAATATTTCATGTTCGTCTATGTTTTATCATGTTGTATGCAATGGAGGTATTTTGTTTTCATGTAGAGATATAAAAAGTATAAACAATAATAAAGATGAAAAAAAGATTGAATTTGGGATAAAAGAAATTTATGAATTGAAGTTTTTTATAAAAATTAAATATTTAAAATATAGAATTATGGCGGAACTGACAAACGGAGAAAGACGTAAACATTATCAGAAAAAGAAAAAGGTTTATAAAAATATACTTAAAAGTATCAATACGAATCCTTTTTGAAGAGAATTGGAGGTATTATTATGAAAGAAAATATAACAAAATATAAATGGGATATCGATATGGATAATATCGATGATCCACGTGTCATCATTATAGATTATATCGATAAAGATCGATATGTGCTTGATGTTGGTTGTGCGTGTGGAGAACTAGGAAATGCTTTAAATAAATACAGAAATGCATCTGTTTATGGATTGGAATATGATAAATATGCAATTGATATTGCACGAAAAACTGGAGCATATAAAGATATAATCAATATGGATCTTGATACCATAAAAAGTTATGATATTTTGAAACTCAATAAAAAGTTTGACTATATAGTATGCGCTGATGTTTTAGAACATTTGCGTGATCCAATGAAAACTCTAAATATATTATCTAAACTTTTAGTAAATAATGGATTTATTATTTTGTCTATTCCAAATGTTTCGCATGCGAGTATAAAGTCATGTCTTTTACTTGATGATTTTACATATACTGATGTTGGTTTGCTAGATGAAACACATATACATTTTTTTACATATAAAACTATTGCTAAAGATTTAAGTGTAAATGGTTTTAAAATATCTGAATGTAAATTTACATTGCAAGATATACATGGAAGACAAAAATATGATTCGTATTTGTTGTTAAATAATGATATAAAATATTTTATTTTAAAAAACTGGCATTCATTTGTATGTCAATATGTAATAAAAGTAGCTATATCGTTAGATTGTTATAAAGATCTTTTAAATCATAATTTGAAACATTTAAATATTTGTGAGGAAAATGCGCCAGAACATATTCATGCTTATCGAACACATATTTTAAGTTCCTTAGGTAAAACATCACAAATACATATTGCAGAATTACAGAAATGTTGCCAAGCTAAAGATCAGTTACTTATAGAGAAAGAAGAAGATATATGTAAATTGAATATTAGAAATACCTATCTTGCTACCCGCAGGACACTTTATAAACGTCTTTTGGGGGGAGCAATTTTTTTGTTTATTGGTGTTTGTGTTATGCTGACGATGTAATATGTACCATTACATTTACCACGTATAATATAATTTCTCAGCCGTCAGAGATTTCGTTGACGGCTGGGAAATGAGATGGGAAGGGAGGTTGCTTTTGTCCGTTATACTTTCCTCTCGCGGACGGTTCTGGCCAGCTCTTCCATGAGCGCACGGACGTTGGCAGCCAGCTTTTCTCCCTCCGGATTGTCGGCCACGTCGCCGTTGGCGGCAAAGGAAGCGGAAAAGGCATTGGAGAAAAGTTCCGGCTTGTTCAGAACGCGCAGATCAAGGTAAACACAGGTCTGGCGCAGATGGTACTGCGCGCGCGAGGTGCCCATGCCGCCGCCCGCGCCGAGAATGGCTGCACACTTGCCCGCCAGCAGCGAACCCGGCTCGCGGGAAATCCAGTCCAGTGCGTTTTTCAGGGCCGGAGCCATGGAGTAGTTGTATTCCGGACAGGCCAGTACCAGAGCATCCGCGATTCTGGCCTGTTCAATGAGGCGCAGGGCGCTTTCCGGTTTTTCCCGATCTTCGGCATAGAAGGGAAGTTCGGAAATGTCCGCAATGGTGAGCCGGACCCCTTCGGGCAGAGATGCAGCCGCGCGGCGCAGCAGGCCCATGTTGCGGGAAGCGGAGCGCAGGCTGCCGCAGATGCCGAGAAAATTCAGATCATTCATCAAAAATTCCTTTGTGGTTTGAAAGTTCCCCTTTCAGGGGGAAAAGAGCGGTTGACAAGACGGCGAAGCCGATGAAGTCCTTTCCTGTAACTCCTCCCCTCAGGGAGGGCAATCCGCACGCCCCACCGTCCGTCGGCTGAGGAGTCAGTCGGCGGATGGAGCGGCTGTGGATTGAAACATGGCGAACTCCTTGTCGAAAACTGCTGTTGATAAGTTATACGGCCAAACAGATGAGTTGAACAGGGGATGATTTTTCCGTCGTCTCAGCCGCCGATGCTGGTCATGGTGCGTCTGGCGACTTCATTCCTGCGCTTGGCAAGAATATCCGCTCCGATGGGCTTGCGCTGCACGGCGCGTTCCACAATGCGCCGCACAAGTTCCATGCGGCGTTCTTCGGTAATGTCCGCACGGCGCAGCAGGGGCAGAATGGAATATTCCCTGTCGTCAAACAGACAGGTGCGGAGCCGTCCGTCCGAAGTCAGGCGCAGGCGGTTGCAGCCCGCGCAGAAGTGGCAGGAAAGAGGCGTAATCAGGCCGAAGCGTCCTTTTGTCCCCCGGATGGCGTGCATGGTGGCCGGGCCGTCCAGAGCGGCGTTGCTTTCCGCCGGGCCAAGCTCGACGAGATGTCGGGCTTCCTGAAGGATTTCCTGCGCGGGCCAGTAGGTGGAGTCGCTCCACAGAGTCCCTTCCCCCATGGGCATGAATTCAATGAAGCGGACATCCAGCCCGCGTTCGGCCGCGAGCCGGAGGAAGTCCGGAAGCTCATCGTCGTTTACGCCGCGCATGGCTACGGCATTGAGCTTGAGGGGAACGCCGTGCTTCTGCAGAGCATCCAGAGCTTCCATGACCCGGGGAAGAAGATCTCGTCCGGTTACTGCGGCGAAGCGTTCAGGGCGCAGACTGTCCAGGGAGAGGTTGACGCGCACGCCCAGATCCTTGAGCAGGGAGGCATGAGGAGCAAGCATGACGCCATTGCTGGTGAGGCGCAGATCGATATCCGGATGCGCTGCACGCAGGCGGGCCAGAAACCCGGGAAACCCCTTGCGCACAAAGGGTTCGCCTCCGGTAAGCCGAACCTTGCTTACTCCCATGGGCACAAGCAGGCCGACCATTTTTTCCATTTCCTCATAACGCATGATCCGTTCATGCGGAATGAAGCTGTTGTCCACCCGGCAGTAGCGGCAGCGCAGATTGCAGCGATCCGTTACGGAAAGGCGCAGATAGTGGACTTCGCGGCCGAAGGAGTCCTTCAGGGGAGGGGATGATGTTCCGGTCTGCAAGTGTATGCCTCCGCAAGTGGGGTTGATGTATTCGCGGAATACGTCAGCGGTTCCTCAGAGCATTTTGCGCTTGAAAATATCTGCCGGCCGGGATCTCATGTTCCGGCCCGCAGGTTTCACGCCTGAAGGCGGCGACACCGGAGAGAGGCACCGCGTTGTCCCTGGCCGCTGAGGAAGGCGGAGACGAATCTCGCCGCTACTTCTCCGCGGACGGGGAGGTTCCCGCCGTGAGGGGCGGAAGTCGTATGATCTGGGGTCTCACCGCGTTCAGTCGGGCTTTGCCGTTATTGTACAGAAGAAATTTGGTGGTTTCATAGAAGTCACTGAGCGTCCGGCGCATGGCGTCGGCCCGCTCCGGCTCCCTTTCCAGCAGGTTTTCCAGCTCGGGGGCATCAAGACGGTACAGTGATTCCGGCGTATTGCGGTAAATATAGCCGTCTTTGATGAGCATGCGGGTGATGTTTTCGGAAATGAACACCATGGCGTTCTGGTCATTGCCCGGGGCAAGCATGTTGCGGCCGAGTGTATTGCTCCGGAAGGGGACGCCGGTGAGCGATGCCAGAGTGGGGAAGATATCGAGCTGGGAGTGGGGAGCCTCATCCTTTCCCGGCGGAATATGGCCGCCCGGCGCGTACAGCAGGAGCGGCGTGTTCCATGCCTGAAGCGAACAGGCCAGATAGGCCGGCGGGGTGAAGGTGGGCGCGTGGTACAGCCCGTGATCGCCGAAGATGGCGAAAATGGTATTCCGGAACCACGGCTGTTTTTCCGCCTCTTCAAAAAAGCGGCGCAGGGCGAAATCCGAAAAGCGCAGGGACTGGAATTCTTCCGCACTGTCGAAGCCATAGTAGCGGATTTGTTCCGCAGAGGGCGCAGGCGGGATTTCGTAGCCGTCGCGCTGTTCCGGAATGGTGTAGGGGCGGTGGAAGGAAGCTGTCTGAATAACCGCCGCGAAGGGGGCGGAGCTTTGGCTGAACAACTGGACGGATTCCTTGAACAGATCAATATCCGCCACGCCCCATACGTCCATGTTGGGGGCCTTCCATGAGCCTTCCTCGTTGAGCCGGATGCCTTTGACGTTATGCTGGATGAGTCCCCGCACATTGGCCCAGCTGGCGCTGCCTCCGATATTGTAGAATTTTTCATAGCCCGCGAGTTCGTTGAAAACGATGGCCTGATCCACAATCTGGGGATTGCGTGAAGAGGTTCCCCCGTCGAAGTTCACATCCGGAATGCCTATAAGCGTGTTGAAAATGCCGCGCGCCGTGGGGCGGCTGGGGGAATAGAAGTTGGGATAATAGCGGCTTTTGGCTGCCAGTTCCTTCAGAAAGGGGGTCGGCTCAATGAAATCACTGCCCGGATAGGCCGGAGCAAGCGATGTCCTGGCCCAGCACAGCGACTCCATGAGGATGATGACGATATTGGGCCGTCTGTCCGGAGGCAGAGGCGTGGAAGGGACGTAAAGCCGCGCGTAGGAAATGTCGTCACAGCTTGTGACGGGTTCAGGCTTCAGGCCCAGCCAGGCGGCCATGCGGGGATATGCCGCCAGAGCCGCCGCGCAGTCCGGTTTGACGGCTTCCGCCCCGCGTCTGGTGTCAAAGAGGTTCTGTGCCGGGTGCAGGGCCAGCGTGGCAATGGCGTTGTCTTCGCTGAAATAGGCGTTGCTCCAGCGCAGCGGAAAGAGATTGGAGCTGATTTGCCCGTATCCCAGAAGGAACATGCCGGCAAAGCCCAGCAGGGTGAGCAGCGCACGGCGCTTGCGGGAAATGACGGGGACGTCCTGCAATGCGGCGGGAGCGGACCCCACCCAGGCCGTCTGGTGGCGGCGCAGCAGGCAGGAGACTCCACGGGCGTACAGCACGAGTGCGGCAAGCAGCAGCAGCGCAAGGACAATGACGGGATAACTTTCCCATACCATGTTCAGGGCGATGGCGGGATCATCCACATAGCCCGGGGCCGTCATGTCGATGCGCTGGCGCAGATAGAAAAAGAAGCCGAAGTCAAAAACATAGAGCAGGGCCAGAAGGCCGAACAGCAGCGTTTCAATGCCGACAAGCAGGCGGCGGAGCAGGCTGGGGCCGGAATCCGCGGCCGCGCGCTCGGCCTGTGGCCATGCCCAGACAAGGGCCAGAGGCAGGGCGAGAAATACCGCCCATCGGGCATCGAACTTGAGGCCGATGTACAGCGCGCGCAGGATGTGATCCGTTCTGGCGATATCCGGCAGAAGGAAATACAGCAGCGCCAGACGCGCGGAAAAAAAGATCAGGATATTGACGACGAGAAAAAGCGCAAGATCGGGCAGCGGCTGCCATCTGACAAGCCGGGGGCCGGAGAGCGCGTTTCCTGGGCGGGAATATGGCGTGTTCATCCTTTTCTTGTACGGCCTTTTGAAATGCTGTCAATGCGGCGTCGGAGCGGGAGCGCCAGCCCGCGCATGCGGATCGCGCGGTGCTGTTTTCATGTCTTCCGTCAGCCGGAATCCGGCGCAGCCTTTATCATTGTAAACTCATTTCCCCCCTCCTAGTGTCTGACGTCATGGAAGGCATTGCGGCCGAAGCCCCATGTTCCGGCCCGCGGCAGAGGGGAGACTCGCTCCGCGCAGAACCGGGCATGTTGAGGTCGGGATGCTCCTGACGGGAGAGGGCAAGGGGCTTCCCGGACGAAGGCCCCGGATATTTTTTCAGGTAAGGGATTTCAAAAAAGGATATCTCATGGTTCAGGAAGCGGCACAAAGCGAAAGCGGCAAGATAGGCGTTGTCGCCGCCACGCTGATGGTGGCGGGCAACATGATGGGCTCGGGGGTATTCATGCTTCCGGCCAATCTGGCAGCCTATGGCAGCATTGCCGTCATCGGCTGGCTCATTACCTGCGTGGGGGCCGTGGCCCTTGCGCTTACCTTCTCCAGGCTGGCGAGCATCGATCCGGCTGCGGGCGGCCCTTATGCGTATACCCGCAAGGCGTTCGGCGATTATATGGGATACCAGACCAACATGGTCTACTGGATTGCCAACGTCATCGGCAATGTGGGGCTGGCCGTGGCCGGCATCGGCTATCTGACTCATTTTTTTCCTGCGCTGCATAACCCTTACGTGTTCGCCTTCGCCCAGATTTTTGTAATCTGGTTTTTCGCCTACGCGAACATGCTGGGTCCGAAACTCGTGGGCCGCATTCAGTCCGTGACCACCATCTTCGCGCTTGTACCCATCATCGGCACGGCTCTGCTCGGCTGGTTCTGGTTCAGGCCCGAACTGTTCAGTTCCGGCTGGAACGTCTCGGGAGGCAGCTCCGTACATGCCGTTTCGGGCACGCTGAATTTCACCCTGTGGGCGTTTATCGGGGTGGAAAGCGCGTCCGTATCCGCCGGTGTGGTTAAAAATCCCCGGCGCAATGTGCCCATCGCCACCATCGGCGGGGTGATTCTGGCGGGAGTCTGCTATGTGCTCAGTTCCTCCGTGATCATGGGCATGATCCCCAACAGGGAGCTACTTGCCTCTTCCGCGCCTTTTGCCGACGCGGCCCGTCTTGCTCTTGGTGATGCCGCCGCGAACGCGGTGGCCCTGTGCGCCGCCGTGGGCTGTCTCGGTTCCCTGGCCGGCTGGACGCTGCTGGTGGGGCAGAGCGCCAAGGCCGCCGCGGATGACGGACTTTTCGGAAATGTCTTCTCCCGCGTCAACAGGAAAGGCGTGCCGTCCTCAGGACTGATCATCGTGGCCGCGCTCATGAGCCTGCAGGTGCTTGCCACCATGTCGCCCACGGCCAGCCAGCAGTTCGGCAAACTGGCCTCCATCGCGGTGATCATGACCCTGCTGCCCTACATCTATTCCTGCATCGCCATCAAGGTGCTGGGCTACAGGGTACTGACTCCCAACCAGCACTTTCTCTACATAGTCATCGGATTCGTGGGCGCGGTATATTGTCTGACCGCGCTGATCGGCTCGAACGGCGAACAGACCAGATGGTCCCTTATTTTCGTGATCGCCACCATAGTGCTGTATTCCGCAGCCATTACCCGCAAGAGGGAAATTGAAGAAGGGCTTGCGCATACCGGAGGCGTGTCGCCGCAATGGGTGCGCTGGCTCACTCTCGCGGTGACTGTCGCGGTGCTGGCCGTCACGTTCTGGCTTTCCGTCGAAACGCGCCCGTCTACCCAGCAGCGCCGCGCTCCTCTGCCCCGTCATCTGATCGAGGAATCCGCGCCGGAAGCTCCCGGGCGGCCTTCGGCGGGTACGGCGGAAGAAGCTGTTTCATCCTGAAAGCGGCAGGACCGCCGGACGCAGGCGGTCTTCCGTTCTCCCTCCGGAGGGGAATGAGCGCCTTCCTGCATCCGGCATTTCATATTGTTCCGTAAAACCAAGGAGTCTTTTCATGATACTTTCGACCAACCAGGACCCGCGCAAGCTGGGCATGAAGATTCTGCTCGCGCACAGCGAATGCGCCAATGACTGCGCAGCGGGCCGCCTGGTGCGCAAGCTCAGGGAGCAGCTTGAGGAAAGCGGCGTGGCCGTGCTGACGGCGCAGACCGCCTTTGACGCGGAAATGCTGCTGGTTTCCGATCCGATGATCCAGGCGCTGCTGCTGGACTGGGATATGGATGACGCCCTGTCGCACAGGCCCGCCCGTCATGTGGCGGAAACCCTGCGCTCCCGCAACGTCTCCATGCCGCTTTTTCTGTTCACCGACAGGGAAAACGCAGCGCAGATTCCCCTTGAAATTCTCCAGATTGCAAGCGACTTCATCTGGCTTTTCGAAGACAGCGCGGCGTTTATTGCCGGGCGCGTCATGGCCGCACTGCGCCATTACCGTGAACATCTGCTGCCGCCCATGTTTGAGGCGCTGGCCCGGTTCTCCATGACGCACGAGTATTCCTGGCATACGCCGGGGCATACCGGGGGCACGGCCTTCATGAAGGCCCCGGCGGGAAGGGCGTTCTTCGACTTCTTCGGAGAAAACCTGTTCCGTTCGGATTTGTCCATTTCCGTGGGCGAGCTGGGATCGCTGCTGGATCACTCCGGCCCCATAGGAGAAGGAGAGAAATATACTGCCAGGGTATTCGGAGCGCACCGATCCTATCATGTCACCAACGGCTCTTCCACCTCCAACCGCGTGATCATGATGGCCTCCGTCACGCGCGGGCAGGTGGCCCTGTGCGATCGCAATGCCCACAAGTCCATTGAACATGCCATCACCATGTCCGGCGCAGTGCCCGTCTATATGCTTACCACCCGCAACCACTACGGCATCATCGGTCCCATTCCTCCGGAAAATATGACCAGAGAAGCCATAGCCCGTTCCATTGCGGAGAATCCCCTGGTCACGGGCGATGTCGACCCCGCTCCCGTACACGCCATAGTTACCAATTCAACCTACGACGGCTTGTGCTATAATGTGGAAAGAGTGGAAGAACTGCTGGGGCAGAGCGTGGATCGCCTGCACTTTGACGAGGCATGGTATGGATATGCCCGTTTCAACCCCATGTATGAAAGACGTTTCGCCATGTACGGGGACCCTGCCGAACACAGCCCGGACAAGCCCACGGTGTTCGCTACCCAGTCCACACACAAGCTGCTGGCGGCGCTTTCCCAGGCATCCATGATTCATGTGCGCGAGGGGCGCAACCCCATCAGCCACAGCCGCTTCAATGAAGCGTTCATGATGCATGCCTCCACCTCTCCCAACTATGCGATCATCGCTTCCAATGATGTGAGCGCCGCCATGATGGACGGCCCCGGCGGAAAGGCGCTGACCGACGAAGCCATTCATGAGGCCGTGGCCTTTCGCCGCCTCGTTTCCCGCATCCATGCGGAAGAGGTGGAAAGAGGCGAGTGGTTCGTGAATGTCTGGCAGCCGGATACGGTAAAGAATGCGGACGGGCGGGAAGTCCCCTTCTGGCAGGCGGAAGAGGAGCATCTGGCCTCCTGTCCGGACTGCTGGACGCTCAGGTCCGGCGATTCCTGGCATGGCTTCGGGAAGCTGGAGGAAAACTACTGCATGCTCGATCCGATCAAGGTTTCCATCACCACGCCCGGCGTGCGCCGCGACGGCGGGCTGGAAGAATGGGGCATCCCGGCCTCCGTGCTGACGGCCTATCTGGATGGAGACGGCATTGTTGTCGAAAAGACGGCCGACTTCTCCATTCTTTTCCTTTTTTCCATCGGTGTGACCAAGGGAAAATGGGGCACGCTGATCAACACGCTGCTGCGCTTCAAGAGCGATTACGACGCCAATGCCCCGCTGGATCGCGTTCTGCCCTCCCTGATGGAAGCGTGGGGCGAACGCTATGCGGGCATGGGGCTGCGCGACCTGTGCGCGGAAATGTTCGAGGCGATGAAGTCCCTGCGCACCACCAGCCTGCTGGGCGAGGCGTTTTCTCTCCTGCCCCGGGCCGACATGTCTCCTTCTCTGGCGTATGAGCGTCTGGTACGCAATGAAATCGAGCAGGTCGATCTTGACGCATGCGCCAACCGCACTCTTGCCACGGGCATCGTTCCCTATCCTCCGGGCATTCCGCTGCTCATGCCCGGCGAAAACGCGGGCGGGGCGGAAGGCCCCGTTCTCGGCTATCTGAAGGCGCTGGAAGCGTATGACCGCAAATTCCCCGGCTTCGGCCACGACAACCACGGCGTGGAAGTGAAAAACGGAAAGTATATTGTCAGCGTAATCAGGTAGATGCCGTCCGGCGCGGTTACGTCGGCACGATACTGCAACAGAACGTATCAGGAATGATTCTTGACAGATGAAGCATTCCATACTAGCCTCTGTGCCTGACTTTAAACGAAAGGCTCTGTCGTGGAATAGCGTTGAACATATCCTTGACCGCCGGAAGTACGCACGTCAGCGCGTATGGAGCGACGCTCCCCCCGCCGCATGGTCATGCGGCAGTGAGAGGGGAGCAGTGCGAGCGCAGCGTTTTCCGCGCAAAACGCAAGCGAGAGCGTGTATCGGCAAAGCCGCTCGAGCGCCGTCAGGAGGTCACGGAAGCAATGTTTCGCGGAGCCGAGAGAAGCGCAGCTTCACGAGGCGCAAGCGAGCCGGCCGTGGATACATGCTGCCTGCCGCCAGTATGGACACGGGCTGCGCTGCAGCAATATTCCCTGCCGCCTGTGCCGGAGTAAAACGATACGCCCCGTGCAACGCTATCAACACTATTCTATCGGCAGAGCCTGACGAAAAAGGATTTTGTCGGCTTTGCCGGGATATTCCCTCCGGAAGGGGGAAATCGCAAACCATAAAGGAATGTTTGATGAATACCGTTACCATGGAAGGCGCTCCCCTGCATCTGGAAGGGAGCCGTCCCCGGGTGGGAGAAAAGGCCCCTGATTTCACCGTTCTGACCAATGATCTGAAACCCCGGACGCTCGGAGAGTATGAAGGCGGGATTCTGGTTCTGCTCAGCGTGCCCTCGCTGGACACGCCGGTGTGTGACATGGAAGTGCGCCGTTTCAACACTGCGGCGGCCAATTTGTCCGACAAGGTGCGTATCGCGGCGGTGAGCTGCGATCTGCCTTTCGCTCAGGCCCGCTGGTGCGGCGCGGCGGGAGTCAGGGCGGTGGAAACGCTTTCCGACCATAAGGGAACGGATTTCGGCCTGAAATACGGCGTGCTGATCAGGGAATTGCGCCTGCTGACCCGAGCCGTTTTTGTGGTGGCTCCGGACGGAACCCTGGCATACAGTGAAATCGTGCCCGAAATTACCAGGGAACCCGATTACAATGCCGCGCTGGACGCGGTGGCACGGCTGGCCTGATCTTTTTGCCGGCTGTGTGCGGCCCGCTGCCCCGGCGCATTTCGGGGCGGCGGGCTTTTGTTTTTCCGCGCTTTCGGATAGAGCTGTCTCACGTTGAAACTGTTCAAGGAATGCCAGATGAACCTGCTTTATCTTTCCGACGTATTCTGTCCGTGGTGCTACGGCTTCGGGCCGGTAATGCGGCGCATTCTCGCCGACTATCCTGGAACTTCCGTTCGTGTGCTGGGCGGCGATCTTGTGGACGAAGCGCTGACCCTTTCCGAAATGAAGGAGGAACACCCCTCCATCCGGGAGTTTTTCGCCCGTCTGGAAACAACTACCGGACAATCCGCAGGCGCATTTCTGAAGATTCTGGAGGATGCGGGGAGCGGCGGGCCGGACTGGCGCATGTATTCCCCGGAAACAGGGCTTCCGCTTGCCGTGCTGAAAACTCTCGCGCCGGGGCATGAACTTGAGCAGATGGAAGCGTTCCAGCATGCCTTTTATGCCGAGGGCCGGGATGTGCTTGACATATCGGTTCAGCTCGATATTGCATCGCGCTGGGGTGTGGAAGCAGCCGTGTTCGAGGCGGCACGGGCCGACCCTGCCGTCCGCGTGCGCGCGGAAAAAGAGGCCGCCGAGGCCTCGGACATCATGGGAGAGTTTCGCCTGTACCCCACGCTGTACCTGGAAGGGGAGGGCGGACGCGAACTTCTGGCGCGCGGCTATGCGCCGTACGAGACGGTACGGGCCGGACTGGAGGCGGCGCTCTCCGGTAGAAACGGCGGTTTTGCCGAAGGCGCGGCCTGCGGCCTGGATGGAAGATGCTGCGGGCAGGCCTGAGCGCATGGCCGGGCATTACGACATAGCTGTAATCGGGCTTGGCCCGGCGGGGGCTACGCTGGCCCGCCTTCTTTCTCCCCGGTTTCGCGTTCTGGCGCTGGACAGGAAGGGAGGGGAGGAGGGGTTCCGCAAGCCCTGCGGCGGTCTGCTTGCGCCTGACGCGCAAAGAGCGCTGGCGCGCTCCGCACTTTCCCTGCCGACACGTCTTCTGGTCGATCCGCAGATTTTTTCCGTACGGACGCTGGACGGCCCTTCGGGAAGAGTACGCGAGTACCCGCGCTGCTACATCAATCTGGACAGACATGCCTTCGATCTGTGGCTGATTTCGCTGATTCCTTCCCATGTCGATATCCGGAGACCCGCGCGCTGCACTTCCATTACGCGGGGGGCGGCGGGATACCAGATCAGATGGCGGGAGGGAGGACGGGAAAACGAAGCCGGGGCGACATTTGTTGTGGGCGCTGACGGCGCCGCGTCTCTGGTCAGAAGGACGTTCTTTCCCCGCGCCCGCATCCGGACGTACACCGCCATTCAGCAATGGTTTGAAGACAGACATCTCCGTCCGCACTACGCCTGCATCTTTGATGAGCGGCTTACGGACTGTTACGCATGGGGGCTGACAAAGAACGGGTACTTCGTTTTCGGCGGAGCGTTCACGCCCCGGCATGCCCGGCGGCGTTTCGAGGAACTGAAGCTTGCCATGCGCGGGCGGGGCTTTCCGCTGGAACGCCCGATCCGCACGGAGGCATGCGCCGTGCTTCGTCCTGCAGGCCCGGCGGATATCTGCTGCGGAGGCGAAGAGGTCTTTCTTGTGGGGGAGGCGGCTGGTCTTGTCAGTCCCAGTTCCCTGGAAGGCATGAGCTATGCGTTTGAAAGCGCGGGAGAGCTTTCCGCCGTGTTTAATGCCCGGCTGTCGGAGCCGGGTCGGGCATATTGCCGGAAAATCCAGCCGCTCCGCTTCCGGCTGCTGGCAAAAATCGCAAAGTGCCCGTTCATCTTTTCCCCTCCATTGCGAAGGCTGGTCATGGCCGGCGGGATCGGCAGCCTTCCGGAAGGGTATTGAGGCGTTCCGGAAGGAAACGGCCCGGCAATGGGGTTGCGTCGGGCCGCGCGCGTCAGAGCCGCAGACTCCGGGGAAGGAGGGAGAAATTCTGCCCCCGGTATGGGGAAATTCTTCTTTGCGTTCCCTGTTTTCCAGGCTTCAGCCTTTGCCGGGCATGCTCATGGCCATGTCGTCTTCACCTGCCCAAGGATGTGTGCCGTCAGAAGGCGGCAGAACCTTTCGCGAGTTCTTCGGCCATGTGTTCAATGTAGGTGAAGGCATCTTCTTCGCAGGGCAGCACGGACAGCCGGGACCCCTGTTTCAGAAGTTCCATGCCCAGCAGAGCGGCCTGACGGCGCAGCAGCGCGCGGGAAACGGGCGGATTGAAGCGTTTGATCAGTTTTACATCCACCATGTACCAGCGGGGATTTTCCGGAGTGGCGGCAGGGTCGAAGTGGTTGGCGTCCGGATCCTGCGCGGTGTGATCGGGGTATCCTTCCCTCACCACTTCCACCAGTCCTGCGATCTCGGGGGTCTTGCCGCTGTGATAAAAGAATCCCAGGTCTCCCGCTCTCATGTCGTCACGCATGAAGTTCCGGGCCTGATAATTGCGTACTCCGTCCCATGCCGTGGTCTGGTTCGGTGAATTCGCCAGATCATCCAGGGAAAAACAGTCGGGTTCACTCTTGAATATCCAGTAGCGCATGGCGGCCTCGCAGCATGTTGTGTCCGATGGGACATGTCGGGCTGTGTTTTGTTCCCGGAAAAAAGATAATTTTTCCCTGTTGCGGCTGACTTGTCAAACCTGAAGGACCGACGTCTGCGTCATGGGTCGGTTCCAGGCGCGGAGACATATCCGAACCGCATGTTCCGCTGATTGCGCCCGCGTATTTCTCCGCCTCGTCCGGAATGTCCGCAAGAGTATTGCAACAGGGGGAAAGGGCACATATACTGCGTCTCTCGTTACTCGCCACGCCTGATGCTGAAGGAGTCGACATGACGCAGGAACCTCTGCCCCGCAAGCCGGAGATTTCCCGGTGGCGGAAACTGATTCTGATTCGTACGGATCGGATTGGCGACATGCTGGTGACTACTCCATGCATACGGGCGATACGGCAGGCCCTGCCGGATATCCGGCTTGATATGCTGGCTTCCGCCCATAATTCCCCGGCCATATGCGGCAATCCGTATCTTGACGGCATTCATGTTTTTGACCGCAGGCATCCCCTGAGCTGGGGGAAACTTGTGTCGCGCCTGCGCGCCGAGCGTTATGATGCCGCGCTGGTATTCAACAGCAATTCCCGCAGTGCCAGTTTTCTGAGCATGCTGATAGGGGTCCCCGAACGTGTTGGGTTCAGCGGGGCGCCCCTGCGCGGAGGCAGGATACGCTGGGGCTATGGCAGCACATATACAAATCTTCCCCGGGGAGGGGGCAGCGTTCAGGTCACGCTGGACATGCTGGAAAAACTGGACGCCATCGGCATACCGGCAGCCTCGCCGCATATGGATTTTGTCGTGCCGGGGGAACTGACGCAGGCCATGCGGCGGAGTTTTCCCCTCATGCCGGGACGTTTGAGGCTGGCTCTGTTTGTGGGCAACATCAAGAAGGTGACGAAGCGCTGGCCTGTGGAAAAATTTCGGACGCTGGCGCTGCGTTTGCTGGAAACGGAAGAGGATCTGGATATCGTCATTTTAACGGGACCTTCGGATCAGCCTCTTCTCAAGGGATTTGCCGGTGTAAGCAACCCGCGCCTTTCGTATTTCACCGGACGCACCCTGCAGGAAAGCGGAGCCTTTTTGCAGACCTGCTGCGCCATGGTCGCCGGGTCCAGCGGGCCTACCCATGTGGCTGCCGCCCTGGATGTGCCGGTATTGTCCGTAACCACACGGTACTCTGCCACTGTATGGGGAACACTGGGGAAATATGATGACTGCGTCACTCCCGATACGGATACTCCTGACATGCGCGGCATCGCCATGGAACCCGTGGAGGCCATGGTGCGAAAGTTTCTGGCCGGAGAACGCGCGCGCCGCATGGAGCGCGGAACTGATTAACCCGTCTTCACGGAAAGGCATCCTCTGCCGGATTGAACACGGGGCCTGCCATTCCCGCCATGGAGACGCGAACCCCATATCCTGAAGTTGCCTGCTCTTCTGCGGACAGGCGTCCTGTCGATATGAGCAGCCAAGAGGCAGGGAACAGCCCGCTGTGTCCCGTCTGCCGGGAAACAGGACCGTCATTGCATCTTGAAGCGTTCCGGCGCATATGCGGCGTGGAGAACTCCGGCGGGCATGACAATGCTTTCCCCTGCATGCGGCAGATGCTCCTTTCCGTTGATGGAGACTCTCTCCTCGCCGTCCGGAGCCGTGACCGGCGCGTCGCCGGGAGAGTCTGCGCGCTGATTTCCTCGTTCTTGTCAAAGACAAACAGCGTTACATTGTGGTGTCTGGTTTATGCCGGCGTCTTGCTGACGAGCTGGCCTGGCTGGTATGTCACCATATCCGTCAGATTCAGGACTACGGCGTGTTCGATATTCCTGATGCGCTTTTCCATGGCGGATATCCCCGTTTGGGGATAATTATGCGGCTGTAGGCCGTCATGATGGCCGAGAATGGCGGATCAAGCGGATCGAACTGGACGGATGGTGGCCTGTTGTTGGACTGGTGGGGGCTTGCGGGAAATCGGGAGAAAGAAAAAGGCGTCGAGTAAGAGTTGAGAACGGGAGGCCCTTTTATGGGCAAGTTGTCACGATACTCGAGAACGAAAAAAGCCATGTCATATGTCGATTCTGACATAAAACCAGGGCTATTTTTTTAATGCTCGGGCCGACTTCGCTGCTTTCCGCACGAAAGCCGTGAGTGAGCTCGTATCTGCGTTTACGCTCCTCCAGTCGGGCAGCCTTCTCCCGAAGTTCCCCGTTCTCGCGTGGCAGGGCTTCCTTATCATGGTGGAGTTGGCGGTTTTTTGAATAGTTGATTGCAGTGATATTTTTTCTTGATCGTGTTCAGAAAAGGAGCCATCCGGCACTTCTATTCAAAATAGAACATACAGATTTCAAATCTGAACTTGGCGGTTCAGAGTCTCCCCGCTCAAATCTTCCCCATGAACTTTTATGAAGCCCCACCAATGCAGCAAATTCTGCCTGTGGCATGCCATTTCGTATAAGTTTGAGGCGAACTGGCAGCGAAGTGTTCAAGTTTTATCTCCGCGAAGTTGAACAGCGGCTCCGCCTGCGGTTCTTTCCTGCAGCAAAATGAAAGAAAGTGCCATGGAACGGCAGGAAGGGGGCATCGGAATGAACTACGGAAGAGGCGACAAAAAAAGGATCCGAAAAAAACTCGGATCCCTGCTGTTCATGGAGCCAGCTGTCAGAATTGAACTGACGACCTACTGATTACGAATCAGTTGCTCTACCATCTGAGCTAAGCTGGCGTGTTGTCGTGTATATGCCGGAAAACGGCGCCATGTCAAGTTCCGGGCATGTGAACTCCGGAGGCTCAGCCCTTGACCGCCTTTCCGAGCTTGTCCATGGCCTTTTTGACTTTGCCGGCAATACCGGAGTCTTTGGCTTTGGTGGCTTCCTCAAATTCTTTGAGCAGACGGATCTGGTCTTCGGACAGCCTGGTGGGGGTCAGCACTCGCACTTCGATAAGCAGATCGCCCACGCGCTTCTCGCCCGGATAGGGCAGGCCCTTGCCCTGAAGCCGGAAAACGGCGCCGCTCTGCGTTCCCCTGGGGATGTCAAGCTCAATGGGGTCCGCAAGTGTGGGCACTTCTATGCGTGCGCCGAGCGCGGCCTGAGGGAAGCTGATTTCCGTGACATAGATGAGGTTCTGGCCGTCACGCTCGAAGGTCTTGTCATCCTCTACCGTCAGAACCACATAAAGATCGCCCGGAGGGCCGCCGTGTACGCCTGCCTCGCCTTCTCCGCGCAGGCGCAGCCGGGCGCCGGTATAGACACCCGCCGGAATGCGCACGGTCAGCTCGCGATTCTGGAGGATGGTTCCCTTGCCCTTGCACCTGGGGCAGGGATGGGGAATGGTATACCCTTGGCCTCCGCACGCGCCGCAGGGGACGCTGATCTGGAAGAAGCCCTGGGAGTGGCGCACCTGTCCTGTACCGCCGCACTGTTTGCATGGTTCGGTACTTGTGCCTGGAGCGGTTCCCTTGCCATGGCACTCGTCACATTCCACATGACGGGGAATGGTGACGGGCACTTCCGTACCGCTTGCCGCCTGGCGGAAGCTGATCTTCATGTTGTAGCGGAGATCCGCCCCCGCTTCGGGGCGAGGGCCGCCTCGCGTGCGGGAACCGAAGCCGAACAGATCACCGAAGATGTCACCGAACTGGGAGAAAATGTCTTCCGCGCTGGAGAAACCGCCGCGTCCCGCGCCAAAGGGATCGGCTGTCCCGTAGCGGTCATAGTTGGCTCTGCGCTCCGGGTCGCGCAGCGTATCATACGCTTCGGCTGCTTCCTTGAATTTCTGTTCCGCCTCGGGATTGTCCGGATTGCGATCCGGATGGTACTGCAGGGCAAGCTTGCGATAGGCGTGCTTGATCTCCTCGGCGCTGGCGCTGCGCGTCACGCCGAGTACTTCATAAAAATCGCGCTGACTCATGGAAATGCGGCCCCTGCAAGGCTAGTCGTCCAGAACGGGGGAGGCGCCTTCCTCCAGCGGGGTATAGAAACGGCGGTCTTCGGGCAGAATTTTGCCGGCGGCGATTTCACGCAGGGCGGTGACGACCTCCTTGTTCTTGGAGTCTACCAGCGGCTCATAGCCTTCACGGTACTGGTGCACACGCTTGATGGCCATCTGCACCAGCAAAAAACGGTTGTCCACGCGCTGCTGACAATCTTCCACGGTAATGCGGGCCATATTGCCTCCTGCATCGCGCCGGAGCGCGAAATGAGTATGAGCTTGCGCCGGAAGGCGCTCTTTTCATGCCCGTCGTTCTTCCCGCCGGGGGAAAAAAGACGCAGAATATATTTCAGAATAATGCCGAACCATGTTTTTTAATCCCGGGAAAAAAGTCTGTCAAGCTTTAAACCCTGTCCGCCGGGAACGCGTGTTGTCATCCTTCTTCCTTTTTTTTCCCGGGATTTCGCTTCGGGAAGAGGCGCGCTTCACCCGTGCAGCTTTCACAGCGTCATGGCGTCGGGGGGAGCGCGTTTTTCCGGCAAGGGCTTTTTTCTGTCCCTTCCGGGCCGGCCGGTGTCCCCCGCCGTGCAGGGCAAGATTGATTTCAAGTCTGCCGGGATTGACTCCGATCAGGCGTACCTTGACGCCCTGCCCCAGGCGGTAGGCCTCGTTTCCGGTCGTGCCGCGCAGTTCCTGCCGCTCGGCATCATACTCGAAATAGTCCTGCCCCAGCGTTTCCACGCGGATCATGCCTTCCAGCGGCATTCCTTCCAGTTCGACAAACAGGCCGAAATGCGTCACCCCGCAGATGACGCCGTTGAAGTTTTCCCCAATCCGTGCCTGCAGCAGCAGGCAGCCGAAACGGCGGGTGATTTCCCTCTCCGCGTCCTGTGCCGCGCGTTCGCGTTCATTGCAGCGTTCGGCCGCGGCCAGCAGCTTGTGCCCGGCGGGAATGGTTCCTCCCGGATCAAGTCCGAGCGCATATTTGAGCGCGCGGTGCGTGATCAGGTCGGCATAGCGGCGGATGGGGGAAGTAAAATGGCAGTAGCAGCGCGACGCCAGCCCGAAGTGGCCGTCCTCTTCCGGATCATAACGGGCCTGCATCATGGCGCGCAGACAGAGCCGGTTGACAAGGAAAATCTGTTCCGGCCGCAGATCGTTTCTGTTGCGCGCCGCGTTCAGGAGGCCCGGCAGCCAGTCCGCGCTCTTCACGGATTTTGCGGGAGAGGGCAGCGGCAGTTCCAGCCCTGTGGCATTCAGCCCGCGTGCCAGTTCTTCCAGCTTTTCCGTGGAAGGAGCGGGGTGCACGCGGTACAGGAACGGGACTTGCCTTTCCGTGAGGAAGCGGGCCACGGCTTCGTTGGCCGCGACCATGAACGCTTCAATGAGGCGGTGACTGAACAGGCGTTCGCGGTTGCCGACTCCCGTCACCCTGCCGTTTTCCATGCTGAACTCCGCTTCCGGCAGATCGAAATCCAGTCCTCCGGCGCCATGGCGTTTTCTGATCAGCAGCCCGGCCAGCTCCGCTGCGTCCTCCAGCATGGCGGAGAGTTCAGGCGCGGGAAGCGACGGAGGAATTTCGCCGGGACGGGAAGAGGACAGCCGTGAAGATTGCGGGAACGCAGTTCCCTCCCGTTTCTTCAGCATATTCTCGACCTGGGTATAGGTGAGGCGCGCGCGGGAACGGATCAGGGCGTTGGAAAAACGTGCGGAAACAGGGATTCCCCCGCGATCAAAACTGATATCGGCGATCATCGCCCGGCGGTCTTCTCCGGGGCGCAGGCTGCACGCGCCGTTGCTCAGTGCCTCGGGCAGCATGGGCTCCACGGAGGAGGGAAAATAGCAGGAGTTGCCGCGCTCGAAAGCTTCGCGATCCAGCGGGCCGCGCGGACGCACATAATGGGAAACGTCGGCGATGGCCACCAGCAGCCGCCAGCCTCCGGCATCGCGGGTGACGAAGACGGCATCGTCAAAGTCCCGGGCGTCCTCGCCATCAATGGTGACGAAGGAGAACGAACGCATATCCTTCAGGCCGGAAGCGGCCGCAGGAGGTTCTGCGGCCGCCCTCTCGGCTTCCGTCAGGGCGTTGTCGGGAAAGGTTGTGGGAATGCGGTGGTTGAGCTTTGTCAAATCTTCCTGAACGCGGGCATCGTCTTCCCGTCCCAGCGACTCCAGCGCCGTAGCCGACCATAAGGGCGGAAGAGGGCGGAAAACTCCCTTCCGGCGCGAAGGATGTTCCCTGCGCCGGGAAATGCGGCTGTTTGCGGCGGAAAGTCCGGGAGAGGAACCGGATGTGTCAAGCCTGTCTCCTGCTGTGACGCGCAGAAGTTCACCCTCGGCAGGGGGATGGGGCAGTCCGGATACGTCGACCAGAAGCTCCATATCCAGGCGGGGATCTGCGGGACGGCAAAGCACGGCCGACACGGAAGAGGCAAGGGGATGAGCCGGCGGGGAACAGCGCAGAACACGCGCGGTCAACTGCCGGCGGGGACGTTCCAGCACGGCAAGCACGCGGCCTTCGGCATGAAGTCCGGCGCGGCGCCCGTGCGCGCCGGCATTCGGCCGGGGAAAAAGGGAAATTTCCACAGTATCGCCGTCCCAGGCTTCACCGAGTTCTCCGGGCGCGATAAAGATGTCATCCGGGCGTTTGCCGGATGTGTTTTCGGGGCGCACAAATGCGGCTCCGGAACGCTGGACGGAGAGGATGCCGCGCAGGCGTTTCAGGCGGGATGCAGGCGTCCATGCCCCGCCGCGCAGGTGAATGACGAGTCCCTCATCTGCCAGTCCGCGCAGTGTTTCAAGCACCGCGCGCTTGGCCCGCCGGGCCAGGCCCAGCCTTCGCATGATGTCGTCCAGGCGCAGGGGAGCGCCGGGGGTAAGCACGGCAAGAATTTCACCGCGCAGGGCGTTATCGGAAAAAGAGGAAAGTTCTTGTTTTTTCAAGGGGTGTTCTCTGTGCAGGCAGCGCCGCTGCGCCGCTGCCATTCGCGCCACCACCTCCCCCACCATGCGGAGAAAGGTATGCCGGGCGCGGTTGAAGTTGAGTCGCTCAGGGAAGCGAAGAAGTCCGCTTCGACATCCAGAGCATAAAGCCGGGGCAGTCCCAGCCCTGAAAGCTTGACGGCATCCTTGGCCGTGCAGAGGACGGGCATGTCGTAATCGGCAAGCACAATGGCATCGGCCCGGGTATATGCGTGGTGATCAGGAAAACATGCCACCCGTGCAGGTTCCGCTCCCATGAATGCCGTTGCCGTTTCCTTCACCAGTCCGGGATTCCCCACGCCGGAAACAAGGAGATACGGCCCGGCCAGATCTTCGGGAAGCGGTATGTCAGGAGAGGGCGCGGGGATGGATACCATGGGAGGCGCGTTTTCGGAAACCAGTTCGTCGTTCGGCGCACAGTAAACCAGTCCCCGGCATTGCAGGGCGAAGGCGAAAACCGGCCTGGCAAAGGGCGCGAGACGGGATGTCATGGCTGCTGCGAGTCCGGGCCATTTTTCTCTGGTGGTCTTGATCAGGAAGGCGTCCGCATGAGTCAGCGCGCTTTGCGGTTCGCGCCATGTTCCGGCGGGAATGACTCTGTTCCAGTTGGAGCGGGAACCTGGCTCGAAGTCATCCGCATCCATCAGCACCAGATCGAGATGCCGTCCCATGGAAATGTGCTGAAAGCCGTCGTCGAGAATGAACATGTCCGGCGGGCGGCAGCCGCTTTCTTCCGCGTCGAGCATCAGGCGGGCGGCAGCACGGGAGCGGCGGGGGTCAACCATAACAGTGGAGGAGGCGTAACGCCGGGCCAGCATGAGCGGTTCGTCGCCCGCCTCACGAACGCCCGCGTCCGGCCTCACACGAAAGGGGAACTGCGGAGGGCAGGCCCTGTAGCCGCGCGTCAGTACCGCCGCGTGCAGCCCGCGTGCCGCGGCCCATTCCAGCAGCCAGGCGGTAACCGGTGTCTTGCCCGTGCCGCCCCAGGAAATATTGCCTACGGAAACGCAGGGCACAGGCGGATCTCCGAAGAACGCGGGGCCGGAGACCGGGTTGCTTTCCTTCGCCGCGCGGCGCATGACAGTCAGCTCACCGTAGATGAACGAAAGAGGGAAAAGGAGAGGTGCCAGCAGATCCTGAAGTATGTGCCGTGTTGCCATGTCGCGCCGCGTGAAAATATTCGGGCCGCCGGGCTGGTGCGCCCGGCGGCCCGGAATGATCATGGAGTCCGGGGGGCTCTTTCCCCCGTACCGGAACAAATCCGTTCAGACAGTATCAATATGCCGTCAGTCGCGATTGCCGAAAAGCCGCAGCAGCATGAGGAAGAGGTTGATGAAGTCGAGGTACAGGGAAAGCGCGCCGAGGATGGCCCCGCGGCGAATGGCCACGCTGTCCTCAATGGGAGCGGTTTCGCCCATCTGGCGCAGCTTCTGGGTGTCCCAGGCCGTCAGGCCGGTGAACACGATGACTCCCACCACACTGATGACGAAGTCCATCTGCGTGCTTTTCAGGAAGATATTCACGATGCTGGCGAGGATAATGCCCCACAGCCCCATCATGAGGAAACTGCCCATGCCGGAGAGGTCTCGCTTGGTGACCATGCCGAAAACGCTCATGCCGCCGAACATGCCCGCAGTCACCATAAAGGCCCTGGCCACGGATGCGCCGCTGTACACCAGCAGCACGGGCGCAAGCCAGAAGCCCATGAGGGCGGAATAGAGAAGGAAGAAGCCTGTGGCCGCCCCGGCAGACAGCTTGTGAATGGCGGCGGAAAGATAGATGACCAGACCGAAGATGGCCACCATCAGGATAATGGGCATGAGCATGCCGCCGCCGAAGAAGAGCCCCAGCAGAGCGGGGCTGCTCGCGGTAAGGTAGGCGGTAACGGCGGTGACGCCGAGAGCGGCGGTCATCCACAGGTACACCTGCTGCATGAAGATGGTCACGCTGGAACGGGCCATGCTCATGGAGCGTGTGTCATTACGCAGGTCTTGCATGAAATCCTCCCGCGCGGAAAATGCCGCGCTGTGGTTTGCGGAAAATGAAACGAATCCTCCCTTCCCAAAAGGGGAAGGGACAAACCGTGCAAACATTCTTTGTCATAAGGATAAGATCGATTTGTCGTATTTGCAAGGAGTTCCGACCGTACCGGACAAACGGGACGGGGCATGCCGCCGGGGCGGAGCGGGGAAGCCGCCGTTCCGCCCGCATATGCCCGCTTTTTCTTGCGTATATGGTGAAAAAGCTCTAAAGGATAGAGTAATTCAAAAGCTGCTCACGGAGTCAGGCGAAGCGAGGCTCATCTCTGTTCTCCTGCTCCGGCATTGCCGCAGTTTGCCTGCGGCTGCTCCGGCTTCGGACGCGAAACTTGCGAGCTGGAACAGCGTGTCCTGGCCATGTGTAATCTTCAGATTAATCTGAGCTAGTATGAAACTCTGTGTATGGGCATAGCCCGTCAAGGAAAATGCAATGCGCAAGCAGCAATATTCCATCGGCGAGATGAGCCAGCTTTGCAATGTTTCAAAAAAGGCACTCCGGTTTTATGACAAGATAGGCCTGATTTCTTCCTTGCGCCATGATTATAATAATTATCGCATGTATACGCATGATGAACTGCTCATGGTGCCGGTGCTGAAATACTACAAGCAGATGGGCTTCAAACTGGATGAGATGAAGGACTTCATCGCAGGACAGAATGGAAATGTCTACAGTTCGATGCGTTCCGCTTTTGAAAAGAAGATAGGAGAGCTGCAAAGCGCTCAGGTAGAGCTGCGCCGGTGTGAGGAATCCGTTCGGGACTGGCATAACCTGATCAAGGAAGCCGAACTGGTCATTGCCGAAGGTGTGAGAGAAGTTTCCGTCAAGTACGTTGAACAGGTCAATCTGCTGTATCAGGAACAGCCTTTTGACGGAGATATCAAGTCAGCAATCATAAACATTCATTTCATGGATTATGTGGAAAAGACAAGCAATGCGATTACCGGTCCTGTATACATCAGATTTTCAAGTCTGAAAGACAGGATGGAAAGCCGCCCGCAGAGCGTCCGCATCATGCAGAATGTGCTCATGCCCTGCGGCGGAGGAGGGCGGGTCGCATTCGGCGGCTGCATGATGGCTTCCTGTTACCATATCGGAGCGCTCGAAACCATTCCTGAAACCTATGACAGGTTTGTCTCATGGGTGCGGCGGCATGGCTATACGCCGGGCGAGGCCTGTTATGAACGCTATGTCACGGACTACTGGACAACGAGCAACAGCGACTTTCATGTTACGGAACTGCTGGTGAAGATAAGCCGGGGGGGGCTGGAGGCAAGGGCGGAAGAGCCGGATGCCTGAGGCGGATGCTGCGGGGCATGGCATCAGGGCGTTTTCAACGCGGAGATGATTCATTTTCAAGAATGGCGCGCAGTTCCTCCATGCCTGCCCCCTGTTCCACGCTGACGGCAAGGATCTCCCGCACGCCCGCATTCTCCAGAAATCTGCGGGCACGATCCGGATCGGCGTCGGGGGCGTCTATTCTGGTAATGATGCCGATGACGCGGCGATTGAACATGGAGGCGAAGGCCGGCGGCATCTGGCAGGTGGAACGGGTGGCATCCTGCACAAATGCGAGGATATCGCAGTCTGCCGAAGCGGTGATGAGCGCGGGGTAAAAACGACGGTTTTCCAGAAACTCGCTGGGCGTGTTCACAAAGTTGCGGTAGAAATCCAGGGCAAGAACCTTGCGGGGCATATAGCCCGGCTCGGACAGAGCCCGGATAAGCGCACTTTTGCCGGAACGCCACTCGCCGATGAGCATGACTTTCTTCATGACGCGTAACGCTGTGGAGGACTCAGGTGCGGGTCATGTCAACGGAGGCGTAGTGCAGCACTTCGTCAAAATAGGCGATGACGCTTTTGAGAGCGGCTTCCACACTGGCCACATCTCCGACCAGCAGCAGGGAGCCGCCGAAGCGATCCAGAAAGCCGATCTCCACGGAGCCGGCCTTGGTGGCGATGTCTGCGGCAATGATCACGCCTTCAGCCGGGGTGATGGTCAGGATGCCCAGAGCGTCGCTTACGCCGTCATCCAGCCCCAGCTTGAGATAAATTCCCCTGTTCGGGCTGGCGATGACATGGGCAAGCGTGATCTGTTTGCCGGGAACGTATTCCTGGATAACGCGCTGTTTCGGTTCGTCAGTGATTCTGCCCATGTGAGTGTCCGAAAGCCTTTAGTGTTTGGTTTGGGCTCTGTCATAGAACCGTGTTGGCAGCGTTGCGCGGTGCCTATGGTTTTGCTCCGGCACAGGCGGCAATATTCATTGCCGCAAAGGCAGCCCGTGTTCCACACGGGCCAAAGGCGTCATGTATCCGCGGCCGGCTCGCTTGCGCCTTTGTGCGGCTTCGCCGCCCAAAGGCTCCGCTCCGCGTGACATTTGACCGCACCTCGCCCCCTTCATGCCGCATTACCATGCGGCGGGAGGTCGTCGCTCCATGGCTCGCTAACGCTCGCGCCTCCGGCGGCCAAGGTTGGTATCAACACTATTCTACAACAGCCCCTCTGATAAAAGTCTTTGAAGGAGAGGGGGGCGGGGGAGGGGAAACTTTCTTCAGAAAGTTTCCCCTTCCCCGCCTGTTTTCTAGCCCAGGAGCTGGGCTTTGAAGTCTTCGCTGGGCGAGGGGATGACGATATGGCTGAGCACGGGGCCCGCGCCCTCGGCACCCACGACAGCCACGCCGGCATCCACGGAAGCCTGCACAGAGCTGACTTCGCCGGTCATGGAGACAAAGGCCTTGCCGCCCAGACCGGCGGCGAAACGCAGTTCGATGAGATGTACCTGGCCGGCCTTGGCCGCCGCATCGGCGGCGATGATGCAGGCCGCCGTTGTGCAGGTTTCAATGCAGCCGAGCGCATTGATGCGGGGACAGACGGCGGTGCCGTTCATGGCGGGGATTACGCTTTCATGCACGCTGGGGATGACGAACCAGTCCACGACCATGTCACTGCCGATGGCGCGGCCGTGCGCCACGGAGCTTTTCACCGCGCCTGTGTCGCCGGTGACGATGACCAGATAGCGGCCCGGGCAGGTGGGGCGGGCGAGAACGAGCCGAACCTCGGCGGCCTTGACCATTTCGTCGGCGACATGCATGCCCGTACTGATACTGTTCAGCTCCACGCAGCCGATAGTGCGCAATATCATTGTATTCACCTTACGCCTTGATGGTTATCATTCCGTCCGCAACGGACTCTACCACACCGTCGATGCTCGCGTGAACCCGCGCGCCCATGGCTTTTTCAGGAATTTCACCGAGCAGATCTCCGCATTTCACACGACTTCCCGCGGAAACCACGCATACGGCAGGCGCGCCGATGTGCTGGCGCAGCGGGATGCTCACCCGTGCGGGAGAGAATTCTCCCGCATAGCCGGGGTGAGTATCATATTCCGTCAGAGCGAGGCGCTGGAGCAGCCGGGCAGTGGGAACACGGCGTTCTTCGCGGAAGGGGCTGGTTTCGAGGGGGGTGCCGGAGCTTTCCCACTTGATGCCGGCCTGCATGAGCGCCTTTTTTATCTGGGCGTTGACTTCGCGCGGCGAGACAAGCATGGGACAGGCGAATTTTTCGCACAGACCGCATTCGGAACAGAGCAGGGCCTCTCTGGCGATTTCGCTTTCCAGATCCTGGCTGGCGAATACGCGCATCAGCTTGTGCGGGTGCAGCGAGTGGCCGAGCAGACTGCGGGGACAGAGATCCGTGCAGCGCGAGCACTGACAGCACACGCTGTTGGTAATCTGCCGGACCCGGGCGGGCTCCATGACCTTGCGGACCACCACGTTGTGATCCGGGGGCAGCACCAGCAGACCGCTGGTCGTCTTGGTCACCACGGCGCGGGAAGCGTCGGGAAGAACCTTGCCCATCATGGGGCCGCCGTCCACCACGCGGTATTCGGAAATGAGAGGGCCGCCCGCGAAGGCGAGAACATCTTCCACCGGTGTGCCCACAGGGACCCTGACCACCATGGGGCGCCGCACTTCGCCCGCCACGGTGAGATAACGGTGGGTCACGGGGATACCGTCAAGAGCGCGGGCCACGTTATACAGCGTTTCCACGTTGCTGACCACAGCTCCCACCTGGAGGGGAATGCCCCGTTCGGGAACAGTGCGTCCCAGCGCTTCATGCACAAGAACATGCTCGTCCCCGGCGGGGTAGAAGTCCATGAGTTCAAAGACCTCAAGCCTGCCGGAAGAGTCGCGGGCCGCTGCCGCGCGTACCGATGCCATCGCTCCGGCATGTTTGCCCTTGAGGCAGATGATGCCCTTTTTCGCTCCGGTGCAGTCCATCACCGCTTCAAGGCCGCGGATCATGGTATCCACATCGCTTTCCATAAGGTGCGGATCGCTCATGAGCAGCGGCTCGCATGAGGCTCCGTTCACCAGAACCGTGTCCACCGTGGCGTCGGCCTTGACATGCGTGGGCAGGCCCGCGCCTCCCGCGCCGACGACTCCGGCTTCCCGTATGTTGTCAACAATCTGATTTCCCATCACACTGTCCTCTGGTATGATATGGCGCTGGCGGGGTCAGGAGCCGCCATGCCGGAAATTTGTTACCACGCCTGTTCCAGAAGCGCCCGGATATCCGTGAGTGAGGGCCGTCTGGGATTGCTCCGCGTGCACATGTCATCCAGCGCGTGTTCGGCCATGGAGTCCAGCGCAGCCCGGAACGCCGCTTCCTCTACCTTGAGATCCCGGATACGGGCGGGGATGCGCATGGCTTCGTTCAGCCCCTGCACGGCGCCGATCAGCGCGGAGGTTCCTTCTTCCACATTGGAGTGGGGCAGGCCGACAATCCGGGCCAGTTCACGGTAGCGGACTCCTGCATCGAAACTGTTGAACCGGATGGCATAAGGCAGAAGCACGGCGTTGGCCAGGCCGTGGGGAACATGGAACTGTCCGCCCAGAGCATGGGCCATGCTGTGCGTCAGGCCGAGTCCGCTGTTGTTGAAGGCCATGCCCGCCATGCAGGAGCCGAGCAGCATCATCTCGCGGGCTTCCATGTCTTCCATCTGCTGATAGGCCTTGAGCAGGAAGGAGAATACATAGCGTATGGCCTGCACCGCAAGGATGTCCGTGAAGGCGTTGTTTTCCCTTGAGGTATAGGCTTCCAGGGCATGGGTAAGCACATCCATGCCCGTGGCGGCCGTCACATGGGGCGGTACGGTACGGGTGAAACGGGCATCAAGAATGGCCACGTCGGGGATGAGCAGCTCGTCGTTCAGAGGGATTTTCACGCCCTGTTTCTTGTCCGTGACCACGGAAATGGCTGTGACTTCGGAGCCCGTGCCGCTGGTGG
Source organism: Candidatus Mailhella excrementigallinarum (assembly GCA_944324075.1). Classification (GTDB taxonomy): domain Bacteria; phylum Desulfobacterota; class Desulfovibrionia; order Desulfovibrionales; family Desulfovibrionaceae; genus Mailhella; species Mailhella excrementigallinarum. The sequence goes on from CALUUZ010000011.1 coordinate 73,357, forward strand.
TGGGAATGGCCGCCAGCAGCGGGCGGGGAAGATCGGGGGCGGCCTTGCGGGCGAAAAAGGCGATGGCCTTGGCCGTGTCGATGGCGGAACCGCCGCCCAGCGCCACGATGAGATCGGCTTTGGAGCGGATGAAATCAAGCGTGCCCCGCATCACCGTTTCCAGCGAGGGATCGGGCTCGACCTCGGCAAAGGTGAGGTGGGGAAGCCCCCGGCGCTCCAGATGGCTTGTGACCTGCTCCGCGAATCCGCTTTTCACCATGAAGGGATCGGTGACGACAAAAGCGGATGTGGAGGGCAGTTCCTCAAGCGTCTCAAGGGCATATCTGCCATAACAGATTTTTGTTTTTCCGTGGAACTGGGTCACTGTGCGTCTCCGCGAAATTTGCCGGGACAGGGATATCGCAAGACAGTGATATCCGCAGCGCCGGAATGTTTGCCAACTGCCGCATCAGCCCGGCTGACGCGATGTTTTTGGCTCTGTCATGGAACCGTGTCGGTAGCGTTGTGCGGGGCCTGTGGTTTTGCTCCGGCACAGGCGGCAATATTCATTGCCGCAAAGACAGCCCGTGTTCCACACGGGCAAAGGTCTCATGTATCCGCGGCCGGCTCGCTCGCGCCTCCGGCAGTCAAGGATATGTTCAGCCGGTTCGCGAAGGCGGGGAGGACTCCCCTGTTCCGTCCTTCCAGCCAGCAATGAAGGCGCGGGCGGGAATCCTCCCCGGAACTCGCTCTACTCGGCGGATTCGGGCCGATGGGGCAGGATCAGTTCGACCTCTGCGTGCGGACGGGGGATGACGTGTACGCTGCGCAGTTCGCCCACACGTTCGGCCGCAGCCGCGCCCGCGTCGGTGGCGGCCTTGACCGCGCCCACATCGCCGCGCACCATGACGGTGACCAGACCGCCGCCGACCTGTTCGCGGCCGATCAGGGTCACGTTCGCCGCCTTGACCATGGCGTCCGCGGCTTCAACGGCTCCGACCAGACCCCTTGTTTCAATCATGCCCAGTGCATCAAGTTTCATGGCTGTCTCCTTCGCTGCTTGCAGCGTTCACGCGGAAAAGTCGCCCGCATGTCGTTGGTTGGTTGGTTAAATATTGTCCCTGATGGTCTTGAGTGCTTCAATGGTCATGGCCCGGAGCTGTTCGGGGTCCGTGACGCCATACTGTTTTCTGAGCATCGACGCAACCGCGATGGACAGGCTTTCCAGACTGCCGGCCGTGGACAGGGCAGAGCCTTCTTCCGGTCCGACATAGAAGGTCCTGCCGGTGCCGCAGCAGCCCCGGCAGGGGCCGGAGGGCTGGCAGGCTGCGGCGGGCGCAGGCTCCTGCGCGGGTTCCGGGCCGTACACGACGCTCACTCCCCGTCTGGCAAGCTCATCCTTCGCACCGGGGGTAAGGATTCTGTCCCTGTCGACATAGAGCTTTCCATCCTGCCTGCAGATGAAAGCGTCGAGATTTTCAACACAGATCAGTTCTTTTTTCATGTTTACCTCACTCCGCCTGTCAATGCCCTGGCCATGGCTTCGGCGGGATTGGGAATAACCACCGCTTCCACAAGCTTGTCGCCAAGGGATTCGCTTGCGGCTTCCACGGCTTCGCGCACGGCGGCCACGTCTCCCCCGAGCACAAAGAAGGATTTGCCGGTGATGCCCTGGCCGGCAACAAATTTCAGCAGCCGGACTTCCGATTTTTTTACCGCGATATCGGCGGCGTTGATGCCGATGGAAACAAAACGGCTTTCCACCACGCCCAGAGCTTCGCCCCGCAGGGCGGGTTCGCTCTTTTTCAGTGCGGCGGTCAGCAGGGGAGACACATGGGAGATGACAAAACTCCCGGTCAGGCGCTTCTGCCCGGCCCGTGCGAAATTGACGGAAGTTTCCACCGCTTCGCGGTCCCCGGCGACATAAATGATGAACCTGCCGGAACACAGGGTCGCCGCGCGCACAAGTTCCACATCGGCCACCTTGACCATGCCGTCCGCCAGCTCCGCGCCGGCAGCAATGCTGCTCAGTTCCACAACGCCGAGAGTATCCACGTTATCCTCACAGACCCTTGGTGATTTCAACTTCGTCCAGAATGCCGACGATGGCGGCGTCCACGGGAATGCCGGGAGAGGCCAGAGCCTTGCGCGCCGAGCTGCCGGTCACCACCAGCACCTGTTCGCCGATACCCGCGCCCACGCAGTCGGCGGCGACAAGGCTTTCATGCCGCTTGCCGTCAGCCGGGTCGATGCGCTGCACGACCATGAGCTTCAGGCCATTGAGCGCGTCTTCCTTTTTCGTGGCCCATACGTTGCCGATTACGATGCCTATAATCATCCGCAGCCTCTACAGTTGTTTCAGGATGCTCATGTGCAGAGACTCCGCCGTTTCCGCCGCGAGGGGCGTCACATTGGCGGCGGCCGGCACCACCAGGATACGGACGCCTTCCGTTCCGGCCTGTTCGACCATTCCCGCCGTGATCAGGCTTTCCCGCAATCTCGCCGTATCGGGCCGCCTGGCCCGAAATTCCCTGAGGCCATAGGACGCCAGTTTTTTTTCATACGCGGCGTACAGATCATACAGGGGACCGGGAGCGCTTTCGGCATAAGTCCGGTACGCGAAGTCCAGCACCTCCACCTCGACGCCCCGCAGAAGAAGGGTGAGCGTTTTCTCCATGAGCGGGGAAGAGGCGCGCCCCGCAGCCAGGTCGGCCATGTCGGAGCAGGAAAGCTCGGGCAGAATATACTTTTGCGGCGTTCTGCCGGCGCAGTCCTCGCCCGGGAACAGGATTTCCGTGCCTTCACCGAAGAAGGGAACGACAAGGGGCGCAATCCGTTCGACCAGGGCCGCGTCACGCGTGGCGAGTACCATGACGCAGGCGTTCCCACGCCCGTCGATCCGTTCCAGAACCTCCAGAACGACTGTATGCACCAGTTCCGCTATATCCATGGCTTCACCCGGAAATACCGTTCAGTCCCTCGCGCCGCAGTTGAGCGCGATGCCCAGCGGCGTGACCAGAAAAGGGTTGGAGGGCTTGCACACCGGCTTGCCCGTTTCCCTGGCGATGACCGCTTCCATTCCCTTCAGACAGCAGGTGCCCCCCACCAGATATATGGCTGAAACGTCGCGCCCGCGGATATGCCGGTTGATGATCGAGGCCATCTTTTCCAGCACCGGCTTGACTACGGGAAAAATCTCCTCCTGGCGGGCCGGATCTTTCTTGATGTTCTCGGCCTCCTCGAAGCTGATGCCGTAGTTGCCCGCCAGCACAAGGGAAAGATGCGTGCCTCCGGTGGGTTCGTCGGCAACATAGACGACCTTGCCGTTCTCAAGCACGGAGAGCCCCGTGGTGCCGCCGCCGATATCCACGATGACGCCGTTTTCCACCCCCAGCACGGCGTTGGCGGCAGTAGGCTCATCCAGCACGGAAGTGACCGTGAGACCCGCGCCTTCCACCACATGGCGGTGGGTGGCGCACTCGCGTTCGCCTGTGCCGGGGGGCACGGCAATGGCCGCCAGTTCCAGCTCGCGGCCGAGGCGTTCCCCAAGCTGCTGAACCAGTTTGCGGACAATGCGCGTGGCTCCGGTGTAATCCACTACAAGTCCGTCACGGACGACCTGGGCGAATTCCAGCGCGCAGGCCACAGGCTTGCGTTCGGCATTGACCACGACGACCACGATATAGGCAGTGCCAAGATCCACGCCCACAAAGAGCTGTTCGCCCGGGGAAAGCTCAGCGGGTTCGCCTATACGGCGTTCCAGTTCGCCGATCTGCCGGTTAACGGCCGCAAAGTCCATGGGCACTCCCGGATTTGCCGATGATGATGCCGTTCACGCCGTTTTTCCAGCCCGATCCGTTGCCCTCATCCGCATCAATGTGCATGGCCAGATTGAACTTGTCGCTGACCCGCACCAGCACATCTTCCAGGATGAGGGGACGCTCGGTGCCGAGGCGCACACAGACCTTGTCGTTGTCCGCCACGCCGAAGCGCGCGGCATCTTCCGGGGACATGTGAATATGGCGTGAGGCCACGATAACGCCCTCTTCAAGACCGACAATGCCGGTCTGCGAGGCCAGAATGATGCCCGGCGTCCCGGCGATGTCGCCGGACTGGCGCACCGGAGCGTCAATGCCCAGAATACGCGCGTCGGTTTTGGAAATTTCCACCTGGGATCTGCCCCGTGACGGGCCGAGGATGGCCACGTTGTCCATGACGCCCTTGGGGCCGATGAGGCGCACGCGTTCCTTGCACAGGAACTGGCCGGGCTGCGAGAGATCCCTGGCGTGGGTCAGGGGAGCGCCGAACAGGGCAATGGCGTCCTGCTCGCTGAGATGGACATGGCGGGCGGAAAGCTCCACCGGAATGGGATCGCTCTCTCTCGCGTCGGCGTGAGGCGCGGTCTGGGCCGCGACTTCGTTCAGCACGCAGGTGAGAACTTCCGCCAGCACGTTTTTTATGGCTTGTTCGTTCATGTTTTCTCCGCTGCAAGATCAAAGCGCCCGTAAGCGCAAATCCCGCCGGCGAATGCGGCGGAGAGCCGGGGAACGTTCCCCGGCCCGTTCCGCTGTCTTACGCTTCCTTGTGGGGAAGGATGAGTTCCACTTCGGAATGGGGACGCGGGATGACATGCACGCTGACCAGTTCGCCGACCTTCTGAGCCGCGGCGGAACCGGCGTCGGTGGCGGCCTTGACCGCGCCCACGTCGCCGCGGACCATGACGGTCACGAGTCCGCCGCCGACCTGCACCCGTCCGATAAGCGTGACGTTGGCGGCCTTGACCATGGCATCGGCGGCTTCAACGGCGCCCACGAGGCCCTTGGTTTCAATCATGCCCAAAGCATTGGTGGAAGTCATGTCGGTCTCCTTGATGTTGTTTTGCGTTGATTATATGAACGCCCGCGCCGTCCGGCGCGAAGACGTCATGTTACATAACTTTCTTCAGTTCCGCGACGATCAGGGAAGTGATGGCGTTGATGTCGATGGAGGAAGTGCCCGCTGCGTTCGCACAGGACGACGCGGCGGAACAGCAGCTCTTCGGCGCTTCGGCATGGCAGTCATGATGCCGGCACATGCTGCTGCCCAGATCGTAGGCCACGCGCCGGATGTTGAGCAGATTCATGGGGGTCACGTTGTCGGACGTGGCGCTTCCGCCCACCGCTCCGCAGCCCAGCGTGAAGGAGGGGAAGAGAGCCGTGGTGAGGCCCACGCCGCCCTGGGTGGAGGGGGTGTTGACCAGGATGCGGGAAACCGGCTTTTTCAGGCCGAATTCGCGGATCACGTCTTCATTGTTGGAGTGGATGGCCAGGGAGTGGCCGATGCCGCAGTTGTGCAGCAGGGCATGACAGAGTTCGCAGGCCTGATGCCAGTCGTTGACCACATAGAAGCCGAGCAGGGCGGTGAGTTTCTCCTTGGAGAAGGGGAACTTGGCTCCCACGCCCTGTTCGTCGGAGATCAGCAGACGGGTGCCCGCGGGGACTTCGATGCCGGCTATTCTGGCGATGGTCATGGCATCGCGGCCCACAATGGCAGGATTCATGGAACCGTTGCCGCGTTCCATGACTGCCTTGACCCTGGTGAGATTTTCGCCTTCAAGGAAGAAACCGCCCTGCGCGATCAGCGCGCGCTTGACCTGCGCGGCAATGACGGATTCCGTGACGATGGACTGTTCGGACGCGCAGATGGTGCCGTTGTCAAAGGTCTTGCTGGCCATGATTTTGGCCACGGCGTCTTCAATATTGGCGCTGCGCTCGATGTAGGCGGGCACATTGCCTGCGCCCACGCCCAGAGCGGGCGTGCCGGAGCTGTAGGCCGCCTTGACCATGCCGGGGCCGCCGGTGGCGAGGATGAGATCGGCGATCTTCATCAGTTCGGCGCTGCCCTCAATGGTGGGGATGCTGATGCAGCTCACCAGATCGGTGCTGACGCCGCAGTGATGCAGGGCTTCCTTGATGATTTCCACCGTGCGGCCGATGCACTTCTTCGCGCTGGGATGGGGAGTGAACACGATGGCGTTGCCGGCCTTCAGCGAGATAAGGGACTTGTAGATGACGGTGGAGGTGGGGTTGGTGGACGGGATGATGCCCGCGATGACGCCCACCGGCACGGCGATTTCGGTGATCCTGTTGACCGTGTCTTCGCGCAGGATGCCGACGGTCTTCATATCCTTGATGGCCGCGTAGACTTTCTCGCTGGCGAGAAGGTTCTTGATTTTCTTGTCCTGCGGCTTGCCGTAGCCGGTTTCTTCATGAGCCAGCACGCCGAGAGCCTCGGCCTGGGCCGCGGCGGCTTCGGAAACCGCCTTGACGACGGCATCAATGCGTTCCTGTCCCAGTTGCGAGAACTCGGCCTGGGCGGCGCGGGCGGCGCGGACCAGTGCGCGGGCTTCCTGGATGGACAGCAAATCCTTGTCTACCATGTGACTACTCCTCTATTTTCCTGAGCGCCCGCGTGATGGCGGCAATCAGGGATTTCTTGTCGGCCGACGCGATGGCCTCCTCGGTCATGGACAGGCCGTCCATGGTTCGGGCCAGTTGACGCAACCGGTTCAGGTTCATGTTTTTCAGCCGCGCGGGTTCGGGCAGTGCGGAAGTCTGCCTTTCAGCGTCGGGAAGCGCCGCGGCCGTTTCGGCCGTTTCGGAAAGAGACGCGGCAGGGGCTTCCTCCGCGGCAGGTCCGCCGGACTTGCCGGACGTTTCTGTGAGGGGCTCCGAGGATGCGGCCTCCGGCGCGCCGGAGGCCGCATCGGGAGAAAGCTCCTCTCCGGAAGGGAAATATTTTGCATCCCGGGGGTCGTTCGGATCGGGATCCAGCAGCAGGATGCCGTTCAGTTCCTGATCCGGGCGGGGAATAACGTGCGCGGAAACCAGTTCAGCTCCGGCAATGCGCAGGATACAGGCTTTGGCGGCATCCACGGATGCCTGTACGGCGGAGACTTCTCCGGCGATGGTGATGGTCACTAGGCCGCCCGTCGCCAGGTTCTTTTCCAGCAGACGCACGTCGGCGGCCTTCAGCATGGCGTCCGCGCCCTCAATCGCCGCGAGCAGTCCTCTGGTTTCCACAAGTCCGAGTGCCAGCATGGGAAAGCCTCCTCAGGCTCAGTGCCTGATTACTGTTACCGGGAAATCGTAGTGTTTGATAACGCCTTCGACCCGTTCCAGATCCTCTTCGCTCAGCGCGGGATCCCCGGGGAGGGGATATTCGCGCCCCAGCTGGGCGTATTTGTTGACGCCCATCTTGTGGTAAGGAAGCAGGTCAATGCCCTTGCAGTTGCGGTGATCCTTGTAGGGTTCAAGAAAACGTACCATGGTCTCGATTTCACGCTCGCCGTCGTTGACTCCCTTGAGCAGGGGCACGCGCACCTTGACGTTGCGCCGGTTTTCAAACAGCCACCGCAGATTGTCCAGAATAAGCTCGTTGCGCACACCGGTGAGCTGATAGTGTCGGTCGGAATCCATGTGCTTGACGTCAAACAGGAACAGATCCGTCACGTCCGCCGCTTTCTGCACCACCTCGGGCCGCGCGTAGCCGCAGGTTTCGATGGCGGTATTGATGCCGCGCTGCTTGCAGGCAGTCAGCAGGTTGATCGCGGCTTCGGGCTGCATGAGCACCTCGCCGCCGCCCAGGGTCACGCCGCCGCCCGAACTCTGGTAAAAGGGCAGATCTTCCTCAATGACGCTCATGATGTCCGAAATCGTGCGGTATTCTCCGGACACGCTGAGCGCGGACTGAGGACAGGCTTCCGCACACTTGCGGCAGCCCACGCACTCCGCGTCGCGCATGATGACGTGCCGTTTCGTCACGGCGTCCATGACATGAACGCCCGCGGGACAGACGGCTGCGCATGCCCCGCAATCCACGCAGCGATCTTTCTTGAACAGGATCTGATATCCGCGCAGCTGCCCTTCCGGGTTGGAACACCAGAGACAGCGCAGGGGGCAGCCTTTGAAAAAGACCAGCGTCCTGATGCCCGGACCGTCATACAGGTTGTATTTCTGTATGTTGAAAATCAGCGCTTTTCTTTCAACCACAGGACTGGCTCCGCAAGACTCGTTCTCTGTCGTTTCGGCGGCGTTCCCGCGGGAACGCCGCCCGTTTTCCTCTCAGCAGCAATCCACCTCTATATGGAGCGCAGTACCGTTCTGCTGATGATTTCGTCCTGCACGTCCTTGCACAATTCCACAAAGAAGGCGCTGTACCCGGCCACGCGGACCACCAGGTCGCGGTAGTCTTCCGGGTGATCCTGCGCTTTCAGCAGAACGTCATTGTCGAGATAGTTGAACTGCATTTCACCGTTGCCGAGAATGCTCGCCGTGCGGATCAGGGTGACGATGCCGTTCTCTCCCTCGGGCGTGTCGAGCAGGCCGCTCATCAGCTTGAAGTTGTGCACCAGGCCGATGTTCATGTTGTCATTGGCCATCTTGGACACGCTCTTGATGATCGCCGTGGGGCCCTTGTAGTCGGCGCCCTGGGTGGGGCTGATGCCGTCGGACAGGGGCTGCCAGGCGGGGCGGCCGTTGGCGGAAGCGCCGGTCAGCTGGCCGAAGGGCGTGTTGTTGGAGATGGACAGCGTGCCGTGGCTGAGCACGGAATACAGCGTCTTGTACCTGCGGTGTTCCCGTTCGGTGAAGGCGATGAGATCCGCCGCGATGAGGTCGGCATAGTCGTCGTCATTGCCGTACTTGGGCGCGGCCAGACAGTCGGCCCGGATCTGTTCATATCCCTTGAAGTCGGCCTTGAGCGCTTCATTGAGCTGTTCGAGCGTGTATTTCTTGTCGTCGTACACCAGCTTCCTGATCGCGGCCATGGAGTCCGTGTAGGTGGCAAGACCGCTCCAGACCACGCCGGGACCGAAGTTGTACATCGCGCCGCCGGAGGAAACATCCCGGCCGTGTTCCATGCAGCCTTCATACATCACGGACATCAGGGGCTTCGGCGCAAGTTCGCGGTGCACGCGCTGGGAAATGACCGTGGCCACGGCAGTCCACTTGGTGATGTATTTAATCTGCTCCTTCACAGCGGCGTCAAACTTTTCCCAGGTATCGAAGGACTTGAGATCGCCCAGATCGGGGCAGACCTTCTTCCCGTACCACAGCGGCACGCCGTGGTTGAGGACGAGTTCGATGCAGATGGGCCACTGGGTGTAGGACGTGGATGTCCACTGGTACAGGCGGCCCGCCTTCTGCGGCTCCACGCAGCCCATCAGACAGTAATCGCGCGCGTCTTCGATGGAAACGCCCTTGGCCAGCATCATCTTGATGTGAGTGTCATCGAAGTGCACCGCCGGGAAACCCATGCCGGAACGGATGACATCCACGATCTTGCGCAGATATTTTTCCGGCGACTTGTTGTGGACGCGTGTGGCCAGCGAGGGCTGATAGATGCGCACATGGCGTACGGCGTCCATGAGCAGATAGGTGAGGTCGTTGGTTGCGTCGCGGCCCTCGCGGGTCACGCCGCCCACGCACATGTTCACAAAGGGCTGGTAGCCGGCGAAGAACTTGGAGCCGCCCTCGCTGGTGAGCCACATCATTTCCGACATCTTGATCAGCATGCAGCCCGCGAGGTCGAACGCCTCGTATTCGGTCATGCGGCCCGCCTCAAGGTCGGCCTTGAAGAAGGGATACATGTACTGATCCACGCGTCCGATGGACATGCCCGTCTGGTTTTCCTCGACCGGCAGCAGGGATTCCACTGTCCATACGGCCTGAATGGCCTCCCAGAAGGTGGAGGGCGCATGGGCGGGCACACGGGCGTTGACTTCGGATATCTTCAGAAGTTCCGCCCTGCGCCGGGGGTCGCTTTCCCTGGAGGCCAGTTCCGCCGCGTATTCGGACATGCGGCGGGCATAGATCATCACGCCCTCGGTGGTATCGATGATCGACTTGTAGAAATAGATTTTGTCCAGATCATCGGGATTTTCATAATCCAGATGTTCCAGATGCTCACGGGCTTCACGCTGGATATCCAGCATGCCCTTTTTCATCAGGATGACGTCGTAGCCGGGGTTGGAGTCTCCTCCTCCGTTCAGCGCGTGATAGGAGCAGTCGGACACGAACGACTCGCCGGAAAGCTCCCATACTCCCGCTTCGCGGTACTGGGCTTCGCAGTATTCGTCCACGGACTTGCCTTCCCAGTAGGGGAAGATTTCTTCGCGCAGAACCTTTTTGTCTTCTTCGGAAACATAGAAGGGGTCCTGAGGACGGTGGGCGATGGTGTCCAGCTCGTCGCGCAGCCAGCGCCAGGAGATGTCCGGGGAAAAGGCTCCCACGCGGGGGCCGCCGCAGGGGCAGCCGACAATGAGTTCATTGTCCTGAATGACCAGAGGCGCGGTTTCGCAGCAGCGGCGGAAGGCTTTGGCGCGCAGTTCGATCTTGGGCAGACCGGGATTTTCCTTGTCGATCCGGGTGATGACGCGGGCGCGGTGGATGGAAATGCTGGGCACCTGTTTCAGGAAGTTTTCCTTCAGGAGCTTGTGGCGTTCGGTGGGGCCGTCGGGAATGCCGTTTCCGTGGGCGCATGCGGCGGGAGCGTCGGACGCCGGGATCGCATGTGCGGATTCCTGAAGGATTTCCGCGGAGACCCCTTCAAAGATCTTCCGCAGGGATTCCCGCTCCGCCGGAGACAGGTTCCTGGTCGCCTCTGCAATTTTGCTGGAAAATTCGTGAAGATCCACTATGCTTCCTCCGTTGGTGAGAATGTCTCAGTTACGTTCAGGGGCGGATATGACCCGGAGGGTTTCCCGCAGCACCTGGCGCAGCGCATCAAGATTGATATCGGACCCGTGCGCGGGCCGCTGTCCGCCGCCGGGTCCGCCGAGCAGGCGGATCACGTCGTCCGCGCGCCGCGTGCCGTAGCCGACTCTGCGGATATACACAAGATTCATGGGGGAAACGTTGTCGGACGTGATCCCCTGCCCGGCCAGTCCGCTGCCGAGGGTCATGGCCGGAAAGAGTTCCGTGGTCGCTCCCATGCCGCCCAGAGCGGCCGGAGTGTTTACAAGAAGCCTGGCCACCGGCTTTTTCAATGCGAACTGGCGTATGACTTCCGCGTCGCGGGAGTGGATGACCAGCGTATGCCCGGCGCGATCGAACAGAAGCAGTTCAATGCATTTTTCGCAGGCGTGCATCCAGTCGTCTTCCACATACCAGGGCAGGACGGGAGCGAGCAGTTCCCGGTTGTAGGCGTCCGTATCGGAAACGTATTTGCGTTCCGCGATGAGCACCCGGGTGCCGGCGGGGACTTCAAAGCCTGCCCGGCGGGCCAGGGTCGCGGCGTCAAGGCCGATCATGTCGCGGCGGCGTCGGCCGTCATGGTGGAAGAACAGCCCGGCCATGGCCTGGACTTCCTTTTCACGCATGAAGTATGCGCCCTGCTCCTGAAAGGCGCGGCGCGCTTCTTCCGCGATGCGGGAATCCACCACCACGCACTGCTCCGCCGAAGGGGCGATGCCGCAGTCAAAGGATTTGCTGAAAAGGATATCTTCCACTGCCTGCCGGACATCCGCGCTGCGTTCGATGAACGCCGGGCCGTTGCCGGTGCCGCCGCAAATCAGGGGCTTGCCTGATGCCTGAGCGGCGTCGAGCATGCCGACCACGCCCGTGAGCAGCACCAGAGACGTTGCCGGATGCCGCATCAGCTCGATGGTGCCGCTTCTGGTCGAGGTGGCAAGATAGGAAACGCATCCTTCGGGCAGCCCGCATTCCTCTGCGGCGGCGATAAGCAGATCGAGCGTCCGCTTCATGCAGCGCACGGCGCGCGGATGCAGCGAGAAGATGATGGCGTTGCCGGACTTGATGGCGAGCAGAGCCTTGTAGATGGCAGTGGAGACAGGACTGGTGGAGGGACACAGGGCAACAATGACCCCGAGGGGAACCCCCACTTCAAGCACGTTGCCCCCTGCGTCTTCCCTGAGCGTGCCCACGCAGCGCATGCCGCGCAGTCCGCGCAGCACGGAACGGCAGACAAAGCTGATCTTGATCAGCTTGTCCTGCCAGCGGCCGTAATCGGTTTCCTCAAAGGACATCACGGCAAGCTCGCGGGCATGTTTCTCCATTTCTCCGGCCACATGCTCGACGATTTGATCAAGCTTCTCCTGGGGGAAGCCCGCCAGTTTTTTCTGTGCCTCCCTCGCGTTTTCCGCGAGGATTCTGGCGTATTGCATGGAAAGCAGGTCTTTGTCGGCAATCATCGTTCACGCCCCGTGTTTCGGCGCCGGGTGCGCCGGACGCCCGATCAGGCAAGAAGATTTTCAATGGCATAGCGGCGCGTCATCTTTACCAGATCCCGGTGCGGGGTGGGGATGACGCAGGAGCTGTACACGGAGGCTCCCATGGCTTCCACGGCCTTGATGCCGGCAGCCACAGCGGCCTTGCACGCGGCCACGTCGCCCTGGGTCAGAACGGAAATGTACCCTGAAGCCACGTTTTCGTAGCCGATAAGTTCGACGTCGGCTGCCTTGATCATGGCGTCCGCCGCTTCAAGCATATAGACGATGCCGAAGGTTTCGATCATGGCCAGGGAGCGGAGAGGCGGCTCGTTCGGTTCGTTCATGACGCCGTGTACCAGAGCTATGTCGCCCACGCCGCGCACCGGGCGGGGCATGACGTTGTGCGCCGTCAGTTTGCCGATGGAGGCGGCGGCGGCCCTGCCCGCGTCCACGGAAGCGCGCACCGCGGCCACATCCCCCTTGACCATGATGGTCACCAGGGTGGACCCGACGTTTTCATAGGAAAAGAGCTGGACGTCGGCGGCCTTCAGCATGGCGTCTGCGCCGTAGATCGCGGGAACCATTCCAAGGGTTTCAATGAGGCCCATGGCCTCGTCAGCGTAATTCCTCATAGTGTCTCCGTGGGCGGTTCGGAAAAGGTTCGGGGCTCCGGGCGCTCCCGACCGGAAGCGGAACCGGGACGCGCGTGCGGAATCCCGGCGGAGGCTGATCTGAATCCGGATAGTATGTTCATACTAGCCTTTCCCTAAAGGGGAAGGTCAAGAACATTTTGAAAAAAAATGACGAGAGGTGAAAAAGGCGGCGGTACAGGGAGAAAAGTGAGTCGCCGCGCGGTGCTGAAGATAGGACTGTTCGATTTTGATTGTGTATTCATTCAAGGTAGATAGGAAATATTCTCAGTTGTGTGAACAGCAGGAAAAGTTCCCCTCAGGGGAAACGCATTATTTTTTTCTTCGCAAAACCCGTTAGAAAATCATGCGCTTTTGCAGAAGGCCTTGTGCAAGAATGTCGGAGTGTCCCGTTTTTTTCTGAATGCGGGTTGACCTTGCCCTTGAGGGAAAGGTTATTCTTGCCCCAATCATACCCAAGTTCGTTTTCCGTGGTTTGCGCGTCCTGTCCTGCGGATGGGGGCGAACCGATGGAATGGCGCGTCATTCCACGGACGGAAGGCTCCGCTTGGGCAGGCGAGATGCATGTTTTCCGCGCGGGCCGGAAAGGCAGACTTTCCCCATGAGGGAAACTTTGAGCCGATGCCAGGCGGAAAACCCATTCGGAACCGCAATTCACGGAGGGTCTTATGGAGCAAGCAACCGGCATGCCGAGCCAGGCCGCCATTGAGGCGAAAAACAGACTTACAGGCAGCTTCCGGCGCAGGGGCATCATCACCGCCGTCATGTCCGGGATCACCTACGGCAACTACACCGCGTTCATGACTCTTGCCATGTCAGTGGGCATATGGAGCAGGTTTTACGGCGAGGATTCCGGCTTTACTCCGTTTGCGGTGGCATTCATGCTGAGCGCTCTGGGCGCGGCGCTGACGGATACCTGCAGCGCGGTGTGGGCGCTGCTGATCGCGGCATGGAAGGGCAAGCTGGGAGATTTCGGCCGCAGCTTCAAGACGAAGCCCGGCGTCATCCTGGCGTTCGCGGCCATGATCGGCGGCCCTCTTGCCTCCACCGCCTATGTGATCGGGCTGCAGCAGGCCGGCTCCATTGTGGTGCCGATCAGCGCGCTGTGCCCGGCCATCGGCGCGATTCTCGCCCGAATTCTGTTCAAGCAGGCGCTCACTCCCCGCATGATGCTGGGCATTCTGATCTGCTTCGGGGCCAGCGCGCTCATCGGCATGTCCAGCATGGGCGGCACGGAAGCGCACCCGAACATGATGCTCGGCCTGCTGTTCGGCTTCGGCGCCGCTCTGGGCTGGGGCATTGAGGGCTGCGTGGGCGGCTATGCCACGTCCATGATCGATCCCGAGGTGAGCATCGCCATCCGTGAAGTGACCAACGGCCTTTCCAACCTGGTCATCATGGTTCCCATTCTCGGTCTCATAGGCGGGGCCAGTCCTCTTGACGTCATCGGCACGGCTCTGGCGGACTGGGACTCCATGAAGTTCTTCATTATCGGCGGTTTCGCCTGCTACTGGGGCTTCATGCTGTGGTACAAGGGCAACGCCATGTGCGGCGCGGCTCTGGGCATGGCCTGCAACGGCATGTTCTCCTTCTGGGGGCCCTTCTTCTGCTGGGTATGGATTGGGCTGGTCTTCGGCATCGACGGCTGGAACATGCCCCCTGTCGCCTGGGTCGCCGCAATCCTGATGGTTGTGGGCATCTTCACCATTGCCACCAACCCCCTGGCAATCTTCATGAAGAAGAAGGAGGGCTGAGTATATGAAGCCGCTGAACTTTGCCATTCTCAAGCTGTTTACCGACGGCAGGGAGCGTTCTCCCGAAGATGTGATCGAGGCGCTCAAGCCCGAATACGGCAGCTTCAAGGCCCTCAACAAGCCGGAGGTGCTGACCTCGCTGATGACCGCCGAATCCAACGGCCTGCTGGAAGAATCCCGCTTTGAGCTGGACGAGGCGGGCGAGGTGCGCATGTTCTTCCGCGCGGGTGCGGAAAGTATCGCCACCATCAATAATTATATCCGGTAATGGCCCCGAACATCCATATCAGACATTCTGGAGGAAGCATGACATTCCGGAAAACCGTTCAGGCTCTGGCCGCATCCATTCTCTGCTGCGGTCTGCTGGCATCCGCCGCATCCGCCGCCACCGAACTGAAGCACTGGCCCAAGGAGGCCCGCGCGAAAATCGAGGCCATGATCCGGGCCAATGCCCATCAGGGACAGTATGCCACGTTCGACATGGATCAGACCACCTATCGTTACGATCTTCTTGACCCGCTGCTGGCGTACATGGATCAGAAAGGGCTGCTCACCCGCGAAACCATGGACCCGGCCATGAAGATCATTCCCTTCAGGGACAGTCCGGAATTTGAAGGCGGCAAGGAGAACATGACCAGCTATTACTGGCGTCTCTGCGCGATGCACGACCTGATCAGCTATCCGTGGGCGTCCCAGATTTTCTCCGGCTTCACCCTGAAGGAACTGAAGAAGAATCTGGACGAGATGCTGGCCCTCAAGCAGCCCATCAAGCGCCAGGTATGGGACGGCGACAAGGTCGTCACCGTTGAACTGCCCATTCCCAGGATGTTCCGCGGCATGCAGGAACTGTACGCCAAGCTGCGCGAGAACGGGATCGACGTGTACATCATGACCGCCGCCCATGAGGAAATCATCCGCATGGTGGCCAGCGATCCGAAGTACGGCTACAATATCGATCCCGAAAAGGTCATCGGCGTGACCGTGCTGCTCAAGGACCCCAACACCGGTGAGCTCACCACTTCCCGCATGCAGATCAGCGAAGGCAGGTATGACCAGAAGAAGAATCTCGATCTGGTGACCACGTCCTTCCTGACCAACCCCATGACATGGTTTGAAGGCAAGCAGGGGTCCACCATCGGCTACATCAACCAGTGGCAGCGCCCGATCATGGCAGCTGGAGATTCCACCGGTTCCGACACCTACATGCTGGAAAGCGTGAATGTGGAACGCGGAGGAATCAAGCTGTGGATCAACCGCAAGCCCGGCAATCCCGTGGAAGACAAGAAGGCCAGGTGGACTATCGAGCATGCGGACAAGTCCGCCGCCGAGCAGAATGAGCTGAACATGCCCGTGACCGCCAACAAGAACTGGATCTTCATTGATCCGGACACCATCATGTAGTCCGGCATGAACCGGTTCCCGCCGCTTCCCCCGCGGGGGAAGCGGCGGGAATGCCGTACCGGGACGCTCCCGGGATCTCCGCGGCGGGCAGCTCCGTGCGGAGAGAATATCATGTCATGTTTCAATCCGTCGCCCCATCCGCGGCTGACTCCGCAGCCGCCGGACAGGAGGCGTGCGGATGACCCTTCCCTGACGGGATGCTGCGAAAAGGGATTTTATCGGCTTCGCCGTTTTGTCAGCAGATATTTTTCCTTGAAGGGGGAGGTTTCAAACCACAGGGGAATTTTTGATGAGCGGCGCAGTCACGACTTACGGCCTTCTTTTCATCGCCATTCTGGCCGAAACATTCGCCACATCAAGCCTGAATGCCTCGCAGCAGTTCACCAGACTTGTCCCCACGCTGTGTTCCATCACCGGTTACGTTGTTTCGTTCTACACATTTTCGCATGTGGTGAAGGTGATGCCCGTGGGGATCGGGTATGCCATCTGGTGCGCGCTGGGCATTGTACTCATTTCGCTGGTAGGCGTCGTCTATTTCAAACAGCACCTCGATGTGCCCGCCTGCATCGGTCTTGGCCTCATTATCGCAGGCGTGATCGTCATCAATGTGTTTTCGGCGGCAGTAAGGCATTAGCGCATTTTCAAAATGAAAAGCGCGCGTTGATGCCTTCTTGAAGTGATTGCGCTGCGTTCCCTCGCCTTCGCCCTGCAGAATTTTCTCCCCTTTTTCAGAGGGCGGCCTGTGCCGCTCCATACACGCGCCCGGATGCAGTGAAAACACGCGGCCGGTTAGAGCATTTCGCCCTTGAAATGCTCTGCTCCAGTCGGGCAGGGCGAGACTCCGCCGCGCCGCCCCCCCCATCCTCCGGTATTGCCGCGCAATTCACTTGCGGTGTACAGCTCCGGCGGAGGCGTGACACCTGCGGGTCAGAATACAGGGTCTGGCAGGCATTTTCGAGAGCAAAGTATTCCAGAGAACTGCGATGGCGCGCTATTCCACGGGCCGCCATTTCTGACGGCGCTCCAGCCATACGCCCAGACGTGACCACAACAGGGACAACCCGAGGTAAAGAAGGGCGGTAACAAGCCACAGTTCAAAGGTCATGCGCGTGACGGCCATGACCTCCAGACTCTGAAACGTCAGCTCCGGGAGGGAAATGATGGAGGCCAGGGTGGTTTCCTTGAAAATGGAAATGGTCTGCCCGGCCAGGGGGGGCAGAATGAAGCGCAGCGCCTGCGGCGCGATGATATAACGCCGCTGCTGCCACGGGCTGAATCCCTGTGAGGCGGCGGCTTCCCACTGGCCGCGGGGTACGCTTTCGATCCCTGCGCGCACGATTTCCGCCACATAGGCGCCTTCATACAGGCCGAGTGTAAGTATGGCCGCAGCCATGCGATCCATCTGCCCCGGAGGGGCAAGCAGCAGATGAATCATGTCACGCGGGCCGGGGGGCAGACCTTGCACCAGTTCTTCGGCGCGGAGCAGCGGTTCGGCGAAGAAGGAGCCGGCAAAGAAAAAGACGAGGAAAAGCAGCACCAGCGGCGGAGTGTTGCGCAGCAGGTTGACATACAGCCGTGCGGGCAGGGCGGCGAAGCCACGGACGCGGGCGGAGAGTGCGCCGATCAGGAAGCCTGAAGCAAGAGCGAGCGCCAGACTCCACAGGCCCAGCCGGACGGTCATGAACAACCCTTTTGTCAGCATGCCCCAGTGGAACCCATCCGCATCCCGCTGCCAGAGATAGGGCGTGAGCGCATTCCAGTCCCAGTGGCGGCCGGAAAGTTCCCGCGCGCGGAAGAGAAACAGCGCTGCCACGGCCAGCGCCGCGGCGGCGAGGAGAATATCCCCCCGCGTCAGACGGCGCCAGCTTCGGGCGGGCGATATGCCGGGCAGGTAGCTCATGGATTACTTGAGCAGGCTTTCCCACTGGTTGGATTTGAACCAGTAGTCTCGGCGTTCCTGAAGCCAGCCTTCCTCCTCGACCATGCGGATCCATCCGTCAAGGACATTCAGCGTGTCCGCGTCGCCCTTGCGCACGGCAATGGCGATGGGCGCGCGGAAAGCCTGAAGCTCGAAGTTCTGAACCAGCTTGTCGGGATTGCGCAGCGTTTCCATGGCGGGCAGGGGAGCGCTGGAGAAGAAGGCGTGCGCACGGCCGGCCAGGACTTCTTCCACTGCAGGGGCCTCGTCGTTGAACACGCGGAAGGTCGCGGCAGGCACCAGTTTTTTTGCGGCCAGAGCCGCGGTGGTGCCGTTGCGCACGGCTACCACGACTTCGGGTCTGTTCAGGTCGGCAAGGCTCTTGATGCCGCCCGCCTTTTCCCTGTTCAGGGTCACGTCGATGTAGGCCGTATCATAGGGCACGGTGAAGTTGACGGACATCGCCCGTTTGGGAGTGATGGCCATGCTGCCGATAATCATGTCGAACTTGCCCGCGAGCAGGGCGGGAATGATGCCGTCCCAGCTGGTGGGCACGGGTTGGAGCTTTACCCCCAGATCATCCGCCAGACGCTGGGCCACGTCGATTTCAAAGCCGATATACTTGCCGTTCCTGTCCTGCATGGCCCAGGGCACAAAGGAGGAAAAGCCCACGCGGAGTGTGCCTCGTTTGACAATGGCGTCCATGGTCGATTCCGGCGCGGCATGGGACGGGGCGGCGGGAGGAAGGAGGAGGCCCAGCGCCGCGAAGGCGCACAGGACAAAGCGTTTAAGACTGTTCATGTGGTGCTCCTGAAAGGTTGATATGTTTTTCCAGCCACAGGGCGGGCAGGCCCGCCAGCAGGGTCAGGCCCAGATAGATTCCGGCCGTCAGCAGCCAGATTTCAAAGCTCAGAAAGCTTTCCGCGATGGCTTCCCTGCCGCGCAGGGTCAGATCGGCCACGGCAATGGCGCTGACGAGAGAGCTGTCCTTGATCAGTGAAATGATCTGACCGGACAGCGGCGCGACAACCCGACGCAGGGCCTGCGGAAGGATGACCAGACGCAGGGTGGAGCCCATGCCGAAGCCGAGGCTGTAGGCGGCCTCCCACTGGGCGCGCGGCAGACTGACGATTCCGGCGCGGAAGATTTCCGCCATGTAGCAGCCTTCGAACAGGCCCAGCGAGAGCGACGCCGAGGCTTCCGCCCCGATGCCCAGCGTCGGGGCCACGACGAAGTAGACGATAAGAAGCTGCATGAGCAGAGGGGTATTGCGCACCGCTCCCAGCGTTGCTGCGGCCAGCACGCGGGCTGTGGGTGAGGGGGAAAGGCGCATGAAGGCCAGCAGGCCGCCGCTGAGCAGGGCCACGGCAAGGCCTCCCGCCACGATCTTCAGCGTCAGGGCCAGACCGTGCAGCAGGGGGCCGGGGGTAAAGACGCCGTCCGACCATGTGCCGAGATAGGGCCAGACCCGATACCATTGCCAGTGGTAGTTTTCCGCCGCGCTGTCAGCCACGCCCCAGACTATTCCGGCCATCAGGCAAAGCAGAAGAAAAGGACGGAGCCGACGTGCGGTCATGCCTGTTCCCCGCGTTCGGAACTTTGTTTCCGTTCTGCGCCGTCTTCGTCGTCCCCCGCATCGTCGGGCCCGGAGGAGTTCGCTGCGGCGAGATTGTCGGCCATGCGGCGCAGCAGCCGCATGGCCTGGCTTTTTTCTTCCTCGCTGAATCCCCGCCACAGCCGTTCATGCATGGCCCGGGAAATACTCTCGAAGGCGGCACGGGCTTCTTCGCCCTTTGCGGTGAGGGAAACCTGCCGCACACGGTTGTCTTCGGCGGAAGCTCCGCGCTGGATATATCCCCGGTTCTCCAGCTTGTCGGCCAGAACGGTCAGTGTGCTTTTCCTTCTGCCGATCAGACGGGCGATGCGGTTCATGGGGAGGTGATCCTCGCTGTACAGACAGCCGAGAATCAGCCCGTGCGACGGCACCATGCCGGGAAGTCCCGCGCGGTTCAGTTCCTGCTTCAGAAATCTGTGCAGTCCGTGCCGGATGCGGGAAATAAGATTGGGAGCGAGGGTAGGGTTTTCCGGATTACGCTGGAACATATGCTTTCCCGAAAGTGCGGATGGATACGGGTGAACGCCGGGGCTTATGGTAGAATGCACTTCATTAGATGTCGAACATTATTTTTCGCAAAAAACGTATCCCATGGCAAGTATTATTTTGTTCGCTCTGTTTGCAGAGTTGTGTTGATGGCGCTGTGCGTGGCGTACGGCTTTGCTCCGGCATGAGCGGCAACCTTCGTTGCCGCAAAGGCAGGGCTGTTCAGAGGATTCAGCTCCGGAGAATACGACTTGGCCCGTAATTTGCATTCTCCCGGTAACGGGGTGTAATCCCTCCTTTTGAACATATTTTTGACAGGAGAACCGCCATGTCCGAATCTTCTTCCTCCCATTCGCAGGACGGTGCGCCCCTGCTGGAACTTCCCGCCGTGATCAGAAAAAACAGACGCCGCCGCGCGGTTCTCGTGGTTGTGTCAGCGCTGATCGCGGTTGCCGGGTTCGGGCTGCATCAGTGGTTTGCCGGACGTGTTGTTTCGGAATGGGCCGCAGTGCAGGGCGCTGAATATCCATTAAAGGCTGCGTCAGCAGGCAAGGTGCTTCAGGTGGCGGTCAGGGACGGGCAGCTTGTCGAAGCAGGGGAGCTTTTGCTGGCTCTGGATCCGGTGCCGCTGGAGCGGGCTCTGGCCGAAGCGGAAGCCTCTCTCGACCTGGCCATGCGTGGCGGGGTCCCCGCGGCGGACTCCGACCCTGCCCTGCGCGAGGCGGAGGAGCATGCCCGCCGTGTTTCAGATGCGGCGCGCAGGGAGGAAGAAGGCGCCCGGATTAATATGGAACAGCGGACTGCCGAGCATGCTCGTGCGCTGTTTGCCCTGCGCAATCCTCTTGCTTCGGAGGCAGAGCGCGCGGAGGCGTCCCGGGCGGAAGCCGACGCTCGTGCGAATATGGAGAAGGCCAGGACGCGGCTGAAGGATTCCAGCGACAGGCGGGCGGCGGCGGATCAGGAATTGCGGCGGCTGCATGACGCGGCGAGGAATACCCGGCCCGGGCCGGTTCAGGTGGAACTGTGGCGGACAAGGGTGGAAGAAGCCCGGACAGCGCTGCAACATGCCGTTCTGATTGCCCCCGTGCGCGGCAAGGTGTTCTGGGTAAAGGCCGCGCAGAACGGAAACGTCGCGCGCGGTGATGAGCTCATGAAAATCATGCCCCTGGAAAATCTGTGGGTGGAGGCCCGCTTTACCGCGGGAACCCCGCTGAAGGAAGGACAGCGCTGCACGGTGGAACTGGACGAAGGGCCGGAACTGGAAGGAACCGTGCAGGCTTTGTCCCGCGCGGAAGGAGGGGTGCTGGCAAAGATCGGGCTGACACTGCCGAAGGCCGGGGATGATGCGGAG
This sequence comes from Candidatus Mailhella excrementigallinarum, assembly GCA_944324075.1. Classification (GTDB taxonomy): domain Bacteria; phylum Desulfobacterota; class Desulfovibrionia; order Desulfovibrionales; family Desulfovibrionaceae; genus Mailhella; species Mailhella excrementigallinarum. Next base: position 94,719 of record CALUUZ010000011.1, read on the forward strand.
GGCGTGGAGGCCGCGCTGTATCCCGGCCAGGATGCGCGGGTGATCGTGCGGGTGAAGTAGCGCAATTCATGTGCGGCGCGACGCTCCGGCTTCATGTGACATCAGCGGGCCGCGCTTCATGCCCCGGCCCGCTGATATGTTCAGCCGCGGAATGCTCTGAAGAGCCGCTATGCCTCCGGTTCGTCAAACAGCGGGTCTTCTTCCGGGTACATGGCTTCGTAACGGGCCTTGTATTCCGCATAGCGGCCTTCCAGGATCGCCTTTCGCGCCCCTTTCACCATGTTCAGGAAATAGGTGAGGTTATGCAGGGAATTGAGGCGGAAGGAGAGAATCTCCCCGCTGACGTACAGATGGCGCAGGTAGGCACGTGAGAAAGTCCGGCAGGTATAGCAGGCGCATTCAGGATCGAGGGGACCGTCATCTTCGGCAAACTCCTTCCGCTTGATGTTGATTTTGCCGCGCGAGGTGTACAGCGTGCCGTTGCGCGCGTTGCGCGTGGGCAATACGCAGTCGAACATGTCCACGCCTTCCTCGATTCCGTGCAGAATATCCAGCGGCGTGCCCACTCCCATGAGATAACGGGGTTTGTTCCCGGGCAGAATGGGGTGGAGCTGGCGCAGGCAGCGCAGCATGATATGCTTGGGTTCCCCTACGGCCAGCCCTCCGATGGCATAGCCCTCAAAACCGATATCCATCAGCGCCCGCGCAGACATTTCGCGCAGATCCGGAAATGCTTCGCCCTGCACGATGCCGAAAAGCAGATTGCCCGCCGTGCCAGCGGGGTAGGCTTCACGGCAGCGCCGCGCCCAGCGCGCGCTGAGTTCGGCTGCCTTGCGGGCTTCATCGTGGCTTGCCCCGAAACCGATGCACTGGTCGAGCTGCATCATGATGTCGGAATTGAGATTACGCTGGATGGAGATCACCTTTTCGGGCGAGAAAAAGTGCTTTGAACCGTCAAGATGGGAACGGAATTCCACCCCGTCTTCTGTAATTCTGCGCAGTCCTTCCAGACTGAAGACCTGAAAGCCGCCGCTGTCCGTGAGGATGGGCCTGCGCCACGCGTTGAATTCGTGGAGTCCCCCGCGCCGCGCCACCAGATCGTCACCGGGGCGCAGATACAGGTGATAGGTATTGCCGAGGATAATCTGCGCGCCGATGGCTTCCAGATCATCCGGGGCAATGGCCTTGACACTGCCTGCCGTACCTACGGGCATGAAGATCGGAGTTTCAATCGGGCCGTGCGCAGTGTGCAGCAGCCCGGCGCGGGCGTTGCCGTCCACGGCCAGAAGATGGAAGGTTCCGGGGATATCGCTCATCAAAAATTCCTTTATGGTTTTCCCCTCTCCCTTCGGGGAGGGCAGCCGCACGCCTTCTGTCTGCCGGGTGCGGATTGAAGCATGCATAATTTCAAAGACGGTCCGGGCCGGTGTCAGATCCGGAATGCGGCGAGCCAGGCCAGGAGGGGAAGCAGCAGGGCGATCAGGCCGGGGAGAATCTGCAGGGCGGGGCGGGGGACACCGCGTTCCCGCAGAATGTATCCGGCGATTAAACCCAGACCGGTTCCGGCCGCCAGGCCGAAAATATGGGCGGCATAGTCCGTGCGTTCTCCCCCCGTGCCGAGCATGGCCAGCAGGGCCAGAGCCGCGCCCGGCGGCAGCAGGACCTTGCGCCAGCCGCCATGAGTCAGGCCTTCGCGCAGCGCGCTGTCCGCACCGATGATTCCGGCCAGACTGAATACGGCGGTGGAGAAGCCCAGGCTGACATGAGAGGGCGGACGGTACAGGGCATTGGCCGCATTGCCCAGCGTCCCGGCCAGAACAGCCAGCAACAGGGCCAGCCCCAATCCCATGCGCCGGGCGGCCAGTCCCAGCAGCAGCCCGCCGAACAGCAGATTTCCGAAAAAATGCTGTGCGTCGGCGTGCAGGGTCAGGGCTGTGATGCAGCGCCAGTATTCGTGGTTACGGATTACGCGGGCCACGTCCAGCGCGCCCATGTTCCTCCACAGTTCCGCCCGGTTTTGCAGGGCGGCAAAACCCCGCCCGGCACTGTCCGGCAGGAGCCACCAGCCGGAGACAAATCCCTGCCAGAGAAGAAAAAGCAGGAGAACGGCAAGCGTCCAGTGCAGATTGTGTTTCAGCGGAAGAGGCAGGGGCGGGCCGTGCCGGCTTTCCTCCGTGACGGCGTAAAGCTCGGTGCGGGCCATGCGTTCATACAGGGCCGGGACAAAAAGGCGGGCGTTCGCGCTGTGTCCATCCGTCATCCAGGGAATACCCCTGGCGTCCAGGGCCAGTTTCCACCAGGCCAGCAGGCGGGGCGGGGGCATCATCTCCGGCATTCTGCCCCGTGCGGGTTCTCCATCCGGGCCGATAAGCCGTGCGTCCACCACGCGCCAGAACGCGGGAATCGCTCCGGAACGGCGGACGGCCCGGATGACATCGCGCGCCTTGCGGCGCACGGGGCGCAAGGCGGAAAAGACCCGACGGGAGGAGGGTATGCGGCGTATGAGCATGATGGAGGGGAGACGGGTACAAAAAAAGCGGAGCATATGCTCCGCCCTGAAAATTCCGTCCGCCGGCGCAGGGCCAGCCGGGATCATTCACCCTGTTCGACGCGAACCACAGGCTTGCGCACTGCTCCGCCGCGCATGCAGCGGGTGCATACGGTAATGGAACGCACTTCACCGCTGTCAAACTGATGGCGCACGGTCTGAAGGTTGGGATTGAAGCGGCGCTTGGTCTTGATGTTGGAATGGCTGACCAGATTGCCGACCTGAGCCTTCTTGCCGCAGATTTCACACTGTTTGCCCATGACGTCCTCCTATGGATGCCGCCCTTGCCGGGCAGTCAGGATACTTTTTCTTTCCCTTCAAGGGAAGGACTGTTAGCAATACCGCCTCGTCTGGAAAAAGGCAAGTTAAAAAGAGGATGCGCTTTGTTCAGGCTTATTCCAGACCGTACTGATATTTTACCTGAAGGGAGACATGGATGGGATCGGAACCCAGAATGTCGGGACGGCGCACCGCACCGCTGGCCGCGCGCACGGCGCGCAGGGCCGAGGCGTCAAGTTCCGGCCTGCCGGAGGTGGAGACGATCTGCGGGGAACTGAATGTGCCGTCGGCCCATATGGTAAATGCGCAGAGGGCTGCGCCGATAAGCCCGGTATCGCCGGAAACAAGCCTCCTGGCATGGATCGCGTCGTCCACGTCCTCAATATAGCGCAGGTAGGCGCGGCGCCTTCGATCAAGCTGTTCGGCCTCTTCCCGGTTGTTCGCCGAAACGGATTCCACGCCCGTTCCCTGCCGTGTCGCGTCCGGCAGGGCGGAGGGTCGGCTGTCCATCTCCAGAACGGCCCGGAAAACGCTCTTTTCCTCTTCGGCGGCGGGATGCCACAACGTCAGGGAAAAGTGCAGGAACAGGGAGACGGCCACGCCCGTCCAGAGACGTTCGCTGTCGGTCATGCCGCGTCACTCACCGCTGCCGGTCAGCTCGTCGCCGGGGCGCGAGGTCGCCACCATGAGTTTTTCCCCGCCCAGCATGCGCACTTCATCCACCACAAAAACAAGGGCTTCCGCAGGCGCTTTCGGGGCGGCCTTGAGCACAAGCTGCCCCGGTTCCTTGCGGAAGCCCCTCACGATATCCTGAAGCTTGCAGCGCAGAAAGGCCCTTTCCACAGGAACTCCGTCACAGAGAAAAGATCCGTCTTCGTTCAGCCGTATTTCCACCACCCGTCCGGAGAGAGCCTGACTGCTCCGGGCGGGGGGCAGATCGATATCCAGCCCGCGCACGGCAAAGGCCGAAGCGATGATGAAGAACAGCAGCAGAATGAAGATCACGTCCATGAACGGCGTGAGATCGAGTTCCGCCTTGAAATCGCGACGTGGCCGCAGGTCAAGCATGTCAATGTTCCCCCGGCAGGGAAGGGAAGGCGTTGGCTGCATCGGACAGGGCGGCGGCCACGGCGTCAGTTCTGCTCTGGAAGCAATGCAGGCAGAACAGGGCCGGGATGGCGATGAACAGGCCGGCGGCCGTGGTGATGAGCGCCTGCCATATCCCCCCCCGCGAGCTGATTCATGTTCACGCCCGCCTGCGCGTTCGCGATTTCGGAAAAGGCGGAGATCATGCCCAGCACTGTTCCCAGAAGGCCCATGAGCGGCGCGAGCCGGGCCAGAATGGACAACAGGGAAAGATGCTTTTCCAGCTTTTTTATCACGGTTTCGCCTTCAATGCGGAGGGCGGCTTCCCTGCCGGGGTGCGTGCGCTCCATGACGTCAGCAAAGCGGCGCAGCATGGGAACCTTGCGCAGCGCTTCCAGCAGACGCGCGGTATCGCCTTCCACCGCCCGCTCAAGGCATTCGGTGAAGTCCTTCGGCGGAAAGGGACAGGAGGAAAAGAGCAGGATGCGTTCCGCCATGACGGCCGTTACTGTCACGGAGACCAGCGCCAGGGGCCACATCATCCAGCCGCCCATCAGGAATATGTTCATGGGAGATTCCTCCGCGATTCAGATTGCGGGATTCGTGCCGATAAGGGTGAGACCGGCGGGTATTTCACCGGGAGCCGGAGTGATTTCCAGCCTGGCGGCGGCATACTGCACGATGCAGATTCCCTTTCCTTCAATGGGGATGATCCCCTTGGCCCGGCACAGGCCCGGCCTGGCGATCAGCCTTTTAAGCGTTTCCAGGGAAACAGGTTCTTCAAACGTCACGATGCGGGCGCTGTAGCCTTCTTCCGCATGGGTGACGTCCCGTTGCTCCATCGGCAGGATATGCGGAACATGGGAAGGAAGCCGTGCTTCGCTGTGGGCGTCCAGCCATGCATCCAGCTTCGCGAAGGGAATATTGCCATACCGGGCGGGCAGCACAAGAGCCTTGCCGTTCAGTGCGCGCAAACGGCTGATCAGCGCTTCCAGTTCGGCAGGAGAGACCATGTCGCTTTTGTTGACGATAATGACGTCGGCTTTCCGGATTTGTGCGCGCCGTATGCCCGCATTTTCCGGGCCGGGGGCGCCGGGAGAAAGACCGGTATCCCCGCGCAGATCAAGGGCGTCGGCCACGGTGATGACCAGGCCGGGCGCGACGAGATCGCGCAGGCCGTTCAGCGCTTCCATGACATTGGCGGGATTGGCCAGCCCCGTGGTTTCCAGCACAAACTGTTCGGCGGGCATGGCGGCGATGATGCGTTCCAGTCCGGGGCGCAGGCTGTCGGCCAGGGAACAGCATACGCAGCCTTCATCCAGCGCTTCCACGACGGTGTCGCCTTTCATGAGCGCGGCGTCCAGCGCCACCTTGCCGAATTCGTTCTGGATGACGCCGGTGTACCGTTCGCGTCCGTGCAGAAAGTCCAGCCAGCGGCGCAGGAAGGTGGTCTTGCCCGCGCCGAGGAAGCCGGTAAGCACATGGAGAACGGGGAGGGAACGCCGCTCCGGCTCTTCCGTGCGATATCGGGCGGGCAGAGAGCGAAGCGGCGTCAGCGCCTCTCCGGCCGGAGCGAGAGAAGGGCCGAAGGAGGCTGTGCAGTTCATCAGAAATTCTTTTTCTTCAGGGCAGTTCTCCATACGGCCGTCCCGATGGAAGCACATGCGGGGCATGGAAGAGAGGCCGCGGGAAACAGCGGCTTTTTCGTCGAGCCGCTGTTCCGCCGTGGCGGCCAGCACGGCAAAAAGCCGCATGAAGAGCCGGAAGGCGGGCACGTCGCATTCCGGAGCGCCGGGCGCGACCAGCCAGACGGTTTCCGGGGCGTCCGCGCGAGCGTCTGCCGCTATGCCGTCGGCGGCGAGCACGCGGTGACGGGCCGGAGCTTCCAGCGTCAGGGCCAGGGCATCCCCCGCAAAAGAGGCGTCAAGCCGAAGCTGCCCCATGCGAAAGGCCTGAAACGCAGGTTCGCCGCCGGAAAATTCACGGATGGCATCCTCATAACCGGGGGAAAGGGCACGCTGAAGCGCCGCCAGAGGAAACGAGTCCAGCAGGGGGGAATCCGCAGGAGGAAAGGCGTAAAGGCTGAAATAGCCGCGCAGGCAATGGGGGGCAGAGGCGGCCTGATCCGAATCCGGAGAGACTGCATGGGATGCGGCGACGCAGCGTTCCTCTCCATCAAAGCGGATGCCGAAAACAAGGCCGGAGCCGGCCACGCGGCAGGTCCATGCGGGATGTTCCGACGCGGAAGGCCGCACGCCCCTCCATCCGAGGCTTCTGGCGCGGCTGCGTTCGAAGTGCGCGCCCATGACCAGAGAGGTGAAGATGCTGGCGCACTCGGAATGACTGTCGCCAAGGGCCCGGGGGAGGATATGTTCCAGCTTCATGGCAGATCGGGGGAACGGGGCGCGCGGGAGGGAAACCGCGCGCCCCGGTTCAAATTATGCGGGGAACGTTATGATGTCGCCGTTGCCCAGATAGTTGGTGGTCTTGGAACGGAAGCGGGCCGTGCCCTGCACCACGGGATACCCCGCGTCCACAAACTTCTGCGCGGTGATCAGGCCGGTGCAGTGGTTGCAGCCCACTCGCTGCAGATTCCATTTTTTCAGGCCGATGACGAGATCGTCGTACTTCGGGTCCCAGTCGTCAAAGGGCGAGATGTGCAGGCCGCCGTATAGCCCGTAGAACTGATCCTTTTCGTATTTCAGCTCCTTGTAGGCGGTATCGGCGAACAGGATGATGCCCTGGTGGCAGCAGCCGGTGATGCTGACCAGCCCCACGTCCTTGACGTTGCAGTACAGGGACATTTCCCCGAACACCTTGAAGATGATGGGGCATTCGAACTGGTACAGCGCCACGCCGGGCTGGAGTGAAAAGAGCCCTTTCTTTACTTCGGTGACTTCGCCCGTATGGCCGGAATCCTTGATGTACTGCTTGCCCTGCGGGTAGAAGGTGCTGGGGGTGTAGACATGCACGCTGGGGCCGTACTTGGCCACCACGGGAAAGGCCCAGTAGTGATCCATGTGCTCGTGCGTCTGGATGAAGCCGTCGATTTCGCCGTTGGCCAGCATGTTGTCGATGCCTTCGCGCTTGAAGCTTTCTTCCATCCAGTCGTAGTTCCAGCCGCAGTCGAACAGGTACCTGGAAACCTTGCCGTCCATGGCTTCCACTTCCACCAGGCAGGAAAAGCCCCCCGCATTGTCGGCATCCACGGAGTTTTCCCTGGCCACGGCCCATGCGCCGTGCAGATCGCCCTTCTGGATATAGGGCTTGATCCTGGCGATGCCTTCCTCGTAGGAGCCCTTGCCTATGCCCTTGCCGTTGCCGAAGGGCGCCCAGTTGAACGTGTACTGGTCCACCAGCAGGCCGCCCGCGCCGGTCACGTTTTTCATGAAGACGCCGTTGTCGAACCAGCTCGTTTCCGAGATGTTGGTGACCTTGACGGACCTGCACACGCCGAAGTCGGCCATCTGACGGTTGACGTCGGGCAGAAAGGCGCTGCGTGCGGGCGTATAGGAATACAGCCCCATGGCTCCAAGCGCGCCGGCCCCGAGGCCGAGAGACGCGCCTTTCAGAAATTCACGTCTGTTCATACAAACTCCTACTTCACCAGGGTGAAAGTTGCGCTGCAGATGGGCAGCAGCCATACGATGAGGAAGTACAGAACCACGCCGCCGGCGATACCCGCGATAAGTCCGGTCTTCATGCCGGGATTCCAGGCATGGTCGATTTCGATATGGCGCTTTTCCTCGGCAAGGTCTTCCGCCGTCTTGAATTCACGACGCCAGCCCGGCCAGCCGTCCATGAACCACCAGTTGATCAGCCAGATGTCGATGAGCCAGATCATGGGGATCATGGGGAACTGCTGGGGATGCGAAAAGCCCTTCTGCGTGCCCAGCAGGTTGTGGGCGTACATGTAATACAGGCAGTAAACGGCTATGCCGCCGACAATGACGATGCCGGTGCGGACAAGCACGTTGACGGGCGTGCTGAACTTGTGCGGCCAGTTGCCGCAGTAGAACTGGAGGAACAGGGCGGGCACCAGGAAGAAGATGGCCGTTTCGCCCACATGCAGCCAGCGCCAGTCGGGGGCGGCGTCGCGGCGATGGCCGCGGATGGCTTCGCCCCACACCAGTTCCTGCATGTACCAGAAGAAGAGGCACAACGCCCACGCGATGACGATGATGCCGATGAACAGGGCGATGCGGCGGGGCCAGTCGCGCTTGATCATGGTAAAGGGATAGCGTTCCCATATGCCTTCCACAAACCACACCACGACGGTGCAGCACATGATCCACGCCACATGGAAGTTGGCGGACACGGTTTCGGCGAACTGCTCCCAGTACGGTGGGCAGATGGCGGTGAAGTACTGCCACGGATAGTACAGAATGCCCATGTGGTTGTGCATGGTCATGAAATAGATGATCAGGCTGAGGCAGAACGTGCCGAGCCAGATGCTGAAACCGCGCACGGGCTGGCGGGCGTCGGCCCAGGGCTGCCCTTCAAGGGCGACAACCCAGGCGGGGCTGATCCAGGAGGCGATGACGGCGAACATCATGCAGGCCTGGGCCGCGTATTCCGTGGAATAGAAGTCGGTGAGGCCGAGCTTCATGAGTTGTTCGGGATTGAAATAGGCAAAGGCGAAGTTGCCGAGCACGCCTTCAAAGAAGCCGTGGATGAAGAAGATCATCGTGCCTACGGAAATGAGGGACAGCACGATGCCCTTCTGAAGCGGATGCGCGGTGCGGATCCAGTCTTTCTTGAAGGGCCAGAAGTCGAAGGTGTACGCCATCCAGATAAGGATGATGAGCCACCAGCGGCAGTAATTATAGCCCACATAGGGAGTATAGAAGCGCATGATGCCGCGCGGATCCTGGAAAATCCACCAGGTCACGGCGAAAATCACCAGCGTGAACGCCAGGTTCACCAGCGCGGGAATGGGGCCGTTCCATCTTTTGACGAGCTTTCGCTCCTCAAGATACGGAAGCTGTTCCTGGGACATGAGTTCCTCCTTGAGTTTATCGGCGGATCTTCCGTTCTCCCCTCTGAGGGACCGTGAAGTCTCCTTCCCTGCGCGGTCGGAGATTCCGCGCCGCGCATGCCGCCTGACCATCGGCTGGACGTTCACCGCATGGTCTCCGGGGCTCCTCCAACGCGGATGGCCGGGCACGGCCCGGATTCATCCCTGCTTCCCGGGGGCACGTTCAGCGAGCAGCCTCCGCAGCGCTTCGGGGGTGTAACTCGCCGGATCAAGCCCCTGTGCCATCGCCTGCAGGAACAGCTCCTGCAGTGATTCCCGCCCGTTATCCACGGGCCTGTCATTCTTCCCGTGCAGGCCGGGAAGCACGCTTCGGAAAAATTCCCTCCGCGTCATTGCCGCACCCTCCCGGAGGAAGAGTCGTCACTCTTCCTCCCGGCGAGGGATGCATCCAGAAAATGGCGCAGCTCTTCAAGGCTGTCGCGGGCGAGCTGCGCCGTCTGTGTTGAATTGCGCGAACGCAGCCCCTGCAGCAGCCCCACATGGGCGGTGAAAAAATTCTGCAGGGCGTCGCGGCGGATGCGGGGCAGTCCCGCGACATTCCCGTTCTCGGGGATGAGAGCGCAAATGTCTGCAAGCAGTTTTTCCACCATGCGGTTGCGGGCAAGCTTTGCCACTTCAAGATAGAATACGGTGAGGCTGCGCCAGACGAGCAGGAAATTCTCTTCCACCAGCGCCCGCCCGAGGGTTGCCGTATGCCCTTCAAGAACCGTCAGCTCGGCAGGGCCGCAGTCGCAGCAGACCGAGGATGTGAGGGACGGCGCGACAAGGCGCAGAGCGCCAAAGCCCTCCCGCAGCAGCGCGGCGCAGTCCCCGGAATCCGACCCGCCAAGAAAGATGCCCTGTCGAGGACGAATTTCCAGTTGTCCGCGGGAGGCCATGAGCGTAAGGGCCTCCCGCAGCGTGTTTCTGCTCCAGCCAAGACGAGCGGCCAGCTCCCTTTCTCCGGGCAGTCTTTCACCGGGACGCAGGGCCAGTTCCTCGATAAGCTGGAGCAACTGGGGAATGATGGCATGTATGCTGGTAGGGCCTGTCATCTGGTTCAACCAATGTTGAAGTCATGATAAAAATATTCTTTTGGTTTTATGCTACACCGTTAACATGATATTCGACAAGATGTTTTGAGGAAAAATGCTGGTTGGACCAGTAAAAAGGTCGAAAAAAAGATATCTGGTTGAACCAGACAGGAGAAACATAAATACAGATTGTGAAAGAGCGGAGCCTCCTCGATTCAGAGGATGCCTGTTTTTAAAGAAGGAGACTTTGCCAAAGACAGTAACAGGGATGCCCTGTTGCGGAGTTTGCTGAAAATTTGCCTGGCGGCCGCTGATGGTGCGAGGATGCATGGTTCCGCAAGAGCCGCGAGAATCCCTGCTGCGGAACTCGCCGTATGCCGTCCCGGCCTGCGTCGGAGCTGTTCATGGCCGGCGTAATGTTCCGGCTTCAGATATGAAGTCCGCTGGGTGGAGCAGGTTAACTTTAAAAAACTGCTCGCGAAGCCGAGCGGGGCGAGGCTCCGCCGCGCCGCCCCCTTGTCCCCGCAAGCTGCTCGCGGCGGCACAGCTCTGGCGCGCGTGGGATGTGCAGGCTGGAGCATCGGCTGTGCATGCTCCTGAAGCCGGTCTGCGCCGGAACAGTGTGTCCGGGTGAAAGATGGTTTCAGTCGCAGAATGTTCTACAGGATATTCCGCAAGGTGCGGTGCGTATCCAGTTCGTTCAGACGGCGCGCGAAGGCGTCGACCAGCCTGTGCAGAGATGCCCCCCGGACATCGGAGAAGGCTCCGCCACGGGGAGAACAGAAGATAAGCACGAGACGGATGCCGTTCTGTCCAAACCATGGTTCCGCATAATAGGAACGCACTCCCTGGGGAATGAACAGCGCCCAGTCAATGGGGCGGATACTGCGTGAGGTTTCGTCCACGGTCAGCGAATCAAGGCTGAAGCGTACGATGTTTTCCGCAATGGAACCGATATAGGGGAAATCGACGTGTTCCATGTTGTTCGTGAACATGGTCCCTTCGCATGTGACGCTGACCCGGTTTTCGTCGGGGAAGATGCGGGAGAGAATGATGCCCTCTGCCGCAGGCAGAATCTGCGGGTTCCGCAGAACCAGACGCAGCAGTTCCCGTTCTCCGGAAGCGGCGGAGAGATCGGGCAGAGGCGTTTCCTCGCGGACATCGGGAATTGTCGGGTCGACGGCCAGCAGGGGCGTAAGGCGTATCCACAGGCAGTGCTGTCCGTCCTGTGACAGCGGACGCATCATGACCGAACAGGGCAGAACGCTTCCGCCGGGCTTCCGCACCCGCAGCACGCCCTGCCAGCGGCGGGAAAAGGTCAGGCCCTCATAGATGGCAGCTTTGAGATCTTCCGAGATGGCGAACACATCCTCCAGAGGGACATTTTCACCCTGGCCGCACAGATCCCGCGCGCTGCGGTTGGCGCTGATGATTTTCCAGGTGGAGAAGGAGACGAGCATGGCCGGGGAGGACAGCCAGTCAATGCTTTCGGGCGGCATGCCGTGATGTTCTCCCGTGACGCGGCGGAGCATTCTGGTACATCTGCCGATGGCGCCGATGTAGGAAAAAGGCGTTTCCGGCGCGGGCATGCCGAGCATGATCAGCCAGCGCGGGCAGCCGTCCTCGTCGCGTATCCGGAAGAAGATCCCCGTGTGTTTCTGCATTTTCATCTTGTCCAGAGCGTCACGCAGGGCCTCGCGGTCTTCTTCCAGCACGGTACGGTCAAGATAGTCGCCGTTCTGGAACAGAAGCGGCACATTGAGGCCGAGAGTCCTGAACACAGGCTCGCTGAAGAATCTGAGCTTGTTGCGGACGGGATCGAGCTGCCAGAGCAGGATGGGATCGTCCTGCAGGCAGTCGTGCAGGCTTTGCTGAACAAGCTGGAGAGCGTGGGAAAGAAGATGGGAATCGGGCGTCATGAAAACCTCACAGACGGAAGTTCTTTCCCTTGTACCGGCTTCACGCGGGGGGAGCAAGGAAGAAGGCGTCAGTGCCGGGCCGTGCTGCAGAAACGCAGAAGGCCGGCCAGAAAGGCCATGGCCTGTCCGAATGCCTCGGGCTTCTCGGCCAGACTGCGGGGCTGGGGAAGCTGGATAAACAGACGTCCCCTCACCATGGTCTGGCAGTAGGGGCCTATCCTGGGCAGGCCGAGGGCGTCGCGCGCGTCGGAACCCAGGATCAGCAGAGCGCGCGTGCGCAGCAGGGCTTCGCCCGACCAGAACAGGGAAGGCGCTTCCGGCCCGTCCGGGTTGTTCTCTCCGGGCAGATCGAAAGGCCAGAATACATGCGTGCCGCCGGGGTGATTGAGTCCCCTGATCATCCGGGCTACCAGCTCCCTCCTCTGCGGGTCCGGCGTGCCGGCAAGATCCGCTCCCAATCCTCCGTAGGTCCAGCAGACCAGAGGGCGGGGAGGGAGCGGGCGGCGATCGCGGAGGGCTTTCCAGGCCGCGGGCCATGCACTGAGGGGAAGAATTCGGCTTTTTCCCGTATGGATCGGCCCGGCGGCAGGGCGTACCGTTTCGACGGCGAGGGGCGCCGGTCTGTCGGGCTGTGCCGCGCGGGGACGGGATGTGGCGCACGCAGCTTTCCCGGAAGGAACGGAATGCGGTGAAGCATGGCGTTCGGGGGGGCGGACGGAGGGCCGGGAACCGGGGGCGGAGGAGGACTGCGCCGCGCTGTCGGCACGCAGACGCAGTTCTTCAACCCGCCGGGGGCTGTCCAGCAGCAGCGCGTCCAGTCCGAGGCGGGTCCAGGCCCGCAGCGAGGGAGAAAGAGCCAGAGGATGCGGCATGATCAGAGGCTCTGCAGCCAGTTGAGAATGTTCCAGGCGATATCCGGCTTGGGCTGAACAGGCCAGTGTTCCTCGCGCCCGCGGGCATCCGCCGCAAAAACCCGGTTGGTGGCCGTGCCGAAGCCGTCGGAAATCTGGTTGCCCACAATCAGATCGGCTCCCTTGGAAATCAGCTTGCGCCGCACCAGATGGGCCAGTGCGTCGGCATTTTCCGCACTTTCCGCGGCGAATCCCACGATTTTCTGGTCGTCGCGCCGTTCCCCGGCCAGTGTCCGCAGAATATCGATGTTTGGCAGAAAACGCAGCGAAAAGCCCTGCGCGGCCTGTTCTTTCTTGAATTTGCCGCGTCCGTGGGGTTCGGGGCTGTAATCAGCCACGGCGGCGGTGAAGATGCCGATATCCATATCCGGCCAGAGGTCGCGCGCGGCCTCAAACATGTCTTTTGCGCCGCGAACGTCGTGTCGGTGAAAGTCCTCCCCGAGCGACGCGCCGGGCAGCCACAGATCCACAGGGCCGCAAACGGCATGAACCTCCGCTCCGCGCAGCCATGCGCCCACGGCCAGAGATGCGCCCATGGTTCCGGTGGAAGCGTTGGTCCAGAAGCGCACAGCATCCCATTGCTCGCGGGTGGGGCCCAGGGTGACCAGCACCCTTTTTCCTTCCATGTCCTGCGGGGTCAGCGCCTTGAGCGCGGCCAGCCAGATGGCGCGCAGTTCCGCCAGACGGCCGGGGCCTTCGTCATTGCAGGCCATTCTGCCTTTTTCAGGCCCTGCGAAGAATACGCCGCGATCCCGCAGAATGTCCACATTGGCCTGTGTGGCAGGGTTTTGCCACATGCGGGGGTTCATGGCCGGAGCCGCCACCACAGGGCCGTCAAAGGCCAGCACCTGGGCAGAGAGCATGTCGTCCGCACGCCCCGAGGCGATCCGGGCCAGCATGTCGGCTGAAGCCGGGGCGAGAATGAGCGCATGCGCGGTCTGCCCCGGCTCAAGATGTTCAAAGGGGGCTTCGCCGCTGAACATGTCGCCGTAGACGGGAGCCGCTCCCAGGGATTCAAAGGTCAGAGGCGTGATGAAGTTGCGGGCCGCTCTGGTCAGCGTGACTCCGACCCCCAGCCCGACTTCCTGCCAGCGGCGCACCAGTTCCGCTGTTCGGAAAGCCGCAACCGAACCGCAGACGCCAAGATGCAGACGCTTGCCCGTAAAGGCGCGAAAACGCAGATGGGCTTCCATGCTTTCCTTCCGGCTGTTTTGCCCCGCAGGCTCTTTCACCACGAAAGAGCCTGCGGCGTCGAGTGCAACGAAACTTCCGCGCGGCGCTCCCTCATCCCCAGAGCGGGCGCAATCCCCTGAAAACGGGCTTCTTTCGGCGTGTCATCCGTATGCGGCACGCGGAAGACACAACCATGCGGGAGTGTTATCTGGATGTGGACTGTCCTTCCCATACTTCCGTGGCGGAAGAGGCGGGCGTGAAGCTGTCGTCCCATACGGGGGAGGAGGCATTCCCCGTGGAGCCGGGAGCCGCGCCGGGCGCGCCGATGCTGAAAGCCGGGGCGGTGGAGGAGCCTTCAAGCTGGTACAGCACCCACACTTCCATGGTGGTGTTCATCATGCCATCATAAAGATAGATGGCGGCGAAACGGCCGTCCTTCTCGAAAAGCTGCATGGTGCGCTTGCCCGTGACCTGCCCGCGCAGCACCCAGCCCTGCGGGGTCATGTTGTGCGTCATGGCGGAGGCCAGCGAAGAGGATTCCACCCGGCCCGAGAAGGTTTCCAGCCCGACCTTGACGGCGTTGGGCGTGGAGGACACCAGCGTTTCTCCGATGTCGCTCTTCATGTCGGAGGGAATGGGAATATCCGGAAATTTGCTGTAGTAGACGTCATTGACGTCGGATGTGCTGGAGAAGGGATTGCTGAATTCAAGATCGGCGCAGCCTCCCGTGAGGGCGAGGGTCAGACCGAGCAGCATGGTGGGGACAAGGCGACGCATGAAGCCTCCCGTTTGTGAAGTTTCAGGCCATGTTAGGAAAAATCCGTCCGGAGCGCAACGCCGGGCATTCCGGAGGCGTTGCAGCATGGCGCAGGCTCAGCCCCTGAACGCGGAGGCGCGGGCGTGAGCAGGGCTGGAGAAACGACCTTCACCGTCACCGTCTGTAAGATGGAGTGGGGGCTGCCATGTTGCGGGAGTGGGAGTTCCGCTTTTGTCGAACCCGACGGATGCAGTCCGCCGGGCTGTCGGAGGTCGGGGGGCTTATTCCTGCGACATCCCTCAGCATGGCGTCAGCGGGACGCCCATTGCGCGGTGCGCTTCAGCATGCGGGTGAGCAGGGGGCGTTCTTCCAGAGCGTCAAGCGCGCCGCGCGCCGCGCGATAGTTCCAGTTGAGAAGAGGCGTTCCCTTGCCGGAAAGCACCCAGAAGGGGTTTGCTCCGCGCGTGAACGCGGCAAACAGCAGCCATGCGGAGGGAAGGCGCCTGCCGGCAAGAATCCTGCGTGCCTCGTCCTGCGGACAGGCCATGAAATCCGCCAGTTGAACGAGACTGAAGCAGGAACACGCTTCCTTAAGTCGTTCCAGCGCGCGTTCAAAACAGGGGTCAGGCGCGTTCGCCAGCTTCGGGTATTCCTGGAGAAGAAAAGTCATGAGCTCGGGCTGTTCCCGCTTGAATCGCTCGATACTCCGGCATGCAGGAGCAGTATGGCGTGGGGCGAGAACGAACAGCAGACGTCGGATGACGCGTGGAATTGGGTTGCCTGGCAAGTCCATGGAGGAATTCTCCTGTTTAATAATTGGGGTGTGAACAAAGAATACACGTTTTATATGGAGTAAAAGCCATATGGGCTATGATAATTTGGGCTGTAAGCCATTAATTTTCTAAAAACTTTGCCTAGAGTCGAAGCAAGGGGCAAAGCGTATGGAAAGAGAAGCGGTACTGTTTGGACGGCGTATCCGGGAGCTGCGGATGAAGCAGGGCATGACCCAGGAAAAACTGGCCGAATGCGCGGGGATTGACCTCAGCCAGCTCAGCCGCATGGAGAACGGTCACGGCAACCCGAAGTTTGAGACGCTGGAGCGTATTGCCGGAGCACTGAAGGTGCGCTCCCACGAACTTCTTGATTTCAGTCAGCACCAGTCTGAGGAAAGCCTGCGGGCGGATATCGTGACATTGCTGGATGGACTGAACGCCGAGAGTCTGCGGGTGGTACACCGTCTCATGCGTTATATGGTTCGCTGACCGGGGGCTTCGAATGACGTCCGCTGCGGGAGAGAGCTTCCGGCAGGGCGAAGGCAGAGAGAAGAGGTAAGGCGGTGGTTTATCCATAAAACCTCGGCTTTCCGGCCTTGAAAAGGTCGCAAAAAGAAGATTTGTGATATTTGGCGTATAATCAAAGTAAACGCCATTATAAATTGAGCGTGAAACTATTTTGTGAATGAAACAAATGAGTTGTTATGGATATATATAATAATTTCAATATGTTGAATTGCTGCCTCTCAAGGGCCGGCCACCGGAAGTGCGGGGGCCGGCGGGTGCCCGCGGCAGCCGGAAGAATCGGGACAGTTTTCTGTGCCTTCCGGTTTTTCGTTTGCCAATCTGGAGCGTTTTGCATTTGAAAATATCCGTCGGCCAGCTCCTGTGTTCCGGCCCGCAGGTTTTATTCCTCCACCGGAGCTTGACGCCTCGGGTGAACTGCGGCGACTCCGGAGGAGGGGGCTTCGCGGTGAAGTCCCGCCCTGCCCGACTCCGCAGGGCATTTCGAGAGCGGAACGCTCTACCCCATGAGTGGAGCAATAACGATGTGCATGATTTTGATCATGAAGATCATGCAGAGGAGGGCGAGGGGG
>CALUUZ010000012.1 GCA_944324075.1 Candidatus Mailhella excrementigallinarum
TATATCCGGCACATGGAAGAACAGCGAAGGCAGATCAGCCTGACGCTTTCCCGCCAGATGGAACAGCAGCGCAGGGACTACATGGAAGCGCATCCGGAAGAGCAGTTTGTCCAGCCCTGGCGCACATCGCCGCCAGTCACGGAACTTGCCGCCTTCTGCGGAGAAAAGCTGCTGGAACTTCCGACCGCCGCTTCCGGGTGGAAGCTGGATCGCGCCGTATGTTCCGCCTCCATGCTCACGGTGGAATGGCGTTTCCAGCCCGGAGCCGACTTTCTGCGGCTTCCTCCTCATGCTTCTCTGGAGTCAACCACAAAAGCCGTTTCCAGTATCCGGCAGAGGGCGTCCTTCTCTTCCCGCGAAGGGGAAGCGCATACGCTGCTTCTTTCTCAAAACGAAATCCGGGGACGCCTGTACCAGCTCACACAGAACATGGGCGCGGTGCTGAACAATTTCCAGTTCGACAAACCCGAACAGAAAATCGTTGAGAAAATCACGGTGATTGCACCGTGGCAAAAGGGCAAATGGGAACTGAAAAGCATTCCCGCTTCCCTGTTTCTGGATGATTCGCTGGGCGGGGCCTTGTCCCTTCCCGGCCTGATCCTGCGGGAAATCGAGTTTTCGTCCTCCGAGGGATGGACAATGAGAGGAGATGTGTATGCGGCTTCCAGTAAACTCTAAACTGGCGAAAATCGCCATATGGTGCGTACTTGTCGTTTTCACCGGGGTTGTCGTGGTCTTTGGGCCTCTGGGAGAGAGGCTGGCCTCGCTTCTGCCCTCAAGGGAAATGCCCGTGCCGCAGCTCCCGGCAAAATCCGGCGCACAGCCCTCCGGAATGGCTTCCAGAGACAGGGCATCCGTTCAGCCCACGCATGCCGTGCGGAACAAGCCCGCAAACCAGCCCGTCCTGCCGCAGCTTCCCGTGGCCGGAAACCTGGAAGAACTCACCAGACTTCATGCGGAGATTGAAGAAGGATTGCTGAGGAAGAAGCTTGCGGAGCTTCCGGGAAAAGAAGCTCTGCCCCCTGCGGGGGCGGACATTCACGCCAAACAGGAACAGGCCGTTGCGCCCGTCATGCCGGTGTTTGAGCCGAAACCGACGGTTGTTTCGATTCAGGGCGTGGACGGGAAGCTGACGGCGACGCTGAGAGATCGCGGGGCGATCGCCACATTCAGGACGGGGGATCGCTGTTCCGCCGGAAAAATCACGCGCATTACGCGGGACAGCGTTGTGCTGCAAGGCGGCAACGGCACGGAACAGCTCTTTTTTGAATAATGAGGGTGCAGGGGAATCATTCCCCTGCCGGGGGGACTGGGGGCGAGAAGCCCCCGGGAACACAAAAGGTTCAACACTATGGAACATCAGAATCTTGATTTTTCGGATTTGCCGAAGGAAGTGCGCGGGCGCGTCGCGTTAAGCGAGGGCGTGCTGCACATTTCCAATGAGCTGCGCGGCAACATGGCGCTGGACGACGCGCTTTCCAGACTGCGATCCCGTCTGCGCCTGCAAAACGTCCTGCACTGGGAATGGCATACGCCTGTGGAGTTTGACAAAAACTACGGCCATGCGACCAGGATGCGCATTGAGGATGTCGGGGACAACGAGGTCAAGGACTTCGCGCTGAAGTTGCTCATCCGGGCCTACGAAATGGAGGCTTCGGATATCCACATCACCAATCACGGGCACTATGCCCAGATTGATTTCCGCTGTCTCGGCATGTTGCAGGCATACGAGCGTTCCCTGCCCGGCGAGTTTGCCGCCCGCGTCGCCAGCGTGCTGTATCAGACGATGGGGACGCAGACGGGATCGTCCTATACGCCGTCCAAACGGCAGGACGGGCGCATCGCCAACCGGGACTTTCTGCCGGAAGGCGTCTTTTCCGTCCGTATCCATACGGAGCCGATCCAGAGTGCGGCGGCGAAAGACGGCCAGGGCACGTTCATGGCGCTGCGCCTGCTGTATGACGCCACTCATGCGACGGGAACTCTGGATTCCCGTCTGACCGCGCTCGGTTTCCTTCCGGAACAGCGCAAAATCTTTGAGAGACTGAGCGAACGCTCCGGTCTGGTGGTCATCAGCGGGCCTACCGGCCACGGCAAGACGACACTGCTTTCTCACGCTCTGGAAGCAATGGCGGAACAGTGGCCGCAGCGCAACCACATGTCCATTGAAGATCCGCCGGAATACCCTCTGCGCGGGGTCAAGCAGATCATGGTATCCAGCCGGGAACTGGATTCGGATGAAGAACGGGACGCGGCCTATACCGCCGCCATTGCCGGGGCCATGCGCTCGGATATGGACACCGGCATGATTGGGGAAATCCGCTACCGTTCCGCAGCGCAGGCGGCGATCAACGCCGCGCTGACCGGGCACGGGATATGGACAACCATCCATGCCAGCAACGCACTGGCAATCATCCCGCGTTTCACGGAACTGGGCATAGAACGCCGTTCGCTGTGCAATCCCAACGTTCTCAGCGGGCTCAGCTATCAGCGTCTTCTGCCCCGGCTCTGCCCGCACTGTAAAGTCCGCCTCGTGGATCTGTCGGAAAAGGAAGCAAGAATCAGCCTGCCAATGGCTACCATCCAGCGGGCTACCCGGCTTGTGGATCCCGGCAAGATCCATGTGCGGGGCGAAGGCTGCCCGGAATGCTCGCATCGGGGACTTAAGGGGCAAAGCGTCGCTGCGGAAGTCATAGATCTTGACGCCACGCTGCTGCATTACCTGCGGGAAGATCAGCATACTTCCGCCTACAGGTACTGGAAAGAGGAGCAGCACGGCATAACGCACGTCGCCCATGCCCTGAAACTCATAGAAGACGGGGAAGTTGACCCGTATCTTGCGGAGATCAGACTCGGCGTCAACCTGGATCATGATGTCGCGTCCAACCTTCTTGTGGAGAAAGTATGAAGACTTTCTTTCAATGGCTTGACAGGTGGTCGTTCCGGGCATCCGTCCGCCGTCGGATTTGGAAGCGTCTGGCCGCGCAGATCCGGCATGGTATGCCGCTGGATCAGGCTCTGCGCCTCCAGCGCGACAGGTCGGCGGCAAAACCCGTGGGCAGGGTATTCTCGGCGATTTACGCCGCCATAGACAGCGGCCATCCCCTGCGGATCGCTCTGGAACCCTTTGCTCCGGTCAATGAGGTGCTGCTCGTCTCCAGCGGGCAGAAAGCCGGGAATCTGCCGGAAGGCTTCGTCATGGCGACAGAGATCATCGACGCCGTACAGAGGCTGCGTCGCGCCGTCATCCGGGCCACTGCCATGCCGCTGCTGCTGTTTTTCCTCACGCTGCTGCTTCTGGTGGTCATCGCGCTCTATATGATCCCGGAGTTTTCCCTGCTCACGGATCCTGAAAAATGGCAGGGGTCGGCCAGAACCATCTATATTATCAGCAACTTCATCGCGTCCCCCTGGGGGGCCGTCACCATTTCCCTTCTGGCGTTGTCCCCTTTCGCGCTGTTTTTCAGCTTTCCGCGCTGGACGGGCAGACTGAGGGCCAGACTGGATCAGATTCCGCCCTTTTCCATTTACCGGCTGATCGTCGGCTCGGTCTGGATGTTCAGCGTCGCCACGTTCATGCGGGCGGGGATGCCGATCCGGGATATTCTGGATTCCATGCTTTCGGGCAGGCTTTCCCCCTGGCTGAGAGAAAGGGTGACGGCGATCAGCGAGATCTACGACACGGGGAAAAACCTCGGCGAATGTATGAGGCTGTCCGGATTCGGTTTCCCGGACAATGAACTCATCGACGATCTGCTGGTGTACGCCACGCTGCCGGAGTTCGACGAACACCTGTACGGAATGTCGAAGGACTGGCTGAAGGACGGCGTGGAAACTGTGGAAGAACAGGCGATGGTCATCAACGTCGCCTGCACAATACTCATCATTCTGCTGATATCGGCGGTGGTCATTGCCATGAACGCCATGCAGCGGGAACTCACATCTTCTTTTGGAGGCATTTGACATGCGGGATATTCTCAGCACGCTCGGAAGTATTTTTATCGGTATTCTGCTGCTCGGAAGCGTAATCTACTGGGTGTCTGACGGCTTTTCCACCGGAAGATTGAGCGATGTGCAGTCCAATCTGATCATGATGCAGATCAAGGTTCAGAACCTGTTTTCAGGTGCCTCCTCCTATGCCGATCTGGACAACGATCTGCTGCTGAACAACGATATCGTGCCCACAACGCTGACCAAGGGCGGCGTGATCTCCAATCCCTGGGGCGGAGATATCACGTTTGCCCCGGTGGACAACGGTTCGGCGTTCAGCATCACGCTGACGGATGTCCCCCGCAAGGAATGTGTGAGCATGGCGACATTCCAGCCGGAAGCCTGGATTAGCGTCACGATCAACGCCTCGGAAATGGAATCCGGCGATGTTGCCGGCGCGACCAACGCATGCAACAGCGACAGCAACACCATCGTCTACACAACAAGGTGATTCCCATGTCGCTTGCCGCACACGAATTTTCCGATCTGCTGCTGTTTCCAGAAGCCAGTTACCTGAAAGGCTGCCCCGGAGAAGGACAGAAGCTGATCGCCGTGCCGGATGACTGCCGGGAAGAGCTGGCCGTGCTTGCGCAGAGACTTCCCGGAGAGTTCATGCGGAAAAGGATTGATCCTCTGGGGCCTGTGGATGACGGAACATTGCCTCCCGAGAGCTTTGAGCTTGCTTCGGATGTCCGTAGCCGTTCCATACGGATTGAGCATGAGGGGATTCATTACCGGGTGGCCGTCGCGCAGAACGTGAATGGGAAACTGTCCTATTTCCTGCGGCGTCTGCCCGCAGCGGTACCCTCCATGGAAAGCCTCGGGCTGCCGGAGTATCTGCTCACATGGCTCATGGATCCTCCCACCATGCAGGGACTGGTACTCATCTCCGGCGCTCAGTGCTGCGGCAAGACGACAACGGCCTCGTCTCTGGCGGCGGGCAGGCTTGCCCGCCACGGAGGCTACGGCCTGACGCTGGAATGTCCCGCCGAACTCCCGCTTGAGGGACGCTGGGGAACCTACGGGTTCTGCTCGCAGACAGAGATCAGCTCCGAACGGGAGCTGTCCAGAGAGATTGTCTATGCCCACAGATACGGTTCCCCGAACGTAATCCTGATCGGGGAGATCCGCACAAAATACGCCGCAGTGGAAACGCTGCGCATCGCGCAGGGGTCAAACAGGCAAGTGGTCATTGCGACAGTGTTTGGTCTCGATCTGCTGACGGCTCTCAGTGCCTTTCTGCGCGGCGCCAGGGAGCTGGACGGGGAATCCGCCGGGGACAGACTTGCCAACTGTCTGCTGTGCGTCATCCATCAGGATCTGCATCCGACGGAAAAGGGGCATGTCCTCCGCGTACCGGATTTTCTGCTCTGCCCCTTCACGGAAGAAGGCGACACCATACGCCGCAAAATCCGCGAAGGGACGCTCAAGGCTCTGGCAGACGATATCAAGCAGCAGAAAAACCGTGTCGCCTACCCCGAATGGCTGACACGGGCCGGAGACTGACATGAAAATCATGGCCGTACTGTTTCTCATGCTCGGTATCCTGGCCCTGATCGCCGGGCCGCGCATTGAAAAAGAGTCTGAACAGAGACGGGAACTGAGCGTCGCGCTGAACTTTGTCCAGTTCCGCCAGTCCGTGATGTCGCATGTCCTGAACGATCAGGACAGGCATGACGGCATTGTGGATTCCGCGCTTCTGGTTCTTCCGGAAGGCTATGAACTTCTGCGTCCCTGGCAGGCGCGTATCTCGGAGAACCGTCTGTACGTCTGGGGATCGGCCTCATGGGCGGAAGTTCAGGCCGTCCGGGATCTCCTTCTCAATTCCTGGACGCTGGGACGTTCGGAACAGGGAATCCTCCGTCCGCGCCATGAGGGACGGAACGTAACGCTCCCGCAGTTCATCCCGGACGGCTGCATCGTGAGCCTTTTTTCTTTGGAGTGATCATGCGCAAATTTGTTCCAAACCCGAAACAACGGGGATCGGCGGCCATGGTCGGTACGGTGGGGATGCTCGTCATTCTCGCCATCCTGCTGCCGCTGCTGATCAACTGGCTGAATCACGGCCTTCAGATACAGCGACAGCGGGCGGCCGCACGGCATCTGCTGGAAGTCAACGCGGCTGTGTCCGAGTATGTGCGGAACAACTACAACGATCTGCTGACTCAGGCCACGGCCACGGGAGGCCCCACCGTCACCATCGACATGCTGGTGAACGACGGGCTTTTGCCGGACGGTTTCGGACTGCGCAATCCCTGGGGACAGGAATATGCCGCCTATGTCCGTCAGCCGGAAGCCGGGACGCTGGAAGCCGTCACGCTGACGCTGGGCGGCAGTGCGGCGGGCAGAAACTTCATCACAAACTGGATCCCCGGAGCCGCCGCCATGATGGGCGGCTCGGGCGGCTTTATCCCTTCGTCAGCCATGCCCGGACAATCGGCGGGAATGCTGGTCGGCTCCTTTGGCGGATGGAGGATTTCACTTGCCGATCTGGGAATCCCGTCTCCCGGAGCCGGGCATCTTGGGGCCAGGGCGACTTTTGATACCGGCAGCATGGAGCAGGATTTCCTGTACCGCGTCGCCGTGCCCGGGCACCCCGATCTCAACGCCATGTTCACAACGCTGGACATGCGGGATCATGCGATTGCCGACGTTCAGCAGCTACAATTTGCTTCTCATGCCTGGGAAGACATGGGGGAATGCGGGGATGAGCAGGAAGGCAGAGTCTTCCTTGATCCGGAACGGGGGCTGTATGTCTGCCGGGACGGGGAAGCTCAGGCTGTGGCGGATACCGGCAATTCCCGTCTGCTTTCCGACGCCGTGCTGGTAGCCAACGGAGATCTGATAGACAAGCCGGTCTGTCCTCCGGGAACCGATACCGACGCTCAGATTTTTGTCGCGCCCTCGATCCTGAGCGCAAACGAAATATCCCCTCCTCTTGCCGCCGTTCAGGCGTGGGCGACCTCCGAAAGCGACACGCAGTGGCGCGTCCATCTTCGCGTCCTGAAAGGGGACGGCAAGGGCTGGGTATACCCTGATGCGGATTACGGCAAGGTTATGGCTCTGGCAATTTGCGCAAGGACTGATCATGCTGAAACTCCTTAGTTTTTTCTTTCTGGCGTTGTTTCCCATGCAGGCATGGGCGGAAAAGGATCTTCGCGCCCTGCTGGAAGTTCCGTGCGCGAAATATGGTGTCCCCGTTTCGCTCGCCCAAGCTATTGCCAGGCATGAGAGCGGGGAAAAGCCCTGGGCCGTCAATATCGCGGGCAAAAGCTACTCTCCGGACAGCAAGAAAGCCGCCCTGGCACTTCTGGAAAGCAAAGGAAAAGGGAAATCCTATGATGTCGGATTCATGCAGGTGAACGTGCAATGGCTGCGCAGGCTGAAAATCAGCCCTTCAACGGCCATTGAACCGGTGAACAATGTGTGGCTCGGCGTCTGGATACTGGCCCATTCGATCAAGGAGCATGGCCTCACATGGAAAGCCGTGGGGGCGTACCACTCCCCGACCCCCGCAAGGCAGAAACGTTACATAGTCGCCATAAACCGCCAATACCGCAAAATCTTACAGGAACAGCAATGAAAAAAGCTCTCCTTTCGCTTGTCTTTCTTTCTCATTTCTTCGGCGTTACCGCTTTTGCCGCTGACAATGAGCTGCCGCCTCTGACTCTGGAAGATGCCTTCTTCGGGCAGGGGGCCAATCCTCCCTTGACCAAACAGGAACAGGAAGCTCTGGCTCTTGCCCGGAAATGGCAGTCCGGCAATACCACCACGCTGAAACCCGTTCAGGGGCCGGACGGTTCCGTGCGTTTTCTTTTCGGCGCACAGCAGCCCTCCATAGTCTGCGGAGTATTCCAGGTCACGGACGTGGAACTGGAACCGGGCGAAATCGTCAATTCCCTGCATCTGGGCGATCAGGTGCGCTGGTCGGTGGAACCGGCGATTACAGGAAGCGGATCCTCGCAGATCCAGCATCTTGTGATCAAACCTCACGACGCGGGGTTGGAAACCTCGCTCATGGTCACGACAAACCGCCGGACGTATCATCTTCGTCTGAAATCCCACCGCTCGCAGTACATGCCCCGCGTTGCCTTCATCTATCCCGATGCCGTCATGGCCCGCTGGGAAAGGCAGATTGAACGCCAGAAGGAAGAGCGGGAAACGGGAACCATGCCGGAAAGCGGCGAATACGTCGGGGAACTTGATTTTGATTACCGCATCAGCGGCGACGGCATGAAACCCCTGCGCGTCTATAACGACGGAACCCGTACCATTATCCAGATGCCCCGCGACATGCGGCAGAAGGAAGCCCCCACACTCCTTGTCCTCAACGGAGGGGAAGAAGTCATGGTCAATTATCGGCTTCAGGGAGACCGGTATATTGTGGACTCCCTTTTTGATGAAGCCATGCTGATAGCTGGCGTCGGTTCCAAACAGCGCAGGGTCACGATCACTCGGGGGCTGTAATGTTTGCATTCTGGAAAAAAACTCCAGATCCGGAAAAGCCGACTCAAATGAACAATCCCTCCACCATACCGGGGACGGTGGGAAACCGCAGAGCGAATAATTTCCCGCTGTATATAATAGGAGGAGTACTCCTCGTTTTCCTCCTTGTTGTTGTCAGTGTCGGCGTCCAGCGGTCAAATCAGGAGCAACAGGCTCCCGCCGTGCCTTCCCCGCAGACCGCGAACAGCTCCATGAAGCTTGCCTCCGAACTGACGGCTCAGTATCGGGACAGGATCATCCCTTCCGGCCAGAGCGGAAAGGAAGCAGCTCCGACGGATCCGGAACCCGATCCTGCTGAAGATCCGCAGGGACAGGGACAAGATCAAAATCAGACGGATCTTTCGCTTCCGCCGATCGGCTCCGAGTCCGGGCCGGACATGCCGGTCAATCAGTGGGCGATCTATCAGGAACGTTTTGACTCCCTGCGTTTTGCGGCGTTTGAAGCCGCGCTGAAAAGCCCAACTTCCGTCCAGACGGATATCCGGCCTTCCTCCAGTCTTGAAGATACCCGCGCCCGTCTGCGCGATACTCAGCGGGAACTGGAAATGGCCGGGGATCCAGGCGCCGTGTATCAGGCGCGTATGGCCGCCCTGCAAGGTATGGACATGGGAACGGAAATGCCGTCAACCGTGGATCTGATGGACGGCCAGGGACAGACGGGCGATCCCTCCCGCTTTGCCCGATCCAATATATGGAAACTGGACAGTCAGGTGGGGCTTCCGGAGCCGTATACCGTTCAGGCGGGGGCTGTCATTCCGGCGATCATGATTTCCGGGATCGTCTCCGATCTGCCCGGACAGGTCATGGCTCAGGTCAGCACGAATGTCTATGACTCGCCTACGGGGCGTCATCTGCTCATCCCGCAGGGCACACGACTTGTCGGGACGTATGACAACCAGATCGCCTACGGGCAGCGCCGCGTACTCATGGCATGGCAGCGTCTGCTCTTTCCGGACGGGCGAACTCTGGACATTCAGGCCATGCCCGGCGCTGACAGCACGGGCAAGTCCGGGTTTGAGGATCGCGTCAATACGCATTTCTGGCGGATTTTCGGCTCCTCCGTCCTGCTTTCCGGGGTCGTCGCCGGGGTTTCACTCAGTCAGGACACCGGAGATTACGACTCCGACAGGCAGAGAGCACCCGACGCGCTTTCGGAAGCCCTCGGCCAGAATCTCGGTTCCGCAATGGCGGAAATGCTCCGCAAAAGCATCAACGTTTCTCCCACAATCGAAATCCGTCCCGGATACCGGTTTAACGTCATGGTCACAAAAGACATGGTGTTTTCCGGGCCGTACCGCATGATGGGACAATAGGAGGCATTATGGTTTCACATATTCTCCCCCTTCTTCTTTCCGGCGTCCTTCTGTTTCCCTCCTCCGGCCTGGCGGCGAATGAGCTGACGGGCGACACAAGGTATGCCTGTGAAGCTCTTCTGTGTCTTTCGTCGGGTATTCGACCGGGCGAGTGTTCCCCCTCTCTCAACAGGTACTTCAGCATCACCCGGAAAAAATGGAAAGACACGCTCAATGCCCGCCGGGATTTTCTGCGTCTCTGCCCGGTCTCGAATGATCCGGGAATGCCGTCCCTGGTGGAAGCCATCGTCAATGGAGCCGGTCGCTGCGACGCGGCCTACCTGAACAGGACTCTGGCACGGCAAGTCCGAATCAAGGTCTGCGATGAAAGCAAACGCTATTGGTACAGCAAGGATTATGATCCCTGTCATTACGAAACCATTACCGTCATTGACGATAAACTCCCCAACTATTGCGTCACCTACAGTGAGCATGAGTACACATGGAAAATCGGCGTCAAATATGTCGGCGAAAAGATGAAAGGCGGAAAATGGGTTGATGAATAACCTTACTCTGAACCTTCAATATATCAGGAGTCGGTCATGAGCAATGAAGAAACTTCTCCCCGGCGTTTCGATGTTTTCACCATCCGCGAATATGAACACCAGAAACAGATTAAAAGTGAGTGGATCAGGATCGGCGTCGCCTTTGAAACAAAAAACGGCAATCTCCGTGTTCGCCTTTCCGCTCTCCCTCTTCCCAATCCCAAAACAGGGCTGGCGGAACTGTTCATCTGTCCTCCCCGTCCCCGTGAAGAAGGGCAGTTTTCCGATGCCCAGGAAACCCCGGAGGATATGAGGCAGTTCGGGGATGGAATACAGCATTTCAACTATCGTCCCTTTGAACCGGGCGATATCGCTGACTTGATCTGAAGGAAGGAACTCATGATAACGCCTTTCGAAGTGATGAACATGGCCGCGCTGCTGGCCTCCTGCGCCGCCTGCGCTTCCTCTGCGGCAACTTTTCGGACAGTCAGGGAAATGCTGCGCCATGAGAAAACGGCAAGCAGGCCATATCTTGCCGTGAAACCCTTCTCTTTCGAGGGAAGGGCAAGAGATGATATTTTCAAGAGGCCCTCTGTCGTCAGCAAGGTTGTTAACCTTGGGCGCGATTCGGTAAAAGACATAACCATTACCATCAAGGATAACAGTGAGGAGCTTGAGTCCGAGATCAATGCGGAACTCGCCAGACTTAAGTGTGGATTTTATATAAAAAGAGATGTTTATCTGTCCGAAATACAAATCACAAGAAAAAAAGAGGATCAGATTTCATCCATTACTCTTCCGTGCATCACAAAAATAAATTCATATTACATTCCTCACGCTGAAAGTATACCTGTTCAACTTCCTTATGGATTTGTATTTTTGTCGTTATTTCTTGCAAGAATGTCGCTTAGATACGGAAGCGAAATCCTGAAAATACTCCTGCAAGACAGGTTGAAATTATATATACATACTTCTTTTCATGATATTGACGAAAAAATTTATCGACAAAAACAGGTTATGAAACTGCAAATGGCTCCAGACAATTATTATTGCGATTTCACTTTGTATTTTGTCTGAGGTTCCAGGTGATTCATGAACTACGCAACCGAGTTTCACGAATACAGGGAAAATGCAATACGCATTCTGACTGAAACAGGATTTTTCAAGGGTGTCATGTATGAGGAAGAAGGGAACTGCCGACGGCTCACGATATACGGCTTCTGGAGGATAGAAAAAATCACCGATCCTTCGGGAACGGTTGTCCATAAGGCACTGCGTCGCAAAAGCGATGATTTCCGGCAATGGGAAGATATTCCGCCGAAATCGGACAATCCCGCCGCGCTGGGGGCGCCCCGGCTTGACTGGCCGATATACGGACTGCCGCTCTATAACTACGAACGTAATTCCGGTTATCTTTTTTCAGGCATTGTCGAAACCTCTTTGAACCTTGCCAATATCGCCGCCGGGTTTTCACGGCATTTTCCTGACGTACCAATAGAGGAACTCCATACGGCGAGCGAGATAAATACCAGAAAACTGAAAAAATATACGGAAAAACGAAATGTCAGGGAAATCAGGAAACTGCGCGGGAAGATCACATATTATGAACGGGGTCTGCTCGGTGATCTGCCCTGGCCGGTTGTTTACAGAGATGCCGTTGCGGGCAAGGCATACAGACTGCTCATGAAACGGTCTTCCATCCATCTGAAAATCTTCTATGCCACGTTCTGGAACCATATGGCGGATCGTGAGCTTTATCGGGCGGTTCTTCTGGCCGTACACTCCAGAATAGCGACTCTTGACGACTACATGCGTTTTGCCCGCGCTCGTGAAGCCGTTGTGAGGCTTTTCCATGAAAAACCTTCCATGCTTCCCGCATTAAACTTCCTGCCCATGAGCGAATGGGGAAAACAGGATATTCTGTCGGCAAAAAGGTGGATCCGTTCGCTCAGGGCGTATCGGAAAACCTCCTTGTCCTTTGCTTCACCCGGCGCATACCGACTGTTTCAGCGCCTCCCGCCCAGCGCCGCCTCCCGGATATGCGACGAGTTGGGCAGCGCGGCTGCATATGGCGATCAGAAAAATTACATTCCAAGATTTATGGAAAATCTTGTTCAGGCGCAGATTGGCCCGAAAATCCCGGCACAGTTGATTGATCTGTTTATGGATTTCATCAACAGGGGAGAGTTTTTTGGAGAGTTTTCTCCCCTCATGCTTCGGCTGGTGGGCAGAGAGTATCTGAGGCTCAAGGGCAAACGCTCAAGGCCCGATAACAGTGAATTTTCTCGCCTGCGCAGGGACTTGAATCTTGTCTGTGACTGGCAGCATTTCACGTTTGATGTTCCTCCCTCCAATGCTTCCTGGCGTGGACTCGTTCGCCGGGCGGAGGCATGGCACAGACAGGATACTCACGCGGATAACAAAAAATGGCAGACGAAGCTGAAGGCAGCTTCAAACGCTCCGGGCTGGGAAGATCCCTTCGCAGGGCGGGAATTTACTGTCATGGAACATATCGCTGTCCGCCCGCTTGTTTCTCCTGCGGCATTGATTCGGGAAGGAATTGAAATGGCGCATTGCCTGAAATGGGACATGTGGCGAGAGGAGTGTCTGGCAGGCTCGCTTTTATGCTATTCGCTCACGCTCGATACGACACGGGAAAGGAGTACTCTGGCCGTGAGAAAATACAGTGACCGAATTGAAATTGCTCAACATTATGGGCTGGCAAACTGTCTTCCCAGTACGGAGCTTTCCGAAGGGGCAAGGCAGGTTCTTCATATGATTCAACAGCATTTGAAAGGATGTATCGAATGAGAGTTTTCATTGCGGAAAAGCCCTCCCTGGCCGGAGTGATAGCGCAGGGTCTCGGAGGAGGGCCGAAAAAAGACGGCTTCTATGACTGTGGAGACGATATAGTAACATGGTGCTTCGGGCACCTTTTTGAGGACGTTAAGCCGGAAGCTTATGGGGAACAGTACCGACAGTGGCGGCGCGATACGCTCCCGATTGTTCCGGAAAAATGGTTGCTGGTTCTCAGGGATGACAAAGGCGTCAAGGAGCAGCTTGAGGTCGTCAAATCTTTCCTGCGTCAGGCCGACTGCGTGGTTAATGCGGGAGATCCGGACAGGGAAGGTCAGCTTCTGGTGGATGAAGTCATTGAGGAGTGCGGCTACACGGGCAAAAAGCTCAGGCTCTGGCTGACAGCATTGAACGACAAGGCGGTTGCTCACGCGCTGGCGCACCTCGAAGACAATACAAAGTATGCACCTCTCCACGACTCCGCGCTTGCCCGAAAGCGTGCGGACTGGCTTGTCGGAATCAATGCAAGTCGGGCCATGACGCTGAAAGCCCGTGACGCGGGCTATGTCGGTATCATGAGCCTTGGACGAGTCAGAACTCCCACATTGGCTCTTGTCGTCAACAGGGACAGGCTACGGGCGGATCACAAAAGCCAGGTTTATTATGTGTTGAGGGGAACCTTCACGCATGGCGATACGCATTTTCTGGCTGCTTTTGTCCCCGACGAAAACATGTCCGGTCTGGACGACAAGGGGCGCATCGCGGAGCAGGCCGTCGCAAAGGGGATTGCCGACGCCGCGTCGGGCAAGTCTGGAGTCGTCACCGCCTGCGAAAAGGAGCTGAAAGTCAAACAGCCTCCTCTGCCGCACTGTCTGTCCACGCTTCAGGTCATGGCGAATGCGAAGTATGGGATGAGCGCACAGGAAACGCTGGATACCGCGCAGGCTCTCTATGAAAAGAAGCTGACCACCTATCCGCGTACCGACTGTCAGTATATGGCCGTCGCCGAACTGGCGGATGCGGGACGCATCGTGTCCATGCTCAAGCAGGTTCCCGGTCTTGAAGATGTGGCCGGGGGCTGCGATCTGACGCTCAAATCGGCGGCCTGGGATGACGGCAAGCTGGGGGCGCACACCGCCCTTGCCCCCACGGGAGACATGCCTTCCGGACTTTCAGAGAAGGAAGCCTGGATATATGGCCTGATTGCCACTGCATATTGTCTCCAGTTCTATCCTCCGTATCAGTACAATTCCCAGAAAATCACGATTGACTGCCAGGGCACATGGGTTGCCCGTGGGCAGACAGTCATTGACGCGGGCTGGACGGCCAGACAGGCCGACGACGAGGAAAAGGACGAAGACAGCGGACAGGCTCTGCCGGAACTGACAAAAGATGCGCCGGTGACGTGCGCCGGGGTGGAACAGCAGGTCAAAAAGACCAGCCCGCCTCCCAAGTACACGGAAGGCTCGCTTATCAAGGATATGGCAAGTATCCATCGTTTCATCACCGATCCCGCCGCAAAAGCGAAATTGAAGGAGACGGAAGGGATTGGAACGGAGGCTACGCGGGCCGATATCATTGAGAAACTGAAAAGAAACAACTACATCCGGACGGACGGCAAGGCTCTGGTCAGTACGGAGCTTGGACAGAGGCTCATCGACATGACGCCTCCAGAGCTGAAAGATCCCGTGACAACCGCGCAGTGGGAAACTCGCATGTCTTTCATCGCTGAAGGCAAGTCCTCGCTGGAAGAGTTTCTCGATAATCAGATCGCCACTCTGCCGGGCCTTCTCGCCGCGCTGGACGCCAGCAAGCCTTTCCCTCCGGCGTATCCATGTCCAGACTGCGGCAGACCTCTGCGCCGGATACCCAAAAAAGAACTGAAAGACGGGAAGAAAGAGTATTTCTGGGGCTGCGCCGGATACAAGGATGGCTGCCAGTACACGGCTCCAGACGACAACGGCAAGCCTGGAAAAAAGATCCCGCAGGCAGTATCCCCGCACAAGTGTCCCAAGTGCGGCAAGGGTTTAATCCGCAGGGAAAGCAGGAAAAAGAAAGGGGCCTTCTATTGGAGTTGCAGCGGGTATCCGAGCTGCGGAACCTGTTTTGACAAGGGAGGGAAGCCTGATTTCAGCTCGTTCAGGGAGAAATCCGCATAAGCTGCGTTATTGGATTCGGTATTTTCAAAAAACAGGAGTATCACATGGGCCTGATGGCAAAAAACTGTGCATTGACTGTGTTCAAGGTGGAAAGCACCTCCGTCGTCACGGCGGAAAAGCTGAAACAGTTCGCTTTTGCCCCTATCGACGATCTGCCGGGTGAAGAGACGGCTCGCGGCTGGGTTAACTTTGATGACATGCTTGATCTGGCATGGGACGTGTCCGTTCCGGAAAAGGGCAACTTCATGGTGTTCGGCTTCCGCATTGACACGCGCCGCGTCCCCGCTCCGGTTCTGAAGATGGAGTACGAAAAGGTACTCCAGGAGGAGATGGAAAAAGCCCAGGCGGAAGGGAAGAAGTTTGTTTCCAGAGAAAGAAAAAAGGAACTGAAGGATCTCATAAAGACAAAGCTCATGGAGAAAACTCCGCCGAGTCCCGCCGTGGTGGACGCAGCTCTGGACATGGCTACCGGCCAGCTTCTGGTCGGTTCCACGTCCGGCAAACAGCTTGAAGCCTTTGCCGAACATTTCAAGTCCAGTTTCGGGCAGGACATAAAGGAACTCTCTTTCGCCGGGCTGGAAGATCGGGAGGATGCTCTGAAGGAAAGTCTGGCAATGGAGACATTCCTTCAGGAGATCTATGGTCATAGCCAGGACGTGAATTATGACGGGCATACGTTCAACATTGCGGAAGCCGGAGAAGTTACGCTTCAGAAGGAAAGCGGCGAAACTGTTTCCAGCAGAAATGAACCGGGGAGCGTAGCCGCCGGGCTGGAAGCGGGACTCTATATCCGGAAGATGAAGCTCACTCTCACCGATGAAAATTCCATGGAATGGAACGCGGTGATCGATCAGGATTTCAGGCTCCGTCTCCAGACGCCTTCCGTCGAAAAATCGAAAGATGCTGATCCGGATGCCGTGCTGCTGGAAAAGCTGTATTTGATCCATCTGGCGGTCGGGGCCGTCCATGAACTCTTCCGTTCCCGCTGGGGGTAGAGAGAAAGGCAAACAGGGCGGCATCCGCCGCCCTGACAACTCCAAAGGAAAGAGGATATGATGAGAAAATCTGGATTGAACGTGGCCGCCTTTGCCGCTGCTTTTCTTCTGGCGTTTGTCTGCTCCAGCGGCGCACTGGCGCTGGATGCGACAAGTTTTGATCCGCGCAACGTTTCCGTTGAAGCGGACTCTATTTCAGGGGTGCCTGTAGGCACGATCATCACATGGCCGGTCGCCACAAACCCGGAAGGCTGGGATGAAGGCAAATGGCTGGAATGCAACGGACAAACCATATCGCAAACAGTTTACCCGGAACTGTTTGCTCTTGTGGGTGGGGTGGTTCCGGACTTGAGGAATAAAAAGTTAGCTTACGGCTCATCCGTACCCGGTCAGACTTTAGAAAATGGGAATGCTTGGTTACGGCATAGTTCAGGGCTTGACATGTTCGAGATAGTCACAAAAAGTCCAGCAACACTTATACATGGGGGCAAGCATATGGGAAATAATATATATTATGAAAAAGGTAGTGAGGGAGGAGGGTTCTATTGGTGGCCGATATATGGCGGAAATGAAAGCAACGAGTTTGGAGTTCGTTACCTTATGAGAGCCTTACCATAATTCTTGCCAAAACCGGCAGGAACGGCTATTTAAAAGAGGAACCCCGGAACCTGCGGCTAACAGGATTCCGGGGTGGGCATGGCGCATAGCGCCAAGCACGGTCACCAGTCCATGACCAGTTTTAGACCCCGTATCTGTTGCGCCAGATACGGGGTCACTCATTTATCTGGCGTCAGAAGCCAGCAGCATGACCAGTATCAGCGCGATGAACGCGGCGAAAACCAGCTTTCGGAGCATGGTAGTACCCTCCATAAAGAGCTGCTAGCGCCATGCCCGAGGCGTTAGAAGCAAGAAGGGCGACCGTGCGGATACGTTATAGTCAGTTTTCCCATGTATCGCAACGCTTTCCGGAGCCGTCCCCGCCTACCCGGAACTGTTTGCGCTTGTAGGTGCGACATTGCCGGATCTGCGCGGGCTGTTCCTGCGCGGCGTTGGAGGAAATGCTGCGGAACTGGGTATGGTACAACAGGATGCTGGAAAGGAATTTTCGGGGAGTTTTCTGCTGACTTCAGGTGGCCCGGCGAATACCTCTGGAGGTTTCACTCAGCGTTATGTTGAAGGCAGAGGCGATGACTCCAACGGGAAGTATGGTTTTACCGAGATTTCCTTCAATGGCGCGGGAGCATGGGGAGCGGAACACGTCGCTGACGAGTTCCGCCCGATTAACCGTTCTGTTCGTTATCTGATTCGGGCTTTGTAGTGCTGCACAGGGCCTACAAGGCACGAATCAGGTAACGGACAGTGTAGGCCGCCGGCTGGACAGTCGTATTGCGTCCGTAGACGGGAGAGCAGCGGGAAGCGTCCATGTTGATTACTTGCCAACCTGTTGGGCTACCCTCATTGTGAGTCATTTTGGTACTCCATACGGCGGCTATACGTTCAAATGGGCCGGTAATTTCATTCATGCCGTCTTCTCCCCAGGTCTCAAAGTTACCGGCAATATTCGGCAGTCCAGCCTCCCGGTACTGCCCCGGATCTCCACTGCCCCAAGTGGTACGTTCCCTCAAGTCCGGTACAGTCTCGCCAGTAATCGCAAACAGTTCCGGGTAGGCGGGCTATGGGCAGGGAGAGCCTGATATTCCTTGAAGAGCAAGGCAGAAACGAATATAATCAGTCAGTACGGCTACCCTCCGAGCGTCGGCACGGCGCATAACTCCCACAAGGGTAAAGGAGGGTATCAGCCATGTCGCGTCTGTTTTTGATCGCGCTCTTCGCGCTGGTACTCGTCCTGCTTCTGGCGTCTGACGCCATATAGCGGTTGACCCCGTATCAGATGCGAACTGATACGGGGTCGAAATGATGAGACTTATGGTAGCCGTACATGGGGGGCGCAAACCGCGCCGTGCCAGCCCTGGTTCCTATGTCCGTAGGTTCCGGGGTTCCCTTTTTTAATAGCCGTTTCCGGCCAGGTTGACAAGCCTATCTCCTGCGGATTTTACAAGGCACGGATCAGGTAGCGGACAGCGCGATTAATGGGGCGAAATTCTGTGGCCGTGTGATTGCCCCCCCATACACGGGAGGCATCAAGTCTCATTATATGCACTGGCCCTTCACCTGAAGCATCGATATGTTCTCCGTTACTGCGAGCTTCATAGAAAAAAGCTCCTGTGGGGGGATTGTTCGGGTTTAATGCACCTGAAAAAAGAGCTTCTGATGAGAACGAACCTGTGAGGTTCCGCCCAGCGTCTTCCTGGACGCTTCCCAAAGTTGCCGCGTTCCCCCCTTGGCCGCGCAGGAACAATCCTCTCAGATCCGGAACTGTCGCACCCACAAGCGCAAACAGTTCCGGGTAGGCGGTATGAGTCAACGAAAACCGGCTAACCTCAAAGGAATGTGAACGATTCACCAGCAGGCGTTATGCTGCCTGCTCTATACTTCGCTTTGACTTTTGGGGCGGCAGACTCGGCGACAGCTTAAGAATATTCGGCATTTTTTCCACGGCCTGCCTTTTTTGCTGGCGATCAATATGCTGATAGGTTCGCAGGAGCATGGCGACATCATGCCACATAAGTTCAGCTACGCATTTGTAGTCCGCATGTTCAGCAAGCAAATTGCTGGCGAAAGCATGTCTCAGATCGTATGGACGTATCCGGCGCGTGATACCGGCCTTTTTGAGTGCGGTATGCCATGCCCTGGATATGCTTTTCACTGGCCGCCCGCCATAATGGATCACATACTCGTACCCGCACGCGGCGTCTTCCCTCCTCCATTTTTTCAGGACAGGCAATATGTGCGGAGAGATTGGGATTTCACGCCGTGCCTCACGCTTTCTGTTTTTCCTGGCACAGGGCATCCACAAAATACCCGCCTCAAGATCAATATCCGTCCAGCGTAACCGGAAAAGTTCTGACGGGCCGATTCTCGCGCCCGTGTACAAGCCAAGAGCAATGACTCTCTGTACATGGGGAACAGCCGCATCGAACAGGGCTTTGGCTTCAGCTCTGGTCGGGGGATCAAGTCGCTGCGGCTCTGCACGGGGAAGACGGAGTTCCCGCAGAGGATTTGACTGAAGTATATGAAGGGCTACCGCCCAATTCAACGCGGCACGCAGAATACTGAGCCGACGATTAGCCGTGATTCGGGACACTCCCCGTGCCTGCTGCGCGGCGATGAATGCAAACGCATCATCTGGCGCAAGACGAGCCGCCTGCCTTTGGCCAAAGGCTCTGACGATATGCGCCGCATGATATCCATTCTGCTTCTGGGTGACGGGATTCCCCTGAGATGCAAGATATTGTTCGACAAGCTCTTTCACTGTTATTTTCTGACGGCTGGACTGTTCACGCTTTCTTTTCTTCAACAGGGCGCGTTCCTTTTCCGCGATCAGCAGAAGGGAATTTTCAAATGCGCGGGCGTCCTGTTCGCTGTCAAAGCCCTGTGACAGGACGCTGCCCGTGGCGGAACGCCATGTGACTACCCATTGTCGATTCTTACGGTATCCGTGAAATTTGACCATATTCCCTCCCATTTCTGAAAGGAAATAGGGTCAAATCAAAATTCCGGCAAAGCATATCAGGCCGCAAGCTGTCTTCTCACAACTTCAAGAAGATTTTTCGCTTCTTCTCCGGCTTCTTTAACCAGCTCTTCAGCTTGCATCATGAGATAGGAGTTATCTTCTCCAAAATTACACTCCACCCCCCAAAGAGAAGCAATGTTGTCCGATAGATGAACACCATTATATGACACGGAAACGACAAGCCCTCCATAGTACCAGTCATCATCTTTCCATCTTCTGATATCTAAGTCGCTGTAACACTCCCATTCGTAGGGAGTTGAAAAATCGTCATATTCAAGACTCACGTTAAAAGTGAATTTCCCATGTTCAAATATCACGGAATCGCCGGGGCAAACATAAGATGAAAACATGTTTTTCTCCTTTGGAGTTATCCTGCCTTCAAGGTGGCAGTGTGGTTGAACTTCACCTATGGATGAGTTCAACCACGCTGCCGCCACAAATGGCGGATACGCCAAGGAAGATATGTCTTTATATGCGACGAAAGCCGAACATGGAGAAGTCGGGGAAAAGCCCATGACAGGGCCGCAAGCCGGATGAGTAAGCGACACGGAAGCGAAGACGCGCAGCGGCAAGCTGCACACGGAGCGCACTACTCCGGCAAGGACTGGCGGGGGCTTTGCGCCTCCGGCGCACCCATTCCTTTTCCCTAAAAATATGACCATATTCCCTCCGCAAGAGAAAGGAATATGGTCAAAATGTTTAATCGATTGCTGCAAGTATCTCCGCAACTTCGGGATGCTGATACGCATACTCTCTCAAATCCCAGTATTTATCAGCATCTTGCAGAATATTTCCATATACATAAAGACAGACGATAATCCCCGCAGCTTCCGCGCTGACTGTCCCTGTGTACCTGTTTCCAGCGCACATAAGAGTATAATTTTCCTTATCACGGGGAGCCATGAACCAGCCACCGTTTGAGACTTCATAAAAGTCCCACGAACCTCCGTCATATTCAGGACATAATGCCCTGAACTGGTTGAAAATATAACCTTCCACCTGAAAGGCATATTTCCCGAACTTCTTAAGAATGCTTTTCAGCATATCTTTGTCGCAAAGAGGCACAGCATAAATCGGACATTCACGGGCGGATTCAGACATGTTTTTCTCCTTTGGAGTTATCCTGCCTTTTCAGACAGCAGTGCTGGTTGAACTTCACCTATGGATGAGTTCAACCACGCTGCCGCCACAAATGGCGGATACGCCAAAGGAAAAATGCGGCGAAAGCCGAATGGAGAAGTCGGGGAAAAGCCCATGACAGGGCCGCAAGCCGGATGAGTAAGCGACACGGAAGCGAAGACGCGCAGCGACAAGCTGCACACGGAGCGCACTACTCCGGCAAGGACTGGCGGGGGCTTTGCGCTGCCGGCGCACCCTTCCTCATAGAAGTATTGAACTCAGATACGCCATGCCCATGACGGGTGCGAAAGGAATACTCTCCACTCTGACAAAATTAAGAAAAATGAGAACGGCCAGACTTTCCGCGATGAACCATGAAACATGCGACAGACCGGCCATACCGCCGAGAAAGGCCGCAAATTTTACATCGCCGAAACCCAAAACAGTCCGCTTTATTGCTACGTTAAGAAGACGATATGCGCCCGCGCCGCAAATTGCGCCCAACATATAGTCCATCTGAAGGATTCCGGCTGTTTCAGAAAAAAACAGGCCGCATACCAGTCCTCCCAACGTGAATATATCCGGGATTTCCCTGATAGCCACGTCGATCAGGCAGGCGGCCAATATCCATATGCAGACCAGCATATGGACAGCCATGACTGAGGAATCGCTGAATCTCCACGCCAGGAGGCAAGCTGCAAGCCCTCCCAGAATTTCCGGCCAAAAACCAAAACAGGAAACGCGGGCTCCACGCCGTATCAGATAGGCGTATGCAAGCCCGCGTGCGACAAGTCCTGCGGATGTACCGATGAAAAGCCATATCAACATGAAAATGTGCGGTGGTGAAGCGGACGCGCCCCCGCTTTCCTTTTAGCCTTCAGCGTCGTATATCGCGTCCAGCGCGTCTTCCTCCGACAGAGCTGTTTCCCGAAATGCTCCGGCCAGTTCCGCTTCTTCGGGATCAAACTCCACTTCAAACCCCGGAACTTCACTGATAGCCGCAAGTTTTTCGTTCGTTGTCTGTTCCAACAGTTCCCTGTCGGAAGGCCGTTCGTAATCATGCTGGATTTCCTGACTCATCCTCATGCTCCTTTTCAAATCAACGTTCCATGGACTGCGACTGCTGCTGTTGCCTGAGCAGGGCAAGTTCGGCCTCCCTGACCTGAATCGCCTGACGTACCGCAGGCACAAGCTGACGCTTCACAGCATCTTTCCCCAAACAGCTCTTCACCGCAAGATCATTGAAGTCTGTGAACTTTTTTCCTATTTCCTCCGGTGCGAAAACAGGAAAAACGGAAACTCCACCAACTTCCTTCGCGGCCTGTTCCGCATGAATGCGGCCTGTATTCATTTTGATGGCACGGTCATCGTCTCCGGCAATGACTATCGGCTTGCCGGGGAATTTTTCATGCAGTCCCTTAGCCACGGACACGAGATTTCCGGAATCAAAAGCCGCGATGGCGGCCATGCCCAGTGTTTCCGCCACGCTGCACGCCGTTGCGTAGCCCTCGCAGATGACAATGGCGGGAGCATTGCGAACAGCGTTCATTCCTCCAACGGGATGAAAACAGCCCTCTTTGCGGCTTTCCCGGGCAAAACGCTTGCTTCCGTCCGCGTTGATATACTGCATCGTCCAGACTTTTCCGTTCACATCATGTGCGGGCAGACAGAGCGTTCCTTCCCTTCCCGCCATAGCTCCGGGATGAATGTCTATGCCTTTCGACGTATGATACGGCAATGGGCTTGTGGCTGCCTTCATGTAGCCAAGCTGAATCTGTACCCGTTCGGCGGCCTTCTCGTGCTGCTCCCGCAGCTGCGCGGCATGGGCCTGCTTTCTCGCCTGACAGGCGGCCTGGAATTTTTCGCGGTTTTCCCGTGAGGGCGTGGGGCCTGAACACTTCCAGCGCATTTCATCCCCTGTCCGGTTGTCCTTCATGTACCCAGCCGGGCGTCCGTCAAGATACCCGATATAGAAACCGGATCTCTGTCCCGGTTTGTCATCAGTCGTCTGAATGCGATGCGGCTTGCCGTCCATGACGGGATGTTCTCCCTCCACGACAAAATTCATGGAACGCATGGCCTCCGCGAACTCTTCCCGAGGATCTGGCGCGGGCATCTGCTCGGGCTGTCTGCCCGGCATCCATCTGGACAGCTTTTCCATATCGGCTTTCGGCCCGACATACCAGCTGACGGCAATGGCATCCCATTCCGCTCCAGCTTTTTTGGCTTCCCTGTGTTCCCTGTAGGGAACCGCCAGATATATGCGGCTGGAATCCCTCGTTCCGCCGGGGCTCTGAGCCTGTGAAGGACGGGGGTTCGGCCTTGCCTGCGAAGCGGAACTTTCAGATTGCCGGTTTTGCGGCAGCCATGCGGAAAAAGGCTCCACGCTGCGCCCTGAGGGGACATACCACTGTTTGCGCTGATGATCCCAGCCCGCGCCAAGTTTCTTCACCTGCCATTTTTCACGATAGGGAACATCAAGATAAACACGTTTCGCAGACTCCATTTCCAACCTGTTCTGTCTGTTCATTTCCCTGACGTGTTCATTGACAGCGGGATTTCTTTCATCCCTTCTTTCCTGGAAGATTTTCAACAGATTGTGGTATTCAGCTTTTTCTTCGTCGGTTCTTGAACCGATGTTCCGGCCAAGCTCATACATGCGTTTGTCGAGATATTCATCGGAGAGTTCATCATCCTTGGATGTGTCTCTGGCCGCTTCCATCTCATTGGCGACAGACATTTCTCCCGACCGGCTTTTCTCTTCCACGACCTCAAGCCGCTGTTCCCGATCCAGCCCCATGACATACTCAAATATTTTCCCCGCGTCGGATGCCGCACGGAATAGTTCCTTCGGATCGTCACGAAGAGCCTTGATCCAGCTCTGGACATACGCGGCATGGTTCTCAATGCCGTGATTCGGGATACCCGTTTCCATGGAAAGCATCATACTGGCGATCTCCGCCCGCAATTCTTCCCTTGCATAGGCCGCGCTCCCGAAAGGATGGCGGATATCCCGATCCAGTCTGCTTTCATGCCCCGTCCAGTGCCCAAGCTCATGCAGCGCGGTGGAATAATAACCTTCAGGATCTTTAAACTGATCCTTCAGCGGCAAGGTGATGGTGTCCGTGGATGGCGTATAGTATGCTTTGGATTGAGCGCGATGCTCAATTTTTGCTCCGGACTTCGCAAGCAGTTCCTCCGCTTTTTCCACAGGAGTCCATGAATGCTCCGGAATCTTCATTTCCAATGGCGGCAAGCCTTCTATCTGTTCCGCATTGAAAACATAAGATATGAAGGGACGCGGGCGTTCCAGCCTGACTTCCTCCTTCATCTGGTTCCCGTTTTCATCAAGTTTCGGATCCCCGTTTTCGTCAAGTACCGGCTGCTTTCCTTCAAACCTCCAGTAGATGATGCGCGTCCCCTTTTCGCCTTTGCGAACCCTCGCGCCAATATCTCTGGCCTGATTAAATGTCATCCATCTGGGATCCTGATATCCCTGCATCATCAGATTGAGCATGTTTCCGCCGTGATATTCTTCTCCCGTTGTCGGATTGCGGGGAAATGCCCCCTGGATTCCTTCCCACGGACGCTGCCACGGGGCTGTCCCCTTCTGGATCTGGTCAATCAGTTTTTCCGTTACTTCCCTGTAAAAATCCTGCTCTCGCGCCATAACTACTCCCTGATTTTCCACGCTGTCAGCGGCGCCTGGACGGCTTCAGATGAAACGATACCGAAATATCGGCTGTCGAAAGACAATGGATGGGGAGACATCAGCACAACCTCCTTTTCCTGAAGTTTTCCCCGGAACGGCATTTCCACATGCTCAAGTCCGAGCGACTGCCTCCGGCTGTTTTTCTGGCGTTTCCCATTGACTGTGACTCCGGAGGATACAATTTCCACAAAGTCTCCTTCCGTGGCGACAACCTGTTTAATCAGATATCCAAACCCGCCGGGACAAAGGCCCGGCGCGAGCAGCCCCATTTCCAGCGCGTCTCGAAATACCGGACGATCCGGAGGACAAACCAGAACGAGATCCCCTTTGCGGAAGTCCCGCGCTTCCTTCCGGTAAATCCCTTTGGGGAAACTTTTCGTCGTATTGATGACAAAGTGTCGCTGAAGCAGGGCCCCCGCCGCAAAAAAGAGAATCAGCACCACCGGGACTATTCTGAGGGCACAGCGCACGGATGCTCCTCCGTTTCTTCCCCGTTCTCGGGGCTGGGGGAACAGGCATTGTCAGCTTCTTTCTGTTTGGGCAACTCCACCTGAATTTTATTCTGTTCCCCTTCCGTTGTTTTCGGCGGGTCTATCTGCGCTCTGGAAACAAACACCGGATCCAGAAACCACGGCATCTGCCTGCCGAATATCGCGGGAAGACCGGCCATATACAGCAGCATATTTCCGCCCTTGAGCATGATTTCCCCGTCTTTTTCCGGAGGGGGCATTCTCATACATTCATCCGGCGTCATGAGAGGGCGGGAGATTTCCTCCGTGACACGGGATATATTTTCCTTGACCGCGTTCATACGGCGTCCGCTGACGGTGAGCCGTTCCCTCATCACTGTCGTTGTGCCTGTCAGTTTCGACAGATATTCCGCCGTCTCCAGCCTGTTGGGCTGAAAGGCGTTCTGGATATGACAGTTAGACGATATGGCCTCATCCTTGCCGTAGCCGATTTCCTCACTGCGAAGCTGCGACAAGTCCTGACAGATCAGGTAAAAACGGATCCCATAACCCGCGAGGAATGCAAGCGATTCCTGAACGATTTCGAGTTTTCCCAGACTGGGGAACTCGTCCATCATCATGAGCAGCTTATGCTGATTGCCGCTTTTTGCCCTGCGGGACGCGCTCTGCGGCCTGATCGACTGCCCC
The DNA here is from genome assembly GCA_944324075.1 of Candidatus Mailhella excrementigallinarum. GTDB lineage: Bacteria > Desulfobacterota > Desulfovibrionia > Desulfovibrionales > Desulfovibrionaceae > Mailhella > Mailhella excrementigallinarum. The sequence continues at coordinate 25,906 of CALUUZ010000012.1, forward strand.
CGCAGAAAACGAACGATTTTTTCTCCAGGACTGAAAGACCTGCCTTCCGTTTTCTCAAAGGTCATCTTGTCGGCCAGAACCCGGCAGATCATGTTGACCAGTATGCGAACAAGTGGACGGAGCCGCGTCTTGTCCGCGGGCTGAGTCACTATATAGAGACTGACAGGCTGTTTCGCATTCACGATATCCTTGATTTTGAAGCCGGATTTTCGTGTATTTGCGGCTACAACCGGATCCCGGAACAACGCAAGATAGGTTTTTGCCGAGGATAGCACAGACCCCCGCTCTTTTTCCGGACGATCAATCATGTCCTGAGCGCTTTGAGCTACTGTGGAATGTATCAGCCTGGAATCAGATGGAGTGAATGTATTTTCATCAGGCGCCTTGTCAGCCTTGTGCGGATAGCTTTTCATCCTGTTCCACAATTCATCCGTACTCTGATTTGGATCCGCCAGCATTGCGTCAACACCGGCAAGGGATGCGTCAACAGTCCCCGCCTTGCTGTGCCTGGCCTTGTAAAGCAGATGTAGAATGCAGCCCACAAGAAGGGCCTGAGCTGTTTTCTGCCAGTGGTCATTCAGGCCGCGCCCGTCGGGATCGACGATCATTGTGGCAAGATTTTGCGCATCGCTGATTTCATATGACGTTCCAAGCCTGATTTCTTCCATGGGATTCCAACCTATGGAACCGCTCTCCGCAGCCGGTTCAAAGAGCAGAACTTTGTTTCCGGCATATTTGCTCCTCCATCCGGCGGTATAAGCCCACAGTTCCCCTTTCAGGTCGGTGATGACGCAGCTGTGCATCCAGGTGAGCAATGTGGGTATGACAAGGCATACGCCCTTGCCCGATCTGGTAGGCGCAATACACAGGATATGCTCGCTGCCGTTGTGACGCAGATAGTGAAGCTTTCCTTTCGAGTCTTCCCATCCTCCCACATAGACTCCATCATTCACCAGAAGGCCCGCACGTTTGATATCCTTCTTGTCCGCCCAACGCGCTGAACCATACAGATATTCCGCTGCCGAACCGTTTCCGGAAATTGCCGTCAGCAGAAAAAGCAGAAGAATACCCGCAACACAGACTCCAACGGAACCGCATCCGATGAACAGCATGGGATTCTGGTCATACCAGTCCAGCGTCCAGAAAATTATGCTCCACGGCGCATAGAAATGACTGATGTGTGAACCGAGAGCATCCTGATACCCCAGTCTCCATGCCGTCGCCTGCGTACTTGCAGTCAGGGAAATCAGCAGGATGGACAGGACTGCAAGTATCCGCGCAAGACGTGAAAGTTTGGACTGCCGCATGACAATCGGCAACATGGACTCTTTGTTTTTCGACATGTGCTACCTCGAATAATCCCTGTCCTGATTCTTTGGAGCAAGAGACCGCTGGCGTATCCGCTCCAGCTTCGCATCACGGAAGTAAACGGGTATGCGGTGGGAAACAGCGACAGCGACCACTTTCATGGCCTGTTCCCGCGTCATATCCAGCGAAACAGGGGCGTCTCCGTACTGCCCGACAACACGCCTCAACGCACCGGCGATTGTTTTTTCGTCGGAACGCGGCGGAATACTTATTCCGTACCCGTCATCCCTGCATCCATCCTGAAACAGAAGCGTTCCCTTCAGTGTGATTTTCGCCGTATCGTGCATCGGTGGTTCATGTTTTGCCGTGCCGTTCGGCACGAGAACTCCCCGCCCCGAGAATTTTGCCTTCCATGCCTCTCTGCGCTGTCTGGCGCGTATGGCCTTCAGCGCGTCGATGTTTCCCGCCTTCGCTTCGTTTTCCAGCCATGTACGCCATGACAGGTTCGGCTTTTCCTGAAAAATTTTCTGTCGTTCCCGCGTATACCTGGCAAGAATGGCCTGCCGCTTTCTCTTCGCTTCGCTGTGCTGCATCGCATACAGGATGCGTTTGAGAACCTGTCCCTTGACCACATGTTTTGTGATTGCCCGTTTCAGATCCATATCGCAGGAAGAAAGCTCTTTCTCCCTGCGTTGCTGAAGCTCTACGAGCTGTTCTTTTCGTTGCTGATCCTGCTGCTTCCTCCATGCCGTATAACGCTGCCACAATTCGGACGTATCCCGTCGGGGCAACGGCATGGGCCGTTTTTTGTACTCTCTTTCGGCTATCACATGCTGAACGTTGCCGGGAACAAAAGCACCAAGGCGTTCCTCAAGCCGCTTTCTGGAAATGCCTCTGTCCACGGAACTTGCTTTTACATGGATTTTTCCGGAAACAATCGCCAGCCCCCTCCCGGATTCCTTTAGAGTCAGGCCGCTGCGTGCCAGTCTCATGTGAAGCTCATCCCAGTTTTCCGCTTTTTTGATGTCTTCAAGCAGATACCGCTGAATCCAGCCGATCAGGGATTCCATGTCTCCGGCGACTTCCATACTTTTCGCGGCTGTTTCCCGCACTTCATGCCGGAAGTCATGATTGTCGGGAACAAGGGAATATCGCTGCTCCAGCACCCTTGAAATATCCGCAAGTTTTGCCTTGTCGTAATACGGCTCATGAATGGTCAACCGGGTCGGGTGGATCTTGTTGATGGCTATATGCAGATGTGGATTTTCCGTATCGCCGTGAAGAATGCTGATTCTCTGATGTCCAGAAAATCCAAGTTTTTTGCAAACCTGTTCTTCTATTTCCCTGAGCTGATTTCCCGACAGATTTTCATGAAAGGACAAGACAAGGTGATATGTTTTGTCATTCTGGGCTCGCGTATTCATCTTCTGGGTGGCAAGCATTTCAAGTCCCGCCCATTCCACATCCTCCTTTTCCTCGCAATTGGTTATCCGCACGCTCTGCACACGCTGCGCATTATCCTGAGAGCTGTTCAGGTAATTCAGCAGACGCAGTACGTTGCTCTTCGAGGCGTTATTCATTCTGAGACTTCTTGCAATCATGAGGTTAATTCCTGATCAGCTCTCTAATCGCCTGGCGTACCTGTTTCTGATTTTCAAGGATTTCATTTAAAAGTTTAAGTGTCTCAAACTGAAGGCGTTCTCCGGTCATTCCGTCAAACCGCTCTTCATTGGACAGCAGAAGTTTCAACAACCCGCCAAGTCTTCCCATATCTCCTTTCAATCTGACCAGCTCCCGCGCCTGTTCCGCGTTAATATTGCTTGGAACGCGGTAGCCCATACTTACATTTCTCATATATTCCGAAACCGTTTTTCCCGTCGCCAATGCGTTTCGGATGATCACATCACGCTCATTTTCAAGGCAGTAAACCTTCAGCGGCGTCAGATTCCGTCGGATCTTTTTTTCTGGTGTCGTATCCATGCCTTTGCCTCGCAGAGAGCCTCGCAGAGCAGGATGCCGTTGAGCGCTTGCGCGAATAAGGCGTGATGGGGCCTGTGGGCCTACATCACACATCCTGCCCTCTTGCAAAGCAAGATTACACCAAAAAAATGTTTGTACAACTTGCCGATTTTTAATTATTTTCTGCTTAAGCAGAATTTCCAAAAAAATACGCACAAAATAATTAAAAAAAAGCATGGAATAATCAAAAAGCAGAGAAACTAAAAAAATAAGCATGAAATAATCAAAAATAAGCATGAAATAATTTAAAATAATTTGTATAACCGATTTTATAAGGAATAACACAATGGATAAAGATACTCGTTTAATTTCAATCCTGAGAAATGATTCTGCTGATTCTCAAGCTATTAAAATTGCTGATTTCTACAGAAATGAAAAACAAATCAAAGAAGCGATTGAAGCAGGATGGAAGCTTATCAATATATGGAAATACCTGAAAACTCGTAACGAATTTTCAGGAGGGTATGATTCCTTCCGTCGATATGCAAAAAAATTGTCATCGCAGACATCTGCGCCAGATGTGATTTCTATCAAACAAAAAGTAAGACATTCAAAAGAGACGAATCGTTTAGCCTTAGAATTGGCTGAAAAGACACTTGACAGCCAATCCCCAGAATCGCAGATCGGCCAGAAAACTCTCGGATTTTTTCTTGGAAAACAGGATGAAATCAGAGAAGCGATTGATGCGGGATATCGTCTGAAAACGATTTGGAAAGCATTAATTAAAATGAAGTCTTTTGATGCAAGCTATAATTGTTTTACATGCTATGTACGTAAATATATTACCGGAGAAGATATTGACTTGGAAAATCTTCAGAAAGCACTTATCCAAGAAAAGAGTGGTACAAAATCAAACGTTAGAAATGTCGAAAAATCCTCTCCTGAAAGAAATTCAAATACTTTTTCAGAAAGGTCAAACAAACAACATACAGAAAAAAAATCTTCCGGTTTTGATCATTTCCACTATGACCCAACCTCTATTGATAAGGATTCCCTTATTTAACCTTTAACTCAAAGGATTTTTCATGGCTCGGATTCATTTTTTTCTTCAGGGAAAAGGCGGTGTGGGGAAATCTTTCTGCGCCTCTATCCTTGCGCAATATCTGCTTGATCATGATCGGACTCCAACCTGTATTGATACCGATCCCATTAACGCGACATTCTCCAGCTACCCACGTTTTCATGCAAAACGAGTTGAAATTTTAAAAGATAACCGTATAGATCCTTTGCAGTTTGATAGTATTATCGAGCAAATATACAGTACGACAGAGGAGGATTCCGTAATCGTTGACAACGGGGCTTCCAGCTTTGTTGCGTTTTCGGAATTTTTGATTACCAATAAAATTCCGGAAATGCTTACTGCGGAAAAACATACCATTCTGATCCATACCATCATTACGGGGGGAGACGAACAGGCTGATACGGTAGCCGGGTTTTCTGCTCTGGCTTCACATTTTTCCGAACCTGTTAAAATTGTAGTCTGGCTTAATCCCTATTACGGCTCTGTTGAATCAGAAAAACGATTTGATGATTTCAAGGCTTATATTACACACAAAGAAAGAATCGCAAGCATTATCCATCTCCCCGATTTACCCAAAGACTCTTTTGGCATAAATATTGCCCAAATGCTGAAAGCTCGTCTTACCTTTGCCGAATCGCTTGCAAAAGGTGAACTGCCAATCATGACAAGGCAAAGGCTGAAACTCATCAAAGATGATATTTACAACCAGATTGATGAAATCAGGGAGCCTCTGTAATATGCAAACCTTCCAGGAATATTTGGCTAAAGTCTTCAAGGATTCGCATATCCCCATAACTGACAGAGATCCTCTCGTTGCCTTGTATTATCTGCTTTTGACATTTGAAACCGATTTCACGGAGTTTATGGCCGATCAGCGTCGCCAAATGCAATCTGTCCTTGAACTGGAACAGCAGAAGTGGCAGGAGCAGAGCAAGGCAAGAGCGGAAGCAATTCTCGAAAGAAACCTGGAAATTGCCCGTGATCAATCCAATAAGGTATTCTCTTCTCAGGCAGAGTTGATTTGTCAGAAAATTAATGAAATTTTCAATGCACGCATGGATGAACTGAAAGCGATTGACGCCAGACTGGGCATGTTGGGAAAACTCAATCTCCTCTGTACGGGCGGGTTGATTCTTTTCTTCTGCGTCATGTTGATTTTTTTCTAACAGGATATTCATTATGCCGGATTACGCCGAAATCTTTTGCGCCAATATTCAGCGCGTTCAGAGTGAAAGGAAACTTAACAAACTTGCCCTGGCTACAATAACCGGAGTCAGTCCTTCAATTATCACGGATGTCATGCAGGGAAAGGCCAATCCAAGCCTTAAAACCATGCAGAATTTTTCGGACGGCTTGGGAATACCTCTGCCGATTTTGTTAAAACCTGCGGATTCTGATGAATGGAAGGCAATGTTCAGCGCAGTTCAAAACATACCAAAGGAAGAAAAACCGAAGGTATCCGTTCCTGACGGATACGGAATGCTTGAAGAGGTGGTTTTGCCTCAAGCCAAAATCGAAATCATTGAGGACTGGGTAAAGCATAGCCGTCGGACTCCGCGTAAAACCAGAAACGCCGGACAAGACAGCGGAAACGAATGACAAAAGGCCGTCCAGTTGGACGGCCTTTTGTATTGTTCCTAACGCGAAGAATTAATTGACAAAGCCTAACCAGCCAAAACCTTTAGCCATAATAGCGGCAAGAGCAACCCAGCCAGCTATCTGCCATTTAAGAAGATCGTATTTTACTTTTTCAATGTCGATTTTCAGTTCAGCACGAACCTTTTCAATATCTGTTTTCAGTTCCGCACGAACCTTTTCCACTTCCGCACGAACCTTTTCGATTTCAAGACGGGTATCTTGTACATCACCTTTGGTCGCCAACTCCTTTCGGGAAGATTCGTCATAGCTTTCTATCAGTCGTTGAACGGCGGTATTCTGCGCATCCAGTTGCTCGCGCAGGGCTGCGGCCTGCACCTTTGCTTGTTCTTCTGGAACACCTGCGGATTTAAGCTTTTCAAAGTATCCAAGGCTGTCAAATGTCATGGTGGTCATTGTGGCCTCCTGATTGTTATGAAAATAAACGGTAATCCTCTACCCGTCAAATAAATACGGAGAATATGGACATTGGCAGTACTGCCCGCTTTGCCTGAAATTCTCAGACCAAGCGGGCATATTATTACCACTCCCTTCCATTCTTTACGGCTTCCAGCTCCTTTTCAGCCCCCCTGACATAAGCAAGATTCCGTTCGTTATCCCAACTGATGCTCTCCGGGTCATAGGGGTAAGCAATCTTCACCTTTTCCAGTCTCTGCTCGTAGAAGTTTATAAGCTCTTCTCTGGTCTTCATCTGTTTTCCCCTTTGCGGCTAGGCGGCGATAAAGAAGCGGCTCGGGAAGTCGAGAAGCTCAAGGTCTTCGCAGCCCGTCCAGCGATCGTAGGCTTCCGCGTCCCTCTTTTTCAGTTCGTCCATAATCCAGCCACGAACCATCGCTTCCTCAATGGGGCAACCCATCGAATGCTTGGTGACTTCAAACATCTCGCACAGGCTTTCGGTGGTGCGGCTTTCAATCATCTTGCGGGCCATGCGTTCGGCGATCAGGGCTTTGGTCCTGGTGGTCATGCTGTTTTCTCCTTTGGAGTTATCCTGCCTTTTCAGGCGGCAGGGCTGGTTGAACTTCACCTGTGGATGAGTTCAACCACGCTGCCGCCACAAATGGCGGATACGCCAAGGAAGATATGCCTTTATATGCGGCGGAAGCCGAACATGGAGAATGTCGGGGAAAAGCCCATGACAGGCCGCCAGCCGGATGAGTAAGCGACACGGAAGCGAAGACGCGAAGCGGCAAGCTGCACACGGAGCGCACGATTCCGGCAAGGGCTGGCGGGGGCTTTGTGCCTCTGGCGCACCCCTCCTTATTGGCTGCTTTTATAAAAGAAAGGCCGTCCAGAAGGACGGCCTTTTGTATTGCTTCTACCGCAAAGAATTAATTGATAAAACCTAACCAGCCAAAACCTTTAGCCATGATAGCGGCAAGAGCCAGACCAATTCCTAGTTGCCACTTGAGAAGGCGAACTTCCAAGGTCTTCATATCTGTTTTTAGTTCAGCTCGAACTTTCTCTATTTCTGTCTGTAGCCGTAGTTCAGTTTCTCGAAGATCTCCCTTTGTAGCCCATTCTTTCGTGGCAAGCATGTCCTCAAGAGCATCCTTTTAAACTCGGGCAAGAGCATCCGCTTGCGCGACAGGCATTCCCGCATCTTGAAGAGTTTTGCTGTAAGCCAGTGTATCAAAGGTAATGGCGGTCATAACGGCTCCTTACTTAGGTTATTAATTAAGAAATTTTATGAAATTTGTCAAAATTGTCAGTCAATGCAGGGCCAGCTTCAGGCTGTGTATCCGTTGCGCTTGAGCCAGTTTTCCGCCTTGCGACGTGTACCGAAGGCTTTCCATGCCTCCCCATCTATTTCAAGCAAAACTTCGCCATAGTCGTTGATGCTGAAAATGCGGATATTGCGGCCATTAGCGGCGGTATAAGTGATATCAATGCGCTCCATGCAACTTTCTCCTTTGGAGTTATCCTGCCTTTTCAGGCGGCAGGGCTGGTTGAACTTCACCTGTGGATGAGTTCAACCACGCTGCCGCCACAAATGGCGGATACGCCAAAGAAGATGTGCCTTTATATGCGGCGGAAGCCGAACACGGAGAATGTCGGGGAAAAGCCCATGACAGGCCGCCAGCCGGATGCGTAAGCGACACGGAAGCGAAGACGCGAAGCGGCAAGCTGCACACGGAGCGCACGAGTCCGGCAAGGGCTGGCGGGGGCTTTGCGCCTCCGGCGCACCCCTCCTTATTGGTGCTTTATAAAGCAAAAGACCGCCCTTCTGGACGGCCTTTTGCTATTCTCTAAAAGGAGAGCTAATTGACAAAGCCTATCCAGTCAAAACCTTTAGCCATAATTGCGGCAAGAGCCAGACCAATCCCAAGCTGCCACTTGAGAAGACGAAGTTCCAAGGATTTCATATCTGTTTTCAATTCCGCACGAACTTTTTCCATTTCCGCACGAATCTTTTCAATATCTGTTTTTAGTTCCGCACGAACCTTTTCGATTTCAAGACGGGTATCTTGTATATCGCCTTTGGTCGCTAGCTCCTTTCGGGAAGATTCGTCATAGCTTTCTATCAGCCGTTGAACGGCGGTATTCTGCGCATCCAGTTGCTCTCGCAGGGCTGTAGCCTGTACTTTTGCCTGCTCTTCTGGAACACCTGCGGATTTAAGCTTTTCAAAATATCCCAGGCTGTCAAACGTCGTGGTGGTCATTGTGGCCTCCTGATTGTTATGAAAATAAACGGTAATCATCTGTCCGTCAAATGAATGAAAAACTTGAAAGATCTATACAGCAAGAAAGAAGTGACTCGGTAAGTCCAAAAGTTTGCAGTCTTCACAGTCGAGCCACCGATTAAAGGCGTCCACATCCCGCTTTTCCAGTTCGTCCATGATCCAGCCGCGTAGCCTGGCTTCGGCGGGAAGTCCTGCGCCCGTATCTTCATTTGTGGCCTCAAACATTTCGCAAAGCTGGGTTGTGGTACGGTTGGCGATAATGACGCGGGCGATAATTTCCTTCTTTTGCACATTTATGCTGTTTTCTCCTTTGGAGTTATCCTGCCTTTTCAGGCGGCAGGGCTGGTTGAACTTCACCTGTGGATGAGTTCAACCACGCTGCCGCCACAAATGGCGGATACGCCAAAGAAGATGTGCCTTTATATGCGGCGAAAGCCGAACATGGAAAATGTCGGGGAAAAGCCCATGACAGGCCGCCAGCCGAATGAGTAAGCGACACGGAAGCGAAGACGCGAAGCGGCAAGCTGCACACGGAGCGCACGAATCAGGCAAGGGCTGGCGGGGGCTTTGCGCCTCTGGCGCACCCTTCCTTAAAAAAACATCAAAAAAACTAAAAAAAGCCAGACATTGTCTGGCTTGAGTATGACGGGTAAATCCGGCTTCTTCCAGTTTTTTTTTGCATATCCCAGCGTGTCAAATTTCTTTTCCACCCGTTATAACTTCATCAATAAGTTCAATGGCGCTCCGTTTCGTGTTAGGGGAGAGCTTTGCATATCTATGAGTCATTTCGAGTGTTGTATGCCCTACCAATTCTCCTATTGTCAGCAAAGGAACGCCCTTCATTGCCAACCAGCTGCAAAAAGTATGTCTCAATGTATGAAAGACAAATTTATGCTTTGATTCATTAACTGATTTATTAAATCCCATCGCGTTAACAATCCGGCTAAACTCGGTTGAAATCCTGTTAGGATTCAATTTTTGTCCATTTTCGCCTATAAAAATATAGTTTTCTTTGTCTTTTACAAGATTTTCCAAGTCATACAATATTACATTTGATATATATGAAATTCTATTTCCTGTTTTTCCATTAACATAAATTATCCTGGACTCAAAATTTATATTTGAAACAGTCATATTCACCACTTCACTCAGTCTCATTCCTGTATATAATGATATTTTAGAAATATAATACATATTACAGGAAATAAGTTTTAAATCTTCCAGAAGCCTATCCGCTTCCCTGGGAGAAAGGAATCTTTCCCTTTTATTATCAGCGGGAGGCAAATGAAAAACAGGAACTTCTCCGCCATAGAGTCCCCACTCCTTTGCTTTTCTAAGTATCCTGCGGAGATCCGCAAGGATAACGCGGGCACTCCCTGTTTTTAATCCATATTCCCCATTTTGTTTTTGACAGACCAGTAATTTTCTTTTCAGCTTTTCAACTTCAAGTCCTGTTATAGATGACAATCTATGATTTTTGAACTCAGGTAACACATGTCGCCTTATTCGATGGATAATACCTGTTCCTCCTTTTAAATTTGGTATCCAATTTTGCAAGTACTGTTCCCATACCTCTTGAAATAAAGGATCAAGACTGTTTTCAGGCTTTTGGTTTTTCCGCGTTTTTTTTGCTCTCAAAGATACCGCGTCCTGAATGGAATATCCTTCAGACTCCCTACCCACTTTTTCATACTTCAATTTCCCGTTTTCATCATAATACATTATGTCATAACATTTATCCGCACGTCCATCAGCACAAACCTTGCAAGGGCTGGTACGCACATAGACTCCGGTATAACGGCTTTTAACTCTTTTCCCTGAATGGGCTTTTGTGTTCTTTTTCTTCTGTCTTCGCAGCTCTTTATTTTTTCGGATGCGTTCCTCTCTGAGCTGGACAGCGGCTTCGACCGAATAACCTTCCGACTTCCAGCCCACAGTCTCATATGTGAACTTCCTGTTCTCGTCATAATAAACGATATAGTAGCACTCATCAGGCTGCCCGTCATAAGCCCGATAACTATTTGTCCTGATATAGACGCCTTTGTACGCACTTTTCCAGCGCCTGGGTTCGTATATTTTTTTCGTTCGCATTGTACTTGCTTTTAAGTTGTCAATGTTGTAAGTACTCTTTTTATAAAGAGGTGCGGTTGAAAAGACAAGATTTTTTCAAGAAAATCTCTAAAAACAGTATGTTTTTCTTGATTAAATCAACTGGTTAACATCTCCGTTTAAATTGGCTGATTAGTCTGTTAAACTATTCCAAATATCTATCCCTGCTAGGCGTTTTCATGCGTCCCTCATTTCGTTATTTCGTTGATTTTTTGACCTTTGCGGCAGCGTCTTTGCTTTTCAGGATGATGTAGTTAGCAGTTCGCTCGGGAAGCCTGTAACGACCATTTCTCAGAGTGCGGTAATAAGTGATGGATAAGCCCAGTTCTTCTGCCGCTCGACTGTGATCGCCATAAATATCATGCAGCGTCTGGATTGCCTTCTGGACATCAGTCGGAAGACTTTGCTTTTCTCTAACCATAGCCATTTTCACCTTGAAGCAGTTATTTCAGGACGGAATCAGACTAGGTTAAAATACCCTATTAGGCAAGAGCAAATTTAGATGCTTGTCAGCATTGATATCTCGGATAATCTGTCTTATCAGGAGATACTTTATGGCGATATCAGGATATGAGTATGAACGACTGATTGTTCAAACGCTCGTGGAGTTGTCGGAGCGGCGTCATATTAAGGCAGCCCCGCTTGCGCGATCTGCATGGCCAGAGCATGCCGATGGAGCCACAAAGTGGCGAAAAATCCGAAACTCCGAACCTCCACAAGAGTTGTCTGTGCGTGATGCCTACGCCTTAGCAAAGGCCTTGGGGGTTTCCATGGTTGAGTTGTGCGGACTTGTGGCGGGCAAAGAGCTGGGACTTGGCGTGTTTCAAACGCAAGACTCGCCAGGAGGCGTGAAAATTCCTCCGGCCAAGCGGGGGAGACAAAAAAGACTTGCTGATAGGCAAGATGCAACTCTGCCGGGGCAAGAGCCTTTTATTAAATAGTTTACAGTCTAGAAGTCTGAGTAAAGTCTAGGTTATTTTCATCTATTTGTAGCTTGCAAAATGGATTATTTTAGACTATTGGGAGGTCATACACTCATTAATTTGAACTTGCGAGGTGGTCCGTGTCCGAGAAAAAAAGCCCTGCCAGTGAACTTCCCCCGAGTCCAGAGCTTCAGTATCTTGCCCCGTATCTGTCGCAGATGCCTCCCGTGATTGCGCGGCGAAGGGTTGAATACTTTACTGGAGGTGTGGCGACCTCAAAACAGCTTGCCACAGCGGATAGCAGGGGGAAGGGACCCAAAGTACGCCAGAAGATCGGGGAATGTGTCGCCTATCCCACGCCATTTCTTCTTGAATACCTTGAACGACAGGGAGTAAAAAATATTGTTGTCCCGCAAATCTGAATTCAACCAGCACTTGTTTTTTTGTTTGCCAACAAGATATGAGCAAGTGCGGCCTGTCTCTTTGCCATGTCACAGAGATGTAGGTATATCTCTGTCGTGGTGACGCTGCTATGCCCCATGAGTTCCTTGAGAGTATATATATCAACACCAGCTTCGAGCATACGGGTTGCATAGGTATGGCGCAGTGTATGCCAGACAATCATATTGCGTGTATCCACGATTCCGGTATTGAAGCCGTGCAGTTTGACTATCTGGCTCAACTTTCTGCGCAGATAGCCACTATCTCTCCGTGCTCCATTTTTTCCAGGAAACAGGAAAGGGGAGTCGGAGGGAGTCGCCATCCGAAGCCTGACAGCGTCCAGGTTTTCGGGATAGAGTTGCCCGAGGGGGACGATTCTGGCATATCCTCCCTTGGTGGAACGGTTTGCGTCCGACCCTTTGAGGATGCGGACCATTGCGCGTCCGGCATCAACAGATTCCCGTCGCAGATGGACAAGTTCACCTATTCTGATTCCCGTATCCAGAGAAAAAAGTATCATGTCGTGCACTTCCCTAGCTGTTCCCTTCGCCGCGTTATGGGAGAGAATGGTATTGATTTCTTCATCATTCAGGATACGCAAACGCCGCGAGTCAAACTTTGCAATTCGGATACCCCGGTGTCCGCGAGTGGACAGGAGTACGGGATTCAGCCCCGAAAAAAGCATCATATCAGGAGATTTAGGTATCGGCGTCTCTCTTGCATAATTATAAACTTCACGGACGGTTTTCAAAATATGCAAGACAGTCTGTGGAGAAAGAGTTGCTTCTTTATTATTTTTATTGCGTCCGGTACGTGGCTTTTTGGCTGCAACAGTTTCTTTCAGATTTTGGATATCAGTCTGAGTTATGGCACTGGCAGGCTTGCTACCAAGAAGGGGAAGAATGTGGTGAGTGAGGTGTCCTTCAATAGTTGTGCTATCTTGTCTATTTTTTTGAACCCATTTGAGATAGTAGTCTGCCAGGTCACCAAAAGTAATATTTCCGGCTTTTGCGGTTTCGTTTATAGCCTCCTCTCGTCGACGCGCTTCAGCTTCCATTTCTCTCTTTTCCTTGAGCGATTGTGGTCGTTCACCCAAGCGAATATTTTTGCGAAACATATTGATCAGCTCAAAGGCTATCTCAGCGGTCCATCCTTCGCTTGTCCAGCCAAGGGTTTCCGTGATGCGTTTGCCATGGTTACGGTACCTGATTGCAAGGAACAGATCTGGTTTTTTGCCATTTTTTCGATAGGCATGTCGTCGGAACAATACACCGGGTTTACCCTGAATCGTATGCCAGTTTCGGTCCGGGCTGCTTTGGGTTTCGTCAAGCAAGTTTTTCTGGTTATCCATTGGTTCTCCTCTTGCCAAGGTTTGCAGAGATTTGCTGGAATACGCATTATCAGTAAATCCATTGAAATTGCAAGGGTTGTAATGTTCAGCAATACCCTGCAATACCAGTCATGTTTTCTCCTAAGCTGTAGGCCGCAGGTTCGATTCCTGCCGGGCGCACCATATTCGGCACTTACGGATTACTCAGTAAGTGCCTTTCTTTTTAAGTCTGCTTTCTGGTTTGATAAGTGGTTCTGTTGCAGCCTGTTTTTGTGCGCCTGCGGCACAGGTGAATTGAAAGCGTGACAGGGCAGTCAGCTCCCGGAAGGCTTTCCCTGCAAGAAGGCGAGCGCGAGTTTTGTCATGTTGCGGTAGGCAGCGGGATCGTCAGGACGGAACCATGTGATGCGCGGATCGGCCCGGAACCATGTCCACTGGCGCTTTGCGTAGGCGCGGGTATTTTTTTGCCACAGCTCCATGGCTTCCGCGAGCGGAAGTTGCCCTGTCAGGGCTTTTCCCAGTTCCCGGCAGCCGATACCGGACCATCCGGGCAGGGAAAGTTCCGGATACGCTTTCAGAGCGGATCGCGCCTCATCCATCGCGCCGGCATCCAGCATGGCATTAATGCGTTTACTGAGAAGGGGGGCAAGTTCCCGAAGAGGCAGCCCCATGCCCAGGCGCAGCACAGTTGTTTCCGGTACGGGCGAAACAGCGTGTTCATGCCACCAGCTGAAAGTCCGGCCCGTACTTTCCCATACCTCGAGTGCGCGTATAACGCGCTGACGGTCATGGGGATGGATACGGGCAGCGTAAACGGGGTCGATGCCACTCAACCTGGCATGCAGAGGAAGCGGTCCTTCCATGCGGCACTGCTCCTGCAGCCGGGTGCTGACGGCGGCGTCCGGCGCGGGAATATCAGCCATACCGTCCAGAAGCGCCCTGATATACAGGCCGGTACCCCCTACCAGCAGGGGGAAGCGGCCTTGCGCCGTGACTTCAGCCACGGTGGTTCGGGCACTGTCCATCCATTTTCCGGCCGAACTTTTTTGATCGGTTGGCAGAAAGCCATAAAGAAGATGCGGACATTGCGTCCGCTCCTCCTGTGTGGGCTGAGCGGTGATGATGGGGAAGTCCTGATAGATCTGCCGGGAATCCGCATTGATGATGGAAGTGGGAAATCCCGACTGCGCAAGGCTGCAGGCGATATGCAGAGCTGCTGCGGTCTTGCCAGACCCGGTGGGGCCGACCAGGCAGATGATATGTGATACGGATGGTGTTTCTCTGCTCATGAGCGGGTAGGGGGTATACCGAAGATGCCGTCACTGCCGGACATCTCTGGTTCGGGAGCGGGAGCGGCGGGTGCGCCAGGCAGTGGAACGAAGGGCCAGGTGGGAGGATGTCCATAGGCCCGGCGCAGATGTGCCAGTACGGGCGGCGGCACCAGATCGCCTACATTGCCTCCCAGACTGGCTACAGCTTTGATATTGGTAGAGCTGATATACATCCAGCGGAAATCGCTCATGAGAAAGATCGTCTGGATGTCGCTGCGAAGTTTGCGGTTCATCAGCGCCATCTGAAACTCGTAGTCAAAGTCAGAGAGCGCGCGCAGACCGCGCAGGATGGCGCCCGCGCCGCGATTTTTCGCATAGTCCACCAGCAGACCGGAAAATGGCTCGACTTCAATTCCTGTCACCCCTGCGAAACATTCCCGGGCCATTTGTACCCGTTCTTCCAGAGAAAAAAGCGGGGATTTCAGATTGTCGCGCGCTACGGCCACGACAACGGTATCGAAAATTTCCGCGCCGCGGCGGATAATGCCGACGTGTCCGTTGGTAAGAGGATCAAAGGTTCCAGGGTAAATGGCGATGCTATTCTTGGTCATGGCTGCTGGTCCAGAGGATGACGCGGGTCTGGCCGTAGAGGTCGTCGCTGATTAAACTCAGTCCCGGCTGTTTTTCGGCATTGAGGCGCAGCCCCTTTTCCACTTCCGCAATCAGAAAACCGTTTTCCGCAAGCCAGTTCTGGCGGAGAATATTCTTGAGCGTGGGGGAAAACAGGGATTCGCCATAGGGGGGATCGATGAAAATGACCTGGAAGGGGGCAGCAGGACGTCTGGCGGTGATGCGCAGAACATCTTCCGCCAGGATACGGCAGCGGGATTCGGCCTCAAGAGCGGCGGCGTTGCGGGCAAGGCAGGCGGCAGCCTTCGGGTCTTTTTCCACAAATACGGCTTCAGGCGCTCCGCGGCTTAACGCCTCGAACGCCAGAGAACCGCTTCCGGCAAAAAGATCGAGCACCCGGCATTCTCCCCAAACCACGCCTCTGGATTCCAGACGTGAAAACAGGGATTCGCGAACCCTCCCCATGGCCGGACGGTATCCCGGTCCGCTGACGGTTTTCAGCGTACGCCCCTTATAGGCTCCCGCGATGATGCGCATATGACCTCCCTGCGCGTATGACGCGCGGGCGCGAGCATACGCAAGGAAAAGACGTTGCGCAAGCGCGGGAAGAGCGCCGCACGGGGGGCTGTTTCCCCGCACGGCATGTCTCGGGAGGGGTCACACAATACGGGAAAGAAATACTGCCAGTTCGCGGTTGATTTCGCTCAGCCGGTCGCGCAGTTCGGTCTGTTCCTCCCAGGGAAGTTCCTCGGCGTGCGCCTGGCGCTCGCGCAGCTGGGCAAGGCGCACGTCCATATCCGCGATGAGGAAATTCCAGTCCACGCGGGGGCGGGCCCTTGCGGTTCCGGGCATCTCCACGGCCGCCTTGCGGCCCGGTTCCAGCGTCATTTCCTCAAGATAATCCGGGATGAATATCTCGAGGTCATCTTTGCCGCTTTCTTTTTTTATCAGGGCTGCCAGCGCTTCCTGAGCCCTGGGATCCCCATGAATCAGGACGACCCGGCT
Source organism: Candidatus Mailhella excrementigallinarum (assembly GCA_944324075.1). Classification (GTDB taxonomy): domain Bacteria; phylum Desulfobacterota; class Desulfovibrionia; order Desulfovibrionales; family Desulfovibrionaceae; genus Mailhella; species Mailhella excrementigallinarum. The sequence goes on from CALUUZ010000012.1 coordinate 42,300, forward strand.
GCCGGCCTTCGCCATGGGCAGAATCCAGTCCAGAAGCTGACTTTGCCCCGCATGGGCGGAAAACCCGTTGATGGTGAAAATCTTCGCGGCCACGGCCAGATCATCGTTGAACAGGCGCACACTGTCTGCGCCGTCTATGATTTTGCGGCCCAGCGTGCCTACTGCCTGATAGCCCACGAACACGATGCTGGCCCCTTCCCGCCAGATATTATGTTTAAGATGGTGCTTGATGCGTCCGGCATTGCACATGCCACTGGCGGAAAGAATGATCGCCGGACCACGCATGGCGTTGAGAGCCTGGGATTCCTGCGTATTGAGAGTAAAGTGGATGTTGTAGCTGCCGTCGCGCGGGGAAATCCCCTCCATCTCAGGCGTACGCAGAGTTTGCGCATACTTTTCAAATACTTCGGTTGCCCGTATGGCTAGAGGGCTGTCCACAAAAATGGGCATGTCCTCCGGAAGCTGGCCACGGTTGCGCAGCAGAATCAGGCTGTACAGCAGCTCCTGCGTACGGCCTACGGCGAAAGAGGGAATAATGACCTTTTCCTTGCGATGATAGCTGTAGGATATTGCTTGGGCAAGCTCGTCCAGCGTGTCATGTTCCCCTTTGTGATCGCGGTCGCCGTATGTGGATTCCACAAACAGCCAGTCCGGGGGACTGGGATGTTCCGCATCATGCAGCAGCAGGGCGCCGGGACGGCCCAAATCACCGGAAAAGACAAGCCGCGTAGTCTGGCCCTGTTCCGTGATTTCCAGATCGAGGAAAGCAGCGCCGAGGATATGTCCGGCATAGCGATAGGTGACTTTGATGCCGGGGTGAGGCTCGAATGGTGTGTCAAACTCCACGGAGCGCATAAGTTCAACGGCCTTGTGGGCATCCTCAATGGTATACAGTGCCTTGTCGCCGGTACGGGGCGTTCCGCGGCGCTTGTTATGGGCCTGCTTCCATTCCTGTTCCATTTCCTGAATATGAGCGCTGTCCTCCAGCATCAGCTCGGCAAGATCCAGGGTGGGGGGAGTGCAGTAAATGGTTCCTTTGAATCCTTCACCTGCGAGGCGGGGAAGGAGACCGGAATGGTCGATATGGGCATGGGTGAGCAGAATAAAGTCCATCTCCGCAGGGCGGTACAGTTCGGTTCGGCTGTTGCGTTCCTCAATGGCAGGGTTGCCCTGGTGCATGCCGCAGTCCACGGCAAAACGCGCTCCTGCGGCCTCAATCACGTGACATGAACCTGTGACGGTTCGGGCCGCGCCGAGAAATGATATTTTCATGCCGGACTCCTTTTGGTTCGGGGATGATGACAGAGTGGAACACGAAAGCGGAACCCGCCTCTCACTGCAGAGCCATCGGACGGGAATGCCGCACGGACTCCCTGTCCGGGCAAGTTCGGAACAGGGGAGAAATCTGCACTTTTTGTTTCGGAAGTTTAAGCGCAATGCCTTGCCGCTGTAAACAGAAAAAGAGAAATTGGTCTTGCCGGGATAGTATTGCAGGCTGAAGACAAAAAACACGCGGCGCGGGGAAGTCGGAGCCATGCGTCGTGAGTGGATTGCGGCGTATGGCTCCGGTACCGCGGAATGTCATGGGCCGGAGCGTTGGGGACTGCCCTGCGGGGCTTTTCAACAGCGACATGCTTTTATGAAATGGTTTAAAAATTCCAGAAGTTCCGGACAAACTCCAAGGCGCGTTCCTCGCTGTAGAAGACTTGTCCGGACTGTGCGAACCCCACATGTCCGCCGTGCGGCGTTATCTCCAGGTGCAGGCAGGGATTGGCGAGTGCAGCCTCACGCGGGTAACAGGAAGGCGAGCAGAAAGGATCATCCTGCGCGAGAAGCATATAAACCGGGATGCTGATATGCGGCAGCCAGGGCAGAATGCTGTTGTCTTTCCAGTATTCCCGGGCACTGGCGTATCCGTAGATTGGCGCGGTGAAGCGGCTGTCGAATTCCATGAATGTCCGGAACCGGTCAATGCCTTCCACGGAAGGAAAGTTGGGGAAACGGGCTGCCTTTTCTTTCATTTTGGGGAGCATGGTTCGCAGAAAGTAATGCATGTAGAAGGCGCAGGAAGGGCTGTCCATGACGCGGGCCGCTCCTTCCAGATCACAGGGGACGGAAATCGCTATGGCCGCGCGCACCAGTGGAGAAACAGGCCCTTTTGCCAGATACATGCAGGTCTGGTTGCCGCCCATGCTGAAACCGGCCAGCAGAATGGGCTTGTCCAGACTTTCCGCATGACGGATCACTGCAGCGAGATCTTCTGTGACGCCCATGTGGTACATGCGTTCGGTACGGTTGGGCTCACCGGAACAACCGCGCATATTCCATGCAAGCACATGGAATCCCGCACGCAGCAGAAGCCGGGCCAGTCCAAGAATATACTTGCGTCGACTGTTTCCTTCCAGCCCATGGGAAAGTATCGCTGTTCCGCGGTTCGGTACGCATGGGGAAGGTGGGTACACGTCCATGTCCAGAAAATCTTCGTCTTCCGTATCCATGCGTACCCGCTTGCAGGGAGGGAGGTTTTCTCCCCTGGGGAAGTTCATGCGGCGGAACAGCACCGGCCATATGGTGCTGATATGCGGATTGCGCAGCCAGAAGGGCGTACTGTAACTGCTGGGAAGTATCGGCATGGCAGTGAGCTTTGCATGGCGGCATGAATGTTTTTCCGCTACAGTTCCGCCAGCGCGGCGAAACTCTCGGCCAGATCCGCTCCTTTCCAGACGGCATGGCGATCAAGATGGGTAGGCGAAGCGTTGATGATGGCGAGTTTTCCACCGCACTGGAGCGTCACTTCCGGAATTGCCGCAGCGGGGTACACAGTGAGGCTGGAACCGAGCACCAGCATGAGATCCGCCTTGCGGGCATGCTGTTCCGAGCGGGCAAGGGCTTCTTCCGGCAGGGCTTCGCCAAAGAAAACGATATCAGGTTTAATGATGCCGCCGCATTTTTCGCACCTGGGTGTTTCCTTGCGCCGTGCATGAGGGGCGATGGTCTCAAAGCTGTACTCCATACCGCACTGCAGGCAATGATGATGCAAAGGAGAACCGTGCAGTTCATAGACAGTATGTGAACCTGCTTTTTGGTGCAAAAGATCTATATTCTGGGTTATTATTGCCTTGATAATTCCTTTTTTTTCCAGTTTTGCCAGTGTCGTGTGGACGATATTTGGCTCTTTTTCATCAAGATTGTAGAGAAAGTCTCCGGCATGAATGTAGTAATATGAGGGATCACTCATAAAGTAGTGCAGATCGAAGATCCTGTTTGCGTCAATATCTTTGCGACGGTAAAGCCCATCCGGTCCACGGAAGTCAGGAATGCCGGACAAGGTGGAAATGCCGGCGCCGGTCAGCGCCACGCAATGTCGGGAACCGGAAATGAGCTGGGCAAGTTCACTGGCTGTGTTCATGGAAAACCTGCGCAATCCGCGCCATGTTTATGGTTCTGTACGGCGGGGAACATATCCGCATGATGCGTTTGGGCACATTTTGCGCCGGAAGCTCTATCATGGCGGAGTAACGGAGAAAAGCATAAGTCAAAAGAGGCTGCGGGTACAGCCCCCGAACACGCACAGGCAGGGATTGCATTTGTGCCGGGGCATGATGTTCTGTCCTTTCAGGGGGCACGCCTGGAATCCGAGCTTTATCCGCAAGTGAACCGCGGCTGTTCCGACGTTGCGGCGGAGTCTCGCTCCGCTCCGGGAGCATGCTCAAAGCAAACATGTTCTGAAATCAATCTGTTTCAATATGAAGAGGTATCTCCATGCCGTCCGTCATTATTCAGGGCAAGCCCCTGAAACTCGCCGCCCCGCGCGGATTCGTCAATATTCAGGCTGTCGCTCCTGCCCTGTTTGAAGAATACCGGCGCGCGCAGCATGTGCTTGCGTTGTATATAGATTCCTGCCATATGGGGGGAACCTGTCAGTCTCCCGCAGAGCTTCTGGATCCTTTCGTAGAAGTGCTGATGCCGGAAACGGGGTCTTTTGTAAGGGATATGTCAAGAGAGTTTTTTGAGAGCTGCAAATTTGAAGTGGAGCAGAGCATTCTTGGCTCAGGCTGGGCAAGCCTTGTTCCTTCGGAATCGGGAAGCCCCCGTCCGCAGGGGCGTTTTTCCGACGGCCCCGGCTGGTTTTCCTGTTGCACGCTGCGATATTCACGCATTAAAGGTTCTGCGGAAAAGCAAAAGGATAAGGATGCCTTTGTCCCGTCAATCGTGGGTAATATCGTGTTTCTGGTACGGGAACATCCCGTCATCGTCAACCTGCACCGGACGGCGGATCCCGTGAATCCGCAGGCGTCTTTTGACTGGCTGACGCGGTTGACCCGTGATTACAGGGGGCTGTTGCTGAGACTCAACGGAATAGTCTGACCGAGGGGAACCAATGGAAATACGGGAAGTCCTGACCGAGAGGCGTCGCTATATGGAACTCCTGCTCATGGGCGACGAGCAGGAAGATATGATTGAGCGCTATCTCGAACGTGGGGAAATGTTCGCGCTGCATGAGGGGGATGTCCCTGTTGCTGTGTGCGTGATAACGCAGGAAGCGGAAAATCTGTTTGAATTGAAGAACCTGGCCGTGAGCCCTGGATTCCGGCGCAGAGGTTATGGTTCGCGGCTTGTTGAGCAAATGCTGCGCCGGTATGCGGGGCCGGGCCGCCGCATGGAAGTGGGAACGGGAGAAGTTCCCGGCACGCTTGCCTTTTACCGGCACTGCGGCTTCTCGGAATGCCGCCGCGTAACCGGGTTCTTCACGAAGTTTTACAGGCATCCCATTTTTGAGGAAGGCGTGCAGCTCCGTGATATGATATATCTTTCACAACATCTGGGATAGTACCCGAAAGGGGGATTTGCAGAATATCCCGAGATGCGTGCGCTCCGGCTGCTGTCTTGCTTCCGGCATTCCCTTGTGTTAATAACTATAGGAGTAAGTCCTGTAGTGTGTTTTTCAGGCTCGTTCGGCGGGACGTTTTCTCTGACCCCGTATCGGGGCGCAAAGTGTTTTGCGCTGAGAGCCGAGGGGAACGGCGCCGGAACAGCAGGAATTTGTTTGCGGCGTCGCGCTCCGGTTTCAGGCGCAAGCCTGCGGAGCGGAATGCAGGAGTCTGCCGGGGAGATATTTTCAATCTCAAAGCGCTCCGGATGCGTCTTGCCGGGGGAGTCATGGATTTTCTGGAATCATGTCCGTGTTCGGGCGGCAATCTGCCGCGTTTTGTGCAGCCGGCCCTGCTGGCGGTGGTGGCCCGGGAGCCGCTGCATGGCTATGTCATCGCCCGGCGTCTGGCGGAGACAGGACTGTTCGGGGAACATGCTCCCGACGTCACGGGTATTTATCGCATGCTCAGGAGTATGGAAAAGGACGGCGTTCTGGAAGTGAGGAAGGAATCTTCCGATTCCGGCCCGGCCCGCAGGATGTACGCCGTCACCCCGCTGGGGCTGCGTTGTCTCGAGCGCTGGCTGGCTTCGCTGGCGGCTCATCAGGAGCATCTCGGGCGGGTTCTCCGTTTTGTGCGCTCCGCGCGCGATCCACGAAAATCCGGAAACGGAGTGGAAGTGCCTGCTGAAGATGCCGTGTTTCTGGAAGGCGTCCGCCGTCGGGCCATGGAGGGAGAACTGCCTCCGCGCGGGGATATCCTGCGTCTGCTGTCCTTTGCGCCGGGGTCTCCCCAGGCGGAACTGATGGGGGTGTTCGCCCGGCAAATGGCGCGTGAAACGGCGGGAAACACGGCGCGGGTGTGGGCGGCCATCGGCGTGGACTGCTGTCCCTGTGCCATGAACTGCGCGTTTTGCGCTTTCGGCGCGCGCTGGGGGGTGGTACGGCGGGCGCATGAATGGTCCGTTGATGAGGTTGCGGGCGCGGCCGTGCGTTTTGCCCGGGAAGGAGCTTCATGGATAGTGTTGCGCACCACCGAGCATTACGGCCGGACACGTCTGCGCGCGCTTGCGGAAGCCGTGCGGAAGGTCGTTCCGCAAGACCGCGCTCTGGTCGCCAACACCGGCCAGATGGGGCCGGAGGAAGCCGCGGCCCTGAAGGCGGCAGGCATCAGCGTCATTTATCATGCCTTGCGGCTGGGGGAAGGGCGGGATACTCCGTTCGATCCGGCGGAGCGCCGGGCGGCCCTTGCGCGTGCAGGAATTTCCGGGCTGAAGCTTGCGCACCTTGTCGAGCCTGTGGGCGTCGAGCACGGCGACGGGGAAATTGCGGATGTTCTCCTGGCCGCGCTTGAGGCAGGTGCGGAAGTCTGCGGAACCATGGGGCGCGTCAACGTGCCGGGGACTCCGTTTGAAGCGCTTCCTGCCGTGTCCGGGGAACGGCTTGCGCATATCGCCGCCGTAACCCGTCTGTGCGGCGGAGTACGCACACCTTACATCTGCGTGCATCCGCCCCTTCTCCAGGCGGTGGAGTGGGGAGCCAATGTTCTGGTGGTGGAAACCGGAGCCGTCCCCCGGGACGATACGGAGGTGGCAGGCGAGTGGAGGGACTTTTCCGTCCGTGACGCGAAGGAAATGTTCCGGCAGTGCGGTTACGTCGTGAAAGAAGGAGAACTGTGATGAAACGCTTTGCGCTGGGTCTTGCGGGAGTTCTGCTGTGCGTCGCTCCGGCCCTTGCCGGGGAAGTGTGGAATATTGGCACATGGAAAACGGCCCAGACCGTTCAGCCTTTCCTGTATCATGAATATGCAGGAGATGCCGAGGTGACGGTACACCCCTTCACCAACCCGGCGGATCAGAAGTCCGCGCTGCTGGCGGGAAGTCTGGACATGACCGGCACCACGCTGGCCCTGGCCATACAGGCGGCCTCACGCGGGGAACCTGTGGCGCTTGTCGCCGCGCTGGGCAACAAGTGTTCGGCCCTTGTCGTGCGCCGGGGCGACGGCATCGGCGATGTCGCCGGCCTGAAGGGAAAGCGGATCGGATATGTGCCGGGCACCATGCATGAAATCCTGCTGCGCGAAGCCCTGACCCGCGCGGGACTTGAGCCCCGCCGGGATGTGGTTCTGCTGCGCGTGGATTTTTTCGACATGGGCACAGCCCTCGCCCGGGGCGACATCGACGCCTATCTCTCCGGCGAGCCTCTGCCCACTCTGGCCAGAAGACAGGGATACGGGGAAATTCTGGCATATCCCTATTATGGGGAAAGCATCGGAGACATCAACAGCGGCATGCTCATGCGCCGGGACTTCATCGAAAAAAATCCGGAGCTGGCCATGCGCATGGTGCGCGCCCACAGGCAGGCTTCCGAGGCATTGATGAAGGACAGGGAAAAATGGCTGTCCGTCTCGTCGGCCATGTTCGGGGTGGATATCGACGTGCTGCGTGATGCCGCGGGCAATATGGAGCTGGCCTGGGACATGGATGACGCCTTTGTGCTGAAGCTGAAGGCGCTGGGGCGGCGCATGCTGGAACTGGGCATGATTTCCCGTGAGCCGGATTATGACAGGCTGGTGGAGCGCAGATTCGTGGATGTCCTGCGCCATGAAGGGCTGTCCTGAGGCGGGCCGTTCCGGGCGGGCGGAAAGGCGACGCCTCCGCTTCTCTCCCCGGACGACGGTTCCGCTGCTGATTCCGCTGGCCGTCATGGCTGGCTGGTGGATGGCCGCTTCATCCGGGCTTGCGCCGGAGTACCTGCTGCCTTCGCCGCGCACAATAGGGGATACCCTGTGCCGATATGCGGGCTTCACGGGAGGAAGCGGGCTGGATGTCGGCAGGCTGGCCGGGGACATGACGGCCAGCCTGGCGCGCGTGGCCTGCGGATGTCTGCTGTCCGTGCCTGCGGGAATTGCGCTGGGGCTGGCCTCGGGACGCTCCTCGGTTACGGCCCTGCTGCTTGCTCCGCTGGTACACGGGTTGCGGGCCGTGCCCGGGATCAGCTGGCTGCCCCTGGTTCTGCTCTGGCTGGGCGTGGGATTCAGAGCCACTGTGGCGCTTATCGCTCTGGCCGCGTTCTTCCCCGCTTACCTCAATACAGCCGCGGCGTCCGCCGCCGTGCCGGAAAATCTGATCCGGGCGGGACGCATGCTCGGCTTCAGCGGCTGGCGGCTGCTCCGGCATGTGATCATCCCTTCGTGCATGCCCGGTATCCTTACCGGTATGCGCATGTCTCTGGGCATGGGGTTCTCCTATCTTGTCCTGGGGGAACTGACCGGCGTGCCGGACGGGCTTGGCGCCATGATCATGGACGCTCGTCTGACGGGCCGCGTGGACCTTGTGATATGCGGCATTCTGGTGATTGCCGGTACCGGGTGGCTGTGCGATGCGCTGCTGGTCCGGCTGGCAAGGCTTGCTTCAGCGGGAGCCAGAGTGGTTTCAAACTGAAATTGTACCATGACCGGATTTTTAACGGAGCCGGCATTGACCGGTTCGCTCCAGACAGGCATGAGCATATTCCTCAGGTGTGAACATATCGTAAAGGTCTACGGGGAGCGCGTTGTTCTGCCCGGCGTTTCACTGGAACCGCCGCAGGGCGGCGTGACGGCGCTTCTGGGGGCCTCCGGCTGCGGTAAGACCACGCTGCTGAATATTCTGGCGGGCTTTGTCAGACCCGATTCGGGAGAGGTCACGCTGCGGGGCCGGATATGTTCGCGCCCGGGGCCGGATCGGGGTGTGGTGTTTCAGGATTCGGCTCTTTTTCCGTGGCTGGACGCACGGGATAACGTGGCCCTGGGGCTGAGGGCGGGCGGCGCCTCCCGAAAGCGTGCAGCGGATAAAGCCGAAGAATGGCTGGAAAGAGTCGGGCTGGCGGACTGTGCGGAAAGATTTCCGGCCGCCCTGTCCGGCGGTCAGCGTCAGCGTGTGGCTCTGGCCCGTGCACTGGCGCTGGAACCGGAGGTGCTGCTCATGGATGAACCCTTTGCCGCGCTGGATGCCATGACCAGGGAGCAGATGCAGATACTGCTCGCGTCGCTGCAGGAGCGTCTGCACATGACGGTGCTGCTGGTGACGCATGATATGGCAGAAGCCTGTCTGCTTGCCGATGTCGCGCTTGTCATGGGAACGGGACGTGGTATCGTACGCGGCATGAGCATCAGGGATGCGCGGCCGCGGGACATGACGGACTCCTCCTTTGCGGCGAACCTGACCGGAATCCGCCGGCTCATGAGCGAGGCGGCCGCCGGATGACATGCGGCGCGTCCGGAACCGGTAACATTCCGACCACGCCGCAGTCCGTAAGAGCATGGGGGGGCTGAAAGCGCCCGCCTACAGCCGCACGCCCAGTTCCGCCCCCTGGGCGACGGCCTCTCGGGCGTCTCCGATATGATCGCAGTCTCCGATACGGTAGACGGGTACGCCGAAATCCTTGTCCTGCATGGTGCGGACCGGTTCCGTACCGATGGCCAGAATCAGGGCGTCGGCATCCAGCGGAAGCACAGCGTTTCCATGCGCTACTTCCACCTGGCGTGACGTGACGCGGAACAGTGAGGAATTCGGGAACAGACGGATGCCCGAAGCGCCCAGCCTGCGGAACAGCACCTGCTTGATGCGGATGATTAATCCCCTGCCGATCTCGGTCATTTCCACCAGCGAGACATCGTGGCCTCTTTCCGCCAGCAGCAGGGCTGTTTCAATGCCGATATACCGTCCGCCGAGAACCACGGCCTTTTTGCCGGGCACGGGGCTTCCGCGCAGCACATCAATGGCGAAGAGATTCCGTACCCTTGTGTCCGGCAGGATTTCCGCTCCGCGCAGAGGCCGGGGCTGCGCGCCGGTGGCAAGCACCACGGCGTCGGGCGTGTCTGCAAGAACGGCGCTTTTGTCCGGGTTGGACGCAAGATGCACTTCAACTCCGGCGTCGGCCATGCGTTTTTTCAGATAAGGGATGAAGGTGCGGAAGTGGCGCTTGTCCTCCCCGGCGGAAGCCGCAAGCCACTGTCCGCCCAGTTCCGTCGTCATTTCGTGCAGAATGACTCTGTGCCCGCGTTCGCCCAGCGTGGCGGCCGCAGACATGCCCGCCAGTCCGCCGCCCACGATGGTGACGGTTTTGCGCTGTCCGGCGGGGCGGATTTCCATCGCCCGCTCGACAGTCAGTGCAGGGTTCACCGTGCAGCACATGCCGCGCCCGGCCAGATGCGGACGGCTGGCCCATGTCTGGCAGTTGTTGCAGCGCAGGCATCGGCGCAGGCTTTTCAGATCATTGCGCCGCACCTTGTCCACATAGTCAGGATCAGCCAGCAGCGGGCGCGTGATCCCGATGAAATCCGCCCTGCCTTCCGCGAGAATCTTTTCCGCGTCCATCGGGTCGTGGATGCCGCCATTGGCAATGACGGCGACATGCGGCAGCGCTCTCTTCACCGCGGTGATGTCGTCCAGTCCGGGAATATCGGGCAGCGGATAGGGCGGGCACTCCAGATACAGGCTTTCCTGCCCGCCGGACGCCAGCAGGAAGGCGTCCACGCCGCGTTCGGCCATGATGGATATCTGTTCGATGCCTTCTTCAAGGGACAATCCGCCCTCAATGCCTTCATGGCTGAATGTCCCCATGATTACGGGGAAGTCGGATCGGGTTCTTTCCCGTATGGCGTCCACGATCATGAGCGGATACCGTACCCTGTTTTCCGGACTGCCGCCGAATTCGTCCGTCCGGCGGTTGCTCCACGGGGAAAGAAACTGCGCTATATACTTTCCGGCCCTTCCATGAAGGGAAAAGCCCTCAAATCCGGCCTCGTACAGGCGGCGTCCGGCTTCGGCATAGCACCTGAGGCAGTGCATCATTTCCTCGCGGCTGATTTCGCGCGGGCGTTTCATGTTCCATGATCCGATCACGGGAGAGGGGGCCATTTCTATGCCTGCCAGACGGGAGCCGGAACCTCCGAGCTGAAGCACGGCTCTGGAGCCGCCCTTTTTGATGATCGAAGCCAGAGCGGCAAGTTTTTCAATGTACTTGTCGTCCCACAGTGCCAGTCCCTGCGCCAGTTTGACGGCGGGCCATGCGAAGGTCTGCTGGGCGATGACCAGCCCCGGCCCCTTGCCCTCATGACTGCGGGCGGCATGGTAATCGACGAGTTCCTGTCTGACAAAGCCTTCGCTGTCCGCGCAGCGCGTCTGCACGGAACCCTGAACGAAGCGATTGGGGATTTCCAGAGAACCGATTTTGCCGGGGGTGAAAAGATGCTTGAAAGTCATGAGCTTCTCCGTCGAGGATCGTGGGCGGAAACGCCCCGGCCGCGCGGATACGGCGGCCGGGGCACAGGCGTGGGAGCTGAGGTCTTCCTCAGCCGATCAGTCCTGTGGGCGTGACGATGCCGAAAAAGATCTTGAATACGATATAGGCTGCGATGCCGTAAATGACGCTGAATACCAGACAGGCAAGGAGAGAGCGCGGGGAGCCGGCTTCTCCCGCCGCGGCCCGGAGCATGACGGTCAGAACCAGCACCATCAGGAAGGATGAGACGTAGAAGCCGAGTACGCCGACTCCCCACAGGTACAGCCCCCAGACAATCAGCACGCCGGAGAGCGCCGTCCAGCGGGTTCCGCTGAAGGGGGATTCCGTTTTGTTCGCATAGAGCCTGCCGAAGAAGACGGTCTTGGCAAGCAGGGCGCCCATGCTGAGCATGAGGACAGTCAGAACGATGCGCGGGAAGAGCGCGGTGGAGGGAGCGAGCTCGTCGAGCATGCTGTACAGCCATGCGCATATACCAAGCAGCAGCACGCTGTAGGCGGCGTCATAGCCGCGCAATCCGGACCACGGGCCGACTTCCCGCGTTTCCGCGCGTGCGGAGGCTTCCGCCGCGGAGCGCGGTTCATGCGTCCGCCATGCGGAGAACAGACGCCATGCAAAGTAGATGACGACCATGCCGATGATGATCAGAGCGATGGTGCGACCCATGAAATAGGCCAGGAGACCGCCCTGGGCGCGGGCCAGGGTCAGGGTTTCCAGCAGCGAGCCTTCCGTGATGCCGCCGAGGATCATGCCGAGGATGAAGGCGCCGGGGTTGAAGCCCAGACGTACCAGGAAAAAGGCGGCAAGCCCGAAACCGGAGAAAAGCCACATGTCGAATTCCAGGCCGCGTACCACATAGGCGCCGATGCAGCAGATCACCAGCAGGGAAGGGAAGAGCAGATAGGGCGGCACCTTCAGGATATTGGCAAAGGAGCCGATGGTGAGGAAGCCGAGCAGAAGCTGGACCACGGCGGCCATGAATACGGCCATGATCAGCAGATAGACGAGATTTCCCTGGGAAACAAGGAAGTTGGGGCCGGGGGTCATGCCGTGCAGGAAGATGGCTCCCATGAAGATCGCGGCCGCGGGCGAACCGGGTATGCCCAGCGCCAGCACGGGAATGAGCGACCCCCCAACCAGGCCGTTGTTGCTTGCTTCCGGCGCGGCGATCCCCTCCCGAGCGCCCTTGCCGAACATCTCCGGCTGTTTTGAGGCGCGTCTGGCGGAACTGTAGGCCACCATGGTAGCCACGGAGCCGCCCACCCCGGGCACGATGCCGATAAGCACGCCGAACAGACCGGAGCGGAGAAGCAGGATTTTCATGCGGGCAAACATGTCACGGAAGACATCAAGGAAAATACGGGCGTTTTCGCGCATGCTCATGTTTCGCATGGAGACGGCCTGTGTGCCGTCCTGCCGCCCCAGCGCGAGGCGCAGCAGATGAGGAACGGAGAACACTCCAAGCATGACGGGAATGAAGGGGATGCCGCCGATAAGGATGGGGATGTCGAAGTCGAAACGCGGGTTGCCCATGAAGGCATCCGCGCCGATGCAGGTCATGAACACGCCGAGAGCGGCCGACCCTACGCCCTTGAGCGGATCGCCCGCGCTGATGGAGCCGACCAGCAGAAGACCGATGACGGCCAGAACAAGGATTTCCCCCGCGCCGAAATGCAGAACCGCTCCACCGAGGATGGGCATGCAGAACAGCATGACCAGCCCGGAGACGATGCCGCCGGAAAAGCTGGCGATATTGGAGATGAACAGGGCTTCCCGGGCCTTGCCCCGCTGGGCCAGAGGGAAACCGTCAAAACAGGTGACTACCGCTCCGCCCGTTCCCGGGGTGTTCAGCAGGATGGATGAAATGGAACCGCCGTATTCTGCGCCCACATAGACGCCGCACAGGGCCACAAAGGCGGTGCCGGGATCGAGGCTGTAGGTCAGGGGAAGCACGAGAATCAACCCGGTAGCGGCGCCGAATCCGGGCAGCGCCCCGATGACGATGCCGAGGCTGACCGTGAGTATGAGCGTCAGGATATTGATGGGCTGCAATACGCCCAGCACGCCCTGCAGTACCATGTCCAGCATGGGGGAATCCTCCGGAGCTTTTTTGCCTGTTTCCTTTCATTGTGAATCGTTCCGGGATGCGGCGGAAAGGATGCAACCTTCCGCCGCCGGTGAGCTACTGCATGGATGCCTTGATATACCCGCCTGCCTGTTCGGTCTGCTTCACGGCGAGATCCGTAAGTTCCTGAACCTGATTGTGGTCGAACATGCCGTAGCCGATATCCAGCTTGATGAATTCGGCCTTGATATTCTCGTCGGTGAGCAGCGGAGTAAACACGGCGCGCAGCCTTTCCACGATTTCTTCAGGCGTCCCCTTGCGGGCGTAGAGAATATTGACTGCCGAAATATCCACCATTTCCGGATAGCCCTGTTCGGTGAACGTGGGAATGTCCGGCTGCAGGCGCTCTGTGGATGCGGTGGCCAGCACGCGCAGCTTGCCGGGATACATGGTCAGCCATTGCAGGTTGTTGAAGGTGGCGTCGATCTGCCCGCCGAGCAGGGCGGCGTTCATCTTGCCCGCGCTGTTGAAGGGCACACGGGTCATCTGAAGGCCGGTGAGCTTGGAAAAGAGCGCAAAGGAGAGATGATTGCTGGAAAGGGAGCCGGTAGTGCCCACGGTGAGCTTGCCGGGATTCTCCCTGGCGTAGGTGACGAGATCGTCCAGCGTCTTGAATGGGCCGTCGGCAAGGACATTGAGCGAGTCCGGACGCCAGGTCGCCCCGAAGATGGGCACGAGGTTGTCGTTGTTATAGGCGGTCTTCTGGAAGGTCGACTGCATGGTGATGTGCGGCTGATTATAGAACAGCAGAGTGTAGCCGTCCGGTTTGGTGGTCATGAAATAATTGCTGCCCACCACGGCTCCGCCGCCGGTCTTGTAGTCCAGAATGATTTTCTGCCCCAGCAGTTCTTCCATTCTGGGGAGCATGACCCGGATAATGCGATCCGCGCCGGACCCTGCCCCAAAGGGCAGAACCACGGTGACGGGGCGGTCGGGGTAGGTTCCGGCCCTGGCCGCCGGGGCGGAGGGCAGGGCAAGACCGAGCATGAGCAGCGCGGAAGCCATGAGTCTGGTCAGAGAGGACATGATATTCTCCTTTTTGAGGTGGTTACTGGCTGTAGAGTTGTGTTGGAAACGACCTTGACCGCCTGGGGCGCGAGTGCGGCGAACTTTGAGCGACGCCCCCCCCCGCCGCATGGCAATGCGGCATGGAGAGGCGGGGAGCGGGAGCAATGTCACGCGGAGCGGAGCTGCCGGAGCAGAACCGCAGATATCGCGCGACGCCACTTTGCCAAGCTTAAATCATTCCGCAGAGTTGCAACTCGATATGATAAGCTTGCCGTAACCTTTAAAGCGTCAGTCATGCTGGCCGCGGGCCTTGTTTGGCTGCAAGGAACTATTTAGAAACAGACCCTAGAGCTTTCTGCCGAGCAAAGCCCCTTCACGGATGGCGTACAGCGCGTCGCCGATCTGGCGGCAGTCGCCTATGGCGTGATATTCCATGCCCAGTTCGTCCAGATCCCTGGCGAGTCCATTGACCGGAACCGTACCAATGGCCAGAACCACGGTATCACAGGGCAGGGTAAGCATGGAGCCGTTATTCGCCGCATCTACCCCTTCACTGTTCAGGCGCATAAGTGGTGAATTCGGGTAGAAGCGCACTTTTGCCGCGACCATTTCGTTGCGGTAGATGCCCACCAGACGGGGAATGCCCCCATGTCCGATTTCAAGCGTTTCCAGCAAAGACACGTCCTTGCCCTGCTTCGCCAGTTTTGTGGCGACTTCCATTCCGATGTAGCGGCCGCCCACGACAACGACGCGATCCCCCGTTTCAGCGCGATCCATGATTACATCCATTCCCTGTACCACGGCAGGGCCGCCGTGGGCGGGACGATCCACCGGGGGAAGACCGCGCGGTGCTGCTCCGGTAGCCAATACGACCACATCAGGTCTCTGGGCTTCCAGAAATCCGCGATCCACGTCAACGCCCGTATGGACGTTGACGCCGGTCTGTTTCATCGCGTTGAGCATCCAGGGGACAAGAGTGCGGAAATCGGACTTGTACTCCGCCTTGCCCGCTATGGTCCACTGGCCGCCGAGTTCGGCGCTCTTTTCATACAGATCCACATGGTGTCCGCGTCCCGCGAGAGTATGAGCAGCTTCCATTCCTGCAAGCCCTCCCCCCACAACCATGATACGCCTGGGAGCCGCAGCCGGTTCAGGAGCGGGAAATTCCGCCTCGCGCATGGCGGCGGGGTTGACCGTACAGGTGATGCCCGGCGTGGGAATGCGATTCTTGCGGGATTTGTAGGTGAAGCAGTTCAGACAGTAAATGCAGCGCCGGATCTCGCGGTGGCGGCCTTCCTTCGCCTTGATGAGCAGTTCCGGGTCGGTGATGAAGGGCCGTCCCAGAGAGATGAAATCAGCCGCGCCTTCTTCGAGCAGATGCTCCGCCACAAGGGGATCGTTGATTTTGCCCACGGCGATGACGGGCTTTCCTGACGCATCCCCCACAGGCCGTGCGAGATGGGCAATGCAGTTCTTGGGAAAGAAATAATTGAATGAAGTGTTCCAGCCCTTTTCCTGATTTCCGGCGGAACACTCAAAGGCATCGACCCCGGCCCTGCTCATGATCCGGGCGATCTCCAGCCCGTCGGCGGCGGTATTGCCGCCTTCAACCATGTCGTCCGCGCTGAAGCGGAAGATGATGGGGAAGTCTTCTCCCGCCTGTCTGCGGATAGCCGCCACGATCTGGCGGGGAAAGAGCGTACGCTTTTCCAGCGTGCCGCCATAGGCGTCACTGCGCCGGTTGCTGTACGCGGAGAGAAAAAGGCTGACCAGCTTGCCGTGCGCGGCGTGGATTTCCACGGCGTCAAATCCCGCTTCCCGTGCGCGGCGGGCGGCCTGTCCGTAGCACTCCACAAAATACTCGATCATTTCGACCGGTATTTCTCTCGGAGGCTCGGGTTCAAAGGCAAATCGAACGGGCGAAGGAGCGATGGAATGGCCATCCGGTCTTCTGGTGCCGCGCCCGCCGAGTTCCACGGCAACCCTTGGCCCGCAGGCGTGCATCCGGCGCACCAGCTCCGCCAGAGGAGGAATATGCGCGTCGCACCACAGCCCCATGGAACCGTCGGTCTGTTCTTCCCTCCAGCAGTAGGTGTGTCCCATGATGACCAGCCCCATGCCTCCCTTTGCCCGCTCCTCATAAAAACGGGCCAGCGCCGGGCTGAGCGTGCCTTCCGGCCCGGCTCCGCGCGCGGCGATGGGCGCGAAGACAAGACGGTTGTCCAGCTCCATGCTGCCGATACGTCCTGGTGCAAGCAGTTTTTCCAGTGTCATGATGTCTCCGGGTATGCAGAGGGGAGCGGCCCGCCCGAAGGGACGGGCCGGAGGGATTGCGCCGCGTCATGCGGAGCGGCGCGGCCGCCACTCCGTGACGACCCTTCCGTTTTCCCTGCGCACGGTAAGGAATTTGTCGTTCAGGAGAGGATTGGTGAAGGTGTAGTCGGAGCGCAGGTGCATGCCCCGGCTTTCCCTGCGTTCGCGCGCGGCGTGCATGATTGCTTCGCCGTTGTCCATGAGCTCGAAGGCCTCCACGGTGCGCAGCAGTTCGTGGGCGTTGGCCGCCCTTACCGAGGCTTCGGCGTCGCGGCGCAGGTCTCCCAGATATTTCAGACCCGCGTCAAGCAGCGTTTCCGAGCGCACGCGGTACGGCCCGGCGGCGGCATAGTCTCCCATGATCTGCTGAAGGCCGAGGGCCGCTTCCTTCCAGTGCGCGCCGGAGGGCCGCGTCATGAATGTATTGTACCAGGCCATCCGTTCTTTCGCCCGGTCGGATTTTTCCGCCTCGTCAAAGGCGCCGGCTCCGAGATTCGCCGCCGCATGTTCGCCCTCCATCCAGCCCCACACGGCCGCGCCGGAGATATCGGAACGGAAGTTGCCCACCATGTCCCCGGCGGCGTACAGGCCGGGGATGGAGGTTTCTCCGTTGATGTCGATTTCCAGCCCCCGCCCGATGAGATGCGGCTCATACTGCATGAATTCCACGCCGTGCCGGGATGGATCGATCCCCTTGTCGTCCATGTGGTCGAGCAGCGCGCCGAGTCCTTCGCTGATCATGCCCGCCCGCATGAACTTCATGTCGTCCGGGCTGGTGCCGGAACAGTCAATATAGGCCGGGCCGGTTCCGTTCATGACAACATCGGTGTAGGCGGAGTTCCATACGTCGCAGGTGATGTCGCCCACCTCCCGCGTGGCCCGGGTGACAAAGGGTCCGAGCAGCCTGCCGTTGGGATACCGGTACACACCGATCCATGTACTCTTGCCCGCCCTGGAAAAATATTTCGGCCCGGCATGACGGTTGGGCAGTTCCATGTTCACCAGTTTCGCGCCGATACGCCAGCCCTGGGCCTGCGCCGCGCCCGTGCAGGACGGACAGAAGGCCGTATTGAACAGCCACCCCGGTGTTCCGGCCGGAGGATAGAGCCGTGAGGCCGCACCAGTGGCGAGGATGACCTTTTTCGCGCGGACGACGACATAGGATGGCTCCCTTTCGCTCATGTCCAGGGCAAGCGCGCCGGTAATGCCGTCCGCGTTGCGGAGCAGATCCAGCACGGGATGATGGTTGAGAATTTTCGCCCCGGCCTTTTTGGCCTGCGCGGTGAGTGCCTGCTTCTGGTTGTGGCCGTCATACTTGAGGAAGATACGCGGCCGGTTGGGGAAGGCATGCCCCATGAATATATAATCATCGCCGAAGGGTTTCATGTTGATGCCCCATTCGTGCCATTTGTCGGCAATGCCGATGGAGCGCTCCAGAAAACGCACGGAAAGGCTTGTATCGTGGCAGAGGCCGAGCATGCTGTCCAGCAGCTCCTTGAGGATGACGCCGATGTCATTGCCGTGCGCCCTGGGATAATAACAGGTGAAATGATCGTTGCCGGTCGCGCCGGAACCGCTGCGCCTGCTGTTGGCCTTCTCAAGAACCGTGACCCGCGCGCCGCCCTGCGCGGCGGAAATGGCCGCGCACAGGCCGCCTATGCCTCCTCCCACCACCAGAACATCCGTTTCGAGCACGTGTTTCAGCGTCATCATGATTTACTCCTTGAACTGGGATGCATCCACATGGAGCAGCATATAGTTGAGGGGAATACGGAGCGTTACCGCCTTTTTCGGGCAGTCCAGCACACAGGCGTTGCAGTGCCAGCACTCTTCGCCATAAACGATCCGGGGCGCAGTCCGGGGGGGATCCTGTTCAAACACGTTCATGGGGCAGATATCGGCGCATGTTCCGCAGCCTGTGCACAGTTCCTGGTTTATGACCGGAGGCATGTCCTTCTCCTTCAGGTCCCGCAGGGGACGCATATGCTGAGAGTGAAATTCACGGAAGGAAAAGCAAGTTTTGTGCCATGAAAAATTATGAGATAATACAGTGTGATATATATATTGTGCAAATATGATATTTGTGAAATCATAATAATTGTTTTTGCATTTTGCAAAAACTCCCCCGGCCTCCTTCACCTTGCGAGGACAGCATGAAATTCGACGACGATGCCCTGCGGGCCAGCGCCCTGTCTTTTCAGCTTATCTACCGTACGCGCGGTCTGTATCAGGCGTTCGCGTGCCTGCGGGAATTTCTTGAAGGGCATCTTCCCGTGGCGCGTATCAACGGTCTGTATATTCCTGCCGATCACGCCAATGTGATCACCATGGTTGATACTCTGGAATCCAGGCCGGTCATGGTGCGGCGGGAAGGGCGCGAGCTGCCGCTTCTGCTGTGGGAACGCCTTGAGGAGCCGTTGATCGTGGCAAACCTTGATCCGTACAAGAAAGGACACACGCGGGGGAACCCTGCCGCGGAGAGCCTTCCCTTTCTGAGGCATCACTCGCTGGCACGTCTGCCTGTCTGCCGCAACGAAGCCTATACCTTTGTCATCAATTTCTGGTCGGATGAATACAATGCCTTTGCGCGGGATGATCTGACGGATCTGCGCATTGTCACCGGCGGTTTTGTGGAAGAGCTGGCCCGCGATCTGTCCGCGAACCTCCCGGCCATGCCTGCGCATCGTTCCCTGACGTCGGGGCGGGACAAGCTGTTCGTCTGCTCGGGGCTGACTTCCGTGCGCAACCTGGTGGAGCAGGTTGCTCCCTGCGCCAGCACTGTTCTTATCATGGGAGAAACGGGAGCGGGCAAGGAATCGGTGGCTGATGCGATTCATGAGCTTTCCCCGCGCAGGGAAGGCCCGCTGGTCAAGGTCAACTGCGGAGCCATTCCTGAAACGCTGCTGGACAGTGAGCTTTTCGGGCATGAGAAGGGGGCGTTTACGGGCGCGGTGAACGCCCGGCGCGGATATTTTGAAGCGGCCCAGGGGGGGACGATAGTACTGGATGAAATAGGGGAAATGTCGCTTCCCGCCCAGGTGCGCCTGCTGCGCGTGCTGGAAAGCGGCAGTATATCCAGGGTGGGAAATGCCCAGTCCATGCAGGTGGATGTTCGGGTCATAGCCTCAACTCATGCCGATCTGCGGCAAAAAGTCAGGGAAGGGAGTTTTCGCAAGGATTTATGGTATCGACTCAGCGTATTTCCCATCAGAGTGCCGCCCCTCCGGGAACGCAAGGAGGATATTCCGACTCTGCTGCGTCATTTTCTGCATACGAAATCCAGACAGTTCGAGCTTTCCGAAACGGTGCGTGTTCCCGACGGGGAGCTGGCGCGGCTGTATGCCCATGACTGGCCGGGCAATGTGCGGGAACTGGAGCATGTGGTGGAGCGGGCCATGATCCTTGCGCGGGGCCGGAGCGGAGCGCTCCATTTTGAAATCGACGGAGAAGATACCGCGGAAGGCGGCGTCGGGGATGCCTTGAGCGAGGTAACGGCTGGATGGCCGACTCTTGCGGAAATGGAAGATCGTTACGTCAGGGCGGCTCTGGCGAAATGCGGCGGCAAGCTGACCGGGGAGAACGGCGTCACGGAACTGCTCGGCATCCATTACACCACTCTGCGCGCGAGAATGCGGAATCTTGGCCTGCCCATGCCCAGAGAGAAGTAGATGCGTCTCGGGCGAACCCTCAGGGGGCGGCGTCCGTTCCTTTCTCGAGTTCGACGCAGACACGTCTCACCAGCTCTTCCGCCGGGATGCCCAGCTTTGCCGCAAGAAGCAGGACGGCATTCAGAGAAGGCTGCCTCTGACCGTTCTCCAGAAGGCATATATACACATTGCCTGATTCGATGGCTTCGCCGAGCTGCTCTTGAGAAAGCCCCTGTCTGGTGCGTTCCTTCTGAAGTACACGTCCAAAAGCCCTGGGGAGTCCTCTGATGCTGTCCATGTTCGTCAGAGTAAGGGATGCGTCATTTTTTCACATTTAACTATTGTTTAAATATTGAACCTGTGTTTTTTAATCGTGAGTGGTTCGGAACATGGGCCTTGCAAGGGGAAAACCGAGCGGGAATCAATGTTCCCGTATTTTCCGAAAATCTTAGAATCGAGGTTGGAAAGATGAAAAAACAGGGTGTCATATTCAAGGCTATGGCGAGTTTTCTGCTGGCGCTGGCGGTTTTCCTGCCGTTATCCGCAAAAGCAGAGATAGCCGGGCTCTATATCGAGCCTAAAATCAGCTATGGCATACAGTATGGCGCATTGTACTTGGCCTCTGACTCGATGGGGGAAACCGAATCCGATGGATTTGACGACAGCACCTTTGGGGGAGGACTCGCCGTGGGATATGACATGTATCGTGAGTGGAATTATCCTCTACGCATGGAACTTGAATTCATGCGGTATGGAAAGGCCTCTTATTCGGCAAGCCTGCCGGGCATGAGCGGTACGGCGGATGTGCAGCTCACGACGCTGGCTGTCAATTTTTATGCCGACTGGCATAACGGTTCCAGAGTTACCCCATATGCCATGGCCGGGATGGGGCTTGGCATGAGCAGTATTGAGGCTTCAGGCAATGTCTTTGGAATTCCTGTCAGCGCCCCAAAGGAAGACAGCTATCATTTTCTTGGTCAGGTCGGACTCGGATGCGGCGTGGATTTGACGGAATCCGTCACACTTGATCTGGGAATGCGCTGCGGAATCATGCCCAGTACCGGAGGGAGTGGAACCAGCGGTGATTTTGGCTACACGGATATACATATTGCCAGTGACTATCATTCCTTTGTCCAGGGGATGATGGGACTCAGGTTCACGTTCTGAGTTTCTGTGCCATGTGTTAAAAGGGAGAGGTGTTTTCGTGAAAAACTGTTTTATTCCGGTCGTCTTGGCCTTGGGAATGATTCTTGGCACGGGATGCGCGACAAAAGTTCACAAGGAGTGGCTGGCGATAGGCGGAAGCAAGGCCGATGCCACAGTCAGACTTGCCATAGTCTGGAATCCGCAAATCGAGATTCCTGAATACAGTGAACTGCAGGCCAGTGAACTTGCCGCGCAGAAATGTCAGACTTGGGGATATGCCGGAGCGGAACCCTTTGGAAGTCAGCTTGTCACATGCACTCAGCTTGTCAGCAGCAACTGGGGGCCAATCTGTTATCAGGAGAAGAGAGAAATGGAGTTCCAGTGTGTAGGGCCTGCCTATTAGGAGGATTTCATGCTGAAAATCCCTTATGATGAGTACTGGATCGCGTTGTATCGCAGCCGTAATGCCGCGAAAATATATGCAAAAAACAAAGATGGTATGGGACGATACCTCTCGCCGGCTGGAAGTCGGCATCGTGGAGATAAGTTATAAAAGAATACAGTTCCGGCAGAGTGATCTTGGAAAGACGCCATTCTGCCGGAACTGTATTCTTTTCGTGTACGGCAAAACTTCATGTCCGAAAGCGGAGCCGAGTGCAGGTGCATTGCAGCGAGGCCTGATTCTGAGGGCGGTATGACAATTCTGCCCATAAGGTTCAGAGGAACTTTTCTCCGGTGATGACAGGATGTTCAGGAAGGCTTTTTTTTGTGGACGCCTTTAATGCCCAGGCGGCGAAGCTGAGAAGCCAGAGTGCTTGCCGGAATGCCCAGAAGCATGGCTGCCCCCTTGGGGCCGCTCACTCGTCCATGAGTAATTTTAAGTGCATTGAGAATATGCGCCCTGATCATTTCATTCAGAGTCAGAAGATGCGGGGAAGAGTTTTCCTGGGAATCCGGACGAGGAGATATACTTGGCTTGCCGTCGGGGAATCCGGAAGAAAAGGCCATGGGGAAGGAGTATTCCGGAGATATGTTCCGAAGACTTATTCCCAGGGCGGCGACCAACGGCAGGCGGATGCTGTCCAGAAACTGCAGATGCTCTTGCGTATATCGATCCGTTCCTGCAGTGACAATGGAAATATAGATAGAAGCTGGCAAATGGTCAGTAAAAAGGAGAGGGTAGTAAATACACGAGAAATTTTCCCTGAAAATAAGGGAAAACAGGCTCCCGACAGGAGTATCGGGCGTGCTCCTGATAATTTTTGCAGACGATTTGCACTGGGTAAGATATGGATCCTGGCATATGTCCTGAATTATTTGCTCAGGGATTTCAATCCTGTCGGGGCTGTCAAAAATTTCAGAATTTGCGCTGTACGAAGCTATTTTGCTGATAATGAAATTATCATACTTTTTTATCTCAAGCATGGATACGGGCATGTATTCGTCAAGAAAAGAGGCAAGGTTGCGGCAGAATTCTTTTGGGGAAAACGTCCTGAATACTACATACAGAAGATGATGTAACACACTTTGGTTATAGAATGGAGTGATTGGAGACAATGGCATGATTATTCCTCTTCTAATAGAAAATTTTGTATCTTTAAAAATTATAATCTTGCGATAATATAACGATATCTGTTTTTAATAACAATCTTTAATATGATATCAATTTTTGCCATTTACCGTATGAAATAGAATATAAATATTCAAAACGATAATTTTATTTACGATAAAACAAAATTGAATTTTTGTATAATCTATTTTTTGTGAAGTATGTATAATTATTAATGTCAAAAGTTGACGCAGAAAATTAACCATAATTTTAATGAAATTGAAAATTTAGTTCATAAAAGCTGTTTCTGTATCTTTCTGCCACTTCTGTCGCCCGCCATGCGAGTGTTGCGATTAACCAAAAAGTCCTCATGATTTTCATCATGAGGACTTTGCTTTTCTGGAGCGGGAAACGGGATTTGAACCCGCAACCTTCAGCTTGGGAAGCTGACACTCTACCGTTGAGTTATTCCCGCGCTGTAGGAGGGAAATATAGTGGAGCGGGAGACGGGATTTGAACCCGCGACTTCAACCTTGGCAAGGTTGCACTCTACCACTGAGTTACTCCCGCGTGGAGGCGGCATCCAGATTTGAACTGGAGAATCGAGGTTTTGCAGACCTCTGCCTTACCACTTGGCTATGCCGCCATATATGCATAGTGGAGCGGGAGACGGGATTTGAACCCGCGACTTCAACCTTGGCAAGGTTGCACTCTACCACTGAGTTACTCCCGCAGCGGCGAAGATGAGATGTACTCGGATCGTTCTTTTTTGTCAACTGAAAATTGTCATTTTTTTAAGTTTCATAAAATCTCTTGCCAGCAGCCGGAATGTGAGGCTTCGGCATTTGCAGATCAGGCCGTCCTGGTTTCGTTCCCGGCGGATTGCCCCGCAGCGGCTTCTGTCTCAGATGGAACTGCCAGCGTTGCGCCGGGCGACATGGAAGCGGACTGATGAGCTTTGCCCGCCTCCTCGGCTTGCAGTTTTCTGGCTTCTTCGTCTCGAAGTGCGCGGCGCAGTACTTTGCCTACCATGGACTTGGGCAGCTCTTCACGGAATTCAAAAATGCGGGGGACTTTGTAGGAGGCAAGCTTCTGACGGCAGAAGGCCGCCAGTTCGGATACCGTGAGTTTTTCTCCGGGCTTGGGAACGATATAGGCTTTAAGCGTTTCGCCGCGTGAACGGTGGGGAACACAGAGAGAAACAGCTTCCTGGACTTTCGGGTGTTCGTACAGAACTTCGTCGATTTCACTGGGAAAAACATTGTATCCGCCCACAATGGCCATGTCTTTTTTGCGATCCACGATAAAAAAGTAGCCGTCGTCATCCTGATAGGCGATATCCCCGGTATAGAGCCAGCCCTCACGCAGTGTGCGCGCTGTCTCTTCCGGCTGGTTCCAGTAGCCGAGCATAACCTGCGGTCCGCGCACCACAAGTTCGCCCGGGGTGTTGGGGGGCAGGGTTTGAGTGCCGGTTTCAAGGTCTACGATACGAGCTTCTGTTCCGGTGATGGGGACGCCGATGGAACCGGCCTTCTGGCGGCCGTGCAGCGGATTGGCGATGACTACGGGCGATGCTTCGGTAAGGCCGAGACCTTCGGTAATTTTCGCTTTGGTGATGTTCTGGAACAGGCGCATGCTGTTGATTGGGAAGGGGGACGCGCCGGAAATGCACATCTGGATACAGGTAAGATCGTAGTCGCTGATGTTTTTCTGCTGCATGAGCGACATGTAGATGGCGGGTGCGCCGCAGAAAAAGGTGGGGCGGCGCTTCCTGATCAGTTCCAGAAGATCATGCGGAACATAGCGCGGTACGGGAATAGTGGGGGACGCATATACCGCAGGCAGGAGTACCGTTCCTACAAGACCGAATACATGAAAAAATGGCATGACCCCGATGAACAGATGAGGAGTACTCTGGGCATCTCCACGGATAATGGAAAGAAGCTGGGAAATCTGGGCGGAAATATTATAATGAGTGAGCATTGCCCCCTTGGAAAAACCTGTTGTTCCTCCGGTATACTGGAGCAGGGCAATGGTGTTGCGCGGATCGGACATTTCAGCACTGTAGCGTTTTCCTGTCCTGAACATTTCTTTCCAGCGCAATACCCGCTGATCATAGGCGATGTGGGGGATGCCGCCCTGCCGCCTGGCCTGGAGAGGCTGAAGCCAGTTGAGAGGGAAAGCCAGACCATCCGCAATGCGGGTTACAACATAGGTTTGGATTTCCAGACGTTCACGCAGCGGTGCAAGCTTGTTCCAGAAGATATCAAGTGTGATCAGAAACTTGGGGGCTGCATCAGTGAAGTGGTGCGTCAGCTCCTTTTCCATATACAGGGGATTGGTCATGACAACAATGCCACCCGCCTTGAGTGCCCCCCAGAAGGCGATAATCGTCTGGGGCAGATTGGGCAGCATGATGGCGACACGATCTCCGTTTTCCAGCCCGTGTTCACGCAAGGAGGCGGCAAACTGCTCGGCCTTGTCGCGCAGTTGCGCATAGGTCATGTTCATGTTTTCAAAAACAATGGCCTTCCGCTTGCCGAACTGCTCTGCAGCTCGATCAAGGTAACTGGACAGAAAGCAGGGCATTATGTCGAAAGTCTCCGGGGCGTTGCCGTCAAAATGAGCTTCCCAGGGGATGGTAGGTAAAGCCATGAGTCAAGTCCTTACGTTCTGACATGAATATGAAAGGTAAAACTGCGCCAATATAACTACTCAGCGACATGTTTGTCACGCGGAAAGTCCCGCTTCATTCTCCGGGGAACGAAGCGGGATTCCATACATGTTTCGTGAATTGCGTTCCAGAGCGTTTTGTATTGAAAATGCTCCCGAAAAAGTTCCGGGGGAACGGAGCGAGACACGTCTCCGCTCTTTTCAGTCGCAAGGTGCTGTGCACCAATGGCTAAAGACTCCGCGACACCGGCTCCGCAAATCATTTGCGGCGTTAAGCGATGGTTTCAGTCGCAAAACATGCTTGCCGGACAGCGGGCCTTGGCGGCAGATACGCTCAAATGCGGAATAGGCTAGGAGGGCCAGCCCCGGCTTTTCAGAACGGAACCGTCCCGGCTGAGCAGCAGACATCCGCACCCGGGCAGTTTATCTGCCAGCCTCAGGGCATCGCGCGGCGGCATGACGGAAAAGGCCGTGGCAAGCGCGTCTGCGTCCGTTGCGGAGGGAGCGAGTGCGCTGGCGCTTATTGTGCCTATGGGGCTTGAACCTGTTGAGGCACTGATCAGATGATGGTGCCGCTGCTCGGCGTCATAATAAATTTCGTAGCTGCCTGAAGTGGCAAGGGCTGCGTTGCGCAGGGCAAAGGCATTTCCATGCCGGGCGTTTCCGGTATGTGGAGAGACAGGATTGGCGACAGCTACTTGCCATGGTGTTTCCGGCGCTTTTTCTCCACTGGCCACAATGTCGCCGCCTGCATTGATCAAGTGATTGGGAAGCCCCGCTCCCGCCAGTTCGCGGGAGGCAATGTCTGCAATCCGTCCCTTTGCAATCCCGTCCAGAGTCAGTCCCATGCCCTCACGTTCCAGCCGCACGCCATCCCGGCCGGATATCCAGCCGGAACGTCCGTTGGCGGAAACAAGCGCGCGGGCTTCGGCGAGTTCTGTTTCGGGAATGGAGGCGATATCCCCGGTGGAGGCATGTCGACGGAAGATATCCACGAGCGGCTGTACCGTGGGATTGAATGCGCCTTCCGTCAGAGCGGCCATGGCACGGCTATGGGACAGCAGGGCCGAGAGTTCCTGTGGAATATCGCGCATCTGTCCCTGTGCATTAAGCACAGAGACCGCCGAGGAAGACGCATGGCGGTCGAAGAGCGGAACCAGCTCCTCCATGCGGAGGAACACGGTATGCAGAGCGTCTTCCATACGCGCACGGGATGAATCGGAAACCGTGACACTGACCATGGTTCCCATCAGCAGGCGAGTTTCCGTCAGAACTGAGGTGCGCGGCACCGTTGCATGTGCTGCGGAAGAAAGGGGGTGAAGAGCGGCGAAACCGGCCGCACCGGTCAGAGACAATGCGCGGAGAAAACGGCGGCGGGAAAGACAGGTGGTCATGGCAGGCTCTCTATGCTTGCGGCTCTGTGCTGGCCGCGTTGACAGGGATGGCAGGGGGATGGGGGGCGGTGAAGCGATCCCCGTCCGCATCGGGAGTGGAGACGAGGCGGCGCAGAATCCTGCGGTCACATGCTTCCGCACAGGCCATACCGCATTCTTCGCCGTATCCGAGACAGAGCTGCTGGTCGATGTGTACATGACCGTCAACTACACTGACGGCTCCTGCCGGACACTTTCTTTTGCATTTGAGGCACTGGATGCATCCGGCCTCGCAGATTTCCATGACCTTTTTACCCTTGTCACAGGTAGAGCAGCATACCATCACGCGGGCACGGCGGGGAATGACCTCCAGAATGTTGCGGGGGCATGCCCTGGTGCAGACGCCGCATCCGGTACAGCGCGACGGATCGACCCTGACGAGTCCGTTGCGCAGATACAGGGCGTCGAAGGGGCATACCTTGATGCAGTCTCCGTGGCCGAGGCAGGAATATGCGCACTGATCGGTTCCCTGTCCGGAACCGAGCAGGGCGGCCGCCGCGCAGGAAGGCATGCCCTGATATTCAAAGCGCACGGCAACCTTGCCCTCGATTTTTTCACAGCGGCGGAAGGATATCTGCGGTTCCATGGCCGCAACGATTTTCCCGGTAAGATTGCCGACCTTGATGCTGGTTTCCTCGCCTCCGGCGACGCAAAGCCCTGCCGGGACATCCGGATCGGAAACAACGGCCTGGGCATAGTTTTCGCATCCGGCAAAACCGCAGCCGCCACAGTTGGCGCCGGGCAGTACTTCCACCACAGCCTCTACTCTGGGGTCTTCTTCAACGGCGAGAATTTTTGAGGAGATCCCCAGCAGCGCGGCAGCCACAAAGCCCAGCGTGAAAAGAACAAGTATGGAAACAGTGACCATGGCTTATCTCCTTGAGCTAGGCGGCCATGCCGCGAAAGGCCATGAAGGCAAGAGACATCAGTCCGGCCATGATCAGGGCGATGGGGGTGCCCTTGAGGGCTTTGGGCACGCGACAGGTGTCAAGGCGTTCCCGAATGCCGGACATGAGCAGCAGGGCCAGCATGAAGCCCAGCGTGGACGCCAGGGCATAGGCAAGTGAGGTGCCCAGACTGTACTGCTTGCGCTGTACCAGCAGGGCGATGCCGAGTACGCAGCAGTTGGTGGTGATCAGCGGCAGGAAGATACCGAGTGATTTATACAGCGGAGGAATGAGTTTTTTGAGAAACATTTCGACAAACTGCACCAGAGCGGCGATAACCAGAATAAAGGCCAGCGTCTGCAGGTATTCGATGCCGAAGGGAATCAGAACAAAAGTCTGGATCAGCCAGGTGAACAGGGTGGCCATGATGGTGACGAACACCACTGCGCTGCCCATGCCGAAAGCGACGCCTCGCTCCTTGGAGCAGCCCAGATACGGGCAGTTGCCCAGATATTGGGCCAGCACAATATTGTTGACGAAAATGGCGGAAATGAAAAGCTGGAAAATATCCATGGAGGACTCCTTCACCGGGGAGGACGCCCGAAGCGGTTTCATATTGAACATGCGCGGCAGGCGCGCTTTCCGGGTCCGGCGTTATTGCTGCGCGGGGGAATTGGCTCTGGAGCAGGCTCCGCAGGCCATGCAGCCGGAGCGGGGATTTTCCGGCTCCTCTTCCCCGCGGCGGCGCGCCATGTGGGCGTTAAGATAGTTCATGGACGCCAGAATGAGGCCGAGGCATACAAATGCGCCGGGCGCTTCCACCATGAATGCAAACGGCTCGAATGCGGAAGGCATGACTGGTGCGCCGAACAGTGTGCCCGCGCCGAACAGTTCCCGGACAGCTCCGAGAAAGGTGAGGGAAAGCGTATAGCCCAGCCCCATGCCCAACCCGTCTGCCAGGGAGGGCAGTACGGGATTTTTGCCTGCGAAGGCTTCGGCTCGCCCCAGAATGATGCAGTTCACCACAATAAGCGGTACAAAGATGCCCAGAGACTGATAGAGTGGATATGCATAGGCCTGCATCAGCAGCTCCACCGCCACGACAAGAGAGGCGGAAATGACGATGAAACAGGCTATGCGCACTTTCTGGGGAATCATGTTGCGCACCAGAGATATTATCATGTTCGACAGCGCAAGCACAAAGATAACTGCCATTCCCATGCCGAGTCCGGTACTTGCGGATTTCGTCACGGCCAGGACGGGACACAGGCCCAGAACCAGCCGGAATGGTGGAAGTTCCTTCCAGAGACCTTTACTGAATTCTTTCCATAACGTGCCGGGCATTCCAGCCTCCTTGAAGCATGTTGCTCTTGAAATGGCGCATTCAGGCAGGAGCGGCGCTGAGAAGACTGAATTTTTCTCATCGTCCGCGTCTATTGCCAGCGGGATAGGATCTGCTCTTTAAGGGTTTCATAGTCTTCCGTTGCTCTGGCTACGGCATCGACTACTCCGGTCGAGGAAATGGTCGCGCCGGAAATGGCGTCGATGCTCCCCCCGCCGGAGGAGAGCGCAACCGGGAGAGACACCCCCCTGAACTGTGTGGTGAAGGAAGGATCGCTTACCTGCGTGCCGATGCCGGGGGTTTCCTTCATGGTGGTGATGCCAATGCCGATCAGCGCGTCACGCGAGGCGTCGAACCCGGTGATTACACTGATATCTCCACCGAACCCCGGGGCGCTGTTTTCCATGGCTACCCCGTATAGTTTACCATCCTTGCGAGCGGGAAACACGGTTACGCTGCGGCCGTCGGGCAGCGTGAAGGCGTGGCGTTCTGTCAAGGGCACGTTTTCGGCGTCTGGAAAGACTTCGGCCAGAGCAGGCCCCTGTACATACGTCAGAACCTGTTCCTCAATTCGGCCGGCCGTGGTCATTTTAAGATAGGACAGCAGAAAGCCGGATGAAGCGCAAAGCAGCGACAGTACTGCAACCATGCGGAGTATGGATGCCATCTCAGCGCCCTCCGAAAGGTTTGGGGCGGATCATCTCGAGCTGGGGCATAAGAAGATTGATCAGCAGAATGGCGAAGGGAACACCGTCCGCGTACATGCCGAGGTTGCGGATCAGCACCACCAGAACCCCACCGGCAAGCCCATAGAGAATCATGGGAATTTCACGGTTGGGCGAACAGGACATGCAGGTTGCCAGGAAAAAGGCGCCGAACAGGGTAGTGCCGGTCAGAAGGTGGAAGAGCGGGGAGGCGTAAAGTTCCGGTCGGGCAAGATGGAAGGCTGCCGCCGTTGCAGCGACGCCGATCAGAAAGTTGCAGGGAATTTCCCAGCGGATGACGCCTCGTGCACACAGAAAAAGGCCTCCCATGAGCAGTGCCGCAGTCTGGGAGGCGCCGAGCCCGCCGATCTGGCGGCCGAGCAGCAGGTCTGTCCAGTTCATATCCTGAACGGCGGTCATGCCGAAATATTTAAGGCGAACCAGCGGATCGATGAAGGATGTACTCAGTTCGGCCGTATTGGGGTCCATGAGCAGCGGCCAGGAGATGAACAGCGCCGCCCAGCCCACCACGGGGGGGCACAGCGGACTCGCGCCCAGCCCGCCGAACGCGATTTTTCCGATCAGGATACAGATGGCCGATCCGAACATGACCAGCCACCACGGCGCGGCGGACGGCAGCATGAAAGAAAACAGCAGGCCGATAAGAGCGGCGTCGAAGTTGTCCACGCGCAGCGGACGTCCGGTGAGGCGGGTTCCCAGCGCCTCCGCCGCGACCGCCGTGGAGACTGAAAGAGCCATGACTCTCAGGGCGGGAATACCCCAGTTTATGCCGGCCATGACCACAGCGGGCAGAAGAGCCAGAAGGAAAGTCATGTTGCTTTTCCAGATGGTGCGCCCGCAATGCCAGAATGGCGGCGCGCTGACGGCAAGAAGCGTATGTTGCATGATATTCGCCCCTGTTTGGAAATGATGGTTGAACGTCAGCGAATGGCCCGCTTGTCGAGGGCCAGCTTGTGCTTCGCCAGGCGGATATACTGGAGCACAGGGCGCCGGGCCAGGCAGACGTAGCCGCAAAGGCCGCATTCCATGCAGGCGTCGATATGCTCTTTGACGCATTTGTCGTAACGGGCGAATTCTGCGTAACGGCTGAGCATCTCCGGCGAAAGGCGGGCCGGGCAGACCAGGGAGCATGCGCCGCAGTTGCAGCACTGTACGTCTCCGTCAAGGGGAGGAATGGTATCAGCTTCCACGATGAACAGACCGGTGGTGTTCCTGTCCAGCCCCCGGGCCAGCAGGGAAATGCTCTGTCCCCGCAGGGGGCCGCCCACTACCACTGTATCCCCCTTGTTTGCGCGGATATTGGCATGGGCGATGAGGTCACAGACCCGTGTGCCGTTCTTGATGAGATAGTTGCCTGTGTGATTGCGGCTGCCAAGAGTGACTACCGTTTCGGTCAGCGGCATGCCGGTGACGACAACTCTCCCCAGCCCCCACAGGGTGTGGATACCCACGATGCCCACATCCGGAGGATTTTCCTTTTTTGTCACCGCTCTGACCACAAGGGGATCAAGACTGTTGGGATATTCCGGAACAATGTGTACGACCTCCATCCCCTCATAAGCCACGTTCATGCCTTCGGGAAGGGCTATGACAACCCGTTTGGCCCGACAGATGCGCTGCAGCAGCGCCAGTCCTGAACGCAGATTGCGTACATGGGTGGCCAGCATGGGTTCGGCCCATGTGATGCCGGGTTCCGGGTTGAGGGCATTGACGATCAGCAGTTCCTTGTTCTGGCTGAGAAAACGGGTATCTACCCCCATATTCTTGAGGCCGTTCAGCAGTTCCTGCCCTTCAAGGGCCGACAGATCCACCGTGGGCATGACAGGATCATCCATCTGGGGGGGCTTGGCGGCAATGACGATATAGCGCTCGTTGATTTCGGAAACAACGCCGCGTACAGGGCAGTAGAGATTGCCCATGTCGGGCTCGGGGTGGGCGGCCAGCAGCATGCCCGGATAGACTTCCGATTTTTTCCTGAGCGTGTCTTCCAGAACAAAACCTGCACGGGCCAGTCTGTACTCCTCGCTCTCAGGGCCGTCACTGAAGCGCTGGGTCACCTGATGCAGCAGATGAAAACGCGGATCTCGCATGATTTGGAAACGAACCGTCATGGATGCCTCACTTCAGATGGCATTGGTTGCATTGAGCCTTGCCGTAGGGACCGGAACCCACTTCCTCATGGCAGCCCATACAGCTTTGATGGAATGCCTCCATTCTGTTCAGAAGGCCGAACTCAGCGGTTTCCGCATTGTGGCATTCGCCGCAGGGAGAGATGCCCTTATCCAGATTTTCCGCATGATGGCAGGAAGAACATTCCAGTCCGTAGCCTTCGGCATGGGCCTTATGTTCAAACACAATTTTCCCGCCCTTGTTGTCGAGGAGCACCCTGATCGGCGTTGCCCCTTCGGAAGGGGGCAGGTTATAACCTGCAGCCGCCAGAAGAGCCAGCAGAACGGTCAGCAGAACAATGGGATACAGTCGTTTTTCCACGCGCAACTCTCTTTGTTCGGAATGATTTCCCGTGGCAAAGCTTTCTTTCAATCGCGATGGGGATGAAGAACAAGCCTTGACTTCAATATACTATGCGGCGGTAAACTTTTCCAGTTCTTTTTTTGATTTTTTTCTATCACGCGCAGGGTGAAATTCGTGAATGTAAAACAGAATATATATGTATGTTATTTGCCTTGTACTTAATATAACTATGAATAATATAGCTTGCCATCTTTTTCCCAAAAAATTGTTTTGTATTTAAAGTGCATTCAAAGAATATTTTTTATGTAAAATAAAAAATATAATATTAAAAAAGGGACTTTCATGTAGAAAATCCCTTTCCTTCAGAAGGATAGATAAAATGCAGAGTGTTCGTCAGGGAAGCAGAATTTTGGCAGAGGCCGGCATTCTCCATTCATACCCCATAGTGCACGAGCTGAGACGCAGAGGGGGGGGAGTCTGATGACGCTTGAATTCTGCGGTTTCGATTTTTCGCAGGACTGAATGCAGAGTCGCCTTGTCACAACCCGGCACATGGATGTTTTCCGGGCTGCGGCGCTCTTCGAAAAGCTGGTGCAGTATCGCGTCGAGAATTTCATACGGGGGCAGGCTGTCCTCATCCTTCTGATCGGGGCGCAGCTCCGCCGAGGGCGCTTTGGCAAAGATGTTTTCAGGAATGATCTCTCTGCCTTCGCTCTGATTGTACCAGCGCGCAACCGCGTAAAGTTCCGTTTTGTAGATGTCGCCTATCGGTTCAATGGCTCCCACCGTGTCGCCATAGAGTGTGCAGTACCCCACTGCATTTTCCGACTTGTTCCCGGTACCCAGCACAAACGCTCCGGCATGATTGGCGAATGCCATGAGCAGTGTGCCTCTGATGCGGGGCTGGATATTTTCCATGACCATGTCCTCCGCTTCCGGGGCAGCGGAAGGAATATCCCGCTGTGGCAGGGCAAGTGCGGAAGAAAAGGCGTCCATCATCGTTTGAATGGGAATTGTGCATGCGGTGATGCCCAGATGGCGAGACAGCAGTTTCGCGTCGGCCAGGCTGTGATCACTGCTCCACGGGGAAGGCATGAGTACCGCCAGCACTTGTCCGGCTCCCAGCGCCTTGACAGCCATACAGGCAACCATGGCGGAGTCCATTCCCCCCGAGAGTCCCAGTACGGCGCGGGAAAGTCTGCACTTGCGGGCGTAGTCACGGATGCCTGTTACACACGCACGGAACAGACATTCTTCCCGCCCGGGGATGGGAACGAGGCTCCCTGTGTCGTCAGGCTGGTCCAGATCGAACGACAATATGGCATCCTCAAACAGCGGTGCACGGGCAGTTATTTCTCCGGAGGGAGAAAATACACAGCTTCCGCCTGATAATACCAGTCCGTCAGTCGCGCCCCAGAGTCTGACGGAAAGCACGGGGCGGTTCCATAGCCGGGAAATATGAGCGCATTCGGTTTCATATTCAGCCTGTCCTTCCGTCACGAAGCGACGGGGCGTCATGTCGAGCACAGCATCGGCAACATAGCCGGACATGGCCTGGGCGGCTCTTGTCCAGTCGTCCTCCGGTACATAGATGGAACGGCCTCTGATCCTCAGCATTCCGGCCGGCGTACGGGGTACCAGTCCCATACGGCCGTCTTTCAGCAAAACGTAGTATATTCCGTTTTCCGAAGGCAGTCCCATGAGCAAATCCGGACCTTCCAGAAGTATTTCAGCCAGGCGATGTCCAGCTTCATGGCAAAGACTGTAGAACCCCTCACGGCGGGTCAGTCCTTCCCAGGGAAAGCCGGCCAGGGCACCGGCTGGCACAATGCACAGAAGCGGTTGCCCTGATGCGGTCAGAGCCTTGCGGGCCTGCCCTGCAATAACGGCAATGTTGCCGGAAAAGTCCCCGGGTGTGGTATTGACTTGCAACAGGGCTATGCGCATATGAAATCCCCCTGGTATGCCGGGCGCGGCGAACAGTATGCGACGGGCATCGGAACATCTGTCACCGGGGCCGTCTCGGGTCTCTGGAGATATGAAAATGCCGGGGCGGAGTACGGAGTTCCGCGCCCGAAAGCGACACTTCCGCCTGTCTCAGACGGCGGGATGCCCTTCATCACGCAGGGCGTCCTTCATGTCATAGATGCGACCGGGGTTTTGGCCGGCAAGCCATCTTGCCGCCTTGAGGGCCCCGTTGGCGAAGTTTTCCCGCGAGTGTGCGTGATGCGTAATTTCTATGCGCTCGCCCGGCCCCATGCAGTAAACGGTATGTACACCGGCAATATCTCCCCCGCGTATGGTCTGGATGCCTATTTCCCTTTTCGGCCGTTCACCGATCAAACCTTCCCGGCAGAAGCAGGCACACTCCTTCATGTCCCATCCTCTGGCGTCAGCAAGGGCTTCGGCGAGCCGCAGAGCCGTGCCGCTGGGAGCATCCTTCTTCATGTTGTGATGCATTTCCAGAATATCCACATCATAGGCTTCGCCAAGCATGCTGACCAGTTGCGGAAGCAGATCGAGCAGGACGTTGATGCCCACGCTCATGTTGGGAGAGAGGAATACAGGAGTCCGGAGCGCCAGCGTTTCCAGTTCTTTTTTTTCCGCTTCGTTCAGTCCGGTAGTTCCGATGACGATGGGGCTGCCGTGCCGCGCCGCAGCGCGGGCATGCTCCATGGTGGCCTCGGGTGTCGTGAAATCGATGACGACAGATCCGGGAGATGCAGCAAGCAGAGTGTCAAGATCCGTGGATACAGGACATCCGGCTTCCGCGATATCCGTTCGGCCTGGCCGTTCCAGCAGGCCGGCAAGCTCCAGATCGTCCGCCTGCCGGATCAGGGAAGCTATAAGCGAGCCCATGCGGCCCGCGGCTCCGGTGACGATGATGGAAACAGACATGAGAAAACTCCTTGTATGAAGAAGGGGCCGGACGAACCGGCCCCGGATTGGAACTGTCAGATTCTGCGGGGCGGTTCAATCTGGTATCATGTGACATTGAATACTGGGTATTCAATGCTGAAATAGCTTCACCGAAAGGCTGTTCCGTTGCACCAGGCCGCGCCTGGCGGCTGGTGCAACGGAACATTCCTTCTCCCGGATACGAGAGGCCAAGAGCCTACATGGCCGCCGGAATCTGACCGAACGCGCTCTGTTTGTCCGTCATAGTCATGTTAGCATGCTTTGCCGGGGAAGGCTATACGCATGGTTGCGCGGGCGATTTCCAGCTCTTCATCGGTAGGAATAACCAGCGCGCGGACTTTTGCGTCCGGCAGACTGAGGTCACGGGGGCTGGAACTGCGCGGAGCGTTGAGGGCTTCGTCTATGGCAATGCCGAACATGGCCATGTCCCGGCACACGGCGCCGCGTACCTTGGGGGAGTTCTCACCGATGCCGCCGGTAAACACCACGGCATCCACATGGCCGAGTACGGCAAAATATGCGCCTATATATTTGCGGATACTGTACACGAACATGCGAAGGGCCAGGGAAGCGGCCTTGTCGCCGGATTCCTCGGCCGCCTCGAGATCCCGCAGGTCACTCATGCCGCACAGGGCCTTGAGGCCGGACTGCTTGTTGAGAATGTCGCTCATCTGCGGCCCGCTGTATCCTTCCGCCTGCATGAGGAAGGTGACAATGGCCGGGTCGATGCTGCCGCTGCGGGTTCCCATGACCAGACCTTCAAGAGGCGTCAGGCCCATGCTGGTATCCACACATCTGCCATGGGATACGGCACTGATGGAACTGCCGTTCCCGAGGTGGCAGGTAATCAGATTGATGTCTTCAGGAGCCTTGCCGAGAAAGGCCGCCGCTTCTCTGGAGACGAATTTGTGTGAGGTGCCATGGAAACCATAGCGACGGATACGGTGTTTCTTCGCCAGATCCTGGGGAATGGCGTATGTATATGCCTGATCCGGCATGGTGGAATGGAAACCTGTATCGAAAACGGCGACATTAGGCTTACCGGGGAAAAGCTTCTCCATGACTTCGATGCCGGCGAGGTTTGCCGGGTTGTGCAGAGGGCCGAGAGGAATATAGTCCATGATGACTTTTTTGACCTTTTCGTCCACCAGTGCTTCCGCGTATTCCGGGCCGCCCAGCAGCACTCGGTGGCCCACGGCGGCGATTTCGTCAGGCGAGGAAATCACGCCGCCGCGTTCGGGATCCAGCAGTACCTTGACCATTTCCTGCATGCCCGCCGTGTGGTTGGGATAGGAACCAGGAAACTCAAAGGTCTCCTCCCGGTCAGTTCCCGGAAAGCGCTTGTGCTTAAAGTTGCCTTCGGGCATGCCGATGCGTTCCACCAGCCCCTGGCAGATACGTTCATTCGTCGCCATATCGATGATCTGATATTTGAAGGAAGAGCTGCCGCCGTTGATAACCAGAATTTTCATGCCGTCCTCCGACAGGATGGAGAGTGAAAGGAGACATTCCGCGCCGTTTTCCGGGGCGGAATGCCGATTGATTATGCCAGGCCCTTTTCCGCCTGTGCCTGCACTGCGGTAATGGCTACGGTATTGACGATATCGGGGATGAGACAGCCGCGCGACAGGTCATTTACAGGCTTGCGCAGCCCCTGAAGTACAGGGCCTATGGCAATGGCATCCGCGGCGCGCTGAACGGCCTTGTAGGTGTTGTTGCCGGTGTTCAGGTCAGGGAAGATGAACACAGAGGCCCGGCCTGCGACGGGGTCGCCGGGCATCTTGGTGCGGGCAGTATCCGCGTCAATGGCCGCATCGTACTGAATGGGACCGGTGAGCAGCAGTTCCGGGGCCTTTTCATGGGCCAGGCGGGTGGCTTCGGCCACCTTGTCCACATCCGCTCCGGTGCCGGACTTGCCCGAAGAGTAGGAAAGCATGGCCACACGAGGTTCAAGGCCGAAAATCCGGCTGGTTTCGGCCGATGTTACGGCAATGTCCGCCAGTTGTTCGGGAGTGGGATCGGGGTTGATGGCGCAGTCGCCGAAGGTCAGCACGCGATCCTTGAGGCACATGAAGAATACGCTGGAAACAATGGACGCGCCGGGCTTTGTCTTGATGAATTCCAGCGCCGGGCGCACGGTGTGCGCGGTGGTATTGATGGAGCCGGAGACAAGGCCGTCGGCATCGCCTTTGTAGACCATCATGGTGCCGAAATAAGTGGCGTCCTTCATGCGGTCGCGGGCCTGATCCATGCTGATGCCCTTTTTCTGGCGCAGTTCAAAGTACGTTTTCACATAATCCTCGAAATTGGGAGCCAGCTCGGGCTGAATGATGCGGACTTTTTCCAGGTTCAGGCCGAGAGCCCGGATCTTAGCGCCGATTCTGTCGGCGTCGCCCAGCAGGGTGAGATCTGCCACATCGCGCTGGAGCAGAATCTCGGCCGCACGCAGGATGCGTTCCTCCTCCCCTTCGGGGAGCACAATGTGCATACGGTGCTTGCGGGCCTGCTCCATAATCTGGAATTCAAACATGCGCGGGGTCATACGCTTTGAAGGTTCGCCCAGCCGGTCTCCCAGCACGCGGGTGTCGACATGGCGGGCGAAATGGCCAAGGGCCAGATGCACCTTGCCCTCGTCAGAGGCTTCGATGCGCCCGTGCAGACGGGCCAGGTTTGTGGCTGTAGTGATGGTGTCGGTATCCACGGACAGAATGGCCAGCGGCAGGGAAGCCCATCCCTGCACCAGACGTTCCATGGTCGGTGCCAGAGGCAGGCCTCCGGTCAGCAGAATGCCGGCGATATCCGGATAGGCATAGGAAAGGCGGGCGGTCAGTGTGGCCAGGATGATATCCGCCCGATCCCCGGGCGTGATGACCAGATGGCCATCCTGCAGATAGTCAAGGAAGTTGCCCACCTGCATGGCCGCGATGAGATTGCCGCTGATCAGATTGTCAAGATGTTCCTGACCATGCAGCACCTTGGCGTGCAGCCAGGCTGCGACATCCTGCATACTGGGCTGCCCAAGCGCGGGAATGGCGGGAATGACAAAGAACAGCGGCGGGCGGGTGTCTGTGAAGCCCTCCGCAGGCTGCCCTCCTTCCTCCACGCCGTTGGGGGCGAACCGTGAGATCAGTTCCCTGCTTTCCGCGTCTGAAAGTGTGGACATGTTGGCAATGACGGCGACGACATGCACGCCCTTGGCCTTCATGAGCTCGATGCCGGAAAGCACGGCGCTCTGCGCTTCACTCACGCTGCGGCCCTGCGCGCTGGTGACCAGCAGCACGGATGCGCCAATGTTGGCGGCGATATCGCCGTTCAGATTGTATTCAAAAGTAGAGTCCTTCCCCATGAAGTCGGTGCCTTCGCAGAGAATGAAGTCATACTTCGCTTCAAGCTTTTTGAAAGCGACGAGAATCCTGTCCATGAGCTCGTCGGATTTGCCGGCGTTGATCAGGTCCAGAGCATCTTCGAGGGAACAGGCATAGGTTTCCTCATAGGGCATATCCAGATGAAATGTCTTCAGCAGCAGCTCGATGTCATGATCGGGGCGGGCCGGATCCGTACTGTTGATGATAGGCCGGAAGAGGGCGGGACGCCGCACCCGCCCTGAAACCAGACGCATCATGCCCAGCGCGATGGCGGATTTGCCCGAACGCGCTTCCGTGGCTGTGATGTACAGGGTATTTGCCATGATTGACTCGCTTTTTGGAGTTGACCTGTTTGTGTACTCACATAAGAAAATTTCAGTGAAAATAGCGTCAAAGACTTGATTTCGTCAAATACAAGTTGCGCTTTGCGAGGGAGCGGAACTCCAGGAAAAACAGAATTTCAGGTAGTCAGCGTGAAGATGGCCAGCAAAGCGAAAATGATCGCGCTGCATCTGCCCAGCCATGTCTGGAAAGCGGGACTGCGGAGTCTGTCCGCCATCGTACCCGCTCCCCAGGCAACGGCTCCGAACACCAGAGCGGTCACGCCAATAAAGGTGACTCCCTGCAGGAGCATCTGTCCTGCCAGCGCCAGCCCCTCGGTTCCCGCATTTACAAACTGCGGGAAGAACGCCAGAAAAAAAATCTGCACCTTGGGATTGGTCAGATTCATGATGAGGCCGCGCCGCCAGAGAGCCGCTCCGGAGAGCGGCGTACATCCGGTGCCGGTGTGTCCTGAAGCTGCATGACGCCACGCCATGACGGCAAGGTGGAAGAGGTAGACAGCCCCCGCCAGTCTGATGGCCCAGAACAGAGCGGGAAAAGCGGCGACCAGGGCGGCTATCCCCAGAGCCGCCGCCAGTGTGTTGATGACAAGCCCCGTACACAGACCAAGCACGACGATGAGCCCCGCCTTTTTTCCGTATACGGCGCTCTGCGCGAGTACGAACAGATTGTCGGGACCCGGCGCGGCGGAAAGCACAAGACTGGCCGCTGTAAAGGCAATCCAGGTTGAAAAATCCATCATGCTGCCCGATTTTCTCCGTGTTCGGAAATATTGCCGAAGGGATTGAAATCCGTTCAGGTAACGCGACAGGCGAGAAGAGCGTACTCTTCCCGCCTGTTTTCAGGTCAGGAGTATCCCGGGTTACTTCGCGGTTTCAGGCTGCCGGGCGGCGAGGCTGGTCAGTTCCTCATAACGGGCTTCATACTGCCTGGCCATGGTGGCGCGCAGTTCTCCCGCGATTTCGGGGTGAGCCTGCTGCAGCTGGGCATAGCGGTTTTCACCGAGCAGGAAGTCGTTCAGGCCGCCGTCGGGGGCCTTGGAATCCAGCGTGAAGGGATTCTTTCCTTCCTCGGCAAGGGTGGGATTGAAGCGGTACAGAGGCCAGTAACCGGTTTTCACGGCCAGCTTGGCTTCTTCCATGCTCTTGCCCATTCCCTTGCGGATGCCCTGGTTGATGCAGGGAGCGTAAGCGATGATAATGGAGGGACCCTTGTAGGCTTCGGCTTCCTTGAATGCCTTGAGCACCTGGTTCATATCCGCACCCATGCTCACGCTGGCGACGTATACATAACCGTAGGTCATGGCCATGCGTCCCAGTTCCTTTTTCTTCATGCGCTTGCCCGCAGCGGCGAACTTGGCGATGGAGCCGAGAGGAGTGGACTTGGACGCCTGACCGCCCGTATTGGAGTATACTTCGGTGTCCAGCACCAGCACATTGATGTCCGCGCCGGAGGCAAGCACATGGTCAAGACCGCCGTAACCGATGTCATACGCCCAGCCGTCGCCGCCGAAGATCCAGAAGGATTTCTTGGTGAACAGATCGGCCATGTGCCAGAATTCATGGAGTTCAGGCAGTTCGGCGTCGCTCAGAGCGGAAAGGATGTCTTCACCGTATTCACGGGATTTTTCCGCGTCATCCATGTTGTCCAGCCAGTTCTTGAAGGCGGTGGAAAGCTCTTCCGGCAGGCCGGGCATCTCCAGCGCTTCGCGTACCTTGTTGGCCAGCCCTTCACGGCGCTGATGATAGGCGTCATGCATACCCAGGCCATACTCGGCGGCGTCTTCAAACAGGGAGTTGGCCCAGGCCGGGCCGAAACCGTCCTTGTTGGTGCAGTAGGGGTTGACCGGAGAGGAGCCTCCCCATATGGAGCTGCAGCCCGTAGCGTTGGCTACAACCATGCGCTCGCCGAAGAGCTGAGTGAGCAGCTTGACATACGGAGTTTCACCGCAGCCCGCACAGGCGCCGGAGAATTCCAGCAGAGGCTGCTGGAACTGGGAGCCGATGAGAGACATGCGATCCATCAGGTCATCCTTGATGGTGATATTTTCAGTGGCATACTTGAGATTGGCCACCTGATCGGCCTGCTGGGTTTCCAGCGGCTTCATCACCAGAGCCTTTTCCCTGGCGGGGCAGACCTGTGCACAGGATCCGCAGCCAAGGCAATCCATGGCATAGACCTGCATGCGGAACTTGAGACCGGCCAGCTCCTTGCGCTTTGTGGGAATGGTTTTGAAGCTTTCCGGCGCGCCGGCCAGCTCTTCCTCTGTGGCGAGGACGGGACGGATGCAGGCATGCGGGCAAACCAGGGAACACTGATTGCACTGAATGCAGTTGTCGGGCTGCCATTCAGGGATAAGGACGGCCACACCGCGCTTTTCACAGGCAGTAGTGCCCAGAGGCACTGTCCCGTCAGGCTCAAAGGCGGACACGGGCAGCTTGTCCCCGCGCTGGGCGAGGATGGGGCGCACCACGTTGGCAATGTAAGGATCATCGTCATGGTACATGGGCGCGCTGTCAGGAGCTTCAGCCCAGGATTCGGGATACTTGATTTCAGTCAGGGCCTCAAGCGCCCGATCCACGGCGGCGATGTTCTTGTTGACGATTTCTTCACCCTTCTTGCCGTAGGTCTTCCTGATGGCGTCCTTGATGTAGGCGATGGCGTCGTCCAGAGGAAGCACATTGGAAAGCTTGAAGAAAGCCGTCTGGGTAACCATGTTGATGCGGTTCCCCAAGCCTACCTCAGCAGCCACTTTCACCGCGTCTACATTAAAAAACTTGAGATGCTTGCGCGCGATGATGCGCTTCATCTGGCCGGGCAGTTCCCGCTCCATGTCCTCCACGGTGTGCCAGTTGGAGTTCAGCAGGAAGGTGCCGCCTTCCTTGATGCCGTCAAGCACGTCATAGAGATGGACATAGGCAGCCTTGTGACAGGCAATGAAATCGGCCTGGTTGACCAGATAGGAAGATCTGATCGGGGTCTTGCCGAAACGCAGATGGGAGACCGTGAATCCGCCGGACTTCTTGGAATCGTAGGCGAAATAGGCCTGGGCATAGAGATCGGTATGGTCGCCGATAATTTTGATGGCGTCCTTATTCGCGCCCACAGTGCCGTCGGAACCGAGTCCGAAGAATTTGCACTGCACGGTGCCTTCCGGCACGGTGTTGAAGTCTTCTCCCACCTCAAGGGAAAGATGGGTCACA
Organism: Candidatus Mailhella excrementigallinarum; assembly: GCA_944324075.1. GTDB lineage: Bacteria > Desulfobacterota > Desulfovibrionia > Desulfovibrionales > Desulfovibrionaceae > Mailhella > Mailhella excrementigallinarum. The sequence goes on from CALUUZ010000012.1 coordinate 84,604, forward strand.
TCGTCTTCAATGCCCACAGTGAAATGGTTTTTCGGGCCGCCCACCAGCATGTTGTCGAATACGGCCTTGGCCATGGCGGGAGAAAACTCCTTGGAGCCGAGGCCGTAACGTCCGGCAAGGAGTTTGGGGAAGAGGCGGATCTGTTCTCCCTTTTCCACAAAGGCGGCGCAAACGTCCTGGTACAGGGGCTCGCCCAGTGCACCGGGCTCCTTGGTACGGTCGAGCACGGTGATGGTTTCCACCGTGGCAGGCAGTACCCGAAGCATGAGTTCGGCGCTGAAGGGACGGTACAGGTGCACTTTTACCAGGCCCACACGCTCGCCGCGGGCGTTCAGGTAATCCACCACTTCCTCGATCACGTCGCAGGCGGAGCCCATGGCGATGATCACGCGATCGGCGTCGGGCGCGCCATAGTAGTCAAAGGGCTTGTAGGCGCGGCCGGTAATGGAGGCTACCCGCTTCATGGCGTCGATCACAATGGACGGAACATCGTCATAGAAGGGATTGCTGGTTTCCCGGTTCTGGAAATAGGTATCGGGGTTCTGGGCTGTGCCGCGCTGGCAGGGATGCTCGGGATTCAGGGCGCGGGCACGGAAATTTTCCACATTTTCCCAATTCACGACCTTGCGGATATCTTCATAGTCGATGACTTCCACCTTGCGGATTTCATGAGAGGTGCGGAAGCCGTCAAAGAAGTGGCAGAATGGGACGCTGGAGTCGATAGCCGCAAGATGGGCGACAAGCCCGAGATCCATGGCCTCCTGCGGGTTGTTGGAACAGAGGAAGGCGAAGCCTGTCTGACGGGCCGCCATGACATCCTGATGGTCGCCGAAGATGGACAGCGCATGGGAGGCCAGGGCACGGGCAGCAACATGGAAGACCCCGGGGAGGAGTTCGCCGGCAATCTTGTACATGTTGGGAATCATGAGCAGCAGACCCTGAGAGGCGGTAAAGGTGGAGGTCAGCGCACCAGCGGCAAGGCTGCCGTATACGGTGCCTGCGGCACCTGCTTCGGACTGCATTTCCCGTACGGCCACGGTCTGCCCCATGAGATTCTTCATGCCCTTGGCGGACCACTCATCTACATGTTCACCCATCACGGACGACGGCGTGATCGGGTAGATGGCGGCAGCATCGCTCAGCGCATAGGCGACGTATGCAGCGGCGTAGTTGCCATCCATAGTTTTGGTATGCTTTGCCATGTTATCCTCCTCAATTGCAGGAAACAGATTGTGCGCTCAACTAAACAGCGCCGTCATTTTGCCTGATACGATTTTCTTTGTCCAGCCCAAACTCCGGACGGAGGTCGGAACTTTTTACCGTCATTTTTCCGGCACAGTGTGCTGCAGAGCCTTTTTCTGATGAGAATATATTTTGTTACTCGTTGGTATTATTATTTATTTTGAATGGCATTCAGTATGGCACGATTTGTGCATTGGGAAAGCGTCACGCGTTCGGCGCGTGCGGTATTGTTTCGGCAAAAAACTTTCAGGGTCTGAAACCTCTTTTTATTCGGGAAGAGGGAGTGCGCAGTCCCTGCCGCCGCATGACATCTGCGGCGGAGGAAGCCTGCGGATTGAAACATATGTCGGAGGTACATCATGTTCATGCTGCTCGGCGGCAATGAGAAAAAGGTTCAGAAGGAAACTGCTCAGAGCGACAAGCTGGCGAGAGTCAAGGAACTCTTTGGGTCCGGGCGCTTTCCTGTGGTAACGACGCAGGTTTTTGAGGGCCGTGCCATTGCCAAGGTGCTTGGACTGGTCTGCTGCCGCGGCTTTGACTCCGAGGAAGCTTTTTTCGGGATGGCGGCAATGGCCCTGAAGAAAGGTGCGCAGGGCATCATCGGATATTCTGAAAACGTGGCATTCCACCCTGACGGCAGCAAGTATTTCTCATGCTTTGGTACAGCCGTGATGTTTGAGCGCGAGGCCCGGAGTGATCTGGCGGGACTTTTTCCCCGGAGTACAAGCGAAGTGCAGCGTGAACTGGAAGCTCGCTTTTCTCGCGATACTGCCGAGGCTCCTGCGGCACGCAGTGAAGAGGCTCCCGGCCAGCCTGCAGAAGAGGATGACCCTGTTCTTCAGCGTATTCTTGCTTCGCAGCGTCGTACTGCCGGAGTTGACTGGCAGTAGACGTGGAAAAAATCATACTTTTGTGTATTCCGTGAATATTTCGAGGGGAGAAGATTTAATATAGATACAGTTATACCGTGCCCTGAAGAAAAAGAGGGTAAAAAATCATGGAATGGTGAACCACTGCGGATTACTTGTAGTACATCCGCAGTGGTTCACCATTTTTTTTGCGGACGGCAAAATTTTCCCCGGCAGTGACTGCGTGTGCTCGGATGACGCCGCAGATTCACTTTGTCAGGGAGAAATGGCGGAGAAACATTTATTATTTCTTCGCCGCGTCAATCCATGTTCCCGAAAGGGAGATTCAAACCATAAAGGAACCTTGAATGAAAGAAACAAATAATCTGGAGCTGGTGCAAAGAGTAAAGGACGGAATGCAGCGCTGTCTGGCGACCGCAATGTCCCGGCGCGGGCTGGATGAGGTCCTTCCTTCCTACGGCGATGTTCTGTGCCTTTTACGGCTGATGGGAACTCCGGTACCTGTCAGTGATCTGGTGACTACCCTGCGCCGGCCGAAATCAACCATTACCAAGGCAACCGATTTTCTCGCCAGGGAAGGGCTCCTTCGCAAGCGTCCGAACCCCGGTGACGGGCGCAGCATTCTGGTGGAACTGACCGAAAGCGGAGCCGCTTTTGCCGACTCCTTTGAAGAGGCGCGCAAAAGCGTGGGGGAAATGATGTTCCAGGGCGTTACCAGTCAGGCCAGAAAGGAATTCTTCGACATGCTGGAGAAAGTTGACGCCAATCTTTATGGACATCACTGCTGAGACATCAGATCTTCCTGATGTTTCTGTCCGGCGGCTGCCCCCGCAGGAGCGGGCAGGGGCCGCCTGCCGGCGCTTCCGGGGAGACACGCGGGATAGACGCACTTTTCTCTTTCTTCTTTTTCATCTTCCGGGTATCATCCGGCCAAATCCTGAATGAGCCGCAAAGTCGGAAGGAGACAGATATGGCTGTACTGGTGCTGGTTGATGTGCAGAAGGAATATATTACCGAAGGTCGCCCCTTCTGTCTGGAAACTATCGGAGAATCCCTGGAAAATCTGCGCCGTCTGCTGGCGCATGGCCGGAAGATGGGCTGGAAGATCGTGCATATGCGCCATCAGCAGAATGCCGAGTGCTTCAGCTATGGCAGTGAATACTCTGAGTTTATTGACGGCTTTGGTCCTCAGGGCAACGAGGCGGATCTCGTCAAAACCGATTTTTCCTGTTTTTCCTGCCCGGAGTTTCAGGCACTGGTGGATCGTGCCAGACATCAGGAAATTATCCTGGCCGGATATGGCGCAACCATGTGCTGTCTGTCCACGCTGATTGATGCCCATCATCGCGGCTATGAATTCACCTTCGTGACAGATGCCACCTGTGCCAAGCGTTCCGCCCGTTTTGGCGAACAAGACATGAAGGAACATATTGTGGATATCATGGCTGCCTTCGCAAATCTGATCACCACGGACGAGCTGCTCAACCGCAGGGAAGATGTGTAGCCTTTTGAATGTGTAAAAGGCTATGTGATACAGTTGCGCTGATTCCTGAAAGCTTACCCTGAGCCACTCAGGGCAGTTTGTCACTGAAATGTTCCATGGAGCCGGGCAGGACGAGACTTGTTCCTGCCCCTTCTCAATCGTAAGGCGCTTGCGGGTAAGGACGCCATGCCGTCTCTCCGGTATCGTCGGACTTTGGGGACTCTTTTTGTTGTAGAATTGTGTCGGAAATATCCTTGACCGTCGGAGGCCCGAAGGGGCAAGCCCCGCGGGATATAGTATGATTGCTGTTCCCCGCAGAGGCATTCATGGCAAGAAGAACGGCGGTTGGCAGCGTCAAAATCATATCGCGTTTTTAGAGCCTGTTGCTTCGTTCATCGTCTCTTTTTCCTGAATATTCAGAAATTTTTATTAAACATGCCGGGAGGTGTTTCACCTGCCCGGCATCTGGAGACTGGCTGATGGAGAAGGTTGTTCTCAACTCCACGCTTGAATATGGTTTTTTTAAAAAAATATTTCAGTATGTTATATGGCAGCAAGCCATGGTGGCGACGGCTTATTTTTCCGGCTGTCCGACCTTGAGCTTGAGATAATTGTTATAGATATCTTCAAGCACCTCAGGATGCGCCAGTGTCGTGGTATCCCCCAGGCTTTCGAGGTTGTCGCCGGAGGCAATCTTGCGCAGGATGCGGCGCACCGTCTTGCCGGAAAGTGTTTTAGGCAGTTCGGAGACAAACTGGATCTGTTCCGGGCTGGCCAGGGCTCCGATCTGGCTGCGCACCCAGGTGCGCAGTTCCTTGCGCAGGGTTTCCGACCACTCCACTTCCTTTTTCACCGCGACGTAGGCATAGATGGCTTCGCCCTTGATTTCATGGGGCATGGGCACTACTGCGGCCTCGCCCACGGCGGGATGGGCGATGAGTACGGATTCTATCTCCGAAGTACTCAGGCGGTGACCGGATACATTAATGGCGTCATCCATGCGTCCGAGAATCCAGTAATTGCCCTCTTCGTCAACTCGTGCGCCGTCGCCGCTGAGGTAGCAGCCCGGAAAACGATTAAAATAGCTCTTGAATTTTTCCGGATTCTGGAACACGCCGGTCATAAGGCCGGGCCAGGGTTTGCGGATGACCAGATGTCCGCCTTCCTGCGCACAGTCGTCGGAACCGTCTCCGGACATGATGCCGGCCTCGATGCCGGGCAGAGGCTTGGTGACCGAGCCGGGTTTGATGTGCGTGGCATAGGGAAGAGGAGAAAGCATGATGCCTCCGCTTTCGGTCTGCCACCATGTATCAACGATGGGAAGTTCACCCTTGCCGATGTAGGTATGATACCACATCCATGCTTCGGGATTCAGCGGTTCGCCCACGGAACCGAGAATGCGCAGGGAAGAGAGATCGTAATGATTGGTCCATTCCACTCCCTGCCGCATAAGGCTGCGTATGACAGTGGGCGCGGTGTACAGGATGTTTACCCGGAATTTTTCCACAATGCGCCAGTAGCGGTCGGGGCGGGGCCAGGTTGGCGTACCTTCAAACATGATGGTGGTCGCGCCGAGGGAAAGAGGGCCGTAGACCAGATAGCTGTGTCCGGTGATCCAGCCGCAGTCCGCCGTACACCAGTACACGTCGGTGTCCTTGAGATCAAAGACCCACTGTGCGGTGTGCGCCGCGTAGGTCAGATAGCCTCCGGTCGAGTGGATGACGCCGGTGGGACGCCCTGTGCTGCCGGAAGTATGCAGGATGAACAGGGGATCTTCCGCATCCATGGAAACGCAGGGAAAGTCGGCGTCCAGGGTGAAATCGTCCAGCAGGTCCTGCCACCATATGTCACGCCCCTTCAGCATGTTGACTTCCGTGTTCGCCCGGTTGACCACGAGTACTTTTTCCACGCTGGGGCAGTGATTGAGAATGCGGTCGAGATTGCTTTTCAGCGGCTTGGGTTCCCCTCCGCGCATGACCGCATCAGCAGTGATGACCAGTCTTGCGCCTGAGTCGTGGATGCGGCTCTGCACCCCGCCGTCAGCATAGCCGGTAAAGATATTGGTATGTACTGCGCCGATACGGGCACAGGCAAGCATGGCTACGACCAGTTCGGGGATCATGGGCAGGTACAGCGCGACGCGATCCCCCTTTTTGATATTGAGCGCATTGAGTGCCGCCGCCACCCGGCATACATCCGTGTAAAGCATCTGGTAGGTGTAGGCGCGTACTTCCATCTCCCGTTCGCCCTGCCAGATCAGGGCCGCCTTGTTGCGGCGGTCGGAAATGATATGCCGATCAACGCAGTTGTAGGCCGCGTTCAGGCGTCCGCCGACAAACCAGCGCACGCGCGGCTCGTTGAAGTCCGTATCCTGTACCTTGTCCCATGGCTTGAACCAGTGCAGCAGCGCCCGCGCCCGTTCCGCCCAGAAACTGTCGTTGTCGGTCCGGGCCAGTTCGCACAGCGCGTCATATTCGCGGCGGCTGCGGATACGGGCCACGTCTTTGCCGTGACGGGGGGGAAGGTAGCTGCGGTCCTCGTGGAGGAGGCTCTTGATGCGATCCTGAGACATGGGGAGTTCCTTGTCGGCTAAAGCGTGTTGCAACTGAAAATATCCGTCGTCCGGACCATATGTTCCGGCTCGCAGATTTCATGCCCTTTCAGGAGTTTCACGCACAGGTGAATTACGGCTGCTCCGGCGTTGCGGCAAAGTCTCGTGACATTCGATACCGCGAACATTCCAGCAGGGAAATGCGCCGGGATGGGAACGAATGAACGGAAAAACTCATATTCGGCCATGTGCATGAATGCGGCCTGCCGGGTTCGTGCCGGAAGTTTGGGCATGGAGGAAATGCTAGCGTGAGCTGTTGCAAGCGTCAATATAAAAAGACTGTTTGAGTTAACAGTCAAAAATGTGCAATATGTGCATGATTAGACGGAAAGTGCAAGCCCCATCAGGGAATAGACAAGAAGTGCAGCCGCAAAGTCGGATGCAATTTTTCCTGATTGCGGTGCCAATTCCACGACATCGAAACCGATCAGCCTGCGTCCTCTGACTGCTTCCGTCGCAAGCTCAAGAGCCTGATACCAGCCCAGTCCGCCGGGAACGGGCGTTCCCGTTTCTCCTATGACGGCGGGATCAAGCCCGTCCACGTCAAAGGTAATGAAGACCCTTTCCGGGAAATTTTCCGGCATGAGGGCGGCTGGCGCGGGGTTTCGCATGAGAAAGGGGGCATCCCATGAAGTGACGTTGAATGCTCTGCGCGCCTGGAGCTCCTCCCCGCAGAAGATGCGGTTGCCAAGCTGGACCAGGGGCAGGCCAAGATCGTCCACCGCGCGCCGCATCACGCAGGCATGGCTCCACTTGCTGCCCTCGTAGCTGTCACGCAGATCTGCATGGGCGTCAAACTGGATCAGGCCGAAGGTGCCGCAGCGTTCTTTCAAAGCCTTGAGTGCGCCGTAGGTCAGCGAATGCTCGCCGCCAAGCAGTACGGGGATTCCCCCCGCGTCGAACGCCGCGCCGGTTGCCGCCGCGATGCGTTCCATTACAAGCTCGGGAGCGCCGCTGCAGTCGACGGGAGGATGTGTGAAGATGCCCTTTTCTCCGGGAGCTCTTTCGTCCGGCAGAAGCAGTTCCAGTTGATCGGAGGCTTCCAGAATGGCGGCCGGCCCGCCTGCAGTGCCGCCCGCGTAACTGACGGTTGCTTCATGGGGAACAGGGATGACATGGAACAGGCAGTCCTCCGCCGGACGGGGAGGCACTTCCGAGGAAAGAAAGCGGCGGGTGTATTCCGTAAGCATGGTTACTCCGTGAGATTGCGGGACGGGGAGGCAAGCAGAAAGGCGAAAATGGTTCCCAGAATGGCGAATACGCTCATGGTCTGCAGAGCTGCTCCAAGGCCCCATGTATCTGCAATCTTGCCGAGCAGGGGCGCGACGATACCTCCCATGGTGGTGGCCAGTCCGAGCGTGATGCCGGAGGCGAAGCCGATGTTCCTTGCCAGATAGCGCTGGCCCAGCACCACGATGGAGCTGAACGGAGCGTAAAGAGCGAAGCCGAGCGGAATAAGCAGGGCATAGGCGGCATACAGATTTTCCACAAAAGGGAACATAATGGCTACGGGCACGAGCGCCGCATGAGAAATGCGGACAATGCGCCTGTAGCCGAAATGATCTGAAAGCACGCCGCCCAGAATGTTGCTGAATACGCCGAACGCGCCGTACAGGGTCAGTGCGAAGGCGCCGGAGGCTTCGGACTGGCCGAAATGTCCGATCCAGTACAGCGGTATGAAAGTGCTGAATCCGACCATGAGTGCCGAGCGGCAGATGATACTGACGGTCAGTTTGGAGAACTCCTTCCAGTTGTTGTCGGGCAGAGAACTGCCGGAAGCGGCGTCCCGCACCTGGCCGCCTGACGGCTCATGGTTTTCCAGGGGCATGCGCACAATCCGGATGAACATCAGGGACGCCATGCTCGCGGCAACAAGCGCCAGAACCGATGTGCCGCGCAGGCCAAAGGCATGCACGAGCGCCACGGCCAGCATCGGTCCGAGCACATATCCGGTATTTCCGCCGACGGAAAAAATGCTCAACCCTGTCCCCTGGGCACTGCCGGAAACCTTGCTGGCAAAGCGTGCTCCTTCGGGGTGAAAGAGCGCTGCCCCCGTGCCGCTGAGCGCAACGGCGGCAAAGATGGCCCAGTATGACTGCAGAAAGCCGACGGATGACATGCCCAGTCCCGCGAGAAGAATTCCCGCGGGGATGAACCATGGTTTTGAGATGCGGTCGGACAGAAAGCCGAAAAGCGGTTGAATGATGGAGGAAAGGCTGGAATAGGCCAGCATGAGGCTGGCTGCTGCGCTGTAACTGAAGCCGTAGTCGCTGATCAGAAAGGGCAGCAGGGCCGGCAGCGTGCCCCCGTTGACATCGCAGGCAAGATGGCTCAATGAGACGAGAAGAATATTTTTTTTGTTCATCATGGATATTCCGACAGGATAAGGTCCTCCGGACCTGGGGCAGATGCAGGTCGCGGTTGTGGAAGGAGGAATCTAGCTCCCCTTTTTCGGATGCACAAGCCTCCGGCGATGTGTACGGTATGCTTTGGAATTTTTCGCTGATAATGTTTCCGGAGTTTCGTTCTGTTCGGCTCTGCGGACATTTTCGTTTTGTTCCATCAGAGAAACATGCTGATGACACCGTGCAGGATGCATATTTTTACTGCGGCACGGGCGGCAACATCCGTTGCCGTAAATGCAGCCCGTGTTCCATACGGGCCAGAGGCGTCAGGCATCCGCGGCTGGCTCGGTTGCGCCTTCATGAAGTTTCGCTTTCCTCGGCTTGTTCTGCGTGACATTGCTTCCGCTCCTCATCTCTGCGCTTGGTGCCTGCAAGCCTACGCCCTGCAAAGGGAAGGCCCCTGGCGGGGCCGCTTCTGTCTGTCCCCTCAAGCTGTCGGGGTGACGGGAAAAGCAGTGCCCCGGTTTTCAGCAAGAAAACCGGGGCGGAGAGAAAAGGCCGACTGGTCCGGCTATTCCGCCATGTCTTCCGTCAGGATCATCCTGCGGGCGGCCGCAGTTTCATCAAGCCGCCGCACGGGCGTATGGACGGGGGCATCCAGCAGCGCCTGCGGATTTTCCCGGCCGGTCTTGATAATCTCTTCCAGCAGGGAAACCAGTTCGTCCAGAGTTTCCTTGTTTTCCGTTTCCGTGGGTTCGAACATGAGACATTCAGGCACAATGAGCGGGAAGTAGACCGTAGGGGCATGCACGCCCCGGTCGAGCATCGCCTTGGCGATATCCAGCGCGCGCAAGCCTTCGGGAGCAGAAGCGACAAATTCGTGCATGCACAGACGCTCATGGGGAATATTCAGCGTATGCTCCAGTTTCCTGCGCAGATAGTTGGCATTGAGAACCGCATATTCCGACGCGCGGCGCAGCCCTTCGCCGCCAAGACGCAGAATATAGGCATACGCCTTGAGGAATACGCCGAAGTTGCCGTAGAAGGGCGCGATATAGCCAATGCTTTTGGGTTTGTCGTAACTGAGCACGAAACTGCCGTCCTGCTGCTTTTCCACACGGGAAACCGGCAGAAAGGGGATCAGCCGTTCACTTACGCCCACGGGGCCGGAACCGGGGCCGCCGCCGCCGTGCGGGGTGCCGAAGGTCTTGTGCAGGTTCAGATGCACCACGTCAAAACCGACGTCGCCCACGCGCATCTTGCCCATGATGGCGTTCATGTTCGCGCCGTCATAGTAGAGCAGCGCATCCACCCTGCGGAGTTTTTCCACAATGTGCGGGAGGTTGTTTTCAAACAGGCCGAGGGTATTGGGGCAGGTCATCATCAGCGCCGCCACTTCATCATCAAGCACGGCTTCAAGCTCTTCGGGGTCGATAATGCCGTCACGCGACGGGATGTTCACCACATCATATCCCGCCAGCGTGGCGGATGCGGGGTTGGTGCCGTGGGCGGAATCCGGTATGATGATTTTGGTTTTCCTGTTGCCCTTGTCCCTGTGGTAAGCCGCAATAAGCATGACGCCGGTGAATTCGCCGTTGGCTCCGGCCATGGGCTGAAGCGTGAAAGCCTTCATGCCGGTGATTTCGCAGAGTTGCTGCTCAAGTTCCCAGATGACCTGGAGCGCACCCTGCGTGTAGTGTCCCGCGCCGCGCAACTGCGCCATAAGCGGGTGCAGCGCTGTGAAACCGGACAATCCGGCGGCGTACTCCATGAATTTGGCATTGTATTTCATGGTGCAGGAACCGAGAGGGTAGAAATTTCCGTCCACCGAGTAGTTGAGGCGGGAAAGACCCGTGAAGTGGCGCACCACATCCAGCTCCGAAAGTTCGGGCAGGCGCGGCGTTTCCCTGCGCAGAAGAGAGGCGGACAGCATATCGGAGGCTCGTTTGCCGGGCTTGCGGGGGATGACCCCGACGCGGCCGGGGCAGGATTGTTCAAACAGCGTCTTCATTACATGCCTCCCCGAAGTTCGGAAGCCATCATTTCACAAAGAATGCCGATTTGTTCGCGGCTGTGTTTTTCCGTACAGGTGACAAGCAGCACGTTATCCATATTTTTGTAGTAGTTCCCTACGGGGAAGCCCGGCACATATCCCTTGCGCGTCAGCCGATCGGCCAGCTCATAGGCGCTCATGGGCAGAACAATGGCGGCTTCGTTGCCGAAAGGCGCGTCATTCAGCATTGTCACGCCGGGGATGGAGGTCAGCCGGTCAAGCGCGCGGCGCAGATTTTCCATCCCCAGTTCGGCGGTACGGCTCAACCCTTCGGGACCGAGCAGAGACATGTGGATAAGCGCGCGCAGCGCGCACAGCGCCTGGTTGGAGCAGATATTGGACGTGGCCTTGCTGCGGCGAATATGCTGTTCGCGGGCCTGAAGGGTAAGTACATAACCTGTTTTCCCGTCCACATCATGGGTACGGCCTGCGATGCGCCCGGGCATCTGACGTACGAGCTCCCTGCGGCAGGCCATGAGGCCGAGATAGGGGCCGCCGAAAGACAGCGGCATGCCCAGTTCCTGACCGTCGGCCACGGCGATGTCCGCGCCCATCTCGCCGGGAGTTTTGAGTACGGACTGCATGACGGGATAGACAGAAATGACGCCGAGCGCACCCTGGCTCCGGGCATGGGTGAAAAGTTCCGTATAGTCGTCCAGTGAGCCGAAAAAGCCGGGGTTCTGCACCATGACGGCGGCACAGTCCCTGTCCACGGCAGCCTTGAGAGCCGCCTTGTCGCTTGTGCCGTTTTTGTGCGGGACAATGACGATTTCGCAGTGCTGGTTGGCTGTATAGGTGGAAAGCATGACCCGCCAGATGGGATTGACGCATTCATCAATGACCAGCTTGCGGCGGCGTGTCTGGCGGAAGGCCATCATGCCCGCCTCGAACAGGGCGGAACCTCCGTCATAGACCGATGCATTGGCCGCATCCATGTCCAGCAGGCGGCAGACGGCAGTCTGAAATTCGAAGATTGCCTGGAGCGTCCCCTGCGAGACTTCCGGCTGGTAGGGAGTATAGGCGGTCAGAAATTCTCCGCGGGAGGAAAGCGCATCCACCGCCTTGGGAATATGGTGATCATAAAAGCCTGCGCCCAGAAAACTGACCACATTGGTGTGGTTGGCTGCAGCCAGGGAGTCCAGCCTGGAGCAGACTTCCATTTCGCTGAGGCCGGCGGGCAGGCTGAAGCTTTTGGGGCGCATGTCGGGCGAGATATCGGCAAAGAGATCATCCAGAGTACGCACGCCGACAATATCAAGCATGGCTCTGGTTTCTTCTTCTGTATGTGGAATATACGGCATGGAGGGGGTCCTTTTTGGCGCAAGCCCGCCGGAGGCGGGCTTGCGGGAGATTGAGCGGGGGTTACTCCTGACAGAGCTTTTCGTAATCGGCTGCGGAAAGCAGCCCGGCAGGCTGAGCGGCCAGCTTCACGCGCACCATCCAGCCCTGATCATACGGGGACTGGTTGACAAGTTCGGGAGTATCGTTCAGCGTTTCATTTACGGCGATTACCTCACCCGCTACGGGTGAATACAGATCGCTGGCTGCCTTCACGGATTCCACCACGCCCATTTCCTGTCCTGCGGCAAGACTGTCTCCCACAGCGGGAAGCTCAACATAGGTTATGTCCCCCAGGGCGTGCTGGGCGTGGTCGGTGATGCCGAGGACAGCTTCCTCGCCTTCCACGCGCACCCATTCATGAGATTCGGCATACAGAAGATTGGTGGGATTGCTCATTATCGTTCTCCATAGTCAGGTTTGCATGCCGCCTGAAGGCGGACGCACAGTTACAGAGCGTTTTCTCTTTGAAATGCCCCGGAGTCGGGCAGAGCGAAACTCCTGCGAAGGCATGAAATCCGCGGTCGGAATACAGGACTCCTGTCGTCAGATATGTTCAAAAGCAGAAGGCTCCGGAATCGTAAAACACATCAAACACATCGGAAGGGCGGATCAAAACTTTATGCGCGCAGTGCCGTTCTTGTAGAACGGCAGTTCCGTCTTTCCGGCGATCAGGGAACTGCGGCCGGCCGTCAGGGCGAAGGTGTCGCGGTCGGCATACTCCTTGTCAACATAGGCCAGGGCCACAGCGTATCCCAGCGAAGGAGCAAAGGAGCCGCTGGTCACTTTGCCGATGACAGCGGCTTCGCCCGGAAGAGTCACGGAATCACCGCTGCGTACGGTACGCCGGCCTTCAAGCTTCATGGCTACAAGAACCTGGGATTTAATGCTCCTGGCGTATTCATGCCCCACATAGGGGGCGGTGCTGGTGAGCATGCCGTCCATGCCGGCTTCCGCCGGGGTGTGTTCGGTATCGAGTTCATGCCCGTACAGGGCCAGTCCGCATTCCAGGCGCAGTGTGTCACGTGCGCCGAGCCCGGCGGGCTTGACGCGTTCGTCCTCCAGCAGAGCGATCCATAGTTCCTCGGTCATGTCACGGGGGGGATACAGCTCATACCCGAGTTCACCGGTATAGCCCGTGCGGCTCACACGCAGCGGTCTGCCTCTGAATTCGCATTCCCGAAAACAAAAATATCCGAGATCATGGAAATTCTGCCCCAGCAGTTTTTCCAGTACGTCAATGGACGCCGGCCCTTGCAGATCCACTTTGCCCATGCGGGGGGAAATGTCGGTCACCATGCCCGGCACACGCGCGGAGAGCGCGGCGAAATCGCCCTCGGCGCAGGCTGCGTTGACCACCAGGAAGAACCTGTCCGCCCCCAGCCGGTAAATGATAAGGTCATCCAGGACGCCGCCCTTTTCATTGAGCAGAAAGCCGTAACGGCATTTGCCTTCCTTCAGTGTGGCGAGGTTGTGGGTGACGGCGCGCGCCAGTTTTTCTGCTGCGCCCCCGCCCTCGAGCATGAACTGCCCCATATGACAGATATCGAAGACTGACGCGGCGTTTCTGGTATGATTGTGTTCTGCCAGAATGCCTTCGTACTGGATAGGCATGTCCCATCCGGCGAAAGGGGCCATTTTTGCCCCGTGGTCCCTGTGCCAGGAGGCAAGCGGCGTTTCTCGCGTTTCAGACACGGAAGACTCCTTGCGAAAGAAGAAAAGGGTGAGACGGGTGAAACTCCCCATCTGATACGGCAGAAACGCGCCGGAGTAAACAGGGGAAAAGCGGGAGAGGCGATTGCGGAGGGGGAATATGCGGTTTTCAAATGCCGCCGGAAAGGATACGATGACAATCGTATCGACGGATGCGGCAAAGACGCGCCCCCTGTTCAGGAGCAGAGCATGAAGTCATTTCTTACCTTGCAGTCAGTAGATCAGATTCTTGCACGAATCAGCGATTTTCCTCCGCTTTGCACGGAGTACGCCGCGCTTGACAAGGCAGTCGGGAAACGCATGGCGGAAGACTGGTGCGCCCCTGGAGACCTGCCCGGTTTTGACCGTTCCACCGTGGATGGCTATGCCGTCCGTGCACGCGATGTCTTCGGTGCGCAGGAAGCGTCACCCGCGCTGCTGGAATGCGTGGGGGACTGCCCCATGGGCGCTGTTCCGGAATTCTATCTTCAAGAAGGGCAGACGGCCCGTATTCTGACCGGGGGCATGCTTCCTGCGGGGGCGGACTGCGTGGTCATGGTGGAATATTCACGCCAGGCAGGCGGCGGGCTGGTGGAGATTATCCGCACGCAGGCCCCGGGGGACAACATACTTGTGCATGATGAAGACGCGGCGCGCGGCGCGGAGCTGATTCCCGCCGGACGTATGCTGCGCCCTCAGGAAATTGGACTTCTGGCCGCTTTTGGAGAGGAACAGGTCATGGTACGCCGTGCCGCGCGCGTCGTCATCATTTCAACGGGAGATGAAGTCGTTCCCATAGACCGGACTCCTGCGCCGGGGCAGATACGCGACGTCAACTCGCATTCTCTGGCGGCTCTGTGCCGTGGGACGGGAGCGGAAGTCCGCATGGCCGGACTGGTGCGGGATGATCCGGCCAGGCTCCGCGCCGTTGTGGATGAAGCCCTTGCCGATGCCGATGTGATCGTCGTATCCGGCGGGTCTTCGGCAGGAATGAGGGATCATACCGTAGAAGTGTTCACCTCTGTGCCCGGCAGCGTGCTTCTCGCGCATGGAGCGGCCATCAGCCCTGGCAAACCGTTCATTCTGGCAAGAGCAGGCAGCAGGTGCATGATGGGGCTGCCGGGGCATGTGGCGAGTGCGCTGATTTGCGCGCGAGTGTTCCTTCTCCCCTTGCTGCATCGTCTGCATGGCCGGGAAGGTGAGGAACTTCTTCCCCGCGTGCCCGCAGTGCTTTCCCGTGCGGTGGCTTCGGCTCAGGGACGGCGGGATTTCATCCGCGTCCGCCTGAGATGGGAGGGGGCAGGGTATATCGCGGACCCCGTGCTCGGTCCTTCCGGCTTGATATCGGGGCTGGTCGAGGCTGATGCTCTGGTTGTATGTCCGGAGAACCGGGAGGGACTGTATGCCGGGGAAAAAGTGGAAGCCGAACTGCTGCTGTGAGCGGCGGAACTGCTTCCGGACGATGTTTCCATGCCGTTTCGGAGCGGCTTCATATTGAATTTTCACAAAATTGAGCGAGATGAAGCATGGAGCGACATACCTATCTTACGCTGCTGACACCGGAGGATGCCCGAACCCGCTGGTTCACCCGCATAGCCGAACTGAATGCCGGGCCGGGCGAGGAATATGTACCGCTGTCCAGGGCGCTGCACCGGACGATCTCCCGACCGGTGGAAGCGTTGCGCTCTTCGCCCGCCTTTCATGGGGCGGCCATGGACGGCATTGCCGTCAGAGCCGAGACCACGTTTATGGCTTCCACGCGCGCGCCGCTGCGGCTGGAAACAGGTCGGGAAGCATTCTGGATCAATACGGGGCATCCTCTGCCTGAAGGTACAAACGCCGTAATCATGGTGGAAAATGTAAATACGGAGGATGAAGGGAGAACCGTTGTCATTGAAAAGGCCGCCTTCCCCTGGCAGCATGTGCGGAAGCTGGGAGAGGATATGGTGGCAACGGAAATCATCCTGGCTCCGGGTACACGGATCGGACCGTATGAAATCGGTGCGATGGCTGCCGCCGGGGTGATGTCTCCTCCCGTGTTCAGGTTGCCGGAAGTCGCTGTTATTCCCAGCGGTTCTGAAATCGTGCCTCTTGCGGAGGCACGGGAAGAAGACCTGCGGGCAGGGCGTTGCCTGCCCGAGTTTAATTCTCTTGTGTTTTCCGCTCTGGTGGATGAAGCCGGAGGCCGGGCGCGGACACTTCCCGTCGTGCCCGATGAGCCCGCCGCCATAGCCGCCGCAATCCGCTCCGCTGTAGAAGACGGCGCGGATCTGGTGATACTCAATGCCGGCTCTTCAGCAGGCAGTCATGACTATTCCGCCGATGTCATCAGGGAAATGGGAGAACTGCTGGTTCACGGCGTGGCGGTCATGCCGGGCAAGCCCACTGCGCTGGGGGTGGTGCGAACCTCAGGCCGTGAGGTTCCGATTATCGGCACGCCGGGGTATCCGGTATCCGCCATTGTGGCCATGGAGGAGTTTGTAATGCCGCTTCTTGCCCTGTGGCAGAAACATGAGGCAGCTCGTCGGGAAAGTGTGGAGGTTTTTCCCTGCAACCCGCTTCCCTCACGCCCCGGCATGGAGGAGCGCATACGGGTCAAACTGGGCCGCGTGGACGGAAGTTTGTATGCAGTGCCTCTGCCGCGCGGTGCCGGTACGGTCACCAGTCTTTCCCGCGCAGACGGGGTGATCCGGATTCCGCGCGACTGTGAAGGCATAAGCGCCGGAGAAGCCGTGCGAGCGGAGCTGCTGCGCCCGCGTGAACAGATTGAAGGCGCCCTGCTGGCCATCGGCAGTCATGATAACACGCTTGAACTTATTGACAGCTTTCTGCGCCGTACGCACCCGCGCTTCCGTCTGACGTCCGCTCATGTCGGATCTCTGGGAGGACTTCTGGCTCTGAGACGGCGGCAGTGCCATCTTGCGGGCTGTCACCTGCTGGATGAGGAGACCGGCGTCTATAACCAGAGAGCTGTCAGGGAACATCTTGCGGGAGAACCGGTGCTGCTGGTTCGGCTTGTCGAGCGTGAGCAGGGGCTTATCCTCATGCCGGGCAATCCCCGCGGGATCAGCTCCTTTGAGGATCTGCTCCGGAGAGATCTGCGTTTCATCAACCGTCAGAGAGGCAGCGGCACGCGTGTGCTGCTGGATTACCATCTGGCGCGGCGCGGCATTTCGCCTTCCCGCATCACAGGATACAGGGATGAGGAATACACGCATATGAGTGTGGCCGCCGCCGTGCTGTCCGGCAGGGCAGATGCCGGGCTTGGCGTGCGTTCCGCCGCCAATGCGCTGGGGCTGGATTTCATTCCCGTGGGGGTGGAGGAGTACGATCTGATCATCCCCCGTCGCTATGCGGAAGACGAGCGCATGAACGCGCTGTTTGAAGTTGTCCGCTCGGATGATTTTCGTGCAGCGGTGACATCCATGGGCGGCTACTGTACGGACAGGACAGGGGAAGTTGTCTGGGAATACGATGGAAACTGAAGTGTTTCGAGAAATGCTTAATGGAACCGGAGCAGACAGACGCAACTCATTTGCGGTGTCAAGCTCCGGTTTCGGGCGTGAAGCAGTCGGGCAGGGCTCTGGGGGCTGACAGGCAGACAGTTTCAGTCGCAGAAGGTTCCATGCGGGGAAAATCTTTCCAGTTCCGGCGCTGAACAATCGAGATGAAAGAGCGGAGAATTCTCTGCTGTTCCCATGGCAAAACGCTTTGTCAGCAGCCCGGCCATAAGGCAGGCCACACCGGCAACGGCTGTGGCTACGGTGTTGATTCCTGCCGGTGCGTCGGTGCCAGCGGGGGTGTCTGGATACATGGCGGCAAGACGGCTTGAAGCGGGGACGTCCAGAAAGGCGAATCCTTCGTCGCGCAACACGGAACCATGCAGAAAGGGGAGACCGGCCGCGCGGGCTGCATTTTCCAGCATTTTTTTTCGCGGTATGGAGTCAAGACAGTCTATGACCGCGTCCATACCTTCCAGCAGAGAGGACAGATTATCGGGTGCAACGGCAAGAACGCGCGCGTCAATCTCCAGATAGGATGCGATATCCAGCAGACCCTCCCGGCAGACCAGGGCCTTCGATCTGCCCAGCGTCTTTTCCGTACAGAAATACTGGCGATTCAGGTTGCTTTCCTCAAAGATGTCAGGATCGCACAGGCGAAAGCCTCCTGCGCCCATACGGGCCAGCAGACTTGCTACATGTCCGCCAAGCCCTCCGCATCCGGCTATGAATACGCGGAGGGAAAGCAGACGCGCCATCTGGCGAGAGGTAAACACTCCCCGGTTGCGACGAAAGCGCTCTGGCCAGATATCCTGCTCCAGCAGGATAATCATGGCGTCTTTAAACGGGATGCCGAGAAACTCGGACAGAGCGGTGACACCCTTGCTGCGGACGTAAAAGCCGTCGTCATCCCCATATTTCGCATATGGTTCCAGCAGGCGGTACAATTCATGCTTGTCAAGGGGACATGACATGTCAGCCTCCTCCCACTGCGGGAAAGTAGGCTACACGATCTCCGTCGCGCAGCGGGCAGGAGAGTTCCTCCTGACGGCCGTTAATCATGACAATTCTGATTTCTTCCAGGGGCAGTCCGAGGTGCAGGGCCAGTGTTTCCGCTGTGCAGGGAGAGCCGCATGCCGCAAGATCGGCGTTCAGACCCGTTTCGGGAGTATAGGCGGGAACGTGGTCGCGAAGGGTGGTGCTGAGTTTGACAAGTACGCTCATGGAAAAGCCGCTCTCCGCGCCCGCAGACGGAACTCGCACGGGCGCGGAGGCATGTTGCGGTTTACTTGATCCAGTTGAAGGTGGTCTTCAGTTCTTCATG
>CALUUZ010000013.1 GCA_944324075.1 Candidatus Mailhella excrementigallinarum
CCGCGCTCCTGCGCGAAGCCACCGCCGCCGCCAACGCGAAGAAGTAGGCGGCCGGAACTGTATTGACCTGTGACGGGGAGGCATTGCCTCCCCCTTTTTATACAGGGGAGATACTGGGAGGGGCAGGCGCCTGTGTCAGACCTGGTACGGAACTGTCCGACGGATGCATTCAGCTGCGGAATGTTCCGGCATGAAAATGGAGAGGCCCCGGCAGGGGAGAGTTTTCCGCCGGGGCCGGGAAGCGTCTCCGGCAAAGGGGGAGCTGCGGAGACGCAACATGGAAATATGTATTGATATCATAATACGCATATGCGTATATAAATGATGGGACAAGTATACATATTATGCGCATGAATGCAATATTTTTTTATGCATTGAAGGATTATTGTTTTTGAGCAGGAGATGTATGTTTCATGTATACTTTCATGATTGACATGGTATAAAATATGGAATCTTTCTGAAAGAGCTGACGCAGCGGCACTTTTCCTGAACTCCATCACCTTGTGTCTGGACAGAACCTGATCCGTGTGCGGATGGCAGACAGGAGTATTCATGGTAACTGAAGTCGACGTTTTCACCGGAACAGGCGTTCTGGTGCCTGCAGGACGGGCGGTAAAGACTCCGCTCCGGCATCAGCGGCGCTCCGTCAACAAGTGGCAGCTTCAGGGAAGCGTCATATCTGTTGTTCAGTGTGGATAATCGGGGCGGAATATGATGAGACAGAGTGCTGAAACTCCCCTTTCCTTGCGGCGGGTTACGTTCAGAGTCATGGGAGCTGTTCTTTCTGTCTTAACTCTTGCCGTTTTTTCCTTTTTGTATCTGACGATTCCAGGGCTTCTCCTGCGTGGAGAAAACAGTTATTTTGAAAAACAGTTGAGTTTTATCGAGAAACATATTGATGATATGAAAAGGAGGGCGGTCATTGCCGCTGATAATATTTCCGTATGGAATGAAACTGCAGAATTTGCAAAAGGAAAAAATATATTTTTTATTGAAGAAAACTGGCCAAATACAACACCGCTTGAATACCTTGGATACGATTTTATAATTATAAGAGGTGCGTCAGGAGAAAACTTGTATGCTGAGTTTCATGATCGTGTGAAAAATAAAATAACATATGAACAGCATGATTTCAGCGATTCCCTGTCAGGTATTGCGGAGAGTGTTCTCGGAAAGAAATATGCGGGGCATGGCATATATATTGAGGATATGGGGGAATCCGGCGCACATGTATATGAAGGTAAGCTTTGTATTCTTGCAGTTATGCCCATTCTTGAAAATTATGAGCAGCAAATCCCCTATGGAACGGTTACCATGGGACATGTACTTGATCTGGAATACTTTAATACTGTCATGTTTCAGAACATAACCTCAATATCCATTTTAAATGATGAGCCATCTCCGGGAGGCGCATCCGTTTATCCCCTGAATGCCGGAGAAATGGGGTTGAAGTTTGCGCTGGATCGTGCGGATGGCGGAATGCCTCTTGACGTGCGCCTGAATACTCCCCGCATTTTTTATGCGCAGGGCAAAGAAGCGTTGCATGGAGTTTCGCTTTTCATTGTTGCAGCAATGGCAATATCAGTCGCATTATTATATATGATTATAAATAAATACTGCATTCGTCCTGTGGAAGACCTGAGCCGGGAAATAGCGTCGGTTTCACCGGAATGCGGTCTCGGCATGGGAAGCCGTGAACAGTCGCGGGAGTTCGCCGGGCTGCGCCTTGCCGTAAATGACATGCTGCTGCGCCTGAAGGAATCCGGAGTTGCGCTGAATGTTCTGCAAAGCGTGGTTTCCAACACGGATGTGCATATTATCATTTCCGACGCGGATACGGATGAAGTTCTGTTTGTCAACGAGCCCATGCTCAGCGCGTCGGGGCTGACGGGCAGCCCCGTGGGCAGAAAATGCTGGCAGCTTGTGCGGCCGCATCAGGACAGGCGCTGCACGGTCTGTTTTTTTGACGAAGCACGGAAAACCGGAAAGCACGTCGTGTGGGATGATTTTTGCAGGGAAAGCGGCAAAACATACCGCAATACCGGCAGTTTCATAAACTGGTTCGACGGGAGGCCGGTTCGCCTGCATAACCGGATTGACATCACGGAACTCAGAAAAATCGAGGAACTGCGCCACAGCGCAAGGAGCGACGCTCTTACCGGGTTGGGGAACCGCGCAGCCTATCTTGAGAGAGTCGGGGAGCTGGCTCGCCGGGAGACCAGCCTCGGCGTGGCCTTTATTGATCTTAATGAGTTGAAGTATGTGAATGACAACTACGGCCATTCGCAGGGCGATGCGTACATATGTGCGCTGAGCATGGTTTTTTGCCGCCACTTCCGCATGGATGACATTTTTCGGATCGGCGGCGACGAGTTTTTTATCCTGTGCCCCAACATGCCGGAAGAACTTTTTTACAGAAAGATTAAGGGATTAAGGATGGAATGCGAGGAACGGTTTCCGGGAAGCGTGGCCATGGGGGCGGTCTGGAGCGGACGAAGCGCCGATATGGAGTCACTGGCGCGCGAGGCCGACAGACTCATGTATGCCGACAAGCAGGGAGGGAAAGCCCTCCGAAAGGGAAAAGCTCCTGCATGGAAACCTTCCGTTTCCTGATGATTCCTGGAGTCCGGCCCTCCGGCTTTGCGGAGGAGTCCCGCGTTGCCCGGTTCCGGAAAGCCTTTCATTTTGGCTCTGTTCAAATCTTAGAGCATTTCGCTCATGAAATGCTCTGCTTCAGTCGAGCAGGGCGAGACTGAAGCCGCTCCGATGGAGGCATGAAACCTGCGGGCCGGAACACAGGGTCCTGACCGGCAGATATTTTCAATGGCAAAACGTCCAGGTTGACGATCCGCTCAGGAGGCACAGGCGCTGTTCAGGTTGAGCGGCAACGTCCGCAGCCTTCTGCCCGTGCGGAACACGGGCAGAAGGCTGCATGTATCCTGCTCACGCCTTTGTGCGGCTGCGCCGCATAAAGGTTCCGCTCCGTGAAGCATTGCTTCCGCGACCTCCGGATGATGCTCGATCGGCCTTGCCGATACTCGTTCTCGCTTGCGTTTTGCGCGGAAAACGCTGCGCCCGCGCCTTCGGCGGCCAGGGTTGTCAAGCAGAGCCTTCATTTTTTAACTCTGTTTCTGCCGCTGTTTCTCCGCATCGAGGGCTGCATCGGATACGGGAATGTTTTCCGCTTCTGCCGGGGCGGCGGCTCCTCCTTCGGAGTTCCTGATATGCACATCCAGCTGCGGGAAGGATATTTCGATGCCGTTCTGTGTGAACAGTTCGTTCACTCGCAGGCGGATATCCGTCATGGTTGACGCGCCGTGGTCGATATCCGCCACCCAGTAACGGAGAATGAGGTTGAGCGAGGAGGCGGCAAAGTCGTCAAAGAATACCGCCGGAGCGGGATAGCGCAGAACCCTGGGATGCTCGTCCGCAATCTGGGCGAGCAGCTTCATGCACAGTTGCAGATCCGAGCCGTAGGCCACGCCCACGGCGATCTGGCGGCGCACGCGGCGTCCGTTGTGCGTCCAGTTGGTGAATGTGGACGAAAGAAACTGTGAATTGGGTATGAATACCACGGCATTGTCATACGTTTCCACCTGGGTGGAACGGATATCCACCTTGCGCACCACGCCGAGGATGCCGCCCACTTCCACCACGTCGCCCTCGCGTATGATCCGTCCGAAAATGACCATGAGGCCGCTGGTAAAGTTCTGGACGATGTTCTGCATGCCGAAGCCCACGCCCACGCTGAGGCCCCCGGCCACGACAGTGAGGCTGGTCAGGCTGAAGCCCAGGCTGCTCAGAACGTAAAGGATGAAAAAGGCCCAGAGGGCATAGGTATATGTGGTCTGAAAGGGACCTATAAGACTGGGGTTCAGCGCCACTCCCTGGCGGCGCAGGCTGTTCATGAAGGTTTTGCCCACGGAAATGAGGGAGCGGGTCAGATAGAAGGCGATGAAGATGCTCACTACCTGCATGGCGTTGAATGACACCTTGCCGACGTTGAAGCCCAGTGTCGCGACATGCTCCAGAAGATACGCCCCTCCTGGATAGGCCAGAATCCAGAGGATGGGGGCCGCGCTCACCACCAGCATGACGGCGGGGATGGCCAGAGCCATGCCGATGCCGGCCACCAGACCGCGCCATCCCTCCTGCGGAAAGACATCTTCCAGTTTCGTGCCCGTGTGCAGCAGGGCCACAGCCTGCTGTACGCACACGGACAGAGCCGTCCAGACCATGATGACCAGAATGGCAAGCCGGACGAGGCCGAACAGCGTCAGGGCAAGACTGAACCAGCACATGACAGTGAAACCTGCCATGAGAACGCGCACGATCCTGTCGGTTTCCGGCGTCCGTTTGTGCAGCCTCCAGAGAATGAAGGATTGCACGCCCAGCCATGTCAGGGAGAGAAAAAGCGGGAATGGATCGAAATACAGCAGCATCATGCCGATAAACAAGGGCACGAACATGGGCCAGAGCGGGGAACGGCGCGGAAGATCCGGCTTGTCAAAGGCATGCAGATCCCAGGCCATGTTCATCTGCCCCCAGCACAGACTCATGGTGCCGAACGAGGCGATAATCTGGTACATTTTGCCGTTGGACCATGCCGCGAAGTGCAGCGCCAGCCCCAGCGCCAGCCAGAATGCGCTGTTGCGCATGATGCGCCCCCATACTTCGCGCACCATGGCGGGCGCTCTGGCCGCGGCCCTGTTCAGCACGGCAAGAAGCGCCAGCAGCGGCGCGAGCAGAACAAGCATGCGTACCAGAACCAGCACCCACGCGCCGGGAGTCTGGGGAATTTCCGTACTCAGGCGCAGGGAGAGCACTTCCCGCACGGAACTCGTCTTTTCCAGTTCGTCATCCCAGTGCGAGGGGTCCAGCAGCTTGCCCGAAGCGGAAAGGTAATAATTGCGCCACAGTGAAGGCATGTCCGCGCGCAGGCTGCTTTCCAGATCCCTGAGCGAGGTCTGGAGACTGAGTATCGGGGCAAGAGCATTGTCCACCTGCCGCTGCATGGCGTCGAGGCGCCTGCCCAGATCCGTGAGCTGGGCGTTGAGTTCGCGGATGGAAGGCGTGGACAGGGTTGTCGAATCATTTTGCAGGGAACTCAGTTCCTCATAAGCATCGCGCAGGTTCCTGATTCCCGTTTCAAGGGGAGCCGATATTCTTGTCAGCTCTTCCAGCAGTCTGCGTCCCCGTTCCACCAGGACAGTGAGTTCGGCAGGCATGTTGCGGCTGACTTCCGCGATGGCGGAAAGCTTTTCATATTCTTCCCGTGCCCTTCCGGAGTGCTGTCCCGCACTGGATGCCCGTTCGCTCAGCATCTGCTGAAAGGCGTCGGCATCGGCCTGAAGGCGCTTCAATTGCTTGAGGCGGGTGGACATGATGCCTTCCCATATATCCTGCACGCTTTCATCCGGCTGGGCAGGGGAAGATGCCGGCTGCACGGCGGAGGGGGTGTCGGGGGATGCGCCGTGCAGCGGAACAGGGCAGAGCAGGCAGAAGGACAGAAGAACAAGAAATGCCGGTGAACGGATCATGGGAACTCCTTGCCGCGCGTGTTGTGGGAAGAACCGGAGTCGCCGCGGATATGGCGGACGGGGAAAGGGAAGGGCGCGGCGCGGCCATCTTGCCGGTTCGGGCGGATATTCAGCCAGTATTTTTTCTGGCAATATCCCCCGGAACCGCTTGAGATGAGGCCCGTTTCCCCTTTCTTCATCAAAAATTCCCCTATGGTTTGAAACCTCCCCCTTCAGGGGAAAAAGAACTGCTGACAAAACGGCGAAGCCGCTGAAGTCCTTTTCCGCAATCCTTCCCATATGGGAGGGGCATGCGGGGGGAGACACCGCCGCGAAGCTGTTCGCGGCCGACTGAAGGTATCGTCCGGTATCCGGCATTGCCGCAATGCGCCTGCCGTTGCTCCGGAGGAGGCATGAAACCTGCTGATGAGAGCATGGGGCTGGTCATGGATAATCCCGGAGTTGAACCGCTGTGCCGTTATCTGGCCCGGATGACGAACGGCAGACTTACATTGGCGGCGTGGCCGTCCGGCGGCGGGGTGATGACGCCGGGCTGGAGCAGGGCGCGCATGATGGCGGAATCAAGCTGTGGAATGCCGGAACTCTGTTCCATCTGGCAGGCAGCAAGGGAGCCGTCCTGCCGGATCATGAGCCGGGCAACGGCATTGTATTCCCCCTGTGGAATACCTTCCGGCATGGTGAAATGGGGGTAGGCGTTTTCCTTGATGATATCGGCGTAGCTCTTGCGGGGCAGCGGCTCTTCAACTGCTCCGGCCGGGAGGCCGGTATCGTCATAGGAAAAGCTGATCGCCACTTCCGCCGGAGCGCCGTTCGGCGGCGGAGGAAAATTCCCCGCTTTGGCCACGGCCGCGCAGATGGCGTCGTCAACCAGGGCGTCGCCGGAACTCACGCTGATCTCGCAGGAAAAGGGGCGTCCTTCTCCCGTAAGACGCACAATGACAATACTGAGCCCCTTGGCGCCGGTCGGCCGCGTCCAGTGCTGAAGCACCTTTTCCATTACCTTTGCGCCGTAGCCGGCGTTGAAGTCGGCGCTTGCGGTCAGGGCCGCAGCCGGAGACGCGTGCGGTCCGGAAAGCGCGCATGCCAGAAGAACAGCCCCCGACCGCAGGCCCGGGGCGAAGCGAAGCATGGAAACGCGGGATTTCTGTCCGCTGCGGTAATGAAGGTCATGCATGCAGGCAGTATACACGGAGGAAGGGGGATGCGGCAAGCGCAGCCTGCGGCGGATGGAATGCGGCAAATCCGCGCGCGGCTCGTCCCTGCATGTTCCGGGCAGAAATATGCAGGGACGAGCCGTGCGGGCAGGCATCAGCGCCCGGCCAACTGCTGTGCGTTGAAGTTGATAAGCAGATCCTGCTGGGCAGGAGTAGGGGGGGGAGGCAGCTTCTTGGTGCGCAGCACCGCATTAACCGCCGAGGCGTCAAAGTCCGGACGGCCGGAACTTTGCTCGATGCGGCAGTCAAGCACCCCTCCGTCGGGAGCCAGTCTGATGCGTACCCCGGCCACAAGATTTTCCCGCGAATAGGTAGGCATGCTCCAGTTCGGCTGAACGGCAAGAATGACCTGTCCAACATAGACGTCATAGATGCCGCCCCCTCCGGGACCGGAACCCGAACCTCCCCCTCCGCCGACACCTCCGCTGCCGGTTTCGCGGGCAAGCTCCTCCAGCGCTCTGGCGGCGGAAGACGCGTTCTGTTTCCCCCCCCGGGAAGTTTCCCGGCGCACGTCGGCCAGAGCGTCTTCAAGGGCGCTGCGGCGCGGCTTTTTCTGCTCTCTGGGAGGAGGGGCGGGCTTGGGAGCTTCCTTTTTCGGTGTTTCCCTTTTGGGTTCCGTTTTTTTCGGTTCCTTCGGGGGATCGGGTCTGGGGGCTTCCTTTTTCGGTTCTGTTTCCCCGTTTTTTTTGTCCGGTTCCGGTTTCTTTTGCGGCTTTGGCTCTTCCGGTTCGGAAGGGATGGGCACGGCCGCCGGCGTACGATCGGGAAGTTCCACCGGAGCAGGAAGATCCGGCTGGGCGTCGGGAACCGGGGGCATCTCCGGAAGGGCGGGCAGTTCAGGGGCTGCATCCGGCTGGGCGTCAGGCAGATCCGCGCCTCGTTCCGGCTGCGGGTCAGGAGTTTTTTCCGGGCGCGCGCCGAGCACGGGAGAGGGCAGTTCCTCTCCTCCGGGCGCGCCCATGACCAGGCTCACCTGATAGGACTGGCGCTGCAGATCCACCGGAGTATCACCCGGCCAGAACAGCATGAGGGCAAGTACGCCTCCGTGGAGCAGCAGAGAGAGGATAATGCTTTCGATACGCATGAGTGCAGCCGTGCGGCAGAATCAGCGGGAGGCGGCGGATTCACCGGTTTGGCCGGAAGCGGATTCGTTCCCGGCGGGCAGGGCCAGCACGCCGAGCTTGTCGATGCCCGCCGCCTTTATTCTGCCCATCACATCAACCACCACGCCGTACGGTACGGCGGTGTCCGCCTGAAGAAAGAGCGAGCGCCCCTTTTCCCCGGCCAGCACGGCCAGGCGGCTTTCCAGCTCTTCCAGCGGCACGGAATAGCCTTCCAGCATAATCGCGCCGTCTTTGCGCACGGTCAGGGTCAGATGTTCGGCGTCAGAGGGGAGGGCGTCCACCTGCTTTGTTTCCGGAAGATCCACATCCAGACCCTGATCCATCATCGGGGCCGTGACCATGAAGATAATCAGCAGCACCAGCATGACGTCCACAAAGGGCGTCACGTTGATTTCCGACACAAATCCTTTTTTACCCACGCTCACGCCCATTTCAGGCTCCCTGCCGGGTGGCGGCCCGGGCCGACTGGGCGTTGAGTTCTCGCTGGACGCGGTTCAGAAAGGTACCTGCAAAATTGACAAGCCGGGTTTCAATGCCGCCGAGTTTTCCCAGAAAGAGATTATAGGCCACGGAAGCTGGAATTGCCACAACCAGACCAATGGCAGTGGCGATGAGAGCTTCGGAGATGCCCGGCGCGACGGTGGCAAGGGAGGCCGATTTCATAAGCCCGATGGCGTGGAAGGAGTGCATGATGCCCCATACCGTGCCGAACAGACCGATGAAGGGCGCGGCGTTGGCCACAGTGGCGAGAAAGGCGAGAGCGGCGTTGAGACGGCTCATTTCCTGCCCCACTCCCTGTGACAGGGCGCGGCGCACATTGTCCACCACGACGGCCTCACTGGCTCCGGCCTCCTTGGAACGGTTGAATTCCAGCACGCCGTGCTGGGCGACGGCATAGAGGGGGGAAGAGGGGTCGCTTCCAAGGCTTTGCACCGCCTCGCGCAGATCGCGGGCCCGTTCAAACCGCTCATGCCCGGTTCTGGCTTTTCTGGCGGCGGAACCGAGGCTGATCCATTTGCCGAAGATAATGGCCCAACTGCTCAGCGACATGAGCGTCAGCAGGGCCATGATGAGTTTCACGGTAAGGGTGGCGCCCGCAATGAGGGACCAGAAGCTGTATTCCATGTAATGACTCCGTAACTGTCAAAATACGGTTCGGGCTGACGGAATGAGCCGCCGGCCGGTACCGGAGGGGGGATGCCGGCCGATTCCTTTGCGGAAGGGGAACAGGAAGCGGCTGAACGGACCGCCGGGGATTCCTTTTTTCGCGCGGAGGACAGGGCCGCGTTCTCCGTCCGGTCTTGTCCCGGGCGGAGAACGTCGCAATCGCGGATTGAAACATAAACGCCGCGCGGTCCGGATGCAACGAAAATTTCCTGCGGTTCCCGGAAAGGGCCGGATTCCGTTCGCTCGACAGAAAGTGTTTTTTTTGCGAGAATCCTCTTATCGAAAACTCCTTTTGGTTTGGAACCTCCCTTTCAGGGGAAAAGTGTTCCTGACAAGACGGCGAAGCCGATGCGGCGCCATGTTCCGGCGTCGTGCGGAGCCTGCGGGCCGGAGCATGGGGCTGGTCGGCAGAGGTTTTCATCTGCAGAATGCACTGGGAAGACATTCAGGCGGAAACACCGGACATGCCCGGACTGCCTTCCTGACGGGGAAAGCATGCGTACAAAGATCATCGCGACCATCGGACCCGCATCAGCCTCCCGCGAGATGCTTGTCCGTCTGACGGAAGCGGGCGCTTCCATATTCCGGCTTAATTTTTCACACGGCAGCGCGGAGTTTTTCCGCAATCTCGTTCAGGAAATCCGGAAGGTGGAAAAGGAGATCGGACGCCCTCTTTCCATACTGCAGGATCTTGCCGGGCCGAAAATCCGCCTGGGCGCGCTGGAGGGGAGCAGTCTTGAAGTCGCGCGGGGCGATCAGCTTCTGCTCGGCGTCCGTTCCGGAGCGGAACCGGAACTCCCCCTGCTGCCTCTGGACAACCCGGCCCTGATGGATGAGCTGGCGCCCGGAGATGTGCTGGTGCTGGCTGACGGAGGGCTGCGCTTCAGAGTGCGGGAGCGCGTGGAGAGCAGGCTGGTCGTGCTGGAGTCCCTGGGCGCGGGCATTGTCACGTCGCGCAAGGGTATTGCGCTGCCGGGCAAGACTCTTGCGCTGCCTGCGCTCACAGACAGGGACCGGCGGGATCTCCGGCTCGGGCTGGAACTCGGGGTGGACGCCGTGGCTGTTTCCTTTGTGCAGAGCGCGGCGGATATCCGGCAGGTCCGGGCGCTGCTGCGCGAGGAGAAACGTTCCGTCCCTGTGGTGGCGAAACTGGAGCGCCGCGGCGCGGTGAACGATCTGGACGCAATTCTGGAGGCCAGCGACATGATCATGGTGGCGCGCGGTGATCTGGGCGTTGAATGCCCTCTGCCCGAGCTGCCTGCCCTGCAGAAGCGCATTATCAGGGCCTGCAATCAGGCATCCAAGCCCGTGATCGTGGCGACGCAGATGCTGCTTTCCATGGTAAGCAGCCCCTCACCCACGCGGGCGGAAACCACCGATGTGGCCAATGCCGTGCTGGACGGAGCGGACTGCGTGATGCTTTCGGAAGAAACCGCCATGGGGGCTTACCCTGCGGAAACCGTGGAATATATGAACAGAATAGCTTCCGAGGCGGAAGCGTATCTGGTGGAAACCCGCCGTCTCGTTTCTCCGGATCAGGCCAGCGGGGCTCCGGAGTTTCTGGCCTACTCGGCCTGTCTGCTGGCGGACAAGGCCAACGCCGTGGCCATTGCCGCCCATTCCCTGTCCGGCAGGTCGGCCCGTCTGCTTTCCGCCTGCCGTCCCCGGCAGCCCATCCACGCATTGACCGCGGATGCCGGCGTGCTGCATACTCTGAACTTCTCTTGGGGGGTTTTCCCCTCTCTGGTCGATGAGGATCCGGAAGTGGGGCATCTTGCGCGTGTGCAGCGGTTCATCGCCATGACGGCGGATTTTCCCGTCGGGAGCGACGTGGTCATTACGGCGGGCGAACCTGCCGTCGGTCAGCCCGCCAGAGGAACCAATCTCGTTAAAATCTACAGGAAATGATATAATGGCCATGAAGAAGAAAGCCGCGGTTCCCGAGAAGATTTCGGAAGAATACTACCAGATCAGCGAGGAAATTCTTTCCAGTTTTTCCAAATACCGCCCCCCTGTGGATCTGTTTCGCTTTCGTGACGATATCGCCCAGCTTTACCCTCTGTACCGCAAGGGGCAGCGTCTGAGCAACGAGCAGGCGGAAGATGTTCTGGGCCTGTGCCGGGAAGGCGCTCTTTTCGTTTCCCGCAGCGATCATCCCATCTATGTGGAACACATTGCCAAGCAGGCCGATCTTGTGCTGGTGGATGATAATCTGAAGGAAAGCGAATCCGCCGACATTCTGCTGCGCGCTCTGATCATGCGCCTGACCGCCTTCTTCGAGCAGCCCGTCGCCGCCGTGTTCGAGCCGCTGTACAAGGATGTCATGGTCTTCACCGAATATCTGTGGCAGGATCTGTTCCGGTCACGTCTTTTCATGCGCCGCCTGCATACCGGGGATTCCGATCATGTGCGTCATGCCCTGAATACCATGTGCGTGGGGACTTGGATACTGGTGCAGATTTCCTCTCCCGAGGGAATGAAGCGCCGTCAGTTCGATCGCACCGCGCTGGGGCTGCTGCTGCACGACGCGGGCATGACCAAGATACCGAGCTACATACTTCAGAAAGGCACGCCGCTCAAACAGGAAGAACTGGAAAAAGTTGTGGCGCACCCCCTGGCGGGCATACGCATGATGCAGAAACTGAATCTGTCTTTTGACGAGCTTAATCAGGCGATTATCCAGCACCATGAACGGCTTGACGGCAGCGGATATCCGCAGAAGCTCAGAGCCTCCGCCATTTCCCAGGTAGGCAGGCTTTGCGCCGTGGCGGACTCCTTCAGCGCCATGATCACCAGACGCCCCTATGCGGCGGCCAGGGAACCCCTGGCCGCCGCCCAGGAGCTTGCGGACGCCCAGAACAGGTACGACTCCCTGTATGCGGCGCCCCTGCTGCGCGCCTATCAGACCAACGCGTTCGCTCTGCCTTCCGCAGTGCCCCGGCAGCCGGAGCAGTGACATGAGCGGCTTTTTTCCATTTGGTTCCCGCCGCCCTTCATCCGGAGAACCTGGTGCGGAAGACTCCCGCCGTCCGGAGGAAAAGGTGGAAGCGGATCGTCCGCCCGAGATCGTTCCCCCCGAACCTGCGGGGGAAAAGGGAGGAGTCTTGTCCGCCACGGCGCGCGCCATGACTCCGGAACTTCCCCGGGTTGATGCGGAAGTCATGCCCGAAGACGGGGCCTCTTTCGATGATCGTGTGCTTCTGCTCCTTGCGGCTGTGGCCCAGAGCGAAGGTATGCTGACCTATCCCGAATATGAGGCCACCGCGGAGCTGGTGCGTTCCATTTTTGGAGAAAAGGCGCTGGGCGCGTCATTTCAGGCCCGTTTTCACTACGCTTTGCTGCATCCCGTCGAAAATCCCGATGTGCTCGCCGCGTCGCTTGCCCGCGAAGCCGTGGACGAGAAGGTTTCCGGTGAACAGATTGCCGCCCTGCTTCGTGGCCTGGATGGTCTTCATGCCCAGCGGGAGCATGCTGTGCCCGTGTGGGATGTCCCTCGCCGCCTGCGTGAATCCATCAGCATAGCCTTTGAAGAGGAGCGCCTTGCGGCGCGCCGCCGCCAGCTGGAAGAGGAGGGTGGTGTCGTCCACAGTCTGGAACAGGGGGCACGGCTGGGCGTGCAGGCGGGAAAGTTTGCCGTGGACGGAACGGTTCAGCTTGTGCAGGGCATGGTCGGCATCGCCCAGAAGCTGCTGCCGCGCGGAGACAGGGAAGATTCTCCATCTCCCCGCCTGTCGCCGGAAATGGAAGGTTTCAACCGGCGCATGGCCGCCGGAGCCTCGGAACTGGCCCGCGCCGCCTGGGTGCTGGATGAAGAGGAACTTCAGAAGGAACTGGCGGATTTCCGCAAGCTGCTTGCGGATCAGCCTTTCCGCGTGACTCTGGTGGGAGAGGGAAAGAGGGGCAAAAGCTCGCTGATCAATGCCCTGCTGGGGGACGATCTTTCTCCCGTGCGGGAGTCAGTTCCTGAAACCGCTGCTGTGGCGGAGTTTTCATTCGCGGAAAGTCCGCGATATGCCGTCACCTTTCTGGATGAAGAGCAGTTCGCATATCTGGATCGTTATCTCGCGGGAGAGGCGGACAACATGCTGCTGCGCGCAAGGCTGGAAGAACTGCGCAGGCGCGCAGGGGATGCCCGGCCTCACGGTTTTGCCGAGCTGACAAGCCGTGCGGCCATTCCGGAATATCTGGCGGTCAACGGGCGTTTTTCTTCTCTTGTGGCCCGGGTGTCCATGGCTCTGCCGCTGGAGCCTCTGCGCTCCGGCATGGTGCTGGTGGATACTCCCGGCCTGAATGCCGCGGATTCCTTTCACGATTATCTTGCCTATGAGGAAAGCCTCAAGGCTGACTGTCTGATCTTTGTCATGGACGCTCGGCGGCCTGATTCCGCGTCGGAACTGCGGCTTCTGCGCAAGCTGGCTGCGGCTGGCCGTGCCCTGTCCATCATCGGCGTACTGACCGGCGGAGATCGGCTTAACGAGGCGGAAAGTCTGGCCGAGGCAGAGGTGCGGGCATTGTCGGTTCTGCGGGAAGCCTGCCGGGGAGCCGGACATCTTGCCGTACTCGGCCTTGTTTCAATCAACGCGCGGGTTGCCATGCGTCTGCGCTGCGGCCACAGGGAGGGCAATCTGTTCGCGCCTCTCCATTCCGGCGTGCGTCATGCCACGCGCCGGGCGCTGGAAGAGCTGTTCCGCCTGCTTGCCGAAGCCATGCGGATTTCCGGAGACAAAAGCCTTTATCGCGAACGTGTCAGCGCCCGGGCCCGTCAGCTGGCGCACACGGTCCGGGAGCGGAGCCGCGAGGCATTCATCCGATACAGGGCGGGGCTGCCTCCGGCGCAATTCCTTGAGCTGCTGGAGCGTCATACGGAACAGCTTGCAAGGGCTGCGGCCAGTCATGCCGATCAGGCCCGATCCGTCATTGCCGCCGCCGCGCATGATGTGGATGAATGGCAGCGCGCGAGGGATCGCGCCCTGGACGCATGGGAGGAGGATCTGGTTCTGCGCGTCATGGATGCGGCGCACCGTCATGCCGATCTGCTGGGAGCTTCCTTTGCGCGGGAAGCGGAGTGGAAGGTTTTCGACGAGGAGGAGGCCCCTCGCATCGCCCGCCGCAGCATAGAACAGTTTCTGGCCGGTCAGCAGGAGGAAATGCGGGCATGGAACGAGAAGCTGCGTCTTTTCCAGGGGGAACTCAACGAACTTTCCGTTCTTTGCCTGAAGGCCGTGGAGGAAAGCGCCGCCGAACTCGGGGATATATGCAGCACGGCGGGCCGTCTGGATCATTTTCTTGTGCAGACCAATGCCCATATGAAACAGGTTGCCCTGTTTCTGGCCGGAGCGGGAACCGGAGCGATCGTTGCCGGGGGGCTGTTCAATCTTGTAGCGCTGGGCAGCGCCGCCTTTCTGCTGGTGACCAATCCTGTGGCGCTGCCCGCCGCAGCGCTGCTGGGTGTGGCGGCCTATGCGCTGCAAAGTCTCGGCAGTGTTGAAAAGCGCAAGGCTGCATTTCTGGAGCGCAAACGGAAAAAGAGCGCACAGTGGGCAAAAGAGGTACGCAATCTTCTGGAGAAGGAACTGGAATCTTCCCGCGCGGAACTGACGGAAGCCTATAAAAGCGCCGTGGCGCGCGGCTTTGTGCCCGCTCTGGAAATTCTGACCGGGGAAACTGTTCACTTGAGGCTTTATCTGGCTGTCATGGATAAAATCAGGGCAGATGCCGGAACCTTTGAACGCCGCATGGAAAAAGGTCTGCGGGCTTTGGAAGATGAGGCGGCGCGGGCCGGGAAGAGGGCGGAAGAGCAGGATGAGGAGCGGGAGTCCGGGCAGGCGGAACGGGAACTGTGAGCGGAACCGCTGAGCTGTTTTGGCAACCAGCCGTATGGAAGGGTTTCCGGCGATAACCGAAAACGGATTTAAATCATGCTTTCAATTCTGCTTGTGCTGCTTCCTGTTGCGCTGCTGCTGTTTTCCGGCATCCTTGCGGACAGGCTGCGCCTGATCCCGAGCGGCGGCGCGGCGGCGCTCAATCAGTTTGTGTTCAATATCTCCATGCCGTGCCTCGTGTTCAGTTCCACCGCGCTGTGTTCTCCCGAGGATCTGGCACAGGGGCCGTATATTCTTGGCACTCTCGGCATATCGTTCGTGTGCTGCTGGCTGGTGCAACTGCTGCTTTCGCGCGGTCTGCGCAAGTTCAGGGCCGAGGCCGCGCTGATGGGATTTCTGGCCGGCTTTTCCAATGCCGCTTTTCTCGGTCTGCCCATTCTCATGGAGTTCATGCCGGGTAATCATGAAGTGGTGCTTGCCAGCACCATTACCATTGTCATGGCCACGGCGCTTATTGTCTTCTGCATGTTTCTGCTGGAATGGTACGGCAATGGGGAAAAACTGAGCCGTGGAAAACTGCTGCGCAAGGTGATGCTTTCCCTGCTGCGCAATCCTATTCTGATCGCCACATTACTGGGTGGGGCAGCGTGCGTGGCGCGTCTGCCCATTCCTGAAGTCCTGCTCAAGTTTCTGCGCATGGGGGCCGCCACTGCCGTGCCGTGCGCGCTTGTGGCTCAGGGTATGGTGCTTTCCATGCAGATGACCAGCGAGGTGGGAGGAGAGAGTCACCCCGGCAGACAGATTGTGGTCCAGCTTGTCAAGCTGGTTCTCATGCCTCTGCTGACATGGCTGGCGCTGGATGCGCTTGATGTCTCTCCCGCCTGGATCGTGGCGGGTGTGGTGCTGGCCGCCATGCCCACCGGGTCGATATCGTACGTCATCAGTGAAACCTATGGTGTGGGCGAGAGGGACTGTTCGCAGATCATTCTTCTGGGCACGGCGGTCAGTGTCCTGACCGTGCCGGTCATTCTTTATGCTTTGCAGCGGGTGGTGCTGGCGGGCATATAGCGCGCCGTACCGGGACGGCATTCCGCCGCTGTTTTTGCATCAGGGCATTTTTATCTTGAAAATGCTTCCGGAGCCGAGCGGGGCGAGACTCATCTCCGCCCTCCCTATCCGTAAAGCGCTTTGCGTTGACGGTCGGGAGCGTTGCGACGTCCTCCTGTCCGGTGTCGCCGCAATTCGCCTGCAGCGTTTGGTTCCGGCTTCAGGCGTGAAAGCTGCGGGCCAGAACATGGGGTTCTGGCTGGCAGATATTTTCAAACGCAAAACACTCTAGACGCCGGTCTTGCCGGTGAGGGAGCCGAATATGGCATTTAAGGCAGCAGTACTTGGATTGGGGAACATTGGCCGTTTTGCTGTGGAAGCGCTGGAAGTCGCGCCGGACTTTGACTGTATCGGAGTTGTGCGCCGGAAGGAGTCCCTGGGGAGTTCTCCGCATGATTTGCGCGGAGTGCCGGAATTTCCATCCATGGAAGAGCTGGTCGGGAGAGCGGGCAGGCCGGATGCCGTGCTGATTTGTTCCCCCTCCCGTCAGGTTCCGGACAGTGCGGCCGCGCTGTTGGAGCAGGGTTTTAATACTGTCGACAGCTTTGATATCCACGATCGCATCGTGGAAACCGTAGAGCGGCTGGATGCGGCGGCCAGAACCGGACAGGCCGTGAGCATTACGGCCGCCGGGTGGGATCCCGGCACGGATTCCATGCTGCGTGCGCTGTTCGAGGCAATGGTGCCGGTGGGCACTTCCTTCACCAATTTCGGGCGCGGGCGTTCCATGGGCCACTCCGTGGCAGCCAGAGCCATCCCCGGTGTCGAGGATGCCACGGCCATCACCATCCCCATGGGGGGCGGGAGGCATTCCCGTCTTGTCTATGTGACACTTAAAAACGGCGCGAAAATTGACGACGTGCGCGCGGCAATCAAGGCGGATCCCTACTTTGCCCATGATCCGCTGGACGTGCGCGAGGTGACGGCGGATGAAATGCCTTTTGTGGCGGATGCCTCCCATGGGGTGCTGCTGGAGCGCCTGGGAGCGTCGGGCCGCACTTCCAATCAGCATTTGAGCTTCGACATGCGTATCAATAATCCCGCCCTCACAGCTCAGGTGCTGGTGGCTGCCGCCCGCGCCGCGGCCCGCATGGCCGAAATCCGTCATTTCGGCTGCTATACGCTGATCGACGTCGCGCCGGTGCGTCTGCTGCCCGGCGAGCGCCGTGAACTGTTGCAGCGCCTGGTATAGACCGTTTTGGAGCATTTTCGCCTTGAAAATGCTCCAAAACGGCAGTTTTTGCATGAGTGGGATCTCACGGGTGAAGAGAGCGGCGAATCCTGTCGCTGCGCCTTCATCCGTGAGGAGTATCACGCCAGATACTTCATGGGAGCCCCCAGGGTGGCGGGCAGAGGCAGACGGAAGAATATTGCGCTGCTCGGACAATCAAGCATGCATGCGGCGCAATGGATGCATTCATCCGGATACCGTACAAGGGGTCTGTCATTCTCCATCTCAAGGACATCGCCCGGACATACGGAAACGCAGGTCCCGCAGCCGATGCATTTGCCGCAGTGGAAACATCCCATGGCCTGCTCCTCCAGAGACTCCAGAGAAGAGAGCTGTTCCCTGAAAGCGGGATACCCGGCAAAATAGGAGGGATTGCACAGGTCTTCAGCTCTGACGGTTGTGACGGGCTTCAGGTCTTCCGGCATGTTGACGGGCAGCATTTCGCGCTCCACCGTTCCGTCGGACAGAATGCGGAGCCATGCCAGCCTTTCCGGAGAGGAGCCGGCAAGTACTGTATCCGCCGCGCTTGCCGCAAGGCGGGCTGCCGCCGTCGCTGCCGCCGGGGAAGAACTTTTTTCGGTAAGGACGAACAGAGGCGCCTCCCTTCCGGAGCCGCATGATACAAGCAGACTGTGCCTGCCCGCAACGCCGGGGAGTGAGATGCCGGAACTGCCGCCCTTTCTCTCTCCGGATATGGCATGTTCCGCCTTATCCATCCCGGAGCAGAAAATGACAGCATCAAACCCGGCACTTGCCGTTTCAGGGGCCGGGATGGGTTCAGCGAAGACCGCGCCGCAGTCGGAAAGATAGCGCTGAACCCGTTCAAGCGCGTCGCGCGCTTCAGCAGACGCGCAGGATTCCTCAAACTCTTTTTCGTTCCCCATGATGGTCACACCATGCCCCAGACGGCACAGAAAATATGCTGCGGCCAGCCCTGTCGTGTTTCTGCCCAGCACAGCGATTTTGCGGCCGCTTGGAACAGCGCGCGGCGGGGTGGCGTCGGGCAGCCAGGAGGCCGCATGGCGTTCCAGACGGGCAATGGGTATCGGGCCTGCTGTCTGATTGAGATGACCTCTGTTGCAGGCTTTTTCGCAGGGCCTGCCGCATTCCCCGCACAGCCATTCCGGGAAGGGGGTGACATCCAGCAGGACATGCAGGGCTTCCCGTGTCTTTTTTTGAGCAATCAGACGGTTCATGAGGGAGACAGGGATGCCCGCCGGGCATACTGCCTGGCATGGAGGGCGGCGAAGGGTGATTGTGGGGTGAATATACAGGAATGCGGACTCGTCTTCAAAACTGAATTTCGGGGGCATGAGTTTCTCCTTGTAGGCATTTTGTCAGTTGTCTTTTGGGGGAGGGGGGGCGCCTGCGCCCGTCTCCGGTTCCGGAAGCGAAGCCTGCGGACAGGACAGGGCAGGATCATATCCGGCAGACGCTTCTGCCCACCACCTGCTCCTGGAACATGTCAGTTCAGGACCCGCATTGCGCGCCAGCGGAAGCTGGCCTGATTATCTTTGCGGCTGTAAACAAGGAACTTGTTCATAGCGGGGTTTTCTTCGGCATGGTCAACACGCCTGAAAGGATCATAGCGGTTAAGGCGGGTTTCCCGGCGTTCCCTTGAGCAGAGAAGGGCGGCTTCAGCGATATCCATGAGATTGAATGCCTCCAGACAGCGTCCCAGTTCGTGCTGCCCGGCGGCGCACAAGGTCTGTTCTGCCCGGCGGCGCACGCGCAGAAGCTGCTCGTATCCGGCGTTCAGCAGATTTTCATATTTCGTTTCACAGCAGTAGGTTCCCATAATATCCTGGCAGGCCCCGGTTGCTTCCTGCCAGCGTGCGCCCTGGGTACGCAGACGCATGCGCTGGAGACGATCAATGTGCCAGGCAATGGTCTCGCTGCACGATTTCATATCGGCAAAGACATTTTCCCTGGCGGAGTGAACGGCGCTTTCCCCCGCTATTTTTCCGAAGACGTAGGCGCTGGGAGAGGCGGAACGCTTCATGTTGCCGATGACCTCTCCCCCCGCCGCGAACAGTCCGGGGACATTTGTCGCGCATTTTGTGTCTGGGGCAAATCCGCCGGTGATCTCCGGTTCATATGAGGAGAATTCAATGCGTGTGCGGCGCGGGTCCAGCCCGCAGTCATGAAGCTGCTGCAGAAGAACCTGGTTGCCTTCATTGGAGAGCGCCCAGCACATGTAGTCGAAGTCTTCCCTTGATGTGTTCAGGCAGCTCATGTACAGGGGGCCGCGTCCGTCTCTCCAGGCTTTTGTCACGTCGTCGTAAGACTCCACCGTGGCATCAATCTGAGTTCGGGAACTTGCGTTCCTGTTCCCCGAAAGGGGGTTGCCCGCGGCGTCTTCCACTACGCCTATCCATGTTCCCCGGCCGGCTTTGCACAGGTTGTGCAGACCCGCCCAGCGGGTGAAGAATTCCAGACGTACCATTTCTGCGCCGGCCCGGATGCCCATGGCAATGCCGTCTCCTGTACCGAAGGGCAGACGCTGTCTGTTGAAGTCCAGGCAGGTGGCCGGCGGAAATATGCGCGATATGCCGCCTGATGCCATGACCACGGCTCTGGAGGAGAAAATGTAGATAATCGGTTCGCGCAGTCCCATTCCCAGAGCGCCGACCACGCGTCCGTTCTGTTTCAGAAGATCGATGATCATGACCCGGTTGAGAATGTCCGTTCCGACTTCCCTGGCTTTTTGTTCAAACAGGACTTTCTGATCCCTGCCTGCCCAGTGCATGAAACTGGGAACTCTGTGAATTTTTTTGACAAAGTTGTATTTTCCGTTCGTTTTGAACGGAAAACCCCAGGTTTCCAGTTCCTTGATGCGGTCACCGATATTTTCGGCAATGGTCATGATCATATCATGATCCTGCATGGGACCGAGTCTGGCAAGATGATCCTCAAGAAGCTGACGCGGGGTGAAACCCTGCGGATCATGTGCCTCGGGAAAATAGCACCAGGTATGATCGACACCCGAACAGGCATTTCCGCTTCGGCGCACATGAGACTTTTCAACAAGAAGCGCGGAGGCTCCCAGTTCTCTTGCCCGTATGGCTGCCGAACATCCGGCGAGCCCTCCGCCGATGACGAGAACATCCGCCTGCATGTGTCTGATGTGAAACAATGAATTTTTCATGATGACAGCTCCTTGGTTTGAGTAAGATGAATGGAGATGAACTCAGACGCCGCTCCATGCGGGGAGCAGCGCAGGACCGAGAAAGCAGCAGACCAGAAAGCCGAGAATGGATATGCACAGCGATGTCAGCAGGCCGGTCAGGATGAAATCGTTCGGCCTCAGATATTCTCCTGCCCCCATCATGGCCGCGGCGACGGTAACCGAGGAGAAGGGAAACATTGTTGCGACATTGCAGGCGAACCCGACGGAAAGGCAGGCTGCGACGGGATGGAATCCATAGGAAAGCGCCAGACTTGCCATTATGGGCAAAACCAGAGCGGCCAGAGCGAGGTTGGTGACTATCTGGGAGGCGAGCCCGGTAAGGACGACGAATATGAACCAGACCCATGCTCCGGACAGATCTCCCGCCATTTTCTGGATGTGATCAGCGGCCCATTTGTCCAGTCCGCCCTGGAGCAGAACGTCTCCGAATGTGATGGTGCCGATCTGGATGATCAGAAATGCCCATCCGATATGTTTGGCGGCCTGCTCCCAGTTCATGGCGAAAACAATTCTGCCGGATTCCCCGTCTTTGCGCAGGGGAATGAGAAATGCGGCGGCTCCCATGAATACGGCGACCACCGGCGCGGTGAGTATCCTGCTTCCGGCTTCCCATCCGGCCAGCCTGGCCAGCTGCGGGCCGAAACACCAGAGCAGCAGCGCGACGCCCATGACTGCCATGGCGATATGTTCATATCTTGTAACCGGACCCAGCTCGCGCAGTTTGCTCTTGAGGTATTCTTCCGGAACGGGCAGGCGGCGTTCCTCCCCCCTGAGGGGAAGAACAAGGCCGCAAATAAAGAAAATGAGAACAAGACCGGCCAGCACCAGAGGGATGCCCAGAGCCGACCATTCCCAGAAAGAGATATCGTAGTGCAGGGTCGTCGCGATAAGCGCAATGACGATCATGTTCGGCGCGCCTCCCAGCGGGGTGGCCGCACCTCCGACAGCCGGGGCAATGGCTGAGAACACGCAGAGCGCCCGCATGAGATTGGAACGTGGAGCCAGTTTGCAGGCCCGGCCTATGGTCACGGCAATGGAAACAAACAGAATGGCCAGGGGGACGTTCGGGGCAATGGCCGACATAATGCCCACTCCCATGATGAAAACGAACAGAAGACGGGCGGAACTCCCCTTGACGATGGGCAGATTGAAGCACCAGTAGGCATAACGCTCTATAAAGTTGCTTTCTTTCCATAAGCCCACAATGATGGTGGCTCCGAATACCAGCATCATGGGCGGTGTGCCGAGCGCAGCGAAGACCTTGGCGGGAGGAAGGACGCCCAGAAGGCCGAAAATGGGAATGCTCATGATTGATGTGACGGGCATGGAAAAGACCTCCGTTACCCACCAGATCATCAGCCATACGCATCCGGCAAGACAGGCCATGCCTTCCGGAGCCATTCCCGCCGCAGGCGGCAGATCCTTGATGAGAAAACACGCCAACGGGCCGAGGACAAAGCAGAGCATCTGCTTTTGCAGAGGAGAAAGTCTTGGGGGCATGAGCAGAACCTCGCGAGTACACCGGTACTCTGGATTACCGCCTCAGGAATCAGCGGATGTGTGGCATGGCTCTCCATGTTGCAGCGGTGCCGGCAATACGCTGGGCTCGTTCGGGAGAGAACTTTTCGAGGAGCCTGATTGTGAATATAAAGATAATATGGAGACGCTTCTGTCACTCTGATTACAGAACGTGTATTTAAGAAGAGATTTTTTTGTTGTATAACATATTTATTTTATTGTATAAATTTTTATCCCTTTCAAGGAAATGAAATTTTATTTCATATTTTTGAAAAATATTCACATCGGGAATTTTCAGAGCGGTATTGCGCGGAATACACAAATATTATAGCAGAGTGTCATTATATCGGGAAAAATATGCCAAGTATTCTTCTTCATCGCGCCTGATCAGTATCTTTTCTGAAATTTCAGGAGGGGACATGCCGGATACATTTCGTTTTTCCTACTATATCACTTCGGATTCTCCCACATGTCCGGAAATCTGGAAACTGGGAGAAAGGATGACGCTGATGCCGGGAGCGCAGCTTTCCAATATAGGTGAGAAATTAAGTCGTCTTTATTATATAGTGAAAGGAGAATTGGCTCTCAGTGTTATTTCCGCTGATGGCAGAGAGCGGATCTGCATGTTCATCCGCAATAACATGTTTTATGGCGAAGCTCACCTTTACAGGGAGTTTCCTACTCTGTTTCGTGTTTTTGCCACCACTGAAACAGTACTGTTATTTTTTTCACTACGTCGTGCCAGAGCTTTGATTGACAGCAATCCGGCATTCCGTATTGCGCTGCTGAACGGGCAGAGTCAGAAAATATCCAGCATGACAGGTGAACTTGTATCCCTTGTGATACATACACCAGAAGAACGTGTTCTGAATTGTCTGCGCGATATGGCGGAAAATACTCCGGTCCGGCACGGGGGACGCGAAGTTCAGATTTCCCAGCAGGATATCGCCCGCATACTTGGGTTACATCGCATCACAGTCAATAAGGCGTTGGCTTCACTGAAAGAACAGGGACATATTCTCTATGGACGCGGCAGAGTAATGCTGCTGGATCAATAACACCACCGGAAACCAGCGTGGAGAATCGGCACTGGCAAGAGAATATTTTCAGGAGGACACATCTTATCAGAGCATTTTCGAATCGAAAAAGCTCCCGGAGTCGAGTGAAGCGAGACTCCGGCGTCAGGCGTGAAACCTGCGGGCCGGAACATGGAGTCCCGGCTGGTAGGCTTTCAAATGCAAAACGCTCTAAGCTGCTGGCTCCGCAATTTCGGAGAGCGGCAGAAGAATGGAGTCGAGGTGGGGGAAATATCGACGGAGCTTTCCCCCATCGCTGCGCTAGATTGTGTATGCGCCGTCCACCACCCACATGGCGCCGTCTACAAACGATGCTTCATCACTGACCATGAGTAGAGCGACATTGGCGATTTCCTCCGGTTTCCCGAATCGTTTCATGGGCTGAAGGGCCATGAAGCTCTGCAGTCCAATGGTTTCGTCACCTGTATCCCGCGCGCCGTCATGCAGTCCGGGAGTATCCACCGTGCCGGGAGCAATGGAATTGACCCGGATTCCATAAGGCAGCAGTGCAATGGCTGCGGCTCTTGTCATGGATGCGATGGCGCCCTTGGAAGCATGGTAGGCGAAGTAGCCCGGTGAGCCCACAATGGCGAAGGATGAGGCAAAATTCAGAATAGCTCCGCCGCGCCCCTGTTCAATCATGATTTTTGCCGCCTCGCGCATAAAGATGAAGGAGCCTGTCACATTGGCAGCCATGACGTTTGAGAATTCCTCGGTCGTGGTTTCCAAGAGGGGCTTGTTGAGTTGCCAGGCTGCGTCGTTGACGAGAATATCCACGGCTCCGAAATGCTCCCGCGCAGAGGAAAGCACGGCAAGGACATCTTCTTCCCTGCTGACGTCGCAGTACTTGAACAGAGCACGGCCTCCGCTTTGCAGAATTTCACCGGCTGTCGACATTCCATGTTCCCTGTCCCGATCGGCGATGACAATACCGGCCCCCTCACGGGCAAAGCGCAGAGCCATGGCGCGTCCTATACCGTTGGCAGCCCCGGTGATGACGGCAGTTTTTTTCTGCAATCTCATGAATACCTCACTTTTTATGAACTTGTTGAAGTTTGCGGTTGATAGCGTATCAACTTTAATACAGCTTTTTATTGACTTTTGTGGAGAGAAAGAATTGTTGTATGGCTTAACTGAAACATTTCCGTATGTTATGGAAGCATTTTTGAAGTCGGAATGTTCTCTTCGCAAAGCGCATTGCATTGACGGCCATGGAAGTCCGACACCTCCCGTATTCCACATCGGGTTCAGACGTGCCCAGATTTTTATTTGCGAGGCATCTGGGGGGCGGCGAGTGCGGCGTCCTGTTGGACGGGTGGGGAGCCTCCGGGAGCAAGAGTCTTGTCAAGAAAGGCGAGCAATGCTGAAACAAGCGCGTTTTCCTGTCTCAGATGTTTTTCGGGTTCGGAATTGGAGCAGAAGTCCGGCAGGCTGGCGGCAAGTTCGGGCGGGCAAAGTGCCATGAGAGAAAGGCTGTCCGCACCGGAAAGAATGGCGCTTTCCACCCTGGTGTTCACAAGTCCGGCACTCAGCATGGCGGATTGCGTATCTGGCTTGTTCAGACGATCTTCCGGCGTACCGATAAGCAGTACAGGAATATGTATGTTTGCAAGGGAGTCGGTGTCAAAGAGCATGGCATAGCCTGGAGCGACCAGAATCAGAGCCTTGAGCCTTTCGTCGTGGATGCGTTCACGCGGCGGGAGGGGGGGGAGAGGCGGAAGAAAGGCCGGCGGCAGGGGAATACCCAGCATTTTTTTTCGATATTGCGAGCTGAGCCGTTTGTGCCTTTTTTCCATGGCGGAGTTGAGTCGGGAAAGTTCGGCCTCACGCGCAAGCAGTGCAGAGCGGCGACGGTCAGCCGCATCTTTCCTGGCCTGTGCGCGATAACGCATGAATTCCGTCAGGGCATCCATACGTTCGGCAATGTGAGGAACGCAGTATGGATCTTGCTTCCCCAGTTTTTCCAGAGTGGGACAGAAATTTTTCCATTCGTCAGGGGTCAGTGCCGCTCCTGCGCTGAGCAGGCCGGCACTGCCGCCGCTGCCGAAACCAACCAGAGCTATCCTGGACGCGTCAATCAGCGGGCCGATATTCGGATCTCCCAGGACAAGATCAAGAGTATTGCGCAACTGACGGCTGCGCTGGGTCAACTGTACATCGGAAAACAGCAGGCTCATGTCGTCCGCATTGTCGCCGTCATGCTGGGGAGCGGCGACAATGTAACCCTGCCCGACAAGACGTTCGGCAAGGTGATGATAGGAAAAGCGTGTTCCTGCGGAATCGTGGGACAATATGATCAGAGGATATGTTCCGGGGATGGGTCGGGCATTGCGCGCTGCGTAAAATTCCTGCCCTCCGGTGCTGATTTTTCCCGGTTCAGCGCGGGTGGGATACCAGACAGCCACATCCAGACGGATTTGTTCAGCCGGAATCCAGTCCACCAGAGAACGGTAGGCCGGGTGTATCGGCGGGCTGTTCATAAAGTCGAAAAGTCCCGCCCGGGCCTCTGTTTTCAGAAAAAACGGAATCAGCAGACCGAGAACAATCCAGAGGAAAAAGGAGCGCTTCCTCCCCTTTTCCCTGGGGACGAAAGGGGAAAAGGGAAAGGAACCTGCAGCGGGAGCGGATATCATGCCCGTGGCTTATTTCCCGGATTCGCCGGAAACTGCGGACGGGCTGACAAACGGAACGTGGTGCTCGCCTGATGAGCCGGAGGAGGTTTCCTGCTCCTTGACTTCATTCCAGAGTTCATCTTTGGCATCCAGATCAAGAGCGGCAAAGTCCCTTCCCCGCTCTTTTGCCAGTTTTTCCATGGCCTCGAAACGGCGCCGGAAACGGTTGTCGGCCATATCAAGGGCATGAGCGGCCTTGATC
Source organism: Candidatus Mailhella excrementigallinarum (assembly GCA_944324075.1). Lineage (GTDB taxonomy): Bacteria > Desulfobacterota > Desulfovibrionia > Desulfovibrionales > Desulfovibrionaceae > Mailhella > Mailhella excrementigallinarum. Next base: position 25,864 of record CALUUZ010000013.1, read on the forward strand.
CCCATGCGTCTGCCCAGTTCGACCAGCGAAAAAAGCATGTCGCCGAGTTCATGTTCCTTGGCCGTTTCATCTCCGGATGCCCTGGCATCCAGCAATTCCAGCCATTCCGACTCGATCTGGCGCTCCACGTCCTCTTCTTCGTCCCAGGTAAAGCCTGCCTGAGCCGCCTTGCTGTGCAGACGGTAGGCCTTGGTCAGCGGAGGCAGGCCGGCAGGTACGGAGGAGAGAAGCCCGCCGTCCCTTTCTCCCGCTTCCGCTTTTTCCGCCTTTTTGATTTCCGCCCAGGCCCTCGCAAATTCGGCCTGGCTGGCAAAGTGAGCATCTCCGAATACATGGGGATGACGGCGCGTCATCTTGTCCGCGCCTGCATTCAGGGCGTCGGCCAGTGAAAAACTTCCGGCGTCGGCAAAGCGCCGGGCGGTGATGATGAGCAGGAAGAGCAGATCTCCCATTTCGTCACAGGCATGTCCGGGTTTGCCGGAGCGTATGGCGTCCACAAGTTCATGGCATTCTTCAATGATATATTCGCAAAGGGAAACGGGAGTTTGCGCCCTGTCCCAGGGGCATCCGCCTTCCGGATCGAGAAGCTTGTCCACCACACTCTGAATGTGTTCCAGTGCCCGCTGTTCCTTGTTTGCATCTGTATTCATGTTCACTCCGTTTATGGCAAATGGGCTTTTGCAGTATCTGTTGCGATTTTCCCGTCATGCCCGCGTCGTCGCGTTTTCTCCGGCTGCAGCGACACCGGACAGAGTGGAAGTACGGCGAATTCTCGCTCCGCCTGCCTCCTGGAGCAGGTTCAAGGTCAAATTGCTCTGGGAATCTGATCCCGAATCCAGGAATTGGACAAAACTGCAGACTGCGCGGCGAAATATGGCGTCTGGCCGGAACTGCCCTGCCGAATACTCCTCAGGGCAGAGTTATGTTCAGATTGAGGGAACCGGCCACCCAGCGCACGAATTCAAAAAGAGGAGGGATGACCTGGGATGTCTTGACAAACTCGTGCTCCGGCGCAATCCACAGGATGACATACGCCAGAGCGGAGGCGATGATGGCGCCTTTTATCGCTCCTATGCCGAGTCCCAGGAGATGATCGAGCCATCCGGCGCAGGCGATATGGAGAATTTTCTGTACCAGACGGGCCAACAGGCCGATAATGACCATTCCGCCCAGCAGCAGGCCGACCCACGCTGCCACAGGTGCGCCCCGTCCCAGCATGGGTTCCATGAACTCCGAGCATTGAGGGGCGAACATGCGGGCCAGAACAAGCCCGACGAGCAACCCCACCAGTCCCGCGACTTCTCCCACAAAGCCGCGCAGCAGGCCCCTCAGGGAGAAAATGCCTGCAACGGTCAGCAGGGCGATATCCACATAGTTAAGCGGCATGAATAAGATCCTGTATTGGAGAAATGTATCTGGTGATAAGTAACGGAACAGCGGCGTTCTGTAAATGTTTCCCGAGATGGAAAACGCGAAAGCCCGGCAGGTGTCGGCCGGGCTTTCGCGTTGAGTGGTCTTCAGAGGCGAACAGCTCTGATGCCGGAAGCGGTTACTTGTTCTCGTTCAGCCTGGCTTCCTGCGGGAACATGGGCAGATAGCGGTAGGAAAGGGAAAGTACCATGGCCGCATAGGCCATGACCAGCGCACATGCGCCCCATTCGGCCCAGTTCGGCGCATAGGTGCGCCATGCGTCAAAGGGCATGACCGGAATGGCCAGAGCCTGCACCGTGAGCAGATAACGGTTCAGGGTAATGCTGATGCAGGTAAGCGTCAGCATGGTATAGAAGATTTTGGGGTTCTCGCGGGTGGATTTTTTCAGCAGGAAAATCACCGGCAGAATAATGCACAGCAGCTCCGTCCACATCAGCCATTTTCCGTAAATCCAGCCGTAGAACATCTGATCGAAGGTCAGACCTTCCCGGGGAAGGAGGTCTACAGCCCAGAACCATGTATCCGCCAGTTTGAACACGGTATAGACCAGCAGCATGGTCCCGCCGATCTTGCCCATGAGCTGCTTTACCTCCCAGGTCACCAGTCTGCGGCCGGACATCTTTTCCATGATTGTGCAGACGAGAACGGTGAACATGGGACCGGCGCTGATGGCGGACAGGATGAACAGGAAGAAGGTCCAGGGCCAGATGAAGAAGCCTTCCCGATACAGGTAGGGCCGGCCGAACAGCACACCGTACATGCCGCCGAGCGATCCCTGATGGAATGTGGACAGAAAGGCGCCGATGCCTGCAAACAGAGGCATGAGCAGATGGAAGTTGTGTGCCAGGGCGCTGATGAAACGGGATCTGGCAAGCTGGCGGTTTTCCAGAATCAGCGGCACATACTCGATAATGAGCACGATGCAGTAACATGTGATACAGAAGATGACTTCCGTCAGCATGGAGTGGACGTTGGGATACCAGTATCCGAACCAGCAGCGGATGGGCTGGCCGATATCCAGCACCAGGATGAGCATGGCTCCCGTATAGCAGAGAAAACCGATGACCGCCGCCAGATTGACGATGTTTTTCAGTTCGTCGATGTTCAGAATATAGCGGAGCAGCCCGGTGAAAAACGCTCCTGCGCCCAGCGCAATGACTGCGAGGTCAAAGGTGATCCACAGGCCGAAACCGAAGTAATCGTCCATGCCGGTTTCACCCAGACCGAAACCAAGCACGCGCACGGCGGCATAAAGCCCCCATAGCAGAATAACGCCCAGAATGCCCATCCAGGCCATGAATCTGGTCAGGGAGCAGCGCTGACAGCCTTCAGGGAACAGGGCCGCGTCAACAGGTTTGCTGTAATCCATAACCTACACCTTCTTGTTATCGCCGGTGGCTTCGTGTTCCAGATAGTTGTCGCCCTGACGGCGGACCCATTCCCGCTTGCTCAGGTAGTAAACCTGCGGCTCGGTTCCCAGTCTTTCCAGCAGGCGGAAAGCATGGGGACTCTGCCTGAGCTCATACACCTTGTGCTTGGGGTTGTTCAGATCGCCGAACGTAATCGCCCCGTTCGGGCAGGCTTCCGTGCAGGCGGTGATGTACGCGCCGTCAGGCAGATCCATCGGGTCCTCGCCTTTCAGGATGGCGGCATCCTTGGCGTGCATCCAGCGATGATGGCAGAACGAACACTTTTCTACAACACCGCGCGGGCGGGTGGATACATCGGGAGTCAGCGTACGATCCAGATCGCCCGGCCATTTGGGATCATACCAGTTAAAGTAGCGGGCATGGTAAGGACACGAGGCCATGCAGTACCGGCAGCCGATGCAGCGGGGAGGAATCTGGCTGACGATTCCGCCTTCTTCGCGCTTGTCGGTGGCGACCACAGGGCACACGCTGACGCAGGACGGCTTGCCGCACTGCATGCAGGGACGGGGCAGATATGCCACTTCGTGGTCGGGGAAGGACTTGCCGTTGGAAAGGCGGTACACCGTAAGCCAGTTCAGGGCGCGCAGCTTGTTGCTGGCATCGACCTGGGGGGCAAGATTGTTTTCCGCCTGGCAGGCCACCATGCACGCGCCGCATCCGGTGCATTTGTCAAGGTCGATGACCATGCCCCATCTGATTTTGAAATCGATAACTTCAGACATTTCTCGCTCCCTACGCCTTGTCCACGCTTACACCTGCGGAACTCCATACCGGCAGGCCTGTGCCGGGTTCGCGGGTGATGCTGGTCAATGTCATGATGTTGCTCCCCTTGTTCCGGCTGAACTCGTCAAAGGCGGTGTGGCCGAGTCCGGCGCTCAGAGCGACAGCGTCGGGGAGTACGCCTTCAAAAATGTCCACCAGAGCGGGAACCTTCACCTTACCGTTGCCGACAGTTACGCGGGCTCCCTTGCGCACGCCGAGCTTGTCCGCTGTAGCGGCATTCATCTGCGCCACGCTGGAATGCCCGGCAAGCTGGTATTCCGTAATGATTTTTGTGGCGAAGGGCGGAATGCCTGTCTGGGCAGTGCCCATGCCGAGTACGACAACAGGCGCCAGGCTCAGGGGGGCTGCTTCTTTCTTCAGCGTCAGGGCTGTTCTGATCGCGTCCGTGTTGTATACGGGCACGGAAAACGCGCCGGATGCCTTTTTCTGGAATACGGCTCCGCTTTCCACCATTTTCCGGAAATTGGCACCGAGACTGTAAGCCTTTTTATACAGCAGTCCGGGCATGTCCTTCACTCCGGTTTCGACACCGAGCTCCTTCGCCAGGGAGATGAGAACCTCGCCCATGGGGCGGGAGTTATAGAAGGGCTTGACCAGAGGATGGCTGATGCACCAGCTGACTTCTCCGGAACCGTAGGGCGTGTAGCAGTCGTCAAAGCGTTCCAGCCCCATGGCGGCAGGGAGAACAAGATCGCATCTCGCGCAGCTCTCGCTGAGGAAGCTCGCCATGGCGACTTTGAAGCCGCTTCTGGTGAACACTTCTTCCATGCCTGAATCGGAAGGCAGTGAATACAGCGGGTTGGCGTCATATATGAGCAGCACGCGTGGCGCTTCTGTTTCGCCGGAAGCTACGCTCTGCGACCATGCTATGAGGTTGCGGTTCACCACTGTGCGATAGTCGGAAGCTCCGGTCACGACAGGGGTGGGAAAAGGCAGGTTGACGAGTCCGCCTTCCGCTCCCACACGGCCAAGCAGCATGTTTACTGCGATGCCCGCCATAACGGCTCCCGCTCCGCCGCCCGCGCCAAGGGCTGAACCCACCAGAACAAGAGGCTTTTCCGCCCCCGCAAGGGCTTTGGCTACTTCAGCGAGGCGTCCGGCGTCCACACCGGTCAGCGCTGCAACCTTTTCGGGAGTATATTCCCCCGCAAGAGCTTTGAAATCGTCAAGACCGGCGGAAGGCACTGCATGCCCGGCCTTGATCAGAAGATGGGCTATGCCCAGGGCCAGCTCCATTTCCATCCCGTCGCGGCAGGGCAGCCACCAGTCCGCGCCCGCGGCGGTATTGTTCTGCACCGGCCCGGCATAGGCAAACTTCACCCGCGCTTCCTGCCCGGCAGGGCGTCCGGCGCTGAAGTTCCTGCGGTTGCGGGCCACTGTGCCCCAGCTTTCCAGCATATTCGCACCGATGGCGAGGATGAAGTCGCTGTTATCCACATCATAGCCCAGACGTCCCATGCCTCCCATGGCGCTCCACGCAGCCAGAGCGGCCTGTTCGTCATCGGGCATGAAATAGAAATCGGCGGAGCCACGGCTTTCCACAAGGCTGGACAGCAGCTCATTCACAGTACTGGTGGGGTCTCCCGAGATGCAGGCCGTGGAGCCGCCGGCTTCGGCCAGCTTTTCCCTGAGCAGCTTTTCCGCCTCCTCCCAGGAAATGGCGACCAGAGCGCCGTCGGGGGTGCGGCGCAGAGGCTCTTTCAGTCTGGCCGGACTGACCATGAGCTGTGTTTCGGCTGCGGCAAGCGCAGTGAGCGCTCCGCGGCTCAGGGGGTTATCCGGATCGCTGAGAGCGCGCACGGGCTGTCCGTCCACCAGACGGACACGGATGCCTGTGCCGGAGGGACAAAGTTTGCTGATGGTACGCATATATGTGCTGTCGCCCCGGGGAACACGGGGAATCCAGCCCCAGTTCTGGGACCAGTACACGGCATCGTACAGAGTATTCCAGATAATGGGAGACGCCACGAGGCCCACGGTCCCGCCGGCGGCAAATTTGAGAAATCCTCTTCTGTTCATGATTTCCTCACTGGCTCGCCTGGGCGCTACTTGTGGCAGACGAAGCAGGCGTTATTCGCATTGGTCGCCGGGCTCAGGTGGTTGGGGTTGGCGTGGCAGCGCTCGCAGTCCCACATGAGCATGGTGCCCTTCGGATAGCCGGAAAGCCGGTTTTCCGAATAGACGGGCGGAGTGGTCACCTTCGACATGTCGATATGGCATACCTTGCACAGAGCACCCGGATTCTCCGCATATTCTGTGTGGCAGGTCGAGCAGCGTTCTACGGAGTGAACGGAATGGCTGAAGAAGACATTATCGGGCTGCTTCAGATAAACGAGCCACTCGGAACGGATCTCGCGGCCTGTCTGGACATAGTCCTGCACGAAACGGATTTCCTCGGGAGTATTGCCGATGGCTTCCGAGTGGCATTCCGCACATGAGGCGGTGGTAGGCACGCCGCTGAACTGGCCGTCAGGCCCCGCAAAGTGGCATTGCCTGCAATCCATGCCCTGCTCGTCCACATGGAGAACGTGGTTGAACGCGACCGGTTGTTTCAGTTCTTTCTGCATAAGAGCGGGCAGAACCGCCCAGCCCAGAATCAGGGCCACGACCAGGCCCACAAGGAAGGCGCCCCAACCGCAACAGCAACATTTTTTTGCCGTTTCAGGTGCGCTGGTGTGATTCCTCTCCTCCATCCCGATGCCTCGTGCTGGTTTGAGGTGACTGATTGACGCGTCCGGACCGCGACAGAAGTCGGGAACGGCGGGACGCTGGCGGAACCATCGGCAATCTGAGAAATGCAGCGAAGAGTTCCCGTGAACTGTGTCAGTCTAGGGTAAAAACATGCGTATGGCAATGGGGAAATAGAGGAACACGACTACCTGTCGCAAGATATTGTCATGCCGTCAGTGAGCGGACTCAGCCGGACGGAATTGGCTCCGACGGCCCGAAGACAGGGATGACGCCGCATGTTTTTCATGATAGGAGAGCCGGGTTCTTTGGGTTTTCCTTCTTTAGGCCAGAGGGCCATTGCCGGGATCGGCCCGGTAATGCCGGAAGCGCGCGGGGCTTATGAGGCCGCGGACTTCCGAAAAGCTGTCCAGAATGATGCAGAAATGCGGGGCAGAGGAAAACCGGCATAACATGCGGGCATGGCCCGACGGAGAGTGCAATGAAACGGGTTTTACGGTTTACGCTTATCTGTCTGATGCTGTTTATGGGATACGCGGCACCGTCCGCGGCGAAAAATGAAGCTTCAGCTCCTGCAGCGGTAGCTCCTCAGGAAGCGCTTTCCCTTATTGAGCAGACTCCGGATGTTTTCATCCTGGATGTGCGGACTCCCGGCGAGTTTGCGCAGAAGCATCTGCCCAACGCGGTGAACATTCCCGTGGAAGAATTGAAGGACAGATTGGCCGAAGTGCCGGATGGCAAGCCCGTGGTGGTATATTGCCGTTCCGGAATGAGGGCCGGAAACGCAGGCGCGATGCTCGGCAAGGCCCGTCCTGACATGAAGATCTTTGTGGTAAAAGGCTCTATTGTCCAGTAGCTCCCGGCCGTCCGGATTTTCGGAAACGCTCTTGACCTGTGTCCGGGTGTCCGGCTACAAGGGATGACGCATTGCGAATCCCCTGCGGGGGAAGCAGGTTTAACAGCCTCAGTTATGGAAGAGTGGCAGAGCGGTTGAATGCGACGGTCTTGAAAACCGTTGAGGATTTACGTCCTCCGGGGGTTCGAATCCCTCCTCTTCCGCCAGGCGGAATCGTATGAGTCCTTGCAAGCCGGGTCGTCATTTGCAGGGGCTCATTTTTATTGGCATGGACTCTGACCGGACGGCGGCCCCGCGCGGCGTTATCAATGCGATTTTTCAGCGGAACGTCCGCAGCGCTGTTTCCTGCCGGGCGGCGATGGCTTTGTGAGAGTCGGTATCGGTTCTGACGGGACTGGCTGCCGGGATCGCCGGAAAACAGAAATTTTCCGCGCGTGGGAGTGTTTTCATGAACATGCGTTTCATCGACTTGCATTGTGATACCATGACGAGAAAGGGTGACGTGCCGTTTGCGGACTGGACGGGACACGTCACGCCGGACAAGCTGCGTCGGGGGGGGGCTCTGGCCCAGTGTTTCGCATTGTTTATTCTGACCCGTGAACCGGAGTTGCGAAAACCGGACGATATGCCTCCCCACGCCATTTTTGAACGCTGTTTCGAGATATACCGGCGGGAACTGGGGATACACTCGCAAACCCTGTCCTCCGCTCTCTCCGTGGCGGATATCACGGCCAATGCCAGAAGGGGATATATTTCCTCCATCCTCACAGTGGAGGATGCCGTGGCTCTCGAAGGAAATCTGGAGTATCTGGATGACTGGTTCGCAAAAGGAGTGCGGATGGCAACGCTGCTCTGGAACTATGAGAATGAGCTGGGATTTCCCCATTCACGCGAAGCGGCGCGAATGGGGCTTGGGCTCAAGCCTTTTGGGAAAGATGTCGTTCGGCGTATGAATGAGCTGGGAATCATTATTGATGTTTCCCATCTTTCCGACGGCGGGGTCCGCGATGTGGCGGAGCTTTCCAGGAAGCCCTTTGTCGCCTCTCACTCCTGCGCCAGAGCTCTGTGTGATCACTCCCGCTGCTTGTCTGACGATTTGCTGCGCCTGATCGGAGAGAGCGGGGGCGTGATCGGGGTAAATTTCTTCGGTATTTTTCTGCGCAGGGACAGTGAGGTCACCCTGATCGAAGATATTGTGCGCCATGTTCTGCATATCAGGGACAAGGCGGGGATCGGGGCGCTGGCCTTCGGCTCTGATTTTGATGGCATTTCCAGCAGACTGGAATTTGATGATTATTCGGGAATGCCGCTCCTGGCCGCTGCCCTGGAAAGATATTTACCCCCGCGCGAAATGGATATGATCTGTTCCGGCAACGCGCTGCGCGTCATGCGTGAGGTCTGGGGAGCATAGGACTCTGCGGGAATCCAGGCCCTTTCGCCGTCGAAATGCCCCACGGAGGCGAGACTCCGGCGAAAGTGTGGAGTCTGCGGCCGGAAAGAGGGACTGGCCGGACAGTTCTCTTCGATTTCAGAATATCCTGATGGGGATTAAAATGTCTGCCGGTCGGAAATCTGTTTCCGACCGGCAATACGTCGGCGCACTTCACGGGTGGTGCGCCTTATTTTCTTGCGGGAGAAGGTGTCTGACTCTCGCTGTGTTCCAGGTGTTCCGACAGTGCAGAGAAGGGGTTGTCCACAAGGCCCGTGTAGATCAGTCCTCCGGCGACGGCTCCGGACAGCAGAGCGATCAGAAGGAGGAGGGCGGGCCACTTTGCCGGGTTTCGATCCCGAAAGGGGTCCTTCATGTCACGATGGACGTTGGGCGGCAGTTTCGCCTTCTGCGTCAGCGCCGCGCCGATGCGCAGATTGATCGGCGCAAAGCTGTTCACCGCCCAGCCGGAGGCTTCAAGCAGAGGGCCCAGGGTCCGTTTGTGCAGCTTGAGCCAGGCCATGAGCAGGGAGGGGCCGGAAAATACCAGAAGAAGGGCGAGAACCAGCAGAGGCAACTGCCACCAGCTCAGGGAGAGCAGCCCCTGAACAATGGAGGCAAGGGCAGTGCCCAGAGCGCCCATGGCCAGACCTACGGCAGCGAATATTCCGGCGCTTTTGCCGATGTCGAAACCGGGACTCTTGCCGGAACTTACGTCCTTGGTAAGAGTATCCAGTTTCCTGGCGGCGGTAGCGCTTACGGAGGAAGTCTTGCTGGATGCATATTTGGCCAGTTGTTCCGTGGCCATGCGGGCCATGCGCTTGTATGGCGCCCACAGGGCCTGACGGAGGCTGATGGGTGCCTGCACCAGCTTGATCAGCGTGGCGTCCCAGTCGTTGCCCATGTTGTCCACAAAGACGCCGTTGCGCCCGGGGATAAGCAGATCGGCATCGCCCTGCGTGACGGCGGCGACAATGGTAATGGTTCCTTCCGGGGCTCTGTCCGCAGAGCTTTTCCTGATCCGTCTGCATTCACAGTAGGCAAGGCAAAGATTGCTGAATGCCGCCATGGCTGAATGTTTGTCCACATTGGCTACAGGCACGCAGAGGCGGCAACTGCGGCCGTCCATATAGAGTACGCCGTTCTGAAATGCAGCCTGACCGCTCAGGTTGTAAAAGTCGTGGAAGGAAACGAAGTTCATCAGCAGGCGGTGCAGATGGCGATGGAAGATAACGAGTTTTTCCACATCAGCAATGCCGCCGGAACCAGCCGGGACGGCCAGATCCTTTTGCACCAGCCTGTCGAAGCTGGCTGCCGCGTCGCCGTTCAGCAGCTTGTCCATCCCCGCTGTGCCGAGAATTTTTTCCATGTCTTCCGGTTGTGCTGAAGGAGGGATGTCCACAGGAGCGGAGGTCTGGGGCGCGGGCTTTCCGTTCACTGCCTCGACATAGGAACCGAAAGCGGTCCGGACGGTGAGCCAGTCCGCCCGACTCATGCTGTCCTTCCGCGGCAGAAGTGGAGCGAGAAGACGGAACAGTTCCGCAATTTGATCCGCCCAGGCGGGATTGATGCCTGAGTCGGGCCGCAGCGGCCGTTCCGCTTCCACTCGGGCGAGAGGCAGTTCTGCCAGAGCTGAACTTTGCAGAATGCCATGCTCATCCTCGGAAGGAAATTTTTCCTCGGCGGAGGAAGCAAGTCCTGTTTCGATTCCGGGCGCGAAGGATGCCAGCTGGCAGCGCAGAAAGTAGTCATCGATTTTGGGACGGAGTTGCCGCATGAGCGCCCATGCCCTTGCGGTATCATCTCCCAGGGGAAGAGACAGCGCGGACATGCCGCTTTGCCAGGCCTTCCAGTCACTGATAAGCTGGAGAAACGCCGCGGAAATCTCGCTGTCGATGCCGGGCTGGCCTCCGGCATCCTTTCTGCCGCCGACAAAGGTCAGCGCCTGACTGATGAATGACCGCACATCTTCGGGCAGGTGTTCGTCGGGAGGGAAAATTCCGTCCCCATTGAACAGATGCTGTGCCGCGTGCGCGGCGGCATCCATGACTTCCCTCTGGTTCAGGCTGTCCGATTCCGGTTTGTTGAGGGTTTCAAGAATATGCTGTGCCGCGGCAAGCAGCGCCTGTCCGTCGGGCGTATCCGATCTGATGGCGTTCAGGGGCATGTCATCCGGCGGATTGACCAATGATGCCGGGTCTGCCAGACGCGCACAGGTCCAGCGTACTGCATCCCGTACTTCGGGAATGCGGATACGGCCGTCATGATCGGTATCCAGCAGTTCCAGGGTACGTTCATCAAATTCCAGCCCTGCGGCCGGGCAGCTGAGAGCCGCCCACAGCTTGGGGTCAAGCTCGTCCAGATGCGTGAGTTCATCCGCCGTTTGCAGGGTAACCTGATCCAGTCCTCCGATACGGACGAATTTCCAGCAGAACGTGTCGTTTTTTTTCATGACTGCTCCAGCCTGTGAGAAACTCTGATGATTGTGGCATGAAACGGCAGTGGGAACAAGATGATACTGCGGGAAGCCTGAGAAAAAAATGATAGAGTTGATTTTGGCGCGGAGAAAGGCTCACCGGAGCAGAGCAACCGTAATTCACTTGCGGCGGTCAGCTCCAGAGGAGGCGTGAAACCTGCGATCCGGGACATAGTGTCCTGGCCGGCAGATATTTTCGAATGCAAAACGCTCCGGAAGAATTTCAAGGCGCCCCGCGCTGAATCGAATAAAAAAAACCGCCTCGGGGGAAAATCCGGAAGCGGGTGTGAAAGCGGGGAAAGGGAAAACTTTCCGGATTTCCCTTTCTGCAAGAGGTGGTCTAGAGCATTTCGCTCATGAAGTGCTCTACGGAATCGAGCAGGACGAGACCCATCTCAGCTCTCCTTATCCGCAAGCGCTGCGCGCTGACGGCCAGGGGCAGCGCGACACCGGAGCAGCCGCAAGTGAATTGCGGCCGCTCCGGTGGAGGCGTGAACTCCGCGAGCCGGAACGCAAGAGCCGGTCGGCAGATATTTTCAAATGCAAAACGCTCTAGTAGGCGTGTTCGGATTCCAGTTCCTTCGCCGTTATCTTGTGGGAGAAGGTATAGTAGACCCAGGCCTGGTAGAGAATCACCACCGGTACGGCGGTAAGCGCGACGGCCAGCATGATCTTGAGCGTAAGCGGGCTGGATGAACCGTTGGCGAGGGTCACGCTGAAGGAGGGGTCAATGCTGGAAATAATCAGACTGGGGAACATGCTTCCCGCTCCGAAAAAGGTGAGACCGAGAATGAACAGGGAACTCATGAACCACGCCGTCCACATGGCTCCATTGGCGAGAGCCAGACGGGACGCCACAAGACCGACCACGGCGACGATCAGCGCCGCGTAAATAACCGGGTGCGCGGCGATGGAGGTATACATGTCGGTATAGAAGGCGCTCAGGGCAAGGAAGGCCAGCACCAGGGAAAGCAGCAGGGGCCACAGCGCTTTGGCCGTGCGGCCCGCGCGTTCCTGCAGGGGGCCTTCCGCCTTGAGTTCAAGCCACAGTGCTCCGTGATAGGCGAACATGATCACGAAAAGCAGGCCTCCCGCGAGTCCGTAAGGATTGAGCAGGGTGAAGAGGTTCCCCTGATATACTCCTTCCGCATCAATGGGAATGCCCCGGAACAGATTGGCAAAGGCCACGCCGAGAAGCAGCGCGGGGACAAAGTTGCCGAGGAAGAGGCAGGTGTCCCACACTCCGCGCCACAGCCCGCAGTTGACCTTGTTGCGGAATTCAAAAGCGACGGCGCGGAAGATCAGGGCGAAAAGCAGTATGAGCAGCGGAGCATAAAGCGCGCTGAACATGGTTGCATAGGCCAGAGGGAAGGCGGCGAATGTCACGCCGCCGGCTGTAATCAGCCATACCTCATTCCCATCCCAGAACGGGCCGGAGGCATTGTAGATCACGCGTTTTTCCGCATCGCTCCGGGCCAGGAAGGGCATGAGCGTCCCCATGCCGAAGTCAAAGCCGTCAAGAATGAAGTAGACGGCCCACAGCAGAATCCACAGTATAAACCAGATTGTTTCCAGCATGGCTATTCTCCGGCGCTTTCAGGCTGAATTTCCGGGGCGTGAGGGCCCTTGCGGGCATACTTGGCCAGCAGGTAGATGTCCAGAATGCCCAGAGCCGTATAGATGACGGCAAAGGCCGCAAGAGAGAGCGCCACGGAAGAAGTGGGCACGGGCGACACTGCGTCCGAAGTGCGCATGAGACCGTAGACGATCCAGGGTTGGCGGCCTACTTCGGCAACCATCCATCCCGCCATGATTGCGAGATAGGGCAGAGGAATGGTCCAGATGAGCAGTCTGGCGAGCAGGGGACTTTCCGCGAGATTGCGACGCTTCAGCCACGCCCAGCCGGACAGGAGGATGAACACCGCGCCCAGTGCGACCATGAATCGGAAGGAGAGGAAGGTCAGCAGCACGGGGGGAATGTCTTCCTTGGGGAAGGCGTTGAGTCCTGTGACTTCCTGGGAGAAATTGCCGTGCGCCATGAAAGAGAGTACGCCGGGGATGCCGATGGCTTCCACGCTGTTCTTGCCTTCTTCCTGATCAGGCCACACAAGAAGATACATGGGAGCATTTTCCCGGGTTTCCCAGTGCGATTCCATGGCAGCCAGCTTGGCGGGCTGATGACGGGCGACGATCTGCCCCTGATGGTGTCCCGCGACGGCCACGAGCAGCGCGAGAATCAGGGTAAAGGGCGCGGCGATTTTCACTGATTTGGCGAAAACCGGATCTCCGTTTTTGCGAAGCAGATGCCAGGCGCAGACCGCCAGCACAAAGAACCCGGCGAGCATCCATGATGAGGCAATGGTGTGGAAGAACTGGCCCCAAGCGTAGGGGTTGGTCACCACGGTCAGGAAGTCCTCAAGTTCGGCGCGGCCGTTGCGGATAACGTAGCCAACGGGATTCTGCATGAAGCCGTTGGCGATGATGATCCATACGGCGGAAAGGTTGGAGGCAAACGCCACGGCCCAGATGGCGAAGCAATGTACCTTTTTGCCTACCCGATCCCAGCCGAAGGTCCATACCGCAACGAATGTGGATTCCAGAAAAAAGGCAGCCGTGGCCTCAATGGCCAGAAGCGAGCCGAAAATGTCGCCGACATAGGCGGAGTATTTTGACCAGTTGGTGCCGAACTGGAACTCAAGGGTAATCCCCGTGACCACACCGAGAGCGAAATTGATGAGGAAAAGTTTTCCCCAGAATTTCGCCATACGCTTGTAGGTTTCGTCGCCGGTGCGCACATAGATGGTTTCCATTATGGCCAGCAGAACGGTGAGCCCCAGCGTCAGAGGCACAAAAATAAAATGGAAGAAAACGGCCACGGCAAATTGCAGCCGTGAAAGCATGACCAGATCCATACAGTCTCCTTATCCCCGGGGGAAGCGACTTGCCGCGCCGCGGAACGCTGTCGGGCGCGGAACGCCCGCCGGAGGGGATCCGGCGGGCGGCAGGGGCGTTATGCGAACGCCTTGACCTTTTCCTTAAGGGTTCGGGCCACAGCCGCGCCGAGTTCCCGGCAGGCGGCCAGTTCTTCGGCCTTGGCGCCGAAGTGGGCGCGAACGGGTTCTCCGACCACTTCAACCTTCATGGCGGCCAGCTCCTCGGCCATCATCCTGGGCGCTTCGCCGGACCATCCGTGCGCGCCGAAGGTCGCCCCCACGAGATTCTGCGGTTTCAGTCCCTTTACATGAGCCATGAGGGCCATCATGTTGACCATGGGCATGTTGTTGCGCGTGGCGGAACCGAGAATGAGCGCGCCGCTGTCGGCCAGTTCATTCATTACCGCGCTCACATGATTGTGCTGCATGTCCATGAGCACATAAGGCACGCCCTCATCGTCGAGGCCGTCGCCTACAGCATAGGCCATGCTTTCCGTGGCGCCCCACATGCTTTCATAGGCGACCACGGCGCGGAGCTTGGGTTTCTGCTCTGCAAAGGCACGGTAAGAATCAAGCACAAACCTGATATCTTCCGGAGTGCGGAAAATAAGCCCGTGATCGGGAGCGATGATGTCAAGCGGAATACCAAGCTGGACGACGCGGTCCAGAGTCTTGAGCACCATGGGGGAGTAGGGCAGGACGATATTATTGTAATAGTCCTTCATGGCGCGGAGCAGGAGCGGGCGTTCGTACTCGTCCACAAAGCGGCGGGAGGTGGCCACGTTCTGCCCGAAAGCGTCATTGCTGAACAGCACGCGGTCTTCCTCGACATAGGAAACCATGCTGTCCGGCCAGTGCAGCATACGGGTTTCAAGAAAGGTGATGTTGCGCTTGCCGATATTCAGACGTTCTCCGTCCTTCACCGCCGTAATGGGCCAGCCTTCGGTGTTGAACTGCCGGGTGATGGACTTCAGCCCCATGGTGGAGCAGAAGATTTTTTCTGGCTTGCACAGCTCCACGATGCGGGGCAGAACGCCCGCGTGATCCTGCTCCAGATGGTTGCAGATGATATAGTCAATTTTCCGGGGATCGACGAGAGCGGAAATATGGGCGACCAGCTCGTCAAAATAGTGGTGGCTGACGGTATCCACCAGAACGTTTTTTTCGTCCTGAATCAGATAGGCATTGTAGGTACTGCCTTCGGGAGAACGGCTGTAGTGGTGGAAGTTGCGCAGATTGAAATCGACTGCGCCCACCCAGTGAATGCCGGGTTTCAGAAGAACAGGCTGCATGGTATCTCCTTGAAGTGAAAAAAGGGAGGACGGTCCTCCCTTTGACTGGTAATGCGCTGAAACGTCTGCTTTCGGACGGCGCGAAGAGCGCTCCGAAAGGGAACGCCTGAAACCGCCTACGCGGGATCGAACTGGGATTTGGGAGCGCCGCAGATGGGGCAGACCCAGTCTTCGGGCAGTTTGTCGAAGGGGGTGCCGGGCGCGACGCCGTTATCCGGGTCGCCCTGGGCCGGGTCATACTCGTAGCCGCAGACGGTGCAAACATACTTTTCCATGATGATACTCCTTGAAACAGGGGGTTAATGAACGGCTCCGCCTGCCCGGGAACAGGGGGGCGGAGCTGCTCCGGGAAATCAGGCTTCAGCCTTCCACTGGCCGTGAAGATTGCAGTATTCGCGAGCCGTTACATGGGCGGCGTCAATGCAGAATTCCGCTTCGGGCTTTTCGCCGGGTTTAAGAAATTTTCTGTAGCTCTTGCCGTCGGCAAGAAGCTCAATCCATTCGATATAGTGGGCTTCTTCCATGGGATGAGGAACAGAACCGACGCTGACTTTCCAGCCGGCGGCCGTCTTTTCCAGCACGGGAACATGCTTTTCCTTCGCGCCGTCGCTGGTTCCTTCAGCCATGAGTTTCATATTTTCACCGCAGCACACCAGGGGCGCGCCGCCGCCGTGCACCACTTCCACGATATTGCCGCAATGCATGCACTTGTACACTTCAAACTGTCTGGTCATTGAAAGCCTCCATAGACTGAATATGATGCGAAATCCCCGCATGGCTTATGGATAGCGCATTGTTCCCTTCAAGCAATGATTACTTATCAGGAACTATTTGCCTTTACACTCGGAAGGAAGTCGCGTCAAGCTTTTTCGCCATTTCCCAGATGGCCCGGATACGGTGCCGGTAGAGATGATTCCGGGAGATTTCGTTCTGCCACGCCGTGCGCAGTTCGGTTTTGTACGCCGGGGAATGTTCCAGATGCTTTATGCTGAGAACGAGATCGCCGGGGCGGCGCAGAGTGATGGGCGCGGCAAGATGGGGAGGAAAGATATCCATCCCCGATCCGGTGGCGGTGAGCAGGAAACCGCCCGCCTGCCATACGTCGAAGTGGCGCTGGGTAAGCCCCCCGGGCAGCAGCAGACTTGTGACGTCCAGCGTAAATGGGGCGGCGCGGTAGAGGGCCGGGAGCATGGCATAGTAATCCACCGGAGGGGAAAAATGCGCCGGGGCGTCGAGGCGGTTTTTCCAACCCTCATCTCCGACAAGCTCCAGCGCGGGCATGCCGTTCTGTCCGAGCGAAGCGGCTTCATTCAGCCACATAAGACGATTGTTCAGGGCAAGTTCCTCCGTTCCTCTGCCTGCCTCCCGCGCCGCATGTCCGGGCCAGGAGGGAATGTGTTTCCCCTGTTCCTCTTCAATCCGGCGTTTCCACCAGTGATAGTCCGGGCGCTCTCCCCTGCGCAGCATGGCGCGCGCTTCTGCTTCCCTCTCGGCGTGGCGCGGCGCGGCGGCGAAAAAGGCATCCTTTCCGGGAAAGCTGCTGCGTCCAACAAAAAGCACCCTGATGCCGGGCGGCAGGATCGCGGGTTCGGGATCAAGAAAAAACGAGGAGGCCGCCAGCGGCATGAATTCGGCATTTGCGGCTCCGCAGGCGCGCAGTTCTGGCAGAAAAGTGGCGTCGGTAGTCAGCAGGAGCGCGTCTTTCCACCACGGCAGACGCAGGGAGGAAAGAATCTGCCAGGGATTGTCCACAAACCAGATGCATACAGGGATGCCCATTGCCCGCAGCAGGTGGAAGACGCGTCCTTCCGGATCCAGACCGCGCAGATTGACGGACAAGAAGAGGGAGGGGCGCTGCCTTTTGAGCCGTGCAAAAAACTCCTTCAAGTCGACATGATTTCCAGACGGCGACACTGATGAATCCGGGAGATGTACGGGGGAAAGCCCTTCCATTTCCAATGCCTGCGTCAGCTCGCGGTGCAGAAGGGAAGACGCGTTTCCAGGCAGAAGAACAGAGGGGGGGGCTGCGGGAGCGGCGTGCTCAGGGCTGAAGCCATCGGGGATGAGACATAAGGCAAGCAGGGGTCCCCAGAACTCGGGAAAAAGGCGCCGGCCCTGCCGGTATGCGAACATGATCGGGGAGGTTTCGCGAATCAGCCCGGGCAGCAGGAGGGCGGCCTGCGCGGGATCGATTTTCCGCCAGCCCGCCGGAAGTTCCAAAGTGGCCCCCGCATCGTGCAGGGCGTCAAGAAAATCCGGACTTTCCAGCCAGAAAACGGAGCTGTCTTCCGGCTGCAATCTTCTGACAAGGGGAAGAAGCTGTGCCGGATGCGGCCCGATACCCAGGAGAAGAACCGGCCGGGAACATCTGCTGATGGAGTGTGAAGCTCCTTCATCCAGCCGTTCATAAGAGTCCGGGCCTTCGGTCAGAGTCCGGATACGTCCGAGAGAATCACGAATGCGGATGCGGAGAGGGCGTGGAGTCATACGGGGAGGCCCTCAATGCCTCTTGGCTACGGGGAAAAAATAGGATAAGAAAATCCGATCAATTATGAAGACGTATCGTGATCACTATTTTCTGAAGGCAAAGCGGGAGAATTATCCTGCCCGTTCAGTGTACAAGCTCAAGGAAATGGACGCAAGATTCCGTTTGCTGAAACCCGGCATGAAGGTGCTGGATCTTGGTGCTGCGCCCGGTTCCTGGAGCCTGTATGCCGCGGAAAGAGTGGGAGCATCCGGACATGTGCTTGGGTGTGACCTCCAGACAACCGGGACGGTGTTCCCCGCCAACGTGACCTTTCTTCAGGAGAACGTGTTTGAGCGCACGGAGGATTTCGAGCGTCTGCTGGATGAAGCGGGTCCCTTTGATCTGGTCATGAGCGACATGGCTCCCCGCACCACGGGAACCAGGTTCACGGATCAGGCGCGTTCTCTTGAGCTTTGCCTTGAAGCGGTGAAAGTGGCTGACCGCTGGCTGAAGCCGGGCGGAAGCTTCATCGCCAAGATATTTATGGGGCCTGATTTCCAGGAACTGGCGCAAGCTCTGAAAAAGCGCTTTTCCTCGGTCAAAACCTTCAAACCCAACAGCTCCCGGGCCGAAAGCAAGGAAATTTTTGAAGTCGGCATGGGATACAAGGGCGGCCCGGAAGAGGCCGCAAAGCGTGCGGAGGCTTAATTTATGTCTGGACACAGCAAATGGGCTAACATCAAGCTGCGCAAGGGCGCTCAGGACGCCAAGCGCGGCAAGGTATTCACCAAGGCCGCCAAGGAAATCATCATCGCCGCGAAGAACGGTGGCGATCCGGCGGGGAATGCCCGTTTGCGCTCCGCCATTGCCGCGGCCAAGGCCGTAAATCTGCCCAAGGACAAGATCGAGGCCGCCATCCGCAAGGGAACGGGGCAGGACGCTGGCGGCGATCTCACGGAGATCATGTATGAAGGTTATGCGTCCGGCGGAGTGGCAGTGATCGTGGAAACCGCCACGGACAACAAGAATCGCACAGTGGCGGATGTGCGCCATATCTTTACCAAACATGGCGGCAGTCTCGGTGAGAGCGGTTCCGTGGCCTTTCAGTTTGATCGCAAGGGTGTGATCATGCTCTCCAGGGAAAAGTACCCAGATGAGGATGCTGTGATGAATCTGGCTTTGGAAGCCGGCGCGGACGATGTGCGCGACGAGGATGAAAGCTGGGGCATCTACACCTCCTTTGAGGATTTCAACTCCGTGCGCGAAGCCCTGGAAGGACAGAGCGTGGAAATGGAATCCGCCGAAATTAATATGGTGCCGAAAGTAACAGTGCCTGTGGACGCGGAAACTGCCCGCAAGATCATGAAACTGAATGACGCTCTTGAAGAGCATGACGACGTGCAGAACGTATATTTCAACTTTGAACTGCCGGATGATTTTGAGGAGTAGCGCGTTCAGCGTACGAATACACGGGAACGGCTTCAGACTGTCCGGGGATCGCGGGATATTCCGCGATCCCCATTGTTTTTGGGCGCGCGTGCTGTTCTTGAAGGTATCTGCCGGCCGGAATCCCCTGTTCCGGCGTACAGTTTTTGCGCGTGAAGCGCGTTACGGATAAGGAGCGCAGAGAGAGGTCTCCCTCCGCTCAGTCTCCGGAACTTTTTCGGAGTATTTTCAAAACAAAAACGCTTCAGCGGATCATAAAAAACGTCCCTCCGGAGGAGAACCGGAGGGACGTCCGCCTTTCGGCGTCTTTCACGAGAAGGAGAGGACTGTATGGAAAAGGCGTTGGAGGGTGCCTGATTCCCCTTGTATATATCCTGAAAGTCCCTGGTATCAGGAACCTTCATTCCCACGCTTCCCTGACGGGAAGCCGTCGGCCATTTTCCGAAAAGCGGGAAGCGGAAAATCCTTAGGGCATAAGGCCGAAGCTGAATTGGCGCCGCCCCGCCCGCGTCCGCCACAGGGCGGGCGCATTCCCGGTAAAACGGAGCGGCGCGCCTTTCAGAGGGGGAGAATGTCGCTTTGCCTTCTCTATAGCAAACCGCGTGCCAAAATTTTATTTGTTTGAAATTATTGTATATATTATGAGGTGAGCACTGTTTTTTTGAGAAAGAGACGGAAAGCTGAATAAAATTTATACACCTTCAGGATATCTATTGCATAATTTTTGTTCATGATAAACAGGAATATTTTCCAAAATCAGAAAAGCCTCTTTTCACCTCCCCTGAGCATGATGCACGATGGCGGATGCCGCCACATGTCAGATGTGGTAAAAATTATTGGCTGTGTCACAGCAAAATGTTGATGGCGTCAGGCTCTGTTGCAGAATAGTGTTGAAACTATCCCTGACCGCCGGAGGCCGACCGAATGGCGGCCCCGCAGAGGCCGTGCCCGTTGCCGGGCGGAGCGGGGCTTGCGGGCATCGAGAGCAGAGATGACGATTCCCCGCCGCATGGTCATGCGGCATGGAGGGGGGCACGGAGCGGAAGAAAAGGTTCGTGGAGCGGAGCCTTCGTGCGGCTTTGCCGCACGAAGGCTCAAGCGAGCCGGCCGTGGATACATGCTGCCTTCGGCCCGTGTTCCACACGGGCTGTCCTTGCGGCAACGAACGTTGCCGCCCATGCCGGAGGAAAGGAACACGTCACGCACAGAGCCGTCAACATAATTCTGCAACAGAGCGTAACGTCAAATTGGCTTGACACCGTGTATTCCCTCCTCATGAAGCCTCAGCACTCCTCGGACGTGCTGAAAATTGTTTTTCTCATTGAGAAAACGTAGTGGAAATATTTCTTGAAAGCATGTGGGGCCGCGGGGCGGTAAGAAGGATAACTTCGCTACCGTCCCCGACAATCACACCGATCTGCCTACTCAAGAGTCTGGACACTACTGGCAGCAGGTGAAGCGCACGCCAGACAGTAAGCGAAAGTAGCAGCTTTCTGCTTACCCGTTTCATGAAATGTCCTGCTTTCTTGTTTCTGGCAAGCAGTAGGGCGTTTCAAACTTAGGCCCTCCTCACCTCAACGGAGGGCTTTTTGTATCTTCCGCCTTGAGTATTGCCATTTCAGTGCATATCAGGGCCACGAAATCGACTGGATGTATCCCAAGCGATTCGCTCAAATAGAAAATGACATTCATGGTGGCATTCCATTTTCCGGCCTCCAGGCCGGTTATATAAGCTCTTTCTATCATGGCGAGTTCTGAGAGCTTACGTTTGCTCATACCGAGTTCTTCGCGTTTCTTCCTCAAGACAGAGGCAATGGCCTCATTAAGATAAGGGTATTTCTCCATTAAACTTGAATAGCGGAAATTTCTTGACAGGATATGGGAATATATTACCATCCCCTCAAAAATTACGGGAGGATCGTATGAAAACACCGTGGCTGGCGGCATTTCTGGCCGTTTTGTTTGGAACAACGGCATGCGCTGAAACTTTCGATGACCCATCGAAAGAACAGGAAGTAAACGGAAGCTATAGCTGGACACTCTCGGGGGACAGCACAGTCAAATATGTGAGTAGTCCTCAGGATAACCCCGGTACGCTTGACATCGGCGCATATACGCTGAATATGGCAAACGCTTCCGGGGAAGAGTTCTGGGGGACGCTCGAAGGCGGCGGAACGCTCAACATGACGCTGACCTCGGATGGCGGCTATAACTTCATCGGAAACGGCAGCAGCTTTACCGGAACCATTTCCGTAACCGGCCCGGAAGTTTTTACTCTCCAGAGGAATCTTGCGGGAAGCGTTTCCATCGGTTCCGACACCGGATTCAGCATCGGTATGGACAATGTGAGTCTGGGCGGAGCGCTGACGCTTAAAGATAACTCGTGGTATGTGGTCGCGGCAAATGCTTCCGGCGGAGCCGCCACGCTCACGGCGGGAGGCCTGAACATCGGCAGCGGAGTCCGGGTTGCCATCGGCAGGACAAATCCTGCCGATTACATCTGGACAAATGATCTGAAACAGGGAAGCTATACCATCATTGAAACGACAGACCCCATCAACGGAAAATTTGAAGATGGCGTCTACACCGAGGCAGGCGGATTCTCTGATGTCAATATAGGTTCACCGCTTGTCGACGCCAGCCTTGACCAGCAGGAAACCAAGATTGTCCTGAATGTCTCGATCAAAGAAGAAGATGTAGTTCTGCCGGGTATTTCCAGTGAAAGTAATTCCCTGATCAATGCTATCAAGAATGGAGCGACACCCGACTCTCCATTGATGTCTCTTGTTCTCGGCTCTACTCCAAGTGAATTGCAAACTTTCGGCAAGGAAATGGACACCGCGCGAGGCTCAATTTCCGCCGCCTCAAGCATGGCCGTCAATACCGCCGCACCTGCCAGCATGGCCCGGCTGGACAGCCTGAACAGCGGCGGGACAACTCCCGGCACGGCGCTGGGAGCTTTTTCGCCGCTGAACAGCTTCACATCCTCGATGAGCCTGTCCGCATCGGGATTCGCTGAGCTGGAACAGTACCGGGCCGTTCCCCGCACGATTTCTCCCTATGCGCAGATGATGGCGCAGGCGGTCGGCTCTTCCGGTGTCGTCAACGGGGTGTGGGCACGTCCTGTATATTGGCATGCACATAATGAAAGTGAAGGGAGCAGCCCAGCTTCCAGCATTGACGGACTCGGCTTTGTGGCTGGCTATGATCTGTCTTTCGGCCCGGCCATGCTCGGTGTTTCCTATGCGTATTCCCATGCATCGCTGGATATGACCGGAGTTGATGGCGACATGGATGAGCATACTGCGGGGCTTTACGGCAGTCTCAATCTTCCCGCTGAGTTTCTGCTCAAGGCATGGGCCGGGTACTCGTGGCAGTCATATGACATTGATCGTTCCATGTCTGGCATCAGCAGTCTGAACGGGGGAACCTACAATCGGGACAGTGACGGCCATACATGGTCTGCCGCGCTTCAACTTTCACGGGAATTTTGGGCAGGAGAAAGATTCGGTGTCACTCCTTTTGCGGGCGTCAACGTCACATGGCTTCATGAAGACGGATACAGGGAAGCAGCTCATGGCGGAGCGTCCGATGCCCTGGCCCTTGGCGTAAAAGAGTACAGCGATACCCGTGTTCACTCTCTTGCGGGCGCTGATTTCGTCTATTCCGCGTCCCATTGGGATATCAAGGCCCGCCTCGGATGGGATGCGCGTCTTTCCGGTGATGATCGGGCCGCCCGTGATTACCGTCTGACGGGTATCGACTGGCAGCGGTCTCAGGGAACGGAGACAGACAGGCACAGCGCGGTTCTCGGTTTGTCCGGAAGCTGGCATCTGCCTGGCAGACCTGAACTGTCGGTCTATGGCGGCTATGACGCCACGCTTGGTTCCCGCAGTCAGACCCATGCCGTGACTGTCGGCGCAAGATATGAATTTTAGAGCATTTCGCTCATGAAATGCTCTGCTTCAGTCGAGCAGGGCGAGACTGAAGCCGCGACATCGGACAGCCGCAATTGACTTGCGGCGTATAGCTCCGATGGAGGCGTGAAACCTGCGTGCCGGAATACAGGGCCCCGGCCGGCAGATATTTTCAATGGCAAAACGCTCTGGCTGAAATATGGTGTCGGGCGATATGCCGGAAAACACGGCTATCGCTTGATGCTTTATGTTTGATAGACTGCAGAAAAAGTTGATCCTGTTCCATATTCTGCAGACCACCCAGTCTTGAGCTCTGCGGGGGGATTAATGTGAAATAACAGAATAAATTTATCAATGTCCTGTTGCGACAGAAAGCATTAAAATAATTATTGACTCTATTATAGAACAATGTTGATAACACTGTGCGGGATGTATATGCTTACTACGGCGTGGGCGGCAACATCCACTGCCGCAAAGGCAGCATGTATCCACGGCCGGCTCGCTTGCGCTCTCGTGAAGCTGTGCTTCACTCGGATCAGATCCGCGTGACATCACTTTCCTTCATGCGCACTTCCGGTGCGCGGGGAGACGGCGCTCCTGACGGGCTGACGCTCGTGCCCCGGCGGTCAAGTTTATCTCCGCGCCATGCTGTATGTAATAGAGCCTGAGTGTTTTACTGTTCAGAGGAGGCCAGAGAGATGGTTCTGGCCTGTGAGACGCCATCTGCTCTGTTCGTTCGTGTCTGGCATACTGGACGCTTTCTATCTTGGAAGTATGTAGTCCGGTTTTGAGTCTGCAGCCTGTTTTCATGTCATGAAGCACTGTTTCTGTTGTTCCCGGTTGTTTTTTGCTCTGGCTTGCGCGTCGACATATACGTTATGCGCAAATCTGCCGTATTACCGCATGCTTTTTTTCGGAAACGGGATTGTATGCGCGAAGGCTCTACTGTTATCTTTTGTTTATTCCTGCGCCATCTCGTATGGATTGTCGCTGTTCGGGAGACTGGGCAAGGTTCTTTTCGTTCTCCTGGCGTTTACGTCCGGGATAGTGCTCTATTTTTCACTCATGTATGGTTTTGCCCAGAACAAGGAGATGTTCGCCCTGCTCTGGAATACAAATCCGCATGAGGCACTGGGAGTATTCAGCCCGAAGCTTCTCCTCTTTGCCGGGGGAGGAGGAATCCTGGGAGGGCTGGCGGCGCGGAGCATGCCGGAGGAGCGACCCGGGCTGAGACATGGCGCGGAACTGATGGCTCTGGTCGTGATCTGCGCAATGGCCAGGCCTCTCCTGCCTGTGGAGCTGAAAGGGCGTCATCCGATGCCGCTGGGGTATCTTTCCCATTTCGGGCATGCCGTCAAGCAGCAATGGCGGATGCGCGACATGATCGCGGCGCGAAAAGAACTTCCCGGCCCTGTGGAGCGGGAAGCTGGGAGGAGCGGCCCCCTGTATGTCATTCTTGCCCTTGGCGAATCCCTGCGGGCTGATCATCTGGGGATTTACGGATACGGTCGGAATACAACTCCGCGCTCTGAAAAGCTGCCTCTGCTCGTCTTTGAAAGATGTTACAGCGCAGGGGCAGGAACAACGGAGTCCGTTACCCGGATGCTGACGCGGGCGACCATAGCCAGCCCGGAAGCCGCGCTGACGGAGCAATCGGTGATCAGCCTGTTTCGGCGGGCGGGGTTCCGCACTGTCTGGCTGACAAATCAGGGCTCCATGGCCACCGGGGAAACATGGGTTGCCTCAATCGCCAAAGAGTGCGAATTGTTCCGAACGCATCCTTCAGTCTATACCATAGGAGGGAAGTTGCAGGATGCCGACCTGCTGCCCATGCTGGACACGGTTTTGACCATGTCGCCGCAGGATACGCTGATTGTACTGCACAGTTTCGGCAGCCATCTCAATCCTGAAGATCGCTATGCCGACATATTCCGTATTTTTTCTCCCGTGTGCGACAGATTCAGCGTAGCGGACTGCGCGGACGAGGAGCTTGTCAATTCCTATGACAACTCCGTACTTGCCACGGATGCCTACTGGGCGGGGTTGACGGACAGGCTGAAAGGATTAAATGCGCTTCTCCTCATCACTTCTGATCATGGGGATCGTCTGCGCGGCAAATACCGCGGGCACAGCCCGGAGCTGATGGACAATCCGGCTCTGCGCTGGATTCCGTTCATGTTGTATGCGTCACCGTCAATCCGGCAGGATGCGCTGCTTTCCGGCAAGCTTGAACATGCGAAGGCCCTGCGGGATCAGCCGATTTCCCACGATATGCTGTTCCACTCCCTGCTGGGCTTTGCGGGGATTCACACTCCCGTTTATCAGGAAGATCTGGATCTGTTCAGCGGCAAGGCCCGACCGCACAGGGATCCGTTTGTCACTCTCACCGGCATGGAACAAACCTCGCCGCTGTAAAGCATATTTTCACGCCGAAACAGAGAATATATGGCGCAGGAAGCCCGTATGCTCCTGCGGTGAGCGATGCCGCCTTGTGCCGGTTCCGTGCGCGTGCCGCCTGTTCCCCTGTTCATTTCAGGAAGTGGTGCAGCAGCCAGCTGAACAGAGGGGCAAGAAGAACGACCGCATACAAACGCACCATCTGAAAAGCCATGACTGCCGGAGCCTGATTTCCCATGTCCGAAGCCAGCCCTACCACGGCCTGAAGTCCTCCGGGGCTGGCTGCGAGCAGGGAACTGGCCGCGTCCATGCCGGTCTGACGGGAGATAATCCATGAGGAAACAAATCCGGCCGCAATAAGAATAAAGGTGGAAAGCGTCATCAGACCGGCCATATTGCGTATTTCCGTCAGCGCCTGGGCTGTCAGCATATTGCCGACTGCCACGCCGATGGCGATTTGCGCGCAGATTTGAAAAAGCGGCGGGGTCTGTATGGATATGGTTCCGCTCAGCTTGAAGGCCAGCACAGCCACAACCGCGCCGAGCATGGCTCCCCCCGGGATATGGAGAACGACGAAAAGGCTTCCTCCGACTGCTCCGCAAATGAGAAGGAGCAAAAACTGCATGGTCATAATCGGCCTCCGGGCTATCCTTTCAAGAAAACAATGGCACTCGAGTACATAGAGCTGATAATAAGAATTTTTGCCAGCATAGTTCCGGACAGCCCGAACGGCAAGGCTGCCCTTGCATGCTGGTGACGCGCGCTGTATCGTAAAACCGCCATGTCAGTGATTTTCATCAAAAATTCCTTTATGGTTTGAAAGTTCCCTCTTCAGGGGGAAAAGAGTTCCTGACAAGAGGGCAAAGCCGATGAAATCCTTTTTCGCAGTTTCTCCCTTGCGGGAGGGATGAACCTGCGCTCCCTGCCCGGGCGAAGCCAATCGGCGGATAGGACGACTGTGGATTGAAACATTGAAGTATTGACAAAATCCAGAATGGAGGATGAACCGATGGGGGCTTGTTATGTTACGGCACATATCACGGCTTTTCCAGGCAAGGGCGAAGCACTGCGGGACGTCATGCGTGCGAATATTCCGCTGGTCCGGGCAGAAGACGGCTGCCTGCGCTATGATTTGTTGTGCGCCGCGGATGATCCCGACTTTTTGATGTTCAATGAGCTTTGGAGGGATAGAGCGGCGCTTGATGCGCATCTGGCAAGTCCGCATATGCTGACGTACCGGGAAAAGTCTTCACCGCTTATTGCCGGACGGAAGCTTTATGTATGGAATGCCGTTGATGTCGGAACATATTAGGCTGTTTTGATTTGGAACTGCTTTTTCAATCAGGCGTTGAAGGATTTCGCCGTTGCAGTGCTCTGCAGAGCACTGCAACGGCGAAATATTCAAGAGTTATAACATTTCATGCTGCGGAGTCCACGTAAATGCTACAGGCGTTTTCTTCCTCCGCCCATCTGGTAGCGTTTTTGGGCGGAGAGTTCCGCCTTGCGCAGTCGGAAAGACTGTGGAGTCACCTCCAGAAGTTCATCTTCCCTCAGGAAATTCAGAGCATGTTCCAGAGTCATGGGGCGAACCGGGGTAAGGATGATGTTTTCATCTTTGCCCGAGGCACGCAGATTGGTCAGTTTCTTTTCTTTGGTGGCGTTGACGTCGATATCATTATCGCGGTTGTGTTCGCCCACGATCATGCCTTCATAGACGGGGTCTCCCGGCACGACGAAGAGACGTCCGCGAGGTTCGAGATTGTACAGGGCATACGCCACGGCGTTGCCTGCGCGATCCGCTACCAGCGACCCGGTGAGACGGGTGACAAAATCGCCGCGCCAGGGCTCATAGCCGGAGAACGTGGAGTTCATGATGCCGGTACCCTTGGTGTCAGTGAGGAACTCGTCACGATACCCGATAAGTCCGCGCGAAGGCACTGAGAAAGTCAGGCGGATACGGCCGCTGCCGTGATTGATGCAGTTGAGCATGCGGCCCTTGCGGAACGCCAGTTTTTCCGTGACCACTCCCATGAAGCTTTCATCGCAGTCCACACTCAGCTCTTCAATGGGTTCCATTTTTTCACCGTCGATATCCTTGACGATGACTTCCGGGCGGCCCACGGTCAGTTCGAACCCTTCACGCCGCATGGTTTCCACCAGAATGGCCATTTGAAATTCCCCACGCCCCTTGACCAGAAAGGCGTCCCGATCCTCGGTATCCTCCACGCGGATGGAAACGTTGCGGAGAGCTTCGCGGTCAAGTCGCTCCCGAATTTTGCGGGCCTGAACGATTTTGCCTTCCCGCCCGGCCAGAGGAGAGGTGTTGATTCCGAAGCGCATGGCTACGGTGGGCTCATCCACATGGATACGGGGCAGAGCTTCGGGGGCTTCCTTGGTGCAGATGGTGTCGCCTATGGTGACATCCTCAATCCCGGCCATCACAATAATATCGCCGGGTTGTGCCTCTTCCACGTCCTGCATGGCCTTGCCCTTGTATATCTGAATGCGGGTCGCCTTGAGCGGGCGTACCGCTCCGTCGGCGCCGATACAGGCAAGAGCATCCCTGGTGCGGGCTTCGCCGTTGAGAATGCGTCCTACAGCCAGACGGCCGAGATAGTCTGAGTAATCAAGATCCGCCACCAGCATCTGGAAGGGTTTGGAGGGATCATGGGAAGGGCCGGGAATGTATTTGAGAATGGCGTCAAACAGAGGTGCGAGATCCTTGCGCTCATCATCCGGCTTGAGCATGGCGACGGCGTCACGGCCGATGGCGTACAGTACGGGAAACTCAAGTTGGCGATCATCCGCGCCAAGATCGATGAACAGATCGTAGACTTCGTTGAGCACTTCTTCCGGGCGGGCGTCCTTGCGATCGATTTTGTTGACTACCACAATGACGGGCAGGCCCAGCTCCAGCGCCTTGCGCAGAACGAAACGGGTCTGGGGAAGGGGGCCTTCGGAAGAGTCCACCAGCAGGATTACCCCATCCACCATGGACAGAGCCCTTTCCACTTCCCCGCCGAAGTCGGCATGACCGGGGGTATCGATAATATTGATGCGCACGCCTTTCCAGGTGACAGCACAGTTCTTGGCTGCAATGGTGATGCCGCGTTCACGCTCCAGCTCCATGCTGTCCATGATGCGGTCATCCACATGCTGATCGGCCCTGAACATGCCGCTCTGCCGGAACATGGCGTCGACAAGCGTGGTCTTGCCATGATCGACGTGAGCGATGATGGCGATATTGCGCAAAGATTCGTTGCGGGTGGAAGAAGTCACTGGTGTTATCCTTGTACTCTGCATAGTTATGTTTCAACCCCCGGTCGTCCCCATCCGCCGGCTGAGTTCGCAGCCGGCGGATGGGGACGTATGGATTGCCTCTCCCTCAGGGGAGGTCGCAAAAAAGGGGCGCATCGGCTTCGCCGTCTTGGCAGGAACTCTTTTCCCCATGAAGGGAACACTCAATCCATAAAGGATTTTTTTGATGAAAAAACGGAAAATATCATAAATAATATGGAAGGTGCTGTCCAGCAGAAGAGTGCCGCCTTCCGGGCGGGAGGGATGCCGTCAGAGCAGAGCATCCGGAGCACACAGGCATCGTCTGCTTATCCGAGCGCTGTTAACGAGAATTCTTTGGAAGTGAAAGCAGATAGTTGCTGCCTTGTCTCTGCTGTCGCCATTCGCAAGTCTTCTTCGTCGCCTGACGACTGCCGCTCGTCAGCGTGAAATGCGGGTTGCCCTTGCGGCCATGTTTAAATAGAGCCGTTATGGAAAGCTCTTTTCAAGTTTATGGTTGATAAGGAGAATCATGCTCCTTTAACCGCCGGAGGCGCGAGCGTCAGCGAGCTTTGAGCGACGCCCCCGCCGCATGAGCATGCGGCACGGAGGGGGGCGAGGAGCGGTCGAATGTCTCGCGAAGCGCGGTCGAGAGCGGCAAAGCCGCGCGAGACGAACGTCGTCAGCCGTTGCCGGAGGCCTTTCACCGCGCCGGAAGTGCGGTTGCCTTCACGGCAGCGAATGCTGCCGCTGAAACCGGGGCAGAAGAACGCCCACTGACTGCTGCATCAGCCAGAAATTTTTTGACACAGCCTTATGAAAAAGGGCCGCCGGAAAACGCCCCTGCCGGGAAATTGAAATATCCCGGAAATTCACGCTGATTCGTCAGAGTCTTCTTGCCGTCGGGCGTTCATGTTGCTACAATATGCCTCTGGGGAATGATTCGGAATGGGGAATTATTACAGACAAGGTGAAGCGACGCTATGGATTTCGGCACACTGATAGGCATCCTCGTTGGTTTTGGCCTGGTTATCGGTTCCATTGCCATGGGGCCGGAGCCGATGGGCTTTCTTGATTTGCCAAGCTGCATGATTGTATTCGGCGGAGTTTTTGCCGCCACGCTCATCAGTTTTCCGCTGGAGGAGGTTGTTCAGGCGTTCAAGGCGTCCGCCAAGACCTTTTCCAGCAAGCGCACGAAACCGGAAGATGTTGTGGATACCATGATCCAGGTGGCAGAGATTTCCCGGCGGGAAGGGCTGCTTGCGCTGGAACGTGTGCAGACGGATAACAGAGTGTTGAAAAAGGCTCTTCAGCTTATAGCCGACAGCGCTGAGCCTTCCCTGATCCATGATACCATGGCGCTTGAAATCGTCTCCATGAAGCGCCGGCACGGCATCAGCATCGCTGTCCTTACCAAGATGGGCGGGCTGGGACCCGCCTTCGGGATGATCGGCACGCTGATCGGTCTGGTGCAGATGCTCACCCAGCTTTCCGATCCGACAAAACTGGGGCCGGCCATGGCCGTAGCCATTATCACCACGTTCTATGGCTCACTGCTTGCCAACGTCATTTTCAACCCTCTGGCGGCCAAGCTGCAATCCCGCAGCGAGCAGGAAGTACTTAATCTCAAGATAATTTTTGAAGGGGCGAAATCCATTCTGGAGAACAATAACCCCCGGCTCGTGTATGAAAAGCTGGCTTCTTTCCTGCCGCCCAAAGTCAGAAAGGTGGATGCCTAGATGAGCGATATCGACGACGATGAGAGCAGCAAGCAGGAAGTTGATGAAAGTTGGATGGGGACATTCTCCGATTTATGTCTTTTACTTTTGACGTTTTTCATCCTGCTTTGTTCCATGTCCACCATTGAGGTTATCAAGTTCAAAAGCGTGTTCGGCTCCATGCGCGAGACGTTCGGCGGCATCCGGACGGAGGATCTCGAGTCCGGCGCGACGCACGATTCCATGAGCAAGTCCGAACAGGAGGAGCAGTCCATACAGCAGTTCCTGCGGGTTCGGGAAGAGCTGATGGAAGCTCAGCGACGCTCGTACAATGAAATTCGCAGCTTTATCACCACCAAGGGGATGGAGGGTGAGGTCAGCGCGGTATTTGATGAGGGGGTCATTACCCTGACTGTTCCCGCGTCTGTGCTGTTCGCCCGGGGAGAGGAAGAGCTTTCTCCGCAGGCTGAACCGGCGCTGCGTTCACTTCTGCATATTTTCATGGAAGAGCGGGATCAGAATATCAATATCAAGGGGTATACCGACAATTCGCCCGTTCCGCAGGGTAAACGCTATAAGAACAACTGGGAACTCTCGGCCCTGCGCGCGGTGAACGTGTTGCGCTGGTTTGTGAACGAGGGGGTGCCTATCGTGCGGCTGACTGCTACGGGTATGGGCGATCTTAATCCTCTCTTTCCCAATGATACACCGGAGAATCAGGCACGGAACCGGCGGGTGGAGTTTACGCTTGAGCGTCAAGTGAGGGCAAAATGAGCGACGAGGATTTCAGCACTGACCTGTCATTTTCCCTGCCGGAGGAGTATTCCTCGGAAAAACGCAGGGCCAGTGTACGCGTCAGGCCCATGGGAATGCGGGTACGCCTGACGGGCAGAGATGAGGTCTCCTTTTTTGAGGTGGATGATATAAGCGCAGGAGGGCTGCACATGAAATCTCCTGCACGGCTGTTTGCCGCGGGCCAGAACATCGTTCTGGACATTTTTGTCCTTGATCGCTGCTGTATAGGCGCGCTTAAGGCCCGTATCGTACGCTCCACCGAAAACGGCTGTGCGGTCGCGTTTGAGACGCTTTCCCGCGATCAGGAATTGAGGCTGGACAAAATCGTTCTTGAAATGCAAAAAAGGGCTATCGCGCAGCTCAAAAAAGAGCAGCAGGAAAAAGAAGCCCGCCGCGCGCGGGAAGAGGTCGCTTCCGCGGAATGCGATCCTTCCGATGTCAACTGCCTGAATATCAAGCTCTAGAGCGTTCCATGGGCCGCCCGTCCGTGGAACGCGCGGACGGGAAACCTCCAAGAAGGGATGCTCGTGGAAAACAACCACAAGGTTCTTATCGCCAATCGCGGCGAGATAGCCGTCAGGATCATGAAAGCCTGCCGGAAACTGGGTCTGGAATTTGTCAGTGTTTACACAGCGGAAGATTCGTCTTCCGGTCATGTACGCCTCGCGCGGGAAACAGGCGGCCCCAAAAGTCTGTACCGCATTTCCTCGTATCATGATGCCAACGAACTGCTCAGCGTTGCCGATGATGCCGGAGCCACGGCTGTTCACCCGGGCTATGGATTCTTTGCCGAAGATTTCCGTTTCGCCCGCCGCGTGACCGAGCGCAGCCGTCCTCTTATTTTCATAGGACCTTCCTGGCGTGTCATTCGGGAGCTGGGTGACAAAATCAATACCAAACGCCTGGCGCGCAGCCTTGGAGTCCCTACGGTACCTGGTTCCGACCGTCCTATTTATGATGAACTGGAAGCGGAAAAGGTGGCGCGCACGCTGTTTGACTTCCAGCTTCAGCAGGGGGTGGCCAGGCCTCTGGTGCTGGTCAAGGCATCCGCCGGGGGCGGCGGTATGGGTATTGAAGAAGTGCGGGACGTGGATCTCTTCCGCTCCGTGTATCGCCGTATCCGCAACTACGCCATGCGTCAGTTCAAGGATGAAGGCGTGCTTATCGAGCAGCGCATCAGGGACTTCAATCATCTTGAAGTCCAGATCGTGTCGGATCGCAGCGGAAAGAATCCTGTTCATTTCGGCACCAGAAACTGTTCGATTCAGTCCACGGGCCTCCAGAAGCGGGTAGAGGTCGCTCCGGGCTTTGATCCTTCTTCCGTCCATTACGACTTTGACGCTGCCAGAGTGCTTGAGGATATTACCGGCCATGCGCTCGCCATGGCCCGGAAGGTGGGATATGACAACGTGGGCACCTGGGAATGGATCGTGACCAGGGACGGACATCCCTATCTGATGGAAGTGAATACCCGGATTCAGGTGGAAAACGGCGTTTCCGCCTCCATTGCGCGGGTAAACGGGGAGAAGGTGGATCTCATTGCCGAGCAGATCCGCGTGGGGTTGGGCGAGCCGCTCGGCTACACGCAGGAAGATGTCACCTTTGAAGGGGTGGGCGTGGAATACCGCATTATCGCGGAGGATCCTTCTGCCAACTTCACGCCCTGGGTTGGCAATATCGAGAGATTTTCCTGGGAAGAACATCCCTGGCTTTCCATGCATACTCATTTGCCGCCCCTGTCGCCCGAGGCCCCGTATGCCATTCCCACCGAATTCGATCCCAACCTCGCGCTGGCGATTATCTGGGGAAAAGATCTGAATGAGGTCAGGGAACGCGGCATGGATTTTCTTGAACATCTTGTGCTTGAGGGCCGTAACGGCAAAAGTGAAGGCCTGAAGTCGGATGTGGAGTTTCTCAAGCAGAACACGGCGCGCATGCTGCGCTTTTAACATTTCGGAAAGACCGGCGGCGTCCGGCTTTCCCGCAGGATAGAATTATGGAATGGGACAAGCAGCTCCAGCAACTTTCCGAGCGCCTCAGCTACATGCGCGATATCTTTCCCGAGAAGCATGTGGAGGATATGTCCCTGCTCGGTCTGCAGTTGGACGAACTGAGGCAGGGGATCGCGCGGGGGACGGTCAAAGATCCGCGCGAGGGAATTGAGTCGCTGGAAAATTTATTCTTTTTCATCGAATGCAAGCTGGAAGACAAGCTGACGCCGATGGACAAGGTACGTATTGTGCGACACCCGCAGCGCGTCTGTCTGCGTGACATTCTGGAAAATGTCTATGACAATTATACGGAAATAGGCGGCCAGGATGAGCATACCAATGACCCTGCCATGCTTATAGCGCGTGCTTATATTACGCGTCGGCGGGGCAAGAAGGTGTATAACCAGTCAGTCATGGTCATTGGCCATGAGAAGGGACACGGCGAGGAATTCCGTAACGGCGGTTCCGCCAAACCCTGGGGGAATGCCAAGGCGCAGCACTATATGCAGGTGGCGGAAACAGAAGGTATTCCCATTCATGCCTATGTATTTACTCCTGGCGGGGACCCGGTCGAGGACTATCCCGGAGCCGCCCAGCAGATAGCGCGCAATATCTATGAAATGGCAGGGCTGGAAGTGCCCGTGGTAGCCATTTTTTCCGAAGGCGGTTCCGGCGGAGCGGAGGCTATTTCCCTTGCGGACAAGCGTCTGATGTTTTCACACGGATACTATTCCGTCATTTCTCCCGAAGGCGCGGCGGCCATTGAGGGACGGCTCAAGCGGGGGGAACGCTCATCCTCTGAACTCATTGAGCGCTGCGCGGCGGATCTGCACCTGACGGCTGACGACAATGTGCGCTTCGGGTATATTGATCGTGTAATACAGGAGCCGGTACTGGGGGCGCGCCCCTATCACTTTGAGTTTTTCCGCTCCATCCGCCAGGAAGTCATCCGCGCTACGGATGAGGTCGTACTCAGTGTCCGCGGCCCTGCTTCGCTGCGGGCCATGGCCCTGCGCGGACTGCGCGACCGCGAAATCAATCTTGATGATATGTATGTACGCTGGAATCTGTCCAAAAAGGCCCGGCTCCGCCTGGTGGAAAAACGCCAGAAGCATTTTCTGCGTCTGTCGGAAGGGACCTATTTCAGCGGACGTTCCTGGTGGAAGCGCGTGACGGATGAATGGTCCGCCAAGTGCAGTGAAATGTACAACAAACTCAAGCATGATCTGTATCTGAGCAAACGCCGCAGCGTGTCCAACGCACTGGAAGAGGCGAATGCCGAACTGGACATACTGAAATACCGCCTGACAGCGCCCTGGCGCAGGATGCGCAGCGCTTTCAATCGTACGCCCAAGCCTCTGGCGACAGAGGAGGAATTGACAGCTCTTTCCGAATGGGATCGCACGCAGGAGCGCGGAGACTGGACATGGGTAAGCCCCAAGGCGCATGAGGATCGCGCCGTAACCTGCCCGAACAGCGCTCTGCATGGCTGCATGGATTTGTGGGCTCCGGATCTGTATAATGAGTTTGCCGGCGTGTGCACGACCTGCGGACATCATTTTCCCATGGAATATCAGTGGCTGATGTTCAACTGCTTTGATGACGGTTCCATGTCCGAGTTTAATGAGGAGGTTCAGGCGGGCAATCCCCTGGCCTTTCCCGGAATGGATGAGCGCCTGGCCACGGCAAGGGAAAAGACCGGACTGCGTTGTGCCTGCATTACATTTGAGGCCAGGGTTGAAGGCACGCAGGCTGTTGTTGCCGTTCTGGCCGGGGCTTTCCGGGGAGGTTCCGTGGGGGCGGCTGAGGGCGCGAAGTTCGTGGCCGCCGCAGAGCGCGCGCGACGCAAGCGTTTTCCCTTCATCGTGTACTGTCATGGAACAGCGGGCATCCGTATTCAGGAGGGCACGCACGGCGTCATTCAGATGCCGCGCTGCACGGTAGCCGTGCGCCGCTATGTGGAAGCCGGCGGCCTCTACCTTGTTATCTATGATACCAACTCCTACGGCGGACCTGTGGCCAGTTTCCTGGGCTGCGCCCATTACCAGTTTGCCATACGCTCTTCAAATATCGGCTTCGCAGGGCCGGGGGTCATCAAGAATACCACCGGCCGTGACATCCCGCCGGATTATCATAACTGTTATCAGGCCCTTGCCCGGGGGCATATCCAGGGAGTATGGGACAGACGCGACGTGCGCACCAACCTTAAACAGGCCCTGCTCACCATGGGCGGAAGAAATCTTTATTACCGATAGGCAAGGTGTACCATGCTGGACGTGACCAGTCTGCTGGAATCAATAAAAGCCGAACCGTATACGGAAATGCCCGTGCGCGCGCCTCATACGGGCGTGATCAATTTCGCCGGGGTTCGGGAAGGCGACAGGGTGATGGGGCCCTGCGGAGAATGGAAGGAGGTGCCGGGCACGCGCATCGCCACCATCACGCGGGAGCATAATCCCAAACCTGTGGCGGCCTTTGACAAGGGTGTGATTCAGGTTCTGAATCTGGAGATGGAAGGGCATTTTGTGGAGGCCGGGACGGAGATCGCCGTGCTGCGCCATTATCTTTCCCGTGATGAGGTTGTACGCATCATTTTGCGTAAAAGCCTCCAGTTGTTCTGCGCCCCGGAGCGGGCCAAGTACTACTTTGTGCCCGATGTGGACAAAAAGGTGAAAATTTCCGGTTCGCGCTCCGTGACAGTGCAGGATGGCATGGAACTGTTCATTGTGTCCCGCATGAAGCGCGAGGTTCCGCTGATTTATCACGGCGCCGAAGGCGTGATTTATGAAGTGTATTTCAAGCAGAATGAAAACGTCGATGCAGGCAGTCCGCTGATTGGCGTCTGTCCTCCGGATCAGATTGCCCAGATTGAAGATGTGATCGCGCGTGTCCAGATGGACTGGACAGAAGCCGAGTAATGTCCGGAGTCTGCATGGCAGCCTGGAAGAAAACGATGTTTGTCGAAATCAGGAGATGGTGCGGGCATGGGCAGAATTTTGCAGATCCGCGTCAGCGCATGGACATATGACGAAGATGATGTTCTGCGCGCGTGGCCTCGGCTTTGTGCCGCTGTATGGCCGGAACTGGATAAGTGGGCCCCGGTGGGTGGCAGGCGCGGAGTGATGGAACTTGCTGAGGCCCTGCCCGATGTTGTTCGTTTTGGCGGATGGCCGGAGGAACTGAAGACACGGACGGCGGAAGCCGTGCGTGCTGTGGCAAAGTGCCGGGAGGGGCTTGTCCAGGCCCTCGCAGACTGGAAGCCCGAGGAGGCCAATCGGCTCAGTGACTCTCTGGAAGAAGCTCTGGATACTCTGGAGAAACTCATGCCCACGGACGCTTGAACGCCATCTGTGGAAGGCTGAGGACGGACTTGAGTTCCGGATACTTCCGGTTTACACTTGAAAAGGTATTTCTTTCAGGAAGATAAGAGCGTTTTTCCCTTTCAGCGCACTCTGAAGTCCCGGCCCGAAGGTCGGAAGTCAGGGCGCGACGGGCGGATATGCTCACCTGCAAAACTCTCTATTCGGAAGGGAGGTTCCCCCTATGCTCAATAAAGTTATGATTATCGGTCGTCTTGGTAGGGATCCTGAAGTTCGCTATACCCAGAGCGGAGCCCCCGTAACCACGCTGAATATTGCTACGGATGAATCCTATACCGACAGGGACGGTAATCGGACGGAGCGTACGGAGTGGCATCGTGTGGTGGTTTTCCAGCGTGCCGCTGAAACATGCGCCCAGTATCTTTCCAAGGGAAGTCTGGTGTATGTGGAGGGAAAACTTCAGACCCGCAAATGGCAGGATCAGAACGGACAGGATCGTTACTCGACGGAAATCAAGGCAGATCGCGTTCAGTTCCTGGATCGCAAGGGGGATCGCGGCGGTATGGAGGACGGAGGGATGGAAGAACCCGCGCCGCGCCGTGCCGCGCCGTCCGGCGGCAGCCGTGGGGGGGCAGGACAGCAGCGCCGCGCTCCTGTGCGCCAGCAGCCCGATATGGATGAAGACCTTGGCCCGGCCTTCCCTTCCGAGGCCAGCAATATGGACGATATTCCGTTCTGAAGGCGGCGTGTGCGGGATGCGCGGAGAGTCTCCCCTCCTGTCTGCGATGTGCGTTTCGGCAAAGGGAGAAATCCGCAAAGCAGACGGGGGGAGGATTCCTTCGGCACGGCTCTGGTAATGTTTGTGGTTGACGTGCTCCGGTTTCCTGAGACGCGGATGGCGGTGAGCCCGGAAAGAATCCTTGCTGCATGACAGTACGGCCTGGAAAAGAGAAAGGGGATTTTCCTGTCCTGCGGCGTCCGTGGAGTTTTTCAGCCGCAACGATGAGCGGAGCATACTGTATGCCTACGATCTTTTCCCACCCGGCTCCCATGCTGGCTCTTGCTCTGGCGGTCGGCAGCAGGGGCATTCCGGTTCCCCTGCTGTTGTTTGGCATGGTCTGCACCATTCTGCCGGATGCTGATGTTCTGGGGTTCAGGTTTGGCATCTCCTATGGAAATGTACTGGGGCATCGGGGCATTTCCCACTCTCTGGCGTTTGCCCTGACTGCGGGAGTCGCGGGGGCAATTGGTGCTCCTCTGCTGCGTTCCGGACGCATGAAGGCCTTTTGTGTGGGCTTTTTTGCCGGTGTCAGCCATACTGTTCTTGACGCCATGACAAGCGGGGGACTGGGCGTTGCCGCTCTCTGGCCGTTTGATCAGGGAAGGCACTTTCTGCCATGGCGGCCCATCAGTGTTTCACCAATCGGGCCGCGCTCTTTCTTTACACAGCGCGGAGTGGAAGTTCTGCTTTCAGAACTGCGCTGGGTGTGGCTGCCCTGTCTTCTGGCAGGATGCCCGGCGTTCGCGGTACGGCACATTTTAAATCGAAAAAACAGAAATGCGTGAATTTCTACGTCGTTATGCTCTGATTCTGGCCTGTTTCATTCTGGCTCTGCTTTCTTTCTTCGTACGCTGAACATATCCTTGACCGCCGGAGGCGCGCCGCGTCAGCGGCGTATGGAACAACGCCCCCCGCCGTATGGTAATGCGGCATGGAGGGGGCGAGGAGCGGAGCCGGGTGAAGCGCAGCTTCACGAGGGCGCAAGCGAGCCGGCCGAGGATACAAGTTGCCTTTGTCCGTGTGGAACTCGGGCTGTCTTTGCGGCAACGCATGTTCCGCCTCGCTGCCGGAGCGGAACCGCACGCCTCGCGCAACGCCACCAGCACGGTTTTGCAGCAGAGGTCAACGCATTACGTCTTGATAACCGCGGCACAGATGCTCCGCGGCGTGAAATGTTTCGGAGTGCCAGAGCTTTTCGCCATCGAAATGCTCTACTGGGCCGAGCAGGGTGAGACTCATCCCTGCTTTCTTTCTTCGCAAGGTGCTGTGCGTCAATGGCTAGAGCATTTTCGTCTTGAAAATGCTCCCGGAGTCAAGCGAAGCGAGACTTCGCCGCGACGCCATCCCCTTCTCCGGTGTCGCCGCAATTTACTTGCGGCGTATAGCTCCGGCTTCAGGCGTGAAACCTGCGAGCCGGAACATAGGGTCCTGACTGGCAGACATTTTCGAGGGCAAAACGCTCTGGAGGTTCCGTATCGCCCCACCTGGCCGGCGTCGCCGCAGTTCACCTGCGGCTGCTCCGGCGGAATGAAGCCTGCGGGGCAGAACATGATGCTGGCAGATATGTTCAATTGCAGAATGCTCTAAAGTTCTCCGGAAACTTCTTTCCGGTACAGGATTTCCGCTGCGGCGTGCGGATCGTCCTGCGGCATGTCGAGACGGAAAATGCGGAGCCTTCCATGCTTGTCCATCTGTCGTGCATAAAGCCTGTCATAAAAAAAGAGAATGTCGCGCACGGCGTCTTCGAAGCGTTCACTCTGAACAGCCCTGCTGCAAAGAGTCGCACGTTCGTCCCCCAGACGGGGGCGGATACGTTCGATGCAGTCAGCGAGCGCGCTCTTGAACTCCGCTCCGGTATACAGGCGCAGCAGCCGTCTGATACGTCCCTCAAGGGGGACATGCAGCTCCACAACCCTGCCAGTGCGGACATGTTCGAACAGTTCTCCGCACAACGATACCGTACCGATACGGCGATCCTCGTCTTCCAGCCAGACGGGACGCGCGGGATCGAGCTTTCTCCACTGTTCAAACAGGGTATTTTCCATATGCTCATTGCAGGGCTGAACGCCCATGCCGATGCCACCGAAAGCCGAACCCCGATGGCAGGCAAGGCCTTCCAGATCCACCACCTGAGCGCCCAGCGCAGCGAGTTCGTGCAGAACTTCCGTTTTGCCGCTGCCGGTCATGCCGCTCAGGACAAGTGCATTGACGGGTTTTGCCAGTTCCGAGCGCACAAAGGATCTGTATGCCTTGTACCCGCCTTCAAGAATAAAGACGGAAAAACCGCCTGTTTCCATCAGCCAGGCCAGTGCCCTGCTTCGCATTCCGCCGCGCCAGCAATGCAGCAGAACTCTTTTTTCCTTCTTTCCGTTCCGGTTGATTTCCCGTCGGCCATGCAGGCAATTCCGGCAGAGCTGCCGCGCGCGGCCAAGTTTGGCCGCCAGTTGCGGCCCGATGAGTTCCAGAGCGACGTGCAGAGCCGCCTCGGAACCGCTTTTGGCATGGGCAGTCCCCACGGCCTCGCGCTCCTCGTCGGATAACAGGGGAAGATTGAGCGAGCCGGGAATATGCGCATGGGCATAT
Source organism: Candidatus Mailhella excrementigallinarum (assembly GCA_944324075.1). Taxonomy (GTDB): domain Bacteria; phylum Desulfobacterota; class Desulfovibrionia; order Desulfovibrionales; family Desulfovibrionaceae; genus Mailhella; species Mailhella excrementigallinarum. The sequence goes on from CALUUZ010000013.1 coordinate 65,873, forward strand.
TCCGAAGGTGAGCGCACGTCAATGAGCGGAAGACCTTCATCTCGAAGGCGCAGAAATTCAGAGGGAGATATGTATTCCGACATGGGAAGGAATATAGGACAAGGAAACGGAAATGTCAGTACCGGCGGATGAACCGTTGCGCCCGGTTCTGCAAGGAGGAGCGGCTTTCTCAAGGCTTGCCTTACCCCGCTTTTGGAGCTATTCATGCCGGAATGTCAACGCAACGCCTTCTTTTTCTCGCTCCTGCCCAGGCTGTAACCCGCATTTTCCCGCAACTGCGTGATGCGGGCTTTGAAGTTGCGCTCGCCGAAAATCTGAAAGGAGCGACTGTATTTGTACGCAAGTCCGGCCCCGGCCTGATTTTTGCGCGTCCCTCCCTGCCGGGATTTCAGGTTGAGGATCTGCTGGCCGTGAGCGCTGACGATGCGGATTTTCCTCCTGTCATCGTGATCAGTGAACGGGGGACCGCGGATGAAGCCCGGCGTCTGATGGGGCTTGGAGCGCGCGACTACTGGCTGGAACCTCTCAGTTTTGATAAAATCGTTGCCGCTGCGCGCGAGCCTCGCCCTGCTGTTCCCGTTCCCTCGTGCAGTACGCTGGGAGGGCATCGCCCGGAGTCGCGTCCGTCCGGAAGCGGCAGAAATGCGCCGCGTATCGTAGGCAGCCATCCCGCCATGCGGAGAGTGATGGCACTGGCCCGCCAGGTCGCTCCTTCGCGCGCCACGGTGCTCCTTTCCGGAGAATCCGGCACAGGCAAGGAAATGTTTGCCAGGACGCTGCATGCCTGGAGCGATCGCGCGGACGGCCCGTTTGTTGCCGTCAACTGCGCCGCGCTGCCTGAGCATCTGCTGGAGAGCGAACTTTTCGGACACGAGAAAGGTGCTTTTACCGGGGCCATTGCCCGCAAACCGGGCAGGTTTGAGCTGGCCGACGGCGGAACCATTCTGCTGGATGAAATCTCAGAGATGGAACTGGGGCTTCAGGCCAAGCTTCTGCGTGTTCTTCAGGAAAGCGAAATTGATCGCGTGGGCGGTACGGAAAGCGTCAGGGTGAATGTGCGCGTAATCGCCACGACAAACCGCAATCTGGAAGAATGGGTCAGGGAAGGAAAGTTTCGTCAGGATCTTTTCTTTCGCCTCAATGTCATTCCCCTGCGTCTTCCCTCTCTCCGGGAGCGAGGAGAGGACGTATTGGAACTGGCCCGTTTTTTTATGAACATGTATGTGCGGGAGTATGCCCTTCCTTCCACCGAACTTTCTCCCGAGGCATCCCGCTGGCTGCTTGACTATGACTGGCCGGGCAATGTGCGTGAACTTCAGAATCTCATGGAACGGGCGGTTCTTCTTGCCGGGGGGAAAGCCATTCTGCCGGGGCATTTTCTTCTGGATCCTGATGCGTGGCCGCTTTTTGCGGGCGAGGAAAGCGACTGCGCCGGGCAGAGTGAAGACGGGCCCCAGGCAGGGAACCTCGACGGGAGCGCAGGAATCGAAGTGGAAACTGACGTGCCCGTTTCTGACGCGGATAACCCGCGGCTGCGGGAGGAGGGGGAAAAAGCTTCGGAGACTCTGTTCTCCGGCGCTGTCATTCCCCTGCATGAAATGGAACGCATCATGATTATGAAGGGATTGTCCGCCACTGACGGCAACCGGACGCAGGCCGCCGAGCTGCTGGGTATTTCGGTGCGTACTCTGCGCAACAAGCTGAATGAGTACCGTGGAATGGGGCTGGAAATCGACTAGTGCGGCTTGATTTGAGTGTGCAGAAAAGCGGCGCGGAGGGATTTGAAGGAGAGACTGATGCAGGTATGGCCAGTCTGTTCCTGGATATGCTGACGATATGACTGATGGAAGCATTTGCTTTGTCCATGTTGTCGGAGTACGGGATTTCCGTGAGGTCCCGTACCGGGACGGCCGGAGGCGACGCCCGGCCGCTTCGGCCCGTTTTGGAGCGGGCACGTTACCGGAAAGCGGCTCCGGCGGGGCCGCAGTTTTTCGCAAAAGGCGGATGGAATGAATATTGCGCGCAAAATAATCAGGGCTCACCTTGTGCAGGGAGAAATGTCGCCCGGCAGCGAAATCGGGATACGCATGGATCAGACGCTTACCCAGGATGCGACGGGCACCATGGCATGGCTTCAGTTTGAAGCGCTGGGGCTGTCGCGGGTTAAAACGGAGCTTTCCGTCAGCTATGTGGATCACAATACCTTGCAGATGGGGTTCCGCAATCCGGATGATCATCGCTTTCTGCGCACATGCGCCGGAGCCTTCGGGGCAGTATATTCTCCTCCGGGGGCGGGGATCTGCCACCAGCTTCATCTGGAAAATTTTGCCAGGCCGGGTAAAACCCTGATAGGTTCAGACAGTCATACACCCAATGCAGGGGGGATGGGCTGCCTTGCCATCGGCGCGGGAGGGCTTTCCGTTGCGCTGGCCATGGCCGGGGAACCATATTTCCTTCCCATGCCCAGGGTTGTAAGGGTTCTTCTGCATGGTCGACTCAGCGGCTGGGCTCAGGCCAAGGATGTCATCCTACATCTGCTGGGCCTTTTATCCACAAAGGGCGGTGTGGGCAGGATCTTTGAATACGCGGGGCCCGGCGTCTCCTCGCTGTCAGTGCCGGAGAGGGCGACGATCGCGAACATGGGAGCCGAGCTTGGCGCGACGGCGTCGGTTTTTCCGTCTGATGAGCGGACGCTGGACTTTCTCCGCAGTATGGGGCGGGAGGATGAATGGAGCGAACTGTCCGCTGACGAAAACGCGGCGTATGACGAGGAACTGGAAATTGACCTGTCTGCGCTGAGTCCTCTGGTTGCCTGTCCGCATATGCCGGACAAAGTTGTGAGTGTGGCGGAACTGTCGGCATCTTTGCCTGAACTGCATGTTGATCAGGTTGCTGTGGGATCATGCACCAATTCATCCTACGCCGATTTGCGTCTTTTCGCTGATATTCTCAAGGGGCGCAGGGTAAATTCCACGACTGACTGCTGCGTATCCCCGGGTTCGCGTCAGGTGCTCGGCATGCTGGCGGAGGATGGTGCGCTCATGAGTCTGCTGGACTCCGGCGCGCGCGTACTGGAATGTTCGTGCGGACCTTGCATTGGCATGGGCAGTTCTCCCGTAAGCGGCGGTGTTTCCGTACGCACGTTCAACAGGAATTTTGAAGGGAGGAGCGGGACCAGGGATGCCCAGGTATATCTGGCGAGTCCGGCGGTTGCGGCCCAGTGCGCTCTGGCGGGGCGTTTTACCGATCCCGTGACATGGGGAGAAGCCCCTGCCCGGGTTCCTTTCCCTGCATGCATACCGGACAGCCGCAGGCACTTTATCTTTCCTCAGGAGGAGGGGGACTCTCGCCCCGAGATCGTGCGAGGTCCGAATATTGTTGCGCTGGAACGTTTTTCCCCGCTGGAGGATCAGCTTGAGGGAGAAGTTGTGCTCAAGGTCGGCGATGGCATCACCACGGATCATATCATGCCCGCCGGGGCGGAAATTACCGCACTGCGTTCCAACGTGCCTGCCATTTCCCGATATGTGTTCAGCCGGGTGGATGCCGATTTTGTCCGGCGCGCCGAAGAAGCGCGGAACAAGGGGAAAGGCGGCGTTATCCTTGCCGGGGAGAATTACGGACAGGGGTCCAGCCGCGAACACGCGGCGCTTGCGCCGCGGCATCTTGGCATCCGGGTGGTGCTTGCCAGGTCTTTCGCTCGTATTCACAGGGCGAACCTGATTAATTTCGGCATTCTGCCCCTGACCTTCGTTGCTCCCGCTGATTACGAGATGCTGCACTGTGGCGGGATTCTGCGCTTTTCATTCGCGGAACTCTTCCCGGGAGGAGAAATGGGTATTGCCGCGGCAGACACAGTGGTACGCGTTCGCAATGACCTGTCTTCCGCCGAACTGGAAACCATCCGGGCGGGCGGCCTGCTGAACAGGGTGCGCACAGGAGGGGATTCCCGGCATTAAACAGGAGGAGCTGGCGCTGTTCACGGAATTGAATGGCGCGAGTCCTCCTGTCCCCGTTTCCCATGCTGCCATCCTCCCGCAGTGTGGGAGCCGATGAAGAAGCTGATCCCCTGCTGGGGAACGGGAGTCATGACGGGAGACGCTTCTGCTGAAAGATGCTCTCAAAACGATATAGTGACCGGCTGCTGGAGCCGGTTGGCAAACATACCATTCAAGGGAGTCACCATGCTTGACGGCATCCGCGCCAACGCCCAGTCCTGGGGAGTCAAACTGGCGTTTGGCATCATTATCCTCGTCTTCGTGTTTTGGGGCATAGGTTCCTATACCGGCCCCAAGGGCTATGTCGCCACTGTCAACGACATGCACATCACGGAAATCGAATTCCAAAAGGCATATGGCTCAATGGAGCAGAACCTGCGGGCAAGCTATCCCGATCTGACACCTGAACTCCTCAAGGGGCTTCAGCTTGAACAGCAGGTACTCCAGCAACTGGTGATGAAGAAACTGCTGGAATCGGAAGCCGGGCGCATTGGTCTTGAGATCAGCCCGTATGAGCTGCGTCTTGCCGTGCAGGAGATGCCGTACTTTCTTGATAAGGACGGCAGATTCGACAAGGATGAGTATCTTCGTGTACTCAAGGCTTCCGGTCTGACTCCGGCGCAGTTTGAAGCCGGACTCCGGGAAGACCTGCTCCCGGAAAAGCTGCAGAAGCTGCTGACTGCCGGAGCCTGGGGATCGCCGGAGGAAGCCCGTCTGCGGTATATGTATGAGCGGCAAAAGCGGAGGGTGGACTATATTCTGTTCCCGATCTCCGACTACAGCGCGGTCTCCGCTCCTTCCGATGCGGAAGTCCGGACAGCATATGAGGCGAGAGCTTCCCGCTATGCCTTGCCCGCGCGGGTGAAGCTGGAATATGTCCTGCTTGATCCGGAGAAAATGGCTGAACCTTCCTCTGTCAGCGACGAAGCCGTCGCTGCAGCCTATGATGCACGCAAGGCCCAGTTCGCCGAGCCGGAAAAGATACATGCCCGACATATTCTGATCCGTGTCGGTGAAGAGGCTCCGGAAGCGGAGGTGAAAAAGGCGGAGGAACGCATCAATGAGGTTGCGGCAAAAATACGTGAAGGGCTGGATTTCAGCGATGCCGCGAAGGAATACGGACAGGATCCCAGCGCCGCGCAGGGCGGAGATCTTGGCTTCTTCACCCGGGAACAGATGGTCAAGCCTTTTGCTGATGCCGCATTTGCCCTGGCCGAAGGGGAACTTTCGGCGCCGGTGCGGACACAGTTCGGTTTTCACCTGATTAAGGTGGAGGAAAAGCAGGCCGCCAAGCAGCGGACGCTGGATGAGGTGAAAGATGAACTCCGTGCCGCTCTGGCCGTAGATGCAGCAACTGAAGCTCTGCAGGCAAAGACGGATGCTGTTCTTGCCGCTGCCCTGGGAAATGGTGACATGAATGCCGCCGCCGCGCGAGCGGGGTTGCAGGCGGTGGAAACCGGACTGGAAAGCGCCGAAGAACTGACACAGTCTCTTGGGCTGCGTCCCATTGATGTACAGGCTGTCATGAGCACTCCCCCGGGCACAGTGGTGGATTCCTCTTTTGCGACGCTTAAGGGGACGCTGGTAATCCGGGTGACGGAATCCGTCCCCGCCATGACTCGTCCTCTGGATGAGGTCAGGACTGAACTTGTGGCGGAACTGACCAGGGAAAAGGCGATGCAGGCCGCCATGGACGCCGCTCGAAGTGCGGCAGCGAAAGGTCTGGATGCCGCGTTGCTGGAGCGCGTGAAGCGTTCGGAGTTCTTCGGGCGGGACGGCAATGTTCCCGGACTCGGGTTTAATATGGACATGGCGAGAGCCGTATTTTCCGAAGAGGGAAAGAATGCCGTTACCGGGGCCAAATGGAATGCTGAACCATGGCGCATGGAAGATGGAGCGGTTCTGGTGCGCCTTGCCGCCGTGGAAGAGCCTTCGGCGGAAGAGTGGAAGGCGGCTGAACCCATGTTTCTGAGTCAGCTTGACAGCAGCCGGGCTTCCGTACTGTTCCAGAATTTTGTCGCGCTGCTGTACGGCAAGGCCGATATCCGCGTTCTTAATCCCGCCCTGATTCAGAGAATGGAGACTGAATAGGAAATGTTGAAATAAAGTTTTCGGAGAGTTGTTTCAGAGGTATCCTGAGGGAATGTGATCATGAAGCGGGAGTGCCTCGGCAGGGGAGCAGCCGTTCAAAGACGGCGGCTCCCCTTGACTTAATGATGGTGAGAGGGCTATCATCCTGTACATTGCTTTGCGTTGTTCCACCTGATTTCAGGTTCGTCCGGACTCTTCATTTGAGTCGTTTCCAAGGAGGAGAGGATTTCATGAAAAAGCTGCTGACACTCGGCCTGGGCGCGTTCTTCGCTGTCTCCATGGCCATGCCCGCCTTCGCCGAGCAGCCCGACATGCCGCAGGAGCCTGTGAAGATGGCTCGCACCAAGAAGCCGGTAATGTTTCCCCACAAGATTCACACCACCCCCAACTGTGCGGAATGTCATTCCACCATGCCCAGGCACTTTCCTCCTCTCGCGCTGGATGTCAAACAGCAGTGTACGGTTTGTCATCACCTTGTTGGCGGAGAGGAAATTGTCATGGCCTGTTCCAGTTCGGGATGTCATGATGAATTTGATCCGCGCGACAAGAGTTCAAGCAGCTATTATCGCATTGCTCATGCCCGTGATGTGGCGGAAGGATACAATTCCTGCCTGAGCTGTCATTATGAAGTAGTAAAGACAAGGCCGGAGAAGAAGCAGCTTCTGACTGCCTGTTCCGGTTCCGCCTGTCATCCCAAGAACTGAGGCTCCGCCGGAGGCTTTTCGGGCCTTCGGCGTTGTTTTTTCGACCTGCGTCGTCATGACGCCAAAGGAGTTCAGCATGAAGAAGCTGCTTCTTTTCGGGTGCGGTACCCTGCTTGCCGCTGTGTTGACTGCTCCCGCGCTTGCCGCTCAGCCTGCCGTTCCTTCCGGGCCTCTTACCATGTCCCTGACCAAGAAGCCGGTGATATTTGACCATGCCCAACACAGCAAGCTCGAATGCGGAGCATGCCATCATCAGGTCGCCGGGAAGGAAAACTATCAGAAATGTTCCACTGCCGGCTGTCATGACGTGCTGGGCGCGAAGGATAAGAGCGAACACAGCTATTACCGTATTGCGCACGACCGTAAAATTGCCGCGCCATATCACTCCTGTATGAGCTGCCATACTGAGGTGGTCAAGCAGATGCCTGACAAGAAAAAGGCCATGACCTCCTGTATTGGCTCTTCATGCCATCCTAAAAGTTAGTTCTGTACATATTTCAGGTTGCCGCGGGCGGGATATTTCTTCCGCCCGTTTTTGTTTTGCGGCAGTATGAGAGGCCGCTCATGGCGCAAATGCCGGTTCACTTGCCTGGCGTGCCTTTTATGTGTAGTCTGACCATGTTTTGACTTGGATGTCTGAACTTTTCCCTTAAGCAATTTCAGTTTGAAGTTGCTCCCGAAGTCGAGCGGAGCGAGACTTCGCCGCACCGCCGGAGTAGCCGCAATTCACTTGGGGCGTTAAGTTCCGGTTTCAGGCGTGAAACCTGTGCGCCAGAATTTGGAATCCTGGCTGGCAGATACTTTCAATCACAAAATGCTCTAACGAGGATCATATGGAAAGCCCGGACGAATTCAGGCGTGCTGCCGTTGACGTTGTCGCTCCTTCCGATGCCTCCGCTCCGGATGCCGACGAAATCATTGATTTGACGGATATTGTGGAGAGGGGAGAGATTCCAGTAGGGGATATTTCCCGGAAGGACAGCACGATTGCGGAGTCTGGACGGGAAAAAGCGGAAGAGGCTTCTCTTGATGTTCTGATGGCCGATTTGCGTGGCAGCGGGAACAGCGATGTGCCGGAGGAGGATCTGAGCAGCGAGTTTGATCTGGATTCGTTGCTCGATGCCGTGGTTAATCAGCAGGATGGAAGGGACGGTGTTTCTGCTTCGGTAGAAGAAGGTCCCGAGAGAGTGGACACCGTATCCATGGCAAATACTGCGGACGCTGTGGCAGATGATGAAGAGTTCGATGCGTTGCTTCAGGATATTGTGGGGGACATCGAGCCTTCTCCTTCTTCTGAAGTGCCGGCAGATGATGAGGAAACAGGGGAAATAGGTCTTGATGATCTGGATTCGCTACTTGCCTCTCTGGGAGATGCCGGCTCGGAAAGGCTTTCCGATGAGTCTGACAAAAGGGAACCAGGTGAGGAGAATCCGGAAATTGGTCAAAAAGTCTCTTCCGTTACTCCTCCGTCCGGAGGGGATTCCTCCGGAGAACTGTCAATGGATGAACTGGACAGTCTGCTGGATTCACTTGAGATGCCCGGGGCGGATGCCGTTGTTCCCGGGGGAAACGCAATATCTGAGGAACGGGAGAGTGCGCTGACAGAGAAAGTTCTGCCTTCATCAAAAGCGGAAGGCGGAGTAAATCAGGTGGTTTTTGACGCATCGCTGAAGGGAGACGAACAGGAGATGGAAGAAGAGTCCGGTCTGGCGGATCTTGATCAGCTTCTGGATTCCCTGATGGCGAATGAGCCGGAAAAGAGGGATGAGCCTCGTGCAGCTTCTGAGAGTGACGAAAAAGGTTCCGTTCCCGTCTCCATAGTGGAGGAATACCCTGAAGAAATGCTCTCCACGCGGGGTAAGGGCCATGTTTCGGCAGGGAACGCTGAAAAAGGAATCATGTCTGCGCAGCAGGCGAAGGGGCCGGAAGAGGAAAAGCTCAATTTGGAGTCGCTTGCCCGGGAACTGGCGGACGTAAAGACGGCGTGTGATACCGCTCTTGCTGCTGCCGTCGCGCGCATATCGGAACTGGAATCCCGTCTGGCGGATGAGCAGGAGAAAGCAGTGGCGGCGGCCTCTTTAATGGAACGCCTGGATGCTGTAGACTCGCGTCTGGATGAGCTGGGGCAGGCGCTCGCTTCTGAAAGGGCCGCGGCAGAGCCGGACGAGGAAGCGATAAGGACTGTTGTGGCGCGGGAGTTGCAGAATGAGGGCAATGCGCCGTCCTGTGTCACGGGACTGATGGAACGTCTGGATGCTGTTGACTCGCGTCTGGATGAACTGGGGCAGGCGCTCGCTTCTGAAAGGGCCGCGGCAGAGCCGGACGAGGAAGCGATAAGGACTGTTGTGGTGCGGGAGCTGCAGAATGAGGGCAATGCGCCGTCCTGTGTCACGGGACTGATGGAACGTCTGGACACTGTTGATTCGCGTCTGGATGAACTGGGGCAGGCGCTCGCTTCTGAAAGGGCTGCGGCAGAGCCGGACGAGGAAGCGATAAGGACTGTTGTGGTGCGGGAGCTGCAGAATGAGAGCAATACGCCGTCCTGTGTCACAGGACTGATGGAACGTCTGGACACTGTTGATTCGCGTCTGGATGAACTGGGACAGGCGCTCGCTTCTGAAAGGGCCGCGGCAGAGCCGGATGAGGAGGCGATAAGGACTGTTGTGGTGCGGGAGCTGTTGAGTGAGAGCAACACTCCGCCCTATGTGGAAGGCATGGTCAACGAACTTGTCAATTTTGAAAATCGTATTATCACTCTTGAAAGTCGTTTGGAAAAACTGGAGGTTTCCAGTGAAAAGGCAGCTGCAGAAGCAGCAGCTCGCGTCATTCGGGAAGAAATGAATGCCATGTTTGCAGAATTGGGGCAGAGAGAATAAACTGGAAATATATTCAACTGGTTCTGTTGCATAATTGTGTCGAGAATTTTTCTGTATTGCTGGAGGGGTATGCCTGTCGGGGGTTGAGCGATGATGCTCCGTTCCCATATCGTCGTAATGTAGTTGCGACATGATGGGCCGGTTTCAGGAATGCTCTGGAGTATTTATACAGGGAATTTCAGTTGAACCAGCCTCGTTTGCGGAAAAAGACAAGAAGTCCGATCCCCAGACCAAGCATGCCGCATACTATGAACCGGAATCCCCATTCGCTTTCCATGAATGGCATGCGAGGGAAATTCATACCGTAAAATCCGGTGATGAAGGTCAGAGGCATAAAGACTCCGGAGATAATGGTCAGTACTCTCAGCCGTTGTTCCGCCTGTTCCCGGGAATGGGAATCCGCCAGCTGCATGAGTTCATTGATGCGCTCCTGAACGCGCTGCAGACTGCGGAGAAGATGGTTGTGAGCGTCAATCTGTTCAGTTATGCCGGAGCGCATGGGGCCGAAGGTCCTGTCCCGGGCCAGAAGACTTGCAAGAAGGGTGAGACAGAACAGCTTTTCTTCGACCTGTCCCGCAAGATGCCCTACCCTGCGGCGAAATCGGGCAAGTTTGCGGGCATCCAGTTTGTTCAGATCGGTTTCAGCCGCAGATGCCAGATGTTCGACGCCGTTGCGGGCGATCAGCAGATTATTGATTTCCATTTCCAATATGGCTTCCTGGAGGTAAAGGAAAAGCTCTGCGGAGCATGTGATGACGGGATGTTCATCTTCCTGGAGACGTTTTCCCGCTTTTTCAAGAACAAGTGCCTGTCCCTGGATTCTGCTGATCAAAAGGCGGGGAAGCATAACTACGGTAAGGTATTGTATCGCATTGGCGCTGATGCCTTTGCCGGGAATGCGCAGCGGCATGCGCAGGACAATGCCTCCGGCTGACAGTCCTGCCGCATGGGGAAAGTGGCGGGTCTGCATGGCGCAGGCCTTGTCATCACTGCTCAGTTTCAGCATTGTCAGAATATCTTCCCATTCTTCAGAACTGGAATGTTCCAGATGCATCCAGAACAGCGGACCGTTCTGCCCTTTTCCGTCCACCGGCAGTTCCATACGGTTTTCCAGAGAGATAAGTTCGGCTCTTTCTTCATTGATTTTCAATAGTTGTCCACGCATTGCTTCTCCATGCAGAGTTGATTTCTGTTCGTAAAGTTACGGGTAGGCAAACGTTGATGAAAGCGTTTTCCGAGGTTGCCGGCAAAGTCGGCAGGCCCGGAAATTGCGGGCAGGTCGCAGTACAAATCAGCGGCTCCATCCGGCAGAACAAAGCAGACACCGCTTCATGGCTTTCCGCAGTCATTTCCTCTTGCCACTTTCCTTTGAAACTGCTGCGTCCGGAACGGGGCGCTTGCCTAACCCGCCTCATCCGGTTAGATTCGGAACGGAGTTATTTTTATGGAGAAGGACAAAGGACAATGGCATCTTATTCACCAGGACAGAGAATTGAAGCCCGCTGTACGCGCTGCCGCGATATAACGGGGCATATCATCGTTGTTGTACTTGACGGTGAAGTCGCCAAGGTAGAATGCTGTGCATGCGGCAGCGTGCACAAGTATTATCCGGCAGAAAACAAGGCGCGTCCAGTTAAGGAACGCCCCTTGCGCGTTCAGTCAGGACAGGAGCGCGGAGAGGCCGTGTTGAACCGCAGCAGTGCGCGAACCCGGGTTGAGCTGGCTGCAGCTTCCGGGGCCGGAACAGGTACCGTTCCCCGGCCTGCGAAGCTCAGCCGTGCGGAACAGCAGAGTGTAAAGCTGCGTGAGGAACTGGAGCATCAATGGCAGGAAGCGATGGCTCGTAATCCCGGCATGCCGAAACCGTATGCCATGGATGGAGCGTTTGCTCTCGGTTCACTGGTGGAGCATCCCAGTTTTGGAGTGGGAATGGTGTTGAGTGTGACGCCGCCGGACAGAATCGACGTGTTGTTCCGCGAGGGAATCAAGGCGTTGCGGTGCCGTTGCTGAAATCTTATCAGCCTTGCGGCATTGACAAAATATGCGGCGGGTGAAATTCTGCTGGATAGTGACTGAAGGAATATCCTTGGAAGTATTTTCATTTGAAAGTACTGGGGAACGATAGTTTCAGAGTTGGCCTGTCTTGCAGACAGGAAGAATCCGGGGCCTGGAATTGCTGCGGATTGTTTCATTTTATTTCTGTTGCTGATTGAAGATCTGCTGATGCGGATTTCAGGGAGGCAGCGGGAATTTCAATGACAACAGGTTCATGGGAGGATGCATGTTCGTAGTGGGCAATCTTTTGATGACAGTGGCCAGACTTTTGGAAACCGTCATTAACCTGTATACGATTGTCATTGTCATTTCCGCACTGCTGTCGTGGGTAAATCCCGATCCGTATAATCCTGTCGTACGTGTGTTGCGTTCTCTGACGGAGCCTCTATATTATCGTATTCGCAAGCGTTTCCCCTTTGTATTCATCAATGGATTTGACTTGTCACCCTTGATGGTACTCTTGATTCTTCAGCTTTTTAATGGTGTGGTGGTTACGTCTCTCTACCAGTTTGGAAGGGGGTTGTGATCGCTCATGGAAAGGATCGCTGACGACGTACGGAATATTTTCGGGCGTCGCTTTTCAGCGGCAAAACAGGGAAAGGGCCGCGCTGACTTGCGGCTCAAGGTAATAACCCCAACACATCGGAGTCTGCCCCATGGAAGCACAAGATCTCGAACTGCTTGAAAAGTATGCCTCCGCCGATCCTGAACTGAAGACCCTGTGGGAAGAGCATATGCTCTATGAAAAGCAGCTGGAAAAGCTGGAAGCCAAGCCGTTCAAGACTCCCGCGGAAGAGCAGGAGGTAAAGGCTCTTAAAAAGCAGAAGCTTGACGGCAAGACACGCTTGCATGTCATGCTCGACAAATACCGCCATATGTAAGCGGTCGATGCCCGCGCGGCGGATTCCCGGCGCGCGGGCTGTTTTTTTCGCAACGGCTCTGTTTATGGCGTGGAGTTGAGGCTGGCCTTGACCGCCAGAGGTGCGGGCGTCAGCGAGCCATGAGGCTGCGCCCCCCCCGCGTCACGCGAAGCGGAGCCTTCGGGCAGTGAAGCCGCACGAAGGCTCAAGCCAGTTGTAAATGCATGTTGACGTTCGCCCGTGCGGGCACTGGCTGCCTTTGCGGCGCACATGTTGCCGCTCTGTCCGCGCAGACAGTGTGTCTCCTGGGTAAAGCGTCAACCGGGGGCCTAAATAGAGCGTTTGCAAAATATCTTCCGGTTTTTCGGAAAAGAGTCTGTCTCCTGACAGGAGAGGCGGAAGTTTTCCGCAGCGGGGGAAGAGAGTAGGGAACTTTTTTCCCATTAAGATATTTTGTCAGGGTTTTCCGTGTATTTGTACATATGCGGGAGACTTTTCTTCTTGCCTTGAGGATAGGGTCACATGAAGATGACAGGAGCGCGCATTCTGCTTGAATGCCTGAAGCGAGAGGGTGTGGATATTGTTTTCGGCTATCCCGGTGGGGCTGTGCTGGATATTTATCACGACCTTAACCGGGATGAGACTCTTCGGCATATACTGGTGCGGCACGAACAGGGCGCTGCCCACGCTGCAGACGGGTATGCCCGTGCGTCCGGCAAGGTGGGGGTATGTCTGGTGACATCCGGCCCCGGGGCCACGAATATCGTGACAGGTCTGGCCACGGCCTATGCCGACTCCATCCCCGTTGTAGCCATCACCGGGCAGGTACATACTCATCTCATCGGAAACGACGCGTTTCAGGAAGTGGATATCGTGGGCATCACGCGTCCCTGCACCAAGCATAATTTCCTGGTCAAGGATCTGAAGCGACTGGCGCTGACCGTGCGCGAGGCGTTTCATCTGGCCCGTTCCGGACGTCCCGGCCCTGTACTGATTGACTTTCCAAAGGATCTCATGACGCAGAGTACCGAGTTTGTCTGGCCGGAAGAAGTACGCATGCGCTCCTATAATCCAACCTATCGTCCAAATCTCAATCAACTGCGCCGTGCCGCCGAGCTCATGGCGGTTTCAGAGCGTCCTCTTCTTCTGGCGGGGGGGGGCGTCATCAGTTCCGACGCTTCCAGAGAACTGCGCGCTCTTGCGCACGACTTTTCCATTCCCGTAACGTCCACTCTGATGGGACTGGGCGCGTTTCCGGGGGACGATCCTCTGTTCCTTGGCATGCTGGGCATGCATGGTACATATGCGGCCAACAAGGCGGTAAACAAGGCGGATCTCATCATTGCTGCGGGTGCGCGTTTTGACGACCGCGTTACGGGCAGGTTGGAAACATTCGCTCCCAAGGCGAAGATTATCCATATCGATATTGATCCTACCTCCATCCGCAAGAATGTGGAAGTCGATGTGCCCGTAGTAGGCGATTGCGCCATGTCTCTGGAGGGACTGCACGAAGTGCTCCGTACCCGGGATGCGGAAAATCCGCATGACTGGGAGGCTTCCCATGCGGCGTGGCTGGGACAGTTGCGGGAGTGGCATGATGCCCGGCCTCTGACATACTCCAGCGACGGGGACAGCCTCAAGCCCCAGCAGGTGGTCGAAGCGGTGCAGCGCATTACCGGCGGCAAAGCCGTGTACACCACGGAGGTGGGGCAGAATCAGATGTGGGCGGCACAGTTTCTGACCATCACCGAACCGCGTACCTTCATTACTTCCGGAGGGCTCGGCACCATGGGGTACGGGCTGCCTGCCGCCATCGGCGTGCAGTTCGCTCTTCCCGACAGGCTGGTCATCGACATTGCCGGTGACGGTTCAATTCAGATGAATATTCAGGAGCTGATGACGGCGGTATGCAACCGGCTCCCCATCAAGATACTGATCCTCAATAACTCCTATCTGGGCATGGTTCGCCAGTGGCAGGAACTGTTCTATGAGCACAACTACAGTTTCACCTGCATGGAGGAAGGGCAGCCAGATTTTGTGAAGCTGGCCGAAGCCTATGGAGCGGAAGGATATCGCATTTCCACCATCGGGGAACTGGACAGTGTCCTGCCCGTGGCTCTGTCTTCTCCCTCGCCCGCCATTATCGACGTAAGGGTGGCCAAAGAGGAAAATGTGTATCCCATGGTTCCTGCAGGAGCCGCTCTGGATGAAATGTTGCTGGTGTAGCGCCTTCGGGGGCAGACAGCCCGATAGCCGCGGGGTACGTCGCGGTTACGCGCAATTTTCGCTTCATGCGGAAATCAAGGAGTTCTTTCATGCGTCAGGTCTTATCGGTTCTGGTGGAAAACGAGCCCGGGGTACTTTCCCGCGTGGCCGGACTTTTCAGTGGGCGAGGATTCAATATCGAATCTCTTAATGTGGCTCCCACGCTTGATCCGTCCGTTTCGCACATGACCATCGCCACCTATGGGGATGCCCAGATTATTGAACAGATCATCAAACAGTTGCGTAAACTGGTAAGTGTCATCAAGGTAGTGGAATTTGCCGACAGCGCGGTGGTGGAGCGTGAAATGGTCGTCTTCCGCGTCAACGCGGAGGAAAGCAAGCGCAGCGAGATTTTGCGCATTGTGGATATTTTCCGCTGCAAGGTTGTGGATGTGAGTCTCAATGAGTTTACCATAGAGGCCACAGGTTCCCACGATAAGCTGGAGGCTATTCTTACTCTGCTGACGCGTTTCGGAATCAAGGAAATAGCCCGCACCGGGACTGTAGCCATGCGCCGTGCGTTGCAGAATGTGGACTAAGTGCGGGAGAAGTGGATCGCTTGACAGCGCGGGAGCGCCGCAACATTATTACTCCATGCCGTGATGCGCCTGTTCCGAAATGCGCGGGCAGGATTTGCCGGTTCAGTTCCGGCGCGGAACGGCGCTGCGGTACAGAGCATTTCTCTTGACAGGGAACCATATCGGTTAAAGAATGCCCTTGTGGCGTCGGCGTTTCGGGAAGACTGCAAATGCTCATATTTTTTCTGCCGGTTACAGGTGGAAGAATAGCGGACTGCGGCCCT
Organism: Candidatus Mailhella excrementigallinarum; assembly: GCA_944324075.1. Taxonomy (GTDB): domain Bacteria; phylum Desulfobacterota; class Desulfovibrionia; order Desulfovibrionales; family Desulfovibrionaceae; genus Mailhella; species Mailhella excrementigallinarum. The sequence goes on from CALUUZ010000013.1 coordinate 81,524, forward strand.
TTTCCTGTCTTGTTGTTTCCCTATGCCTGCAAGGGCGGGCTGCGGGGATGGCGCGGGCTTCCATACCGGAAGCCGTTTACAGTTCGGCACTGCGGCATTTCGCTGCGTGCCGTGGTTTATCATTCGGAGGATTTCATGAAAGCCTATTATGATCAGGATGCCGACCTTTCGGTGCTCAAAGGCAAGACCGTCGCCATTCTCGGATACGGCAGCCAGGGCCATGCCCATGCCCAGAATCTGCGGGATTCCGGGGTTAACGTCATTGTCGGTCAGCGTCCCGGAAGCCCCAATCATGCCCTGGCAAGAGAACATGGATTTGAACCCGTTTCCGCCTCTGAAGCAGCCGAAAAGGCTGATCTGATCATGATTCTGCTGCCTGACGAACATCAGGCCGCCGTTTATGAGAAGGATATCAAGCCGCATCTCAGGGCTGGAAAGTCTCTGCTTTTTGCGCATGGCTTCAATATTCATTTCGGCCAGATTGAGCCCCCGAAGGATGTGGATGTTTTCATGATCGCTCCCAAAGGTCCCGGTCACCTGGTTCGCCGTACCTATGTGGAAGGGGGCGGGGTGCCCTGTCTCGTGGCTGTGCAGCAGGATGCCAGCGGCCAGGCGCTGCAGAAGGCTCTCGCCTATGCCAAAGGCATTGGCGGCACCCGATCCGGAGTTATTGAAACCTCGTTCCGCGAAGAGACGGAAACCGATCTTTTTGGCGAGCAGTGTGTTCTCTGCGGCGGCGTGACCGCTCTGATCAAGGCAGGGTTTGAAACTCTGGTGGAAGCTGGATACCAGCCTGAAATGGCGTATTTTGAATGCATGCATGAAATGAAGCTCATTGTTGATCTCATGTATGAAGGCGGCATGGGCAAAATGCGCTATTCCATCAGCAATACTGCCGAATACGGTGACTACCGCACCGGACCGCGCCTGATTACCGCGGAAACCAAGGCAGAAATGAAACGAGTGCTGCAGGAAATCCAGCAGGGTACTTTTGCCCGTGACTTCCTGGTGGAAGCCCGCATGAATTACCCCCAGTTCAAGGCTATGCGCCGCATGAATGCCGAGCATCCCATCGAACAGGTGGGAACCAAGCTGCGCGCCATGATGCCCTGGCTGAAAAAATAATCCTTTCTCCGTCATCCCCGCCGGGGCGTTCTGAAGCTGCAATTTTCAGAATGCCCCGGGACGGCCGGGTAGGTAATGTCCTGAAGTATTTTACCCTGAACATGTTCTTGGTGGTGAGGCAGCAATCATCTTCTCCGCTCTCCGCATCCACGGATTCCGTGTTGACGGCAGATGATACCGCGTTGCCTTTTATTCGGTGCCGCGTGAAATTTTCGGGCGAGATGCAGGGAACTGGCAGGTATTTTCAACAGCAGAACGGTTCAGTACTCCGAACCATGTCACGTTGCGGAGTATCAAGAGCAAACAGCATTCAGCATGGGAATGCTCCGATTTTCATCTATCCGCAGATGCCGGCCTTGTCCGGTTCAGGAATACATGTATGCCCAATATCCGTTCCTCATATACCGACAGGGTGAATTTTTTCGGGGGGGAAAATCCGCTTGAACTTGCGGCCCGTTTCGGGACGCCCCTGTATGTGTATAACGAACACATTCTTCGCCGTCGGTGCCGCGAGCTTGCAGGGCTTTCCGCGCATCCAGGTTTTCACGTGAATTACTCGGCCAAGGCGAATACCAATCCAGTGCTTCTTTCCATCATTCGTGAAGAAGGCTGTGTAGTGGATGCCATGTCGCCTGGGGAGATTTTTCTTAATCTGCATGCAGGCTTCACTCCCGACCAGATTCTGTATGTCTGCAACAACGTGGATGCTGACGAACTGAAGAACGCCGCGGACAGGGGACTTCTTGTCAGCGTGGACTCTCTCTCCCAACTGGAGCTTTACGGGCGCGTCAATCCCGGCGGCAGGGTGATGATCCGTTTTAATCCGGGAATCGGCGCGGGACACAGCGCCAAGGTGATCACTGGAGGAAAGGAGACCAAATTCGGGGTTGAGCCTGCACGGATGGATGAGGCTCTTGCCGTTGTGGCCAGACATGGCTTGCGTCTGGTCGGCATCAATCAGCATATTGGTTCCCTGTTCATGGATGGCGAGAGCTATGTCGCCGCTATGGATGTGCTGCTCGCTCTGGCCGCACGGCTGAAGGAAAAGGGAGTAAGGCTGGAACTCATTGATTTCGGCGGGGGGTTCGGTATTCCTTACCATAAATATGATGGTGAAAAGCGGCTGGATATGGCCGGACTCGGCATGCTGTTGCATCGCCGTATTTCTGACTGGAGCGCCGAATATGGTTATGCCGGACGTTTCTATATTGAGCCGGGGCGATATGTTGTGGCGGAATGCGGCCTTGTGCTCGGGCGCGTGAATGCGGTCAAGAACAATGGCTCCAATATATACGCCGGAACGGATATCGGTTTTAACGTGCTGGCTCGTCCCATGCTGTATGACGCCTTTCATGACATGGAAATATACCGTGAAGGAGGCGTTCCCGACGAAGAACTCGTGGAACAGACCGTGGTCGGCAACATTTGCGAATCCGGTGACATTCTGGCCAAAAAGAGGCTCCTGCCGCGTTTGCGGGAAGGGGATATTCTGGCCGCTCTCGATGCCGGAGCCTATGGGTATGTCATGGCTTCCACCTACAACAGCCGTCTGCGCCCTGCCGAGGTACTCATCGGTGAAGACGGCGCGGCCCGGCTCATTCGCCGTCGCGAAACCCTGGAAGATCTTGCGTCCACATTGCTATGCTCTTTGAATTGAGGCGTTTTCTGCGAACCCTCCCGCTCGGCGTCATATGGGGGCTTGTCTGGCCTCAGACGGCGACGATGTTGTGTACCATGATTATCGGCCTGACCGATATATGGGTGGCGGGGCGTATTGATTCCGGCACACAGGCGGCAATCGGTTTTTCCACGCAGATTCAGGCGTTTCTCATGGTGCTTGGGATGTCGCTGGGGGCTGGGGCCATGGCTGCGGTAAGTCAGTCCATGGGAGCGGGAAGGCGTGACCGTGTTCGCCGCTATACGGGGCTTGTCATGGCACTTGCCGTGCTGTTCGGCCTGTTGCTCAGTTTTTTTATGTATATGGGCGGAGATACGGTGCTGGGCATGATCCATGTGCCTGCCGGTCTTGAAGATATCACCCGCTTTTTCTATCATATGCTGCTGCTCGGTCTGCCCGCGCAGTACATAATGAATGTCGGATCCGTGCTGTTCAGGGCCAGCCGCAATGTTCTGATGCCTCTGATTGCGGTAACCGCCGCATGTCTGATCAATGTGTTCGGCGATCTCGGTTTCGGGCTGGGAATGTGGGGACTGCCCGCTTTCGGCGCATCGGGCATCGCATGGTCAACCTTTGCTGCCGTCTGCGTGGGGGCGGCGCTGCTGTTGTTTCTCTTGCGCCATGCCGGGCTGACGCTGCCGCGTGTTCTGCCTTCTGCCGCCTGGATGTGCCGGGCTGCCCCCTATTTGCTCAAGGTTTCCCTGCCTGCCTTGTTGACGCAGTTTCTCTGGCAGGGAGGGTATCTTTCCCTGTTTGTCATAATGGCGGCTCTGCCGGATAGTGTGGATGAACTGGCTGGCATGACCGCCGGCATCCGGGTGGAGTCCATGTTGTTCATGCCTGCCGTGGCGTTTAATATGACCGCCGCCATCATGGTGGGAAATCTTCTCGGTGCCGGCAAGGTGGCCGAGGCACGGCGCACCGGACTGGCAATCACCGTATTGGGCGCGCTGTGCATGAGCATGGCTGGCGCGTGCATGTGGTTCTTCATGGAAGCTCTCGCCCGTTTTTTTTCTCCGGATCAGGCTGTACAGGAACAGATTGTGTCGTATCTTTTCTACAACATCCTTTCCACCCCGTTTACCGTGGGCAGCATGATCTTCAACGGTGTCATGACCGGAGCTGGCGCCACGCTGTACACGCTGGTGGTGAACACGTCCTGCATCTGGCTGGTGCGTCTGCCCCTGGCCTGGCTGCTGGCGCATATCGTGTGGGGGGGATCGCGCGGAGTCTACACCGCGATGCTGATTTCCATGATAGTCCAGGCATCGGCCATGCTCTGGGTCTTTTTCCGCAAGGATTGGCCGGGATACGCCATGCGTCGTTCCGGCGTTCCGGCAACCCGTTAACGAATTTTTCATTGAATCTTTCCGCGAGCATTCTGCTATCGGAAGCATCTGCCGGTCAGAACCGAATGTTCCGGCCCGCAGTTTTCACGCGCGGTCGGAGTCGCGTTCCTTCGACTCCGGGAACATTTTGAAGCCCAAAGGTTCTGATGCCATACCGGCGGTTCTGCTGACCTGCCCCTTACTCTTTTCTGGAGGAGAATTTGAATACTGACTTTGTTCCCGTCACACTCGATTTGTATGATGACTATATGGCTTTTTTTCATGCTGCGCCGCGCCGTTCCGCTGACTACACTTTCACAAATCTGTGGGGCTGGGCTGAATATTACGGCCTGAGCCTGAGCTTTCGCGATGACCTGTGCTGGGTGCGCCAGAATCGTCCCTTTCCCCGCATATGGGCCCCGGTGGGAGACTGGGGAAAAGCTGACTGGGAAAGTCATCCGGAACTGCGTGAAGGCGTGACTCTGTACCGGGTTCCCGATGAGATGGCAGAAGTGCTTCGGGAACATCTGGGAGAAGAGCGGGTTGCTGCCGAACCATCCAGGGAGCAGTGGGAGTATCTGTACAGCCGGGAGGAACTGGCAGCCCTGAGCGGAAACAAATTCCACAAGAAAAAGAATCTGGTGAATCAGTATCGCAAGCTCTACGGAATCGACTATCGTACTCTTGACGTCAGAGAACATCCCGCCGGCCTTGAAGATGTCCTGCAGCTGCAGGAGGAATGGTGCCGCTGGCGTGACTGCGGCAGCAGCCCCTCCCTACAGGCGGAAAGTGATGTCATTTTTCGCGTGGTAGGCAACTGGGCGCGGCTGCCGGGGCTGATGGGCGGCTCTCTGTATGTGGAGAACCGTATGGTGGCCTTTACTATTGGCGAACCTCTCGACGAAACAAGTCTGGTACTGCATTTCGAGAAGGTGCAGCCAGATTACAAGGGTGTGTATCAGGCCATAAACAACGCCTTCGCGCGGCACGCGCCAGAACAGTTCATGGTTCTCAACCGCGAGCAGGATATGGGTGAAGAGGGATTGCGCCAGGCCAAGGAAACATATAATCCCACAGGATTTCTGCAAAAGAGTACGGTAAAGGTGCGCGCGGCGGTATAGAGTTCTGCATTGTCGGCATGTTCCCGGGATTGGGGTGATGCGTCGCAAGTGAATTGTCGCTGTTCCGGGCGATGAAGCGGCGGCTTCCTGATATGCGATGGGGGGGGAGCGGAAAGAAGTCTTGCCTCCCTGACCTTCGGGAACAGTTCTAGAACGTTTTGCGATTGAAATATCTGCCGGCCCGGACCTATGTTCTGGCCCGCAGGTTTCACGCCGCCGGAGCTATACGCCGCAAGTGAATTGCGGCGACGCCGGAGAAGAGGGGGCGTCGCGGCTTCAGTCTCGCCTCGCTCGACTGAAGTAGAGCATTTCATAAGCAAAATACTCTAACGTCCTTCCAGTGTTTTTTTGCCGGTAAAGAGGCGGAAAGGCGCCGTCAGCACACTGCCCACCAGATCGAGGGTGGATGAGCCGATGTTTCCCAACGTGTTTGTGACCGCTCCCATGATTTGGTACGATGTTTCCGGTTTATCCACAGTTCCCCGGATACGGACGGGAATTTCAGGTACGCCGAGCAGCGTGGCTGTGGCATCGGCCGAGATGGCGCGCGTGGCAAGGTTCAGCGTGCCGGCACCTCTGACCGTGAGCATGGGGCCGCGCAGCAGAAAGTTTTTGCTTTCGGCGACTCCTCGTCTGACATCCCCCGAGGCGGAAAGAATATCAAAAGAAGTGCGCGCTCCGGGACCTGTTTCTCCCGGGGAGAAACGGGGCGCTGTGCCAGCGGAAGGTTTCTGTTCCGCGCCTGCCGAGCAGAAGTATCCATCTCTGACCGAGAAATTCCATGTTCCGTCGGCAAGGGTCAGAGCATCGCTCCAGCGCCGCATACGGGCGCTCAGTTTCATCTGCCCGTTTCCCGTGCCCGCAAGCAGGGTATCCTGTTTGCGGGCCTTGCTGAGAGCAAGGGCATCGACTCCGGTCAGGAGAAGCTGAAAACGGCTGTTCAGTTCTGGTGGAGAACCTTCAAGCCTGCCATGAAACGCGCCGCGCAGACTTCCTCCTCCTGCCAGAGAGGCTGTGATGTCGCCTATATTCAGAAAACCCCCGGACAGGGAGAGGGGGATACTGACATTCCGCAGCGGGGTGGAAAACAGATCCAGACGTGTGGCGCGGAGCATTATGTTCAAATCGTGGTTTTTCAGAAAATCCAGAGGAAGAAGGCTGGAACGTGTCTCTTTTTTTTCTTCCCGGGGCAGGTAGGGGGCGAGATCCACATGATCGAATTTCAGATCGGCCCGTAATTCACGCCGGGGTAATGTCCTCCATTGCGCCGTTCCCGAGAATGAGCTTGCGTCCAGACTGCCCTTGATGTCTTCAAGAGAAATTTCGTTATTTCGCATTCTTATCCGGGAACGAAGCTTTGCGCTGGCAAATGTTGCCGGATCTTCCGTCGCGGGCAGGGCAAAACCGAGGGAAGCGGCAGCCCGGCGCAGATGTGTGGCGGAAATTTCAAGGTCGGCGCTCAGCAGAGGAGTGCTGTTCAGATCGCTCAGCACGGCGTTTCCTCTGATGGCCGCTCCCGGAAAGGACAGATTCGTTTTTTCACTCTTCAGAAGACCGTCATGCAGATTGAAACTTACATTTCCAGTACCGGAAACTTTCAGGGCCGGGACTTTTTTCGCGTTGTCAGGAGAAGCGAATATTCCTTCCGGCCATTCCACGGAAAGGCTTGTCTTCTGGGGAGCCATGCTGATAGACAAGCTGTTGGCCATGCGGAAGGTCAGGGCCGCCTCCGTTCTCATGGAGGCATTCCAGTCCGGAGTCTTCAGGGATATGGCCCAGGTGCCTGCAAAATCCGTTTCAGCGGGGAGTCTGCCATTATCCGCCCCGGCTGTTTTCCGACCCTTGGCACGAATATTCAGAGCCAGTTCGGAGCAGGCCAGGCGGGTTCCTCTCCGGCTGGAGAGAAAGCCGTCTGAAAGATTGACGTCGACCTTTCCGCCGAGGCTTTCCAGCCTTGCCCGGGGCGTATCTCCGCTGAAGGAAAGATCCGTTTCCAGCCGTGCCGTGCCTCCGGCTGCGGAAAAACCGGCCAGTGCGCGGACAGGGGCCTGTGCGGCTATGCCTTGTGCTTCCGCCACGATACGGCATCTGTCGGCAAGGTGCACACGGGCCTTGCCGCTGCCGCCGTAAAGATCATCCGCCGCGATGCTCAGCAGCACCCCA